>NZ_DASPMM010000029.1:0-8820 GCF_035627055.1 Brevundimonas sp. | reverse complement strand
GCGTGGAAGGGCCATCGCTCAACGGATAAAAGGTACTCTAGGGATAACAGGCTGATTTTGCCCAAGAGTCCATATCGACGGCAAAGTTTGGCACCTCGATGTCGGCTCATCACATCCTGGGGCTGGAGCAGGTCCCAAGGGTATGGCTGTTCGCCATTTAAAGTGGTACGTGAGCTGGGTTCAGAACGTCGTGAGACAGTTTGGTCCCTATCTGCCGTGGGTGTTCGAAGCTTGAGAGGATCTGTCCCTAGTACGAGAGGACCGGGATGGACATACCTCTGGTGGACCTGTCGTGGCGCCAGCTGCGCAGCAGGGTAGCTATGTATGGAATAGATAACCGCTGAAAGCATCTAAGCGGGAAACTAACCTCAAAACAAGGCTTCGCTGAGGATCGTGGAAGACTACCACGTTGATAGGCCAGGTGTGGAAGTGGGGCGACCCATGAAGCTTACTGGTACTAATAATCCGATCGGCTTGATCGTTTCTCAGCAAAACTCATTCGATTTCCTTGGTTACCGCCAAGGCTGACAATGTCTTCTCACAATCGTCTATCCGCCTGGTTGACCTGGTGGCTATGTCGGAGGTTCCCCACCCGATCCCATTCCGAACTCGGTCGTTAAGCCCTCCAGAGCCGATGGTACTTCGTCTTAAGGCGCGGGAGAGTAGGTCGCCGCCGGGTCTACCAGACGGATATATGATTGTGTCTTCTCGAACCGCTCTTCCCTTGCACTACCGTTTGCCGCGGGATGGAGCAGCCCGGTAGCTCGTCAGGCTCATAACCTGAAGGTCGCAGGTTCAAATCCTGCTCCCGCACCCAAGATCTCAAAGCCCCGCTTGGCTCCCGCCGGCGGGGCTTTTTGCTGTTCGCGCGCCGGACCTGCCGGACCGCCTTACGCCGAGTTCATCCGGCCGCCACAATCCCGACTTGTTCCGCTACAAGTGTAGCGCTACGTATGTAGCGCCACTTCGAGCGGAGCCGTGATGATCGAAACCTTGCCGCGCCGGGAGAGAGAGGTCTTCGAGACCCTCTGCCGCCTCGAGAAGGGCGCGGTCAGCGCCGTGCGCGCGGCGATGACCGGAGACCTCAGCGACTCGGCGGTCCGGACCCTGCTGGCCCGCCTCGAGGCCAAGGGCCTGGTCGGGCGGAGCGCCGACGAGGACGGCGTCGTCTACCGGCCCCTGCCGCGTCCGGAGGCGATCGCCACCAGCGCCTTGCGCCGCACCGTCGACACCTTCTTCGCCGGCTCGGCGGCGATGGCCGCCACCGCCCTGCTCGGCCTGACCCAACGGCTCAGGCCGGAGGAACTGGAGGCCCTCGAGCGGGCCATTGACGAGGCGAGGGAGCGCGGATCATGAGCGTCGAGCTGCTCCTGGAGCTCCTGGCCAAGTCCGCCGTCATCGCCGCCGCCGGCCTGCTCCTGTCGGTCGTCCTGAACTTCCGCGCCCCGGTGGACCGGGTCGACGTCCTGCGCGCCACGGTCTGCGTCCTGCTCGGCATGCCGCTGGTCATGGCGCTGGCGCCCGGACTGCAGATCGCCCTGCTGCCGGCGACGCAGGTCGAACCAGCCGCCCTGCATCCTGTGATCTGGCAAGGCTCGGTCACGCCGGTGGAAGGGTTGTCCCTCCACGGATCCATCCCGCGGCCGTCGCCCGTTGAGACGATCGCAGGCGTCTGGGCGCTCGGCGCCCTGGCGGTGTTCGGTCGATTTGTCCTCGGCGTGCTGACCCTGCGGCGCTGGACCCGGTGCGGCGCGGCCGTGACGGATCCGGCGTGGACCCTGCCGCTGGAGCGCCTGACAGCAGGCCGACGGCCGCGGCTCGTCGCTTCGCCCAAGGTCGAGGCGCCGCTCAGTTGGGGTCTGCCGCCCGGCGTGGTGTTGATCGGCGACTCGTGCCTCGCACGACCGGAGAACGCCGCCGCCGTCATCGCCCACGAACTGGCCCACGTCCGCCGCCATGACTGGCTGTTCCTGGCCCTGTCTCGCCTCGCCCTCGCCCTGTTCTGGTTCAACCCGCTGGTCTGGCTGCTGCACGCCACCCTGGCGAGCCGGACGGAGGACGCCGCCGACGCCGCCGCCCTCGCCGCGGTGGACCGCCGGACCTACGCCCGCGCCCTCGTCGGCCTCGCCGCCGAGTTCCGTCAGCCCGCCGCCGTCGGCATGGCGGGGAACGTCCACTCCCTGACCCGAAGGATCAAACGCATCATGACTATCCGACAGGCTTCCCGTCCCCGGCCCCTGTCGATGGCGCTCGCCATCGGCGCCCTGGTGGCGATCGCCACGCCCATCGCCGCCCTGGAGATCACCCAGCGGGCGCCGGCGCCGCCGGCCCCGCCGCCGGCCCCGCCGCAGGCTCCGGTCGCGATCCCTGCTCCGCCGGCGCCGCCCGCGCCTCCGGCCCTACCCGCGCTTCTGGCCCTGCCCGCGCCCGCCGCGCCCCCCGCGCCCCCTGCGCCGCCGGCCCCGCCAGCGCCGCCGCGAGGCCAGGACGGCTCCCGCATCACGATCTCCGACGGCGGTCAGGTGCACGTGTACCGCTCCGTCGAGGAGATGGACCCCGAGACGCGCCGAACCTACGAACAGGCGATGCGCGAGGCGGCGGAGGCCCGCGTCCAGGCGGGCCACGCCCGGGAACAGGCGCGGGTCGCCCGTGCGGAAGCCGCGCGTGTGCACGCTGAGGCGCGTGTCCAACACGCCGCGGCCATGGAACAGGCGCGGGCCGCGACCGCCGAGGCGCAGGCCGCCGCCGCCCAGGCCCGGGTCCACGCCGGCGCGGCGCGGGAGGAAGCCCGCCACGCCATGGCGCGCGCCCGCGTTGAAATGCGCAACGGCGCCGAGCAGATGGATCGCGGCGCGCGGGAGATGCGCGAGGAGGCCGGCCGGCTGCGTGACCCCGCCTATCGCGCGCGGCAGATCGAGGAGAACCGGGCGCGGGGCAACACCGTCACCGACGCCGAACTGATCGACCTGTCCCGGCGGCTGCCGGAGCAGGCCGACGAGATGGAGCGGCAGGCGCAGCGGATGCGGGAGCAGTCCGCCGACCGCACCTGAGCCGGTCAGGCCCCGCTTCGGCGGGGCCTTTTTCTACGTCCGGCGCGCGTCCCACCAGCGAACCGCATCGGCGTCGCGGGCGCTGAGCTCGGGATAGTCCGGGTCTGAACCGACGTCCGGGACGCGCCGCCATGAGCGGGCGCATTTCGGATGGTCGGCGAGGCGGACCTCGACCGTCACCGCGTCGCCGCCCGCCTTCAGCTCGGCGCCCGAGGTGCGGAACACCTCGGCGGCGTCTAGACCCTCGAAGGGGGCGAAAGCCTCGGCCGGGCCCGTGACCACGGGCCAGGCGTCGAGGGCGCCGCCGATGATCTTGTCGCGGCGAGCGCCCTCGAGGGCTTCATTGACGATCTCGAGCACAGTCTGGACACCGGCCCAGCGCTCGGCCTCGGCCGGGTTGCGCCAGGCGTCCGGCGTCTCCGGGATGACCCGGGCGCAGTTGGTCCCGGGGTCGGGGAAGCGCGTGGTCCAGGCCTCTTCCATGGTGAAGGGGGTCAGGGGGGCCAGCCAGGCGGTGAGGCGCAGGAAGACCTCATGCATCACCGTGCGGGCGGCGCGGCGGCGGATCGCGTCGGGACGGTCGCAGTAGAGGCTGTCCTTACGGATGTCGAAATACAGGGCCGAGAGATCGTTCGAGCAGAACTCCAGCACCGGGCGGACGACGTCCTGGAAGCGGTAGTCGCGGTAGGCGGCGCGGACGTCGCGGTCCAGCTCCCACAGGCGGTGGAGAATGAACCGTTCGAGCGGCGGCATTTGGTCGAGCGGCAGGCGTTCAGCCTCGTCGAAATCGGCCAGCGCGCCGAGTAGGTAGCGCACAGTGTTTCGCAGCTTTCGGTAAGCGTCGACCGTGGTCTGGAGGATCTGCTTTCCGATCCGCTGGTCCTCGGCGTAGTCGACCAGGGCGACCCAGAGGCGAAGGATGTCGGCGCCCGATTCCTTGATGACCACGGCGGGGTCGGTCGTGTTCCCCTTCGACTTGGACATCTTCTCTCCGTTCTCATCCTGGGTGAACCCATGGGTGAGGACGGCGTCGTAAGGGGCGCGGCCGCGGGTGCCGGAGCCTTCGAGCAGGTTGGACTGGAACCAGCCGCGGTGCTGGTCCGAGCCTTCGAGATAGAGGTCGGCGGGCCAGTGCGACGGGCGGTCGCCGGTGTAGCCGTGAGCCGGATCGCGCGGCTCGAGGGTGAAAGCGTGGGTGCAGCCGGAGTCGAACCAGACATCGAGGATGTCGGTGATCTTCTCGTAGCGCTGGGCGTCGTGGGCGCCGAGGAAGTCGGCGTCGGGCCGGTCGAACCAGGCGTCGGCGCCGCCCTCGGCGATGGCCTTGAGGATGCGGGCGTCGACCTCCGGGTCGTGCAGGGGCTGGCCGGTTTCCTTGTCGACGAACATGGCCAAGGGCGTGCCCCAGGCGCGCTGGCGGCTGATCAGCCAGTCGGGGCGGCTCTCGACCATGGTGCGGATGCGGTTCTTGCCCGCGGCCGGGTGGAAGGCGGTGGCGTCGATGGCGGCGAGGGCGCGTTCACGCAGGGTGCCGTCGTCCTTCAGCGGCTGGTCCATGCGGATGAACCACTGCGGCGTGTTGCGGAAGATGACCGGGGCCTTGGAACGCCAGCTGTGGGGATAGGAATGCTCCATCCGGCCGCGGGCCAGCAGGTTTCCGGCCTCGATCAGCTTCTCCATCACCGCGCCGTTGGCGGGGCCGAATTTGCCGGTCTTCTTGCCCTCGGTCTCGAGGACCTTCAGGCCGCCGAACAGGGGGACGTGCTCGTAGTAGGCGCCGTCGGGGTCGACGGTGTCGGGCACCTCGTGATGGCCGTGGGCCTTCCAGACCTCGAAGTCGTCAGCGCCGTGGCCGGGGGCGGTGTGGACGAAGCCGGTGCCGGCGTCGTCGGTGACGTGGTCGCCGGCCAGCAGGGGCACCGAGAAGCCGTAGCCGGACGACAGGGCCGCCAGCGGGTGGGCGCATTCCAGTCCGGACGGGTTCAGATCGTCGATGCGGGTCCACGTGGCGATTTTCGCAGCGCGGAAGACCTCCTCGGCCAGCTTGTCGGCGAGGATCAGGCGGTCGCCCGGCTTGGCCCAGGGTTCGAACTCCAGCCCGGTCTCCATGGCCGTGACCTCGTAGAGGCCGTAGGCGATCTCGGGGCCGTAGCTGATGGCGCGGTTGGCCGGGATGGTCCACGGCGTGGTGGTCCAGATCACCACCGACGGATTGGCGTGGCGGAAGGCCAGCAGGTCGTCAGGGTGATCGTCGGTGGCGCCGGTGACGGGGAATTTGACCCAGACGGTCGGGCTGACGTGGTCGTGGTATTCGATCTCGGCGTCGGCCAGGGCGGTGCGTTCTACGGGCGACCACATCACCGGTTTGGAGCCGCGATAGAGCTGGCCGGAGTTCTTGAACTTGTGGAACTCGGCGACGATGGCGGCCTCGGTGGAGAAGTCCATCGTGGCGTAGCGATTGTCCCAGTCGCCCACGATGCCGAGGCGTTTGAACTGGTCGCGCTGCACGTCGATCCAGCCGGCGGCGTATTCGCGGCAGGCCTGGCGGAACTCGGCCTTGGAGACCTCGTCCTTGCGCTTGCCCTGGGCGCGGTAGCGTTCCTCGATCTTCCACTCGATCGGCAGGCCGTGGCAGTCCCAGCCGGGGACGTAATCGACGTCGTAGCCGAGCAGGAAGCGGCTGCGGACCACGAAATCCTTCAGCGTCTTGTTCAGCGCATGGCCGATGTGGATGTCGCCGTTGGCGTAGGGCGGGCCGTCGTGGAGGACGTAGAGGGGCGCGCCCTCGGCCTGACGCTGCGCGCGCAGCTTGCCGTAGAGGTCGCCCCACTGTTCGAGGATCAGCGGTTCCTTCTGGGGCAGGCCGCCGCGCATGGGGAAGGGCGTCTCCGGCAGGAAGACGGTCTCGCGGTAGTCGCGGCCGGTGGGCATGTCGCTGGCGTCAGCCATGAAGTCTCGTTTCGTCGTGTGTGATCGTTCGCGTGGATTTCGAGATCCCGGCGTGCGCGGGGCAAAAGCCCTGCGGCGCTACGCCGGGCGGATAATCGAAATCGGGCGAAGGACGCGGACGGTCATGGTGGGAGCGGTCTAGCAGGCGGTTCATGACGGCGCCAGCCGCAGGGCGGCGCGGGCGGCTACGGCGTCGGCGTCGATCTGGGCCTTGAGGGCGTCGAGGCCGTCGAAGGTCTGTTCGCCGCGCAGGAAGGCGATCAGCCGGGTCTCGACGGTCTGGCCGTAGAGGTCGCCGTCGAAGTCGAAGAGCCAGACCTCGAGCAAGGGCTCGTCGAGCGCGAACATGGGGCGCAGGCCGAGGCTGGCGACGCCGTCGAAGGTCCGGCCGTCGGGGAGGCGGGTGCGGACAGCGTAGACCCCGTAGGCGGGGCGCATGTAGTCGCCGAGGCGGACGTTGGCGGTGGGCACGCCGATGGTGCGGCCGCGCTTGTCGCCGTGGATGACCTCGCCCTCGATGGCGAAGGGGCGGCCGAGGATGGCGGCGGCGCGGAGCATGTCGCCAGCGTGGACGGCCTCGCGGACGGCGGAGGAGGAGAGCTTGAGGCCGTCGGGATCGTCGACGCGGTCGCAGACGGTGACGGTGAAGCCAAGGCTCCCGCCCTGGCGGCGCAGGCCCTCGGGCGAGCCGGTGCGGCCCTTGCCGTAGGTGAAGTCGAAGCCTACGGCGGCGTGGCGAATGCCCAGGCCCGAGGCGAGGACGTCGCGGGCGAAGGCCTCGTCCGACATGGCGGCCATGTCGGCGTCGAAGGGCAGGCGGTAGAGGCGGTCGACGCCGAGGGGCTGAAGGGCGCGGGCCATCTGGGCCGGCGTCATCAGGCGGAAGGGCGCGGCGTCGGGCTGGAACCAGCGGCGCGGGTGCGGGTCGAAGCTGACCACGCCGAGCGGGGCGCCGAGGGAGCGGGCGGCCTCGCGGGCCCCGGCGATGACCGCCTGATGGCCGCGGTGGACGCCGTCGAAGGCGCCGATGGCCACCGCCGCCCCCTTGAGGCTGTCAGGCAGGCCGCGCCAGTCGGTGACGATCTCGACCAAGTCAGCCCTTCGCGGGACGCCGGCGGCGGGGCACGCGGACCACGGCGACGCCGTCCATGATCAGCTTGCCGTCGACGAAGCCCTCGCAGTTCAGCTCGACCCGGGCGCTTTCCTGGTCGACGGAGACGACGCTGATGCGGACCACGACATCGTCGCCGGGGCGGACAGGGAGGTGGAAGCCGAGGGTCTGGGAGATGTAGATGGCGCCGGCCCCGGGCAGGATGGTGCCGACCACGGCCGAGCCGAACGAGGCCGACAGCAGGCCGTGGGCGATGCGGCCGCGGTAGGCGGTCTTGGAGGCGAAGGCGTCGTCGAGGTGGACGGGGTTGAAGTCGTCGGAGGCCTCGGCGAACAGGCGGATGCGCTCATCGGAGACGTGGATGACCTTTTCGGCCGCCATGCCGACGTGGAGCTCCTCGAGGATGTAGCCGCCCGAGGGATGTGTCGTGACCAGTTCCATTCCCGGGGCTTAGCCTGAATTGCCTTTGAAGGGGCCATTTTTTGGAGTCGCGCCGACGCCAGCCAGGGCGCAAAGGGCCGGGCTCACCACGCCAGATCGAGCATGGCGTAGCGGGCCCAGGTGGTTTCCGCCTGCAGCAGGGCGCCGGCGCGCGCCGGATCGAGGCGGCCGTCCGGACCCTTGGCGGCGTCGCCGTGGATGCCCTGGGCGATGAACAGGCAGTCGAGGGCCTGGCGATTGGCCCCGAGCACGTCGGTGACTACGCCGTCGCCGATGCACAGCACCCGGGCGCGGTTGACCGTGCGGCCGAGCAGGTTCGCGCCTTCGTGGATGGCCAGTTCGTAGATCGGGCCGTAGGGCTTGCCGGCCATGGTGACGCGGCCGCCGAGGCTTTCGTAGAGGTCGGCGAGGGAACCGCCGCAGTAGATCAGCCGGTCGCCGCGCTGCACCACGCGGTCGGGGTTGGCGCAGATCAGTTCGAGGTCGCGGGCGGCGCCGGCGGCGAGGCGCTCGCGGTAGTCTTCGGGGGTTTCGGTTTCGTCGTCGACGGGGCCGGTGACGGAGATGAAGGCGGCGTCGGCGGCCCCGTCGGCGCGCGCCAGGTCGAGGCCCTCGTAGAGCGGCCAGTCGCGGTCGGGACCGATGATCCAGGCCGGGCCCGGGGCGCGCTTGGCCAGTTCGGCCCGGGTGGCGTCGCCGGAGGTGACGAAGGCCTTCCAGCTGTCGCGCGGCACGCCGAGGCGGTCGAGCTGGGCCACGACGTCGGAAGAGGGGCGCGGCGAATTGGAGATCAGCACCACGTGTCCGCCCTGTTCGTTGAAGCGGGTCAGGGCGGCGCAGGCCTCGGGCCAGCTTTCGCGGCCGTTGTGGATCACCCCCCAGACGTCGCAGAGCAGGATGTCGTAGTCGGCGGCGATGTCGCCGAGACCGTTCAGGGCGTGGGGGAGGGTCATCGGGGGCTGATAGCGGTTTCGGGGGAGGGGGTGAAGGGAGGGAGAGCAGGGATCAGGCGGCAGGCAGCAGGCAGCAGGCAGCAGGCAGCAGGCGGCAGGCATGGGTCTTCGTCTTCCGGGGCGCGGGCCGCGAAAGGTGGGGAGGGCGCGGGGTCGCCGGGCCTCGCCCGGTGATGGGTTGTGTTACCGTTTCGACGAGACAGACGCCCCGCGCGGCCGTTTTCCACGCACCCTACCGGCTGGCGGCCCGTTGGAGCCTTGCCGGAAACACGCCGGCGGCCTTGCGGACGCCGGCGCGGGACGGACCTGCAGACCG
>NZ_DASPMM010000028.1:0-72771 GCF_035627055.1 Brevundimonas sp. | reverse complement strand
CGTTGGAGCCTTGCCGGAAACACGCCGGCGGCCTTGCGGACGCCGGCGCGGGACGGACCTGCAGACCGCCGGTGGGCGGCCCAGGCGCTCCGCGCCTTCGGTGCGCGGCGAGCAAGCAGAGGCCATCCATCGACCTCCGCGCCCGCCGTCGTCGAGGAACGTGGATCCGACGCCCTCCCCACCGACGGGATGGGTGAATTATGCGCCCGCCGGATGCTGTGCGCAGGAGAGGGGGTCGAGAAAAAGGGATGTCTTTGGAAAGGCGGGAGAGTTTCCGCTGAACCCGACTATGAGTTCCCGGATTGTCAGCACAGCGTCACGGGGTCGGGAGCCGAGGTTCATCACGAAGGGCACAAAGGAAGGGGCACGAAGGACACGAAGGGCGAAAGAGCCTTGGCGCCGGAGGGGCCTGGCGCGACGTGACCGAACTCGCCTAACCTCCGGTCGGAGGGGCGATCATGTACCAACTCTCGATAGGTATCGGGTGGACCGGCGCGTTCGGTAGAGTCATCGTCGGCTATGACTCTGCTTCGTCTCAATTCCGCGACCTATTCGGCAGACGAAGTCGAAACAGCGCTTTGTGTTTGGGAAGAGTTGGATCGGCGCTCCAGACCGCCGGAGCGCCTCCGGAACCTCGCTCTGTTTCACTGGCGATCGGAGCGGGGCACCGCAGACCTACGGACGGCTGCGGTGGAACTCGCCCGATACGTCGACGAGATGTACCACCTTCTCTCGACCGCCGAATGGCATGGGCTAGCCTTCGACTGGGAGATCGTTCCCACCATACTAGACACGATTGTGTGGGGCCCGGCGGGCCCGACGACGACGCTTCCCGTCACGCGGACTTCCGCGATGGAAATTCTCGAACGTTTCCGGGCCAAGCGATTCAGATAGGCACACCAAGTCCGTTCAAAGAGCTTGACGCGAGGCCGGCAGCCGTCATCGCCAACAGGGGCGGTCGGACGTGAAGGGCGTGTTCGATACGAAGTCGGGCTCGGGCTACAAGGACAGCTCCGAGCGCTACCATTTCCCGGCCCGAAGAGACTACTTGGCCGTCGCCCACGGTGCACTGGGAGATTGGGTGCTGTACCGCGAGCCTCAGCGGAACGGGGGAAGACGCGCATACATTGGCACGGGGAGAGTGGTCGCGGTCGAGCCCGATATCGAACAGCCCGGCTACGCCTACGCCTATATCGAAGATTACTTGCCGTTCGAGCCCCCGGTTCTTTTCGCTTCCGCTCCCGAACGGGTTTATTGGGAGGAACCCCTTCGCGCAATTCGCGATCCCCGCCGGCTTGGGCAGTACCTGCAAGGCAAGTCGTTGAGGGCCATTTCTGATGAAGACTTCAGCTCCATTGTCGCAGCCGGACTGGGCGAGACGCTATCGGCGGAAAACCTCATCCGGTACGGGCCCGGAGTAGCCGATACTTCAGCGATCCCGCTCTCGGGCTATTCACCTGCACCTGGCGAGGATTTTGTTCGCCGGATCGAGCAGACTCTGGTGAATCGCAAGGTTCGCGACGCGAATTTTCGGCGGCTGGTTTGTCAGGCCTACAATGATACCTGCGCCGTCACTGGCCTCAGGATCATCAACGGCGGCGGTCGCTCAGAAGTTCAGGCCGCTCATATCTGGCCGGTTGAGACTGGCGGACCTGACGTTGTCCAGAATGGCATGGCCTTATCGGGTACCGTCCATTGGCTCTTTGACCGTCACCTTATTTCCATCACCGACGACTATCGGCTCTTGGTCGCTCACAACCGAGTTCCAGCAGAATTGCGAAGCTTGTTTGAAAGACAGATGGACCAACTTCGCCTCCCGAAGGACCGATCCCAGTGGCCACATCCGAAGTACATTCGCTTACACCGAGAAGCCTTCGGCGCCGCGTAGCGCGAATTGGCCCTAGCGGATCAGGCCGCACTTCTTTGCGAACCACGCCACGAGGTCCTCAGGACTCGCCGTCTCGCCAATGACGCAGCGCGTCCTCTGACGACTAACCAGGGTCGGATGAGTCGGTACACCAGTCCCGCGTCATGATGAGGTCCGCCTCGGCCAGCCAAGTGAGGCATGCGGCAGGAAGCACGACGGTCGGCATGGTTGGAGCGTACCGCTGTCTCGCCGCCGCCTCTACCAACTCGAGATAGGAAGCCCCTACGCCCGATCCCTTACCTTCATCGCCCCGCCCGCGCTGGTCTCCACCTCGAACCGTCCGGTCGCCCGGATCAAATCCGACAGCTTCGCATAGCCGTAGGAGCGCTGGTCGAAGTCGGGGTAGGCGTTGCGCAGGCGGTTGGCGATGCCGCCGGCGTTGACCCAGCCGGCGCCGTCCTCGTCCATGTCGGCGATGACGGTGGCGATCAGGCGGGCGGCTTCGGACGGGGGGCGTTTGCCGGGGGCCGGGGTGGCGCCGGCGGCCGCGGGCTTGCGGGCGCGGCCGGAGCCGGCGCCGGGGGCGGCGGCGACCTCGTCGTCGTCATTGTCGGAAGCGGCGGGGGCGCTGAGGTTCTCGGTGTAGATGAAGCGGGTGCAGGCCTGGCGGAAGCTCTCGGGCGTCTTGCGCTCGCCGAAGCCGTAGACGTCGACGCCCTCTTCGCGGATGCGCGAGGCCAGACGGGTGAAGTCGGCGTCGGAGGAGACCAGGCAGAAGCCGTCGAAGCGGCCCGAGTGCAGCAGGTCCATGCCGTCGATGACGAGGGCGATGTCGCCGGAGTTCTTGCCCTTGGTGTTGGCGAAATTCTGCTGCGGCTGGATGGCGAAGCGGGCCAGCACGCGGGTCCAGCCCTGGATCTGGGCCGAGGCGAAGTCGCCGTAGATGCGGCGGGCGGAGGCCTCGCCCAGGGTGGCGATCTCGGTGAACAGGGCCTCGGCGATCTTGGGCGAGGCGTTCTCGGCGTCGATCAGCACGGCCAGTCGGGGAGCGCGGTCGGCGCCTTTGTGGGTGTCGGTGGCCATGGGCGTGAACTCTCCGGTCGAGGGGTGGTGTGGCGCGGCGGCGGGGGCGGGTCAACCGGCGCGTGAGGGGCCTTGTGTCGGGTCGCCGACGGAGCGAACCGGCTGAGCTGACGTTGTTCTGCCTCGAAGGGAGCCCGATGGCTTACGGCAATCATTTCCTCGACACGCTGGAGCCCGCCGACGAGGCGGCGCTGCGGCCGCACCTGCGGGCGGTCGAGGTGGCGGCGGGACAGGTGCTGATCGCGCAGGATACGCCGGTGGCGGAGGTGCATTTCCCGGCTGACGCCCAGCTGGCCAACCTGGTGCGGCTGAGCGACGGCCGGGGGCTTGAGACGGCGGTGGTCGGGCGCGAGGGGCTGTCGGGGCTGGCGCCGTTCATGGCCGGCACGCCGTGCGGCTGGGAGGTGGCGGCAAGGCAGCCGGGCACGGTCTATGTGCTGCCGGCGCGGGTGCTGTACGAGCGGTTCCATGTCAGCCGGCCGCTGTTGGAACAGTTGCTGCGGCTGTCGTACATCTACCAGATGCAGGCGGTGCAGCACGCGGCCTGCAATGCCGCGCACAAGGCCCTGCCGCGGATGGCGCGCTGGCTGCTTTCAGCCTCGGACCTGACGCCGGGCGAGGACATCGCCTTCACCCAGGAGGAGCTGGCCGGCCTGCTGGGGACGCAGCGGACGACGATCAACGAGGCGGCCACCCAGCTGAAGGAACGGGGGGCGATCCGCTATGCCCGGGGGGTGGCGAGAATCCTCGACCGGCCGCTGCTCGAGCGGCTGGCGTGCGAATGCTATGCGATGGAGCGCGAGCGGATCGAGGAGGCGGGGACGATGCCGCGGAGGCGCGACTAGTCCTCGTCCATCTTGAGGGCGGCGATGAAGGCCTCCTGCGGGATCTCCACCTTGCCGAACTGGCGCATGCGCTTCTTGCCGGCCTTCTGCTTCTCGAGCAGCTTCTTCTTGCGGGTGGCGTCGCCGCCGTAGCATTTCGAGGTGACGTCCTTGCGCAGGGCGCGGACGGTCTCGCGGGCGATGATCTTGCCGCCGATGGCCGCCTGGATGGGGATCTGGAACAGGTGGGGCGGGATCAGCTCCTTCATCTTCTCGACCATGCCGCGGCCGCGGGTCTCGGCGCGGGCGCGGTGGACCAGCATGCTGAGGGCGTCGACCGGCTCGGCGTTGACGAGGATGCTCATCTTCACGAGGTCGCCGGCCTTGTAGTCGGTCAGCTCGTAGTCGAAGGACGCATAGCCTTTCGAGATGGATTTGAGGCGGTCGTAGAAGTCGAAGACGACCTCGTTGAGCGGCAGTTCGTAGACGACGAGGGCGCGGGAGCCGACGTAGCTGAGCTCGACCTGGGAGCCGCGGCGGTCCTGGCACAGCTTGATGACGCCGCCGAGGTATTCGTCGGGCGTGAGGATCGTGGCTTTGATCCACGGCTCGCGGATTTCCATGATCTGCATCACGTCCGGCAGATCGGCCGGGTTGTGCAGGTCGATCTCGGAACCGTCGCGCAGGCTGATCTTGTAGACCACGCTGGGGGCGGTCGCGATCAGGTCGAGGTTGAACTCGCGGCTGAGCCGCTCCTGGATGATTTCCAGATGCAGCAGGCCGAGGAAGCCGCAGCGGAAGCCGAAGCCGAGGGCGGCGCTGGACTCCATCTCATAGGTGAAGCTGGCGTCGTTGAGGCGCAGGCGGCCGATGGCGGCGCGCAGGTCCTCGAAGTCGGCGGCGTCGACCGGGAAGAGGCCGCAGAAGACCACCGACTGGACCTCCTTGAAGCCTTTGAGCGGTTCGGCGGTGGGCTTCTTCTCGTCGGTGATGGTGTCGCCGACGGCGGCGTGGGCGACTTCCTTGATCTGGGCGGTGATGAAGCCGACCTCGCCGGGGCCGAGGCTCTCGACGGGGGTGTTCTTGGGCAGGAAGACGCCGACCCGGTCGATCAGGTGGGTCGAGCCGTTCTGCATCATCTTGACGCGCTGGCCGGCGCGCAGCGTGCCGTCGAAGACACGGACCAGCACGACGACGCCGAGGTAGGGGTCGTACCAGGCGTCGACCAGCAGGGCCTTCAGCGGGGCGTTCGGATCACCCTTCGGCGCCGGCAGGCGGGTGACGATGGCCTCGAGCACGTCCTCGATGCCGAGCCCGGACTTGGCGGAGCAGAGCACGGCGTCGGAGGCGTCGATGCCGATGACGTCCTCGATCTGCTCGCGCACGCGGTCGGGTTCGGCGGCCGGCAGGTCGATCTTGTTGAGGACCGGGACGATCTCGTGGTTGTTGTCGATGGCCTGATAGACGTTGGCCAGGGTTTGCGCCTCGACGCCCTGGGAGGCGTCGACGACGAGCAGGGAGCCCTCGCAGGCGGCGAGGCTGCGGCTGACTTCGTAGGCGAAGTCGACGTGGCCGGGGGTGTCCATCAGGTTGAGGACGTAGTCGAGGCCGTCCTTCGCCTTGTAGTGCAGGCGCACGGTCTGCGCCTTGATGGTGATGCCCCGTTCCTTCTCGATGTCCATGTTGTCGAGCACCTGGGCGCTCATCTCGCGCGCGGTCAGGCCGCCGGTGTGCTGGATCAGCCGGTCGGACAGCGTCGACTTGCCGTGGTCGATGTGGGCGACCACGGAGAAATTCCGGATGCGTTCGATGGGAGGGGTCGTCATGGGCGGGCCGGTAGCACGGCGGGGCCGGATCGCCAACGCGGGCGGCGGCCTCCCGCGCTCCGCCACTGATTTTGTGGCGGATTACATCGGCGTAAGGGGGTCGATTGGCGTTTGAGAAGCGGGCCCGAAACGTCTATTCAACAGCCGATGACAAGGTTCGCCCGTTTTGGCGGCCGGAAAGCTGGCGCGCGGCTCCCCCTCCGCGCCCCGATGGGGATCAGACGTGGCGAACATGATGCGGAAGAGCTGGGCCGGCGCGGCCGTCCTGACCCTGGTGCTGGCGCTGGCCGCCTGCGGCGGCGAGGACGCGGCCAAGAAGGCCGAGACCAAGGCGGCGGCCGGCTCGGGCGCCAGCACCCTGACGGTGACGGTGGCGACCGCCACGCTGCAGAACCTGCCGCGCACGGTCACCGCCTCGGGCAATGTCTCGGCCTGGGAGGAGGTGCCGGTGGGGGCCGAGACCGGCGGCCTGACCGCGACCGGCGTGTTCGTCGACGAGGGCAGCTACGTCCGTCAGGGGCAGCCGCTGGTGCAGATGAATCCTGCCCTGCTGCAGGCCCAGCTGCGCCAGCAGCAGGCCGCGGTGCAGACGGCCGAGGCCAATGCGGCGCGCGATGACGCCGCCCTCGGCCGGGCCCAGGAACTGAAGGAACGCGGCTTCCTCAGCCAGGCCGGACTGGATACGGCCCTGGCCAACCAGCGCGCCTCGCAGGCCAATCTGGCGGCGGCCCGGGCGTCGCTGTCGGAGACCCGCACCCGCCTGTCGCAGGCGACCATCCGGGCGCCCGTGTCGGGCCTGGTGATCAGCCGCAGCGTGACGCGCGGCCAGATCATCTCGCCCGGGACCGAACTGTTTCGCATCGTCCGCGACGGCCGGCTGGAGCTGGACGCCCAGGTGCCGGAGACCGAGCTGCGGCTGGTCCGCGCCGGCCAGAGCGCCGTGATCTCGTCCGACCAGGTCGGGGAGACGACCGGGACGGTGCGCATCGTGACGCCGGAAGTGAACCCCGAGACCCGGTTGGGCGTGGCCCGCATCGCCCTGCGCGGCGGCGGCTTCCGCCCGGGCATGTTCGCCCGCGCCCGCATCCAGGTCGGCGACCAGCCGGCCGTCACCGTGCCGACCGCCTCGGTGCTGTACCGCGAGAACCGGGCCGGGGTGTTCGTGATGGGGACCGACGGCCGGGCGCATTTCCGTCCGGTCACCGTCCTGTCGCGGGCCGCCGACCGCACCGCCGTCAGCGGCATCGAGGCGGGGGTGCGCGTCGTGGTCGAGGGCGCCGGCTTCCTCGGCGAGGGCGACCGGGTGACCGTCGCGGGGGCCCGTCCCGCCGCCGCCCCGGCCCGCGCCGCCGCCCGCGCGCCCGCCGCCGCGGCCAAGAAATAAGGCCCGGCGATGAAGAACATCTCGTCCTGGTCGATCAAGAATCCGATCCCGATCATCCTCATGTTCGTGCTGCTGACGCTGGCCGGCGTCAACGGCTTCATGGGGATGCGGATCAACAACAACCCCGACATCGACTTCCCGCTGGTGCTGGTCGCCGCGGGCCGTCCGGGCGCCGCCCCCAGCGAGATGGAGGTGCAGGTCACCCGGCTGATCGAGGATTCCCTCTCGGGCCTGTCGGGGGTGCGCCATATCAATTCGCAGATCACCGACGGCTCGTCGGTGACGACGATCGAGTTCGAACTGGGCACCGACACGGAGCGGGCGACCAACGACGTCCGCAACGCCATGAGCGGCCTGCGCGGCTCCCTGCCCCAGGACATGCAGGAACCCAGCGTCCAGCGGATCGACATTACCGGCGACGCCCTGATCACATGGGTGGTGCGCTCGTCGACGATGACGCCGGAAGAGCTGAGCTGGTTCATCGACAACGAGGTCAGCCGCTCGCTGCTGTCCATCGGCGGCGTCGGCGAGGTCAACCGCTCAGGCGGCGTCGATCGGGAGGTCCGCGTCGAGCTGGACCCCGACCGCCTCGCCTCCTACGGGCTGACGGCCGCCTCGGTCAGCCAGGCCCTGACGGCGGTCAACAGCGACCTGCCCGGCGGGCGGGTCACCATCTCGGGCTCGGAGCGGTCGATCCGCACCCTCGGCGCCGCCGGCTCGATCGAGCAGCTGCGCGAGACGCTGGTGCCGATGGGCGGCAACCGGTCCGTCCGTCTCGGCGACCTGGGCACGGTCGAGGACCACTGGAGCGAACCGCGCCGGCTGGCCCGCTACAACGGCCAGGAAGCGGTCACCTTCAACTTCCTGCGCTCACGCACGGCCAGCGAGGTCAAGGTGGCCGACAAGGTCAGGGCGCGGGTCGCCGAGATCGACGCCGCCCACCCCGAACTGACCATCGAACAGGTCACTGCCAGCGTCGAATACATCGAGGAGAGCTACATCGCCTCACTGGAGGCCCTGCTGCTCGGCGCCGTGCTGGCGGTGGTGGTGGTGTTCATCTTCCTGCGCGACTGGCGGGCGACCTTCATCACCGCCATGGCCATGCCGCTGTCGCTGATCCCGGCGTTCGCGGTGCTGGGCCCGATGGACCAGTCGCTGAACGTGGTGACGCTGCTGGCCCTGTCGCTGACCGTCGGCATCCTCGTCGACGACGCCATCGTCGAGATCGAGAACATCGTCCGGCACATGCGGGACGGGAAGTCGCCCTACAACGCCTCGATGGAGGCGGCCGACGAGATCGGCCTGGCGGTGGTCGCCACCACCGCGACCATCCTGGCCGTTTTCGCGCCGGTCGGCTTCATGCCGGGCATCATCGGACAATTCTTCAAGGCCTTCGCCCTGGCCGCCTGCGTGTCCGTGGCCTTCTCGCTGGTCGTGGCCCGGACGCTGACGCCGCTGATGGCCGCCTATCTGCTGAAGCACCACAAGCACGAGGACGCCGATCCGTTCTGGATGAGCGGCTATCTGAAGGCGCTGCGCTGGTCGTTGGGCAACCGGTGGAAGGTGTTCGCCATCGGCACCGCCCTGTTTATTGGCTGCGGGTTCCTGGCGACCAAGGTGCCGTTCGAATTCTCGCCGTCCGGCGACGAGGGGCGCGCCGCCTTCTCGGTCGAACTGCCGCCCGGCGCCACGCTGCGCCAGACCGACGCCATCGTGCAGCGGCTGACGCGCGACCTGCAGCAACGTCCCGAGGTGACCTCGGTGTTCGCCCAGATCGGCGGCCAGGAGGTCAACCAGGCCAACGTCTACGCCGACATGGTCGACAAGGGCGAGCGGGCCATCAGCCAGCAGGACTTCCAGCGGGAGATGGTCGACGGCTGGAAATCCATTGCGGGGGCCCGCATCGGCTCCGGGACCGGCAATCAGGGCGGGGGGCCGTCGGACGGCACGAGCTACACCTTCGCCATCCTGGGCGACAATCCGGCGGCCCTGCAGGCCGCCGCGCGCAAGATCGAGGCGGAGATGCGGACCGTTCCCGGCCTCGCCAACGTCGTCAACACCGCCTCGATCGCCCGGCCCGAGATCCTCGTCGTGCCGCGGCCGGACCAGGCCGCCCTGATGGGGGTGTCGACGCGCGACATCTCGCAGACCATCCGCGTCGCCACGATCGGCGACATCGCGCAGAACCTGCCGAAATATAACCTGGGCGACCGGCAGGTGCCGATCCGCCTTCAGCTGACCGCCAACGCCCGCGAGGACCTGTCGGTGCTCGAGAACCTCCGGGTGCCGACCAACACCGGCGGGGCGGTGCCCCTGAGCGCCGTCGCCGACATCCGCTTCGGGGCCGGCCCGTCGCAGGTGCTGAGACAGGACCGCGCCCGCATCGCCTCGATCACCGCAGAGCTGGACGGCATCCGCTCGGGCGAGGCCGCGGCGGCGGTGCAGAAGCTGCCGTCGGTGAAGACCCTGCCCCCCGGCGTGCGCCAGGTTCCGGCCGGGGACGCGGAGTTCATCCAGGAGATGATCACCGGCTTCGCCGTCGCCTTCGCCACCGGCATCCTGCTGATGTACGCCGTGCTGGTGCTGCTGTTCCGCAGCTTCGCCTATCCGGTGACCATCATGGCCTCGCTGCCGCTGGCCATCGGCGGGGCCTTTGTGGCCCTGATGATCGGCGGCTCCAGCTTCTCAATCTCGTCCCTCATCGGGGTGCTGATGCTGATGGGCATCGCGGCCAAGAACTCGATCCTGCTGGTCGACTACATCGTGATGGCCGAGAAGGACGGGATGCCCCGGCTCGACGCCATCATGGACGCCGCCCACAAGCGGGCCCGGCCGATCCTGATGACCACCTTCGCCATGGGCGCGGGCATGATGCCGGTGGCCCTCGGCTGGGGGGCCGACGTCGAGTTCCGCTCGCCGATGGCCATCGCGGTGGTCGGGGGGCTGATTTCCTCGACCTTCCTGTCGCTGCTGTTCATCCCGCCGATCTTCACCATCGTCGATGACGTGGCGGGCTTCCTCGCCCGGCGCATGGGCAAGATGTTCGCCAGCCAGAGGGACGAACCGAACCGCGGCGGCAGTCCCGCGCCGGCGGAGTAGCCGGCCCGTCGGAGATCAGGCGGTCTGCTCGTCGGGCAGGCCGTCGGCGATCAGCCGGCCGCCGGTGTAGCGGAGGTCGTCCGTGACCTCGCGGACGGCGAAGTCGGGCATCGGGTAGGCGGCCATCGCCGCGGCGTCCTGGAACTCGGCCTCTGCCATGACCAGGCCGCTGAGCGGGCCGTCGAAGACGTCGACCGACAGGTCGGCCCCGCCGACCTTGCCGAGATAGTGCCGCGTCTTGCGCAGCACGGCGCCAGGCAGGGTGGAGAGCAGGCGGTACTCCTCCGGCGAGAGGTAGATCGAGGTCAGCAGCCGGGTCGACGGGTCGACGTCGGCCTTGCGCCCGAGCCGTCGCATGGGCGCCCCTCCATCGGCCGGGATGGCCTCGCGCAGGCGCAGCCGCGTGCCCGTCACATACAGGTCGGTGAAGGCCTCGCTGCGGATGACGCGGTGGAAGGGGACGGCCCGGCACAGCCAGCGCCGCTCGCGCTCGACCCAGGCGTATTTCGTCTTCGGCCAGCCCAGCGCCGCGGCGGTCGCCTCGTCGATCTCCGTCATCTCCACCTCCGTCCTCGGCCGGACCGCCGGCCAAAACAAAACCGGCCGGGGTCGCCCCCGGCCGGCTGGTCCGTTTCGCCTGTCGGCGAACCGGTCAGTATTTGATGCGCAGGGTGGCGCCGTAGGTCCGCGGCGCGCCCAGGAAGGCGTCGATGGTCTGGGAGTCCAGCGCCGGGTTGTAATAGGTGCCGTTCGGCTGGACCGTGCCCTGGAAGGCGCCGCCCTGCAGGAAGCCGTTGTAGGCGACCTGGACGTACTCTTCGTCGGTCAGGTTCTGGACCCAGAAGTCCGCCGTCCAGCGCTCGTCCTCGGAGCCGACCGAGATGCGGCCGTTGAGGATGGTGAACGCGTCCTGGGCCTTGTAGGGCAGCAGGTCGGAGCCGGTGTTGTAGTCGCTCGAGTATTTCGCGGCGAGGCTGAAGCCGGCGCGCAGGCCGTCGCCGAACGAGCGATCGAAATTGATCGAGCCGGTGGCCGACCATTCCGGGGCGAACGAGGGACGGGCGCCGGGCAGGAGCGACAGGCCGGGGAAGTTGCCCGGGGTGAACAGGTCGGCGGCGGTGAACTGGCCGTACTCCGCGTCGGTCCAGGTGACGCCGCCCTGGAAGCTCAGCCCCTCCATCGGGGTGAACCAGAGGAAGTCGGCGTCGATGCCGCGCGAACTCAGCTCGGGAATGGACTCCACCACGAAGGCGGTGCCGAGGAAGGTGTTGAGCTGGAAGTCGTGGAAGGTCTGGTCGAAATAGGTCGCGTTCAGGAGGACCGAGCGGTCGAACAGGGTGGTCTTCACCCCCAGCTCATAGCTGTCGACCGTTTCCGACGGGAAGAACAGGGAGGCGTTCGGCGTGACGCCGTTCTGCACCCGGTCCTGGTTGTAGCCGAAGCTCTTGTAGCCGCGGGCGTAGGAGCCGTAGACCAGAACCTCGGGGCTGAGGCGGTAGGCGGCCTTGATCGTGCCGCTCAGCTCGCCGTCGTCGACGCTCTCGTCGATCACCCGGTTGTTGTAGAACGGATTCGACCAGGGCAGGCACAGGCGGCCGAGGATCAGCGGCGCATTGGCCGCGCCGACGGCGCCCCCGATGGCGGCCTGGTTGCCGAGGGCGGCGGCGCAGACGTTCTGGTTCGGGCCGACGTTGGTCTGCAGCCCGGTCAGGGACTTCTCGTCCATCGTGTAGCGGAGGCCGAGGGTCAGGTCCAAGCGGTCGGTGACGTGCCAGGTGTTGTTGGTGAACAGGGCGACCGAGGTCGACTCCTGCTCATAGCGGTCGTCGAGGCTCTGGCCGGCGACCAGCACAGGGCCGGTCGGCTGCAGCAGCGGGTTGGCCGAGGCTCCGCCGGTGGCCAGACAGCCCTGGATCTGCGGCGAGGTGGTGCCCGGACGCGTGAAGCAGCCGATGATCGCGGGGCTGATCGGGATCGCCGGGTTGGCGCCGTTCAGGGCGGCCGAGACCTGGAAGGCCAGAACCGGATTGTAGTCGGCGCCGAAGTAGAAGGTGTCGTCGCGGTTGACGTTCTCGCGCGTGGCGAAGAAGCCGACCAGCCAGTCGAAGGCGTCCGTCGAACCGGCGAGGCGGAATTCCTGGGTCAGGTTGTCGACGGTGTAGCCGAACTCGCCGTCTTCCAGGCGATAGGCGATGTCGGCGCCGGTGTAGTCGATGTCCATGCCGTTGACGGTGGACCAGTCGCGCCACGAGGTGACCGAGGTCAGGGTCGCGCCGCCGAAGTTCGGCAGGTCGATGTTGGCCTCGATCGAAACGCCCTTGTCCTCGATCTCCTGGCCGGTGTCGCGGTTGGCGAAAGCCGTGCGCGAGAAGGGCAGGAAGCCGAAGCCGGCGGCCGGCGGACGCTGGCCCGTGCCGTTCGACATGGCGTCGATGAACGGATAGGTCGGCCCGGTGCGCACCTGCACGCCGACGCAGCAGTATTCGTCACGCTTGGAGTAGTCGGCGATCACCCGGACCGAGGTGTTGTCGTTCGGCAGCCACAGCAGCTGGCCGCGGACGGTGCCGAAGTCCTGGTTGGCGTCGTCGGTCAGGGTGCGCGGGCCGTCGCCGGTGTCCACGTCATAAAAGCCGTTGCGCACGCGGCGGGCGGCGTAGAGGCGGAAGGCCAGGGTGTCGCTGATCGGGCCGGTGACCGAGCCCGAGGCCCCCATCTGCCCATAGTTGCCGACGGTGAGTTCGGCGTTGAAGCCCGGGGTGAAGGACGGGGCCTCGGTGATGATGTTGATGACGCCGGCCGAGGTGTTCTTGCCGAACAGGGTGCCCTGGGGGCCCTTCAGGACCTCGATCCGCTGCAGTTCGCCGAGGTCGCCGAAGCCGACGCCATTGCGCGACCGGTAGACGCCGTCGATGACCACGCCCACCGAGCTTTCCAGGCCGGGGTTGTCGCCGACCGTGCCGACGCCGCGGATACGGGCCGTGGTCGAGGCCTCGGTGGTGGTCGAGGTCACGGTCATGCCGGGGGTCAGGATCTGCAGGTCCTTGATGTCGCGGACGCCGGTGTCCTCGAGGATCTCCTGCGACAGGGTGGTGACCACGATCGGCACGTCCTGCAGGTTCTGCTCGCGCTTCTGCGCCGTGACGATGATGTCGTCGACGGTGGTCGGTCCCTGCTGGACGTCCTGGGCCGAGGCGGTCCCGGCCAGGCCGAAGGCCACGGCGCCGACGACGGCGGCCGACGCGGTGCTGCGAAGAAGGTTGGTAAGGCGCATGGGCGGTTCCCCGACGTTGGCCGGGGGTCCCGCGATGTACGGGGGCGCCGCGGCGTTTCCTGATCCCTGTTCCACGCCCTTCTTGCGGAGCGCGGAAACTCCACCATTCGGGGTAATCCAAGCCGGACTCCGCCACAAGCATCGGGGGGCGGGCCGGCCTCATTTCGGCCGCGCCCAAAGCCTGACTGTGACGCAAAAGCGACAGAAACGGATGACGCTAGGTCAATATTCGCCCACTATTGGGCAGTATCCGCGGCCTCGTCGGCCAAATCATTGCGCCGTCGGGCAGCAATCGCGAGGAAGGCGGCGCCGACGACCGCGGATATGAGCGAGCCGCCGAGCACGCCCAGCTTGACCTCGATCTGCTGCGGCGAGTCGATGGCTCCGGGAAAGGCCAGCACGCCGATGAACAGGCTCATGGTGAAGCCGACGCCGCACAGCAGGCAGACGCCGTAGAGCTCGGCCCAGGTCGAGCCGGTGGGGCGGCGTCCGATCTTCAGGGCCGAGGCCAGCCAGGCCGCGCCGAACACGCCGAGCTGCTTGCCGACGAACAGGCCCAGGGCGACGCCGACGACCAGAGGGGCGAAGGCCTGTTCGAGCGTCAGGCCGCCGAAGCCGACCCCCGCCTTGGCGAAGGCGAACAGCGGCAGGATCAGATAGGCGACCCAGGGGTGAAGATCGTGCATCGCCTCCTTGAGCGGGCTCTGATGATCGCTGCGGTTGTCGACGGGCACGATGGCGGCGAAGGCCACGGCGGTCAGGGACGTCGACAGGCCGGAGAGCACGGTCAGGTACCAGACCAGCGCGAAGCCCAGCACCCAGAAGGGAGCCGGGATCTTGCCGAACCGGGCCGCGGCGCCGCCGGCGAGCAGCAGGGCCGCGATCCAGACCAGCGGCAGCCAGGCGACGCCGCTCGAGAACAGCACGGCGATGAGGGCGATGGCCCCGAGGTCGTCGACGATGGCCAGGGTCAGCAGGAAGACCCGCAGCGAGGACGGCAGGCCGCGGGCGGCCACCGCAAACACGGCCAGGGCGAAGGCGATGTCGGTGGCCAGCGGGATGGGCCAGCCCTGGTGGGGGCCGCCCAGCAGGCCCGAGATCGCCAGGTAGACCAGCGCCGGGGCGATCATGCCGCCGAGCGCCGCCAGAACCGGGGTCGCCAGCTTCTTCGGATCGCTGAGTTCGCCCTTGAGGATCTCGTATTTGATCTCCAGCCCGACGACGAGGAAGAAGACCGCCATCAGGCCTTCCTTGATCCATTCGGAGATCGACAGCTCGAGCAGCAGCGGTCCGACCTGAACCACGTGCTCGCTCTTCAGCCAGCCGAAATAGGCGCCGGCGAGGGGAGAGTTGGCGATGATCAGGGCCGCCAGGGCGGCGATGCCGAGCACCGCGCCGGAGGCGGCCTCGGTCCTGAGGAAATCGAGAGTGATCCTGCGCGCCACGGCGGCCTCCTGAGATGAAAGGTCTGTCGTGGCGCCCGGTTATCGACGGGCGCCGGACCGGGTTCGCGCCGCGCCGGCCCGACCGGGCGCGGGGCCCGGCCTGATCTCTGCGCTCTACAATACGGTCGGGGCGCGGACGTTCAACCCGTGACGGTTGCCCTTCGGCGCCGCAGGCCGCATCTGGCGGTCATGCCTCCCTCCCCCGCCTACCGCCCCGAGCCGCGCTTCTTCGATCTGGGGGAGGACTATGGCGACGCCGTGCGGGCGGCGGCGTTCCCGCAGACCATCCTGCGCTTCCGCAACGACCGGGCGGCGGCGACGGTCGGGCTGGAGGCCCTGACCGACGCGGAATGGATCGCCCATTTCGGCCGCTTCGAGCCCCTGCCCGGCCAGCCCGGGCCGGTGGCGATGCGCTATCACGGGCATCAGTTCCGCACCTACAACCCGGACCTCGGCGACGGGCGGGGGTTCCTGGCGGCGCAGATGCGGGCGGCGGACGGCCGGTTGCTCGACCTGGCCACCAAGGGTTCCGGCCAAACGCCGTGGTCGCGCGGGGCGGACGGGCGGCTGACGCTGAAGGGCGGGGTGCGCGAGGTGCTGGCGGCGGAGATGCTGGAGGCGCTGGGCGTCCCGACCAGCCGGGCCTTCAGCCTGATCGAGACGGGCGAGGCGCTGGAGCGGGGCGACGAGCCGTCGCCGA
The DNA here is from genome assembly GCF_035627055.1 of Brevundimonas sp. Lineage (GTDB taxonomy): Bacteria > Pseudomonadota > Alphaproteobacteria > Caulobacterales > Caulobacteraceae > Brevundimonas. Next base: position 57,272 of record NZ_DASPMM010000028.1, on the reverse strand, counting down.
CCCGCTCGGCCGTGCTGGTGCGGCTGTCGCACAGCCACATCCGCTTCGGCACCTTCCAGCGGGCGGCCTATATCGGGCGACCGGACATGATCGAGGCCCTGGTCGAGCACGCCCGGGCGCTCTACCACCCGGCCGTCGCGGCGGGGGACACGCCCGGATTCCTGCGCGCCGTGGTCGAGGCCTCGGCGCGGCTGGCGGCGCGGTGGATCGCCGCCGGCTTCGTGCACGGGGTGCTGAACACCGACAATCTGAACGTCACCGGCGAGAGCTTCGACTACGGGCCGTGGCGATTCCTGCCGCATTACGAGCCGGGCTTCACGGCGGCCTATTTCGACCAGTTCGGCCTGTACGCCTTCGCGCGGCAGCCCGAGGCGGTGTTCTGGGCCCTGGCCCAGCTGGGCGGGGCGCTGAAGACGGTGGCGGACGCGGAGCCGCTGACCGAGGCGCTGAACGGGTTCGGCCCGGCCTATATCCGCGAGCTGCGCGCCGCCTTCCTGGCGCGGCTGGGGGTGCAATCCCTCGGCGAGGCGGCGGACCAGAGGCTGCTGGACACGACGCTGGCCCTGCTGCGCGAGGGCGGCGAGGCGCTGCGCTGGGAGCCGCTGTTCTTCGACTGGTTCGGCGGCTTCGCCTCCTCGGCGCGGGCGCTCGGCGGGCCGCGGGGCAAGCTGTACCAGGGCGAGGCCTTCGACGCCTTCCGCTTCGCCCTGTTCGAGCATGAGCCCGATCGGCCCGAGCGGCTGGAGCACCCGATGTTCGCCGCATCGGATCCGGAGGAAATGCTGATCGACGAGGTCGAGGCGATCTGGGCGGCCATCGATGCGAGCGACGACTGGGGGCCGTTCGAGGCGAAGGTGGCGCGGGTGCGGGCGGCGGGGGAAGCGAGGGGTTAGGCAGGAGGCAGCAGGCAGCAGGCAGCAGGATGCCGGACCTTGCCTGCATCGCACAGCGTCGGCAGTGGGATGCCTGCCGGGCCAATTCCGTCCCTGTTGCCTGCTGCCTGCCGCCTGCTGCCTGCTGCCTGTTCCTGCCGCCTCTTAAGACGCCTGAAACCGGCGCCGCATTACAGAGATTTATGAATACGGCCACGCTTTGGCCGTGGGGCTCTCGCAGAAAGCGGTCACGGATGGTTACGGTCTCGCTTCGCGCCCTTGCGGACAGGCTTGTGCGATCCGACATCGCCACTGTTGCCAATCAAAAGAGCGCCTCTCCCCGGGCGTCCCATAAAATGACTTCTCAGACTCTCTCCCCCGCCCGCTCGCGCCTCGCGGCGAGCTACCGCAACCTGACGCTCTGGACGCTGCAGGGCTGGCTGGCGATGTTCTTCATCGCCGCCGGCTACGCCAAGCTGACCGAGCCGATGGCCAATCTGATCGACCTGATGAAATGGCCGGCCCTGGCGCCCGAGAACATGGTGCGCGGCCTCGGCGTCGCCGAGATCATCCTCGCCGTGCTGGTGCTGGCGCCGCTGGTGTCGTGGAAGCACGGCCGCCCGCTGCTGGTCACCGCCGCCGCCGGCCTGCTGGCGCTGGAGACGATCATGCTGGCGTTGCACGCGCTCGGGCTCGAGGCCGGCCTGGCGCTGACCAACCTGGTGCTGATCGGGATCACGGCCCCGGTGCTGTGGTATCGGGCGCGGGAAGTGCGCTGACGCGCCGGCCGCAATTGAGGCCCGTTCGCGCTGTCCGAGAAAAGGAAGTGTTTCGCCGATCAACGTTATGGTCCACGCTATCCTCTTGAGGGGGCGGCATGGATCAGTCGAACGGGTCGAGCACGACGCGGCGCATCGGAATCGCGCTGATCCTGTTCGCGATAGGGTTCAATCTTCCCTATGCGTGGCTTGCATCCACGTTCGACTACCCGGCGATCCTGCGCAGCCCGCCGGGGCTGGTTCTCGAGGCCTTCGCCGCTGGCGGGCCCTCGCTCATCCTGACCTGGGCCGCCTTCGCCCTCGCCGCCTTGTTGTTGGCGCCCATGGCGGTCGCCGTCAGCGCCGTCACCCGGCGCAGCGGCGGGGCGTCCTCGGCCATCGCCTCGATCGGCGTCGCCGCCGGGGTCACCCAGGCGATCGGACTGTGCCGATGGGTCTATGCCGTGCCCGGCCTCGCCGCCCAATGGGAGGCCGCCGCCGATCCGGCCGTCCGTGCGTCGATCGAGACGACCTTCACCACCCTGCATCAGTTCGCCGGTGTCGGGATCGGAGAGGCGATCGGCCAGTCGTTGACGGCCTTCTGGTTGATCGGCGTCGGGTTCGAACAACTCAGGCATCCACGATTCGGCGGCCTGGTCGGCGGCCTCGGCCTGATTGGCGGCGCCGTCCTGCTGCTTGGCCTCGCCGAGGGGCTCGCCACTGTTATCGGCTTCGATCCGGGCCTTCTCGGGCTTTCCGGCGTGGCCGGCTTCCTCATCCTCACCGTCTGGATGATCTGGACCGGGATTCTCTGCGTCCTGAGGCCCGCCGTGACTTCCTGAGCGCGAAGCCCAATCCTTCCCTTTACGTGCACGTAAAGATCGGCTTATCTGGCGGGCATGGCGACCGCCGACGATCATCGCACCTATTCGATCCGCCAGCTGTGCCGCGAGTTCGGGGCGACGGCGCGGGCGCTGAGGTTCTACGAGGACAAGGGGCTGCTGACGCCCGCCCGCAAGGGTCAGACGCGGGTCTATGACGCGCGCGACCGGGCGCGGCTGAAGCTGATCCTGCGGGGACGCCGCATCGGCTTCTCGCTGCAGGAGATCCAGGAGATGCTGGATCTCTACGACCACGACAACCACAACGCCCACCAGATGGCCGTCGCCCTGCGCCGCCACCGGGCCCAGATCGCCGCGCTGAAGCAGCAGCGCGAAGACCTCGACGCCGCCATCGAGACCGCCGAGGAAGCCTGCGCCGTGATGGAGCGCAAGCTGGCCGAGCACCGGCCCGACCTGCTGCCCGGGGCCGAGGAATACGCGAACCTGCTGAAGTCGCGCCTCAACCCGGACCACACCGTCCAGCCCTTCAAAGCGAGAGCGTAACTCCATGGCCTACAAGGCGCCTGTCCGCGACCTGACGTTCGTCCTGAACGAGGTGCTGGAGATCGACCGCTATTCCAACCAGCCCGGGTTCGCCGACGTGTCGTCCGAACTGGTCGGCCAGATCCTCGAGGAAGGCGCCAAATTCGCCGAGGAGGTCATCGCCCCGCTGAACCGGGTCGGCGATCTGGAAGGCTGCAAATGGGAGAACGGCAAGGTCACCGGCCCGACCGGCTGGAAGGAGGCCTATCAGCAGATGGTCGCCGCGGGCTGGCCCGGCCTGAGCTCCGATCCGGAATACGGCGGCCAGGGCATGCCTTCGATCGTCGGCATGGCCTTCGGCCAGATGACCGCCGCCGCCTCGGCCGCCTTTTCGATGTACCCGGGCCTGACGCACGGCTGCTACGAGGCGCTGCACGCCAACGGCTCCGACGAGCAGAAGAAGACCTATCTGCCCAAGCTGGCCACCGGCGAGTGGGGCGGGACGATGAACCTGACCGAGCCGCAGTGCGGCACCGATCTGGGCATGATCCGCACCAAGGCGGTTCCGAACGGCGACGGCAGCTATTCGATCACCGGCCAGAAGATCTGGATCAGCTCGGGCGAGCACGACTTCACCGACAACATCATCCATCTGGTGCTGGCCCGGATCGAGGGGGCGCCGGCGGGGATCAAGGGCATCAGCCTGTTCGTCGTGCCGAAATTCTTCGTCACCGAAGACGGCGGCGTGGGCGAGCGCAACGAAGGCGTCGGCTGCGCCGGGCTCGAGCACAAGATGGGCATCCATGGCAACGCCACCTGCGTCATGGCCTATGACGGGGCCAGGGGCTGGCTGGTGGGCCAGGAGAACAAGGGCATGGCGGCGATGTTCGTCATGATGAACGAGGCCCGGCTCGGCACAGGCCTGCAGGGTCTGTCGATCGGCACCGCGGCCTATCAGGCGGCGGCGGAGTTCGCCAAGGACCGGCTGCAGGGCCGCTCGCTGACCGGGCCGAAGAACCCGGACGGCCCGGCCGATCCGATCATCGTCCACCCCGACGTGCGCCGCATGCTGATGGAGGCCAGGGCCTTCGTCGAAGGCGGCCAGGCCTTCATCCTGTGGACCGCGCTGCAGGCCGACCTGCAGCGGTCGGAAGACGAGGCGGTGGCGACCAAGGCCCGCGACTACATGGGCCTGATCACGCCGGTGCTGAAAGCCTATCTGACTGACAAGGGCTTCCACGCCGCCTCGCTGGCCATGCAGGTGCACGGCGGCAGCGGCTACACCGAGCATTTCCCGGCCAGCCAGTATCTGCGCGATGCGCGGATCACCATGATCTACGAGGGCGCCAACGGCATCCAGGCGCTGGATCTGGTCGGGCGCAAGCTGCCGGCCAACGGCGGGCGGGCGATCATGACCTGGTTCGCCGAGATCGACGCCTTCACCGCCGAACACGGCGCCAACGACTCGGTGAAGCCGTTCATCGATGGCCTGACCGACGCCAAGAAGAAGCTGCAGGAGGCCACCATGTGGCTGATGCAGAACGGCATGCAGAACCCGGACAACGCGGGCGCGGCCTCGACCGATTACCTGAACATCTTCGGCCTGACGGCGCTGGCCTACGTCTGGGCCCAGATGGCGCTGGCGGCGCAGAAGGCGGTGGACGGGGGATCGAGCGATCCTTTCTACGCCCACAAGCTGGCAACCGGCCGGTATTTCGTGGAGCGCATCCTGCCCGACGCGGGGGCGCATCTGGCCAAGCTGAAGACCGGCGCGGAGGTGCTGATGGCGCTGCCGGCCGAGGCGTTCTGACACTGCGCTGAGTTCTCCCTCCCCGTTCGGGGAGGGTGGTCGGCGCGTCAGCGACGACCAGGTGGGAACGGCTCGGCGACGCCGCGCCTGTCTCGCCCAGCCGCCCCCACCCGGCCGCTTCGCGGCCCCCCTCCCCGGGACGGGGAGGGAGATATTCGAGTGAGCCCATGAACGTCCTCAACGTCCCCGAGCCCGACTTCATGCAGGAGGAGGAGATCATCCTCTTCTCCGACTCCGTCGGCAAATGGATCGACGAGCATGCGTCCCCGGAAGCGGTGCAGTCGTGGATCGCCAATTCGTCGGCGCCGCGCGAGCTGTGGACCCAAGCGGGCGAGGCGGGGCTGCTGGGGCTGTCGATGCCGGAGGAGTACGGCGGGATCGGCGGCGATTACCGGCACGAGGTGGTGCTGATGCGCCAGCTGGGCTGGAAGGGCGCGGACCATTTCGGCATCAGCCTGCACAACGCCATCGTCGCCCCGTACATCTGGCACTACGGCACGGAAGAGCAGAAGGCGCGCTGGCTGCCGCGGCTGGCCTCGGGCGAGCTGGTCGGGGCCATCGCCATGACCGAGCCGGGGGCCGGGAGCGACCTACAGGGGGTCAAGACTACCGCCATCAAACAGGGCAATGGGTATGTGGTGAACGGGTCCAAGACCTTCATCACCAACGGACAGCTGGCGAACTTCGTCATCGTCGTGGCCAAGACGGATCCGTCCGAGGGGGCCAAGGGCACCTCGCTGATCGTGGTCGAAACCGACGGGGCGGAGGGCTTCGAGCGGGGGCGGAACCTGCACAAGATCGGCATGGAGGGGAACGACACCTCCGAGCTGTTCTTCAACGACGTGAAGGTCCCCGGCGAGAACATCATCGGCGGCGGCGAGGGCCAGGGCTTCATCCAGCTGATGCAGCAGCTGCCGCAGGAGCGGCTGAACATCGCCATCCAGGGCGTGGCGGCGGCGGAGCGCGGGCTGCAGGAGACGCTGGCCTACGTCAAGGAGCGCAAGGCGTTCGGCAAGCGGGTGATCGACTTCCAGAACACCCAGTTCAAGCTGGCCGAGGTGAAGACCAAGCTGACCGTGGCCAAGGTGTTCGTCGATCACTGCCTGGGGCTGCATCTGCAGGGCAGGCTGGACGCGGCAACGGCCTCGATGGCCAAATACTGGGTCACCGACATCCAGGGCGAGGTCATCGACGAGATGCTGCAGCTGCACGGCGGCTACGGCTATATGAACGAATATCCGATCGCCCAGCTGTACAAGGATGCGCGGGTGCAGCGCATCTACGGCGGCACCAACGAGATCATGAAGCTCTTGATCGCGCGGACGCTCTGAGCCCACACAGGCGGTCATGATCCGCCTGCACGTTCCCCAGCCCCTGTCCGCCGGCGCGGCGGTCCTGCCGACGCTCGACCAGTCGCGCTATCTGACGCAGGTGATGCGGCTGAAGGCGGGGGATGCCCTGCTGGTGTTCAACGGCGCGGATGGCGAGTGGCGCTGCACCATCGCTGAGGTGCTCAAGAAGGGCGTGGTGCTGAAGGCGGAGGAGCAGGTCCGGGCGCAGGACGCCGGGCCGGACGTGCATCTGCTGATCGCGGTGGTGAAGAAGGCGGCGCTGGAGTTCGCGGTGGAGAAGGCCACGGAGCTCGGGGCGGCGCGGATCGGGCTGGTGACGACGCGGCGGACGCAGGGCGACCGGGTGCGGATGGACCGGCTGGAGGCCATCGCAGTCGAAAGCGCCGAGCAGACCGGGCGGCTGGACGTGCCGGCGATCGACCTGCCGGTGAAGCTGGAGGCGCTGCTGGACGGCTGGGACGCAGGCGCGGACTCCGGGCGGCGGCTGATGTTCTGCGACGAGACGGGCGGCGAACCGGCGATGACGGCGCTGGCCGAGGCGGGGGGAGGACCCTGGGCCATCCTGATCGGGCCGGAAGGCGGGTTCGCGCCGGAGGAACGGGAACGGCTGAGGGCCCTGCCCTTCACCACGGCGGTGTCGCTGGGGCCGCGGGTGTTGCGGGCGGACACCGCGGCGACGGCGGCGCTGACGCTGTGGCAGGCCGCGGTCGGCGACTGGGAACGATAGGCCCAAGGCGCGCTTATCGATAGCGGAGCAGAATGGGGCTTGAGCGGGGCCGTCGGCCCGCCCATCTAGCGGCGACACAGGGGCATTGAACCACCGCATGGCTGACGCCGAACCGCTGACCCGCGAAGACCTGATCGGCGCCATGTCGAAGGGGTCCAAGCCCAAGTCCGAATGGCGCATCGGCGCCGAGCACGAGAAATTCGGCTTCGACAGGTCCACCCTGCGCCGACCGGAGTACGACGGGCCGAACGGCATCAAGGCGATGCTGGAGGGGCTGACCCGGTTCGGCTGGCGGCAGGTGTACGAGGGCGACCACGTCATCGCCCTCGAGCGGGAGAACGCCGAGGGCTTCACCGCCTCGATCTCGCTGGAGCCGGGCGGGCAGTTCGAACTGTCGGGCGCGCCGCTGCTGGACGTGCACGAGATCTGCAACGAGACCGGCCAGCACCTGATGGAGGTCAAGCAGGTCGCCGACCAGCTGAACCTCGGCTTCCTCGGGGCCGGGTTCGATCCGCTGTGGCGGCGGGAGGACGTGCCGGTCATGCCCAAGGGCCGCTACGACATCATGCGGGCCTATATGCCCAAGCGCGGCTCGCTGGGCCTCGACATGATGCTGAGGACCTGCACCATCCAGGCCAACCTCGACTTCGACGGCGAGGCGGACATGGTGGCCAAGTTCCGCACCTCGCTGGCGCTGCAGCCCATCGCCACCGCCCTGTTCGCCTGTTCGCCGTTCACGGAAGGGCGGCCGAACGGCTTCCTCTCGGCCCGCGCCAATGTCTGGACCGACACCGATCCGGACCGAACCGGCATGCTGGATTTCGTGTTTCGCGACGGCTTCGGCTTCGAGGCCTATGCCGACTATGCGCTGGACGTGCCGATGTATTTCGCCAAGCGCGACGGGCGGTATGTCGACCTGTCGGGCCAGTCGTTCCGCGCCTTCATGGAGGGCCGGCTGGACGCCCTGCCCGGCGAGCGGGCCAACGCCAAGGACTGGGCCGACCACCTGACCACGCTGTTTCCCGAGGTGCGGCTGAAGTCGTATCTGGAGATGCGCGGGGCCGACGGCGGTCCGTGGAGCCGCATCTGCGCCCTGCCCGCGCTGTGGGCCGGCATTCTGTACGACGCGCCGTCGCTGGCGGCGGCCTGGGACCTGGTCAAGGACTGGGACATTGCGGACCACGAGCGGTTGCGCCGGGACGTCACCCGTCTGGGTCTGAAGGCCGAGGTGGCGGGACGATCGGTGCGCGACGTGGCGGTCGACCTGATCGACATCGCCAGGCACGGGCTGAAGAACCGGGCCCGTTTCTCGGGCGGCATGGTCGACGAGCGCGGCTATCTGTCGGAGCTGGAGGACATCGCCGACAGCGGGATCACCCCGGCCGACCGGCTGCTGGAGTTGTATCACGGCGACTGGGATGGCGACGTGGCCCGAATATATCGGGACTTCGCCTACTGAAACGCAATGCGGTCTTAACCGGAACGGGGTATGGCTGAGCTCTCAGGGGCGGGAGGCGGTCACCAGCATGAGTTGCAGCGCGCCGGCCGCCCTGTTCGACGACGCCGGCGGCGCGCAGGTCGACGGCGATGACGCCGAACTCGCCCGCTTCTTCGATGTTTCGCTAGACCTGCTGGTCATCCGCGATCTGGATGGCCGGATCGTCCGCGTCAGCCAGTCGTGGCAGCCGGCTCTGGGCTATTCCCCCGAGGAGCTGCAGGGGACCATCCTGCTGCGCCTGGTGCATCCCGAGGACCTGCCGGCGACGCAGAACGGGGTGCTGGAGGTGGAGAACCGCCAGGCCGACGACCCGGTCGTCGGTCAGATCAATCGCTATCGCCACAAGGACGGGCACTACCGGACGCTCGAATGGCGGGCGCAGCGATTCGGCGACCGCATCTACGGCGTGGCCCGGGACGTCACCGACCGGATGGCGGCGGAACAGGCGCTGCGCGACGCCAAGGCCGCGGCGGAGGCGGCCAACCAGGCCAAGTCCGACTTCCTGGCCAATATGAGCCATGAAATCCGCACCCCGCTGAACGGGGTGATCGGTATCGTCGACGCCCTTTCCCGGACGCCGCTGTCCGACGACCAGACCGAAATGGTCGGTCTGATCCGCAGCTCCGGAGTCACCCTGGAGCGGCTGGTGTCGGACATTCTCGACGTCTCCAAGATCGAGGCCGGGCAGCTGGACCTCGAGTGCCGTCCGTTCGATCTGGAGGAGGCGCTGGAGCCGCTGGCGGTGATGCGGGCCCGGGCCGAAGACAAGGGGCTGACGTTCCATGTGCGGCGCTCGCCGGAAGCACGGGGCGTCTTCCTGGGCGACAGCACGCGCATCCGGCAGGTGCTGGGCAACCTGCTGTCCAACGCGGTCAAATTCACCGCCGAGGGGTCGGTCTCGGTCTCTGTCGAGGTCTGGTCGGACGATCCGGAAGGCCGGGGCGACGCGCATCACCTTGCGCTCACGGTCGAGGACACCGGGGTCGGTTTCGGCTCGGCCCACGCCGCGCGGCTGTTCGACCGCTTCAACCAGGCCGACAGCACCATCACCCGCCGCTTCGGAGGCACCGGGCTGGGCCTGTCCATCTGCCGGTCGCTGGTCGAGATGATGGACGGGCATATCGAGGCCCGCTCCACGCCGGGCGCGGGCAGCCGGTTCCGCTTCGTCCTGCCGCTGCGGCGGGCCGTGAGCCTGGCCGAGTATGACGCCAGAAAACCCGAGGAGGCGGTGCTGGCCTCGCCGGAGGCGGGACGGGCCCTGCGCGTGCTGCTGGCCGAGGACCACCCGACCAACCAGCGCGTCGTCCAGCTGATCCTCGCCAGCCAGGGCGCGGTGGTGGTGGTCGCCGGCGACGGAGCCCAGGCCGTGGCGGCCTTCGAGTCCGGGGTCTTCGACGTTGTCCTGATGGACATGCAGATGCCGGTCATGGACGGGCTGAGCGCCACACGCGCCATCCGGGCCCACGAAACGGCGACGCCGGAACGACCCCGCACGCCGGTGGTCATGCTGAGCGCCAACGCCATGGCCGAACACCGCGACGACTCCCTCGCCGCCGGAGCCGACAGCCACCTCGCCAAGCCGATCACGGCGGCCAGCCTGCTGGCCGGCATCGAGGCCGTGATCGGAACCTGACGTCCGACGTCAGCCGGCGGCCGCGTTGCAGCGGGCCAGTTCGGCCCCGGTCAGGGCCACGCCGCCCCGCTCGTACCGGGTGACGGCGCCGAAGCGGGCGACGAAGCGGCGGCACTCGCGCAACACCGGCTGGGACGCGCCGGAGCCGCGGGCGACGCAGACGCCGTCGGGGCCACAGGCCCAGGAACGGCCGTCAAGAACGACGCGACGCGCCTCGCCCGGGGCCGCAAGGACAGCGGCGGCGTCGAGCATCGGCGCGGGCTGGGCGACGGCGAGGGCCGCGGTCATCAGGGTCATGAGAAGCATGGGAGCCTCCTGGCTCATCTGGGGCTGTTCATTGCGGGCGGTTCGTGCGAAAGTGACCGACCGTGCACATATGAGTGACCACTCGGTCACTTTGAGTCAATACAAAAGTGACCGCATGATCACTTTTGTTCCGGAGAAGCCCCATGCCGCCCAAAGGCGCCGCCACCCACGCCCGGCTGATCGACGAGGCGATGACGCAGGTCACCGTGCGCGGCCTCGCCGCCGTCAGCCTGCAGGACGTGGCCGGCGCGGCGGGGGTGTCGAAGAGCGCGGTGCTGAAGCATTTCCAGTCCAAGGAGGCGCTGCAGGCCGAGGTGGTCGATGCGATGATCGAGCGCTTCACCGAGGCGGTGTGGCGCCCGGCCGAGCCCCTGCCCGCCGGGCGGGAGCGGCTGGACCGCATCTTCCAGGGCGAGTTGGACTGGATCGACGGCGAGGACCGGCCCGGAGGCTGTCCGCTGAAGGCGGCGGCCATGGAGCTGGACGACCAGCCGGGTCCGCTGCGCGACACGCTGAAGGCCAGCCAGGTGCGCTGGGCGAAGGTGCTGAAGCGCGAGTTCCGGACGCTGAATCCGAACGCCGACGACGCCACGCTGGAGGTGCTGGTGTTCCAGTTCAAGGGCATCGTCCTGGCCTACGGCCATTCGCGCCGGCTGCTGGACGACGAGACGGCGCGGGCGCAGGCGACCGCGGCCTACCGGATGCTGGTCGGGGCGGCTTGATCGGCAAGCGTCACCGGCGGATGGTGGCGATCGCCTGCCGCCGGAGACCTCAATGCGCTTCATGACCCTGACGCCGATCCTGCTCCGCCTGGCGCTGCCGCTGGCGGTGAGTCTCGCCGGCCTCGCCGCCACGGGGCCAGCCCGGGCCCAGAGCTTCGACTGCGAGGCGGCGTTCGAGCGGGTGGAGGTGATGATCTGCACCGACGACGCGCTGGGCGCGCTGGACTACGAGATGAACGAGGCGTGGAGCGATACCATCGACATGGCCGCGGATCCGGCCGCGCTGATGCGGTCGCAACGGGCCTGGCTGCGCACCCGCAACGCCTGCCCGGACAGCGCCTGCGTCGCCGCGGCCTACCGTGCGCGCATTCGCGTGGTGCGGGCCTCTCCGCGGGCGGGGTGGTCGGTCTACCGCAATCCGGCGCTGGGGCTGACGTTCGAATATCTGGCCAACCGCGAGGTGCGCGCCTGCCCGGAGGGATTCGAGCGCTGCGTCTCCCTCCATGGCCGGCTTGGAGGACAGCCCGACCGGCCGCTGATGATGTTCCAGCGCTTTGACGGGCCGCTGGAGGCGGTGGCGCAATCCGAAGCGGGGTTCGAGGCGCGGGACGGCGGCTGGTTCACGACCTACGGCCGCTTCGAACCGCAAGCGGTCGCGCGGTCCCGCAGCCAGGGACTCGAGCGCATGCAGGCGGTGATCACCTGCGGGATCAGTGACGAGAACGGTTTCCACGCCGCCGCCGGCGAATGCTACTGGGGCGTTCTCAGCGACGGCCGCCGCTCGGTCGTGATCACGACGGAGGGCGTCGGCGGGCTCGACGCCGCCACCCGCCACTCGGTCGACACCCTGCAGTTCGTCCAGCCCTGACGGAGCGCTCCATGACCGGAACCATTCGAGTCGGCGTCGGCGGCTGGACCTATGAGCCGTGGCGGGGCGTCTTCTATCCGGAGAACCTGAGCCAGAAGAAGGAGCTGGAGTTCGCCTCGCGGGCGCTGACCAGCATCGAGATCAACGGGACCTATTACTCGACCTTCAAGCCGGACAGCTGGATGAAATGGCGCGACGAGACGCCCCAGGGGTTCGTCTTTTCGGTCAAGGCCAGCCGCTACTGCACCAACCGCAAGGTGCTGTCGGAGATGGGCGAGTCGATGGGGCGGTTCCTCGACCAGGGGCTGACGGCGCTGGGCGACAAGCTGGGGCCGATCAACTGGCAGTTCATGGCCACCAAGAAGTTCGACCCGGAGGATTTCGAGGGCTTTCTGAAGCTGCTGCCGAAGGAGAAGGACGGGGTGCGGCTGCGGCATGCGCTGGAGGTGCGCAACGCCAGTTTCGACACGCCGCAGTTCTTTGATCTGGCGGCGAAATACGGCGTCGCCATCGTCTATGGCGAGGACGAGGAGGCGCCGGAGTGGCCGCGCATCGATCAGCCGACGGCCGACTTCACCTATGCGCGGCTGATGTCGAGCCGCGAGGACGAGCCGACCGGCATGACCTCGGCCGAACTGGACGCCATCGCGGATCGGGCGCGGACCTGGGCGAGACGCGGCGACGTGTTCGCCTACTTCATCGCCGGGGCCAAGGTGCGGAACCCGGCCGCGGCGATGGCGCTGATCGACAAACTGGGGCGATGACCGCACCGGTTCAGGGCAGTTGCCATTGCGGGGCGCAGCGGTTCGCCGCTCCGCCGCCGGCAGAGGTGACCCACTGCAACTGCTCGACCTGCAGCAAGCGAGGGACGGTGGCCGCCTACTATGCGCCCGGGGAGGTGGAGTTCAGCCTGAGCCGGGAAACGCTCGCCAGCTACCAGTGGGGCGACCGGATGATGACCTTCCACCACTGCGTGACCTGCGGCTGCGCGGTCTTCGCCGAGTCCGACGCGTGGACGACGGATGGGGGCGAGGCCCGGCCGGCGCGGATCACGCTCAACGCGCGCCTTTTCGACGACTTCGACCTGGAGGCCGTGCCCGTGCGTCGGGTCGACGGCCGCAACGGCTGGTGATCCTGCGGGTTCAGCCATGCTCACCCCCTCCCCTTACCCACGCCCGAGGCCTGCTCATGCCCATCGCCACCCGCGCCTTCGCCGCCACCGCCGCCGACGCGCCGCTGTCGCCCTACCGCTTCGAGCGCCGCGATCCGGGCCCGGACGACGTCGCCATCGAGATCAGATTCTGCGGCGTCTGCCATTCGGATCTGCACGTGGCCAGGAACGACCTCGGCGGGAGCCGCTATCCGATCGTGCCGGGGCACGAGATCGCCGGCGTGGTGACGGCGGTGGGCGGCAACGTCAGCCGGTTCAGGGTCGGCGACCGGGTGGGGGTCGGCTGCATGGTCGACAGCTGCCGGACCTGCCCGGCCTGCCTCGAGGGCGAGGAGCAGTATTGCGCGCCCGGCATGACCCAGACCTACGGCTCGGCCGATCCGAAGGGCGCCGAGGTCGGGCAGACGATGACCCAGGGCGGCTATTCCGACCGGATCACGGTCGATCAGAACTATGTGCTGCGCATCCCCGACAGCCTTCCGCTGGACGCCGCCGCGCCGCTGCTGTGCGCGGGCGTCACCACCTGGAGCCCGCTGAAGCAGTGGGGCGTGGGGCCGGGCTCGAAGGTGGCGGTGATTGGTCTGGGCGGCCTGGGCCATATGGCCGTCAAGCTGGCGGCGGCGATGGGCGCCGAGGTGACGGTGCTGTCGACCTCGGACCGCAAGAAGGCCGACGCCGAACGGATGGGCGCGAGGCATTTCCTGATCAATTCGGACAAGGCGGCGATGAAGGCCGCGGCGGAAAAATTCGACCTGATCATCAACACCGTCTCGGCCACCCACGAGATCGCCAGCCATGTGAACCTGCTGGCGCGGGACGGGACCATGGTCATGCTGGGCCTGACCACCGAAGGCCTGTCGGTCTATGCCATGCCGCTGCTGTGGCGGCGGCGGCGCATCGCCGGGTCGCTGATCGGCGGCATCCGCGAGACGCAGGAGATGCTGGACTTCTGCGCCGAGCACGGCCTCGCCTGCGACATCGAGGTGATCGCGCCGGACCAGATCAACGAGGCCTATGGGCGGATGGAGCGGTCGGATGTGCGGTACCGGTTCGTCATCGACATGGCGCGGCTTTAGGATCGAGGGGCGAGGGAGAAAGGTGCAGCCCGGAGCGGGTCGCCCCTTGCTTCGACCCTCGCCCCTCGACCCTCGACCCTCCCGCCGCTACATCTGTGCATGAAGGCCTTCCGTCAGAGCGGGCCATGCAGGACAGGGAAACGGACATGGCACGAGTGGCTCTGGTCACGGGCGGCACCCGCGGCATCGGCAAGGCGATCGTGCAGCGGCTGAAGGAGGACGGCATGGCCGTCGCCGCCGGCTATTCCGGCAATGTCGAGGCGGCCGAGGCGACGGCGAAGGCGCTCGGCGTCATGGTCGTGAAGGGCAACGTCGGCTCGTTCGAGGACTGCCAGCGAGCGGTGGCCGAGGTCGAGGCGCAGCTGGGGCCGATCGACATCCTTATCAACAACGCCGGCATCACCCGCGACGGCTTCTTCCACAAGATGAGCGCCGAGCAGTGGTCGGACGTGATCCGGGTCAACATGGACAGCGTCTTCAACATGACGCGCCAGGTGATCAACGGCATGCGCGATCGCGGCTTCGGGCGGATCGTCAACATCAGTTCGATCAACGGGCAAAAGGGCCAGATCGGCCAGACCAACTACTCGGCGGCCAAGGCGGGGATGATCGGCTTCACCAAGGCGCTGGCGCTGGAGAACGCCCGCAAGGGGGTCACGGTGAATTGTATCGCGCCCGGCTATATCGACACCGAGATGGTCGGGGCCATGGACGAGAAGGTGCTGGCCGGGATCATCGCCCAGATCCCGGTGGGAAGGCTCGGAAAAGGCGAAGAAATCGCCGACATGGTGTCGTGGCTGGCCGGTGAACGTGCCGGATATGTCACAGGCTGCACCCTGTCGCTGAACGGCGGTCAGTATCTCGTCGGCTAGGGCTTCGCCGCCCAAAATCCGCCGCGCGGCGATTCCACGAAAGTCGCCATGGAGTTGACGGCGAGGGTCAGGACGGCGGGACGGCCGCTTTTGACCGCGATGGCGATCGCCCTCGCGGCGGCGGTGCTGTCGCCGCTTCTCGCGCACTCCGAAGCGGCCGCCCAGAACCGCGGCAACGCCCAGGCCGAACAGAGCCGGAGCCTGCGGGACCGGCGCGCCTCCTCGCCCGCCCTGCCCCCCGTGGGCCGGTATGTGGCCGAGTCCGGCGAGGGCTTCATCCTCGACCGTTCCGGGCGGCATCCGCTGCTCCGCTTCGACCGTCGCGACGAGACCTGGGTGCTGAGGCCCACCGCCGCGCCGCGCGGCGACGTCATCTACCGCAACGACGCCGGCGACCAGGTGCTGCGGGTCACGCCCAGCGGCGGCATGACGGTCTATACGCCGCGCTCGCCGGGGGGCTCGCCCGCCTCCTTCACCGGCGCGGGCCAGAGCCTGACCCCGCCGACGCTGGGCCCGATGCTGCTGTTCCGCCTGATGGCCCAGCGCAGCGCCATGGTCAGCCAGGTCGTCGGCCACCTGGTCCAGGTCAATCTGGACGGCGACCAGTCCGAAGCCCTGTGCGTCGAGGCCCTGGTCGTCACCACCGAGGCCGTCATCCGGGTCGCCCGTTCGCCCACCGCCCGGCAGTACGTCGCCGAGCTTCGCCGCATATCGATCGTGGAGGGCTCACGCGCGGGCGTCACCTATTCGCGCGGCGTTCTGACCGTCACCGTCGATCCGGACGAGGGCATGGCCGGCCGGCCGTCGTCGGCCCGGGTGATCCGCGCCATCCTGCCCCGCGGCTAGCGCTAGCCCGCGAAGCCGTCCTTGGCCGCCCGGCGGGCCGCGAAGTCGGCGGCGTCGGCGGCGCGCAGGAACGGATTGAAGGCCCTCTCCGCCCCGATCGTGGTCGGCACCGTCGGCTCGCCCCGCTCGCGCGCGGCCATGATGGCCGCGGCCCGGGCGGCCATCTCCGGCCGATCATCGAGACTGAGGGCGAAACGGGCGTTGGCGGCCGTATATTCGTGGGCGCACCAGACGGTGGTCTGGTCGGGCCAGGCGGAGAGCTTTCGCAGGCTGTCCCACATCTGTTCCGGCGTGCCCTCGAACAGACGGCCGCAGCCGAGGGCGAACAGGGTGTCGCCGACGAAGGCCTGATCGCCGGCGGCGTCCCGATAGACGATGTGGCCGAGGGTGTGGCCGGGCGTGTCGGTCACCTCCAGCGTCGTTTCGCCGAGACTGACGATGTCGCCGCCGCGCACCACCCGGTCCAGCGGGGCGGCCCGGCGCACCTCCTCCGGTCCGATGATCTCGCAGCCCGTCGCCGCCTTCAGCGCCGCATTGCCCTGGGTATGGTCCGGGTGCCAGTGGGTGTTCAGGATCAGGTCCAGCCGTCCCCAGCCCGACTGCTCCAGCGCCGCGAGGATGGCGTCGGCGTCGGGCGTGTCGACCGCGGCCACCCGGCCGCTGGCGGCGTCCCGCGCCAGGAAGCCGTAGTTGTCGGAAAGGCAGGGGAACAGGCGAACGTCGAGGGTCATGCCGCATTCTAGCAGCGGCCTCTTCCACGGCCTATGGTGAGCGGATGCGGCGCAGCATCGAGGAGCTTCGGATCTTCTACGGCGAACCGGCGGGCGCGCTGGCGCGGCGCCTGCTGGCGCGGCGTCTGGACGACGCCTGGGGCGAGGCGGCCGGTTGCGACGTGCTGGGACTGGGCTACGCCACGCCGTGGCTGGACGCCTTCGTCGGGGCGCGCCGGGTCGTGGCCGCCATGCCGGGCGGACAGGGCGTCGAGCTTTGGCCGTCGGTCGGCCGCAACCGCACCGTGCTGGTCGACGACCGCCGCCTGCCGTTCGCGGCGGGGAGCTTCGACCGCATCCTGCTGGTCCACGCGCTGGAGGAGGCGGAGGACGCCGCCGACCTGCTGCTGGAGGCCGTGCGGGCGCTGACGCCGGCGGGGCGGATCATCCTGGTCGCCGCGGCCCGGGGCGGGCTGTGGTCCCGGGTCGAGACCACCCCGTTCGGCTACGGACGGCCGTTCACCCGCCGCCAGCTCGAGCGGCTGGTCCGCGAGGCCGGGCTGGAGCCGACGGCCTGGTCCCAGACCCTGTATGTGCCGCCGTGGAACCTGCTGCTGCCGTTCGCCGACGGCTTCGAACAGGTGGGCCGCCGCATCATGCCGGGCGCCGCGGGCGTGATTCTGCTGGAAGCCACGCGGCAGGCCTACGCCCGGGTTCACCCGGGCGGCGCGGTCGCCACGGCTCCCGTTCTGGCGCCGGCCCTGCAACCCCAGCCCGCGTCTCGCGACCACCGCCTTCCCGACTGACGATCGCCCCGGTTTTGCGCTGGCGGACGCTTTGCAGGCGCGGCGGCAAGCCGTAAAGGGCGGACATGCAGAGACTGATCCTGATGCGGCACGCCGAGGCCGAACGGGCCGCCGGCTCGGGCCGCGACAGGGACCGCGCCCTGTCGGCCCGCGGCCGGACGGATGCCGCGGCGATGGGCCAGGCGCTCGCCGCCCGGCGCCTGCGGCCCGACCTGGCGCTGGTCTCGCCAGCGTTGCGCACCCGCCAGACCTGGGACCTGCTTCACGACGCCTTCGGCGATGTCCAGATTCGCGACGACGAGGCGCTGTTCAACGGGGGCGCGGACACGCTTCGCCGCCTCGTCGAGGCCGTGGAAGACGAGGCGGGCTGTCTGATGGTGGTTGCGCACAACCCCGGCATCCATCTGCTGGCGGTGGACTATCTGGTCGAGGGCGCAGCCTCGCCGTCCGTGCTGGACCGGATGAGCGGCGGCTTCCCGCCCGGGGCGGCCGCGATCTTCGGCGTCGACGCCGCCGGCCGCCGCATGCTGGAAGGCTATCTTCAGCCGCGCGACGTCGCCGCCGGATGACCGATCCGGTCTACAAGCTTGTGGACCGGGAGGCCTGGGCGCGGGCGCGCGCGTCGGGCGTATTCGAGGGCTCGGCCGTGGACCACGCCGACGGCTACATCCACATGTCGACGGCCGGGCAGCTGGCCGAGACCGCGCGCCGCCACTACGCCGGACAGTCCGGACTGGTGCTGGTCACGGTGGACACGACGCGACTCGGGGAAGGGCTCAGATGGGAGGCGTCGCGCGGCGGCGACCTGTTTCCCCACCTGTACGGCCCCCTGCCCCTGTCGGCGGTCGAGGCGGAACGCGGCCTGGCGGTGCGGGACGACGGGGCGATGATCTTCGACGACGGAGCGGTCGGATGGCCCTGACCGACCTCGGCGCCGCCCTGTTGCGCACCCTTGATCCGGAGACGGCGCACCGGGCCGCGATCCTGGCGCTGAGGGCTCTGCCCCTGCCCGCGGCCCGCGCCGACGATCCGCTGCTGGCGACCCGCGTCGCCGGCCTGTCCCTGCCGAACCCGCTCGGGCTGGCCGCCGGGCTGGACAAGAACGGCGAGGCCCTGCGCGGCCTGTCGCGGCTCGGCTTCGGCTTCGTCGAATGCGGCTCGGTGACGCCGCGCCCGCAGCCCGGAAATCCGCGGCCGCGCCTGTTCCGGCTCAGCGAGGACCGGGCCGTCATCAACCGCATGGGGTTCAACAACGCGGGGCTGGAGGCCTTCGCCGCCCGGCTCGCCCGCCGGCCCGCCGCAGCGGTGATCGGGGCCAACCTCGGGGCCAACAAGGACACCGAGGACAAGGCCGCCGACTATGTCGCCGGGCTGAAACGGCTGAAGGGACTGGCCGACTACGTGACCGTCAATGTGTCGTCGCCCAACACCCCCGGCCTGCGCGACCTGCAGGGCCGCGCGGCGCTGGACGACCTGCTCGGCCGCCTCGCCGAGGCGCGGGCGGGCGACCCGACGCCGGTATTCCTCAAGATCGCGCCCGACCTGACGGGGGCCGAGATCGGGCTGATCGTCGAGGCGGCCCTCGACCATCGCATCGACGGCCTGATCGTCTCGAACACCACGCTGGACCGGCCGGACAGCCTGCGGTCGCCGCAACGGAACGAGGCGGGCGGGCTGTCAGGCGCGCCGCTCAGGGCCCGGGCCATGGCGGCCCTGCGGGCCGCGTCCGAGGTTTCAGCGGGGCGTCTGCCTCTGATCGCCGTGGGCGGCGTCGATTCCGGAGCCGAGGCCTATGCCCGCATCCGCGCCGGAGCGTCGGCGGTGCAGGTCTACAGCGCCCTGGTGTTCGAGGGTCCGGGACTCGTGGGCCGGATCAAGCGCGACCTCGCGGCGCGGCTCAGGGCCGACGGCTTTTCCACAGTCGGCGAGGCCGTGGGGACCGGCCGTTGACGGAGCGTTAGGGCCCCCGGGGCATGATGCTGCACGGGCGAATACGCCCGGTTCGGGGGAGCCGCATGGCGATCGCCAAAGCCGACATGCCTGCCGCCGTCCTGGGCGAGACCTGGGCCGGCGCCATCCGCCAGCGGCGCAAGGCGCTGTTGCAGCGGCTGGGCATGGCCGCGGCCAGCGCCCTGGTGTTCAGCCCGCTGCTCGGCTGGAGCCTCAGCGTGGGCTGGGTGCTGGGCTATTTCCTCGTCCAGTTGCTGGACCTGTGGGTGTTCGGCCCGGTCAACAACGGCGGCGCGGATCGCCTGCGCGGGGTCCGCAACCTCGCCGGCGGCGCCCTGCTGGTGATCAACGCGGGGTATTTCGGCAGCCTGTCCGTGCCGCTGTGGATCGTCGGCGGGCCGATGGGCGGCATCTGCGCCGCCATGCTGCTGTCGGCCGGGGCCATCTATTCGATGATCAACGCGCCGCGCTCGCTGCCGGTGCTGGTCCTCACCGTAACGCCGCAGTTCCTCTATCTGGCCTCGACGCCCTTCTTCATGGCGGCGTTCGGCGCCTCGCCCGCCTTCATCACCGCGGCCTCGGTGGCCGTGGCCGTGTTCATCACCTATTGCCTGTCGACCTGGCAGCGGATGAACCAGTCACGGGTCTCCGAAACCGCGGCCCGGATCGAGGCGGAGGAGAAGCGCGCCGACGCCGAGCGCATCATGGAGGGCCGCAGCGCCTTTCTCGCCACCGTCGGCCATGACCTGCGCACCCCGATCAGCGCCATCCTGACCGGCTCGGCCGAGCTGGAGCGGGGCGCCTCGGACGGCGCCGCCCGGGCCCAGGCCCGGCTGATCAGCGACGCCGGCTTCATGATGAAGGCCCTGCTCGACGACCTGCTGGACCATGCCAAGCTCGAGGCGGGCCACATGACGGTCGAGGCGGTCGACTTCAATCTGCGCGACCTGCTGAACCAGTCGGCCCGGCTATGGCGCGGCCCGGCCCGGGCCAAGGGACTCAAGCTGCGCATCGAGGGGGCCTCCGTGGTGCCGATGTCGGTCCGCGGCGACCCGATGCGGCTGCGGCAGGTGCTGAACAACCTGATTTCGAACGCCATGAAGTTCACGCAGCAGGGCGCGATCACCCTGCGCTTCCGGGCCTGGCCCGAGGACACCGGCGGCCACGCCGTGCTGATCGAGGTCTCGGACACCGGGCCCGGCATGACCCGCGGCCAGCTGGCCCGTCTGTTCACGCCGTTCGACCAGACCGCCGACGGCGTCAGCGCCCGCCATGGCGGCACCGGCCTGGGCCTGTCCATCAGCCGCCAGCTGGCGGAACTGATGGGCGGCCGCCTGACCGCGCGCAGCGCCGTGGGCGAAGGCGCCAGCTTCACCCTCGCCCTGCGGCTCGAGGCCGGGGAAACGGCCGCCGCCGTCGCCCCCGCGCTGGACCAGGAGAGCCGCGACGCCGTCGCCCGCGCCCTGTCCACCCGCGTCTCGAACCGGCCGTCCAGCCCGGCCTCGCCCGCCCCTCCGGCGCAGTCGCTGGCGGAGCCCGCCGCGCCCGAAGCGACGGAGCCGGCGCGGGCCGTCGCGCCGGTCGTCGCGTACGACGAACCGGCTGCGGCCGACGAGGATGAGGACGAGGGCCGGCCGATGCGGGTGCTGGTGGTCGACGACCACGACATCAACCGCCGCGCCATCCAGCTGATCCTGCAGCCGCTGGGCTGCGACATCGCCACGGCCGCCGACGGCATGGCGGCGCTGAAGATCTGCGAGACCTCCAGCTTCGACCTGATCTTCATGGATGTGCGGATGCCGGAGCTGGACGGGCGCGAGACGACCCGCCGGATCCGCGCCGGGGGCGGGCTGAACGCGGCCGTGCCGGTGATCGCGGTGACCGCCGACACCTCGCCCGAGGACATCGCCGCCTGCACCGACGCCGGCATGACCTATTTCGTGCCCAAGCCGATCACGCCGCCGATGCTGCTGGGAGCCATCACCCACGTGATGACCATGGCTCAGGCCGCCGGGGACGCCGGGGTCGAGACCGCCGCCGCCTGACCGCGCACCTCGGCGACCAGCCGGTCGGCGAAGTCCGCGGCCTTCATGCCGCATTCCCAGACGGTGACCACCCGCCAGCCGGCCGCCTCCAGCGTCGAAACGGCCGCCGCGTCCCGGACCCGGTTGCGCCCGATCTTGCCGGTCCAGTAGTCGGCGTTGGCCTTGGGCTTGCGCGACCCGCGAGCGCAGTCGTGACCGTGCCAGAAGCAGCCATGCACGAACACCGCCACGCGCCGCCCCTTCATGACCAGATCCGGCCGACCCGGCAGACCGCCGCCGCCCAGACGATAGCCGATCCCCGCCGCCCGCAGGATGCGCCGCACGGCGATCTCCGGCGCCGTGTCGCGGCCCTTCACACGGCGCATCACGGCGCTGCGCTGCTCGGGGGTGAAGACATCGGTCATGACATCGGCCTCGCGCCCGCAAGCGGCCGCGTCGCGAGCGATAGCGCCCGTTTTCAGAGCTGCGTCAGCATGTGCTCGGCCGACGAGACCTTGAACTCGCCCGGCTGTTCGACATTCAGCTGCTCGACGACGCCGTCCCTGACGATCATCGAATAGCGCTGCGAGCGTTCGCCCATGCCGTAGCCCTTGGCGTCCATCGACAGGCCGAGGGCGCGGGTGAAGTCGCCGTTGCCGTCGCCCAGCATGACGATGTCGTCCATGCCGATGCCCTGGCTGTCGGCCCAGGCGCCCATGACGAAGGCGTCGTTGACGGACAGGCAGGCGACGGTGTCGACGCCCTTGCCCGTCAGGTCCTCGCGGTGATCCTTGAAGCCCGGCAGGTGTTTGGCCGAACAGGTCGGGGTGAAGGCGCCGGGCACGGCGAACAGGGCCACGGTCTTGCCGGCGAAGACGTCGTCGGTGGACACCGGCCTGGGACCGTCGTCGGTGGCGCGGGTCAGGGTGGCCGAGGGGATGCGGTCGCCGATCTGGACGGTCATGGCAGGGCTCCGGAAGCGGGGTTTGAAGGGGATCTCCCGGTCCAGATAGGCGCTGCGGGAGGCCGCGCCAACCTTATCGTGGCCGCCCGGCCTTGCGCCCGCCGCGCCCCGTCCCGATGATAGGGGCATGGACCAATTCCACTCCCTGACGGGCCGGCTGCTGGTGGCCATGCCCGGCATCAGCGATCCGCGTTTCGAGCACGCCGTCATCCTCGTCTGCGCCCACCGCCCGGACCATGCGATGGGGCTGCGGCTCGACCGGCCGGCGCCGGGCGTGAACCTGAAGGCGGTCCTGACCAAGCTGGAGACGGCGGCCCCGGACTTCGCCGCCGAGCGCGCCGTGCTGGTCGGCGGGCCGGTCGAGCGCGAGCGCGGCTTCGTGCTGCACACCGACGACTGGCTGGCCGAGGACGCCTCGCTGGCCTTCGGAGAGGGCCTGGCGATGACCGGCACGCGCGAGGCGCTGGCGGCCATGGTCGATCCGGCCGGAGGTCCGAGCCGGGCGGTGCTGCTGCTGGGCTACGCCGGCTGGGGCGAGGGCCAGCTGGAGGACGAGCTGGGCGAGAACGTCTGGTTGACCGCCGAGGCCGATACGGACCTGATCTTCGACCCCGACTACGAGGGGAAATGGGGCAAGGCCCTGGCCGGGCTGGGCGTCGATCCGGCGCAGCTGTCGGGGCAGAGCGGGCGGGCGTAGGCGGGCGGCCGGCTAGTAGCCTCGGCGGAGGGACCGGTCGACCACGGCGTTGGCGGTCGACGCGGCGCCGCGGGCTCCGGATTCGCGGGCGGCGCGCTGATCGTGCAGCCCCACGCCGCGGCAGTCATTGCTGGGGTTGCCGGTATTCCGGCCGGTGGGGGCCTGTCCTGCGGCGCGACACTCGGCGGCGCGCTCGGCCATGGTCATCAGCGGGCTCTGGTCGGCCGTGGCGGCGCAGGCGTTGAGGCCCAGCGCCCCTCCGGCCAGAAGAATGGACGCGATCGAGACACGCATACGTCGTCCTCCCGCACAGGCCGGGACCGGCCTGTCCCGACAAGACAGCCACGGACTTCGCTCGTCAAGGTTGACGGGGCCAGCCTGAGGTTGAAGCGCCGGGGCGCATCGGCAGGATCAGGCCGACCGCGCCTTCAGCGGGGCCGTGCCGTCGGCGAGGGACTCGTTGAGATAGACCTCGGCCTCCTGGGCCGGCAGGGCCTGGGCGTAGCCGAAACCCTGGCCGTAGTGGCACTGGGCGTCCAGCAGCAGGGCGGCGAGGCCGGCGTTCTCGACCCCCTCGGCGACAACCTCCAGCGACAGGTCGCGGCCGAGGTTGACCACGGACTTGACGATCTTGGCCGAGCCCTCGTCCTTGTCCATGGTCAGCACGAAATAGCGGTCGATCTTCAGCGTATCGAACGGCAGCTTGGCCAGCCAGGTCAGGGAGCTGAAGCCGGTGCCGAAATCGTCGAGCGCCAGCGAGGCGCCGGCCTCGCGCAGCCGGGTCAGGGTGTCGGCGGCGCGCGAGGTGTCGCGCATGATGTCGCCCTCGGTGACCTCCAGCTTGAGCGCGCCCTTGGGCAGGCCGGCCTCAGCGATGATCCGGGCCACGTCCTCGACCAGATTGGACCGCTCGATCTCGCCGACCGACAGGTTGACGCTGCAGAACAGCTTGCCCGCGGAGGGGTGCCGGGCCAGCCATTCGGCCAGCTGGCGCGAGGCCTGGCCCATCATCAGCAGGCCGAGGTCGTTCATCAGCCCCATCTCGTCGGCGAGGCCGAGGAATTCGTCGGGCGGCACCAGGCCGCGCTGGGGATGGCGCCAGCGGGCCAGAGCCTCGAACCCCGCCACGGCGCCGGTCTTCAGGTTGACGATCGGCTGGTAGAAGGGCTCGATCTCGCCGCGGACGAAGGCGTTGCGCAGGTCGGCCTCGAGGGCCAGCCGGGACAGGCTGTCGGATTCCAGGGCCCGGCCGTAGGCGGCGGCCCCGCCGCGCCCCGCGGTCTTGGCCTGTTCGACGGCCAGCTCGGCGCGGCGCAGCAGTTCGGCGGGATCGGAGGCGTCGGGCCCGCCCTCGGCGGCCACGGCGCCGATCGAGACGGTCGGATAGATGTCGAAGCCGGCGACCCGCAGCGGCTGCTCCAGCGCCTCGCGCAGGCGTTCGGAGGCGGCCCCGGAGCCGCGCGGCACGATGACGGCGAACTCGTCCTCGCCGACGCGGGCCGGATTGGCTTCCTGGGCGAAGGCGCCGTTCAGGCGCGAGCCCAGCGCCGCCAGCACCAGGTCGGCCCGCTCGTGACCCAGGGCCTCGTTGAGGCGGCGCAGGCGGTCGACGTCGGCCACGACCAGCTCATAGTCGCCGGGCTGGGTCAGGGTCTCGCCGGCGCGGGTCAGGAAGGTGCGGCGGTCCAGCAGGCCGGTCAGGTGGTCGCGGTGCGAGGCGGCGAACTTGGTCTCCAGCGCCACCACCCCGGCGGCGCGCAGCCCGTCCTCGAGCCAGACGCCGCGCCACAGGCAGGTCTCGGACTCGCGCATGCGCAGGCGCACGGCGACCTCGGTCCCTTCGGCCTGGGGCTTGAGGATGCGCTCGGCCAGCGAGCGGTCCTGCGGCACGGCCACGGCGGTGAAGGCGGCGCCCGAACACTCCGGCGCCAGCGGGCCGAGACCCAGCGCGCGGGTCGCGCCGGTGAAGCGCATCTGGTCGTCGGACGGGGTCCAGATCCACAGGGCCGTGTCCGCGGCGGCCAGCGCCTCGATGGCGGTCGTCGCGTCCCAGGCCAGACTTCTGGAGCGAGTGTTCAAAACGCGTGACCGGTCCCGAGAAGCGGCCCCAAGGATCACCCGAGGTCAGCCGCCGCGTCCAGCCCCGTCGTTGACGACGCCGAACAGCAGATGATCTGCCCAAGCGCCGTTAATTTTGAGATAAGCCCGGGCCTGCCCTTCGAGGGTGAATCCGGCCTTTTCGAGCACGCGGCGCGAGGCGACGTTGGTCGGGACGCAGGCCGCGTCGACCCGATGCAGCTTGAGCTCGTCGAAGGCGTGGGCCACCACCCCGCGCACCGCCGCCGTGGCGTGGCCACGGCCGGCGAACGGCTGACCGATCCAGTAGCCGAGCGTGCCCGACTCGGCGACGCCGCGGCGCACGTTGGACAGGGTGATGGCCCCGACCAGGGCCTGGCTGGCGGCCGAGAAGATGAAGAACGGCCACGCGTTGCCGGCGTCCATCTCGCGGGCGTAGATCGACAGGCGACGCTTGAAGGCGGCCCGGGTCAGGTCGTCCTCCGGCCAGCTCGGCTCCCACGGCTGCAGATAGGCGTACGACAGCTGGCGCAGCGCGGCCCAAGCCTCATAGTCGGAGGCGCGGGGGGGCCGCAGGGTCACGCCTTCGCCCTTCACCACCGCACCGGTCGGCTCGTTGATCCAGTCCAGCAGGGCCATGGCCTGTTGTAGCCGACTGTTCACCGCGGGTGAACCGGTCCGTTGCGCCGGAGCGCCAGTGCTAGTGAGCGAGGGGTGAGCCGATGTAGCCGGCGTCGGGCTCCGCCTTGCTCACCTCTTGCTCACTAGCACTGGCAACCCGGCCGCTTCACGATCCGAACAGCGCCTCGCGGAAGGCCGGGCCGGCGGCGGCGGCGGCCTTCGGTCCCAGCACGGCGGTGGCGGCGAGGCCGGGCGCGAGCGAGGCGGCCGCGGCGGCGCGCACATCGTTGGCGGTCTGGGCCAGCATCCGGTCGGCCATGGTCTGGGAGGAGATGAGTTCGCCGAAGATCAGCACCTGGGCCGCCGCCCGTCCGGCGCGCGCGGCCGGGCTCTCGTCCGACATCCACAGGCCGGCGTTCATCACGGCCTTGGCGCGGGAGAGCTCGGCTGCCGTCGGCCCGCTCTCGGCCAGGGCCTTCAGCTCGGCGGCGCAGACCCGGGCCAGTTCGACCGCCCGCTCCGCAGAGGCCCCGGCATAGACGCCCAGAAGGCCGGCGTCCTCGTAGGGCTCGTGGTAGGCGTCGATGGCGTAGGCGAGACCGCGCTCCTCGCGGGCGCTCTGGAACAGGCGCGAGGCCATGCCGCCGCCGAGAATCTCGGTCATCAGCCGGGCCGCCGCATAGGACGGATCGACCGCCGACGGGGCGGGCAGCTGGAAGACGATATTGGCCTGCTCGATCCGCCGGGTCAGGGCGGCGTCGCCGCCGGTGAAGCGCGGCCGGGCTGGAGCCTCGGCCGGCGTCGGAGTCTCGCCCCCGAACCAGCGCTCGGCGAGGGCGAGAAGCTCGCTCTCGTCGACCGCGCCCGAGGCGGCGACCACCATCCGGTCGGGCGAATACAGGCGCGCTCGCCAGTCGGCGATCAGGGCCCGGGTGATCGGCTTCAGGCTTTCGACCGAGCCGAGAACCGGCCGTCCCAGAGGCTGGCCGGCGTAGGCCTGGGTCTGGGCCATTTCGAAGACGTGGTCGTCGGGCGTGTCGAAGGCCTCGGCGATCTCCTGGGCCACGACATCCTTTTCGCGCTCGATCTCGTCCGGATCGAGGGTCGGGCGGAACACCAGATCGGACAGGACCTGCATGGCCAGCGGCAGGGAGCCGTGCAGGGCCCGCACCTCGAAACTGGTCCGCTCGTAGCCGGTGGAGGCGTTCAGCGAGCCGCCCTCGGCCTCGATGCGCTCGACGATGTCGCGCGCGCCCATGTCGCCGGCGCCCTTGAAGACGAGATGTTCGAGGCAGTGCGACCAGCCGGACTGGACCTCGGATTCCCACTTCGCCCCGCCGCGCACGGTCACGGTCAGGGCGAGGGTGCGCAGGCCGGGCATGGGGTCGCAGACGACCCGGACGCCGTTCGACAGGGTGTGGAGCGAGGTGGTCAGGAGGGTCTCTCTTCCCGGGAGGGGGATTTCGCCTTCCGCCGCAGCAGGGCGACGTAGAAGGCGATCAGGGCCAGCGCCAGGCCGAACCAGGTGATCGCGTAGGCGAGGTGGTTGTTGGAGAAGGACGCCGGAGGCGCCGACGGCTTCAGGGCGAGCCATTCGGGGTTGGACGAACTCACCGCGTACAGCGTCCAGGGCGCGACGGGGCGATCGAGGCCGAGCGCGCGGGCCATGGCCGCGTTGTCGCGGGCGTAGAAATGCCGGCCTTCGGGCGCGACCGCCATCGGTCCGGGCGCGGCGGCGGCGCGGATCACGGCCTCGATCCGGGTCGCGTCCGTCCTGGCGAGCACAGGGGGCCGGGCCGAGATCTCGTCCGCCACGAAGCCGCGGTCGACCAGATAGACATCATCGGAGGCGTCAGGGGCGCAGGCCGAGATGAGGCGGACGCCGGCGCTTCCGTCCTGGATGCTGCGCAGTTCGACATATGGGGCAGTGGCGAGGCCCGGGCAGTCGATCACGACACGCCGGAACTCCGGGGCGCCGCCCGCCATCGCCTCGTCCAGCGGGGCTGCAGGACGCGCGGCCGCAGACGCTGCGGCGGCGATCAGTCCCTGCTTCCATTGCAGTCGCTGCACCTGCCAGACGCCGAGGGCGATCAGCACGGCGAAAACCAGCGCCGAGGCGACGGTCAGGACCCACGGGAAGGGGTTCTTCATCGTGTCAGCCATGGTGGGATTGTCCGGCCTTGTTCCTCATCTGCAGGGCGATCATCACGCCCTTCCCCGGCCGCATCAGGCCCAGCGACAATCCGCCGACGAGGGGCAGGGCCACGGCCAGCATGGCCCAGATCGGGGGATTGTACGCCACCTGCACGAACAGGGCCCCGAACACGACGGGCGCGCCGGCGATCTGCATCACGAAAACGGCGGCCCCGTCGCCGGTGTTCAGCCGAGTGAAGTCGAAGCCGCAGGCCTCGCAGCGGTCGACCACCTTCAGGAAGCCCGCGAACAAGCGGCCCTCGCCGCAGTTCGGGCAGCGGCAAAGCAGACCGGCGCGGATCGGGTTGATCCGCGCCGGCTGAAGATCAAGGCCTGTCGGCCCTTCCGTCACCCGAAGGTGACGTAGACGAAGGCGAACAGGAACAGCCAGACCACGTCCACGAAATGCCAGTACCAGGCGGCGGCCTCGAAGCCGAAATGCTTCTCCGGGCTCATCTGGCCGGCGAGGATGCGCAGCAGGCAGACGGTCAGGAAGATGGTTCCGATCAGCACGTGGAAGCCGTGGAAGCCGGTCGCCATGAAGAAGATCGAACCGTACAGGCCGGAGTTCAGCGCCTCTTCGTTGAAGAACAGGTTCTCGTGGATGATGTGGTTGTATTCGTAGGCCTGGATGGCGGTGAACAGCACGCCCAAGGCGATGGTGATGGCCAGGCCGATCTTCGTGGCCTTGCGGTCGCCGACCTGCAGGGCGTGGTGGGCCCAGGTCACCGTCGTGCCCGACAGCAGCAGGATGATGGTGTTGAGCAGCGGCAGCTGCCAGGCGTCGAGCGGCTCGATGCCCTTGGGCGGCCAGGTCTGCCAGGCGGAGGCGGTGTCAGCCCAGGCGCTGATCTCCGGAACGTGGGCGCGGGCCTCGTTGAAGACCGCCATTTCGAAGAAGATCCAGAAGAAGGCGGCGAAGAACATCACCTCCGAGGCGATGAACAGGATCATGCCGTAACGCAGGCCGATCGACACGACCGGGGTGTGGTCGCCCTGGCGGCTTTCCTTGATCACGTCCGCCCACCATCCGAACATCGACACCAGTACCCCGGCGAGGCCGGCGAAGAACAGGGGCTTGCTGCCGTCGGCCAGCAGGGCTGCGGCGAGCGGGCCGGAATCGGCGGGCGCCAGGCCCTTCATCCACACCACGGCGCCGATCATCATGACGACGGTGGCGATCGATGAAACCAGCGGCCACGGGCTCGGGTTCACCAGGTGATAGTCGTGATGCGGAACTGCGTGGGCGTCGGCCATCTGGGTCTCTTGCAACGGTCGAGAGTCGTGGTGGGGAGGCTATAGCGTCCGCTATGCGGGCGCGCCAGTAGCTGGAACGGGGTTTGCGGCGTCTTCGCCGTCCTTCGTCGGATAGAAGGTGTAGCTGAGGGTGATCTCGCGCACGCCGCGGCTCTCGCGGTCGGTGGCGATCTCGGGCGCGACGAAGTACTGGACGGGGAATTTCATCGTCTGGCCGGGCTGGATGGTCTGGGCGTCGAAGCAGAAGCACTGCAGCTTCTGGAAATACGGCCCGGCCCGTTCCGGCACCACATTGTAGACGGCGCGGGCCTGGATCGGCTGGTCCGAGGTGTTGGTCACGTCGAAGAAGGCGATGCCGGTCTCGCCGATGCGCACCCGCTGGCTGACCTGTTCGGCCCGGAAGGTCATCGGCAGGTCGCGGACATTGGTGTCGAAGCGGATCAACACCGTCTCGTCCAGCACGGTGTCGGGCGCGACCTCGGCCCGCTTCACCGTGCCGTCGAAGCCGGTGACCTGGCAGAACATGCGGTACAGGGGAACGGCCGCGAAGGCCGCGCCGGTCATGGCCATCACCGTCAGCACGCAGGCGATGGCGATGAAATTGCGGCCCTTCATCGGACCTGACCCGAGGCGGGAGCGGGGGCGGGGGCGGCGGCGTCCGGGCCTGCGGCGTTGTTGGCCAGCTTCAGGATGGTGACCCCGAACACCAGCAGGATGAAGACGACCAGGCCGGCGGCGATGGCGCGGTTGCGCCGGTTGCGGGCGGCGAGCTCTTCGGGGGTCAGACGCATGGCGGCTACAGGCTCATCATCGAGGTCATGCTCTCGACCAGCAGGGCCGCGAACAGGGCCATCAGATACAGGATGGAGAAGGCGAACAGGTTCCTCGCCGGTTTGGCCTCCGCGCGCACATCATACAATGCGGCCTCTCGCCCCACGGCCTCGGCCTTGTCGGGCTGGTCGCCGGCGCGCGAGCGCCACAGCCGCGCCGCCAGCCACAGGAAGCCCAGCCCGCCGACCACCGACACCGCCAGGTAGATCGGCCCGCCCAGTCCGGTCAGGCCGGGCGCGACGGCCACGGGGACGAAGACGAGGCTGTAGAGCAGGATCTGCAGGCGGGTGGACTTCGCCCCGCGGGCCACCGGCATCATCGGGATCCCCGCCTTGGCGTAGTCGCCGGCGGAATACAGCGCCAGGGCCCAGCTGTGCGGCGGGGTCCACAGGAAGATGACCAGGAAAAGCAGCCAGGCCTGCCACGGCGCCGTGCCGGTCGCGGCGGCCCAGCCGATCACCGGCGGAAAGGCGCCCGCCGCGCCGCCGATGACGATGTTCTGGGGCGTCCGGCGCTTGAGCAGCAGGGTGTAGAAGCCGGCGTAGTAGACGATGGTCAGGGCCAGCAGCCCGGCGGCCAGCCAGTTGGCGACCATGCCGAGCAGCATGACGGAGAACAGGGACAGCACGACTCCGAAGGCCATGGCGTCGTTCCGGCGCACCCGCCCCGCCGCCACCGGGCGGCCCCGGGTGCGGCGCATCAGGGCGTCGGTCTCGCCTTCCAGCGCCATGTTCAGCGCCCCCGCCGCCCCGGCCCCGACGGCGATGCACAGGATGGCGATGGCCGCGCTCAGCGGGTCGATGTCGCCCCGCGCCACCACCAGACCGGTGACGGCGGTGAAGATCACCAGCGACATCACGCGCGGCTTCAGCAGCTGGAAGAAGTCTTCCGGCTGGGCCGTGGTGATCGTCGGGGCGGCGGGTCGGGTCATGGGCTTTCTTAACGCTTGAGGGCCGCCCCCTGTGCAAGGAGCGGCCCCCGATGCTTCCGGTCCGGCGAACCGGTCCTAGTGTTCGTCGCTCTTGACCACCGGCAGTTCATTGAACTGGTGGTGCGGGGGCGGCGAGGACAGGGTCCACTCCAGCGTCGTGGCGCCCTCGCCCCACGGGTTGGCGACCGCGGGACGGCGGCGGATGGCGGCCTCGATCAGCATGACCAGGAAGATGCCGACGCCGACGATGGTGATGACGTAGCCCACCGATGAAACGTGGTTCCAGAAGGCGAAGCCGTCGACGTAGTCCACGTAGCGGCGCGGCATGCCCTGCAGGCCGAGGAAATGCTGCGGGAAGAACACGACGTTGACGCCGACGAACATGACCCAGAAGTGCAGCGTGCCGAGGAACTCGTTGTACTTCACGCCGAACATCTTCTCGAACCAGTAGTAGAAGCCGGCGAAGATCGAGAAGACGGCGCCCAGCGACAGCACATAGTGGAAGTGGGCGACGACGTAGTAGGTGTCGTGCAGCGGGTAGTCGATGCCGGCGTTGGCCAGGACGACGCCGGTGACGCCGCCGACGGTGAACAGGAAGATGAAGCCGACGGCCCACAGCATGGGTGTCTTGAAGCTGATGGAGCCGCCCCACATGGTGGCGATCCAGCTGAAGATCTTCACCCCGGTCGGGACCGCGATGATCATCGTCGCGGCGACGAAATAGGCGCGCAGGTTCACGCTCATGCCGACCGTGAACATGTGGTGGGCCCACACGATGAAGCCGACGAAGCCGATGGCCACCATGGCGTAGGCCATGGCGAGGTAGCCGAAGATGGGCTTCTTCGAGAAGGTCGAGACGATGTGGCTGATCATGCCGAAGCCCGGGATGATCATGATGTAGACCTCGGGGTGACCGAAGAACCAGAACAGGTGCTGGTACATCACCGGGTCGCCGCCGCCGGCCGGGTTGAAGAAGCTGGTGCCGAAGTTGCGGTCGGCCAGCAGCATGGTGATGGCGCCGGCCAGCACGGGCAGCGACAGCAGCAGCATGAAGGCGGTGATCAGCATCGCCCAGGCGAACAGCGGCATGCGGTGCAGGGTCATGCCCGGCGCGCGCATGTTGAAGATGGTGGTGATGAAGTTGATGGCCCCGAGGATCGAACTCGCCCCCGCGACGTGGATCGAGAAGATGGCCAGGTCGACGGCCGGTCCGGTGTGGCCGGTGCTCGACAGGGGTGGATACAGGGTCCACCCGGTGCCGGCGCCCTTGCCCGGTCCGCCGTCGACGAACATCGAGGCGATCAGCAGGATCCAGGCGGCGACCAGCAGCCAGAACGACACGTTGTTCATGCGCGGGAAGGCCATGTCCGGCGCGCCGATCATCAGCGGCACGAACCAGTTGCCGAAGCCGCCGATCATCGCCGGCATGACCATGAAGAAGATCATGATCAGGGCGTGGGCGGTGACGGTGGCGTTGTAGCCGTGCTTGGAGGCCTCGACGAAGCCTAGTTGCTCGATCAGGCCGCCGGGGACGAACACCTGCATGCCCGGCTCGGCCAGTTCCCAGCGGATCAGGCCGGACAGGGCGCCGCCCACGATGCCCGCCATGATGGCGAACAGCAGGTACAGGGTGCCGATGTCCTTGTGGTTGGTCGACAGGAACCAGCGGGTGAAGAAGCCCGGCTTGTGGTCGTGATGCCCGTCGTGGTCGTGGGCGAGGTTCGCAGCTGCGGTGGCCATGGTCTTTGGGGCTCTCGCGTATCGTTACTGGGCGGCCGGAGCGGCGGCGGTGTCGGCCGGCGCGGGCGCGGCGGCGGTTCCGGTCGGCTGGACGGTCGGGGTGGTGGCGGTCTGGGCCGTCGGGATGGCGGTCGCGCCGTCGGCGACGGTCGGGGCGCCGGTGGTGCCGGCCTCGACCTGCGCCGCCGTTCCGCCAGGGGCCTGTTCCGGCGTCTTCGGCGTCATCGAGCCGCCCTTGGAGGCGACCCAGCTGGCGAATTCGGCGCGCGAGACGACGTTGATCTGGAGCGGCATGAAGGCGTGGTCGACGCCGCACAGCTCGGAGCACTGGCCGTAATAGACGCCGGGGCGGTCGGCGCGGAACCAGGTCTCGTTGACCCGGCCGGGAACGGCGTCAGTCTTGAGACCGAAGGCCGGCAAGGCCACGGCGTGGATGACGTCCGCGCCGGTGACCAGCAGCCGCACGGTCGCGCCGACCGGCACGACCATCGGCTCGTCGGCGGCGAGGCGGTACAGGCTGTGCGGCATGCCCCGCTGCTCCAGTTCCTCTTCCGGGAGCATGTTGGAAATGTATTCCGGAATGCCCTGGTCGGGATATTCGTAGGCCCAGTTCCACTGGTTGCCGGTGACCTTCACGGTCAGGTCCGGGCGCGGCATGTCGTGGTAGTTGAACAGCAGGCGGAACGAGAACAGCGAGATGAACACCAGGATCAGGACCGGGACGATGGTCCAGATCACCTCGATCAGGGTGTTGTGGCTCCACCGCGCCGGCACCGGGTTGGCCTTCTTGTTGTAGCGGATCACGATCCACACGATCAGGCCCAGCACCAGCAGGCAGATGAAGGTGATGATCGGCATCAGGACGGCGTTGTGGAACATGTGCGCCTCGACCATCAGCGGCGAGGCGGCCGGTTGCAGGCCGAGGTTGCCGTCGGTCGGCTGACCCACCAGTTCCTGCGCCGTGGCCGGTCCGGCGGCGAAAAGGGCCAGGGCCAGGGCGGCCATGCCGCCGCCGATCAGACCCCGGGCCCGCGTGCCCATCCCCATACGAGACATCCTCATAAACCGTTCTGTCGCAAGCGCTTGCGATTGAATCGCAAGCAGGCGCCGGGGCGGAGGCCGCGGCGGTTCTTGCGGGGTCCATATCGCCCCGCCCCGCGCTTGCCAAGCGATTGGACGCCGCACCCGCCCCTCGCAAGGAGATTAAATGACTGTCATGTTTGGACAGCTACCTTGTATGACCAGATACCTTGCGATATCCCTTGGCCATCAAAGGAGACGCCGAGGTGCCTGAAACCATTGAAATCCAGCTGAAGAAGGGGGTGCTCACATTGTGCGTGCTGGCCCTGCTCAACCGCCGCGACAGCTACGCCTACGAAATCGCCTCGACCCTGGCGGACGCGATCGACATGGGCGAGGGAACCATCTACCCGCTGATGCGCCGCATGCAGTCCGACGGCCAGGTCGAGACCTATCTGGTCGAATCGCCATCCGGCCCGTCGCGCAAATACTATCGCCTGACCGACGCCGGCCGCCGCGCCCTCGAGGCGCAGACCGACGAATGGCGGGCCTTCGTCACCGCTGTGGAGGGCGTGATGAACGCCGACGCGGAGCCGGCGCCGCCGGCCGCCAAACCCGCCAAGACCGCTGAAAGGGGAGCTGAACAATGACCCGCGCCGAATTCATGGGCCGGTTGAGGCGAGGCCTCGTCGGCATGCCGACCGCGACCGCCGCCGAGATCGCCTCCGACTACGAGATGCATTTCGAGGACGGCGCCGCCGCCGGCCGCACCGAAGCTGAAGTCGCCGCGGCGCTCGGCGATCCGGACCGGCTGGCCCGCGAGCTGCGCGCCGAGGCCGGCGCCCGCCGCTGGGACCAGGAGAAGAACCCGTCCGCCGCCGCCGCCGCCGTGTTCGCGGTGCTGGGGCTGGGCGCGATCGACATCCTGATCCTGCTGCCCATCGCCATGGGCGTGGTCGGCGCCCTGTTCGGCTTCTTCATGGCCGCCATCGGCCTGTTCATCGGCGGCGGCGCCGTGATGGTGGCCGGACCGTTCGCCGGCTTCCCCGGCGGACCGCTGGCGGCCATTCTCGGCGGCCTCGGCATGATGGCCGGCGCGACGGCGATCGGGGCCCTGACCGCCGTCTTCACCATCCTGCTGGTCAACGCCACCGTCTGGTACGCCCGCCTGCACTACCGGCTGCTCAAGCCGGCCCTTCAAACCCAAGACCAGGCCTGAGGAGAGTCCGCATGATCCGCACCCTTCTGATCATCACCGGCGCCAGCCTGGTGCTCTGCGCCGCCTCCCTCGGCGGAGCCGCCGCCCTTGGCGGCAACGACCTGGCGCGCCACGGCTGGGCCTGGACCTTCAACGACGACGGCGAGGAACACACCGTTCACTTCGACCGTGCGGAGCGCGGTCCGCGGGTGAGCCGCACCCTCGCCTGGACCGGCGGCGACCGACTGGAAATCCGGGTCCCGGCCGAAGTCGTCTACGTCCAGGGCGCCGAGGCTTCCGTCGAGGTCTCGGGCGTCCGTTCGCAGGTCGACCGCATCCGCGTCACCGGCGGCCGCATCGCCTTCGCCGACGACGACAGCGACCACGTGGTGTTCGGCTGGCACAACAGCCCCGGCCTGCGCATCACCGTCACGGCGCCGTCGGTCAGGGCGTTCGCCCTCTCCGGCTCCGGCGACCTCAGCATCCGCGATTACGACCAGCCGTCGATGGCGGTCAGCATCCGCGGCTCGGGGGACGTCGATGCGGCCGGCCGGACCGAGACGCTCGAACTGGATATCCGCGGTTCGGGCGAGGCCGACCTGTCGGCCCTCGAGGCCCGCGATGCGGACGTCGAGATCTCCGGGTCGGGCGAGGCGGCCGTCGGACCGACCGGGGCCGCCCGCATCACCATCACCGGTTCGGGCGATGTCGAACTGACCCGCCGGCCGGCCAGCGTGACCCAGAACATCTCCGGGTCCGGCGACGTCAACCAGCGCTAGGACGCCGAATCCGCTTCGGACGATCGTGGGGCCGGTGACTTCGCCGGCCCCACACCCTATTTCAGCGCCATGACCCTGCACGCCGCGCCGCCCGCCATTCTCGATTCCGCCGATGTCGGCGCCGACGAAGCCCTCTCCATCCTGCAGGACGCCCTGGTCGGCGCCGACGACGGCGAACTGTTCCTCGAACGGTCCGAGCTGGAATCGCTGGTCTTCGACGACGGTCGCCTCAAGTCCGCGGCCTATGACGCCGCCGAGGGCTTCGGCCTGCGGGTGGTGGCGGGCGAGACCGCCGGCTACGCCCACGCCAACGAGATCAGCGGCCCGGCCATCCGCCGCGCCGCCAACAGCGCCGCCCTGGCCAAGGCCGGCCACGCCGGCGTGACCGCCGAGGCCCCGCGCGCCACCAACCAGAAGCTCTACGACGCCGTCGATCCGCTGGCCTCGCCCGCTTTCTCGGACAAGATCGCCCTGCTGTCCGAGATCGACGCCTGGGCGCGGGCCCGCGATCCGCGCGTGGTGCAGGTCTCGGCCTCGCTGGTCGGCGAGCGCCGCAATATCGAAATCCTGCGCGGCGACGGGCGGCGCGTGGCGGACATCCGTCCGCTGGTCCGGCTCAATGTCTCGGTCACGGTCGAGAAGGACGGCCGCCGCGAGAGCGCCTCGGCGGGGGCCGGCGGGCGCGCCGGATTCGAGACCTGGATCGCGCCGGAGCGGTGGCAAGGGCAGGTCGACGAGGCGCTGCGCCAGGCCCTCGTCAATCTGGAAGCCATCGACTGCCCCGCCGGCGAAATGGACGTGGTGCTCGGCGCCGGCTGGCCCGGCGTGCTGCTGCACGAGGCGATCGGCCACGGCTTCGAGGGCGACTTCCACCGCAAGGGGTCGTCGGTGTTCACCGGCAAGATGGGCCAGCGCGTCGCCGCGCCGGGCGTCACCGTCGTCGACGACGGCTCCATCGCCGGGCGGCGGGGCTCGCTGAGCATCGACGACGAGGGCACGCCGACCTCACGCACGGTGCTGATCGAGGACGGCGTCATGGTCGGGCTGATGCACGACCGGCTGTCGGCGCGTCAGCTGGGGGCCCGCGCCACCGGCAACGGCCGGCGCCAGTCGTTCGCCCATATGCCGATGCCGCGCATGACCAACACCTTCATGGAAGGGGGCAAGGACTCGCAGGCGGACATGATCGCCTCGACGAAGCGCGGCCTCTACGCCGCCAATTTCGGCGGCGGGCAGGTGGACATCACCAACGGCAAGTTCGTCTTCCAGTGCACCGAGGCCTATCTGATCGAGGACGGGCGGATCACCGCTCCTGTGCGCGGCGCGACCCTGATCGGCGACGGCGCGACGGCGCTGCAGCACGTGCAGATGATCGGCGACGACTTCGCCTTCGACCCGGGCGTCGGCGTCTGCGGCAAGGCGGGTCAGGGGGTGCCGGTGGGCATCGGCCAGCCGAGCCTCAAGATCGGCGGGCTGACGGTGGGCGGGACGGCGGTCTAGGGGCGAGGGACTAGGGATTAGGGATTAGGGATTAGGGATGAGTTCGGACCGCTAGGACCGCTCTGGAGCTTTGGCCCGTAACCCTCATCCCTAGTCCCTAGTCCCTTGTTCCTGGTCCCTGCCGCCTTACTCCCTCACCTTCCATTCCGGCCCGGTCACGTCGAGACCGCGGGCCTCCAGTCCGTCCAGAACGCCGCCCTCTTCGGCCAGCAGGCGGATCGGGGCCACGCCCATGGTGACGCCGGGGGAGATCAGGGCGGTCTCGATCGCCGCCGCCCATTGCTGATGGAGTTGCGGCGCGATCTCCGGATCGCCCCACGGCCAGCACTGGTTCAGGGCCTGGTCGAGCGGCGAGGCGACGACCTCGGCGACGCGCAGGGCGCGCCAGTCCTCCGCCCGCTCGCGGGCCGCGTCGGAGCCATGCTCGGCGGCGGCGATGGCCGCCTGGACGCAGGCGACGTGCGCGGTTTGCGGAGCCTCGATCAGGCTGTCGATCAATTCGTCGCCGCGCACCGTGCCGACCGGGCGCGTTTCCACCCGGGCGCGGCGGGCGGCGCGCCGGATCACATCCACGGCAGTGTCGCCGCCGCCCCGCCCGGTGTAGCCGGCCTTGTCCTGCATCAGGTCGAAGCCGAGGATGAGCAGGCTCTTCGTCCGCCAGTCCTGATTGCGCTCACCGGCCATCAGAGCCTCGAGCCGGCTCTGCCAGTCCGCCGTCAGATAGTCGGCGCTGGTCTGGCCGCGCGGCATGCGGGCGATGGTGCGGATGCGCCAGATGACGCGCAGGACATCCGTGATCGAGGCGCGGCCTTCCTGGGGCGTCAGGATCAGCTGCGACCGCGCGGCGGCGGCTTCGAGATCATCGGGCCGCCATGGCAGGTCGCGGGGGATGCCGGTGATCGCGCCGACCAGGATCAGGGTGCTGTCGCCCCGGTTGACGGTCCACATCGGCGCGCCGGAGCGCCGGGCCAGCACCACCACGTCCTCGACGGCGATCGGCTCCTGGTCGTCCGCGGTCTGGGCCAGGGCGGCCTGCGGCGCAGCGCCGAGAAGCGCGAGGGCGAAAAGCAGTCCGAACAATGATTTCACGATTACCTGCCGCCGTTAATATAGAAAGAAAAGAGCGCGCCTTTATCAGAACACCAGCATGACAGTCCTGTAATGCTGTCTGCTTTTTAATCCACCTTGCCGTCTTGTAACTGGAGCCGCTCGCGTCAGGACGCCACACCTTCGTCACACGACGAGGGGAATCCTGCAATGACCAAGACCATCCTGCTGGCCACGACCGCCATCCTGCTCACCGGGGGCGCGGCGACAGCCCAGACCGCCTCGGATGGGCCCGATCCGCAGGTCGCCGAGGCGCCCGTCCCCGTCAACGGGCAGGATGTGCAGACCGACTCGGTCCAGCAGGGCGTTCTGGTCTTCACCCCCGACTTCTTCGCCGACCAGCGCCCCAACACGGCGCTGGACATGGTCTCGCGGGTGCCGGGCTTCTCCATCAGCGACGGGTCGGGCAACCGCGGCTTCGAGGGCGCGGTCGGCAACATCCTGATCAACAACGCCCGCCCGGCGTCCAAGAACGACACCGGCTCCAACGTGCTGTCGCGCACGCCGGCCAGCCAGGTCGAGCGCATCGAACTGATCCGCGGCGGCGCGCCCGGCATCGACATGCAGGGCTATTCGGTCGTCGTGAACGTGATCCTGAAGACGGAGAACACCCGCCAGTCGATCCTCACCGCCGCCGGCTATTTCTTCGAAGGCGGCCGGGACCAGTTCAACGGCTCCTACCAGTTCACCGCCCGCGAGGGCGAGCGCACCTGGGGCGTGACCCTCAGCGACGGCCTGTCGATGAGCGACGCCAACGGCGTGGGCCCGGTGGTCCGCACCGACGCCAACGGGAACGTCACCCGCAACGAGAACTACTTCAACGACTCCTGGGGCGGCGGCCAGTCCGTTCGCGGCAACTACGCGACCCCGCTGTTCGGCGGCAAGATCGACCTGACCGCCCGCTATGGCCTCAACGACTTCGAGGCGGTCAACCTGCAGACCGCGACCGATGTCCGGCGCGAGAGCCTCTACGCCGAGGACGGCGACGGGGGCGAGGTCGGGGCCGTCTACACCCGGCCGCTGAGTGAGCGGCTGACCATGGAGACCCGGCTGATCCACGAGTGGAACGCCTTCGAGTCGGAGTCGACCTCGCGCGACCGGATCGGGGGCGTCGACGGTCCGGAACAGCTGTTCACCGCCGAAGGCGAGGCTTCGGAATCCATCCTGCGCGGCCTGGTGCGGTTCGAACGCTCGGCGGCCGTGACCTTCGAAACGGGAGGCGAGGTCGCCTACAACATGCTGGAGGTCGACCAAGCCTTCACGGTCGGCGGCGCGCCCGTCGCCCTGCCCTCCGCCTCGGTCAAGGTCGAGGAGACGCGCGGGGAGGCCTTCGGCAAGGCCACCTGGCGGATCCGGCCGGAGCTGACGCTGGAAGGCGGGCTGCGGCTGGAGAGCTCGACCATCAGCCAGTCCGGCGACGCCGAACAGGAGAAGAGCTTCTTCTTCGCCAAGCCGCGCTTCCTCGCCACCTGGACGCCGATGGCCAACAACCAGGTGCGGGTGCGCTTCGAGCGCGAGGTCGGCCAGCTGGACTTCGGCGACTTCGCCGCCTCCGCTGAACTGGCGGACGGCAACGTGTTCGGCGGCAATGTCGACCTCGAGCCGGAGCAGCGCTGGATCAGCGAACTGATCTACGAGCGGCGCTTCTGGGGCGACGGCATCGTCAGCATCGGCCTGCGTCACGACGAGATCACCGACGTGATCGACGTCATCCCGCTGGATCAGGGCCTGTCGGCGGTCGGCAACATCGGCGACGGCACGCTGGACCAGCTGAACCTGAACGTGGCCGTGCCGACGGACAAGCTGGGGATCGCCGGCGGCATGTTCCGCTTCCGCAACACCTGGAACCACACCGAGGTGACGGATCCGACCACCGGGGAAATCCGCCCGATCTCCAACGTGCGGCCCAGCCAGGCGGTGTTCTCCTGGGAGCAGGACATCACCAGCTGGAAGCTCCAGTACGGCATGGCCTACATCCCGATCCTCGGCCAGAAGGGCTTCGATCCGGACCAGACCTCGGGCTGGCGCGGGCACGACTATTTCGAGGCCTGGGCCGAGTACAAGCCCACCGAGACCCTGGCGATCCGGGCCCAGGTCAACATCTGGAACGATTTCGACGTCGAACGGACGGTCTACGCCGACCGCACGCCGGCCCGGCCGATCGCCTTCGTCGAGCACCGCTACATCGACCCGCGGACCTTCTTCCAGGTCCGGGTCCGCAAGACCTTCTAGGGTCCGCCTGCGCAAGACCTCCCCCAGAGGCAGCCCCCGCAGGCTGGACGGCCCCGTCGGCGAAAGCCGGCGGGGTCTTCTATTCCGCCCGGTGGACGACGACGCCGTCGACCACCGTCAACACGGCGTGGCCCTTGGGGATGTCGGCTTCAGGCGCGGTCATCAGGTCGACGTCGAAGGCGGTGAAGTCGGCCCGCTTGCCGACCTCGATGGTGCCCAGTTCGGCCTCGCGGAAGCTGGCGTAGGCCGGCCAGAGGGTGAACATCTTCAGCGCGGTCAGGCGGTCGACCGCTTCGCCGGGGCGCCAGTCGGGGCCTTGGAAGCCCTCCAGGTCCCGGCGGGCGACGGCGGCGTAGAATTCGATCAGCGGCGCCCCGCGCTCGACCGGGGCGTCGGAGCCG
The DNA here is from genome assembly GCF_035627055.1 of Brevundimonas sp. Taxonomy (GTDB): domain Bacteria; phylum Pseudomonadota; class Alphaproteobacteria; order Caulobacterales; family Caulobacteraceae; genus Brevundimonas. Next base: position 16,360 of record NZ_DASPMM010000028.1, on the reverse strand, counting down.
CCGACGACGATGACCCCGCGGTCGATCAGGCTATGCCAGGCGTAGGCCCCGTCGAGGCGGGCGTCGCCGAGCCGGGCGGGCGCGAAATGCAGGTCGCCGATGGCGTGGCTGGGCTGCATCGAGGCGATGATCGGCAGGTCGACGAACCAGTGATAGTCAGACGGGCGCAGGATCTGGGCGTGCTCGATACGCCAGCGCACGTCGGCCCCGTTCGGCCGCTCGGAAGGCGCAACGCCGGCCATGGCCTGCTGGTACCACTCCATCACCGAGGCGTTGCCGCGGTCGCCGATGGCGTGGGTGGCGATCTGGATGCCGCCGCGCAGGGCCGCCTGATACAGGGGTACGATCTCCTGCTCGGTGATCTGCATCAGGCCGGTGGTATCCGGCCGGTCGGCATAGGGCTCGAACAGGGCCGCGCCGCGCGAGCCCAGCGCGCCGTCGGCGTAGTATTTGACCGCCCGGGTGATGATCCGGCCGTCGGCGACGCTGCGCGGACCGCCGGCGATCAGTTCGGCCGCGCCATCGGGGGTGATGCTGTTGTAGACCCGCAGGGGCGCCTCGCCCGCCTCGGCCATCTGTTCGAGCAGGGGAATGTCGCGCCAGGGGGCGCTCATGAAATGCAGGCCGGTCCAGCCATAGGCCGCCTCGACGCGGAAGCCGGCGCGGTAGGCCTCGCGCAGGGCGGCGGGATCGGCCTGGGGCATGAGGCCGCCGACGAGGGACTCGGCGGCGTCGACCAGCAGACCGGTCGGCTGACCGGCCTCGTCCTTGAGGATTTCACCGCCCGACGGAGCGACGGTGTCGGCGGTGACGCCAGCGGCGGCGAGGGCGGCGCTGGAGGCGACCACGGCATGGCCGTCGGCGCGGCCCAGCAGCACCACCCGTCCGGGCGCAGCGGCGTCGAGGTCCTGACGCGTCAGGAAGCGGGCCTCAGGCCAGTGGGTCTCGATCCAGCCGCGCCCGACGATCGGACCGTCGGGGTGGGCCTCGGCCCAGGCGGTCAGGCGGGCCATGGCTTCCGCGACTGAGGCCGAGCCCTCGAGGTTCAGCGTCAGCTCGCGCCAGCCGATGCCGTCGAGGTGCGCGTGGCCGTCGGTGAAACCGGGGAACAGGGCGGCGCCTTTGAGGTCGATGGTCGGAACGGTCGTCGGGACTGCCGGCTGATCGCGTTCAGCGCCGACCCAGACGATGCGGCCATCGCGCACCAGCACCGCCTGGGCGGTCGGGGCGGCATCGGAGCCGGTGTAGATCGGCCCGCCGCGGATCAGCAGGTCCTGGGCGGCGGCGGAAGCGGCCGCGCCCGAAAGCAGAAGGGCGAGAAGGAGGGTGCGGCGCATCTGACGATTCCTGAGTCTGGCGGAAACCGGACTCGCCTTATGATCGGGCCTGCGTCAAGTTTGGAGGGACAGAGGAGCCCCCGATGATCCTTTCAGCCCTGCTCGCCCTCACCACAGCCGATCCGACGCTGGAGCAGGCGCAGGCTTGCCGCGCGCACATGGAACTGTTCATCGAGGACGTGGCCCGGGAGGGTGAACAGGTCGCCGGACCAACGTGGTTCATCAGCAGCTGGTGGGAACGGAAGGCGGTCGAGGCGGGCGCGCCGGACGACGACGGCGCGGCGCTCACCGCGCTGAAGTCGAATCTCGAACAGCTGCGGACAGAGGCGCCGGACAGGTTCGCCGCCGGCCGCCAGGATTGCGTCGACAAGGCTATCGAGGCCGGCGCCGTGCCGGGGATGGGGCCGGCATGAAGCTGTTCACCATCGGCTATGAGGGCGAACCGCAGGCGGCGGTGATCGACCGGCTGAAGTCGGCGGGCGTCAAGGTGCTGGCGGATGTGCGGGCGGTGGCGGCTTCGCGACGGGCGGGATTTTCGAAGACGGTGCTGGGCTCCAGCCTTGCCGAGACCGGGATCGAATATGTCCATATGCGGGACCTCGGCACGCCCAAGGCCGGGCGGGACGCGGCGCGCAAGGGGCATGTCGGGGAGATGCGGGCCATCTTCGCCGAGCACATGCAGGAGCCGCCGTCGCAGCTGGCCTTCGAACGGCTGCGGGAGATCGCGAAGGACCGGCCGACGGCCCTGCTCTGCTTCGAGGCGGACCACGCGGGGTGCCACCGCGCGATCCTGGCGGAGCGGCTGCAGGCCGAGGACGGGTTCGAGGTGGTGAACCTGTAACTGCGCCCCTCTCCCCTTGCGGGAGAGGGAGACCGCACACGGCGGCGCAGCCGTCGTTCTTGTGCGGTCGGGTGAGGGGTCGTACCGGCGGCGACCGAGAGACCCCTCATCCGACCCGCTTCGCGGGCCACCTTCTCCCGCAAGGGGAGAAGGAACGCGTTACGCCGCGGCCTTCTGGCCGGCGAAGTCGCCGTAGAAGGTGCGGCCCTGCTCGGCCATGTCGCGCAGCAGCTGCGGCGGCGAGAAACGGTCGCCGTACTTCGCGGCGTATTTGTCGGCCTGTTCGACGAAGGCCTTCAGCCCGGTCTGGTCGATCAGGGTGATCGGGCCGCCGGTCCAGGGGGCGAAGCCCCAGGCCAGGATGGCGCCGACGTCGGCCTCGCGCGGATCGTCGATGACGCCCTCTTCCCAGCAGCGGGCCACTTCGACCGCCTGACGGTAGAGCAGACGCCGCTTCTGGTCCTCGACCATCTCGGGCGTGGAGTCGTTGATCTTCACCGGAGCCAGATCGGACAGGCCGGACCACAGCTTTTTCGGCTTTGTTTCGTAGTCGTAGAAGCCCTTGCCGTTCTTGCGGCCGTAGCGGCCGAGGTCCTCGACCATGGTCTGGACGATCTTCCAGCCCGGCAGCGGCTCATAGGCGTCGCCGAGATCTTCCTTCGTCTGTTTGGCGATCTTGACCGACAGGTCCAGCGCCACGTCGTCGTGCATCTCCAGCGGACCGCGCGGCATGCCGGTCATGCGCCCGATGTTGTCGATCAGGGCGGGGGCGTAGCCCTCCTCGAGCATGGCCAGACCCTCGGCGACATAGGTGCCGAAGCAGCGCGAGGTGTAGAAGCCGCGGCCGTCGTTGACGACGATCGGGGTCTTCTTGATCTTCATGACGTAGTCGAGGGACTTGGCGATCGCCGCCTCGCCGGTCTTTTCGCCGAGGATGATCTCGACCAGCATCATCTTGTCGACCGGCGAGAAGAAGTGGATGCCGATGAAGTCCTCTGGCCGCACCGACGCCTCGGCCAGGCCGGTGATCGGCAGGGTCGAGGTGTTGGAGCCGAACACTGCGCCGGGCTCGAGCTGGGCCTCGGCGCGTTTGGTCACTTCGGCCTTGATCTCGCGGTTCTCGAACACGGCCTCGATGACCAGGTCCGAGCCCTTGATCAGGTCATAGTCGGTGGTGGCGGTGACTGAGGCGAGCAGGGCGTCGAACTTGTCCTGGGTCAGCTGGCCGCGCGAGAGGCGCTTCTTGAGCAGCTCCTCGACATGGGCCTTGCCCTTGTCGGCGCTCTCCTGATCGCGGTCGATCAGGATGGTCTCGATGCCGGCCATGGCCTGCACATAGGCGATGCCTGCGCCCATCATGCCGGCACCGATGACGGCGACCTTCTTCGGGTCCGACTTCGGCACGCCGGCGGGACGCACCGCGCCCTTGTCGAGCTCCTGCTTGGACAGGAACAGGCTGCGGATCATGCCCTGGGCCTGCGGCGTCATCAGGGTCTTGATGAAGTAGCGGGTCTCGATGCGCAGGGCCGCGTCCATGGGGACCTGCACGCCCTCATAGACCGCCTTCATCAGGTTCAGCACGGCCGGGTAGTTGCCGTACGACTGCTTGCGGATCATGGCGTTGCCGACGAGGAAATTCTGGATGCCCGCCGGGTGGTAGGGGCCGCCGCCGGGAAGCTTGAAGGACTTGTCGTCCCACGGCTGGACGGCCTTGCCGCCGCCCTTGATCCACGCCTTGGCGGCCTCGACCTCGCCGCCGACCGGGACGACCTCATGGACGATGCCGGCGCCCTTGGCGTCATTCGGGCGGAACGACTTGCCCTCGCTCATCGCCATCATGGCGGCCTGGACGCCGATCAGGCGCGACAGCCGCTGGGTGCCGCCGCCGCCGGGGAAGAGGCCGACCTTGATCTCCGGCAGGCCGAGCTGGATCTTCGGGCTGTCGCCGACCACGCGGTAGTGACAGGCCAGCGTCAGCTCCAGGCCGCCGCCCAGCGCCAGACCGTTGATCGCCGCGGCGACCGGCTTGCCGCAGGTCTCCAGCGCGCGCAGGGCGCCGTTCAGCCGCCAGCCGGCGTCATAGGCGGCCTGCAGGTCGGCGCCGCCCAGCATGCCGCCGGCCATGTCGCCGAGGTCGGCGCCGGCGCAGAAGCCGCTCGCCTTGCCCGAGGTCAGGACCGCGCCCTTGATGGCGTCGTCGGTCTTGATGCGTTCGACCCACTGCGGGATCTCGGCCATCACCCCCGAGGTCAGGGTGTTCATCGACCGTCCGGGAACGTCGAAGGTGATCAGGGCGATGCCGTCGGCGTCGACGTCGATCTTGAAGTTTTCCATGGCTCTCAAGCTCCCGATCAGACGCGTTCGATGACGGTGGCGGTGCCCATGCCGCCGCCGATGCACAGGGTGATCAGGGCGGTCGACTTGCCGGAGCGCTCCAGCTCGTCGAGCACCACGCCAGTGATCATCGCGCCGGTGGCGCCGAGCGGGTGGCCCATGGCGATGGCGCCGCCGCAGACGTTGATCTTGTCGTGGTCGATGTCGAGCGCCTGCATGTAGCGCAGCACCACGGCGGCGAAGGCCTCGTTGAGCTCCCACAGGTCGATGTCGGCGGGGGTCATGCCCAGCTTGCCGAGGAGCTTGTTGGTGACGAACTCGGGGCCCGTCAGCATGATCGACGGCTCGGAGCCGATCGAGGCGGCGCCGACGATGCGCGCGCGGGGCTTGAGGCCCAGAGCCTGGCCGGCCTCAAGCGAACCGATCAGGACGCCGGCCGAGCCGTCGACGATGCCCGAGGAGTTGCCCGGGGTGTGGACGTGGTTGACCCGCTCAACCTCGGGGTAGCGCTGGTTGATGACGCTGTCGAAGGCCATCTCGCCCATCATGGCGAAGGACGGGTTCAGGGCGCCGAGGGTCTGCATGTCGGTGTTCGGACGAATGGTCTCGTCGCGGTCCAGCTGGACGAGGCCGAGCTGGTTCTTCACCGGCACCACCGACTTCGAGAAGCGGCCTTCGTCCCAGCTGCGGGCGGAGCGTTTGTGGCTCTCGACGGAGTAGGCGTCGACGTCGTCGCGGCTGAAGCCCCATTTGGAGGCGATCATGTCGGCCGAGACGCCCTGCGGCACGAAATAGGTCTGGAAGGCGCTGGAGGGGTCGACCGGCCAGGCGCCGCCATCGGACCCCATCGGGACGCGGCTCATGGCTTCCACGCCGCCGCCGACGGCGAAGTCGGCCTCGCCGGATTTCACCTTGGCCGCGGCCATGTTCACGGCCTCGAGACCCGAGGCGCAGAAGCGGTTGATCTGGACGCCGGCGGTGGTCTGGGCCCAACCGGCGTTGAGCACGGCGGTGCGGGCGATGTCGGCGCCCTGCTCGCCCACCGGGGTGACGCAGCCGAGGATGACGTCGTCGACCTTCGAGGTGTCGAGGTCGTTGCGATCGCGCAGCGCCTCCAGCACCTGGGTCGCAAGGCTCAGACCCGTGATCTCGTGCAGGCTTCCGTCCTTCTTGCCCTTGCCGCGCGGGGTGCGGACCGCGTCGTAGATGTAGGCGTCGGCCATGGGAGTCAGTCTCCAATAAGGACGGTTCGAGGCGTTGGGGTCAGAAAACCTACGTTTACGTCAACGTCAAGTTTTTTCGCGGCGGGCGGCCTTCCGACGCACACAACGAGCGAACGATTCTCAGGTCGCCCTATGTCGGGAACGCGACGCCCGCGAGCGCCTTACACCGGCAACGCATACCGCCGCAGGAGGAGCACCCCATGGCCCAGAGCTACGAAGAGATGGACGCGATCGCGATGCTGAAGGCCGACCACCGCAAGGTGGAGGAGCTGTTCGCGAAGTTCGAGGAAACCAACGGCAAGGCCACCAAGCAGCGGCTGGCGGAGCAGATCTGCCTCGAACTGAAGGTGCACACCGCCATCGAGGAGGAGATCTTCTATCCGGCCTGCCGCGGCAAGATCGAGGACGACCTGGTCAACGAGGCCTATGTCGAGCACGACAGCGCCAAGCTGCTGATCAACGAGATCGAGGCCGGCGGTCCCCAGGAGGATTTCTACGATGCCAAGGTCAAGGTGCTGTCGGAGATGATCGAGCACCACGTCGAGGAAGAGGAGAAGCGCTCGGAAGGCATGTTCAGCCAGGCCCGCGCGGCCGGCCTCGACATGGATCTGCTGGCCGATCAGATGCGGGCCCGCAAGGCGACGGCGATGGAGGAGTTCCAGGCCGGCAAGCCCGCCGAGACCCGGACGCTGGAGGGCGACGACGTCGAGAGCGCCCTGACCGACCAGCCGTTCGGCGACGGGGCCAGCCTGCGCTGAGCCCGGCGATGCGCTACCGGCAAACCGCTGCGGGCGCGGCGGTCCTGTGCGTGATGGCGGGGACCGCCGGCTGCGCGCCCGCGCCCGGCCCGGTCCTGACACGACCGCCGCCGCAGCAGGCCCGTCCGGTTCAACCCGTCGCGCCGCCGCGCGCCACCGAACCTTCCAGCGAGATCGAGGCCCGGCTGCTGTCCGCCCACAACGCCGAGCGGGCGCGCGTCGGCTCTCCGCCCCTGCGCTGGGCCGACTCGCTGGAAGCCGAGGCCCGGGTGTGGGCGAGGGAGCTGATCGCCAGCAACCGCTTCGCGCATGATCCGGCCCGGCATGGCCACGGCGAGAACCTGTGGACCGGCTGGGGCGGGCGGACGTGGACCCCGGAGGACATGGTCGGCGACTGGATCGCCGAGAAGGCCGACTATCGCCACGGCGTCTTCCCGAACGTCAGCCGGACCGGGAAGTGGAGCGACGTGGGCCACTACACCCAGCTGGTCTGGAGCAGCACGACCCACGTCGGCTGCGCCATCGAGACGCGGGGCGACCGGTCGGTGCTGGCCTGCCGCTATGCGCCGCCGGGGAATATCGACGGGCGGATGGCGTACTGAAAGGGACCAGGGCTAGCTGACGTACCCCGCCTGCATCAGCTCGGCGATGTGGACGATGGCGACGGGGCGGTCCTCTTCCACGACCAGCAGGGTGGCGATCTTGTTCTGGGTCATCAGGTCGATGGCGTCGCTCATCCGCGCATCGGGGCCGATGACCTTCGGACGCGGGCTCATCACGTCGGCGGCGGTCAGGCCGGTCAGCTCGCCGCGGGAGAAGGCGCGGCGCACGTCTCCGTCGGTGACGATCCCGGCCAGCGTTCCGTCGTCGTTGAGCACCGCGACGGCGCCCTTGCGGCCCTCGGTGATGGCGGAGACCACCTCGGCGAAGCCGGCGGTCAGCGGCACGGTCGCCGGCGCGGGCGGGCGGTCGCCCATCCAGTCGCGGACGCTCTGCAGGCTCATGCCCAGCTTGCCGCCGGGGTGGTGCATGCCGAAGTCCTCGGCGGTGAAGCCGCGGCGGTCCATCAGCACCATGGCAAGGGCGTCGCCCATGGCCAGGGTCATGAGGGTGGAGGTGGTGGGGGCGAGGCCATTGGGGCAGGCCTCGGCGACCTGCGGCAGGGTCAGGCAGACGGCGGAGGAGCGGCCGAGGAAGCTGTTCGGTCGCTGAGTCAGCCCGATGACCGGTATGCCTTCGCGCTGGCAGAAGATCAGCGGGTCGCGCAACTCGCGGCTCTCGCCCGAGTTGGAGATGGCCAGCAGGGTGACGTCCTTGCGCAGCATGCCGAGGTCGCCGTGGCTCATCTCGGCCGGGTGGACGAAGAAGGCGTTGGTGCCGGTCGAGGCCAAGGTGGCGGCGATCTTGCCGCCGATGTGGCCCGACTTGCCCATGCCGGTGACGACGACATAGCCGGGTCGGGACAGGATGATGTCGCAGGCCCTGCCGAGGCTGTCGTCGAGGCCGGCCTCAAGCGCCTGAAGCGCCTCGACGTTGAGACGGATGACCTCGCGGGCGCGGGCGGTCATGGCGGCGGGATCGGCGGACAGGACAGGTCGTGCAGCGTCGCTCATCCCCGCGATGTGGCGCATCGGGCGGAGATTCACAATCTCCCGGGCCGGTGTCGAAGATTGCTGCGATGCGAGAAAATGCCCCACCGGGGTCAACCTTTGCCGCAGGACTGCGTTAGAAGGAGCCATGCGAACCTCAAACCTGATCGCCGACGGCGCGCCCGCGCCGCTCGAAGCCGCGTCGCATCTGCCGCCCCCTCCGAGCCGCCTGCCCCGCCCCGCCCTGTTCCTCGACATGGACGGGGTGCTGGCCCCGCTGGCCGAGACGCCCGACGCCGTCCTGCCTCATCCGGAACGGACGGCGGCGTTGAGGGCCGTCGCGGACCGGCTGGATCATCGGGTCGCCATCATCAGCGGCCGGACCATCGCCGAGATCGACCGCATCGCCGAGGCCAGCGCCGCCTCGGCGTCGGGCGTGCACGGCTTGGAGCGCCGTCGCGCGGACGGCTCGCTGCACCGGGCCGAGGCCGCGCCGGAGGTGCGGGACGCCGTCGCCGCGTTCGAAGCCTTCGCCCGCACGCGGCCCGGCATCATCGTCGAGGACAAGGCGGTGTCGGCCGGTCTGCATTTTCGCGGCGCGCCGGGCGAGGCGGAGGCGGCCATGACGCTGGCCCGTCGGCTGGCCGCCCGGACCGGGTTGACGCTGCAGGCCGGCAATCTGGTCGTGGAGCTGAAGACGCCGGGAACCAGCAAGGGCACCGCCCTCACCGCCTTCATGCGGGAGCCTCCGTTCGCCGGAGCCGTTCCAGTCATGCTGGGCGATGATCTGACGGACGAGGACGGCTTTCGCGCCGCCGAGGCCCTGGGCGGGTTCGGCGTGCTGGTCGGCTCGCCCCGGGAGACCGCCGCCCGCTACGGCCTGCCCGACGTGGAGGCCGTGCTGGCCTGGCTGAACGCCGTCGAGGAGAGCGCATGACCGCCAATCTGGACCTCGCCCCGATCGGCAACTGTTCGATCTCGGCCCTGATCGACCGCGGCGGCCGCTACGTCTGGGCCTGCGCGCCGAGGGTCGACGGGGACCCGGTGTTCTCGGCCCTGATGGACGGGGACGACCCCGGCCACGGCTTCTGGGACATCGTGCTGGAGGGGCAGACGCAGGTCTCGCAGGATTACGTCCGCAATACGCCGGTGGTGAGGACGGTGCTGACGGCCGAGGACGGGGCCTCGGTCGAGATTCTCGACTTCGCCCCGCGCCACCCCAAACACAGCCGGATCTATCGCCCGCTCGCCTTCGCCCGGGTGGTGCGGCCGCTGAACGGCTCGCCCCGCATCCGGGTGCGGCTGCGGCCCTCGGCCGACTGGGGCGCGCGGCCGGCGGAGCGCACCAGCGGTTCGAACCACATCCGCTATCTGTGCACCGACGTGACCTTCCGACTGACGACGGACTGCCCGGTGTCGCATGTCCTCAACGAGCGGGTGTTCCGGCTGGAGCGGCCGCACGCCTTCTTCCTGGGGCCGGACGAGGGCTACGACCAGGACGTCGGGCCGGGGGTGGCGGCCGCCCTCGACCGCACCATCGCCTATTGGCAGGACTGGGTCCGCACCCTGTATCTGCCGCTGGACTGGCAGGAGGCGGTCATCCGCGCCGCCATCACCCTGAAACTGTGCGCCTACGAGGAGACGGGGGCGATCGTGGCGGCGCTGACCACGTCGGTGCCCGAGTTCCCGGAGAGCGGGCGCAACTGGGACTACCGCTACTGCTGGATCCGCGACGCCTATTATGTGGTGCGGGCGCTGAACCGGCTGGGCGCGGTGGACATCCTCGAGAACTACCTCAGCTATCTGCGCAACCTCGTCGACAACTCGGCGGGCGGTCATGTGCAGCCGGTCTATGGGGTCGGGCTGGAGCCGGGCATCGGCGAGCGGATCATCGAGAGCGTCGAGGGCTATCGCGGCATGAAGCCGGTGCGCATCGGCAACCAGGCGCACGAACACCTGCAGCACGACGTCTATGGCCAGATCGTTCTGCCGCTGGTGCAGGCCTTCTATGACCAGCGGCTGCTGCGCCCGGGTACGATCGACGACTTCTATGCGCTGGAGAAGGTCGGCGAGCGCGCCTTCGCCATGCACGACCAGGTCGACGCCGGCCTGTGGGAGTTCCGCACCATCGCCCGGGTGCACACCTATTCGTCGGTGATGTGCTGGGCCGCCTGCGACCGTCTCGCCAAGGCGGCGGAGCATCTCGGCCTGCCCGAGCGGGCGGGCCTGTGGCGCGAACGGGCGACAGCGATCCGCGAGCGGATCGAGGCGGAAGCCTATCTGCCGGACGAGGGCCGGTTCGCCGCCAGCTTCGGGAACCGCGAGCTGGACGCCTCGCTGCTGCAGCTGACCGACCTCGGCTTCCTCGATGCGCTGGACCCGCGGCAGGTCAAGACCTTCGAGGCCATCGAGCGTGACCTGAAGAAGGGCCCCTACCTGTTCCGCTACGTCGAGGCGGACGACTTCGGGGAACCGGAGACGGCGTTCAACTTCTGCACCTTCTGGTTCATCGAGGCCCTGCACCAGAACGGTCGTGTCGAGGAGGCGCGGGAAATCTTCGCCGAGATGCTGAGCCGGCGCACCCACGCGGGGCTGCTGTCGGAGGACATCTCGCTGGGCGACAATGAGCTGTGGGGCAACTACCCGCAGACCTACTCGCTCGTCGGCATCATCAACTGCGCGGTGCTGCTGAGCCGGTCGTGGACGGACGCCCGATGAGCGGTTTCACGACATTGCGTTGCGACCTTGGGCCGGTGGGAGGCGTTTGCACGCCATGAGCCGGTTGATCGTTGTTTCCAATCGTGTTTCGGCCCCCAAGGATCCGGGGGCCGGGTCGGCGGGCGGGCTCGCCATGGCCCTGTCGGCGGCGCTGCGGAAGTATGACGGCCTGTGGTTCGGCTGGTCGGGCGAGACCGTCGAGAGCTTCGTGCCGGAAGCCAAGGTCGAGGACCGGGCCGGGGTCACCGTCGCCCTCGTCGATCTCGAGGCCCAGGACGTCGAGGAATACTACAACGGCTACGCCAACAAGACGCTGTGGCCGCTGTTTCACCACCGCACCGACCTGGCGTCCTACGAACGGTCGTACGGCGAGGGCTACGAGCGCACCAACGCCCGCTTTGCGGAGGTGCTGGCGCCCCTGCTTGAAGCGGATGACCTGATCTGGATCCACGACTACCACATGATCCCGCTGGCCCGGGATCTGCGCCGGCTGGGGGTGAGGAACCGGATCGGCTTCTTCCTGCACACGCCGTGGCCGGCGCGGCAGCTGCTGGTGACCCTGCCCCATCACCGGCGGCTGGTGGAATCGATGTTCGACTATGACCTGATCGGTTTCCAGACGCGGGAGTGGCTGGACCTGTTCAGGGACTATGTCGCCTCGGAGCCGAGCGTGCACGGACGGCTGCTGCCCAACGACGCGCTGGAGGCCTTCGGCAAGACGGTCCAGACGGGCGTGTTCCCGATTGGCATCGATGTCGAGGCCTTCCTCGCCGCGCGCAACTCGACTTTCGGCGCGCGCACCTACGACCGGATGGCGGCGTCGTCGGCCTTCCGCTCGATGATCGTCGGGGTCGACCGGCTGGACTATTCCAAGGGGCTGGAGGAGCGGCTGCTCGGCTTCGAACAGTTCCTGGCGGACAACCCCGACATGCGCGGCGAGGTGTTCCTGCTGCAGGTGACCCCGATCAGCCGCGACGACGTCGACACCTACCAGGACATCCGCGCCCGGCTCGACGCCCTGGCCGGCCGCGTCAACGGCGAATACGCCGACATGGACTGGCAGCCGGTCCGCTACCTGAACCGGACCTACCGGCGCGACCAGCTGGCGGGCATCTACCGCGCCGCCAAGGTCGGGCTGGTGACGCCGCTGCGCGACGGCATGAACCTGGTCGCCAAGGAGTATGTGGCGGCGCAAAACCCGGACGATCCGGGGGTGCTGGTGCTGTCGCGGTTCGCCGGGGCGGCCGAACAGATGGGCGAGGCGCTGCTGGTCAATCCGTTCAGCCGCGAAGAGGTGGCGGACGCCATCAAGCGGGCCCTGACCATGCCGCTGGCCGAGCGCAAGCGGAAATGGGAGTGCCTGATGCAGGTGGTGCAGGACACGGACGTCGGCGTCTGGCGCAACGATTTCGTGGCCACCTTGCGGGCCGTGGAGAAGCCGGCCGACAGCGCCGCGAGCGACGCCGTCAACGCGGCCTGATCCGCCTCAGGCGACCTGCGCCAGCGCCGGCGGCGTCCCGTCCTTCGTCGCGGCCACGGCATTGGCCGGCCGGTCGAGAATCCGCTCCAGCCAGGCGTCGACCGTGGCGCTGGCCGGGACGTGGTCCCGGGCCCAGGCAAGGGCGCTGCCGGCCATGACGTCGACGGCGGTGAACCTCTGGCCCATCAGGTACGGGCCGCGCTCCAGCGCCGTGAACAGGCGGGCGACCACGGCGTCATAGCGGGCCAGGGCCTGGGCGTCGCCCTCGATCGAGCCGCTGATCTTCGACCACAGGGCGGGCTCCATCTCACCGGCGATCCACGCCAGCCACGTCACATAGGCCGCCCGTTCGGGCGAGCCGACGGGGGCGCCGAGCCCGGCCTCAGGCAGGAGGTCCGTCAGATACTGGGCGATGGCGGCAGACTCCGTCACCAAGGCGTCGCCGTGCAGCAAGGCCGGGACCTTGCCGTCGGGATGCGGATTGCGCGGGTCGCGGGCGCCGGAGCCGTCCGCCCGGGCGATGTCGCAGTAGCAGATGTCGTAGGGCGCGCCGATTTCCTCGAGCAACCAGACCAGACGCGACGACCGCGACCAGGGGGCGTGGAACAGGGTCAGCATGATCAACCTCCGGGAATGGGCGGCCCCTCGCCGCGCCGATGAGATTGACTACTGCCACCCTGCTGCCACCATGCTGTCAGCAGGCGTACACAAGACTGGCGGAATGAGACGCGCGGACAGGCTGTTCCAGATCATCCAGGTGCTGCGGCGGTCGTCGAGACCGCTGACGGCCGATGCCATCGCGGCGGAGCTGGAGACGTCGAAGCGGACCATCTACCGCGACATCGCCACCCTGATGGGCCAGCGGGTCCCGATCCGGGGTGAGGCGGGCCTAGGCTATGTGCTGGAAGGCGGTTTCGACCTGCCGCCGCTGATGCTGACCTCCGACGAGATCGAGGCGGCGGTGCTGGGGGCCCAGTGGGTCGCCGGCCGGGCCGATCCGGCGCTGGCGCGGGCCGCCCGTGATCTGGTGGCCAAGATCGCCGCCACGGTGCCGGAGCGGCTGCGGCCCGTCGTGCTGGAGCCGGCGGTGGCGACGCCGCCGGCCTGGAACGTCAAGGCCGAGACGCTGGACATGTCGCGGGTGCGCGCCTGGATCCACGCCGGGCGCAAGCTGAGGCTGGACTACCGCGACGAACAGGAGCGCGAGAGCCGGCGCGTCATCTGGCCGTTCCTGATCGGCTACCGCGAAACCACCCGGCTGCTGGTCGGCTGGTGCGAGATGCGCAACGACTTCCGCACCTTCCGCACCGACCGGGTGGTCGAGGCGGAGTTCCTGGAGGACCGTTATCCGGGCCGGCCGGCGGTGCTGAGAGCGCGCTGGCAGACGGCGATGGAGGCGGAGCGCCGGGGCCGCGGCTGCGACGGACCGGCGCCCCGGCCTCAGTAGATTTCGAACAGACCCGCCGCGCCGCCGCCGAACCGCAGAGCGGGTCGACTTCTTGTCAGGGATGGGCGCGGCTGACCGGTCAGTAGATTTCGATAAGACCCGCCGCGCCCATGCCGCCGCCGACGCACATGGTCACGACGCCGTATTTCGCGCCGCGCCGCTTGCCCTCGATCAGGACATGGCCGGTCATCCGGGCGCCCGACATGCCGTAGGGGTGGCCGATCGAGATGGCGCCGCCGGAGACATTGAGGCGGTCATTGGGAATGCCGAGCAAGTCGCGGCAGTAGAGCACCTGCACGGCGAAGGCCTCGTTCAGTTCCCAGATGCCGATATCGTCCACGGTCAGGCCGTGGCGTTCCAGCAGGCGGGGAACGGCGAAGACCGGACCGATGCCCATCTCGTCAGGCTCGCACCCGGCCACGGCCATGCCGCGGAAGGCGCCCAACGGCTGGAGACCGCGGCGCTCCGCCTCCTTCGCATCCATCAGCACGCTGGCTGAGGCTCCGTCCGAAAGCTGGGAGGCGTTGCCGGCGGTGATGAAGCGGCCCTGCTCGATCTCCTCGCCGCCGCCGAACACGGGCTTCAGCGAAGACAGGCCTTCCAGCGTGGTGTCCGGGCGGTTGCCCTCGTCCTTCGAGAGGGTCACCTCCTTCGCCGACGCCTGACCGGTGGCCTTGTCGACGACCTGCATGGTGGTGGTCATCGGCACGATCTCGGCGTCGAGACGGCCCTCGGCCTGGGCGGCGGCGGTGCGCTGCTGGGACTGCAGGGCGTACTCGTCCTGCGCCTCGCGGCTGACGCCGTAACGCGCCGCGACAACCTCGGCGGTCTCCAGCATGGCCATGTAGACGTGCGGATGCAGTCTGAGCAGCGCCTCGTCCTTCATCCGGTACAGGTTCATGTGCTGGTTCTGGACCAGCGAAATCGACTCCAGCCCGCCGCCGACGGCGACGACCTGACGGTCGTGGACGACCTGTTTCGCGGCCGTGGCGATGGCCATCAGGCCGGAGGCGCACTGCCGGTCGAGGCTCATGCCGGCCGTGGTCGCCGGCAGGCCCGCGGCGAGGGCGACCTGGCGGGCGATGTTCGGCGCCGTCGGCCCCTGCTGCATGGCCGCCCCCATGACCACGTCCTCGATTTCGGCCGGGTCCAGGCCGGCGCGCTGCACGGCGTGACGCACGGCGTGGGCGCCCAGCTGCTGCGGCTGGGTGTCGTTGAACGCGCCCCGGTAGGCGCGGCCGATCGGGGTGCGGGCCGTCGACACGATAACCGCTTCACGCATGGGACTCTCCAGATGTTCGACTGCAGGTTAGCGTCCTGCCGCCACGTCAAGGCAAGGGTCAAGCCTTGTGTGCGGCCTGGGCCTTGGTCAGTTCGGTGAAACCCTGCGCCGCGCCCATATCCGGGACGATCTCGCCGCTCCGGTCCGAGATTTCGGCGAAGCGCGCCGCCACCTGTTCCGGCGCGTCCTCGCCGGCGATCCATGCGCCCTGGGTCAGGGTCACATAGGCGCGCTCGAAGCCGCCCGCGCCGGCGGCGAGGATGCACCGGCTGGGCGCGTCTTCGCTGACCAGATGAAGCAGGCCCGGCGTGACCATCTCGGGTCCGAGCAGCTCCAGCGGCAGGCGCGCGCCGAGATCCTCGGTCATGCGGGTGTGGGCGGTCGGGGCGAGGCAGTTGACCCGGATGTCGTTCTTCGCACCCTCGATCGACAGCGTCTGCATCAGGCCGACCAGCGCCATCTTGGCCGCGCCATAGTTGGACTGGCCGAAATTGCCGTACAGGCCCGAGGACGAGGTGGTCATCACGATGCGGCCGTAATTGGCTTCGCGCATGATGTCCCAGACGGCCTTGGTGCAATTGACCGCCCCCATCAGGTGGACGTCGATGACGAAACGGAAATCGTCCAGATCCATCTTGGCGAAGGTCTTGTCGCGCAACACCCCGGCATTGTTGACCAGGATGTCGACCCGGCCCCATCTGGCCATGGCGGCGTCGACCATGGCCTGGACCGCCGCGCAGTCGGTCACCGAGGCGGCGTTGGCCATGGCCTCGCCGCCGGCGGCCTCGATCTCGGCCACCACGGTCTCCGCGGCGGTCGCCGAGGCGCCGGACCCGTCCCGGGCGCCACCCAGATCGTTGACCACCACCCGTGCGCCGCGCTTCGCCAGCGCCAGCGCATGTTCGCGCCCCAGACCGCCGCCGGCCCCCGTTACGATCGCCACCCGACCGTCGAACCTCATCGCCATCCGTCTGCTCCTTGATGCGCCAGACCTCCTAGCAGGCGTCCCGGCTTGAGACAGCCCCTGCGAGAATGTGTTGGAATGGCGCCACAGTCGCCGCATTCCGAGCGAAAACGAGGAACCGGAACCGTACATTGCCGTTCGGCTCCGGAGCGTCCCGTGTAAAGCGTGGGCATTCGGGCAACCTTGAGTGTGAGGGATATCATGAAGGTCAAGCTATTAGCTGGCGTCGCGCTGGCCGGGCTGTTTTCGGCCGGCGCTGCGTCTGCCGATCCGAACGGCTGGTACGGCGCGATTGACGCCGGCTGGCATACGACGGAAGTCGAAACCAACCGTTCGATCGTCGACGAGATCGAGGTCGACGATGACTGGGCCGGGTTCGCCCGTCTC
>NZ_DASPMM010000027.1:0-49730 GCF_035627055.1 Brevundimonas sp. | reverse complement strand
CGTTGGAGCCTTGCCGGAAACACGCCGGCGGCCTTGCGGACGCCGGCGCGGGACGGACCTGCAGACCGCCGGTGGGCGGCCCAGGCGCTCCGCGCCTTCGGTGCGCGGCGAGCAAGCAGAGGCCATCCATCGACCTCCGCGAGGACCCCCGGAGTCTCCGCCCCCGGGCTTCATCGCTCGACCACAGCCCGCCGTCGTCGAGGAGCGTGGATCCGACGCCCTCCCCACCGACGGGATGGGTCAATTATGCGCTCGCCGGATGCCGTGCGCAGGAGAGGGGGTTTGGCAGCAGGTCATGTCGTTGATCCTGCTGGATATTGGCTCGCTGAACCCGACTATGGATTCCCGGATTGTCAGCACAGCGTCATGCCGGTCCGTCTCCTCCCTGTCGCGAAGCGATGGGGAGGGGGACCGCGAAGCGGTGGAGGGGTGGCGTCCAAAAGCACGACCTCTGAGTGATCGGCGGACCCCTCCACCATTCCGGCTGGTCGCCGGAATGGTCCCCCTCCCCCATTCGCAAGCAGCGAACGGGGAGGAGACGAGAAGCAGCGGCGCTCCTGACAGGTTCAGGCTCGCGCGCGCCGCCTTGTCCCGTGATGACGAAAGGAAAGGGAGGGTGCACCAACGCCCCTCCCCTTCTTCGCCCCCTACCCTGCGTTGGTGTTGGGGGACTGTTTTTCGCGGAGGGTGACGAGCTCCTCGGCCATGGTCGGGTGGACGGCGCAGGTGGCGTCCCACTGGGCCTTGGTCAGGCCGGCCTTCACGGCGATGGCGGCGAGCTGGATCATCTCGGGGGCCTCGGGACCGACGATGTGGACGCCGACGACCTTCTGGCTGGTCGCGTCGACGACCAGCTTCATCAGCACGCGCTCGTCGGAGCCGGTGAAGGCGTATTTCATCGGCCGGAAGCGGGTGATGTAGACATCGACCTCGCCGGGGCAGGAATGGCGCGCCTCGCTTTCGCTGAGGCCGACCACGCCGACCGGCGGCTGGCTGAACACGGCGGTGGCGACGGCCTCGTAGTCGAAGGCGGTGGGGTTGTTCCGGTAGACCGTCTCATGGAAGGCCACCGCCTCACGGATGGCGACCGGGGTCAGGTTCATGCGGTCCGTGACGTCGCCGATGGCCCAGATGTTGTCGGCGGAGGTCTTCGAGAAGGCGTCGACGCAGATGGCGCCGTCAGCGTCGATCTTCACCCCGGCGGCGTCAAGGCCCAGATCCTTGACGTGCGGGACGCGGCCGGTGGCGAACATGACCACATCGGTCTCGAGGCTCATGCCGTTGCCGAGGTGGTTGAGGATGCCCGTCTCCGTCTTCTCCAGCGAGGTGTGCTGGCAGCCGAGGATGACCTTGATGCCGCGCTTCTCGATCTCGCCGGCGAGGTGGGCGCGGACGTCGTCGTCGAAGCCGCGCAGGATGTTGGGACCGCGGTAGATCAGGGTGGTCTCGACGCCCAGACCCGCGAAGATGCCGGCGAACTCCACGGCGATGTAGCCGCCGCCGGCGATCAGGATGCGCTTCGGCAGCTCCGGCAGGTGGAAGGCCTCTTCGGAGGTGATGGCGTGTTCGATGCCGGGCAGGTTCTCCGGCTTCCAGGGCCGGCCGCCGGTGGCGACGAGGATGCGTTCGGCGGTGATCGTCTGGTCCTTGCCGACGATTTCGACGGTGTGGGCGTCCTTGAGCACGGCGCGGCCGTGGATCAGGTCGACGCCGGCCTTGCCGAGGTTGGCGGCGTAGATGCCGGACAGGCGGGCGATCTCGACGTCCTTGGCCTCGAGGAAGGTCGGCCAATCGAATTTCGTCCCTTCGAAGGACCAGCCGTAGCCCTCGGCGATCTCGAGCGCGTGGCTGACCTCGGAGGCCATGACCATGAATTTCTTGGGCACGCAGCCGCGGATGACGCAGGTGCCGCCGACGCGGAACTCCTCGGCGATGGCGACGCGCTTGCCGCCGAGGGCGGTGAGGCGGGCGGCGCGGACGCCGCCGGAACCGGCGCCGATGACGAAGAGGTCGTAGTCGTAGTCGGGCATGATCTGCTTTCGGAAACCGCGGAGGCTACGGAGTTAGGACGTCCACCCCGGAATCCAACCCGATGATCGCCTCGTCGGCCAGGTCGAGGAACAGACCGTGCTCGACCACGCCGGTGATGAGCTTGAGGTCGTCGGCGAGGCGGGCGGGGTCGTGGATGACGCCGCACCTGGCGTCGTAGATCAGGTTGCCGCCGTCGGTGCGGACGAGGCCGCGCTCCGCTGAACGGACGCGGGCCGGCATGGCGATCTCGTGGTCGATGAGGACGTCGGCGATGCGGTTGGCGGTGGTCTTGTGGCCGAAGGCGACGACCTCGATGGGCAGGGCGAAGGCGCCCAGGGTCTTCACCACCTTGGCGGCGTCAGCGATGACCAGGCAGCGGGCCGAGGCCTCCCAGACCAGTTTCTCGCGCAGCAGGGCCGCGCCGCCGCCCTTGATCAGGGCCAGGCCGGGGCCGACCTCGTCAGCGCCGTCGACGGTCAGGTCGATGCGGGGGCTGTCCTCGAGGGAGGACAGCGGCAGGCCGAGCTCGCGGGCCAGTTCGGCGGTGGCCTCGGAGGTGGGGACGCAGCGCAGGTCGGGCAGGTTGCGGGCGGCCAGCGCCTTGACGAACCAGGCGGCGGTGGAGCCGGTGCCGAGACCGACGGTCATGCCCGCCTCGACGCGGAGGGCGGCGGCTTCGCCGGCGAGACGTTTCTGGTCGTCAGCACTCATTTTTTCGCCGCCTTCTTGGCTCGCATGGTTTCCATGAAGCGCGCGGCCCAGCCGGGCTTGGCCGACTGCTGACCGCGAGCGAGGGCCAGATCGCCGGGGGCCACGTCGCTGGTGATCACCGAGCCGGAACCGACCATGGCGCCGGCGCCGATGACGACCGGCGCGACCAGCGAGCTGTTGGAGCCGACGAAGGCCCCCTCGCCCACCGTGGTGCGGTGTTTGAAGAAGCCGTCGTAGTTACAGAAAATGGTGCCGGCGCCGATGTTGGCCTTGGCGCCCACCTCGCCGTCGCCGAGATAGGCGAGGTGGTTGGCCTTGGCGCCGGCGGCCATGCGGACGTTCTTGACCTCGACGAAATTGCCGACCTTGACCTTCTCGCCGAGGTCCGCACCGGGGCGCAGGCGGGCGTAGGGCCCGACCTCGGCGCCGGCGGCGACGGTGGCACCCTCCACGTGGCTGAAGGCGCGGATGCGGGCGCCGGAGGCGATCTTCGCGCCGGGGCCGAACACGACATAGGGCTCGATCGTGGTCCCGCCGCCGACCTCGGTGTCGAAGGCGAAATGGACGGTGTCGGGGGCGGGCATGGTGACGCCGGCGGCCATCAGCTGCTCGCGCCTGTCGCGCTGGAACAGGGCTTCGGCGACGGCCAGTTCGGACTGGGAATTGACGCCCATGACGGCGTCCTCGGCGGCGAAGACGGCGCGGGTCGGGACGCCCTGGCGGCGGGCCAGCTCGACCACGTCGGTCAGATAGTATTCGCCCTTGGCGTTGTCGTTGCGGACCTCGCGCAGCAGGCCGAACAGCAGGCCGACGGGGGCGGCCATGACGCCGGAGTTGCAGGCGGTCAGGGCGAGGATTTCCGCGCTGGCCTCCTTGGCCTCGGTGATGGCCAGCAGCTGGTCGCCGTCCATGACGAGGCGGCCGTACGCCCCGGGGTCGCGCGCCTCGAAGCCGATGACGGTGACGCCGTCGTGCGCGGCGAAGACCGGCGCGATGTCGGCGGCGGTCAGCAGGGGCACGTCGCCGTAAGTGATGACCACCTGGCCGACGAAATCGCCCAGCACGGCCTCGGCGGCGCGGACGGCGTGGCCGGTGCCGAGCGGCGGGTCCTGCACGGCGATGGCGTCCTCGCCGAGGCGTCTGACGACGTGGTCGCGGACCTCGGGCGAATGGGCCCCGACGACGACGACGATGCGCTCGCAGCCGAGGGCCTCGGCGGCGTCGATGGCGTGGTCCAGCATGGCGCGGCCGCCGACCGGGTGCAGCACCTTGGGCAGCGGCGACTTCATCCGCGTGCCCTGGCCGGCGGCGAGGATGATGGCGGCGCGAGGATGGGGCGTGCTGGTCATGAATCGGTCCGGCGGTTAGGCGTCTGTGCGGTCTAGCCCATCGGGGCGGCCGGCGGGAGATGCGGATGCGCGACCTTGAGGGCTGGACCATCGCCTTCGACCTGGACGGGACGCTGGTCGAGACGGCGCCGGACCTGATCGGCACGCTGAACCGGATGCTGGCGGCGCGCGACATTCCGCGCATGCCGGTCGAGGCGGCGCAGCATCTGGTCGGCCACGGGGCGCTGGCGCTGCTGCGGCACGGTTTCCAGGAGGCGGGCGCGGCGTGGGACGAGGCGCAGGCCCCGGCCCTGCTGGAGGAATTCCTGGCGGACTACCTGGCCAACATCGCGGTGCACAGCCGGCCGTACGACGGCGTGGTGGAGACGCTGGAGCGGCTGGCGGCGCGCGGCGCGATCCTGTGCGTGGCGACGAACAAGCGGACGGACCTGTCGGTGGCGCTGATCGAAGCGCTGGGGCTGGGGCGGCATTTCGCCGTGGTCTGCGGCCCGGACCGGGTCTCGGCGAGGAAGCCCGACGGCGCGCACATCCGCGAGGCGGTGACCATGGCCGGCGGGGATCCGCGGCGGGCGATCATGGTCGGCGACGGCGCGCCGGACGTGCAGGCCGCGAAGCGCGCCGGCGCGCCCTGCGTGGTCGTCACCTTCGGCTACACCCCGATTCCGGCGGCGGAGTTGGGCGGCGACGTGCTGATCGACCATTTCGACGCGCTGGAGGCGGCGGTCGACCGGCTGGTCGCGGGCCGCATCTGACGTCTTGCCAGCGTGGGGCGAGCGGGCTATGTCCCCGCCCTCCCCGTCCGGCAGGCCGGTCCGGGGCCCGATCGATGGATGCGTAGCTCAGCGGGAGAGCACCTCGTTCACACCGAGGGGGTCACAGGTTCAATCCCTGTCGCATCCACCATTTCCCTCCTCTTCCATCGCCGCACAGACCGCATCCTGAAGGCCGGGGTCGGCGGAACATTGCCAAGATGTCACTCCGCATCCCGAACGGGGCGGCTAGGGTCGCGATCTGACGGCGCGACGGACGCGTCCGCGAGGGAGCGGCTGATGATGGGTCACGGAGGCAGGACGTTCGCATGGAAGGCCGGCCGGAGGGCCGCCCTGACCCTGGCTCTCGTCGCCGCGCCGCTGACAGCGCAGGCGCAGACCGCGCCCGCGGCCGCCTCCGCCGACGACCGCGTCTATGAGGCGGCCGAGTTCGCCCGGTTCGCGCCGCAGAACGCGCTGGACATGCTCAACCAGGTGCCGGGCTTCACCATCCGGCAGGCGACCGTCGAGCGCGGCTTCGGCCAGGCCACCGGCAACGTCCTGCTGAACGGGCAGAGGATTTCCAACAAGTCGGACGACATCCTCGCCCAGCTGCGGCGCATCCCGGCGGGCAATGTGGTGCGGATCGAGATCCGCGACGGCTCGACGCTGGGCATTCCCGGGCTGTCGGGACAGGTGGCGAACGTGGTGTCGCGCTCGACCCGGCTGCGCGGCCAATGGGCCTATCGGCCGGAGTTCCGCGCCCGCTTCACCGACCCGCTCGCGACCCGGTTCGAGACCTCGGTCAGCGGCGAGCACGGGCCGGTCCAGTTCACCTTCGGCCTGGAGAACCAGGCGAGCCACAGCGGCGCGGGCGGCGACACCCTGATCTACAACGGCGCGGGCGCGCTCATCGAGGAACGGCTGGACGTCTGGACCGGCGAGACCGAGCAGCCGAGGGTCAGCGCGCGCTTCGTCATCGACGGCCCGGGCGACGCGGTCGGCAATCTGAACATGGCCTACCGGGATCTGCGGTTCACCTATGACGAGGACGGCTTCCGCCGGGCGCCGGGGTTGCCGGACCGTGACCGCGACGCGCATGAACTGCAGGATGGCTGGGACTACGAGATCGGCGGCGACTACGAGTTCGGCTGGGGCCCCGGCAAGCTGAAGCTGATCGGCCTCGATCGGCTGAGCGCGTATGACTACGACTCGGCGGTGACGGTGGACTGGGCCGACGGACGGCCGCGCCAGGGCGACCGTTTCAACCAGGTCAGCGAGGAAGGCGAGCGTATCCTGCGCGGCGAATACAGCTGGAAGCAGGGGGCGGCCGACTGGCAGATCTCGGCCGAGGCGGCGTTCAACTCCCTGGAGAGCGAGACCCGCCTGTTCACCCTGCTGCCCTCCGGATCGGAGCAGGAGGTCCCGTTCGCCAACGGCTCGGCCCGGGTCGAGGAAACCCGCTACGAGGTGATCGGGAGCTATGGGCGGCCGGTCTCGGAGACGCTGTCGTTCCAGGCCAGCGCCGGCGCCGAGTTCTCGGAACTGACGCAGGTCGGCGCAGGCGGGCTGTCGCGGTCGTTCTGGCGGCCCAAGGGGCAACTGAGCGCGGTCTGGAGTCCCGAGCCGGAGACCAAGGTCAACCTGCGCCTGCAGCGGCGGGTCGGGCAGCTGAACTTCTCCGACTTCCTCGCGTCGGTGAACCTGAACTCGGGCACGCAGTTCTCGGGAAATCCGAACCTCGTGCCGCCGCAGAGCTGGGAGTTCGAGGCCGAGCTGGTCAAGACCCACGGCGCATGGGGCAACAGCACCCTGCGGCTGTACGGGGCGAGCATCGAGGACATCGTCGACATCGTGCCGATCGGGGCGACCGGGGAGTCGATCGGCAACCTGGACGAGGCGGTCCGCTACGGCGTCGAGTTCCGGGCCACGACCAACCTCGATCCGCTGGGCGTTCGGGGGATGAAGCTGGACAGCCGCTTCATCCTGCAGCGCAGCCAGGTCGAGGACCCGCTGACGGGGGAGGACCGCGAGATCAGCGGCAGCCTGAAACGGCTGGCCAGCCTGACCCTGCGCCACGACGTGCCGGAAACCGACTGGGCCTGGGGCGCGGCGCTGAGCCACCAGAGATCGGCCCAGACCTACCGGCTGACCGAGCTGTCGCGGCAGTTCGAGATGCCGATCTACGGCAGCGTGTTCATCGAGAACAAGGACGTGTTCGGCCTGACCGTGCGGGCCACCGCCGGCAACATCTTCGAGGGCGAGAGCTACCTGTTCCGCGAGGTCCATGCCGGGCGGCGCACCGAGCCTGTCGCCTTCTTCGAGCGCCGGGACCGGACCATCGGCCCGATCTTCAGCTTCGAAATCCGCGGCGAATTCTAGGTCAGCCGCCGGCGCCGGCGACCTCCAGCGTCGGCAGACGGACGATGACATCGTCCACCTGGACGCCGCCGCGGTCGATGACGAGGTTCTGGTAGTTGCGCTGGCCGTCCTGGGTGGTGGCCTGGACGTCCTCGACCTCGACGCGGAACTGGCGGCGCAGGTAGGTGGCGAGTTCGCCGGCGGTGACGAGGCGGTCGCCGTCGCTGTCCGCCTCGCCGGACATGCCGGTGCGCACGAAATGCGACAGGTAGCCGCCGGCCTGGAACTTGTCGGCCACGGCGCTGGTCAGGTCCTCCTCGGAACTGAACACGCCCATGACCCCGGGGCGGTCGACGACGTTGCGGGCGAAGCCCCCCGAGAAGCAGGCGTCGACGACCAGCAGGGCCAGCCGGGTGTCCAGCGAGGCGAACAGGCGGCCGAGCTCGGCGTCCGTCATCTCGCCGTCGGACAGCACCAGGGTCTCGGTCTTGCCGTCGGGCTCGAGGCCGGTGACGGGCGTCGGCTCCTGGCTGCCGTGGCCCGAGAAGAAGAACAGGAACATGTCGTCCGGCCCGGCCTGGGCGGCGACGCGGGCGAAGGCGGCGCGCACCCCCCCGACCGTCGCCTCGGCGTTGGTCAGGACGACGCTGGCGTCGTTCAGCGAGCCCTCGTCATGCAGAACCTCGGCCAGCTTGCGAGCGTCCTCGTCGGTGAAGGGCAGGTCGTTGATGCCCTCGGCGTAGTCGGACACGCCGACCATCAGGGCGAAGACGCGCGGCCCGCCAGGGACCACGGCCTGGCGCGGCGGTTCGCGGCCGGCCTCGACGCTGAAGCGGTAGCTGCCGGTTTCGCCGGGGCGGTACGAGGTCAGACGCACCCGGTATTCGCCGTCCTCGGGCAGGACGAGCTCCTGACGGCTGTTGGTGCCGTCCTCGCCGTCGTCATTGTCGAACTGCTCGCCGGAGGGCGTGATCAGCATGGTGTAGGCGTCGAAGGCGGAGGAGGTCAGATCGACGGCGACGCGCTGTCCGCGCCGGCCGGTGAAGCGATAGGTGTCGACGTATTCGCCGGAGTCCAGGGTGTCGTCGCCCCCGGCCAGGGCGCCCGAAACCACTTCGCCGATGGTCACCACGCCGCCCTCTGCCGAGCGTTCCGAGGGCGCCTCGGAGGGCGGCCGGGGCGCGGTCACGCCCGCGCCCTCGAGCACCGACAGGCGATAATCGCCGTTTTCCTTGGCCGCATAGCTGGTGGCGGAAATCTGATAGTCGCCATCGGCGGGAAGCGTCACCAGCAGCCGGCTGTCGCGCGAGTCGGCGACGCCGGCGTCGTCGTCGTTGTCGCTGGAGAAATCGCCCGGACCGCGGACCATCAGATAGGGATCGAAGTCGGTCGAGGTCAGGCGGATGTCGAGCTGCTGGCCGCGCCGTCCGCGCAGGGTCCAGGTGTCGATGAACTCGCCGGTCTCGAGCTGTTCGTCGCCGCCGGCCAGGCTGCCGGCGACCGGGCGGCCCACGGCGATCGAACCGGAGGCCTCGGCCGGCGCCGACTGAACGGATCCGCCGCCGGCCGCGGACAGGCTCAGACGATAGGCGCCGCTCTCGCCCGGCTCGTAGCTGGTGGCGCCGATCTCGACCTCGCCGGTCGCCGGGGCGGTGAAGCGGATGCGGCTGTCGCGCGAGCCGCGCGCCGCGGGGTCGTCGTCATTGTCCTCGCTCAGACCGCCGGGGCCCCGCACCAGGAGGTAGGGATCGAAGGCACTGGCCGAGAGGGCGACCTCGTAGGTCTCGCCGGCCCGGACCGGAAAGGTCCAGACGTCGTTGTATTCGCCGCTGTCGAGCGTCTCGTCGCCTCGCCGCAGCTCGCCCTGCACGGTCTGGCCTGGCCGAATGGACTGCGATCCGTCCTGGGCCGGGGCGGCGGGATGGGCAGGAAAGGCGGCTGCGGGCTGGACCAGCACGGTCAGCGCAGTCGTCGCGGCAAGCAGTGTCTTGAGCATGGCATCCCCCTGTTGCGTCGCAGCTTTACCGAACCGCGGTCGCTTGTCACCAGCGCCCGGCGCGTCGTCAGGAATGGGAAGGGCCGCGGTTCCGCCTTGATCGGCGGGCATAGGACCGCCCCTTCACCGGCCGCTCCTTCGCGGAGCGAGACTGGCGCGCGCCGCGTTGGCGCCTTACGGACCACCCCATGCCCTTCCCCGCCAGCCATCCCGCGCTCGACCGCGCGCTTTCCGCCCGTGGTTACGACGAGCCCACGCCGGTTCAGTCCGCCGTTCTGGACGCCGCCCTGAATGAAGACGGCTCCGGCCGCGACCTGCTGGTCAGCGCCCAGACCGGCTCGGGCAAGACCGTCGCCTTCGGACTGGCCCTGGCCCCGACGCTGCTGGGCGAGGCCGAGAAGTTCGCGGAGTATGGCGCGCCGGTGGCCCTGGTCATCGCGCCGACCCGCGAGCTGGCGCTGCAGGTGTCGAACGAACTGCAGTGGCTGTACGCCCAGACGGGCGCGCGGATCGTCTCCTGCGTCGGCGGCATGGACCCCAAGGTCGAGCGGCAAGCGCTGAACCGCGGCTGCCACATCGTGGTCGGAACGCCGGGCCGTCTGCGCGACCACGTCGAGCGCGGCGCGCTGGACCTCTCGACGCTGCAGGCGGTGGTGCTGGATGAAGCCGACGAGATGCTGGACATGGGCTTCCAGGAAGACCTGACCTTCATCCTCGACGCCGCCCCTGCCGAGCGCCGGACCCTGCTGTTCTCGGCGACGCTGGCGCGCGACATCGTGCAGCTGGCCCGGACCTACCAGAAGGATGCGCTGCGCATCGACACCGTGGTGGGCGCCGGGTCGCACGCCGATATCGAATACAAGGCCATCCGCGTGGCGCCGAACGAGGTCGAACTCGCGGTCGTCAACGTGCTGCGCTATTTCGAGGCCCCCGGCGCGCTGGTGTTCGCCAATACGCGCGAGCGGGTCAAGCACCTGACCTCGAGCCTGCGCGAGCGCGGCTTCTCGGTGGTCGGCCTGTCGGGAGAACTGACCCAGAGCCAGAGGTCGGAGGCGCTGCAGGCCCTTCGTGACGGGCATGCACGGGTGTGCGTGGCCACGGACGTGGCGGCGCGCGGTCTGGACCTGCCCGATCTGGGGCTGGTCATCCACGCCGAAATCCCGGTCAACAAGGCCGGGCTGCTGCACCGTTCGGGCCGCACGGGACGGGCCGGCAAGAAGGGCGTCTCGGTCCTGCTGGTCAGCTACACCCGCCGCCGCAAGGTCGAGCTGATGCTGCAGTCGGCCGCGATCAAGGCCGAATGGTCGGGCCCGCCGTCGGCGGAGATGATCCTCGAGAACGACCGCAACCGGATGCTGGCGGACCCGGTGCTGACCGCCCCCGTAGAGGACGAGGACATGCTGGCGCTGGGCAGGCAGCTTCTGGAGAAGAGCACGCCGGAGCAGATCGCGGCCGCCCTGATCCGGCTGTACCAGCAGAAGCTGCCGGCGCCGGAAGACGTCTATGACGACGAGCGGATGAAGCGGCAGCAGGCCAGCGGCAAGAACGACAAGGGCCAGCCGGACGTGCCCTATACGGACTTCGCCCGCGGCGGCGACATGGCCTGGTTCCGCATCAACATCGGCCGCGACAAGAACGCCGATCCGAAATGGCTGATGCCGACGATCTGCCGGCTCGGTCATGTGACCAAGCGGGACATCGGTTCGATCAAGATCTTCGAGCGCGAGACCAAGTTCGAGATCACCCAGGAGATGAAGGCCAAGTTCGAGGCCGCCATCGCCCAGGGGCTGGAGGACGGGGTGAAGATCGATCCGGCCGTGAAGCCGGGCCCGTCCGAGAAGCCGGTCAGCCGCTGGGACAAGAAGCCCGGCGCCGGCGGCGATCGCCCGGAGAAGAAGCCTTGGGCGAAACGCGAGGACGGCGACAAGCCGGCCTGGAAGCCGCGCGAGGATCGTCCGCAAGGCGAGAAGAAGCCGTGGGTGAAGCGCGAGGATGGCGACAAGCCGGCTTGGAAGGCCCGCGAGGACCGGCCCCAGGGCGAGAAGAAGCCGTGGGTGAAGCGCGACGACGCCGCTCCGGCCGCCGCCGAGGGCAAGAAGCCCTGGGTCAAGCGCACGCCCGACAGCCCGACGCCTCCCGGCAAGAAGCCGTGGGTCAAGAAGCCGGCGGCCGAAGGCAGGACGCCCTGGGCGCCGCGCTCGGACGCCGAGGCCGCTCCGGCCGCCGCCGGCGACAAGCCGTGGAAAGGCAAGCCCAAGGGCGGCGATCGTCCGTGGGCGCCGAAGGACGCGCGCGGCAAGCCGCCCGCCAAGCCCTACAAGGCCAAGGGGCCGCGGTAGCCGACCCTGCCCGGCCTTCCAGAGGATTGATCGCCGCCTGTAACCGTTTACGGTGAGCCCGAGGCAAGCAGCGGCGGGCAGGAAATCCATGGCGGACGTGCGGCTGACGGGCGTGACCAAGCGGTTCGGCGCGACCGAGGTGCTGAAGGGCGTCGACCTGGAGATCGCGGACGGCGAGTTCGTGGTCTTCGTCGGCCCGTCCGGCTGCGGAAAGTCGACCCTGCTGCGCACCATCGCCGGGCTGGAAGAGGCCGACGGCGGCGAGATCGCCATCGGCGGGCGGGCGGTCAATGACTTGTCCCCCTCAGACCGGGGTATCGCCATGGTGTTCCAGTCCTACGCCCTGTATCCGCACATGAACGTCTATGAAAACATGGCGTTCGGGCTGAAACTTGCGAAGGTGGACAAGGCCGAGGTCGACCGCCGGGTGCGCACAGCGGCCGAGACGCTGAACATCACCGACTATCTGGACCGCAAGCCCAAGGCCCTGTCCGGCGGCCAGCGGCAGCGGGTGGCCATCGGCCGGGCCATCGTGCGCGAGCCGCAGGTCTTCCTGTTCGACGAGCCGCTGTCCAACCTCGACGCCGCCCTGCGGGTGCGGATGCGCTACGAGTTCGCCGCCCTGCACGAGCGGCTGAAGACGACCATGATCTATGTCACCCACGACCAGGTCGAGGCGATGACGCTGGCCGACCGGATCGTGGTGCTGAACGGCGGCGTGATCGAGCAGGTCGGCGAGCCGATGGAACTGTACGAGCGGCCGCGCAACCTGTTCGTCGCCGAGTTCATCGGCAGCCCGAAGATGAACCTGCTGCCGGCGGAGATCGTCGCGGCCTCGGCCTTGGCCGCAACGGTGCGCACGGCGGCCGGCGAGAGCGTCACGGTGGACGTCGACGCCTCGCGCGCCAAGCCGGGAGACAAGGTCACACTGGGGGTGCGGCCGGAACATCTGGGCCTGTCGGGTCGGGGCGACGCCCTGGCCGCGAGCGTCACCTTTGTCGAGACGCTGGGCCACGCCACCTATGCCTATCTGACCGCGGGGGAGACGCCGCTGACGGTGCTGTTGCCGGGCGATGCGCGGCCCGGGGTCGGCGAGGCGCTGAAGCTGCGCGTGCCCGCGGGGCAGGCGCATCTGTTCGACCGCGACGGGCTCGCCTTTCCCCGCCTCTGACCCAGGCCGGGCATCTTCGTGTTGCGTCGCACAACGGGCTGGCGATAGATGCGGCATGCCCGTCCCCTCCCCGGCCTCGCTGACCGTCGACCTTGAGGCGCTCGCCGCCAACTACCGCACGCTGGAGCGGGTCGGCGGGGCGCCGGTGCATCCGGTGGTCAAGGCGGACGCCTACGGACTGGGGGCCGCGGCCTGCGCCGAGCGGCTGATGCGGGAGGGAGCGCGGACCTTCTTCGTGGCGCGGACGCGGGAGGGCGAACAGCTGCGTGCGGCGCTGGGGCCCGACCCCGCCATCTATGTGCTCGACGGGTGCCTGGCCGGACGGGCGGCGCGGCTGCGCCAGGCCGACCTGCGCCCGGTGGTGAACACCGAGGCCCAGCTGGCGGAGTGGCGCTCGGCGGGGGGCGGGCGCTGCGGACTGCAGATCGACACCGGCATGAACCGGCTGGGCTTCCGGCCGGAGGATGCGCCCGAACCGTTCGAGGGGCTCGATCTGGTGCTCAGCCACCTCGCCTGCGCCGACGAGCCGGCCGAGCCGATGAACGCGCGCCAGCGCGACGCCTTCGCGGCGGCGGCGGCGCGGTATCCGGACACGGTGCGGTCGTTCGCCAATTCGGGCGGGATCTTTCTCGGCCGGGACTACGGCTTCGACGCCTCGCGGCCGGGCATCTGCCTGTACGGCGGCGGGCCGGAGGGACGGCCGGACGCGCGGATCCGGCCGGTGGCGACCTTCGTCGCCGAGGTCCTGCAGGTGCGCGACGTGCCGGCGGGCGAGAGCGTGGGCTATTCGCGCGGCTTCGTCGCCGAGTCGCCGCGCCGGATCGCCACCGTGGCCGCGGGCTATGCGGATGGCGTGCTGCGCAGCTACAGCCCGGCCGGGCAGGCGTGGATCGACGGAGCGCTGCGGCCGATCGTCGGGCGGGTGTCGATGGACGTCTGCGCGGTCGATGTGACGGGGCTCGAGGTCGCGGTCGGGGCTCCGGTGGAACTGTTCGGGCCCAACCGCATGCTCGACGAGGCGGCCGCCGCGGCCGGTACGGTGGCGTGGGAGCTGCTGACCTGCGTCGGGGCCCGGGTGAACCGGCGCTACGTCGGCTGAGACCAGCCGCCGGACTGGGTCAGGGCCACGGCGAACACGGCGATCAGCAGCGGCATGGCGACGATGAACAGCGGCCGGGCGACGCCGGCCCAGCGGGCGGCGACCGCGTCGTTCAGGTCGGTGTAGCGGCCGCCCAGCAGCCAGCCGAGATAGCCGAACAGGTCCAGCGGATTGGACAAGGGGTCGGGGGCTTCGCCGGCCTTGCCCTCCGCCTTCAGGCGCTGCACCCGCGCCAGCAGGCGCCAGGCGCTGAGCCCGTAGGCCATGGCCACGAGCCATGTGACTCCGAACAGGATGAAGAAGGTGTTCTCGGACATCGGCCCCTGCGTCATTTCCGGTCGTAGGGTCATCGGAGCCCCCTGCCCCGCCCGCGCCGACTCCTGTAAGCCAACAGCATGGCTCGCGACGGTGCAATCTATGTTTGTCAGTCCTGCGGGGCGGTCCACGGCAAGTGGTCCGGCCAGTGCGGCGCGTGCGGCCAGTGGAACTCGATCGTCGAGGAGAGCCGGGCGGCCCCGCCCGGGGCGATGAAGCCGACGGCGAGCAGCCGCTCGCGCGGGGTTCAGTTCGAGACGCTGCAGTCCGACACGCCAGAGCCGCCGCGCATCGTCACCGGCGTGACCGAGTTCGACCGGGTTTGCGGCGGCGGCGTGGTGCCGGGCTCGGCCATCCTGCTGAGCGGCGACCCGGGCGTCGGCAAGTCGACCCTGCTGCTGGACGTGGCGGGGCGGGCGGCGATGTCGGGACGGCGGGTGGCCTATATCTCGGGCGAGGAGGCGGTCGAGCAGATCCGGGCGCGGGCGAAGCGGATGGGTTTGGAAAAGGCCCCGGTGGAGCTGGCCTCGGCGACGGCGCTGCGGGAAATCCTCGGCACGCTGAAACGCGAAAAGTTCGACATCGTCATCGTCGATTCGATCCAGACGCTGTGGTCGGACGCCCATGAGGCGGGCCCGGGGTCGGTGACCCAGGTGCGGGCCTGCGCCGGGGAGATGGTGCGGCTGGCCAAGTCGCAGGGCGTGGCCGTGGTGCTGGTCGGGCATGTGACCAAGGACGGACAGGTCGCCGGGCCGCGGGTGGTCGAGCACATGGTCGACGCGGTGCTGAGCTTCGAGGGCGAGCGGGGCTATCCGTTCCGCATCCTGAGGGCGGGCAAGAACCGCTTCGGGGCGACGGACGAGATCGGCGTGTTCGAGATGGGCGACGCCGGGTTGCGCGAAGTGGCCAATCCGTCGGCGCTGTTCCTCGGCGAGGGCAAGGACCGGGCGCCGGGGGCCGCGGTGTTCGCCGGCATCGAGGGCTCGCGGCCGGTGCTGGTCGAGGTGCAGGCGCTGGTCTCGAAGTCGGCCTATGGCACCCCGCGCCGGGCGGTGGTGGGCTGGGACACGGGTCGGCTGGCCATGGTGCTGGCGGTGCTGGAGGCGCGCTGCGGCTTCGGCTTCGGAGATCAGGACGTCTATCTGAACGTGGCCGGCGGGCTGCGCATCAACGAGCCCGCGGCCGATCTGGCGGCGGCGGCGGCGCTGGTCAGCTCGGCGACCGACATGCCCCTGCCGCAGGGCTGCGTGGTGTTCGGCGAGATCAGCCTGTCGGGCGAGATCCGCGCCGTCGGCCGGGCCGAGGCGCGGCTGAGAGAGGCGCAGAAGCTGGGCTTCGACCAGGCCCTTTCGCCCCCGCTGACGGTCAAGGACAAGGGGGTGAAGGTGACCTCGGTGAACCGGCTGACCGAAGCGGTCGAACGAATCTCGCAAAACCGCTACTGAGGACGCAACGTCCTCTCTTCGAGCCCAAATGACCGGTTTCGACGTCATCGCCATTCTGGTCATTCTCGCCTCGGCCGCCGCGGGCTGGGTGCGGGGCGGCACGCGCGAGATCATCACCCTGCTGAGCTTCGTGCTGGCGGCCTTCATCGCCCTGGTGGCGCTGCCGGTGACCGCGCCGATCGGCCGCGGGCTGGTCGATCCGGACTGGGCGGGAACGATCCTGGCGGCGGTCGCCTCGTTCCTGCTGATCTATTTCGGCATCCGCATCTTCGGCTCGGCCCTGTCGAAGCGGGCGCAGGCGCATCCGCATCTGGGCGGGGTCGACCGGTTCATCGGGGTCTTTGTGGGGGCCGCCCGGGCGCTGGTGCTGCTGGGGGCTATCCACCTGGTCATCGTCGCCGCCATGCCGGGCGAGAAGACCCCGCGCTGGCTGACCGAGGCGGCGCTGCGGCCCGTCACGGCCGGGGCCGCGAGGGCCATCCAGATCGTGCTGCCGGGCATCGGCCGGGGCGCCGACGCCCTGACGCCGGTGGTCACGTCGTCCGTGAGCAAGGGCCTTAAGGACGATGACGCCTTGCCCCCGACGCAATCAGAGCCTACCTCCCGGCCCGCCCCCCGCTAGTTGAATAACCCGGTCATCGGAGCCCCGACGATGTCCCATTCCATCGCCGAACCCGTCGTTCATCGCGAGCATTGGCGTGACGCCGATGACGATCAGCTGCGCCTCGAGTGCGGCGTCTGCGGCGTCTGGGGAGCGGAGCCGAACGCGGCGTCGTCGGTGGTGGCCCTGGGCCTGCACGCCCTGCAGCATCGCGGGCAGGAAGCCTGCGGCATCGCCAGCGTGCACGACGCCCGCTTCCACACCGAGCGGCACATGGGGCTGGTCGGCGAGGCCTTCGGCGGGGCGGACCTGTCGCAGCGGATGCCGGGCTCGGCCGCCATCGGCCACACGCGCTATTCGACCTCGGGCGGCTCGTTCCTGCGCAACATCCAGCCGATGTTCGCCGACCTTGACTCGGGCGGCATCGCCATCGCCCACAACGGCAACCTGACCAACTTCCTGTACCTGCGGAACCAGCTGGTCGGCGAAGGGGCGATCTTCCAGTCGACTTCGGACAGCGAGGTCATCCTCCACCTGATCGCGCGCAGCCGGAAGGCCAAGATCGTCGACCGCTTCATCGACGCCGTGGGCCGGATCGAGGGCGGCTACGCCCTGGTCTGCCAGACGCGGTCGAAGATGATCGGCGCGCGCGACCCGCTGGGCATTCGCCCGCTGGTGCTGGGGCGGCTGGGCGAGGCCTGGGTGCTGGCGTCCGAGACCTGTGCTCTGGACACCATCGGCGCGACGTTCGAGCGCGACGTCGAGCACGGCGAGATCGTGGTCATCGACAAGAACGGCCTGCAGTCGCTGAAGCCCTTCCCGACCCGCGCGGCCCGGCCCTGCCTGTTCGAATATGTCTATTTCTCGCGCCCCGACAGCATCGTGAACGGCAAGTCGGTCTATGAGGTGCGCAAGCGCATGGGCCGGCGACTGGCGCGCGAGCACGCGGTCGAGGCCGACGTCATCGTGCCGGTGCCGGACTCCGGCGTGCCGGCGGCGCTGGGCTACGCCCAGGAAAGCGGCATTCCCTACGAGATGGGCATCATCCGCAGCCACTATCTGGGCCGCACCTTCATCCAGCCCAGCCAGGGCGCACGGCAGAAGGGGGTGCGCATGAAGCACAGCCCGAACCGGTCGGTGATCGAGGGCAAGCGCGTCGTACTGATCGACGACTCGATCGTGCGCGGCACCACCTCGGTGAAACTGGTGCGGGCCGTGCGCGCGGCCGGGGCGAAGGAAGTGCACCTGCGCTCGGCCTCGCCGCCGATCCTGTGGCCGGACTTCTACGGCATCGACATGCCGGAGCGGGACCAGCTGATCGCCGCCAACAAGACGCTGGAGGAGATGCGGGCCCATCTGGAGGTCGATTCGCTCGGCTTCCTGTCGGTTGACGGCCTGTACGACGCCATGGAGGCCGGGCCCCGCGACCCGCGCCATCCGCAGTTCACGGACCACTATTTCACCGGCGAATACCCGACCCGGCTGCTCGACCGCGAGATCGAGGAGGGCGGACGCGAGGTGGCGGCGCGGCAACTTTCGCTGCTGGTCAGCGCTTAAGGCTGGATGATCCAGCTCGGCTACTTCACGATCGACACCCTGGACCTGGACAAGGCGCGCGCCTTCTATGGGGCCCTGTTCGGCTGGACCTTCGACGAGGCGTCGTCGGGCCCGGCCTATCTGCATGTGGCCAATAGCGATCCGGCCTTCGGCTTCACCAAGGTGGAGCGGGCCAAGGACTTCCCGCATCTGTATTTCCGCGTCGATGACGTGGCGGGGCTGTGCGAGCGGGTGACGGCGCTGGGCGGCAAGGCGGCCGTGCCGTCGGAGACGAAGTCCGGCGTCACCGCCGTGGTGGAGGACGACCAGGGCGTCAGCTTCAGCCTGTGGCAGCCTGCCGCCGGCTACTGAGCCGGTTTCGCTTTCGGCGGGCGGTGCGGCGCGCTATCAGGCCGCCATGTCCGAGCTTCCCCTGAAAGACCGCATCGCCCTCGTCGTCGGGGCCTCGCGCGGCATCGGCTACGAGAGCGCCCTGGCGCTGGCCAAGGCCGGCGCGCACGTCATCGCCACGGCGCGGACCCAGGGCGGGCTGGAGGAGCTGGACGACGCGATTTTCGCCGCCACCGGCCGGCACGCCACCCTGATCCCGTTCGATCTCGTCGACGGCGGGTCCATCGACCGGCTGGGCGGGGCCATCTTCGAGCGCTTCGGGCGGCTCGACATCTGGGTGCAGGCGGCCGCGACCATGGGCGCCGAGGGTCTGACGCCGGTCAGCCACGCCGACCCGCGCGGCTTCGCCAAGGTCGAGAAGACGAACTTCACCGCCGTTTATCGCCTGATCCGCTCGCTGGAGCCGCTGCTGAAGGCGTCGGACGCGGGGCGGGTGGTGTATGTGACGACCAGCGTCGCCAGCGCGCCCAAGGCCTTCTGGGGCGCCTATGCGGCGACCAAGGCGGGCGCCGAGGCGCTGATGAAATGCTGGGCCGACGAGATCGAGTCGATGCCGATCCGGGTCTCGATCGTCGATCCGGGCCGGATGCGGACCCAGCTGCGGGCGCAGGCCTATCCGGGGGAGGATCCCGAGACCGTGGCGCACCCGTCGGCCATCGGACCGCTGATGGTCGAGCTCGCACGCGGCGACGTGGAGCCGCCGCTGGAGGTCAGCTTCAAGGAATGGAGCCAGGGGCCGGGGGTGGCGGGGCTGGTCTAGGGAAGACCGACCTACTTCTTCGGCGCGTGCTTCTGGCCCGTGCGGACGCGGCCTGACCGCGACACCTGACGCGCCCCGCCGCGCGCGCCCTTCTGGACGGCGACCGAGGAGCCGGCCTTCTTGTTGGCGCTGGATTTCAGGCCCGAGAGCGGCTTGGTCTTGCCCTTGCCGGCCTTCTTCTGCTCCAGCGCCTTGCCGGGCAGGTTGGACAGGCGGTCCTCGCGTTCGGCCTTCTTGATCACCCGGCGCGGGGCGGTCTTCGCGTCGCCCTTGTAGCGTTCGGGTCCCGACTTGGAGCCGCCCGGAGCGTAGGGGTTCTCGCTGCCCGATTTGACGATCAGGCGGATCGGCGTGCCCGGCAGGTCGAACGACTCGCGTAGATTGTTGATCAGATAGCGCTTGTACTGCTCGGGCATGGCCTCGGCGCGGCTGGCCATCAGCACGAATGTGGGCGGCCGGGCCTTGGTCTGGGCCATGTATTTGGGCTTGATCCGCTTGCCGTCGACGGCGGGCGGCGGGTGCCTCTGGGTGGCCAGCGACAGCCAGGTGTTGAGGTCCTTGGTCTTGACCTTGACCGACCAGGTCGCGTGGGCCTGGAGCACGGCGGGCATCAGGCGCTCGACGCCGCGTCCGCTGTGCGACGACAGGGCGACGAAGGGCGAGCCCTTCAGCTGGGGCAGCTTGTCCTCGGCCATCTGCTGCAGCTTGGCGAGGCGGGCCTGGGGCTCGGTCTCGAGGTCCCATTTGGCGGCGACATAGACCAGCGCCCTGCCCTCGCGCTCGACCAGGTCGGCCAGCTGCAGGTCCTGGGTGTCGAAGGCGTCGTCCTTGTCCATGACCAGAACGACCACCTCGGCGAAGGTGATGGCGCGGATGGTGTCGGCGACCGACAGCTTCTCCAGCTTCTCCTGCACCCGGGCCTTGCGGCGCATGCCGGCGGTGTCGACCAGCCGGATGTTGTGGCCTTCGTACTGCCAGTCGACCGAGATGGAGTCGCGGGTGATGCCGGCCTCGGGACCGGTCAGCATGCGGTCCTCGCCGATCAGGCGGTTGATCAGGGTCGACTTGCCGGCGTTGGGGCGGCCGATGATGGCGATGCGGATCGGCTTGTCGGGCTCGTCGACCTCTTCGATGAAGATGTCGGCGCTGGCGGTGGAGACAGCCCCATAGAGGTCGGCCATGCCCTCGCCGTGCTCGGCCGAGATGGCGACGGGTTCGCCGAAGCCGAGGGCGTAGGCCTCACCGATGCCGCCGCCGCTCTCGCGGCTCTCGGACTTGTTGGCCAGCAGGATGACCGGCTTGTGCTGGTGGCGCAGGCGCTCGGCGAAGATGCGGTCGAGGGCGGTGACCCCCTCGCGCGCGTCCATCATGAACAGGATCAGGTCGGCGTCTTCCAGCGCGGCCTCGGTCTGCTCGCGCATGCGGGCTTCGAGGCTTTCGTCGGTGACGTCCTCATAGCCGGCGGTGTCGATCAGCGTCAGGTCGATGTCGCCGATGTTCCCATCCGCATAGCGCCGGTCGCGGGTCACGCCCGGCCGGTCGTCGACCAGCGCGAGGCGCTTGCCGACGAGGCGGTTGAACAGTGTCGACTTGCCCACGTTGGGGCGGCCGACGATGGCGACTTTGAGAGCCATGTCGGCCTTCTAACGCAGATTGGGGCCCGCGGGTCAGCGAATGCTGATCAGCTGGCCGCGGTCGGTGAGCACATACAGGGCGCCGTTGTAGGCGGCCGGCGCGATGAAGGCGGGGCCGCCCAGCTTCAGCGAGGCGGTCTGGGCCCCGGTCTTGGGATCGAGGGCGACCAGGTCGCCATCCGAATTGACCAGGACCAGCCGGTTCGAGGCCAGCAGCGGACCTGACCAGGTCGGTCGCACCGTGCGGTCGAAGAAGCCGAGGAAGCCGCCTTCCTGACGGGCGCGGCCCTCGTTGAGATCGCGGGTCCAGTAGACCTGGCCCGACTCACGGTTGACCACGGTCAGTTCGCCGCTCTTGGAGACCACATAGACGACGTCGCCCGCCGGCAGCGGAGCGTTGACGCCGGCGATCGGCAGGTCCCATTTCGGCTGGCCGGTGCGCAGGTCGACCGCCGACATGAGGCCGGAGTGGCCGATGGCGTAGACGACGCCGCGGCTGACCACCGGACGGCCGGCGATGTCACGGATTTCCGACAGGGCGCTGGTCCGGCTGGTGCGCGAAAGGACCTGCTGCCACACCGGCTGGCCGGTGGAGGCGCGCAGGGCGACCAGTTCGCCGGACGAGAACGGGGCGATGACGGTGTCGCCGGTCACGGCCGGGCTGGAGGCGCGCATGATGCGGGCCGGCTCGGGAATGCCCCGATAGCTCCACGACTGCTGGCCGGTGTTGATGTCGAAGGCGAAGATCTGGTTCTCGACGTCGACGACATAGACCCGGGACCCGGCGACGGTCGGCGCGCCGTGGATCGGCACGTCCACCGGCGTGGTCCAGAGCACGGCGCCGGTCGCCTGATCGACGGCGGTGACCGTCCGGTAGCCGGAGGCGATGAAGACCTTGCCGCCGCCGACGGCGACGCCGCCGCCGAAGCCGCCGCCGGTCGAGCTGCCGCCGAACGGATTCAGGTCGAACAGGCTGCGGCGGAATTCCTTCTCGTCCGGCTTGACGCTGACCTTCCAGACGACCGCGCCGCTGGCGGAGTCGACGGCGGTGACCGTGGCCTCTCCGTCCATCACGAAGACGCGGCCGTTGTCGGCCACGACCGGGGCCATGACCTGGCGGGTGTCCGAGGAGCCCGCGCCGATGTCGCGCCGCCAGGCGACGGCGAAGTCGGGAGCCGCGGTGACGTGTTCGACGGCGTTCTCGGCGTTGCCGCCCGGCTGGGTCCAGGCGATGGCGGGCTGCGGTCCCGGCAGGAAGAAGTCGCGGCCCGACAGGGCGGCGGAGGGCGTCAGCTGCTGTTCGAAATCGAGCACCGAGATGCGCTGGCCCGCGGCCGCCGTGGCCTGGGGCGCGTCCCGGCCGCCGAGGCCGAACGGCAGGACCTTGCGGACCGTACCGCAGGAGGCGACGGTGGCGGCGAGGCCGCACAGCAGGGCGACTTTGAGCACGCGGTTCATGGCGGACGTCCTGAAAGCGGGGTTCACGGGCGGGCCGGAGCGGCCGGAGCGGGTTGGCCGCGCGGCGGCTGCGCGGCGGCGGCGCGGGCGGCGGCCTCCACCTGAGCCATGGCCGCGGTCGTGGGCGGGAGGTTCGCCGCCATGCCCGAGTCGATGATGGCGATCGCCAGGTCGGCGCGCTGGCTGAGCTCGCGCGGGGTGTCGAGACTGTTCTTGAGCACGACCAGCGTCGAGCGGGCCTCGGCGGCCTTGCCGTGCTGCAGCTGGGCCATGGCCAGCGATTCCCGGGCGAAGGCGCGGAGGGGGCGATCTTCTTGCATCAGGGGCTCGAGCCGGGCCTGGATGTCCTCAAGGGTGGCGGTGTTCATCAGCAGCAGGGCGGCCTTCCAGCGCGCCGCATCCGCCAGCAGCGGGTCGCGGGACGCCCCCGCGGCCTCCTCCAGCAGCTCCACAGCCTCGGGAATGCGATTGGCCTGGGCGGCGATGCCGGCGCGATGCTGCAGGGCCAGCGACTTGTAGGCGGCGTTGCCCTCTTTGGCGGCCTGGACGAAGGCGGCGTCGGCGCCGACGGGGTTGTTCGATTCGAGCGACTCCAGACCGCGCTGATAGGCGATCGAGGCCTTGTCGGCCTTGGAGGTTTCCATCTTCTGCCAGCCCCACCAGGCCAGGGCGGCGATCAGCGCCACCAGAAGCACGCCGCCGACGACCGGCAGCCATGTGCGGGCCAGCCGCTTGTATCGATCGGAGCGAAGCTCCTCCTCGACCTGATCGAAGACATCAACCACGGTAGCGTCGCCCCAAAAGTCGCAGAAAATCCAACCGGCCGGACCCTAGAGGCTCACTCACCGCACCGCAACGCGGCCGTTACGGCGAAACCGGCTTTTTCGAGAAGTAGGTCTCGACTTCGGCAGGAAAACGGCGGGACTTGACGTCCCCCGCATAGGCGGCGACCGCGCGGTCGATCTCGGACCGGAGGTCGGCGTAGCGGCGGACGAATTTCGGCGTCCAGTCGAACAGGCCCAGCATGTCCGGGGTGACGAGGATCTGACCGTCGCAGGCGGCCGAGGCGCCGATGCCGATGGTGGGCTTGTCGACCGCCTCGGTGATGTCGCGGGCCAGCCCTTCGGCGACCCCCTCGATGACGATGGCGAAGGCCCCGGCGTCGGCGGTGGCCTCGGCCTCGGACATGACCCGCAGACGTTCCTCGTCGGTACGGCCCTTGGCCTTGAAGGCGCCGTCGGTGAGCACCGCCTGGGGACGCAGGCCGACGTGGCCCATCACCGGAATGCCGCGCTGGACCAGATAGGCGATGGTCTCCGCGACCGTGGGCCCGCTTTCCAGCTTCACCCCCTGGGCGCCGGTCTCCTTCATGACGCGGGCGCAGTTCTCGTAGGCCTGCTCCTTGCCGCCCTCGTAGGAGCCGAAGGGCATGTCGATGACGACCATGGCCCGTTTCGAGCCGCGCATCACCGCCTGGCCGTGCAGGATCATCATCTCGAGGGTGACGCCGACGGTGTTGGGCATGCCGTGGACCACCATGCCGACGCTGTCGCCGACCAGCAGCAGGTCGCAATGGTCGTCCAGCAGCGCCGCCGTCGGCGCGTCATAAGCGGTCAGGCAGACGATGGGTTCGCCGCCCTTGCGGGCGCGGATGTCAGGCGCCGCGATGCGGCGGACGGCTTCCTGCTTGTGGCTGGACATGGGCGGGCCTCCGGTGCGGAAGCCGACAACATAGGGGCGCCCGCCCCCGACGTCATCCCAGGCTTGATCGGGGATGACGGCCGCAGGGCGGGATCAGACTTCCTGGGACAGCTTCATCACCCCGGCCGCGGCGACGACGATCAGGGCCCCGGCGGCGATCCAGAACAGCTGCATGCCGCCCATCGAGCCCAGCTCGAGATTGGCGAGGCCGGCCTGGTCGAGCAGGGACTGGATCGTGTCCTGGACGCTCAGCGAGGCGGACTGGATGCCCTGGCCCAGCGCGTCGCCGGCCACGACGCCGTCGCGGGCGCCGAGGTCGAGGTCGACCCGCATCGTCTCGCGGACGGCCACGGCGCCGCCGACCAGACCGGCCAGCGACAGGGCGAGGAAGCGGACGCGGGAGCCCTTCTGCAGCCGCTGCTCGACCTGGGCGGTGAACAGGGGCGCGTCAGGCAGGACGGGCGTACGCGCGAACAGACGCTCCACGAAGGGATCGAACTCGTCAGCCGACATGCTGCGTTCTCCCCAGGGTTTGAGCGGGTTCCGGCTGGAGCCGCGCGCGGAGTTTATCCAGACCACGTTTGACATGAGACTTCACCGTGCCGAGTGGCAAATTCAGGGCGGAGGCGATCTCGGGATGCGCCATGCCCGCTCCGTGACAGAGAGAGACACAGAGACGTTCGGGTTCGCTGAGGGCCTTCAAGGCTTCGTCGAGGTCCATCAGGCCCGCCTGATCGGCGACGGGCCCGACATCTTCCCGTTCGACTTCAGCGATATAGCGGGCTTCCTTGGCGACCCGCTTGATGTAGAGGCGCGCGGCGATGCGCTTGACCCAGGCCGCGAAGGTGCCCTCGCCGCGGAATTCGCCGCAGCGCTGGAACGCCTGGATGAAGGCGTCCTGGGCGATGTCGTCGGCGAGCGAGGGCTGGGCCCCCATGCGCCGAAGAAGGGCGCGCACCGCCGAACCGTGGCGGCGCACGAGCTCTCCGAACTCCCGCCGCCCGCCCGCCGCCGCAAGGGCGGCGAGCTCGACGTCGTGCCGGTCGACCAAGGCCTGGGTCATGATAGATCCCCCTCTCCGCCCGGCCCTATTCCTTGTTCGGGTTGAAGAAGCTGAGGACGATGAAGGCTAGGCCGACGGTGAACGGGATGGCGGCGATGCCGAGCAGACCGCTGCCGATCTCGTGCCAGTCGTTGCCGTTGTCCCAGCCCATGTCGCTGAAGAAGCTGAAGGCGGCGATGCCGATGCCCACGGCCATCCAGATGACGCCGCGGCGCAGGTCGCGGGTCCGGGAGGGCAGTTTGCTGGCCACGTCGCGGGTCATGGCGTCGATCAGTTCGGGCGGCAGTTCCTGACCCTTGTCGATGGCATGGCGGACCGTGGCCTGGATTTCACGCTTCTCGCGCGATTTCAGGTAGCTCGGGCCGAAGACGATGGCGGTGATCGCGCTGAAGACAATGGCGACGATCAGAATGGGCGTCATATCCATTTGGGTATCCCCTCTTTCTCGAAACCGGAGCCTGATGCTTCGGCCTTCTGACGACAAGAGGCGATGGGGGCGCCGTACGGATGCGGCCGGCCAGGTGAAACTTTCGTAAGGCTCAGGCGGCGCTGAAACGGCGCGTCAGCCACACGGCCGCCGCGACCCCGGTTCCGGCAAGCGCCAGCGGCATGGCCAGCGGGACGGCGGCGGCGGCGAGGCCGCCGAAAACCGGCGCGAGCGCGGCGTCGAGCGCCCACAGCAGGAGCGCGGCGACGCCGCTCCAGGGCAGCAGCGCCAGCGCCGTCAGCCACGCCCGGCGCTTCGCCACCCGGCGCGCGATCTCGACCTCGAAGGCGTAATCCCGCGCCGGCGGCCGGTCCGCCGCGAACAGCGCCTCCAGCTTCTGGTCAGGCGTCATCGGGACCTCCAAGGGCGCTGAGCAGGCGCGCCCGTCCACGCGCGATATGGGACTTCACCGTCCCCGGCGGCAAGCCCAGAGCGGCGGCCGCTTCGGCGTGGGACCAGTCCTCCGCCAGACAGAGGGCCACGCAGGCCCGCGCCTCCGGCGACAGGCCTGCCATGGCGGCCGCGAGCGCGGCCCGGTCGCGCGGATGAACCCCGGCCGGAACCTCGACGGTTTCCAGCCACAGGGCGTCGCGCGCCGCGGCCCGGCGCCGGGAGCGGATGCGGTCCTGCGCCTTGCGCCAGGCGATGCCGCACAGCCAGGTCAGCACGGCCTCCGGCTTCTTCAGCGAGCGCAGGGAGGACCAGGCCGTCAGAAAGGCGTCCTGGGCGACGTCGTCGGCTTCGGCCCGGTCGCCGCCGAGCACCCGCCGCAGGAAGCCGCGCACGGCGCCCTGATGGCGCTGCACGAGCCGCCCGAAGGCCGCGTCCGAGCCCGCCGCCGCCCGGGCGACCAGGGCCGCGTCTGTGAACCGATCGTCCAGCCTCGCCTCCCCTCCGGCCCGCGGCCGCCATCAGCCCCTCTGGCGGGCCAGGAAGAGGGCGTTGATCAGCGACCAGACCGCAACGGCGGACATCACCAGGGCCACGATGGCGAAGGGCCATCCCACCCCCTGGAAGCCGTAGGCCCAGGCGCCGACGCCGAAGCCGGCCGCGAGCACCGCGAACAGGGCCGCGAGCGACCAGTAGTGCACGGGCGAGTTGCGGTTCGCCGGACCCTCGGCCTCGTCGCGGCCGAGCGCGGCCAGCAGCGCCTCGGGCGGCTGTTCGCCCTTTTCGGCGTAGGTGCGCACCAGATCCAGCATGGCCTTCTGACGGCGATAGCCGGCCATGCTGTGCCACGCCCCCATGGCCAGTCCCCAGATCGGGAAGATCAGCCACCAGAAATCCCGAAACAGCTCTTCCATCGTCCCATTCCCCTGCCACGGCCCGGCGCCGCGTTTCGAAAGGTAGTCGGCGCCGGCCGGCGGAACGGAGGCGCCGTATCCAGATTTTTTTGCACGCCGCCGCCAGGGCGCTATGTTCGCCCGCGTACCGACCGGGCTGCAACTGCCCCGCCCGCGCGGCGTTGGCCCGATATCCGTCCACCGGGAGCCCGCCATGGTCCAGATCACCTATCGCATCGTCGAGCATGACGGGGGCTGGGCCTATCGCCTGGGCGACACCTTCTCCGAGACCTATCCCGACCATGACTCCGCCCGCACGGCGGCGGCGGCGGCGGCCCGCGAGCAGAAGGTGCCGGACGAGGACGCCCTGATCGAATACGCCGATGCGACAGGCCGCTGGATCACCGAGCGCGCCGACGGCCACGACCGGCCGGAGACCGAGGTCGAGGGCTGAGACGCGCCAATTGCGCTATGATGCTTCCGTCGAACCAAGGAGGCCTCCGCCATGAGCCGTGTCCTGATCGCCCTCTCCGGCCGCCTGGCCGCGCCGCTCGCCGCCTGCGCCATCGCCGCCTGCACCCTGTCCGCGCGCGCCACGGCGCAGCAGGTGCGCTACTACGACCTGCCCCCCGGCGGCCGGGCCCACGACGTGGCGGTGACGGCGGACGGTCAGGAGGTCTGGTGGACCGTCCAGCGCGGCGGCGGCCACGGCATC
Source organism: Brevundimonas sp. (assembly GCF_035627055.1). Lineage (GTDB taxonomy): Bacteria > Pseudomonadota > Alphaproteobacteria > Caulobacterales > Caulobacteraceae > Brevundimonas. The sequence continues at coordinate 22,515 of NZ_DASPMM010000027.1, read as the reverse complement.
CTGAACCCCGCGACGGGAGAGACGACGATCGTGCCGCTCGGCGAGGGCTCGGCCCCGCACGGCGTCATCGTCGGGCCGGACGGCAACGCCTGGATCACCGACGGCGGCCAGAACTCCATCGTGCGGGTCGATCGGCAAACGCGTGAGGTCCGGGTCTGGCCGCTGCCCGAGGACACCGGCCCGATCAACATGAACACGGCGACCTTCGACCACCGGGGCCGCATCTGGTTCACCGGCCAGAGCGGCTTCTATGGCCGGCTGGACCCCGCCACGAACGACATGAAGGTGTGGGCCGCGCCGCGCGGCCGCGGGCCCTACGGCATCACCACCACCCCTTCCGGGGACGTCTGGTACGCCTCGCTGGCCGGCAGCCACATCGCCAGGATCGACCTCGACACCGGCGAGGCGACCATCGTCGAGCCGCCGACGCCGAACCAGGGCGCGCGGCGCATCTGGTCGGACAGCCAGGGGCGGCTGTGGGTCAGCGAGTGGAACAGCGGCAATGTCAGCGTCCACGACCCGCGCGACGGATCCTGGCGGCAGTGGAAGCTGCCGGGCGAGGCGCCGAAGACCTATGCGGTCTATGTGGACGACACGGACACGGTCTGGCTGACCGATTTCGCGGCCGACGCCATCGTTCGCTTCGACCCCAAGACGGAGACCTTCGAGAGCTTCCCGAGCGACCGTGCGGGCGCGGATGTGCGGCAATTGCTGGGCCGGCCGGGCGAGGTGTGGGGCGCGGAATCCGGAGCGGACCGGCTGGTCGTCGTGCGGCACGGCGGCTGACGCGTGCCGGGTCTGCTGCTTCTGTTGTTGGCCTGGCCGGCGCCGCAGGCCGCGCCCGATGCCGGGGAGCGGGCGTTTCAGCGCTGCGCCGCCTGCCACACCCTGCGAGACGACGATGGCCGGAGCCCCGGCCCGAGCCTGAGGGGCGTCGTCGGACGGCGGGCCGCAAGCGTGGAGAGCTTCACCTATTCGGACGCCATGCGCGAGGCAGGGCGGCGCGGCGTGGTCTGGGACGAGGCTACGCTGGCGCGATTCCTGGCCGATCCGGAGAGCGTCGCGCCGGGCACGACCATGCCCTATCAGGGCGGAAGCGCAGCCGAGCGGGCGACACTGATCGCCTGGCTGAGCCGGCGTCGCTGAAGCGGCGGGACCGCAACGCCTTGTGATCGGCGGAGGGTAGGCGCGGCGCAGTCCGGCGGTTAGTCCTGCGGCGTCTTCAAGCTGGAACCGGTTACATGCGTCACATCCCCCTCCCCGTCCCGACCCGCCGCGCGCTTCTGGCCGGCGGCGCGCTGGCGGCCGGGATGATGATGGCTCCGCGGATCGCGACGGCCCAGGCGCAGGCCAACCTGGCGCGGGTCGACGCCCTGATCGCCCGGATGACCCTCGAGGAGAAGGCCGGCCAGCTGACGCTGCAGAACGATCCGTTCCGCTGGCGTCCCGAGGGGGTCAACCCCGGCGATGCGCTGGACGCCGGCCAGACCCACACCGCGGCGGAAATCCGCGCCGGTCGGATCGGCGCCCTGTTCAACGGCGTCGGCGCGGCCTCGACCCGGCTGGTGCAGGAGATGGCGGTGCGCGACAGCCGGCTGGGCATTCCCCTGCTGTTCGCGGCGGACATCGTGCACGGCCTGCGCACCACCTTCCCCGTCCCGCTCGGCGAGGCGGCCAGCTGGGATCCGGAGCTGGCGAGGCGCACGTCGCGGGCGGCGGCGGTCGAGGGCGGCGCGGCGGGGGTGCACCAGACCTATGCGCCCATGGTCGACATCGGGCGGGACCAGCGCTGGGGCCGGGTGGTCGAAGGCGCCGGCGAGGACGTGCTGCTCGGCAATCTGTTCGCCGCGGCGCGGACGAAAGGTTTCCAGGGCGATGACCTGAAGGCGTGGTCGTCGCTGCTGGCCTGCCCCAAGCATTTCGCCGCCTACGGCGCCGCCGAGGCGGGCATGGACTACAATTCGACCGACATGAGCGAACTGGAGCTGCGCTCGGTCTATCTGCCGCCGTTCAGGGCCGCTTTCGACGCCGGCGCCCTGTCGACGATGAGCGCCTTCAACGACCTGAACGGCGTGCCGACCAGCGGCAACCGATGGCTGCTGACCGACATCCTGCGCGGCGAATGGGGTTTCGCCGGCTTCGTGGTCTCGGACTACACCTCGGAGGAGGAGCTGATCGCCCACGGCTACGCCGCCGATGGGCGCGACGCCGCGCGTCTGGCGCTGATGGCCGGCGTCGACATGTCGATGAAGAGCGGGCTCTACATCAAGCACATCCCGGAGCTGGTGCAGGCCGGAGACGTGCCGATGGCCCGCGTCGACGAAGCGGTGCGGCGGGTGCTGATGACCAAGGCTGCGCTGGGCCTGTTCGAAAACCCCTACCGGGGTTCCGACGTGCGGACGGAGCGGCGCGTGACCGGCACCCGCGAGCATCTGGCGCTGGCGCGCGAGGCCGCACGCAAGTCGATCGTGATGCTGAAGAACGACGGCGGCGTCCTGCCCCTGTCGAAGAGCGGCCAGCGGATCGCCCTGATCGGTCCGTTCGGCGCGGACCGGACCGACCTGTTCGGGCCGTGGTCGATCTTCCGCGATGAAAAACTGGCCGTGTCGCTGGAGGACGGCATTCGCGCCGGGCTCGGCGACGGCTCCGGTCTGACGGTGGTCAAGGGCTGCGACGTCGAGGCCGCCATTCCCGGCGGGATCGAGGCGGCGGCGGCGGCGGCGGCCGAGGCCGACGTCGTGCTGCTGGCGGTCGGCGAGTCCGGCGACATGTCGGCGGAGTCCAAGTCGCGGGTCGAACTGACCGTGCCGGAGGCGCAGCTGGCGCTGGCCGAGGCGGTCGCCGCCGTCGGCAAGCCGGTGGTCGTGCTGCTGCGCAACGGGCGGGGCATGGAGCTGTCGGGAGCGGTGGCGGAGGCGCCGGCGATCCTGGTGACCTGGTTCCTCGGCTCGGAGACCGGCGCCGCCGTGGCCGACGTGCTGTTCGGCGACCACGCCCCGACCGGTCGCCTGCCGGTCAGCTTCCCCTACCGTTCGGGCCAGTCGCCCTTCTACTACGCCCACAAGTCGACCGGCCGTCCGTCGCAGCCGACGGACACGGAGTTCACCTCCAAATTCCGCGGCGTGCCGCACGCGGCGCTCTATCCGTTCGGGCACGGACTGACTTATGGGTCGGTGGCGTATTCCGCCGTGCGGCTGTCGGCGCCGACCATGGGATGGGAGGGCGAGATCACGGCCTCGGTCACCCTGACCAACGCCAGCGCGCGCGACGCCTCGGAGGTGGTCCAGCTGTACGTCCGCGACCGCGCCGCCTCGATCACCCAGCCGGTCCGGCTGCTCAAGGGTTTCCGGCGGGTGTCCGTGCCGGCAGGCGGCTCCGTCGAGGTCAGCCTGCCGCTGAAATTCGCCGACCTGGCCTTCCTCGGTCCGGATCTGAAGCCGACCGTGGAGCCGGGCGAGTTCGATGTGTGGCTCAGCCCGGATGCGCAGGCGGGACAGCCCGCGCGGTTCGTCCTGACCCGCTGATCAGGCGAAGGCGGCGGCGTAGAGTTCGGGCTTGAAGCCGACCAGGGTGCGGTCGCCGAGGTCGAGCACCGGCCGCTTGATCATCGACGGCTGGGCCAGCATCAGGGCGACCGCTCTCTCTGCGTCCAGATCGGCCTTCGCCTCGGGCGGCAGGGCGCGGAAGGTCGTGCCGGCGCGGTTCAGCACCGTCTCCCAGCCATGCGCCGCCACCCACTGTTCGAGCCGCGCCCGGTCGATCCCGGCCTTCTTGTAGTCGTGGAAGGCGTAGGCCACGCCGTGCTGGTCGAGCCAGACACGAGCCTTCTTCACGGTGTCGCAGTTGGGTATTCCGAACATCGTCGGCGTCATGGGCGGTCCTTCGGTTTGAAGCGGGAGCGTCTCTCACACTTCCGCCCCGACGTCAGCTACCGGCCGAGGGCGTCCGCGACGACCTCGTCGAATACGCGCAGGTCGAGGTCCCTTATGGATCTGAAGCGGATGCAATAGCCGGTGACCCTGGCCTTCCCGATCCGCGATCCATAGGTCTCGGCAAGCCAGGCCTTGTCCTCGAGCCCCATGACGTAGAGCGACAGCCCGGACGCAGTGGCGCTCAGGCCAATCTTGTAGAACGCTCTCGAACCGCCGTCCGCATAGCGGAGCGTTTCCGACCCGTATCCGATGTCCGGATTGGTGACGAGCTTGCCGTCGTCGTTCCTGCCGTCCAGGAACCAGAGCCTGACGTCGGGCGAAATATGCAGAATCCGCTGGTGCAGGTCCCGCAGCTCCGCGCTCTTCGCGGGCGGCAGGCCGCTGATGTGCCGGTCGATCTGCTCGCGCACGTCCATCACCGGTCTCCCGCCGCCCCTGACGCCGCCGCAAATCGGCGAGCCTCATCAGGGCTTGTATTTAACCTATTAGTTTAATATAACGCCCCGGTCAAGATAAGGAGACGCCCCATGTCCGCCCTCCCCCCACGCCAGAAGGTCATCCCCTGCCTGTGGTTCGACAAACAGGCCGAGGAGGCCGTCAACTTCTACGTCTCGCTGCTGCCGGACTCGCGCGTCGACGCCGTGATCCGCTCGCCTGGCGACTATCCCAGCGGCCAGAAGGGCGACGTCCTGCTGGTCGAGTTCACCCTCGCCGGCAGCCGCTACACCGCCTTGAACGGCGGTCCGATGTTCAAATTCAACGAGGCGATCTCGCTGCAGATCGACTGCGAGGACCAGGCTGAGGTCGATCGGCTGACCAACGCCCTGTCCGCCGTGCCCGAAGCGGAGCAGTGCGGCTGGGTCAAGGACCGCTTCGGCCTGTCGTGGCAGATCGTGCCCTATGCGATGAACCGGCTTCTGGCCGATCCAGACGAGGGCGTCCGCAAGCGGGTGTTCGACGCCATGATGCAGATGAAGCGGCTCGACATCGCCGAGCTCGAGCGCGCCGCCCGCGGATAAGCGGGGCGGTTAGTCGTCGTCCGACTCCCGGCTGCCTACGGCGACGGGGGTCGGGCCGCCCGCCAGCGCCCGGTCCAGCGCCTCACGGTCGAGCCCCCTCTCCCACTTCGCCACCACGATGGTGGCGACGGCGTTGCCGATGAAGTTGGTCAGGGCCCGGCACTCGCTCATGAAGCGGTCGACGCCGAGGATCAGGGCCATGCCGGCGACCGGCACGCCCGGCACCACCGTCAGGGTCGCGGCCAGGGTGATGAAGCCGGCGCCGGTCACCCCAGCCGCCCCCTTGGAGCTGAGCATGGCCACGGCCAGCAGGATCAGCTGGTCGCCCAGCGACAGATCCACGCCGCAGGCCTGGGCGATGAACAGGGCGGCCAAGGTCATGTAGATGTTGGTGCCGTCCAGGTTGAAGGAATAGCCGGTCGGCACCACCAGCCCCACCACCGGCTTGTCGCAGCCGGCGCGCTCGAGCTTCTGCATCAGGCTGGGCAGGGCCGCCTCGGACGAGGAGGTGCCGAGGACCAGCAGCAACTCCTCCTTCAGATACCGGATCAGCCGGAAGATCGAGAAGCCGTTGGCGCGGGCGACGAGGCCCAGCACCACGATCACGAACAGGATCGAGGTCAGGTAGAAGCTGGCCACCAGCGCCGCCAGATTGACCACGGAGCCGAGGCCGTATTTGCCGATGGTGAAGGCGAAGGCGCCGAACGCCCCGATCGGCGCCGCGCGCATCAGGATGGCCACCATCTTGAAGAAGGCCTCGGACACGCTGTCCAGCACAGTCATCACCGGCCGGGCGCGATCGCCGATCACCGCCAGCGAAATGCCGAACAGGATCGAGAAGAACAGCACCTGCAGGATTTCGCCCCCGGCGAAGGCGCCGATCACCGTCTCCGGGATGATGTTCATCAGGAAGGGCACGACGCCGGTCTCGTGGGCGCGGTCGACGTAACCGGTGACGGCGGCGGGATCGAGCGTGGCCGGATCAACGTTCATGCCCGCCCCCGGCCGCACCACATTGGCCACGACCAGGCCGATGATCAGGGCCAGGGTGGAGACGGTCAGGAAGTAGGCGAAGGCCTTGGCGGCCACCTTGCCGACCTTGCCGATGTCGCGCAGGTGGGCGATGCCGGTGGCGACGGTGAGAAAGATCACCGGCGCGATGATCATCTTGACCAGGCGGATGAAGGCGTCGCCGAGCGGCTTCAACGCCTCGCCCAGCCCCTTGACCGGCGTCCCGTCGGCCGCGGCGCCGCTGGAGAAGAGGTATCCGATCAGCGCCCCCAGGACGATGGCCACCAGGACCTGAACATAGAGGTGCGTCCACAGCGGCTTTCTCGCTGGCGGCGGCGGCGGCGGGATGGCGGGATCAGGAACGGCCACTCCCGGAGCGGCCTTGACCACGCGGGGCGCGCGCTTGTGCGGCGTGGTCGCCGGAGCGGCGGGCTTGCGGGCCATGGCGTCGTCCCCCTGGATGCGCGCCTCTCCCCGGCCCGCTCTGCGGAGAACCTAGAAGATTGCGCGGCGAAATTCACAGTCGGTTTTCGCGCCGGTCTCCGCCCGCTAGAACGGCTGATCCGAGACCAGGGCCCGACGCATGTGCAACGACTTTCGGTTCCGTCCCCTGAGCGAACAGCCGTTCGAGGAATTCCGGCAGGTGGGGATCGAACTGGTGTTCCCGGCCGGGAAGCCGAACATCGAGCCCCGCGACGACATCCGCATCGGCGACGCCGCGCCGGTGATCACCCGGGCGGGTGACGATGTGGCCCTGACCATGACCAAATGGGCCTGGACCTCGCCCCAGGGACGGCCGGTGTTCAACTTTCGCTCGGACGGGCGCTCGTTCGCGAACAGCCTGCGCTGCGTCATCCCGGCGGACGGCTTCTACGAGTTCACCGACGCCCTGCCCGGCCAGAAGCGCAAGACCAAATGGCTGTTCACCATGCCGGACAGGCCGGCGTTCTGGATCGCGGGCGTCATCAGGGACGGCGCCTTCGCCATGCTGACCACCGAGGCCGGTCCCGACATCGCGCCCTACCATGACCGGCAGATCGTGCTGCTGGCGCAGGGCCGCGCGCTGGAGTGGCTGGATCTGACGCGGCCGGAAGGCGAAATCCTGACCGCCCTGCCCGCCGGAAGCCTGTCGGTCGAGCGGGTGTTCCCCCCGGCGGAGGACGACCCTCAGCTGTTCCGCTGAGGGTGGGGCGTGTCGCCTCGTTTCAGCATGTCGACGAGGTCGGCGATCTTCTTCTTCCGCCCGGCCTCGGTCTTCATATTGTGGGTGCGGAAGGCCAGGGCGAAGCGGTTCTGGGCGCTGAGCTTCGCCAGCATTTCCCTGGCCTTCGGTTCGGCGTCGATGGCGGCCTGCAGGTCATCCGGGATGGCCATGGCCTTGCCGCTGCCATAGGCCCGGTCCCAGCGGCCGTCGGCCTTCGCCGCCTCAACTTCCTTCAGGCCGTGCCCGGTCATCCGGCCCTCGGCGATCAGCCGGGCGACATTGTCGACGTTGATCTTGCTCCAGATGCTCTTCTTCGTCCGCGGCGTGTAGCGCTGGAGATAGCTGGTCTGGTCGAAACTCTTGCGGACCGCGTCGATCCAGCCCCAGCACAGGACGACGTCGATCGCCTCCTTCGGGGTGATCGAGGGTCGGCCGGAGCCGACCTTGTGGATCTTGATCCAGACCTCAGGCTCGCTGGCGTGGTGCTCGCCGAGCCAGGCGTAGAAGGCGTCGGCGTCCACGAATTCGTGGACGTGAGCTGGGTCGACCGTGATCGGGCCCTTTACTCCCATTCGATCGTGCCCGGAGGCTTGGAGGTGACGTCGTAGACGACCCGGTTGACGCCGCGGACCTCATTGACAATGCGGGTGGCGGTCCTGCCGAGGACGTCCCACGGGAATTCGAAGAAGTCGGCGGTCATGCCATCGGTGGAGGTGACGGCGCGCAGGGCCAGCACCTTTTCATAGGTGCGGGCGTCGCCCATGACGCCGACGGTCTTGACCGGCAGCAGGACGGCGAAGGCCTGCCAGATCTGATCGTAGAGGCCGGCCTTGCGAATTTCCTCGAGGTAGATGGCGTCGGCCTGCTGCAGGGTCTCGACGGCGTCGGGGGTGATCTCGCCCGGGATGCGGATGGCCAGGCCCGGCCCCGGGAAGGGATGGCGGCCGACAAAGGCGTCGGTCAGGCCGAGTTCGCGGCCGAGGGCGCGGACCTCGTCCTTGAACAGCTCGCGCAGGGGCTCGACCAGCTTCAGCTTCATGAAATCGGGCAGGCCGCCGACGTTGTGGTGGCTCTTGATGACGTGGGCCTTGCCGCTGGACGACGACACGCTCTCGATGACGTCCGGATAGAGGGTGCCCTGGGCGAGGAATTCGGCGCCCTCGATCTTGTGGGCCTCGCGGTCGAACACCTCGATGAAGACCCGACCGATGATCTTGCGCTTGGTCTCCGGGTCCGACTGGCCGGCCAGTTCGCCCAGGAAATCCTTCGACGCATCAACGTGGATCAGCGGGATGTTGTAGTGTTCCCTGAACAGGGTGGTGACCTGTTTCGCCTCATCCTTGCGGAGCAGGCCGGTGTCGACGAAGACGCAGGTCAGTTGGTCGCCGATGGCCTCGTGGATCAGCACGGCGGCGACCGAGGAGTCGACACCCCCGGACAGGCCGCAGATCACCTTCGCGGAGCCAACCTGCTCACGGATCTGGGCGATCTTCTCGTCGCGGTAGGCCGCCATCGTCCAGTCGCCCTTCAGCCCGGCGATGCCGTGGGTGAAGTTCTTCAACATCGTCGCGCCGCGCGGGGTGTGCATCACCTCGGGGTGAAACTGGACGCCGTAGAAGCGCCGGGTCTCGTCGGCGATGACGGCGTAGGGGGAGCCGGGCGAAGTCGCCACGACGTCGAAACCCTCCGGGATGGCCATGATCTTGTCGCCGTGGCTCATCCACACCGCCTCGTCCTCGCCGACTGCAGCGAGGCCGGCCAGCAGGGGCGAGGCTTTCCGGACGGTGATGCCGGCGCGGCCGAACTCGCGGTGGTGGCCGCCCTCGACCTTGCCGCCGAGCTGCTCGCACATGGTCATCTCGCCGTAGCAGATGCCGAGCACCGGCACGCCGGCCTCGAACACCGCCTGGGGCGCGCGGGGGCTGCCTTCCTCGTGGACGCTCTCGGGACCGCCGGAGAGGATGATGGCGGCCGGCTTCATGGCCTGAAGGGCCGCTTCGGCCTTGGCGTAGGGATGAATCTCGCAATAGACGCTCGCCTCGCGCAGGCGCCGGGCGATCAGCTGGGTCACCTGGCTGCCGAAGTCGACGATCAGAACCTTCTGGTGATCAGCGGGGGCGGTCATGCGGGCTCCGTGGCGGCAGGCGAGAAATGGTCATGCAACAGGTCGAGCGCATCGGCCAGACGGAGATCGATCTCCGCCAGCGCGTCGGTCCAGTGGCTGAGTTCGCTCAGGTCGGTGCGGCCGTCGCTGACGCCGCGCAGGCCCAGCACCGGCACGCCGAAGCGGACCGCGGCGCGAACGACGGCGAAGGTCTCCATGTCGACCATGTCGGCGTCGACGGCGTCCCAGGCGGCGCCCGAGACGACGCTGGCGCCCGTGGCCAGCCGGGCCGGCGGCAGGGACGGCGGGCCGTCGGCGAGGGGCAGGACGGCGGCCACGCGCGGGTAAGGGGTTTCCCCCTTGGCGAAGCCGAGGCAGCTGGCGTCCATGTCGCGATAGCTGACGTGCGAGACACGGTAGACGCGGGCGTGGTCGAGCGTCCGAGACCCCGCTGACCCGAGTGAAATGACGAGGTCCGGCAGGGCGCCCTCGGCCTTCAGTTCGGCGAGGGCATGGGCGACCACGGCGGCGGCCTCGACCGGACCGACTCCCGTGATCAGCGGACGGATGCGGGCCTTCAGCGCCGCGCCGTATTCGGGCTCGGCGGCGATGGCGCACAGGACGGTCTTCCGACCGAAGCGGGAAAGGGCCCAGTCCCGGCTCACGCCCGCCGCTCGTAGAGGGCGATGAAGAAGCCGTCGGTATGGGTCGAGGCCGGGGAGAGCCGCAGGCGGTGGCCGGCGGCGGCGGCGGCGAGCCGCTCGCGGGCGGCGGGCGTCAGATTGGGGCCGTCCAGCAGGCCGGCGACCGGCATGGGCTGGAAGTCCGGATGGGCGGCCTCGAAGGCCTCGGTCGTGGCCTCGTTCTCGCGCGTCAGCATCGAGCAGGTGACATAGGCGAGACGGCCGCCGGGCTTCACCAGCGCCACGGCCTGGGCGAGGATGCGGAGCTGCAGGGCGTGCAGGCGCTCGACCTCGTCGGGCTTGAGCCGCCAGGCGTCCTCGGGACGGCGGCGCCAGGTCCCGGAGCCGCTGCACGGGGCGTCGACGAAGACCAGGTCGGCCTTGCCGTTGAATTCCTCGACCCCGCCGCCGTTCTGGCCGATCAGCCGCAGGTCGGCCGCGACGCCGGCGCGCTGCAGGCGCGGACGGATGTTGTCGAGCCGCTTCTGGACCACGTCGCAGGCGATCAGGCGCATGCCCGCGGCGGGCGGCGCGGCGCGAGCCTCAGCGAGTTCGTCCGCTCCCGTCGGCGACCAGCCGGCCGGCCGCAGCGCGGCGGCCTTCGACGGATCGGCCTCGGGCAGGGCCTGGACGGCCAGGGCGAGGGTCTTGCCGCCGCCGCCGGCGCAATAGTCGACGACGATGCTGTCGGGGGTGAAGGCGAGCCCCGAGCCGGCCAGCCAAGTGACGATCTGGCTGCCTTCGTCCTGGATTTCGATCCGGCCCGCCTTGAAGGCTTCCAGCGCCTGCACATTGGGCGGCGGCTCGGAGGACAGGCGCAGGCCTTTGGCTGACCACGGCGTGGGCTGGGGCGACAGGCCTGCGGCGGTCAGTTCGGCGGCGACGGCCTCCACCGGAGCTTTCGCCGTGTTGACGCGCAGGTCGATAGGCGCGCGGGGGGCCATCAGCTCGCGGGCCTCCTCGCTCCAGCGATCGCCGAAGGTCGCCTTGAAGTCCTCGACCACGAACTCGGGCAGGCCGGCGGCGACCCAGCCGGGCAGGTCCCCCTCCCCGGCCGTGATGCGGGCGCGTTCCTGTTTCGACAGCGGGCGCGGGCCGTAGCCCTCGCCGGAGTGCAGCGCCTCGATCTCTTCCAGCGACAGACCGTCGATCAGGGCCAGCGAGCCGATGACCAGCGCCCGGCCGTCCTCGCGCCCGCCCATGGCCCAGACCAGCCGGCCGCGGGCGCGCAGCACGCGATAGACGCGGTCGGCGACGGCGCGGCGGTCCTTGGAGCCGGCGTATCGGTTGGCGGCGCCCCAGGCCTTGAGCACGACCTCGGCCGGGGCTCGCCCCTGGGCGATGCTGTCGAGGACGGAGGCGGCGGCGGCGAGGCGGGCGGCTGGGGTCAATGCGGGCTTTCAGACGAACAGGGCGGCGAGGACCATGACCAGCCCGCCGGCGGCGACGAGCCAGACCAGCGAGCGGATGTAGGGCACGCCGAAGGCGTAGAGCGGGAGATAGATCAGCCGGGCGAAGAAGTAGAGGTGGGCCCCGACGGCGGTCAGGGTCCCGTCCTTACCGGCGATATGCGCCATGATCACGGCGGCGGCGAACAGCGGCAGGGTCTCGAACAGATTGGCCTGGGCGCGCATCAGGCGACCGGCCAGCTTGCCGGGCGGCGGCGAGTCGGCGTCGCGCGGCCCGGCGTTCCATTTGACGCCCAGCTCCGCCGTGCGGGCCACGGCGGCGGCCCCGATCTGGACCAGCGCCAGCATCAGGGCCAGGGCCAGAAGGATGAACTCGGGCGTCATGTCCATGGCCTGCGCTCCCCTGCTCAGCCCTGCCGGTAGTTCGGCGCCTCGCGCGTGATCATCACGTCATGGACGTGGCTCTCCCGCAGGCCGGCGCCGGTGATGCGCACAAAGCGGGCGCGTTGCTGGAAGTCGGCGATGCTGGCCGCGCCGACATAGCCCATGGCGGCGCGCAGGCCGCCGACCATCTGGTGCAGCACCGGCGCGATCGGGCCCTTGTAGGGGGTCTGGCCCTCGATGCCCTCGGGCACCAGCTTCATCTGGTCCGAGACTTCCTTCTGGAAGTAGCGGTCAGCCGAGCCGCGGGCCATGGCCCCGACCGAGCCCATGCCGCGGTACGACTTGTAGGACCGGCCCTGGTACAGGAAGACCTCGCCGGGGCTCTCGTCGGTGCCGGCGAACATCGAGCCCATCATGGCGGCGCTGGCGCCGGCCGCGATGGCCTTGGCCAGGTCGCCCGAATATTTGATGCCGCCGTCGGCGATGACCGGCGCGCCCGACTCCTTCGCCGCGCGGACCGCCTCCATGATGGCGGTCAGCTGGGGCACGCCGACGCCGGCGACGATGCGGGTGGTGCAGATCGAGCCGGGGCCGATGCCGACCTTCACCGCGTCCGCGCCCGCGTCGATCAGGGCCCGGGCGGCGTCGTAGGTGGCGACGTTGCCGGCGATGATCTGTATGCGGTTGGATTCGCGCTTGATCCGCTCGACCACGCGCGAGACCTGGACCGAGTGGCCGTGGGCGGTGTCGATGACGACCACGTCCACCCCGGCCTCGGCGAGGGCCATGGAGCGCTCGTAGCCGGCGTCGCCGACCGTCGAGGCGGCGCCGACCAGCAGCCGGCCCTGATCGTCCTTGGCGGCGTGGGGGTGGGCCTGGGCCTTCTCGATGTCCTTCATCGTGATCAGGCCGGTGGCGCGATAGTCCTCGTCGACGACGATGACCCGCTCGATCTTGCGGTCCCGCAGCAGGGCCAGGGCCTCGTCCCGACCGGCGCCCTCGCGCACGGTGATCAGGTCGCTCGAGGTCATCAACTCGGCGGCCTTGCGATTCGGATCGGTGTCGAAGCGCATGTCGCGGTTGGTCAGGATGCCGACCAGCTTGCCGCTGGCCGGATCGACGACCGGGAAGCCGCTGATCTTCTTGCGGGCGCGGATATCGTGGATTTCGCCGAGCGTGGTCTGCGGGGTGATGGTCACCGGATTGATGACCATGCCGCTTTCGTAGCGCTTCACCTCGCGCACCATGTCGGCCTGTTCCTCGACCGTCATATTGCGGTGGAGGACGCCCAGACCGCCGGCCTGGGCCATGGCGATGGCGAGGCGGCTTTCGGTGACCGTGTCCATGGCGGACGAGGTCAGCGGGATGTTCAGTCGGATGTCGCGGGTGAGCTTCGTCGAGACGTCCGCGTCGGCGGGCACGATCTCTGACGGGCCGGGTTCCAGCAAAACATCGTCGAAGGTGAGCCCTTCGCGTATCTCCATGAGGAGTCTCCGTTTTGCGGGCCGCGTATAACCGTGGAAGGCCGGGAACCGCAAGGGCCGCCCGCGCCTATGATGACGATAAGAAGATTTGCCTTGCCGATGCGGCGCCGGGTCCACATCTGAAAGACGGATGGTTCGACTGTTGATCAGCACCGCCCGCCGCCTCGCGCTCAAGATCGCGAGCTATGGCGTGATGCACCTGGTGGTGGCGATCCTGGTCGCCTTCGCCATCACGCGCGACTGGCGGATGGCGCTGGCGGTCGGCGTGGTCGAACCCTTCTTCCAGACCATCGCCTATTCGATCCACGACCGCGTCTGGCACCGCATCGAGCGGCGGGGCATGCTGTCCGGCGTCGAGGAGGCGGCCGAGGCGGTCACCGCCCGCCTGCAGATCATGGCCCCCGAAGAGCAGACCCGGGCGCACGGCCATCACGGCCACAGCCACGCCCTGCCCCGCTCGTTCAGGCAGATCGCGGCCAAATCCGTCACCTATGGCGTCATGCATTTCGTGGTGGCGGTGACGGTGGCCTTCGCCCTGACCCAGAACTGGCGCACGGCCCTGGCCATCGGCATCATCGAGCCGCTGGTGCAGACGGTGTTCTTCACCGTGCACGACCGGGTCTGGACCCGGATCGAGGCGCGGAAGGCCAAGCGGGCGGCGGAGCTGGCGAGCGCCTAGGCGCAAGTTGCAATTTTCTTCGAGTTCTCCCTAACGTTACTCGACCCGATCCCGGGTCCAGGAGGACTAAACATGATGTTCAAGAGTCTCCGTATCCCCGCCGTCCGTAGCGGCAAGGCCACCGCCCTCGTACTGGCGGTCGCCGCCGTGGTGGGCGCCAGCGCGGCCATGGCCTACCCGGCCCGTTCGATCGAAGTCGAATACTTCTCGGACGCGACCTACAACGATCCCGTCGGAGGACGCGGCATAACCTGCGGCGGCAATCAATGGCGCTGGGGTGAGACGACCGAATACGCGATCTCCTACTCGGAACCCTGCGGCTAGGCCTCGCATTTGTGGGGAGGCGGCGACGTCTCCCCGCATCTCCTCCGGCGCGCGCCGGCGTGGAGGGCGCGTCGATGCCTAGCCGGCCGCCCAAAGTCGTGCCGAGATCGCGCACCTCCTGGGGGGCGACAGGCGAGGCGCTCGCGCAGGCCGATCCAAACGAGCGCCTCCAAAAGCACGCCTAGCGCCTGTTCAAGGCCACGAGGAAGACCTCGGCGCTGTCCTTGCGGCTCGACTCCGGCTTGACGTATTTCACCGTCTCGAACTCCGCGCGGAGCCGGGCCAGCACGCCGCCGGCGTCGCCGCCCTGGAAATTCTTCGATACGAAATGCCCGCCCGGCTTCAGCGTGCGGATGGCGAAGTCGGCCGCGATCTCGATCAGGGCGATGATCTTCAGGTGGTCGGTCTGGCGGTGGCCGACGGTGTTGTGGGCCATGTCGGACAGGACGAGGTCGGGCGCGCCGCCGAGCAGGTCCATCATCTGCTGGTCGACCCCCGGGTGGGTGAAATCGGCCTGGATCAGCTCGGCGCCGGGGATCGGCTCGATCGGCAAAAGGTCGACGCCGACCACCGCCTTGGCGCCGCGTTTCAGCGCCACCTGCACCCAGCCGCCCGGCGCGGCGCCGAGGTCGATGACGCGGCTACCCTGTTTGATCAGGTGAAAGCGATCGTCGATCTCGAGCAGTTTGAAGGCCGCGCGGCTGCGCCAGCCCTCGGCGCGGGCGCGTTCGGACCATTTGTCGGACAGCTGGCGCTTGATCCACTGCTGGCTGGACATCGACTTGGTGTCCGCCGTCTTCATCTTCGTGCCCATGCCGCGTCCGGCCGCGGTCCCGCCCGACGGCGGACGGACCATGCGGCGGCGCTCCGCCGGTTTTTCTTCTTCGGTCATCGCATCCACATAGCCCCCGACGGGTTTGCGGGCTATGCACCCGCGACAATTCACAAGGAGCCGCCCTCGATGGCCGAAACCCTGACCTTCACTCTCGACACCGGCGACGGCGAAGCCCGCGACGTGGTCATCAAGCTGCGCCCCGACCTGGCCCCCGGCCACGTGGCTCGCATCACCGAACTGGCCGAGGAAGGCTTCTACGACGGCGTCGTCTTCCACCGCGTCATCCCCGGCTTCATGGCCCAGGGCGGCGATCCGACCGGCACCGGCACCTCGGGCTCGTCGAAGCCGAACCTGAAAGCCGAATTCTCGTCGGAGCCGCACGTGCGCGGCGTGTGCTCGATGGCCCGGACCAGCGATCCGAACAGCGCCAACAGCCAGTTCTTCATCTGCCTGGACGACGCCACCTTCCTCGACCGCCAGTACACGGTGTGGGGCGAGGTGATCGAGGGCATGGACAACGTCGACGCCCTGCCCAAGGGCGAGCCGCCCCGCAATCCGGGCAAGATCGTCAAGGCGACGGTGAACTGAGGGATTAGGGGCGAGGGATGAGGGATGAGGGACCGGGGATCGATGCCCCGCTCCCTCTTCCCTAATCTCTAGTCCCCCATCTCTAATCCCTATTCGATCTCGACCACCTCGACCCGCGGTCCGTTCAGGACCAGGGCGATCTCGCCGCGCTTGAGCTTGAGCGCGTCCTCGCCGAACAGCTGGCGGCGCCAGCCGTGCAGGGCGTCGACGGGGGCTTCGTCATCCAGCGCGATCTTCTCCAGGTCGGCGACGTTGGCGATCAGCTTGGTGGCGACGCCGGCGTTGTCGCTCTTGGCCTTGAGCAGCACCTTGAGCAGTTCGACCACAGAAGGCGGCGCCGGCTGGTTGTGGGCCGGTCGCTCCAGCTTGGGGGCGTGGGACTCGGGATCGGCCAGCACCCGCTTGAGCTCGGTCGTCAGATCGAGCCCGAGCCGCGAGGCGCCGAAGCCCTTTGGCACCGAACGCAGGCGGTTGAAGGCGTCGGGATCCGTCGGACCCTGGGCCGCGATCTCGTCGATCGCCTCGTCCTTGAGGATGCGTCCGCGCGGCTGGTCACGCTCCTGAGCAGCGCGCTCGCGCCACACCGCCGTGGCCACGAAGGCGGCGAGGTATTTGGCCGAATACTTCTTGGGCTTCAGACGCTTCCACGCCTTTTCCGGATCCGTGTCGTAGAGCGCCGGATCGGTCAGGTCCTCCATCTCGGCCATGACCCAGTCGAGGCGGCCGTCCTTCTGCAGGCGGTCGCGCAGCTTGGGATAGAGGGCCGCGAGGTGGGTGACGTCGCCCAGGGCGTAGATCAGCTGGGCGTCGGAGAGCGGGCGGCGGGCCCAGTCGGTGAAGCGGCTGCCCTTGTCGACCTCCTGGCGCAGCATCTGGCGGACCAGCGCCTCGTAGGAGACCTGATCTCCGAAGCCGGCGGCCATGGCGGCGACCTGGGTGTCGAACATCGGCTTGGGCATCGCGCCCAGCTTGACGAAGATTTCGACGTCCTGGCGAGCGGCGTGGAAGACCTTGAGAATCGATTCGTCGCGCATCAGGTCCAGGAAGGGCGACAGGTCGAGCCCTTCGGCCATCGGGTCGATGATCGCCGCGTCCGTGGCCGAGGCGGCCTGGATCAGGCACAGGCGGGGCCAGTAGGTCGTCTCCCGCATGAACTCGGTGTCGACCGTGATGAAGGGGGCGGTGGCCAGACGTGCGCAGAAGTCGCGCAGCGCCTCGGTGGTGGTGATCGGCGTCATTCGGATGCTATAGCCCCGCGCAATGCGGTTATGGCAAGAGCCGCCGCATAAATCCGCCCTCTGATTCAGGCCCGTGACCGATGAGCGACACTCCCGAAAGCCTGCGCAACGGCCTGACCTACGCCGACGCGGGCGTCGATATCGATGCGGGCGAGATGCTGGTCGACGCCATCAAGCCGCTGGCGAAATCGACCCGCCGACCGGGTGCGGAGGCGTCGCTGGGCGGATTCGGGGCCCTGTTCGACCTTAAGGCGGCGGGATTCGAGGACCCGCTGATCGTGGCCACCACCGATGGCGTCGGCACCAAGCTGAAGATCGCCATCGAGACCGGCCGTCATGACGGCGTCGGCATCGACCTGGTCGCCATGTGCGTCAACGACCTGCTGGCCCAAGGCGCCGAGCCGCTGCTGTTCCTCGACTATTACGCCACCGGCAAGCTTGAGATCGACGCGGCCAAGCGAGTCGTGGCCGGCATCGCCGAGGGCTGCCGTCAGGCCGGCTGCGCCCTGGTCGGCGGCGAGACGGCCGAGATGCCGGGGATGTACGCCGGCGGCGACTACGATCTGGCCGGCTTCTCGCTGGGCGCCGTCGAGCGGGGCCATGCCCTGCCCTATCTGGATCGGCAGGCGGCGGGCGACGTCATCATCGGCCTCGCCTCCTCCGGCCCGCACTCGAACGGCTATTCGCTGATCCGCAAGGTGGTCGAGAAGTCCGGCCTCGGCTGGGGCGACGATGCGCCGTTCGCGAAGGACCGCACCCTGGCGCAGGCGCTGATGGAGCCGACCCGCATCTATGTGAAGCCGGTGCTGCCGCTGATGAAGGCCGGACTGGTCAAGGGCGCGGCGCACATCACCGGCGGCGGCCTGATCGAGAATCCGCCCCGCTGCATCGCCGGAGGTCTGCACGCGGAGTTCGACTGGGACGCCATTCCGATGCCGCACGTGTTCCAGTGGCTCGGCGAGGTCGGCGGCATCTCGGATCACGAGATGCGGCGAACCTTCAACTGCGGCGTCGGCTTCATCCTGGTGGTCGCGCCGGAAAACGCCGAGCCGGTTCTGGCGGGCCTGCTGAACGCGGGCGAAGTCGCCTTCGTCTGCGGTCAACTGGCGGCCGACTAGAGGCCCTCGGCCTCCAGGCTCGAATAGCTGGCGCGGATGATGGTCGCCCGACCGGGGTTCTGGTGCACCGAGACGGTCATGCCGCCCTTCGTCCACACCGGCCAATCTTCGGGTTCATCGGGGCTGGGAGCGAAACCGGCGTCCTGGAGGGGATCGGCGACGGCGTCCCGGGCCTCCTTGAAGTCGGCTGACCGCGCCTGGACGACGCAGACCCGGCGCAGATCGCCTTCATCGGCGCTGCCCGACAGGGTCAGTTGCACCAGATAGACGTCGTTGCGGCTGCGGAAATCGCCCTCCCCTTCCTCCAGCGACCCGTTGAGGCCGTTGCGGGCGAGCACGGCCTGGTCGGCCGCGCCCTCGGCGACATAGGGAAGACAGACGTCCATC
Organism: Brevundimonas sp.; assembly: GCF_035627055.1. Classification (GTDB taxonomy): domain Bacteria; phylum Pseudomonadota; class Alphaproteobacteria; order Caulobacterales; family Caulobacteraceae; genus Brevundimonas. The sequence continues at coordinate 4,116 of NZ_DASPMM010000027.1, read as the reverse complement.
ACGATGTCGCGGGTGATCTGCCCGGGATCCGGGGGGCTGACGGCGAGGGCGGCGGCGAGGAACAGGGCGTGCATGGAAACCTCCGGGACGCGCACTTTCCCGGACACGGGCGGCGAGCGCAAGCCGGATGCATTGACCGGGGCAATCGGCCCCGGCAAGGTCCGCGCCTTCCACATCCACGAGGTCGCCCATGCGCGCGCTGTCGATCGCCCTGGCGGGGTTGATGCTGGTTTCGGGTCCGGCGGCGGCCCAGACGCCCGCTCCGTCCGAACACGCCCTGCTCCACCGGGTGGCCGGCGAGGTCCAGCCGGAGCGGATGCGCGCCGACATCGAGGCCCTGGTCGGCTTCGGCACTCGCCACACGTTGTCAGACACGGTCTCGGAGACGCGCGGCATCGGCGCGGCGCGGCGCTGGGCCCAGCGGCAGTTCGAGGCGATGAGCCGCGACTGCGGCGGCTGCCTGACCATCGTCACCCCCTCCGACACCGTCACCGGTCCGCGGGTGCCGACCCCGACGGAGGTGGTGGATATCGTCGCCATCCAGCGCGGCACGGGCGATCCCAACCGGGTCATCATCATCACCGGCCACATCGACTCGCGCGTCACCGACGTGATGAACATCACTGACGACGCGCCGGGGGCCAACGACGACGCCTCTGGCGTGGCGGCGGTGCTGGAGGCGGCCCGCGTCCTGTCGAAACACCGGTTCGACGCCACCCTCGTCTACGCCGCCCTTTCCGGCGAGGAACAGGGTCTTCTCGGCGGAAAGATCCTCGCCGACTACGCCCAGGCTCAGGGCTGGCGGGTCGAGGCCAATCTGAACAACGACATCGTCGGCAATTCCGAAGGCCAGTCGGGCGTCCGCGACACCACCCGCGTCCGGGTCTTCTCGGAAGGCACCAAGACCGTGGAAACCGCCGCCCAGGCGGACCGGCGGCGCTACAACGGCGGCGAACTGGACTCGTCGTCGCGCAATCTCGCCCGCTTCCTCGACGCCATCGCCGATCGCTACCTGACCAATTTCGACGTCGACATGATCTACCGTACGGACCGGTACGGCCGCGGCGGCGACCAGGTCGAGATGCTGCGCCACGGCTTCCCCGCCGTTCGCATCACCGAGGGTTCCGAGAATTACACCCGCCAGCATCAGGACCTGCGGACCGAGAACGGCATCCACTACGGCGACACCATCGACGGGGTGGACTTCGGTTACCTCGGCCAGGTGGCGCGTCTGAACATCGTCACCATGGCCGCCCTGGCGAGCGCGCCCGCCACCCCGCTGGGCGTCGCCATCGAAGGCGCCGTCAAGCCGGACACGACCATCAGATGGCAGCCGGTCGAGGGCGCCGCGGGCTACCGCATCTGGTGGCGATCGACGACCGCGCCGCAGTGGACCCACAGCCGCTGGGCGGGATCGACGACCGAGATGGTGCTGCCGGGCGTGTCCATCGACGACTGGTTCTTCGGCGTCTCGTCGGTGTCGGAAGATGGCTTTGAAAGCCCGGTGGTCTTCCCCGGCCCGGCCGGATCGTTCGTCTCGGTCGGCGACCCGGCGCCTCGCCCGGCGCAATGACCGGAGCGCGCCCGGGCCGCGTCCGCGTCGCCGTCCTGATTTCCGGCGCCGGTTCGAACATGGCCGCCCTGATCGACGCCGGCCGGCAGGAAGGGTCGCCGTTCGAGGTCGTGCTGGTGCTGTCGAACCGGCCTGACGCCGGCGGGCTGGCCGTGGCGAGCGGCAAGGAGGTGGCGGTCGCGGCCGTGGACCATCGTCCGTTCGGCAAGGACCGCGAGGCTCATGAGCGCGCCGTCGACGCCGTGCTCGCGCAACACGGGGTCGAGGTCGTCGGCCTCGCCGGCTACATGCGCCTTCTGACGCCGTGGCTGGTCAGGCGCTGGCAGGGCCGGATGCTGAATATCCATCCAAGCCTGCTGCCGAAATACCCCGGCCTGGACACCCACGCCCGCGCCCTGGCCGCCGGCGATGCCGAGGCGGGCTGCTCGGTGCATCGGGTGACCGAAGGCGTCGACGAAGGGCCTGTCCTGGGCCAGGCGCGGGTTCCGGTTCTCGCCGACGACACGGCCGAGACGCTGGCCCAGCGAGTGCTGGCGGCGGAGCACAGGCTGTACCCGGCCGTGCTCGCGGACGTCTGCCGCCAGATGAGAAGTTTGTAATCTGGCGAGTTTCGCCACGACAGAAGCCGAGGCTTGAGTCAGGTTGCGCGCCAAGTCTCAATCGGGGTTCCCTAATGCTCAAGCTTCGTCTCATGGCCTGCGCGGCCACGGCCGTCCTGTCGCTCGCCGCCACCGCCGCCCTCGCCCAGACCACGCCGCCCATCGTGGAGATTCCCTCCACGACCCAGCCCGCCATCGGCGAGTTCGGCTTCGACATGACCGGCATGGACACCTCTGTCCGGCCTGGCGCGGACTTCAACCGCTTCGCCAACGGGCGGTGGAGCGACACCACGCCGATCCCGGCCGATCGAACCTCCTTCGGCGCCTTCCATGTGCTGCACGACCGATCGCAGGAGAACCTGAAGGCCCTGATCGAGGAGAGCGTGACCAATCCGGGCGCCAGCGAGGACGCGGCCCGCATCGGCGCCTTCTACGGCAGCTTCATGGACGAGGCGACGGTCGAACGCCTCGGCGCCGGTCCGCTGCAGGCTGACCTCGCCGAGGTTCGCGCCGCCGACACGCGCGAGAAGATGGCCGCCCTGATGGGCCGCACCCAGAGCGCCTTCGGCTCCAGCATCTTCGGGGTGCAAATCTTCGAGGACCTGAAGGACTCCAACAAGACGAGCGCCTACGTCGTCCAGGGCGGCATCGGCATGCCCGACCGCGACTATTACCTCGAAGCCAATTTCGCCGAACAGAAGACGGCCTACCAGGCCTATGTCGCCAAGGCGCTGGAACTGGCTGGCTGGCCGAATCCGGAGCAGGCGGCCGCCGACATCGTCGCCTTCGAGACCCGCATCGCCGAGCAGCACTGGACCGCGGTCGAAAACCGCCAGATCGACAAGATCTACAACCCGACCACCGTCGCCGACCTGGCGACGACGGCCCCCGGCTTCGACTGGGCCGCATGGGCCGAGGGCGCGGGCATCGCGCACGTCCCGGTGCTGATCGCCGCCAACAACACCGCCTTCCCGGGCATGGCCAAGGTGTTCGCGGAAACCCCGATCGGGACCCTGCAGTCGTGGCAGGCCTTCCACGTGATCAACCAGGCCTCGCCCTATCTGTCGCAGGCCTTCGTCGACAACCAGTTCAACTTCTACGGCAAGACCCTGGGCGGCCAGCCCGAGAACCAGCCGCGCTGGAAGCGTGGCGTGACCACGGTCGACGGCTCGCTGGGCGAGGTGCTCGGCCGCGAATACGTGGCGCGTCACTTCCCGGCCGAATCCAAGGCGCAGATGGAGGAACTGGTCGCCAACCTGCGCGCCGCCATGACGGCCCGCATCCAGGGCCTCGACTGGATGAGCCCCGAGACCAAGGAGCAGGCGCTCTACAAGATGAGTCGCTTCGGGGTGAAGATCGGCTATCCCGACGAGTGGCGTGAATACGACGGCCTGCGCCTCGTGCCGGGCGACCTGTACGGAAACGTCGAGCGGTCGGCGGCCTTCGAATGGGCCTTCAACGTCGACAAGCTGGGCAAGCCGGTCAATCCGCTAGAGTGGGGCATGACCCCGCAGACGGTGAACGCCTACTACAACCCTGTGCGCAACGAGATCGTCTTCCCGGCCGCCATTCTGCAGGCGCCATTCTTCGATCCCAACGCGGACCCCGCCGTCAACTACGGCGGCATCGGCGCGGTCATCGGCCACGAGATCACCCACGGCTTCGACGACCAGGGCCGCAAGACCGACGGCGACGGCGCCCTGCGCGACTGGTGGACGGCCGAGGACGCCGCCAAGTTCGAGGAGCGGGCCAAGGTGCTGGGCGCGCAATACTCGGCGCTGTCCCCGCTGGACGGCGTCAACGTCAACGGCGACCTGACCATGGGCGAGAACATCGCCGACCTGGGCGGTCTGCTGCTGGCGCTCGACGCCTATCACATGTCGCTCAACGGCCAGCCGGCCCCGGTGATCAACGGCCTGACCGGCGACCAGCGGGTCTTCCTCG
>NZ_DASPMM010000026.1:0-5856 GCF_035627055.1 Brevundimonas sp. | reverse complement strand
AGCCGAGGGCCAGATAGGTCATAGGGTGAGGACTATTCGGCCGCCAGCAAGGCGTCGTTGGAATCCGAAAGGCCCAAGGCCCCCATCAGCGCCCGCAGCTCCTGGCGTGCGGCCACGTGCTGCAGCGAAACGGGGATCGGCCGGATGTCGGTGGACAGGTCCGCAATCGTCAGACCGAAGGGGAAGAGTTCGCGGTAGATCACCCGGTCCCTTAGGCCGGGTCCCACCCGGAAGCCGATCCGCTTGGCCAGCGCCTGGACCCGCTCGTCCACGCGCTTGCGGTTGCGAGCCTCCGTCGGCGCCAGGCGGTTGCGCAGCACCACCCAGTCGATCGAGCGGCCCTGGCTGGCCGCCCGCATCTTGCGGCTGTTCCAGACGGTTTCGGCGTAGAGGCTGGGCCGCTTCACCTCCAGGCTCACCGGGTCGACGACGCCCAGCATGTCGAAGTCGACGAAGCTGTCGTTCATCGGCGTGACGATCTGGTCGGCGAGGCCGTGGGCGGTGCGCGACAGCAGGGTGTCGCCGCCGGGCGTGTCGATCAGGATGAACTCGGCCTGGGCGCGAGCCTCGGCGAAGGCGGCGTTGAAACGGGCCATCTGGATGGTCTCGTCGGCCTTGGCCAAGGCCTTGCCGTCCCCGAGGTCCGGTTCGAGCGGCATCGGCAGGGCCTGGTGGTTGCCGGCCATCCATGCGGCGCGGTTGGCGAAGAATTTGGCCATCGACCGCTGGCGCAGATCGAGGTCGATGATCGCGACCGTCTTGCCGGCGTGCAGCAGGCCGCAGGCGATGTGAATGGCGAGCGTCGACTTGCCCGCCCCGCCCTTTTCGTTGCCGACGACGATGACCGTGGGGTCAGCCATGAAATCCCGATGCTCCGCGGCCGCCCGACTCGACGGGCGGCCTTCAGACGCCAGAATCGCCGCGCCGGGGCGCGGCGTCAACGGAGCGGCCGTCAGTGATTGTGGATGTGAGGCGCCGGCGCCTCAGGCCCGGCGGCACCACGGGTCGTCGACGCCTGCGGCGGCGCAGACGGCGGCGGCGCCGGCGGCCGGGGTCCGAACCTTGAGCCGGGTCAGGCGGCGGCCGCCGATCTCGACGCTCTCGAAGACGGGCGTCAGGCCATCGAGGTCGAGCCTGGCCCAGGCGGCGCGGGCGGCGGCCTCGCTGGAATAGGCGCCGATCTGAACCAGTCTGGCCGGGCCGGACGGGGCCGCGGCGCGGGAGCGTTGAGCCGGGGCCCGTGCGGGGCGCAGTCCGGCCCGGGCGGCGGCTCCGTCGATGCGGGCCGAGACCCGCTGGACCACGGCGTCGGCCACCGCAGGCGCTGCGGCCGCGGCGAGACGCTGCGCCTGCTCCCCGGCCATGGCGCCGAGGTCGCCGTCGCGGGCGTCCCAGAGGGCGTGGGGGTCCATCACCTCGACGCGCAGGGCGGGGCGCAGTCCGGCCTGATCCGCGGTGCGCAGGACGGCGGGACGCGCCTCGACCGTCCTGGGCCCGTCCAGCGGGATGGCGGCCACGGCCTCGGCCATGTCCTCGAACCGATGCGGATTGGGCTCGACCATGCCGCAGGCGGACAGGGCGGCGGCGGCCAGACAGGCCAGCACTGGACGAATGAGGAGGCTCGGCGTCATAAGCGGCACACTGGCACGCCGGGCTTTGAAGCGCGGTTCACAAGCACGCTTAAGGCGAAGGGTTAATCCGTTCACCATGCCCGACACTCCCGCCCTGCCCGTGGCCCGCACCATCGCGGAGCTGCGCGATACCGTAAGCGGCTGGAAGCGGCAGGGGTTCACCGTCGGCTTCGTGCCGACCATGGGGGCGTTGCACGAAGGCCACCTGACCTTGGTGCGCGAGGCCGGCCAACGGGCGGACCGGGTGGTCGCCAGCGTCTTCGTCAATCCGACCCAGTTCGCGGCGCACGAGGACCTCGGCGCCTACCCGCGGCAGGAGGGTCGCGACGCGGAGCTGCTGGCCGGGGCCGGCTGCGCCCTGATGTACGCCCCGGCGGTCGAGGAGATGTATCCCGCCGACGCGACCACGACGATTTCGATCGGGGCCCCCGCCGAGGGGCTGGAGGGCGCGTTCCGGCCGCAGATGTTCGGCGGGGTGGCGCTGGTGGTGGCGAAGTTGCTGAACCAGGTGCAGCCGGATGTGGCGGTGTTCGGAGAGAAGGATTTACAGCAGCTGATCGTGGTGCGGCGGCTGGTGCGCGATCTGGATATTCCGGTCGAGATCGTCGGCTCGCCGACGGTGCGGGACGGGCATGGCCTCGCCCTGTCGTCGCGCAACGCCTACCTGAGCGAGGACCAGGTGGAGGTGGCGCGGCGGCTGAATGGGGTGCTGGCGGAAGCCGGCGTCCGGGCGGCGGCCGGAGTTCCCCTCCCCGCCGTCGAAGCCGAGGCGCGGGAGGCCTTGCTGCAGGCCGGCTTCAGCCATGTCGACTACGTCGCGGTGCGGCGCGCGGACGATCTCGGCGAGTTCGAGGGTGGAACCGCCGACGGTCCCGCCCGCATCCTCGCCGCCGCCTGGCTGGGCAAGACGCGGCTGATCGACAATATGGCCGTCTAGCCGATCGCGCCCACGCAGCCTTCCGCGCCGCCCACCGGCAGCGCAGCGTCGGTCAGCGCCAAGGTCCAGCCGTGGTGGGTGTCGAGCCCGCGGCGGCGGAGGCCGGCGCCGTCGCCGGCGTCGCCGCCAGCGGTGACGAGGACGCGGCGGCCGCCCGGCAGGGCCGCGGGATCGATGCGGCCGACGGCCAGCGCCGTGGGCGTGTCGCCGCCGAAGCCGTCGAAGACGCTGAGCATGGCCCACTCGCGGCGCAGGCCGGTCCACCACGGGTCGCCGGCGTTGACGGCGAGGACGGCGACGCCGTGGCCCCCGGCGGCCCAGGCGAGCGCGGCCTGCGGATCGCGGACAGCGCGCATGTCGGCGGCGGCGCCGAAGCGCAGGCGGGCGGCGTCGAAGGCGCGGGTCGGCTCGACCGGCGACCAGACCTGGACCTGCAGGCGACCCTGACGGGCGAGGCCCCAGCCGACGATCTGGCGCCAGAGGGAGGCGACGGCCTCCCGGTTGTCCGGGGCGGCCCGGGCGCGGACGCGGTCGAGGACGGTCTGTTCGCGGTCGGGGCGGAGTTTCAGGTGCGGGCCGCAGGGCGCGTCCTTGGCCTTGCCGACGCGGGCGGCGAGGACGAGGCGGCGCTCGAAGAGGGCGAGCAGCTGGTCGTCGAGGACGTCGATTTCGTGCCGCAAGGCGGCGAGCGCCATCTGTTCGGGCGAGACGTCGAGGGGGGCGGGCCAGACTTGCTGGAGAGTGCAGTGCGACACGGGCGGACTTTCAGGATTTCGATGAGGCTGCGGGGCGTTTTGCGAGCCGCCGCTCCGTCGCGGAGCGGTCGCCGGCGAGGCGGCCGGGACGCGATGCCCGACGCCTCAGCCGGCGTATCGAAAGCCGTAGAAATACAGGTCCGCGGCGGCGGTGACGCCGGCGAATGCAGTCGCAGCGAGGGCTGGCGAACGGACCATGAGGGTCATTGGGCGCATGGATCGTGCGCGGTCAAGCCGTTCAGGCGCTGAGCAGGACAAAACGCGTGCGGTTGTCGGCGGAATCCTGGATGTCGTTGCGCAGAATCGACAGCTCATAGACCTCGGCGGCGCGGGTGGGCGCGACGGCGGCGCGGGTCGGGTCGGCGGCCTCGGCCACGGCGCGGGCGGCCCCGGCGGTGTCGAAGGCCTCGACCGGCTGGATGCCGAGGCTGGTCAGGGTTCCGGTGCACTGGCCCAGCGCGGCGGGGTGGCTTTCCGCGGTCTTCACGTCGCCGAGCCGGGCGCCCTGCGGGGCCATCAGGGCCAGACGGATCGGGCGCCACGCGTCCGAAACCACGGTGAGACCGGCGCTCTCGACCAGGGAGGCGGCCGGCTCGACGCGGCCGATGGTGGTGTTCTCGACCGGAATCAGGGCGCAGCCCACCTCGCCCGACTTCAGGGCGTCGAGGGCGGCGTCGAAGCTGTCGTAGGCGACCGGCACGTCCCACGGCCTCAGGTCGATGACGGCCTCGTGACTGAAGGCGCCCGGGGCGCCCTGGTAGGCGCAGCGGCCGGGCGCGTCGTCGCCCTCGGGGCGGCCGACGGCCTCCATCTCAGGCCGCCTCGGACTGCGCGCGCCGGCCGGCCTTGAGCCGTTCGGCGACGAGGAAGGCCAGCTCCAGCGCCTGGTCGGCGTTGAGGCGCGGGTCGCAGTGGGTGTGGTAGCGGCTGGACAGGTCGTCCTCGGTCAGGGCCTGGGCGCCGCCGAGGCATTCGGTGACGTTCTGGCCGGTCATCTCGAGGTGGACCCCGCCGGGGTGGACGCCCTCGGCCTCGGCCACGTCGATGAAGCTGCGGACCTCGGTCAGGATGCGCTCGAAGGGCCGGGTCTTGTAGCCGTTGCCGGCCTTGAGGGTGTTGCCGTGCATCGGGTCGATCGACCAGACCACGCGGCGGCCCTCGGCCTTCACCGCCCGCATCAGGCGCGGCAGGCGGTCGCCGACCTTGTCCGCCCCGAAGCGTCCGATCAGGGTCAGGCGCCCGGGCGTGTTGTCGGGATTCAGCGCGTCGATCAGGGCCAGCAGGTCGTCCGGCTCCATCGTCGGTCCGCACTTGAGGCCGACCGGGTTGCGGATGCCGCGGGCGAATTCGATGTGGGCGCCGTCCAGCTGGCGGGTGCGTTCGCCGATCCAGACCATGTGGGCCGAGGTGTCGAACCATTCGCCGGTGGCGCCGTCGAGACGGGTCAGGGCGCTCTCGAGGTTGAGCAGCAGGGCCTCGTGCGAGGTGAAGACCTCGACGCGCGAGAGGTCCGGATGGGTCTCGGGTGTGACGCCGACGGCCTCCATAAAGGCCAGGGCCTCGGTGATCTTGTCGGCCAGGTCGCGGTATTTGGCCCCGTAGGCGCTGTCGGCCGCGAAGCCCATGGTCCAGCGGTGGATGTTGTAGAGGTCGGCATAGCCGCCGCCGGCGAAGGCGCGGAGCAGGTTCAGGGTCGAGGCTGACTGGTTGTAGGCGCGGATCAGCCGCTGCGGGTCAGGCAGCCGCTCTTCCGGCGTGAAGGCCATGCCGTTGATGATGTCGCCGCGGTAGCTGGGCAGGGTCTGGTCGCCGATGGTCTCCAGCGAGGAGGAGCGCGGCTTGGCGAACTGGCCCGCGATGCGTCCGACCTTCACGACCGGCTTGCGGCCGGCGAAGGTCAGGACGACGGCCATCTGCAGGATCAGGCGGAAGGTGTCGCGGATGTTGTCGGTCGAGAACTCCTTGAAGCTCTCGGCGCAGTCGCCGCCCTGCAGCAGGAAGGCCTCGCCGGCCTCGACCTGAGCCAGTTTCGCGGTCAGGTGACGCGCCTCGCCCGCGAAGACCAGCGGCGGCATGGCGCGCAGTTCATCCTCGACGGCATGCAGAGCGGCCATGTCCGGATAGTCCGTCGGCATCTGCACGACGGGTTTCGATCTCCAGCTCTCGGGCGTCCAGCGCGTCGTCATTTCAGCAAGATAGGCGGAGCGGGGTTTGTGGACAATGAACCGTTGTGACGCATCGGGAGGATGGGGGTGAGGCAGCAGGGATCAGGCAGCAGGCAGCAGGCAGCAGGCAGCAGGGAGGGACAGGCGGCAGGCATGGGTCATCGTCTTCCGGGGCTTGGGCCGCGAAAGGTGGGGAGGGCGCGGGGTCGCCGGGCCTCGCCCGGTGAGGGTTGTGTTACCGTTTCGACGAGACAGACGCCCCGCGCGGCCGTTTTCCACGCACCCTACCGGCTGGCGGCCCGTTGGAGCCTTGCCGGAAACACGCCGGCGGCCTTGCGGACGCCGGCGCGGGACGGACCTGCAGACCG
>NZ_DASPMM010000025.1:0-141301 GCF_035627055.1 Brevundimonas sp. | reverse complement strand
GCTGCCGCTGGCGGGGCCGCTTCGGTATTCGGCGTGCCCGCCGCGGCGTCGTCCCAGGCTTCCGTGAGCCAGGCGCCCGCCGGCATGGAAGCGGAGGAAGTTGATCCGATCGCCGAGGCGGACGTCTACATGGCGTACGGCCGCGACGCCCAGGCCGAGGAAATCCTCAGGGAAGCGATTTCCAAGGATCCGAGCCGGATCCCTGTGCAGGCGAAGCTTCTGGAGATCTACGCGAACCGCAAGGACGCGAAGTCGTTCGAGCAGACCGCGCTGAAGCTCAAGGGGCTTACGAACGGCGCCGGGCCCGAATGGGAAAAAGCAGCCGCACTGGGTCGCGGCATCGATCCGCAGAACGGGCTCTATGCGGGCGCAGGCGCCGCCGCGGCGCCGGTCGCCGCCGCGGGTGCTGCCGCGCCGGTGCTCGATTTCGACCTCGGTGGAGCCACCACGCAGGCACCCCAGCCGGACATCGCGCTCGACGCCGCCCCGAAGGAGGAATCCTCGGGCTCCGTGGACTTCGACCTCGGCGCTGCCGCCGCCGCGCCCGCCGAGGAGCCGAAGAGCGACTTCACGCCCGAAGGCACCCTCATCATGGGCAAGGAAGAGACTTCGGCGGACTCGTCGTCCGGCGGCCTCGATTTCGATCTGGGCCTGGGCGGCGATACGAAGCCGGTGTCCGCATCGCCTTCCGCGCCGGCGCCCGCTGCGGCCGAGCCGAGCGGCGGCCTCGATTTCGACTTGAATCTCGACATGGGCGGGGAGGCGAAGCCGGCGGAGTCCGCCGAAGCCCCTTCCATGGACCTTTCCTCGATCAGCCTCGATCTGGGTTCCGACGCTTCCGCGTCCGGCGGCGATCCGAAATGGCAGGAAGTCGCAACCAAGCTCGATCTCGCCAAGGCATACGAGGAAATGGGCGACAAGGATGGCGCTCGCGAGCTCCTGAACGAGGTGATGAAGGACGGAGACGCGGCGCAGAAGGGCCAGGCGCAGCAGTTGCTCGCCAAGCTCGGTTAGGCGCCCCGCACCCACGGAAAGCCGCGGGTCACCGCGGCTTTTTCTTTTCATGAGACTAGCGCTCGGCATCGAATACGACGGCAGCCGCTTCCTGGGCTGGCAGACCCAGCCCGACGGCGGCGCGGTACAGGATGCGCTCGAGTCCGCGCTGTCGGGCATCGCGGGGGAGGCGCTGGCCGTCACCTGCGCCGGGCGTACCGATCGGGGCGTGCACGCGCTCGAGCAGGTCGTGCACCTCGATACGGTCGCCGCGCGCCCGCTCTCGGCATGGGTCCGCGGCGTCAACGCGACGCTTCCGGAGTCCGTCGCCGTGCTGTGGGCGCATCACGTGCCCGAGGACTTCCACGCCCGGTACAGTGCGGTGTCCCGGACATACCGGTACGTGCTGCTCAACCGCGCCGTGCGTCCGGCGCTCGCGGCTCGGCATGTCGGCTGGTTCCATGCGCCGCTCGACGTCGATGCGATGCGCGAGGCGGCGCTGCACCTGGTCGGCGAGCGCGATTTTTCGGCCTTCCGCTCGTCGGAATGCCAGGCACGGTCTCCCGTTCGCATGCTGCACGAGCTCACCATCGAGCAACGCGACGAGCGGATCGACTTCGTCGTCCGGGCGAATGCGTTCCTGCATCACATGGTCCGCAACATCGTCGGCACGCTCGTCTACGTGGGCAAAGGCAAGCACCCCCCTGGCTGGGTGCGCGAGGTCCTGGAGTCGCGCGACCGCGGGCGCGCCGCGCCGACGTTTGCTTCCGAAGGGCTCTATCTCGAGAAGGTGCATTACGACCCGCGCTGGAACTTGCCGGCGCGGGCGGCTCGAGCGCTCGAGATTGCGGCATGAGAACCCGCATCAAGGTCTGCGGGATCACGCGCCCGGCCGACGCACGCGCCGCCGCGGAGGCGGGCGCCGACGCGATCGGGCTGGTCTTTTATCCGCCGAGCCCGCGATTCATCGGTATCGAACGCGCGGCGGAAATCCGCGATGCGCTGCCGCCATTCGTTCAAACCGTCGCGCTCTTCGTCAATCCCGACGCCTCACAGGTGGCCCAGGTCATCGGCCGCGTGAAGCCGTCGCTTCTGCAATTCCATGGCGAAGAGTCGCCCGCGTTCTGCCGGGAGTTCGGCGTTCCGTACGTCAAAGCGTGCCGGGTGAGGGCGGGAGCATCAAAGAGTGAACTGCTAGAATATCTGCGCCCTTTCTCGCACGCCTCGGCGTGGCTTCTCGACAGCCACGTAGCGGAGTACGGCGGTGTCGGCGAGCGCTTCGACTGGTCGCTTGCCCCGGCCGAGCGCGAGCGGCCTCTGGTCCTCTCGGGAGGTTTGTCGCCGCTGAACGTGCGCGAAGCGATCCGCCGCGTCCGGCCCTGGGGCGTGGACGTCTCGAGCGGCGTCGAGTCGGAGAAAGGCATCAAGGACGCAGCGAAGATGGCCGCCTTCATAGCGGAGGTCAGGAATGAAGATGTATGACTTGCCGGACGAGCGCGGCCACTTCGGCCCGTATGGCGGGATATTCGTCGCGGAGACGCTGACCCATGCGCTGGAGGAACTGCGCGCGGCTTACGAAAGCGCCCGGAAGGATCCGGCGTTCGAGGCCGAGTTCCGCCACGAGCTGAAGCACTACGTGGGCCGGCCGAGCCCCGTCTACCACGCGCGCCGCCTCTCCGAGGCCTGCGGCGGCGCGCAGATCTACATCAAGCGCGAAGACCTCAACCACACCGGCGCCCACAAGGTGAACAACACCATCGGGCAGGCGCTCCTCGCGCGGCGGATGAAGAAGCCGCGCATCATCGCCGAGACCGGCGCCGGCATGCACGGCGTTGCGAGCGCGACGGTTGCCGCGCGCTACGGCATGGAATGCGTCGTTTACATGGGCTCCGAGGACGTCAAGCGCCAGGCGCAGAACGTCTACCGCATGAAGCTGCTCGGCGCGAAGGTGGTGCCGGTGGATTCGGGATCCAAGACCCTCAAGGACGCATTGAACGAGGCGATGCGCGACTGGGTGACGCACGTAGACAATACTTTCTACATCATCGGCACCGTAGCGGGACCCCATCCCTACCCGATGATGGTGCGTGATTTCCAGTCGGTGATCGGCGAGGAATGCCTCGAGCAGATGCCGCAGCAAGCCGGCCGGCAGCCCGACGCCGTGATTGCCTGCGTGGGCGGCGGCTCCAACGCGATGGGAATTTTCCATCCCTACATTCCATACGAGAAGACGCGCCTCATCGGCGTCGAGGCGGCGGGCGAAGGCCTCGCTTCCGGCCGGCACGCCGCCTCCCTGTGCGCTGGGAAGCCGGGCGTGCTGCACGGCAACCGCACGTACCTGCTTCAGGACGCGAACGGACAGATCATCGAGACCCATTCGGTTTCGGCGGGGCTCGACTACCCGGGCGTCGGGCCCGAGCACGCGTGGCTGAAGGACAACGGTCGAGCAGAATACGTCGCGGTCACGGACGAGGAGGCGCTGCAGGCTTTCGAGGCGCTGTGCCGGCAGGAAGGCATCATTCCGGCCCTCGAGTCGTCCCATGCGGTCGCCCATGCGATGAAGATCGCCCCGACGCTCCCCAAGTCGGCGGTGCTCCTCGTCAACCTCTCCGGACGCGGCGACAAGGACATGCACACCGTCGCCCAGCGAATGGGCATCGAGCTCTAGGATGTCCCGCATCCAGGCCCGCTTCGAGGCCCTTCGCGGCGCGAAGCGCAAGGCGCTGATTCCCTACATCACGGCGGGCGATCCGCATCCGGCGCTCACTGTGCCGCTTATGAAGGCGCTGGTGGAGGCGGGGGCGGACATCATCGAGCTGGGCGTGCCGTTCTCGGATCCGATGGCGGACGGCCCGGTTGTCCAGCGTGCCGGCGAGCGCGCGCTCAGGCATGGCGTCGGGCTGGGCGATGTGCTGGGCATGGCGCGCGAATTCCGCAAGACCGATGCCGACACGCCGGTTGTCCTCATGGGCTACGCAAATCCCCTCGAGGCGATGGGCATGCAGAAATTCGTTCCTGCGGCCAAGGCTGCGGGCGTGGACGGCGTGATCGTGGTGGACTATCCGCCCGAGGAATGCGAAGCTTTCGCGGCGCTCGCGCGGAGCAATGGCATCGACCCGATCTTCCTTCTCGCCCCGACGTCGACCGACAAGCGCATTGGAGACGTGGCGCGTTGCGGGAGCGGGTACCTTTACTACGTCTCGCTGCGCGGCATTACGGGCGCCGGCCACATCGACCTTTCCGATGTCGCGGCCCGCATTCCACGCATCCGCGCCGTGACGCAGCTGCCCATCGGCGTCGGATTCGGGATCCGGGACGCCGAGTCGGCCTGCCGCATCGCGCAGAGCGCCGACGCCGTGGTAATCGGCAGCCGCATCATCGAGGTCATCGAGTCGGCGGGTCCGGAAAAGGCGGCGGCGCGCGTGAAGGAGTTCCTGCTGCCGATTCGCAAGGCGCTCGACGCCGCAGTCCGGCCATGAGCTGGCTCCAGAAACTGCTGCCGCCGAAGATCCAGCGCACGGGCGGCGCCGGCCGCAAGTCGGTTCCCGAGGGCTTGTGGACCAAGTGCGCGTCATGCGACGCGGTGCTCTACAGCACGGACCTCGAGAAGAACCTGAACGTATGCCCGAAGTGCGGCCACCACGAGCGCCTGGGCGCCCGCCCGCGGCTCGACGGGCTGCTCGACCCGGAGGGCCGCTTCGAGATCGGCGCGGAAATCCTTCCCGTCGACACGCTGAAGTTCAGGGACTCCCGCCGCTACACGGAGCGCCTCGCGGAGGCGCAGGAGCAGACGGCGGAGTCGGACGCCCTGGTGGTCATGCAGGGCTCGATCAAGTCCGTCGGCGTCGTCTGCGCCGCCTTCGAGTTCGATTTCATGGGCGGATCCATGGGATCGGTGGTCGGCGAGCGGTTCGTGCGCGGCGTGCGGGTTGCGATCGAGCAGAAGCTGCCGTTCGTATGCGTCACCTCCTCAGGCGGGGCGCGCATGCAGGAAGGCCTGCTTTCGCTGGTGCAGATGGCGAAGACCACCGCGGCGCTCACCGACCTGGCCGAGCGCAAGCTGCCCTACATATCGGTGCTGGCGGATCCGACGATGGGCGGCGTATCGGCCAGCTTCGCGATGATCGGTGACATCGTCATCGCGGAACCGCGGGCGCTCATCGGCTTCGCCGGTCCGCGCGTCATCGAGCAGACCGTCCGCCAGAAGCTGCCCGAAGGCTTCCAGCGCGCCGAGTTCCTGCTCGAGAAAGGGGCCATCGACATGATCGTCGACCGGCGGCAGCTGCGCGACAAGCTGCATACGCTGCTCGCCATGCTCCAGGGACTGCACGCCGAGGCCGTGGTCTGAATTGAGGGCGTGACGTTTCTTGCCGAAGTGGTCCGCGCCTCGGAGCGCGTCGCAGCGGTTCCCGGCCGCCTTGCAAAGATTGCGCTCCTCGCCGACCTCCTGAAGCGCCTCGATGCAGCCGAGCTCGCAATCGCCATCGCGTACCTGAGCGGGGAAATGCCGCAAGGCCGGCTTGCATTGCCTTACTCGCTCCTGGCCTCCGCCAGGGGGAGCGGCGCGACGCAGCCATCGCTGACGATCCTGGACCTCGATTCCGCGCTTGCGGCGCTCAAGGCAATGAGCGGGAAGGGCGTTTCGCTACGACGCGAAGCCGCCCTCAAGGCACTGTTCGCCCGGGCAACCACCGCGGAACAGGAATTCCTGGTGCGCCTCATCGTCGGCGAGCTTCGCCAGGGCGCCCTCGAGGGCGTCATGCTGGAGGCCGTCGCGGCTGCGGCCGGCCTGCCGGTCCCGGCGCTGCGCCGCGCTGCAACGTTCGCGGGAGGGGTTGCGACCGTGGCGAGGGCCGTGGCCGAAGCCGGGCCGGTGGCCCTGGATCGCTTCACCGTGACGCTGATGCGGCCGGTCCTGCCCATGCTGGCCCAGCCGGCAGCGGACGCCGAGGCGGCGCTCGCGACGCTCGGTACGGCGCTGGTGGAGTGGAAACTCGACGGCGCCCGCGTGCAGGTCCACAAGGCGGACAAAGAGGTGAAGGTATTCACGCGCAGCCTCAAGGAGGTCACGGCGGCGGTTCCCGAGGTGGTCGAGGCGGTCCGCGCGGCGCCGTCGCGCACGCTCATCCTCGACGGCGAGGCGATTGCGCTCCGCCCGGACGGCTCGCCGCACAGCTTCCAGACCACCATGCGCCGTTTCGGGCGCCGGCTCGACGACGCGCCCACGCGCGAAGCGCTGCCGTTATCGGTGTTCTTCTTCGATTGCATGCTCGCCGATGGCGAGCCGCTCGTAGACGCGCCCCTCGACAAGCGCCGCACCGTGCTGGAACGCTGCGTCCCATCGGGGCACCTCACGCCCGCACGCCGGATCGAAGCGGCCGATGAGGCGGTCGCCTTCTATGACGAGTCGCTCGCGCATGGGCACGAAGGCATCATGGCGAAGGCGCCGGATTCCATCTACGAAGCGGGTCGGCGCGGTGGAAGCTGGCTGAAGGTCAAGCGCTCGCACACGCTGGACCTGGTCGTGCTCGCTGCGGAATGGGGCAACGGGCGGCGGCAGGGCCGGCTTTCCAATCTCCACCTTGGCGCGAGAGACGAGGCCAGCGGCCGCTTTGTCATGCTCGGCAAGACGTTCAAGGGCCTGACCGACGCGCTCCTCGAGTGGCAGACGGCGGAGTTCCTGGCGCGGGAGACCCGGCGCGAAGGCGTCGTCGTGCACATCCGCCCGGAGCTCGTGGTGGAAATTGCATTCAACGATGTCCAGAAGAGCCCGCAATATGCGGGTGGCATGGCGCTGCGCTTCGCGCGCGTGAAGCGCTACCGGCCGGACAAGACGGCGAACGAAGCGGATACGCTGCAAACCGTGCGGCGCATTTTCGAGACCCAGGGGCCGCGTTGAACACGCTCGAAGAATGGCTCGCCTACGTCGAGCGGCAGCACCCGCAGGCCATTGCGCTCGGCCTCGAGCGCGTCCAGGAAGTATTTTCGCGGCTCGACGCCGCGCCGGCTTTCCCCGTCATCACGGTCGCGGGCACCAACGGCAAGGGATCGACAACCGCGATGCTCGAATCGGTGCTCGCGTGCGCCGGCTACCGCACGGGCCTCTACGGATCGCCCCACCTTCTTCGCTACAACGAGCGCCTCCGCATCGGCCGGCGCGAAGCCGACGACGGCGCGCTCGTCGAAGCATTCCGGGCGGTCGAGGCGGTGCGCGGCAACGTGCCGTTGACTTACTTCGAGTACGGGACGCTCGGCGCGCTATGGCTGCTTGCGCGCGAGCGCGTGGATGTCGCCGTGCTCGAAGTCGGCCTGGGCGGTCGGCTCGACGCGGTCAATGTGGTCGATGCCGATTGCGCCGTGGTGACGAGCATCGGCATCGACCACGTCGATTACCTCGGTCCCACGCGGGAGCACATCGGGAAAGAAAAGGCCGGCATCTTCCGAGCCGGCCGGCCGGCGGTCATCGCCGAGCCCCACCCGCCCGCCACGCTGCTCGCGGCGCCCGGGCGGCAGCTGCGGATCGGCCGCGACTTCGGTTATGCCGCGCAGCCGTCGCAATGGGCCTATTGGGGACCCGGTGGCAGGCGCGCCGCATTGGCGTACCCCGCCCTGCGAGGCGCCATCCAGCTTCGGAACGCATCGGCGGCGCTCTGCGCGCTCGACGCGTTGCACGATCGACTGCCGGTCGCGATGCAGGACGTACGGCGCGGGCTCGCCGAGGTGGAGCTGCCTGGACGCTTCCAGGTGGTGCCGGGCCGCCCGCAGATCATCCTCGACGTCGCCCACAACGTCGAGGCGGCCGGCGAACTCGCGCGCAACCTGGACGCGTCCGGCTTCGCCAGCGAAACGATTGCCGTGTGCGGCATGCTCCGCGACAAGGATGTGCGCGGCGTGCTTTCCGTTCTCGACCGTCGCGTTACCCGCTGGATGTTCTGCTCTCTGCGCGGGCCGCGCGCCGCCTCCGCGGACCATCTCGTCGCGGCGCACCGGGCAATCGGTTCACTAAATCCGGCACAGGCCTTCGATTCGCCTGCCCAGGCGCTTGCCCACGCCCGTGAGATCGCGGGCGAGAATGATAAAATCGTCGTGTTCGGATCCTTCCTCACCGTCGCAGAAGCGATGCAATGGCTGAACAACAACAAGACGTCGATTCGCTGAAGCGGCGTGGCCGGCGCAGGCTCGTGGGAGCCGTTGCGCTCGTCCTGCTCGCGGTCATCGTGCTGCCGATGGTTTTCGATCCGGAGCCGCGCACGAACGTGCCGCCCGTCAGCGTGCGCATACCCGGTGAAGACGAGAGCACGTTCTCGCCCAAGGGAACCAAGCCCGCCGTGAAGGCACTTGAACCGCGGGCCGTCGAGCCCAAGGCCGCTCCGCCGAAAGTCGTTGAAGAGAAGCCGGCGCTCGTGCAGAAGGCCGAACCCGCCAAGCCGGCGCTCGCCAAAGGGGAATTCGTCGTGCCGGTCGGCGCCTTCGCGAATCCGGACGGCGTAATCGCACGCCTCGCGGCGGCGAACGTGCCGTACTACACCGAAGCCGCGCCGGGCAACCTGACACGCGTTCGCGCAGGGCCCTTCGCCACGCGGGATGCCGCCGAAAAGGCGGCCTCGCGCCTGAAGGGGCTCGGGCTCCAGCCCGGGGCGGTCGCTACCCGCACGGGATGACCTGGCTCGACTACGCCGTGCTCGGCGTGTTGGGCATCTCGATTGCGTGGGGTCTGTGGCGCGGCATCGTGCGGGAGGTCGTTTCGCTCGCCGGCTTCGTCATCGCCTTCCTCGCAGCCAACCTGTTTGCGGGGCCGCTGTCCGAACACGTGCCGTCCTCGGTCGTACGGCCGGAGCTGCGCGTGCTGCTTGCATTCGTAGCCATTTTCTTCCTGTCCCTCATCCTGAGCTCGCTCGCCGCACTCTTGCTGTCGAAATTGGTCAAGGCGGTAGGCCTTGGCGCGCTCGACCGCGGCCTCGGGGCACTCTTCGGCGTAGCGCGGGCAGCGCTCATTCTCCTCGCCTTCGCCCTGCTTGCTGGGCTCACTTCG
Source organism: Brevundimonas sp. (assembly GCF_035627055.1). Classification (GTDB taxonomy): domain Bacteria; phylum Pseudomonadota; class Alphaproteobacteria; order Caulobacterales; family Caulobacteraceae; genus Brevundimonas. The sequence goes on along the minus strand of NZ_DASPMM010000025.1, from coordinate 132,276 downwards.
CTGCCTCGCGAGGCAGCATGGCGGGAATCGATCAGCGGCCGCTATCTGGGGCAAGGCGCGCTCGCCCTGAAGCCATGGCTTCCGCCCGCGCTGGCGGAACGCTTGCGCTATGATTGACCCTTAACGACTTCGGAACTGCGCTCGCCATGTGCGGGATCATCGGAATCGTCGCCCGTTCGCCGGTCAACCAGCTGCTCTACGACGGGCTTCTTCTCCTCCAGCACCGCGGCCAGGACGCCGCCGGCATCGTCACGAGCGAGGGCAGCTCGTTCCACATGCACAAGGGCAGCGGCCAAGTGCGCGACGTCTTTCGCACGCGCAACATGCGCTCGCTGCCTGGCAACATGGGCATCGCCCATTGCCGCTATCCCACCGCCGGGTCCGCGTACAAGGTCGCCGAGGCACAGCCGTTCTACGTCAACTCGCCCTTCGGCATCGTGCTCAGCCACAACGGCAACCTCACGAACGCCGACGCGCTCAAGGAAGAGATGTTCCGCACCGACCTGCGGCACATCAACACGGGCTCGGATTCCGAGGTGCTCGTCAACGTGCTTGCCCACGAGCTGGAGCAGGCCTCGGTCAGGCTGCGGCTGGACCCGCCGACCATCTTCCGCGCGGTGGCGAACGTGCACCGCCGAATCAAGGGGGCCTATGCCGTCGTGGCGATGATCGCGGGGTACGGCGTCGTCGCGTTCCGGGATCCGTTCGGGATCCGCCCTCTGGCCGTGGGCTACAACGAATCCCCGACCGGCACGGAGTACCTGGTGGCCTCCGAGTCCGTGGCGCTCGACGCGCTGGGCTTCCGGTTGCTGCGCGATGTCGCCCCCGGCGAAGCGGTCTTCATCGACGAAGACGGCCATTTCCACAGCCAGCAGTGCGCGGAGCGTGCGAGCCTGAATCCCTGCATCTTCGAATACGTCTACCTGGCGCGACCCGACTCGCTGATCGACGGCGCATCGGTTTATGAGTCCCGGCTCAACATGGGCGAGAAGCTCGCGGAGAAGATCCGACGGCAATACGGCCACCTGAAGATCGACGTCGTTATTCCGATTCCCGACTCGAGCCGGCCGTCGGCGCTCCAGCTTGCCCACGGGCTGGGCGTGCCCTACCGCGAGGGCTTCGTGAAGAACCGCTACATCGGCCGCACCTTCATCATGCCCGGCCAGGCGGTGCGCAAGCGCTCGGTGCGCCAGAAGCTGAACCCGATCGCGATGGAGTTCCAGGGCAAGAACGTCCTTCTCGTGGACGACTCGATCGTGCGGGGCACGACCAGCCACGAGATCGTGCAGATGGCCCGGGAGGCCGGCGCACGCAAGGTGTTCTTCGCTTCCGCCGCGCCGCCGGTGCGGTTCCCCAACGTGTACGGCATCGACATGCCGACGCGCGCGGAGCTCATCGCGGCGCATCGAAGCGAGGACGAAGTGGGGCGGGAGATCGGCGCCGATGCGTTGATCTACCAGGATCTCGAGGCGCTCAAGGAGGCAGTGCGCCGCACCAATCCGAAACTCACGAGCTTCGAGACCTCCTGCTTCGACGGCCACTACATCACCGGCGACATCACGAGCGACTATTTGAAGTCGATCGAGACGCTCCGGGATGCGGCGCGCGACTCGGGTGAAGACGAGGGCGCGCAGCTCGACCTGAACCTCGCCACCGCGCAATAGCGCGTTTGCTATACTGCTCCCTCGCGCCGATTTGAGCCCACAGCTTGCGGGCGCGTAATAAATGCCGCTAAAGCGTGCCGAGTAATCCCCGGTCCGCTTAGAGCTCAGCCATCAGGAGGCCGGGTATTTCCATGGACAAGAAGCTGAATCCTGCAACACTTGGGGTGCGCGCCGGGCAGGCGCGCACGCAGTTCCGCGAGCATTCCGAGGCGCTGTTCCTCACGTCGAGCTTCGTGTTCGAGAGTGCCGAGCAGGCTTCGGACGGATTCATCGGCGGCAGCGGGGACTACGTCTACTCCCGCTTCACGAATCCCACCGTCTCGATGTTCCAGGAACGCCTCGCGGCCCTGGAAGGCGCCGAGGCGTGCATCGGCACGTCCTCCGGCATGTCGGCGATCCTCTCTACCGCCATGGCGCTCCTCAAGTCGGGTGACCACATCGTCTGCTCGAACGCCGTGTTCGGGGCCACCGTCCAGCTATTCGGCACCGTGTTGGCGCGTTTCGGCGTGCAGACCGCATTCGTGCCGCCGGCGGACCTGAAGGCCTGGGAGCAAGCCATCCGGCCGCAGACCCGGCTGCTCTTCGTCGAGACGCCGTCCAATCCGCTGACCGAGATCTCCGACATCCAGGCGCTTTCCGGGCTGGCGCGTGCAGCGGGCGCCGTGCTCGTCGTGGACAACGCCTTCTGCACGCCGGTCCTCCAGCAGCCGATCGCGCTGGGGGCGGACCTCGTCATCCACTCGGCGACCAAGCATCTCGACGGGCAGGGGCGGGTGCTCGGCGGTGCGGTGCTCGGCCGCGAGGACCTGGTCACCGGCCAGATCTTCCCGTTCCTGAGGACCGCCGGGCCATCGCTCTCGCCGTTCAATGCGTGGGTCATCCTGAAGGGCCTCGAAACGTTGAAGCTGCGCGTCGAGGCGCAGGCTGCTGCCGCGCTCGAGCTCGCCCGCTGGCTCGAGGGGATTCCGGCGATCTCGCGCGTCTACTACCCGGGCCTGCCATCGCATCCTCAGCATGCGCTGGCGGCGCGGCAGCAACGCGCCGGCGGGGCAGTCGTCTCGTTCGAGCTGAAGGGCGGCAAGGAAGCCGCGTGGCGGTTGATCGATTCGACCCGGCTCGTGTCGATCACAGGCAACCTCGGGGACGTGAAGACCACGATCACCCATCCCGCCAGCACGACCCACGGGCGGATCTCGCCCGAGGCGCGCGCCGCCGCCGGCATCACCGACGGCCTGCTGCGCGTCTCGGTCGGACTCGAGGCGGTGAAGGACCTGCAGGAGGATTTGGCACGCGGGCTGGGATAGCGCGGCGCGAGTCCGTGTCTAACCCGCCGTGCATAATTCCGTCGTGCAAGGTGAAGCGCAGGCACGGGCAAGCCGGCTGCTGGTTGCGCAGATCGGCCTTGTCGCGGCGGGATACTTTGCCGCCGCCAAGCTCTCGCTCCTCCTGGCGGTTCCGCCGGGGTATGCGACGGCGCTTTGGCCTCCTTCCGGCATAGCACTCGCGGCCGTCCTGATCGGCGGGACGCGAATCTGGCCGGGCATCCTGATCGGCAGCGCCCTCGCCAACATTCACATCGAGGGCGCGCTCGTCGCCTCGCTCGCGATCGCGGTCGCCAGCGCGGCACAGGCCGTGGTTGCGGGCGTGCTGGTGCGGCGCCACGCCGGGGTGCCTTACCGGTTCGTCGACGTGCCGCAGGTCGTCAAGTTCGTCGCGGTGTGCTGCGCCGCCTGCACGATCGCCCCGACGCTCGGGCTCCTAGTCCTGCACCTCGTGCACGAGCTGCCATGGCGCGAGCTCTTCTGGAACTGGTGGATCTGGTGGCAGGGCGATGCGTCGGGGATGCTCGTCGTCGCGCCGCTGATCCTGAGCTGGGCCGTGCCGGACACCGTGGCGTGGAACCGCAGGCGCGCGGTCGAAGGCGCGGTATTCTGGATCCTCGTGCTGTTCGCATCCCACGTGGTCTTCGACGCCAGCGCGTCTGTGATGCGTCCGTACTCCACGACGTTCGTCCTGGTGCCGCTGGTCGTCTGGGCGGCTTTCCGCTTTCACCAGCGCGGCGTGACGACGGCCACCGCCGCAATCTGCGGGATGGCGCTCTGGTACACGCTCGTCGACCGGAGCGGCCCCTTCGCGGCGCAGCCGCTCCACGAGGCCCTGCTTCTGCTGCTCGCATTCGTCTGCACGCTCGTCGTCACCGGGCTGGTTCTCTGCGCGGTGATTTCGCAGCTCGAGGCCGCGATGGGGCAGCTGCGCGGGCGGCAGCACGAGCTCGAGGCTCGCGTGCTGGAACGCACGGCGGAGCTGCAGCGGGCGAACGCGCTGCTCAAGGAGGACGTCGGCGCCCGCGAGCGCACCGAGCAGCTCCTCATCGAAAGCGAGAAGCGATTCCGGCTGATGGTAGACAGCGTGGTCGACTACGCGATCTTCCGGCTCGACACGGAAGGACGCGTCGTCAGCTGGAATGCGGGCGCCCAGCGCATCACCGGGTACGATGCGGCGGACATCATCGGCGAAAACTTCTCACGCTTCTATCCCGCGGAAGATGCGGCCCGCGGCAGGTCCGAACGCGAGCTGCGCATCGCGGCCGCGGAAGGACGCTACGAGGAGGAGGGTTGGCGGCTCCGCAAGGACGGGTCTTCATACTGGGCGAGCGTCGTGCTGACGGCGCTGCGCGACGAGGGCGGGCGGCTGATCGGGTATACCAAGGTTGTACGCGACCTGACCGAGCGCAACCGCGCCGAGGCGGAGCTGATCCGTGCCAAGGTGGCGGCCGAGAAGGCGAGCGAGGCGAAGTCGCAGTTCCTGGCCAACATGTCGCACGAACTGCGCACGCCGCTGAACAGCCTGCTCATCCTGGCCCGGCTGCTGGCCGACAACGGCGGCCGCAACCTTACGCCAAAGCAGGTGCAGTTCGCGCAGACCATCTACGCCTCGGGGATGGACCTGCTCGCCCTTATCAACGACCTGCTGGACCTGGCGCGGATCGAGTCCGGAGCGGTGTCTGCCCTGCACCTCGCGCCGACCGACCTCGCCGAGCTTGCCGCGGACCTGGACCGCAGCTTCCGGCAGGTCGCGCACGACAAGGGCCTGCGCTTCGCCGTGTCCGTCGATCCTGCGCTTCCGCCCAGCGTCGATACGGACGCGGTGCGCCTGAAGCAGGTGCTGAAGAACCTGCTGGCGAACGGGGTCAAGTTCACGCGCGAGGGCGCGGTCAGCCTGGCCATCCGGCCGGCCCGCAGCGGCTGGAGCGCCGGCCAGGGGCGGCTCGACGCGGCCGCCTGGGTCATCGCCTTCGACGTCGAGGACACCGGGATCGGCATTCCGCACGACAAGCAGAAGATCATCTTCGAGGCCTTCCAGCAGGCCGACGGCACGACCAGCCGGAAATACGGCGGCACCGGCCTGGGGCTGTCGATCAGCCGCGAGATCACCCGCACCCTCGGCGGCGAGCTGAAGGTCGAGAGCGAGCCGGACAAGGGATCGACCTTCACCCTGTATCTGCCCCTGAACTTCAGCCCCACCGCGGCGGCGGCGGGACCGGCGGGACGCGATCCGGCCAAGGCGGTGACGGTGCGCAACCTGCCCGTCGAGGAAGAGGCGGAAACGCTTGAGACGGTCAGCGACGACCGCGACAGCCTGTCGCCCGGCGAGCCGGTGATCCTGATCGTCGAGGACGATCCGCGCTTCGCCTCCATCCTGCTGGCGCTCGTCCACGACTGCGGCTTCAGGGGCGTGATCACCCAGCAGGGCGCGGCGGTGGCGTCGCTGGCGCGGCGCTATGCGCCGGAAGCCATCATGCTGGACGTCGGCCTGCCCGACATGGACGGGCTGGCGCTGCTGGACCTGCTGAAGCGGACGCCGGAGACGCGCCATATCCCGGTGCACGTCATCTCGGCCGACGACCAGGCGTCGCTGGGCCTGGCCATCGGGGCGTTCGGCTTCACCTCCAAGCCGGTCGAGCGCGAGGAGGTGATGGCCAGCCTGGACGGGGTGCGCAGCTTCGTCGCCGCGCCCGACAAGCGGCTGATCTTCGTCGGGCCGGCGGGACCGGCGGCGGCGAGCCTGAAGACCGCGTTCAAATCCGTCACCCGAGTCGATGGCCTGAAGGCCTTGGCCAAGGCGAAGGTCAAGCCGGCCGACAGCCTGATCGTGGACACCTCCGGCACGCCGGTTCCGGCGCTGGTCGACTATATGAAGACGGCGGACCGGACCCTGCTGGTCTATGCGGCGGAGCGGCTCGACGCCGCCGACGAGCGCCGGCTTCGGCTGGCGGTGTTCGCCGGGCAGGCGCGGATGGCGCGGACGCCGGAGCAGCTGCTGGAGCAGGCCACCCTGCTGCTGCACGAGCCCACCGAGCGGCTGTCCGAGGAGGCGCGCACCACCCTGGCGCAGACGCGCAAGGAGGACGCCATCCTGACCGGCAGGACGGCGCTGGTGATCGACGACGACATCCGCAACATCTTCTCGATGGCCAGCGCCCTGGAGGAGTTCGGCGTCGACCTGCACTACGCCGAGAGCGGTCGGGCGGGGCTGGACCTGCTGCGCCAGCATCCCGAGATCGACATCGTGCTGGTCGACATCATGATGCCGGACATGGACGGCTACGAGACGATCCGGGAGATCCGCTCGATCGCCCAGTTCGCCGACCTGCCGATCATCGCGGTCACCGCCAAGGCGATGAAGGGCGACCGGTCGAAATGCATCCAGGCGGGGGCGTCCGACTACGTCTCCAAGCCGGTCGACATCGACTATCTGATCTCGGTGATGCGGGTGTCGATCCAGCGGACGGACGCGCAGCGCCTGTCGGATGAACCGGTCGCGGCGCGGCGCGAGCCGGCGGACGCCTGATGGCCCTCGCCCGAAGGAAATCGCCCGCCGCCGATCCGCTGAAGGCGCGGGTGCTGATCGTCGACGACGACGAGCGCAACGCCTTCGCCGCGTCGGAGGCGCTGGAGGTGCTGGGCCATGAGCTGATCGTGGCGCGCTCCGGCGAGGAGGCGCTGCGGCTGCTGCTGGCGCAGGAGTTCGCCGTCATCCTGCTGGACCTGCACATGCCGGGCATGGACGGCTACGAGACGGCGCGGCTGATCCGCGAGCATCCGCGCACGCGCGACACGCCGATCGTTTTCGTCACCGCCGTGTTCCGCGACGAGGCGCACATCTTCCAGGCCTATTCGGTCGGGGCGGTGGACGTGGTGTTCAAGCCGGTCGACCCCTTCATCCTGCGCTCCAAGGTGGCCATCCTCGCCGACCTGCATCTGAAGACCAACGAGGTCCGGCGGCAGGGCGAGGAGCGCTCGGCCCTGCTGGAAGAGAACGCCCGCATCAGCGAGGAGAAGCTGGCGGCCGAGATGGCCCTGAGGACGGCGCGCGAGCGGCAGGACGCGATCCTGAAATCCCTGCCGGTGGTGTTCACCGCCCGCACCAGCGTCCACCCGTTCGGGGCGCGCTTCGTCAGCGACAGCATCACGCCGCTGACCGGGTTCGAGCCGTCGCGCTTCGTCGAGGAGCCGGAGATCGGGCTGGGCCGCATCCATCCCGACGACGTCGAGGGCGTGGCCAACTGCCTGATGAAGGCGGCCGAGACGGGCGCCTACGCCTGCGAATACCGCTGGATGTGCGCCGACGGGGAATACCGCACCTTCCTCGACCAGGGCGTCTGGACCATCGATGAGGATGGCGAGAGCCAGATCCTCGGCACCCTGCTGGATGTCACCGAGCGGCGGCATCTGGAGGAGCAGCTGACCCAGGCGCGCAAAATGGAGGCGGTCGGCCAGCTGACCGGCGGCGTGGCGCACGACTTCAACAACCTGCTGACGGTGGTGCTGGGCAACGCCGACATCCTGCTGCGCCGCATCGAGGACCAGCCGAACGTGGTCAAGCATCTGGCGGCCATCCGCGCGGCGGCCGACAAGGGGCAGACCCTGACGCGGCAACTGCTGGCCTTCTCGCGCCGGCAGCAGCTGAACCCGAGCGTGGTCGACCTGAATACGCTGATCCGCAACTTCCTGCCGCTGATGAAACAGGCCGTCGGCGAGGGGGTGGCGATCGAACTGGAGCTGGGGGCGGAGCCGTTGCACGCCTTTGTCGACCCGACCCATCTGGAGACGGCGCTGCTCAACCTCGCGGTCAATGCGCGCGACGCGATGGACAGCGACGGGGTGCTGATGATCAGCGCCCGGCGCGCGGACGGGGACGACGGGGCCGACTGCGCCGCGATCCGGGTGTCGGACACCGGCTCGGGCATGAGCGCCGAGGTGGCCGACCGGGTGTTCGAGCCGTTCTACACCACCAAGGACATCGGCCGCGGCTCGGGCCTGGGCCTGTCGCAGGTCTATGGCTTCGTCGCCCAGTCGGGCGGCAGGGTCGAGGTGTCGAGCACGCCGGGCGAAGGCGCGGTGTTCACCCTGACCCTGCCGCTGACCACCGACCTGCCGGCCGAGGCCGTCGCGCCGGGCGCGGCGGTGGAGGCGGCGACGGGTTCGGAGCGGGTGCTGATCGTCGAGGACGACCCGGCGGTGCTGAGCGTCTGCCTCGATATGCTCAACGGCCTCGGCTACCAGTGCGAGGTGGCGGCCGACGCGGCCGGGGCGCTGCACCGGCTGGGCGGTGACCAAGCCTACGACCTGCTGTTCTCCGACGTGGTCATGCCGGGCGGGCTGAACGGCATCGAGCTGGCGCGCCGGGCCCAGGCCATGCGACCGGACCTGAAGGTGCTGCTGACCTCCGGCTATCTCGGCGACGCGGTGCAGGGGCTGTCGCACGAGTTCGCGCTGATCGAGAAGCCCTACGAGCGGGCGGCGCTGGCGACGCAGATTCGCCGGGTTCTGGCCGAGGCGCCGACGGCGGCCCCGCCACGCGCGGCCCGGGAGGCGTCGTCGCACTGAGCGAGGGGCCGGCGCGGCCCGGTCCTTGCGGAATTCGCCTCAGAGGAGGCTTTTCCGATGGCCTGGACGCCGATTTCGACCCGGAATGAGACACTTCCCATCGTCAGGGGGGGCTGGCTCGACGCGCTGCGTTTCATCGTGGCCGGGCTGATCATCCTGCATCACTTCCAGGGCGCGGGACCGGTGGCGCTGGCCGAGGGCCTGCATCCGGTGTTCGAGCGCGGCGGTTTCCTGCTGACCAATTTCTTCCTGATCGACAGCGGCTATGTGCTGATGCGGGTCTATGGCGGCTCGGTGGCCGGGGGCCGGATGTCGGGCGGGGATTTCTTCCTCAAGCGCTACCTGAGGGTCCTGCCGGCGCACCTGATCATGGGCTTCGGCCTGGTCATGCTGATTGTCGTTGGCGGCGCGCTGGGTTTCACCCCCCGCTCGCCCGAGTGGTTCCGCTGGGACCAGCTGTGGGCGCAGCTGTCGCTGACCCAGGCCTATGGGGTTCCCGGCGGCTACGGCTGGAACGCGCCGAGCTGGTCGATCTCGGCCCTGATCGGCTGCTATCTGGTCTTCCCGTGGCTGCTGAAGGGCATCATGCGGCTGGGCCCGTGGAGCGTGCTGGCGCTGGGCGTCGGCGGCTATCTGCTGGCCAACCAGCTGACCTGGAGCCTGCTCGGTCATCCGGTCTACCAGATGCCCATGGGCTACGGCTTCATCCGCGCCCTGCCGCTGTTCGCCCTGGGCATGGCGCTGGCGTGGTTCGCGCAGAAGGTCTGGATCAGCCCGAAACTGGCCGGCTGGGCCGGGATCGGGGCGGCGCTGCTGCTGGCCTTCGTGCAGTATTTCGACAAGCACGCGCTGGTGTCGCTGGCCTGTATCTCGACCATCATCCTGGCGGCGGGCGCGACGCCGACGCCCCGGCCCTCGAAATGGGTCGAGAAGGCCGCGCAGGTTTCGTTCTCGATGTTCATCACCAACGAGGTGGTGCGCATCGCCTGGTTCGGGGTGGCCAATGTCGCCATCGCCAGGTTCGGCGCGCCGCCGCCGGTGCAGTGGGCGCTGTGGGGCCTGGGAGTCGCGGCGGCCTTCGGCTTCGCCTTCGCCTTCCACTTCATGATCGACAATCCGATCCAGACACGGATCAGGGCGTGGATGAAGGGCAGGTCCCGGCGGCCGGCGATGGTCACGCAGCCGGTGGTGTCGCTCGAGGGCTGACCCTTCGGGGGGCCTACATGCCCTCGACCAGATGCAGGATGTTGCCGTCCGGGTCCTTGAACCAGACCAGCTTCATCGGTCCGGCCTCGTGGACGTCGCCGTTCAGCGTCAGGCCCATGTCCGGGTAGTGCTCGAAGCGGACGCCCTTCGCCTTGAGGGCGTTCACCGTCTCGACCAGGTCGCCCTGCATGTCCCAGCTGACCGCATTGGCCTTGTTGGTGCCCGCGTGGTCGGACTTGTAGACCGTGAGGCGGGTGTCGCCCGTGCGGAAGCCGAGCACGTCACCTTGCTCGCCGGCGGGCTCGCGGGTGAGGCCGAGGGTGTCCTCGTAGAAGGCGCGGGCGCGGTCGATGTCGCTGACGGCGACGATGGCGGACGAGTTGCGGTCCTTCAGCATGGCGGGCGCTCCAGGTGGACCAACCCGAAGCGCCCTTTCGCCGCCGATGTTCCGCTCAGACGCCGCAGGCCGAAGCCTCGCCGGCCTCGATGCGCCCGGCCTTCATGACCAGCCGGGGCGTGCGCAGCGGGGCGAGGGCCCGGGTCGGATCGCCTTCGACGGCGACCAGATCGGCCCAGGCCCGGGGGCGCAGCACGCCCAGTCCGTCGTCCCCGAGCATGCGGCCTGCCTCCCAGGTCGCGGTCTACAGAGCCTCGGCCGGGGTGAGGCCGGACTCGACATAGGCGTCCAGCGCGCCGCGGGCGGCGGCGCCGCGCCCGGCGGGGTTCGGGCCGTAGGCGTCCGAGCCCATGGCGATGCGGACGCCCAGCCGGCGGGCGCGCATCAGGCGATCCCGGTTGGTCCCGAGATGCTGTTCGATCTCCTCACGCGGCGGCCGCCGCGGCCAGGCGGAGGTGATCTCGAGGGCGCGCTCCAGCGAGACGTCGGTCGGCACCAGAAAGACGCCGCGCGCGGCCATCAGGCGAAGGGTGTCGTCGGAGACCTGATAGGCGTGCTCGATCGAGGTGACGCCGGCCTCGACGGCCTCGCGGACCGAGTCGTCGGAGGTGGCGTGGGCGGCGACGGGGATGTGGTGGCGCCGGGCCTCGGCGACGATGGCGGCCATCTCCTCGACCGAAAGTCGGGTGCGCTGGGGCGTCGCCTCGGCGTAGATCTTGATCACCTCGGCGCCGCGGGCGATGGCGTCGCGCACGGCGGCGCGGGCGTCGTCGACGCCGTTGACCACCCGGTATTCTCCGGCGACGAGATGGTGCGGATCGGTCGGCTGGGGCTCCAGCTGTCCGCCGGCGGGCGACAGGCCCGGACCCGAGCCGTAGATGCGCGGCCCGGGCACCGAGCCGGCGCGGATGCCCTGCTCCAGCATCAGGTCGAGGAACAGGCCCGAGTTGCCGAGGTCGCGCACGCTGGTGAAGCCGGCCTCAAGATATTCGCGGGCGCGGCCGGCGGCGGCGAGGGAGCGGACGACATCGCCCTGCACGCCCTGATCGCGGGCCGCCACGGCGGAAAGCCCCTCGGCGAAGCCCTGTTCGAGCAGCAGATGGGTGTGGCCGTCGATCAGGCCGGGGATGACCGAGCAGCCGCGCAGGTCGATGACGGCGGCGCCCTCCGGCGTGGGCAGGTCCGGACCGACCTCGACGACCCGGCTGCCGCGGATCAGCACGTCGCGGGGACCGACCATCCGCCCGACCTCGGAGTCGAACAGGTCGCCGGCGCGGACCAGGACGGTCGGCTGGGGCGCGGGCTGGGCGTGGACGGCGGCGGGAAGGCAGGCGGCGATCAGGGCGGCGGCGCAGGCGGCGAGAGGCAGGCGGGTCATGAGAGGCTCCGTGGTTCTGTCCCCTCAGAGGCCGGCGGCGCAACCAACGGATGCGGCCCGGCGGATGAATTCGCCGTAAGGCGGCGCCGGGCGACGGACCGCCGTCAGATCGGCATCCGCATGATCTCCTGATAGGCCGAGATGACCTGGTCGCGGACCGCGATCACCGTCTCCAGCGAGGCCTCGGCCGAGGACACGGCGGTGACCACGTCGATCAGACTGCCCTGGCCCTGGACCATCGAGGTCATCTGGGTCTCGGCGGCGCGCGAGGTCTGGGTCATGTCGCCCATGACGTTGCTGAGCAGGTCGGCGAAGCCGGAACCGGCCGGCCCCGCCGCCGGCGCGGCGGGCATGGCTCCGCCCTGAACCGCCGCATAGGCCTTGGCCGCCATCAAGGGGTTCATCGGTCAGCCTCTACTTCTTCAGGATGTCGAGGGTGCGAGCGTCCATCGACCGCGCCGTCTCGATGACGTTCAGGTTGGCCTCGTAGGCCCGCTGGGCCTCGCGCATGTCCATCGCCTCGACGAGGGTGTCGACGTTGGGGCGGAGCACATAGCCCTCGGCGTTGGCGGCCGGGTGCGACGGGTCGTATTCGCTGCGGAAGTTCGACTGGTCCGGGCGGACCTCGGCGAGGGTGACGCCGGTGGCGCCGTCGATCTCGCGCGCCTGAAAGACCGGAATCTGGCGGCGGTAGGGTTCGCCGCCCGCGACCTGGGCCGTCGACTGGGCGTTGGCGATGTTCTCGGCGATGACGCGCATGCGCGACTGCTGGGCCTTCAGCGCGCTGGCGGCGACGGCCATGGCGCTGTTGCGGGGCGGGACGGGATCGGTCATCGGTTCCTCCTCACGGCGTCAGCGGCCCCTCTCAGCGCCCGGGGGCGCGGGCGGCCATGCGCAGCATCTGCATGGACTTCTGGTAGAGGCCGATGGCGGCGTCATAGGCCATGCGGCTCTCGGCCATCTTCAGCATCTGCTCCTCGACCACGACCGAGTTGCCGTCGAGCGTGGTTTCGGAATCCGGGGCGGCCCTGGCCTCGAAGCGGGCCGACGGTCCGGCGGGTGCGATATGCATGGCGCTGGTGCGCGCCATCCGGACGCCGCCCCCGCCGCGCAACGCGGCCGCGAAGTCGGCGGGCTGGTCGAGGTCGCGGCCGACATAGCCGGGGGTGTCGGCGTTGGCGACGTTCTCGGCGATGACGCGCTGGCGTTCGTCGAGCCAGCTGAGGCGGCCCTTGATCTGGCTGAGCAGCGGCAGGTCGGTGATGGCCAAGGGCGTCTCCTCCCCGTTGTGCGGACGCGATTCGCCCACGGTTCGATGGGCAGAAACTGCCGCCCGCATGGTTAATGGGAGGTTATCTCAACGCCTCGTTAACCATGATCGCGGAAGGCTGGCGCGCCGGACATGCTTCGCCGGCGGGGCTGTCGCATGAATTTCCTCGATCTGCTGCGGGCGGTGTTCGCCCTGGCCTTCACCCTCGGCATCATCGGCCTGGCCGCATGGGCCGCACGGCGCTACGCCCCGCAGTTGCTGGCCCGGCTCAGCGCCGAGCGCGGCGAGCGGCGCATGACGGTGGTCGAGACCCTGGTGCTGGACCCGGCCCGGCGGCTGGTGCTGGTCCGGATCGACGACGAGGAGCGGCTGCTGATCCTCGGCGAGGGCCGCGAGCTGATCGAGCCGCGCGGGCCGAAGGCGGATGCGGGAGCGGAGTCGTGACGCTGAAGGACGTCTTCGTCCTGCCGAGTCGCGCCGAGCTGAAGCGCGCCGCCCTGCTGTCGCTGCTGACCACCGCCCTGTGCCTGGTCTGGCCGCTGGCGGCGCTGGCGCAGGATGTGGCGGCCGCGGGCGGACCCGGCGCCGCGATCAATGTCGACCTCGGCACGGGCGCGGGCCTGACCGAACGGGTGGTGCAGCTGGTCGGCCTGATGACCGTGCTGTCGCTGGCGCCGTCGATCGTGATCATGACCACCAGCTTCGTGCGCATCGTCGTGGTGCTGTCGCTGCTGCGCACCGCCCTGGGCATGCAGCAGGCCCCGCCCAATGCGGTGCTGGTGTCGCTGGCCCTGTTCCTGAGCGCCATCGTCATGGCCCCGACCTGGCAGGACGCCTATGATTCGGGCATCCGACCCCTGCTGGACCAGCAGATGGAGCTGCCCCAGGCGTTCGATGCGGCCTCGGAACCTGTGAAGACTTTCATGCTCGCCCAGGTGGACCGCGACGACCTTTCGCTGTTCACGCGGCTGTCGCAGGTGGAGGCCGCGACGCCGGTCGCCGACCTGCCCCTGAGAGTGGTCACTCCGGCCTTCATGATCAGCGAGCTGAAGCGGGCCTTCGAAATCGGTTTTCTCCTTTTCGTTCCGTTTCTTGTGATCGATCTGGTGGTCGCCAGCGTGCTCATGTCGATGGGCATGATGATGCTGCCTCCGGTGGTGATTTCCCTACCCTTCAAGTTGATCTTTTTCGTGCTCGTGGACGGCTGGAGACTGGTCGCCGGAAGCCTCGTCGAGAGCTTCCAGAGGGCGTCCGGAAGCGGATAAATCCCCACCCCGTGGGGGTTTGAACGGCAAAGTCGCTTGCCAAGGGAAGAAAAACCGGCGTCAATCCGCGAGTCATCGCCCTTGAAACGGGGGGCGAGCTTCAATCGGGAAACGACCCAAAATGACCACTCAAGCCGAACTGATCGCCGCCGCCGCCAAGGATGCGGGCGTCTCTCAAGCCGACGCCGGCAAGGTTCTGACCGCCATCGTCGAGAACATCCACAAGTCCCTGAAGTCGGGCGGCGACGTGCGCATCTCGAACCTCGGCGTGTTCGACACCGCCGCCCGCGCGGCGCGTGAAGGCCGCAACCCGGCCACCGGCGCGACGATCAAGATCGCCGCCTCCAAGGCCGTGCGCTTCCGCGTGTCGAAGCCGCTCAAGGATGCGGTGAACAAGTAAGACCTTCACAGGTCAGGCGGCGGGCCTCGCAGGCGCCGCCGCTGCAGCTTGAGGACGGGCGGGGGCCGCGGGTCGGTTCCCGCCCGTTTTCCGTCTGAGCTCCGCCTTCATGGCCGCGACCCAGCCGGCGAAGGTGTCGGCCGAGGCGGTCAGGGCGGCGAAGTCGCCGATCGAAGCGCCGCCCTCCCCCGCGTCGAGCGCGATCGAGAGCGCCGGCCTGGCCCGGGCGGCGGCGATGAAGGGGCGGTAGTTGCGCGACAGGCGCGCCAGGGCGGCCGGGTCGCGGCCCAGTGAATAGCCGACGCCGGCGCGGATCAGCCGGGCCTCCTCGTCCGCGGTCAGGGCCGCCGGATCCTTGAAGCGGTCGCCAAGCCGGGCCTCGTAGAGGGCGGCCGCCTCGGACCATTTCTCCTGCTTCCACAGCACCTCGGCCCGGACATCGCGGCCCTCCGGCGTGGCGTCCGCGCCCAACACCTCGAGCGCGTGGTCGTAGCGGCCGAGGCCGGCGAGGGCGCGCGCCTCCAGCACACGGCGCTCGGCGTTCAGGGCCGAGGGCAGCAGGGTGGTGCGCGAGCCCCAGATGGCCTGCAGCGCCGCCTCGGGCTGGCGGTCCATCAGATAGACGGTGGCCAGATCGGTGGCGACCTGGGCCTTGGCGACGCCGTCCAGCCGGTTGTCGACCTGGTATTTCAGCAGTTCGGCGGCCTGGTCGAGCAGGTCGACGTCGACCAGCCGGCGGGCGAGGCGGCGGACCATCTCGTCGCCGTCGGCGCCGATCGGGGTCAGTTCACGAAAGTCGTAGAACAGGCCGAGCGCCTGCACCGGCTGCAGCCCGTCGGCTCCGCCCTCGAGGAACAGCATGCGGAAGGCGGCGCCGAGGTCGGCCTGGATGTCGGCTGCCTCGTCCAGGCGATTGAGGCCCGGCCCGGCGCCCTTCAGGGCGGTCAGGGCTTCGCGGTACAGGCCCTGCGACAGGTAGAGCTGGCCCAGCTGGCGGATCACGGCCAGTTCGGTGGCGTCGCCGCGCCAGCGCCAGCGCAGGCCCTCGAGGGCGGCGGCGGCGGCGTCCGGCTTCATGGCCCCCTTGGCCAGGGACAGGCGGACTACGGCGAGTTTGGCGGGAACGGCCACGGCGTCGAGGGGGGCGCGGCCGACGGCGGTGTAGACGGCGAGGGCCCGGTCCGACTGGCCGTCGAGCTCGAACAGTTTGGCCTGAACGAGGCGGGCGGTCAGCTGATCGGCGGCGGGGGCGTTCTGGCTGAAGCTGTAGGCCAGCAGGGAGCGGGCGGCGTCGAGATCGCCGGTCTCCAGCGCCGACAGGGCGTGGGCGGCGCCGAAGCGGGCGCGCCAGACGGGGGGGAAACCGTCGACCGCCTGCGCTCCGGCGGCGAAGGCCTGGCGGGCGGCGACGTGATCGCCCGCGGCGGAGGCCATGTAGCCGCGCCACACGGCGGAGGCGGGATCGCCGGCCACGGCGGCGGCGGCGAAATCCGCCTGGGCCTCCTCGAAGCGGCCGATCGAGGCGCGGGCGGCCCCGCGCAGGCCGCGCAGCTCCGGCTCACCGGCCATGTTCGGGGCCTTGGCGACGATGGCGTTGAGCACGCCGACGGCCTCGTAGCCGAGGCCCGAGCCGACGAGGAAGCGGGCGAAGGCGAAGCGGGCCTCGACTGGCGCGCGCGGGTCGTCGGCGGCGGCGCTGGCCTCGGCGGCGGCGGCGTCCTGGAGCTGGCGGTGGCGGGCCGAAAAGCCGGCGTGGCCGACATCCGCCCACTCGCTGAGGATCAGTCCCGGGTAGCGGGCGCGGACCGGGGCGCCGCCCCCGGCGGGCGCGGCGTCGAGGCCGGCCGAGGGGGCTGACAGGGTCAGGCCGCCGGGACGGCTGAGGGTCACCAGGTCGCCGTCGGCGAGAACGGCCAGGTCGGTGGCGGCGGTCTCGACCGCGAGGCCGTGGGCGGTCGGCAGCAGGGCCAGGTCGATGGTCCGGCGCCGGTCTGCGAAGCCCTTGCCGGGGGCCAGGGCGGTGACGGCGGCGAAGCGGTCGCCGACCAGCGGGTCGGTCAGCCAGACGGCCCTGGTGGCGCCGGCCATATGGGCGACGAGAACCGGCTTGCCGGTGTCGTCGCGGTCGACCCGGACGCCCTCGACGGCGACGGGCGGGCCGCCGATGGTGACCGTCCAGGTCGAGCCGTCGGCGGCGGCCGAGACGGGGGCGCCGGCCGGGGCGGCGACGCGGACCGCGACATGGTCGGGGCCGGCGGCCCAGTGGGCGTCGGAGGCGGGGCCGAGCTGGGTCGCGCCGGACATGTCGAGCCGCGCGGGGGTGTCGAACACGATCCACACCGCCTCGCCGCGGCGGAACACGGCGGCGCCGACGGGGGCGGGCCAGCGGAAGGTCAGGCTGACCTTGCCCGGGGAGGTCTGGGCGACGACCGGGACGGTCCGGGCCGCCGATGCGGTCCGGGCCGGCGGGGCCTCGGCGTAGAGGTTCAGATAGACCGCGCCGTCGGCGCTGCCCGAGCGGGCGTCGGCGCCGTCGGCGAGGGTCAGGACCAGTTCGGTGGCGCCGCGGACGGCGCGGGTCTCGACCTTCTCGACGCCCTTGGGCGGATCGACCTTGAGGCGCGAGACGTCCGGGGCGGCGGTGGAGCCGATGCGGACGATGACCTGATCGCCCTCGCGGCGCACGCGCGAGCGGGCGCCGATGACCCCGGCGAACTCGATGCGGGTGAACTCGGCGTTGGCCCCGATGCGGATGGTCACCGGGTCGAGCGCGGCGGCGGCTTCCTGGGCCAACGGGGCCAGGGGCGCGAACACGACGGCGCCGACCGCGGCGGCGGCGACGGTGGTTCGCAGAATGCGTCTGGAGGGCGCCACGGACATACGCGCGCACCCTCGCGCGAGCCGCCTTTCAACGCGGTTAACGGTTGGTGACCGCGCGCTCCAGCATCCTCAGCGCGGTGCGCAGGCATTCGAGCCGCACCGGACCGCGGCCGAGGTCGCCGAAATGGTGCTCCTCGTGCTCCGTGGGCGCGCCGGTCGCGGCGAGGGCGAAGTGGACCAGGCCGGGCTCGTCGTCGGGACCGGCTGCGCCCGCGAAGCCGGTCACCGAAACCGCCACGCCGGCCCCGGAGGCGCGCAGGGCCCCTTCGGCCATGGCGCGGGCGACGGGCTCGGACACCGCGCCGTTCTGCTCGATCAGCCGCAGCGGCACCGCCAGTTCGTCGGCCTTGGCGTCGTTGGTGTAGACCACATAGCCGCGCTCGAAGACGTGCGAGCGCCCCTCCACGTCGGTCAGCACCGAGGCGACGAGCCCGCCGGTGCAGCTCTCGGCGGTGGCGAGGGTCATGCCGCCGTCGTGGGCGGCCTTCAGCACCCGGTCGATCGCGGCCTCGATATCGTTCGGCAGGGCCGGACTGAGGGTTTCCGTCATGCGGAGGGAACGGTCGCGCTTGCCGCCTGTTCCCCGCGACAATCCGGCGGCTTGTGCGGCCGGCCCGCGGAGCCGACATCCCCGCCAAGCATCAAGGAACCGCCGTGACCGCGCCCGATTATCCGCCCCTCGGCACCCTCTCCACCGGCATCCGCTGCCGTTGCCCGCGATGCGGCAAGGGGCCGTTGCTGAAGGGCTATCTGACCATTCGCGAGTCCTGCCCGGAATGCGGACTGGACTACGGTTTCGCCGAGCCGGCCGACGGCCCGGCCTTCTTCGGCATGAGTCTGGTCGGGGTGGTCGGCATGGCCCTGTTCATGTGGTTCGAGTTCAGCGTCCACCCGCCGATCTGGGTGCACATGGTGGTGACCATGCCGCTGCTGGTCCTCGGCTGCCTCGGCGTGCTGCGGCCGCTGAAGGGCTGGCTGGTGGCGGAACAGTACGTCCACAAGGCCGCGCCGCCGGAGTTCGAGAGCATCGGCAAGCACGGCGACGGCTCGCCGTGGCGCTGACGGCGGGCGGCTAGCCGGCCGTCGACGCCGATCCGGCCGCGGGCAGGCCCAGCTCGAACACGGCGCCGCCTTCGGACGGCCGCAGGTCGAGGGTGGCCTGATTGGCGGCCAGCAACGCCCGGGCGATCGACAGGCCCAGACCGGCCCCGCCTTCGCCGCGCCGCGTGGTGAAGAAGGGTTCGAAGATGCGCTTCGCGTCGGCCGCCGCGACCCCGGGCCCGTCGTCGCTGATCGTCAGCATGACCAGCCCGCCGGCGTCGTGCGCCTCGATCCGCACCGTGGAAGCGCCGGCCTGCCGGCTGTTCTCCAGCAGGGTGGAGACGACCATCTCCAGCGTCGCAGCGGGGGCGGCGACCGGCGGCAGGCCGTCCGGAAGGACCAGCTCGACCTCGATGTCCGGGGCGCGGGCGTCGACGGCCTTGCGCAAGGCGGGCCGGACGTCGACCGCCAGCCCCGCCTCGGGACGGGCCATGTCGGCGCGGGCCAGATCCAGCAGGCGGGTGACGAGGGCCGAGAGGCGGCGGCCGTCGGCGGCGATGTTGTCGAGGAAGCGCCGCCGCTGGACAGCCTCCATGCCGTCGCCGTGGTCCTGGAGCAGTTCGACGGCGCCCTGGATGCCGGCGAGCGGGGTCTTGAACTCGTGGCTGACCGCGGCGGCGAAGTCGCGCAGGTAGCGGGAGCGTCGCTCGACCGCCTCGGCCATGCGCCCGAAGTCCTCGTAGAGGGTGCGGATCTCGACCGCCGCGGTGGCGGGCGGCGGCGGCAGCGAGCCCGCGCCCGAGGTGACGTCGCGGGCGGCGCGGCTGAGCGCCTCGATCGGGCGGGCGATGCCGCGCGAGACCAGCACGGCCAGCAGGGCGATCAGCGCCAGCGTCCCGACCACGCCGAGGCCGATCTTGATGCGGTCCTGATAGATGCCCCTGAACAGGGCCCGGGGCGAGCGGGAGGCGAGGATCACCCCCCTCACCTCGCCGCCGACGACCACCGGCCGGGCGTGGTGGATGCGCAGGGCCGAAGCGCGGCTGAGCCACTCCAGCGAATAGCGCGGGTGGTAGGAGTCGTTGCGGCGCAGCACCGTATCCGGACGGCCCGCGAGGGCGGTGCGGATTTCGGGCAGGTCGGCCCAGCTGCCGCCCTCGCCGAAGCCTTCGACCACAAGGCCGGTCCGGTCGAGAAAGATGATCGAGGCCAGGGTGGTCTGGCTGGTCCGCTCCATCACGGCCGCCAGGCGCCCGGCGACGAGGACGGCCTCAGGATCGGGGGCCCGAACGACCGTCTGCGGCGAGGGCCGGGCCGGCAGCACCGGCGTCGAGCCGAGGTCGATGGTGGCCGGTTCGGGCCGGTAGTAGCCAGGGACGTCGCGGCGGACCGCGTCCGGGTCGAACCTCGGCGCGCCGGGCCAGGCGGTTTCGGCGGCGGCGGCGAGGGTGGCGGCCTGGGCGACCAGTTCCGCCTCGGTCTGCCGCACCAGGGTGTTCTCATAGACCCTGAGGAAGATGGCGCTGATCCCCGGCAGGACGGCCGCGAACAGCAGCACCGACAGCAGGATGGTGCGCAGCCTCAGCGCCGGCCAGTGCGCCCGCACCCAGGCGCGCAACCGACCGGTCACGCCGGTCCGCCGAGGCAGGGCCCGAGCTGGTAGCCGACGCCCGCGCGGGTCTCGACCACGTCGATCCCGCCGGCCGCCGCGAATTTGATGCGCAGGTTGCGCACGTGACTGTCGATGGTGCGGTCGGTCATGGCGAAGCCCGGGCCGTGCACCCTGTCGATGATGGCGTCACGGCTGAACACCCGGCGCGGTCCGTCGGCCAGAACCCGCACGATGCTGAACTCGGTCACCGTCAGCGGCACCTCGGCCCCGTCCCAGCGGGCGCGCCAGCCGTCGGCGTCCAGCGTCAGGCGACCGTGGGTCAGCATCCCTGACGGCTCGGCGGGCGGGGTGCGGGCGGCGCGCCGCAGGATGGCGGCGACGCGGGCGACCACCTCGCGGGGGCTGAACGGCTTGACCACATAGTCGTCGGCCCCGAGTTCGATGCCCAGCACCCGGTCGATCTCGTCGTCCCGCGAGGACAGGAACAGCACCGGCAGATCGCCCTGGGCGCGGATGCGGCGGCAGACCTCGATCCCGTCCATGCGCGGCATGTTGATGTCCAGCACCACCAGGTCGGGCGCGTGCGCGGCGATGTCGGCCAGCGCCGCCTCGCCGTCCGCCGCCTCGCGCGTGGCGAGCCCGGCCTTCTGCAGCGCGAAGGTCAGGAGGTCGCGGATGTGCGGGTCGTCGTCGACCACCAGGACGGTGCGCTGCATGGCGGCCATGTTCAGGCTCCCGGGGCCGAGGTCAACGGCTGGACGGGAAAGGCCGGCGGCGGCGGGGCGGGAACAGGCTCCACGAGCGGCGGGAGCACGTCGGGCGCCGTGATCGAGCCGTCCCAGTCACGCGGGCCGGGTCGGGGGCGCGCCAGCGGGCGCCCCTCCGTCAGCGCCTCGATGCGCTGCAGCCGACGCGCGTCGCGCCAGGTCCAGCCGCGCCAGTCCGACTGCTGACGCCGCAGCCGGGCCTGCAGTTCCGCGCGCACGGCGGCGGCGCGGTCGCGCAGGTCCGGATCCGACGTGGACTGCTCCAACTCGACCAGCGAAACCAGCGCCGGGGCGCCCAGGAAACGGAGGTAGCCGAGGTCCAGCAGGGCCCCCGTGCCGTCGACCTCGCGGGCGTGGCGGACGTTCCAGGCGGCGGCGACGGAGCCGAGATCGACCGTGCTGACCACCGCCAGCACCACCAGCGTCAGGCGGACATTGGCGTCGATCAGCCAATGCCCGTCCTTGCCGCGCAACATCCGCCACAGGATCAGCAGCAGGCCGGCGGCGACCAGCACCATCCAGATCATCGCCGCGATGCGGAACCGGGTCAGGGCGTAGGCCTCGATGTAGTCGGCCGTGCGCAGCAGGCTGGAGGCGACCAGCAGCATGTTCTGACCGACCCACAGCACGACCAGCCCGCGCACCAGCGGTCTCCTCGCCGTCTCCGAGCCCGGGCGCAGCGCCACCAGCACGAACAGGCCGGCGAGCAGGGCGGTGGCGATCAGCGGATACGCCCCGCGATGGGCGTAGTCGGCCAGGGTCATGTCGTCCGGCAGCGGCGCGCCGCTCCACAGGAAGGCGATGTCGAGCCCGTTCTGCAGCGCGAAGAGGGCATTGAAGACCACCAGCGACACGGTGATGGAGGCGCCGCTGACGCCGGGGATGACGGCGTCTCCCAGAGACGGCAGGGCGAACAGCTTGCGCCGCCAGCGCGGCCGCTGCGTCGCGCCGACGATCAGCAGGACGAGGCCCCAGAACCAGGCGCGCAGGATGGTCTCGCCCGACAGGGCCGGCGCGCGAAACTGGTCGAGGGCGTTGGAGATCAGCGGATTGGCGCTGGCGAACAGGACGAGGAAGACGGCGCCGCCGACGAGGGGCAGGACCAGCAGCTTGACCAGCCGCCACAGCGACAGGCCGCCCCGCCGGCTGCGGCGGCGGGGGCGGGTCAGCCGAACCAGATCGATCACCGGCCCGGCCGCCGAGACGACGGCGTGCACGATCAGCCTCTGGGCCCAGCGCCACGCCGGGTCGCCCGCCCGCACCCGCGCCGACAGCACGGCGACGCTCAGCATCAGGCCGAACAGCGCCCAGGCCAGCGGACCCGGTCGGTCGAGAAGCACCAGCGCCAGCAGCACGGCGGCCGCTATGGCGAAGACGGCGCGCGGATCGCGCCTCAGCCCCGGCCGGGCGAAGACCACGCCTATGACCCACGCCAGAGCGAAGGCGCCGAGGGTGGCTCCGGCGGGATGGAAAAAGAACAGCGTGTCGGCCAGCACCGTCAGCAGTCCTGCGACGCCGACCTTCAGCCAGAAGCCCGCGCGGGTGAATGGATGGTGATGGAGCATGACCGCCTCCCCTTTCGAGGCGACGGTTGTCGCGCGGCGGCGTTCAACCCTGCGGGGGACCGGGAGGAGGTTGCACGCAGGGCCGGTGCAGAAGCGGTGCAGTGGGGGATGGCGACCCCGGCAGGACTCCAACCTGCGACCTCGGCTTTAGGAAAGCCTTGCTCTATGCAGCTGAGCTACGGGGCCATCGGCGGTGACCTAGCGGCTCGCGGCGCGCGGGGGAAGCGGGGGTCGCAGCGAAAATGGCGGCAGGGCCCGGCCGTCGGTTCGACCCGCTCCGGACCGGCCTCATTCACTGTTGTGGTTAATCGCCTTTAAGATACAATATCTTGTGGAGAACAAATCCCGAATCGGGCCGTGTCGGTGATTCGGTCCTGATTCGTTTCGCCCCTGTTCCGTCGAAACGGGCGTGGCCGTTAAGGGGAGCCTCCGCCCTCGACAGAACCGCGAATTGGGAGTGTTCTGAACCCGTGGAAAGCGGGGGCGCGACGACGATGGCGGACGGCGAGGCGCATGCGCGCGACTACAATCTGGAGCGGCTGATCTTCCTGTCCGACGGGGTGTTCGCCATCGCCATCACCCTGCTGGCCATCGAACTGCACCCGCCGGAGGGCTGGGACGGCACGGTCGCCGGCCTGCTGAACGGGACCTACCGTCAGTTCATCGCCTTCGGCATCTCCTTCCTGTTCATCGCCATCTACTGGGCCAGTCACCGGCGGACCTACCAGCGGTTCAAGCGCGCCGACGGCATGCTGACGGCGCTGAATTTCCTCGTCCTGGCGCTGATCACCCTGACGCCGTTCTTCACCAGCCTGATCGCCGAGCGCGGCCCCTACGGCGAGCCGCTGCTGATCTACATGGGGCTGGTGGTGGCGGTCGGCCTGGCCAGCGCCCTGCAGTGGGGCTACGCCGCCTTCATCGGACGGGACATCCTGGCCACACGGATGGGCTTTCCGCTCAAGCTGCTGATCTTCCTGATCCTGCTGATCGTGCCGGCGGCGATGGCAATGATGGGAATCGTCGCCTCGCGGCCGGAGTATGTCTGGCTGTACGCGGTGATGCTGGTGCTGGTCGCGGCGGTGATGTGGTTGCGCCGGATCGTGGGACGGCGACACGAAGGCTGATGCGCGGCGCCGCTTGAGGAACCGGGCGGGAAGAGCCACCTTTTCCGTATCATGAGCGACCGCGCCACCGGCATGGCCCCCTCGCGCGTCGTCGCGGTGCTGGGCCCCACCAATACCGGCAAGACCCATCTGGCGGTCGAGCGGATGCTGGGCCACGCCTCGGGCATGATCGGCCTGCCGCTGCGGCTGCTGGCGCGCGAAATCTACGACCGGATCGTCAAGCGGCGGGGGGCCGCGGCGGTGGCCTTGGTCACCGGCGAGGAGAAGATCGTCCCGCCCCGGGCCCACTATTTCGTCTGCACCGTCGAGGCCATGCCGATGGAGCGTCAGGTCGAGTTCCTGGCGGTGGACGAGATCCAGCTGGTCGCCGATCCGGAGCGCGGCCACGTCTTTACCCAGCGGCTGCTGCACGCGCGGGGCCGGTTCGAGACCATGTTCCTCGGCGCCGGCACCATGGCGCCGCTGATGCGGGCGCTGGTTCCGGATGTGGAGATCGTCCAGCGCGAGCGGCTGTCGACCCTGAGCTACGCCGGTTCGAAGAAACTGACCCGCCTGCCCCGCCGCAGCGCCATCGTCGCCTTCAGCACGGAACAGGTCTACGCAATCGCCGAGCTGATCCGGCGTCAGCGTGGCGGCGCGGCGGTGGTCATGGGCAGCCTCAGCCCCCGCACCCGAAACGCTCAGGTCGAGCTGTTCCAGTCCGGCGAGGTGGATTTCCTGGTCGCCACCGACGCGATCGGCATGGGGCTGAACATGGAGGTCGACCACGTCGCCTTCGCCGGCTTGCGCAAATTCGACGGGCGGCGGACGCGCTGGCTGCACGCCCACGAGATCGGCCAGATCGCTGGGCGGGCCGGGCGGCACCTGCGCGACGGCACCTTCGGGGTCACCGGCGAGGCGATCGAACTCGATCCCGATCTGGTCGAACAGGTGGTCGAGCACCGCTTCGATCCGGTCGAGGCGGCGGAGTGGCGCAACGCCCGGCTGGACTTCGACACCCTGAACGACCTGCTGCGCTCGCTGGTGGTGACGCCCGGGGTGCGCGGCCTCAGCCTGACCCAGCCGGCGCTGGACGAGACCCTGCTGCGCCGCCTGATCAAGGACGAGGAGGTGGCCCGCATCGGCCGCTCGCGCGGGGCCATCATGCGGCTGTGGGAGGCCTGCCAGCTGCCGGACTTCCAGAAGACCACGCTGGACGAGCACGCCCGGCTGGCCAAGGAGATCTTCGAGGCGCTGACCGGCCGGCGCGGCCGGCTGACCGCCGACTGGATCGCGCCGCGGTTCGCCGACCTCGACCGCGACGACGGCCAGATCGACCAGCTGTCGGCGCGGCTGAGCGGGGTGCGGACGCTCAGCTATATCGCCAACCGGCCCGACTGGCTGGATCAGGCGCAAGGCTGGCGCGACCGCACCAAGGCGCTGGAGGAGCGGCTGTCGGACGTGCTGCACGACCGGCTGACCGCACGCTTCGTCGACCGGCGCACCACCGCCCTGATGCGGGCCCTCAACGTGCGCGAGGACGCGGTCGCGGACGTCGACGCGGACGGCGCGGTGGTCGTCGAGGGCCACGCCGTCGGCCGACTGAATGGCGTCGACTTCCAGATCGACAAGGGGGCCAGCGCGCTGGAGGACCGGGCCCTGCGCCACGCGGCCCGGCAGGCGGTGACGCCCGAGATCGCACGGCGGCTGGGCCGGCTGGCGGCCGATACGGACGACGCCTTCGCGGTGACGCCCGACGGGGCGGTGCTGTGGCAGGGGGCGCAGGCGGGACAGGTGACCGGCGGCGACTGGTTTGCGCCGCGGGTGCGGCTGCTGGGCGAGCTCGGACCGGCGGCGGCGCGCGAGCGGGCGCAGCGGCGGCTGGAGGCCTGGCTGGCGAGCGAGGCCGGACGCGCGCTGCGGGCGCTGCGGCGGCTGAAGACGGCGGTCGAGAACGGCACGTTGAAGGGGCTGCCGCGGGGCATCGCCTTCCGGCTGGTGGAGGCGGGCGGCGTCATCGACCGGCGCGAGGTGGAGCGCGACCTCGCGGCGCTGAGCCAGGTCGAGCGGCGCACCCTAAAGAGCTTCGGCGTGCGGCTGGGCGCCCATTCGGTGTGGCTGCCGGCGCTGCTGAAGGGGCGCGGCGCGTCGGTGGCGCAGGCCTTCGTGGCGGGCGAGCCGTTCCGACCCGGCAGTTCGCCGCTCACCCCCCTGCCCGAGACCCCGCCGTCGGCGCGGCTGCTGTCCGCCTTCGGCCTGCGCGCCGTGGGGCGGGTCGCCGCGGGGGTGGAGATGCTGGAGTCGCTGGCCGAGCGGCGGGCGCGCGGCAAGGGCGTCCTCAGTGAGACCGACCTTGCCGAACTGGGCCTCACGCTGGAGCAGGCGAAAAGCCTGGCCGGGGCGCTGAAGTCGACCCGCGCGCAGCAGCCGGACCGCGCCGGTCGGGCCCCGAAGCCGGCGGCGGACTCGCCGTTCGCCGCCTTGTCCGTGCTGACGGCGCCGGCGCCCGCGCGCCGCAAACGGCCCCGCTCGCGGACCGCCAAGTGAGCGAAATCAGTTGCCGCATCGACGTCTGGCTGTGGCGGGCGCGGTTCGCGAAGAGCCGCTCGCTGGCCGCCGCCATGGTCGAGCGCGGCGCGGTGCGGCTGACCCACAACGGGATGCAGACCCGGCTCGACAAGCCGAGCCGCAGCGTTCACGTCGGCGACGGCCTGGTGTTCGCGCTGGGCGGGCGGCTGATCGATCTGACGGTGCTTCAGATCGGCGAAAGGCGCGGCCCCGCAGAGGAGGCGCGCGCCCTCTATTCGACCGTCGAGGCCGATCCTCCTACTGACGGATGAATTCGCCCTCGATGTGCAGGTCGACCTCGTCGCCGAGCACCGGCAGGCCGTAGTCGATGCCGAAGTCCGAGCGCTTGATGGTGGCCTCGCCGTCGAAACCGGCGCGGTAAACCTCGCCCATGGACGGACCGGCCTGGTTGAAGCGGACGGTCATGGTCACCGGCCGGGTGACGCCGCGAAGCGTCAGGTCGCCCTTGACCGTGGCGCGACTGGCGTTCGACGGATCCACCGTCACCGAGCGCGACACATAGGTGGCCACGGGATGGTTGGCGGTGTCGAAGAAGTCGGCCGTCTGCAGATGGGCGTCGAGACCTTCGGAGTTTGAATCCACATCGGTCAGCGGAATGGTCGCGGTCAGGGTCGCCGCGGCCGGATTGGCCGGGTCGAGGGTCAGGTCCGCATCGACGTTCACGAACTGACCCTTGTAGGTCGAGAAGCCGAGGTGATCGACGGACCAGGTGATCTTGCCGTGGTCGGAATCGAGCGCATAGGCGCCGGCCTGGACCTCGGCGGGGTTCTGGGTCAGGGCGGCCTGGGCGACGACGGCGCCGCCGGCCAGCAGGCTGAGCGAGGCGGCGACAGCAATGACGCTGCGGGAGACGAGACGCATGGGTGAAGCTCCTGTGATGAGGGGACACACTGCAATTGTATTTGATACAGATAGGCCGCCAGGTCCTCTCCGCAAGGCCGTCGGTTGCGTCACGTCAGCCCACCGAGTTGACAGAGTCCTCCGCCGGGGTCATCTGCGCAGCCCGTCCCCTCAACCGCGAACGCCTTCCGCTCAATGACCTACATCGTCACCGACGCCTGCGTGAAATGTAAGTTCATGGACTGCGTCGAGGTCTGCCCGGTGGACTGCTTCTACGAGGGCGAGAACTTCCTCGTCATCGCGCCGGACGAATGCATCGACTGCGGCGTCTGCGAGCCCGAATGCCCGGTCGACGCCATCAAGCCGGACACCGAGGACGAGCCGGACGGCAAATGGCTTATGGTCAACGCCGAATACGCCAAGGTGTGGCCGAACATCACCGTCAAGGGCGCGCCGCCCGCCGACGCCGAGGCTTTCGAGCGCGAAACCGGCAAGTTCGAGAAATACTTCTCGCCGAACCCCGGCAAGGGGTCCTGATCCCGCTTCCTTTGCGCCCGCGCGTCAGACGTGATGTGCTGTGCGGCGGAGGCTATCGATGCGCCAATTCGATGTGAATCTGGGCACGCCTGGCCGGCTGATGCTGGCGGCGGGCCTGATCGGCTTCGGCTTTGTCGGCTGGTATTTCGATCACGCGCTGGACGGGCTGGAGCCGTTCGAACTGCAGCCGGCTGCAGTATGGCTCAACAGCGGGGTGCTGCTGCTCGGCGGGATCGGCCTGATCTGGGGCCGGACCGCACCCAAGGTCGCGCTGGTCCTCTGGATTCTTCTGACGCTGCTGTTCTTCGTCCATACCCCCGGGCTGGTGGCCGAGCCCGACAACGCCACGCGCTGGGTTTCGGCGCTCGAGGTGCTCGGTCTCCTGGCCGCCGGCATGCTGATCGCCGCACCGGATCGCGCCGATTGCCGGCTGGTGGGGCGGTTGGTGGTCGGGGTGATGCTGATCGTGTTCGGGGCCGTGCACTGGATGTATGTCGAGGCCATCGCCGGCATGATCCCGGGGTGGATGCCGGGCCGCGCCCTGTGGCCATGGGTCACCGGGGCCGCCAACATCGCCGCCGGACTGGCACTGGTCAGCGGCGTTCAGGCGCGGACGGCCGCGGCGCTTTGCGGGGTTATGTTCGCGTCGTGGATTGTGCTGGTTCACCTGCCCCGGCTGCTCGCCTCGCCGGGCGATCGCAGCGAATGGGTCGCATGTGCCCTGGCCTTCGCCCTGACCGGCGTGGTCTGGACGGTCCATGGCGCGCTTTCACAATCCGGAGAGGATTTACATCCATCCGCGCGCTGACGCTGTGGACGTTTTGAAATTCCGCAGATTTGTGATAGGTTACTGTCATTGGGTCGGGCGGTCAGCGATTTCTTCGCGCCGCCCGCGTTTGCGACAGAATCCCGCCCACGCAGGCGGGATCGGCCAGAGGTTTGGTGATCCGTTTCCGTTTTGACGACTGACAAGCACGCCGGCGGCTGTTGCCGCGGGATGCGCCCCCGTCGTTTCCACGTATGCGCCTCGCCCCGCCGTCTCGCGCCGGGAAAGGAATGACATGACGAACAAGACTGGTCTGGAATTCAAGGTTGGCGACGCGGTCGTCTATCCGGCGCACGGCGTCGGCAAGGTGGCGGCCGTCGAGACCCAGGAAGTCGCGGGCATGTCGCTGGAGGTCTATGTCGTGACCTTCGACCACGAGAAGATGACCCTGCGGGTGCCGACCAAGAAGGCCAAGACCGCCGGCCTGCGCTCGCTGGCCGCCGACGATGTCGTCACCAAGGCGCTGACCACGCTGAAGGGCCGCGCCCGCATCAAGCGCACCATGTGGTCGCGCCGCGCGCAGGAATACGAAGCCAAGATCAACTCGGGCGACCTGATCTCGATCGCCGAGGTGGTCCGCGACCTGCACCGCGCCGACAGCCAGCCGGAACAGTCCTATTCGGAGCGCCAACTCTATGAATCGGCGCTGGACCGCATGGCCCGCGAAGTCGCCGCGGCCAACCGCATCGACAAGGACGCCGCCGTCGAGCTGCTCGGCAAGTCGCTGAGCGCCAAGAAGGCCGTCATCGCCGCCGCCGAAGCCGCCGAGGCCGAGGAAGCGGAAGCCGCCTGATCGGCTGACGCCGCCTGACGATCCGGAACGCCCGCCTTTACGGCGGGCGTTTTGCTATCCAGGGTGGAGGAAGGGAGGACTTTGACCATGCTGGACATGATCGTGATCTTCGCGGCCGCGGCGCTGACTGGCGCGCCGCAACAGGCGCCGGACTGCCGCACCGGGGACGTTTATTTTGAATCGGGCCGGGCCAATCTGAACGTCGCGGCGCGCCAGACCGTCGACGCCGTGCATCGTTTGGCCCTACAGGCCGGATGGCGGAGCGCTTCGGCGACGATCACCGGCCATGTCGACGGCGACGAAAAAGCCAAGGGTCTGACGTCGCTCGACGAAGAACGCGCGGCCGCGGTGCGCGGGCGGCTGGAAGAGCTTCACGCCGGCAGCCCGCAGACCTTGACCTTCGCGACCACGGGCGTCGACGACAGTGAGCCGGCGCGCCGGACGTCGGCCCCGCAACCGCTGAACCGGCGGGTCTCGCTAAGCGTCTGCGCGGCGGAAAGCTGAAGCGACGGATGGCGACTCCGGGCCAATGAGGGCCGACAACAGGGCGAGCCGCTGATCAGTATCCAGAAGGTCCCCGACCCTTGTCCGCCTAGTTGGGGCCCCCGCCCCCGGTTCCCGATACGGATTCGAGGTAGGCGATGACGTCTGCGACCTCGCCGGGCTCCAGCTCGATCTGCGGCATGGCCGGGTGGGCCGTGACCAGCCCTTCGGCCAAGGCCTCCTGCAGGTCGCGCACCGGATAGGTGCGGCCCATCTCGCGGAAGGGCGGCGCTGCTTTCAGCGGGCTGTCGCCAGTGCGTTCGACGGCGTGACAGCCGGCGCACCTCAGCCGGACGAGGTTGCCGCCGAGGGCGACCGAGCCGAAGGGCGCCGATTCATCGGATGCGGTGGCCACAGGACTGCTGTCCTGCGCCCTGTCGGCGGCGCATCCCCCGACCGCCAGCAATGCAGCCGTCGCCACGCCCAACAGAATCCTCATCCGCCTCTCCTCCGGGAAATCCCCGACTTGCAGCCATTGCCGGCCCGCCCCCCAATACGCATCCGATCGAAGGGGGCCGCAAGGGCCGTCACAGGAGGCGACAATGGCCGAGTTCTATCATATCCGTCTGGAAACGGCCCGCGGGCCGGGCCGACCCGCCGGCGATCCGACCGAAGGCTACGACATCGTCGCCCCGCTGGACGGCGAAGGCCGCCTCGACGCCGCCGCCTGGCGAGAAGCTCAGGACCGTTGCTACGCCCGCAGGTTCAGCGACGGTCAGACGGAGGCCAGGGGCCGGCTACGCCACGCCAGTCAGCGCTGGATCATCGACCTGGAGCCGGGCGAGGCGGAGGACGCCGTCGGCTACCGGTTCGGCGAGGAGCGCTTCACGCCCGGCGAATATGTCAGCCTGACCCTGCCGGACGGCGAACAGCACACCTATGCCGTGGTCGCCGTCCAGCCGGTCCAGCGCTAGAAATACTCGGCGTTGGCCGGGCACTGGGCGCTGATGCGGCGGGCGGTGATGCTGGCCGGCAGGTAGGGCGTGCCGCGGGCCAGTTGGGCGCCGCCGCGGAAGGAGAAGCTCTCCTGCTGATAGGCGCCGCTCAAGCGCACGTTGACGCGCCGGCCCTTGCGGTCGGTGCACGTCCCCTCGAACCGGGCGTTGCCGTTGCCGACCTGGCGCACCGGATAGACGCATTGCCAGCGACGCGTCGACAGGCCGCCGAAGAAGCGGTTGATCTCGCTGGGGCGGACGCATTTGGTCTCGGTGTCGCGGACGCCAACGGCGCTGGTGGTGTATTCCCAATAGCCGGGCAGGACGGTGTCGGCGCTCGACTGCGGCGCCATGGCGGCGCGCGGCGCGGCAGGGGCGGCGAGGAACAGGGCGCCGGCGATCACCGGCGCTGCGGTGAGAGCGGCTCGGGCGAGGACGGAGGGCTTCATGGCGGTCCCGGGGTTGAACATCGGTCTCATGGCTAATGGGGATATATGGCGGCAATTGAACGGCGGCTGAACGGCCCGGTTCGCGGCTCCAAGCCTTGACGCGGCGGGGACTCCTCCTCTATACGCCCCCCTCTCGCGCGGGATGACCTCCCGCGCGCACCTGTTTCATGCGTCCGCCTCGCTCGTGGACCGCTCCGAAGGATAGTCAGATGTCGCGTCGTTGCGAACTCACCGGTATCGGCCCGATGGTCGGCCACAGCGTGAGCCACTCGAACATCAAGACCAAGCGCCGGTTCCTGCCGTCGCTGAAGACGGTCAAGGTGGCTTCGGAGGCCCTCGGCCAGACCTTCTCGCTGCGTATCTCGAACGCCGCGCTGCGCACCCTCGACTACAAGGGCGGCCTGGATCCGTTCATCGTCAAGGCCCGCGACGAGCAGCTGTCGGTCGCGGCCCAGCGCATCAAGCGCCAGGTCAAGGCCAAGCTGGCCGAGCAAGCCGCCGCCTGATCGGCGACGAGGACACGATTTGAAGAGGCCGGCGGAAACGCCGGCCTTTTTCTTTGCCCGCGGTGCGGCGGCGGGCGCTGAAGCTTCGGGTTGCGCGGCCCGCGCGGGCCTCTAGGCTGGGCGGGTCCAACGTCGGGAGTCCTCCGTGACCAAGATCGCCTGCCGCGCCGCCCTGATGGGCGTCTCCCTGCTCGCCGTCGCCGCCTGCGCCGCCTCTCCCGGCGACATGGCCATGACCACGGAGTCGCCGGCCTGGGTCGAGCCCGAGCCCGCCTCGCCCGCCCAGGTCGTGCAGGCCCGGGAATCGACGGCCTTCACCCTCGGCACCGATCAGCCGCGCGCGCCGGAGCAGCTGGCGGTGCGGCTCGACAAGGCCGACCTGTCGATCAAGGTGATCCCGGACGACAAGGCGATCGACGCCGTCGCCGTGCTCGATTTCACCGCCACCGCCCCGGTGTCGCGGCTGGTGGTCGAACTGGACACCCTGCTGACGGTCTCGGAAGTCGCAGTGAACGGCGTCCCCGTCCCCGCCGGCCGCTGGTCCAATCCCGAAGGCCGGATGACGGTCGAGCTGAGCGACGCCATGGCCGCCGGCGACACCGCCCAGCTGCGCATCGCCTATGCCGGCCAGCCGCGCGTCGCTCCGCGCGCGCCGTGGGACGGCGGCTTCGTCTGGTCGACCGCCCCGTCGGGCGAGCCGTGGATCGCCACCGCCGTCCAGCCCGAAGGTTGCGACCTGTTCTGGCCCTGCATCGATCACCCCCTGGCCGAGCCGGGCCGGGTCGATCTGCACATCACCGTGCCGTCCAATCTCTCGGCGCCATCGAACGGGCGGTTCCTCGGGACCGTCGACCACGGCGACGGCTGGACGACCTGGAACTGGTCGGCGGCCAATCCGAACACCTACGCGATCGCCCTGAACATTGGGCCCTACGTCGAGATCGCCGATACCTACGAGAGCCGCTTCGGCAACAGCTATCCGATCCAATACTGGCATCTGAGATCGGACGATCCGGCCCAGGCCCAGGCGCTGTTCGACGAGATCAAGCCGATGCTGGACTTCTACGAGGCGACCGTGGGCCCCTATCCCTTCGGCGACGAGAAGATGGGCGTGGTCGAGACGCCGCACCTGGGCATGGAGCATCAGACGATCAACGCCTACGGCAACGAGTACAAGCTGGACGGCCGCGGCTTCGACTGGCTGCTGCACCACGAGCTGTCGCACGAGTGGTTCGGCAACCAGCTGACCAACCGCAACGCCGACGACATGTGGCTGCACGAGGGCCTGGGCAGCTATATGCAGCCGCTCTACGACCGCTGGCTGCACGGCGAGATGTTCATGCAGGCCTCGCTGCTGGAGCAGCGGCGTGAGCTGATCAACAAATTCCCGGTGGTTTCCGGCGAGGAGAAGTCGGAGGACGAGGTCTACCAGGGCGACACGGGCCCGGGCCTGGACATCTACAACAAGGGCTCGCAGATCGCGCACAGCCTGCGCATGCTGATCGGCGACGAGCCCTTCTTCCGCTCGGTGACCCGGCTGGTCTACGGCACGGCGACGCCGCGCCCGGGCGAATTCCGGCCGCGCTACGGCACGACGCAGGAGTTCCTGGCCATCGTCAACGAGGAGACTGGCCGCGACCTGACCTGGTTCTTCCGCGGCTATCTGTACCAGGCCGCCCTGCCCGATCTGCGCCAGACCCGCACCGACGGCGAACTGACCCTGGAATGGGTCACGGGGGACGGTGCGGCCTTCCCGATGCCGGTCGAGGTGGAGATCGACGGCCGCCGCCAGACCGTGGCGATGACCGGCGGCCGCGGCCGGATCGCGGCGCCGGCGGAGGCCCAGGTGCTGATCGACCCCGACAACAAGGTGCTGCGCCGGCTGGAGTTCATCGAGGCCTGGAAGGCGGCAGGCGGCGCCGGGGACTAGACCGCCTCGGCCGTCACCGACTGGCGGACCAGTTCGCAGCGCCCTTGGGTGGTGAGGAAGGCGATGTCGGCGGCGTCGCGGCCGCAGGCTATGCGCACCAGACCCTCGACCGGGGCGAGGCCCGTCGGATCGACCAGCCACCAGCCGTCCGACAGCCAGACCTCGAAGATGGCGTGGAAGTCCGGCGGCGTCAGCTGATGGGCATAGGCGCTGACGGCCCGCGCCGGGATGCCTGAGGCGCGGCACAGGGTGATGCCCATGTGGGTGAAGTCGCGGCACACGCCGGCCCGGTCGATGAAGGTCCGGGCGGCGGTGGTCTCGCTGTCCGACACGCCGGGCTCATAGTCGATCTCATCCTGAATCCAGTCGAGGATCTTCAGCACCCTGTCGCCGCCGACCGTGCCGCCGAAGGTGCGTTCGACGAAGCGGCCGAACTGGTCGGACGGGCAGTAGCGGCTCGGGTTCAGATAGGGCAGCACCTCGGCCGGCAGGTCGCCCCAGTCGTGCTGGACGGTGACCGGCGGCAGGCCCTTGAGCGTGCCGTTGTCGACCACCGCCTCATAGGTCAGGGCGACGTCGCCGGACAGGTGGCCGCGCAGGGTCCGCGCCCCGAACTCCTCGTCCCGGTCCTCGGCGAAGGCCACGGCCGGCGTGGCCGTCAGCCGCTCCTCGAGGATGGTCTGACCCGGCCAGTGGGCGACCTGGATCTTGTAGATCGCGTCCGTGGGCGGATCGAAGCGGTAGACCAGGTCGGCGCGGACATGGATTTTCATGGGGCCGGACTGAACCGGCCCCACGGGTTCGTCAATCGGTCAGGCAGGAGGAAAATCAATCGCTCTCGGACGCGTCGTCCGAGACGACAACCACCGCCGCCACGATCACGCCTGCGAGGGCGACGAGGCCGATTACGGGGATCCCGTGGAATTCGCTGGAACCCGCCGCCTTGGCGCCGACCCGGTCTCCGACCCGGGTGACGGTCTGTCCGGCCGCCGCCGCTTGGCCGGCGATCAACAGACATCCGGCCGCTACGGCCGCAAGCGTCTTCCTCATGGCGTCTCTCCCGTTTGACTGCCGGCTAAACCTGGGGAGGCGTCGAGTGTTCCCGTATCAGGAGTATCCCGGACCGGGTCACCGCCGCCGCCGACCAAGAAGGGGCAGGCCGAACAACAGCGGCAGGGCGAAGAAGACGAAGTGCCCGCCGGTCGCGTAGTAAACGGCGACGCTGAGCGCCACCGCCGCCACCACGATTATGGCCATCGTGCCGAGCCGCATCGTCCGTCTCCCTGGAGGAACCCGGGACCAACCGCGGCGCGGCGTCCCGGTTCCGCGCGTCAGGGCTCCAGTTCGATGTCCCAGTAGAGGTAGTCGAGCCAGCTCTGGTGCAGGTAGTGCGGCGGGAAGCGGCGTCCGAACTCCTGCAGCTGCCAGGCGCTGGGCCGGTGCGGGGCGCGGCGCATCGGCATGCCGGCCTGCTGCGGCGTGCGGCCGCCCTTCTTCAGGTTGCAGGGACTGCAGGCGGCGACGATGTTCTCCCACGTCGTGCGCCCGCCCCGGCTGCGCGGGATGACGTGGTCGAAGGTCAGTTCGGTGGTCGCGTTGCAGTACTGGCAGGCGAAGCCGTCGCGCAGGAAGACATTGAAGCGGGTGAAGGCGGGCTGGCGGTCCTGGTCGACGTAGTTCTTCAGCGCGATCACGCTGGGCAGGACGATCTCCATCGAGGGGCTGCGCACGACCTTGTCATAGGTCGAGACCACGTCGACGCGGTCCTGGTACACCGCCTTGACCACCTCCTCCCACGGCCAGATCGACAGCGGGTAGTAGGACAGCGGCCGGAAGTCGGCGTTGAGCACCAGCGCGGGCCAGCCGGACGGAGGGCGGCTCAGGACCTGCATCAGGCCCCCGCCCTGCGGATGAGGTTTATCGACGCGACCGGACTGAAGACACGTCTCCTTCCCTGGCTGTGCCCGAATCCTACGCCTGATTCGACAGCTTGGCGATGACGGCCGGGCGACCGTTGCACAACGCCTAGCCGCGGGTGGCGGCTCCCGGGAAGGCCGGCAAACTCCACCCCCAGACGAGGGCCCCGGCGCGCAGGGCGAAGCCGCAGGGGGCGGCGATCAGGGCCGCCGGCCAGGCTTCCAGCCCGGCGAAACGGGCGACCACATAGATGGTCGCGGCCAGCAGGGCGGCGGAGACGGTGATCTCGCGCCTGAGCAGGATCGACGGCTGGCCGGCCAGAAGGTCCCGGACGATGCCGCCGAAACAGGCGGTCAGCGCCCCCATGACGATGCAGATCAGCGGCGCCACGCCGAAGATTTCGGCCTTGGCCGCGCCGAACACGCCATAGGCGGCGAGGCCGATCGCGTCGAGCCACAGCAGGGCCCGGAACCGCCAGGGGCGGGCTCCGACGATCCACACGGCCATGGAGGCCGCGACGCAGACGGCGATGTAGCGCCAGTCGCCGACCCAGAACACCGGAGCCCCGATCAGCAGGTCGCGCAGGGTGCCGCCGCCGACGCCGGTTATGGCGCCGAAGAAGGCGAAGGTGACCAGGTCATGCCGCTCGCGCGCCGCCGCCAGCGCACCTGTCGCCGCGAACACCGCCACGCCGGCGAAGTCCAGCGCGCCGAGAACCGTTTCGGGCGTGGCGAGATTGGGATCGACGATGGGGTTCAAGCGGCCGGGTCCTCCAGCGCGACCTCGCCGCGCTTCACCGCTCCATACCATCCCCATAACAGATGCGCCGCAACGCTGCGGTGCGGCCGCCAGATTTCGGCGCGGGCGTAGGCCTCCTTCTCGCGCGGGCGCAGCGCCGCCCCGTCGGCCCAGCGCATCGCCTCCTGCAGGGCGATGTCGCCGGCCGGGAAGACGTCCCGCCGGCCCTCGCAGAACATGAGGAAGGTCTCGGCCGTCCATTTGCCGACGCCCTTGATGGCGGTCAGCCGGGCGATGGCCTCCTCGTCCGACAGCCGCTCCAGATGATCGAAATCGATGCGGCCCTCGACGTTGGCGCGGGCGATCTCGTGGCCGTAGGCGGCCTTCTGGATGGACAGGCCGAACGTCCGCAGGGTCTCGACGTCGGTGGCCAGCGTGCGCGCCGGCGTCACCTCGCCTCCCAGTCCGGCTTCGACTCGCGCCCAGATGGCCGCGGCCGAGGCGAGCGAGACCTGCTGATCGACGATCATGTGGAACAGCCCCTCGAACCCGCCGATGCGCCGGCGCCATTCGAAGGCGGGGGTCTGGGCGTGGGCCCGCGCCATCGACGGGTCGAGTTCGACGATCTTCCGGCGCGCGGCCTCGATATCGTCCAGCCAGTAGGGGGTTTGCATGGGACGACCGTAGCGGCGGCCCCGGCCGCGGCAAGCGCACCCCTGTGATCGCGTCCGCTTCCCGCTATCCTGTTCCGATGTTCGTCACCCGCTTCGCCCCCTCGCCGACCGGCCGGCTGCACAAGGGCCATGCCTTCTCGGCGCTGACGGCGTGGCGGGCGGCGCGGGACGCGGGCGGCCGCTTCATCCTGCGCATCGAGGACATCGACCCGACGCGATGTCGGCCCGAGTTCGAGGAGGGCATTCTCAAGGACCTGACGTGGCTGGGTCTGGACTGGGAAGCCCCAGTGCGGCGGCAGTCGGATCATCTGACCGAGTACGCGGGGGTGGTCGACGTGCTGAACCGCCGCGGGCTGCTCTACCGCTGCTTCCGCACCCGCAAGGACATCCTCGACGCGATCGGCGACGCCCCGCACGGCGCCGCCGAAGCGGTGCGGCCGGGCCCGCACTCCGCCGACGAGGAGGCCTCCCTGCTGGCCGAGGGGCGCCCTTTCGCCTGGCGGCTGTCGCTGGACGGGGCGCGGGAAGTTCTGGGCGGACGCGCCTGGGAAGCGCTCGCCTTCGTGGAGGAGGGCCAAGGTCCTGGCGGCGAACGCGGCCTGATCCGGGCCCGGCCGGAGACGGCGGGCGACGTGGTGGTGGCGCGCAAGGACGCGGGAACCGCCTATCACGTCGCCGTCACCCATGACGATGACCTGCAGGGGGTGACCCATGTGATCCGCGGCGAGGATCTGTTCGAGGCGACGCACATCCAGGTCCTGTTGCAGGCGCTGATGGGCTGGCCGACGCCGCTCTATCGCCACCACCGCCTGCTGACCGGCGCGGACGGCCGGCGGTTCGCCAAGCGGGACGGTTCGGTCACCCTGGCCCAGTTGAGGGCGGACGGGGTCAGCCCCGCCACCCTGAGGGCCGAGCTGGGCTTCTGATCGGGCGGCTCCACCTGCGATCGCTCTCCCGGACCTTGAGCGGGCGGCCCGGCTCGGGCAAGCCTGTCGGACCGGAGACGCGGGAGCGGACCATGAACAGACGGCGCGCGATGGGGCTGATCGGCGCGACGGCTATGGCCGGCGCGGCTCGCCCCGCATGGGCCCGGGAGACGCCCGACGCTGTTCTGGATGCGGTTTTCGAGGACGATGCCCCGCCGGCGCTTGCGGCGGGGATCATCGGCCGCGACGGTCTGCGCTGGTCCGGGGTGCGGGGCGTACGCCGCCGCGGCTCGGCCGACGCCGCCACCCTGCAGGACCGCTGGCACCTCGGCTCCAACACCAAGGCGATGACCGCGGCGGTCTATGGCCGGCTTGTCGACCGCGGTCTGAGCCGGTGGAACCGGCCGATGACGGACATCTTTCCGGAGATCACCGTCCATCCGGCCTGGATGGGCGTGACGGTCGATCAGCTGATGTCACACCGCGCGGGTCTGCGCGACGAGGACCTGCTGTCGCGCGAGGTGCTCTCGGCGGCCCGCGGCGACGCCCGGCCGCTGGTCGAGCAGCGGCTGGACCGGGTGCGCGCGGCGCTGACCGCCGCGCCCGGCGGGACCGCCGGGACCTTCGCCTACGCCAATATCAACTTCGTCCTCGCCGGCGCGGCCATCGAGCGGATCAGCGGCGCGCCGTGGGAAGCGGCGATGCAGGCCGAGCTGTTCGGGCCTCTTGGCATCAGCACCGGCGGATTCGGCGCGCCAAGCGGGGATCAGCCCTGGGGCCACCAGACGCTCGGCCCCGTCATGACGCCTCTCGACCCCGTCCTGAACCCGGACAATCCGCCGCTGATGGGCCCGGCCGGGACCGCGCACATGAGCCTGCCCGACTACGCCCGTTTCCTGGGTCTGTTCCTGACCCGGGGCGGCGAGGTGCTGACGCCGGCGACGGTGGAGAGGCTGACCACGCCCGGCGTCGGCGCCGGTCGGGCCTATGCGCTGGGCTGGGCCGTCGAACGGATGGATTGGGCCGCCGGGCCGGTGCTGCTGCACGAGGGCTCCAACACCCTGTGGCACGCCATCGCCGTGCTCGATCCGGCAGGGGGCGTCGGCTATCTCGCCCTGAGCAACGAGACGAGCCGCGGCGGTCCGGCGATCCGCGCCATGGTCCGGCGCCTGTCCCGGCCGGAGCCGGGCTGAGCGGATGGATCGCGACTTCGCCGACTTCTGGAACCTGCTGTGGGAGGCCGGACTGGGGCTGTGCGCGGCCTTCGCCCTGCTCAACGCCTTCGCGCCGGAGCAGGACCTGCCGTGGAAGCCGCTGGATCTGAGCCATCCGATCGGCCAGGCGACGGCCGCCAAGGTGGCCGATTTCGAGCTGGCCCGCACCGCCGCGCCGGAGGAGGTCAAGGCCGTCACCGACGCCTGCATCCAGGTGCTGCGCGAGGCCGGCGTCACGGTCGAACGGGCCGAGGACCGGGACGACGGCGGCTTCTGCGTCGTCCGCGGGGCGGTCCGGATCACCGGCGGGGCGGTGACGCCGCTGGCGCCGGGCGGGCTGGTCATGCAGTGCCCGCTGGCGGTGCGCTACGTGATCTGGGACCGGCAGGTGCTGCAGCCGGCGGCGGAGCAGACGTTTGGATCGAGGGTGGCGCGGGTCGAGAACTACGGCTCCTATTCCTGCCGCCGGCTGTACGGCCAGACCGACGTCAACGTCCGCCCCTCGGAGCATGCGCGGGCCAATGCGCTGGACATCGCCGGAGTGACGCTGGAGGACGGCCGCACGGTCTCGGTGGCCAACGACTGGAGCGGCGAGGGCGGGCACGGCGCCGAGGGGCGCAGCTTCCTGAAGCGCATCCGCGACGGGGCCTGCCGGGTGTTCTCCACCGTGCTGACCCCGGAGTACAACGAGGCGCACCGGGACCACCTGCATCTCGACGGGGCGGAGCGGGGCCTGTGCGCCTGAGCGCCGGTAACCCTGTTCGCCGGACCGCCGAATCGGTTTGCGGTTGACCGGCCCCGCTTTTTCGCGAGAGAAAGTCGTCGCAGTCCGGATTTGGCGCGGCTTCCAACCCCGTGCAGCGCTCCTTCGCCTGAACGAGCTTGTCCAGATGGGCTGACGGGCGACCCCATGACGGGCGCCTGCCTGGAAAGCGCGTTTACGGAGACGCAGACATGGCGACCGGCACGGTCAAGTGGTTCAACCCCACCAAGGGCTACGGCTTCATCCAGCCCGATGGCGGCGGTCAGGACGTGTTCGTTCACGTCACGGCCGTCCAGAAGGCGGGCCTGCAAGGCCTCGATGAGAACGCCAAGGTCGAATACGAGCTGGAATCCCAGCGCGGCAAGACCTCGGCGGTGGAGCTCAAGCTCCTCTGAGCTGACACACCTCCATTCTATGGGACGGGCGCGGCGGCCACGGCTTCCGCGCCCTTTCTGTGTCTGGCCGACATCTGCGCCAGCACCACCCCGGCCAGGACCGCCGCGCCGCCCAGCAGCTGGGCCGGGGTCATGGTCTCGGCGAACAGCCACCAGCCCAGCACCGCGGCGACCACCGGCTGGATCAGCACGGTCACCGCCGTCAGGGCCGCGGGCAGGCGGCCGAGCGCCCAGGCCACGCCGCCCTGCCCGGCCACATGCACCAGCCCCAGACCGGCGCAGGCCAGCCAGCCCGTCGTCGAGCCGGGCAGGAGCGGCTCGCCCAGCGCCGCCGACACCGCCAGCAGCAGCGGCAGGCCCAGCGCCGTCGACCACAGCATGATCCGCCCGGCCGAGACCCGCCCGCGCAGCACCTTCACGGTCAGGAAATAGCCGGCGTACCAGAGCGCCGTGACGGCCGCGAAGGCGTCGCCCAGCCGCGGGTCCGGCCCCTGCCGTCCGTCCGCCCCCGCCGACATCGTCCACGCCCCGGCCAGCGCCACCGCCAGGGCCAGCAGGAACAGCGCCTTCGGCCGCTCGCGGAAGGCCAGCCAGGCCACGGCGGTGACCACCACCGGCGTCAGGTTGGTCAGGGTGGTGGCGTTGGCCACCGAGGTGAAGGCGATGGAATAGTGCCAGAAGGCCAGGTCGAGCACGAAGAACAGCGCCGCCAGGGCCATCAGCATCGACGGCCGCCCCGGGCCGCGCTCGCCGGCCGCCTGCCCCGGCCGCAGCACCATCAGCAGCAGCCACGGCAGGGCGAAGGCGAAGCGCCAGAACCCCGCCGCCGCCGGCCCCGTATCGGCCAGCCGCACGAGGATCGGGGCGAGGCCCAGCACCGCCGCCGAGGCGACGAGGACGAGCAGGGCCTGGAGGCGCGGCGTGAACATTCCCGCCCTATAGGCCGCCGCCCCGCCGCTCGTCTCCCCCATGATCGCCCCCCTCCCGTCCATCAGCGCCGGCGCCCCCTCAGCAGCATGACGGCGGCGGGGAGCAGGGCGAGGACGGCCCAGGCGCCGGGGGCGCGCAGGCCCCGCGGCCCCTCGCGCACCCCCCGCGCCGTCGGATCCAGCTCCGACAGGTCGGCGCCGGCGGCCACGGTACCGGCCGCCTCCCCGGCCTGCAGCGGCGTCTGGGTCATGGCGTCCCTCCCCGGCTCACGTCCCGGTCCCGCAATAGCGCTCGAACTCCTCGCGGTAGCGGTCGGTCAGATGCTCGTGCCGGTCGGCCTTGTCCTTGAGGTGCAGGAACCAGCTCGACTCCTCCTCGTACATATGGGTCAGCACCGCGCCCTCGATGTGGGCCAGCTTGTCCTTCCACTCGGGCGTCGAGGGGGCGATGTTCTCCCACTCCGCCATCTGCATCTTGGCCGTGGTCTGCTCGCTGTAGGCGTGGCCGGCGTGCATCTTCTCGCCGGCCTGGGCGAGAGCCGGATACAGCACCACCTCCTCGGCCGCGGAGTGGGCGTTGAGCATCACCGCCAGCTCCTTCATGGCGGCGACGCGGTCCTCGGCCGACTCGGCGTCGCGGCAGGCGGCGAAGCGGGCGCGGATGGCGTCGTGGTGATCGAGCACCATCCACAGCCAGCCGCCGGTGCTGGCCACGGCGCGGGCGTTGGCGGTGGCCTCGGCGCGTTTCTGCTCGTTCGGCATGGGGGTGATCTTGCCGAGAACCTTGTCGACGACGGACATGGCGGGGGTTCCTTTGCGAGGGTTGAGGGTCGCAAGGGCAACCGGGGGCGGGGGCGTGGGGTTCCCGCCGTCTCTCCCTCCCCGCCCCGGGGAGGGTGGCGGAGCCGAAGGCGACGCCGGGTGGGGAGGGCCGGGCGAGGCGAGCGTCGGCGCCTGTCTCGCCGAGCCGCCCCCACCCGGCCGCTGCGCGGCCACCCTCCCCCGGACGGGGAGGGAAAGGCAGCGGGATGGCCCTGTCATCCGAAAATCGCGAAACCCGGTCATTGCGACACTCCCGCACCCGGATCGTCGTCCTCGCGGGGGCCGAGGTCGGCGTATTCGGGCGGCAGGGGGCGGCCGGCGGCGAGGTCCTCGGCGAGGCGCAGGGCGCGCTCGCGCACCCAGCGGCGGGTCAGTTCGTGGCCGGCCTCGCGGTCGCGCTCCTGCTCGGCGGGATCGTATTCGACCCATTCGAACAGGGCGTCGAGGCGGGCGATCTCGGACGCCGCCCGGGCCAGCCGCAGCGCCGTCAGCCCGCGACCGCCCTTCACCGCCTCGGCGGCGGCGGCGAGGGTGCGCCGGGCCAGGTCGTTGGGGCGAATCTGGATCGGCGACGACCAGGCGGCGACGACGTCGTCCTCGGTCAGCGGCGCGTCGGGATCGGGCGGCAGGCCCGGCGCGGCCAGGACGCCGGCGGGGCCCCCAGGGGCGCCCATCGGCGGGGTGCGGCCCAGCGGCCACGGTGTCGCGCGGGCGGCGAAGTCGCGCTTGGTCCAGCCCTCGCGGCGGGCGCGGCGGCGCAGGGCGGTCTCCGACACGCCGAAGCGCGCGGCGACGGTCGGGGCGGACAGACCCGAAAGATAGGCCCCGCGGATCAGGCTCCAGGTCTCGGGGCTGGCGGTGACGTAACGGATGTGCGGCAGGCGGGCGTTCATGTGCGAGTCCCCTGTTCGGTCATGTGCGAATTCTAGGGGCCGGAGGCGTCGGAATCGGACGTAAGGGTGTGCGGGAGGACCGGGCAGCGGCAGGGGTTGGACGGGACGGCAGGGTATGGGTTGGCAGGGTCGGCTTCTGCTATCAGTCCCCCGGGCGGACTCACGGAGGGGCGGATGCGGAGACTGGCGGGCATGGTCGCGGGCATGGCCCTGATGGCCGGCGGCGGCGCGGCGGGGGCTCAGGTCGCGTCGGACAAGCCGCTGACGACGCTGAGCGTCGCCGAGGTCCGCGCGCTCGGGGTCGAGACCGGCGGCGCGCCGGGCGAGGTCGAACACCTCGACAACAACGAGTACCGGCTCCAGATCGTCTACCCGGACGGCCCGCCCGTCTATTTCGAGGGCTGGAGCTGCACCGGCGAGGGCGAGGCCAAGCGCTGCGCCGAGTTCGAGATGCACGTCTGGTTCGAGTTCGACAGCGAGGCCGAGGCGCAGGCGAAGGAGCATGAGATCGGCGTCGTCTGGCTGTCCGACATGGCCATCGGGTCGGACCTCAAGGTCTGGCGCATGGACTATCTGGCCGGCATGACGCGCGGCCGCATGCGCGGGGTATTCGAGACCTTCCTCGACACCGTAGACGTGGCGAGGGACGTCGCCTTCCCGGCGAAGGAGGGGGCGACGGGCGGGAAGTGAGGGGGCGTCCCCCACCAGCCGACCCTCATCCGACGGGGCTCCGCCCCGCCACCTTCTCCCGTCGGGAGAAGGGTCAGTCGCCTTCGGCGGGTGGGTCGTGCCGCCACTTGCCTCTGCCCGGCTCCGCCGCGATGGCGAACGACGGGCGACGCGCACGCATGTGCGCTGCCAAGTCTTCGACCGACATCAGGTCGTTGCGATGGATCATCCGGTGGCAGTTGGGGCAGAGGGCGGCGAGATCGGACAGCTTGGTCTTGTCGCCGTCCTTGAGGCTCGCCACCGGCACCCGGTGATGCGCCTCGATGTAGCCTTCGCCAAGCGGCCCGTAGGCCTCGCCCATATCGGTCCCGCAGGCCTCGCACGCGAAGCTGGCCAGCGAAGCTTTGAAGGCGTTGATCAGCTTCCTGGACCGTTCCCGGCTCAGATGGACGCGCAGCCGGCGGCGGCCCTCGGCCGCCTCGATCTCCGCCTCGGTGTCCTCCAGCACGGCGTCTGGATCGTCGGCCGCAGCGGGGTGGCCCTTGAGGCGCCAGCGTCCTGACTTCGCCTCAAGACCGTCGACGCTTTCAAACAGGTCCGGCGTGCCCTCCACATAGGCGGTCGTCTGCGAGGAGAACTGATAGAGGCGGCCACGGATGATGTTGCGCGCATTCGGGCTGTGCGGCGGCGGCGCGATCTCCAGCACCTTGGCCAGAATGTCGCCGATCTGCGCCTCGCCGCCCAGCTGGCGCAGCGCCTCCTCCACATGGCGGACGGAGATCGG
The DNA here is from genome assembly GCF_035627055.1 of Brevundimonas sp. GTDB lineage: Bacteria > Pseudomonadota > Alphaproteobacteria > Caulobacterales > Caulobacteraceae > Brevundimonas. The sequence continues at coordinate 88,166 of NZ_DASPMM010000025.1, read as the reverse complement.
CACGGCCTAGGCCGCCCGCCGGGGGACGGGCCGGGATGGTTCCCACTTGTGGTTGGTATCGCTCCCCATCCGCCCACCGTAGCGGGTGGATGATCACCCATCAAACCGCTCATCCCCGCGAAGGCGGGGACCCAGTGCTTTGGGTGATGGACAGCCCGGTTCAGCCCCGCCGCCGGTCCTGAAACGCCGGCGTCACGCTGGACAGGACTGGGTCCCCGCCTTCGCGGGGATGAGCGGAATAGGGAGTCGGTGTTTCACCCCTTGCCGCGCGAGTAGGTCTCGATCTCGTCGCCGTCAGCGTCGAGGGCCACGACATGGCGGGCGTCGAACTCGACCAGGCCCTGCTCTTTCCACTTGATGGAGGGGTCGCCGTCATAGGCCAGGTCGACGGCCTCCTCGAGGGAGTCGGCTTCGACCTCGGTGGTGTAGTCGACGTAGGCGTCGACGCGGGAGAGGATGGTGAACTTCGGCATGGGGCGCTCCTTTTCGGAGGAACGTGCCGAACGGCGGCGAACGCCGCTACCAATCAGAGGTGGGTATTTGCCGCTCCAACTGCCAAGGCTTCACGTTTAGGATCGGGTCGCTTTCGAAGAAGGTCTGGCACGCCGCCATTGCCCCGGATGTAGGCTTTCGATCTGAGCCAGTTTCGCGCGTCTTTCCTCCGCGTGCGGGGACAGAGGATCATCTTTGTCCAAGAGTGGCGATGAGGCGTAGCTTGACAATATCGCTTCAATTTCGCTTGCGAGCCGATCCGCAACGAAGTCCGCTTTTCTAATCGATCCGAGCGCCTTACCTCGGATGTGTTTTGGGAGTTTGTCGATCTGAAAACTCTTGAGCGCCCTCACTCCAGAATCGACAAAGGCATCGCAATCAACCAATCGGGCTCTGATTTCCCTTAACCGGCGAAGGCTCAGCCGGTTGAGGTCCAACGCGTTGATCGAATAGTCCCCTGTGGCCGACTTTGGATTCAGCCGAACCCCTGATCTCTCAAAGTGTTCGCCGAAGTTATCATTGTCGGGCCTAAAGAACCTAAAGCCTGCAGCTCTGGCAATCTCGGGCGGAGATCGATCACCCTTACGAACGTTGCACTCGTCACAACAATACATGAGGTTCATGTAGTCGTCTTTCAGCTCGGGACGACTAGCCTGCGGCTCATAGTGGTCGATAGTAAACCTTATAGCTTGGGCTTCGGCTTCCGACATGGAACAGTATGCACAGGAATACGAAAAATCGGCCCGCAAATACCGCCTGTAATCGCCATATTTGAGTCCAGGCGGCACCTCAGAACGGACGACCAATCCGCCACCCGAAGAATCAACCACCTCAACTTCGCTCGGCGAATTATCGGCCATACGATTAGCCCTTGCGGATGTGGTTGAGCTGCTCAAGGAGTGCCTGGATGTCCATCTTGAGATCCTCATAGCGGCTTATCGCGCTTTCGAGGCGGTCGAGGTGTTCGCCGTGTCTTGCGTCCTCAATCCGATCCAGACTCCACCTGACGTACTCCAGCCGAATCTCGTCCTTCCGGCTCATTGACCCTTCAAATTTCTTATCCAGCAAATGCTGCCGCTGAAGCAGCAACGACCGCAATTCGTCTTCGGACGAACCCGCAGCATTAATACGGCCAGCTCGCCGAGAACTCGCAGCGAATGCGCCGCCGTATTCGAACGTCGGAGCTTTCAACGAGGTGACACTGTCAGCCGATGGTTCGCTCGCGTCCTTCTCGGGCACCTTGAAATTTCCGGGCTCATCTGAACGCCGGTCTTGGAAATCGATGGCGGAAGCAAACGCACTACGCATCAAATCTAACTCCCTCGGCCAATTCCTCGAAGTACTCCAGCGCAGCTTCTGAACAATGCTTCAAGTCGGCGGACAGTTGCCGATCATCGATTGCCTTTGGATCGGCGTATTCCCTCTGCCAATCAAACTGCAATGTCATCAACTTTTCAGGATCGTCCGGTTTCGTTATTGTATGAATGCACTTATCGATCCACTTTTCCGACTTGGTGAGCGATACAGCAATCTGGAAGCTATAGTGACTAAGAGGTTCGTTCCACGGCTTCTCTTGGTATTCGATAAATCTCACAATTCCCGGCGGCAGATCGTTCTCATCAACATGAGTTGTTGATACGACGCCAACTCTATGAAGATTTCTGTCAGATATATCGGGCATCGCGAGAACAATATCGTGCAATCGCATCCCGACCTCAGGGAGTAGTTCCGTGAACGGCATGGGCCGCGAGAGCATCTCCATAACCGGCGGTCCGCCACTGACGGCTATCGCACGGAGTCGGTGGGCAAACCCAACAGAGACTTTCTGCGGATCAATGCCGTACTTGAAACCGTCGTTGGTTCCAAATTTTAAGCCGAACGAACTGTGCTCCTCCATATTGAGGCTGCTAAGGTCCTCGCCGATCGATTTCGTGATTAGTGGAGACAGTGCCCGAAGTAGGAAGTCACCCGGTACTAAACTTGGCGATAGCTTGACGCCGATTGTCGGCACTGAAGCCAGCTTGTCGCACCAACTCATGGGGGTCTCCTCGAAATCAGAGCCATATATAAGCTAAGCGCTAGGCCCCCGCCATATCCGGTCTCCATCAGACCGCGCCGCTGCCCCCCTACCTTCCCTTCCGGAACATCTCCGCCTTCTCCGCCGCCGCATCCGCCCGCCACCGCTTCGGCGCGGCCTTGTCGACCGTCTCCCCCTCGGCCGTCAGCGCCTCATTGGCGAACTCGAGGTCCATCAGCTTCATGCGCTTGATCTCGTCGCGCAGGCGGGCGGCTTCCTCGAACTCGAGGTTGGCGGCGGCGTTGCGCATGCGGCCTTCGAGGTCCTTGAGGGCGGCCTGGAAGTTGGAGCCGGTGAAGGGTTTGGACTCCTCCTTCATGCCCGGCGAGGTCAGGGCGTCGAGGGCGCGGGACTCATAGGGGCTGGCCATGATCTCGCGGATGTCGCGCTTGACCGACTCCGGGGTGATGCCGTGGGCGGCGTTGTAGGCCTCCTGCTTTTCGCGGCGGCGGTTGGTCTCGGCGATGGCGCGCTCCATCGAGCCGGTGATGCGGTCGGCGTAGAGGATGACGCGGCCGTCGACGTTGCGGGCGGCGCGGCCGATGGTCTGGATCAGCGAGGTCTCGGAGCGCAGGAAGCCCTCCTTGTCGGCGTCGAGGATGGCGACCAGGCCGCACTCGGGGATGTCGAGGCCCTCGCGCAGCAGGTTGATGCCGATCAGGACGTCGAAGGCGCCCATGCGCAGGTCGCGCAGGATCTCGATCCGCTCCAGGGTGTCGACGTCGGAGTGCATGTAGCGGACGCGGACCCCCTGCTCGTGCATGTACTCCGTCAGGTCCTCGGCCATCTTCTTGGTCAGGACGGTGACGAGGGAGCGGTAGCCGTCGCGGGCGACCTGTTTCACCTCGTCGATGACGTCGTCGACCTGGTTGCGGGTCGCGCCGGAGACCGGGCGGATCTCGACCGGGGGGTCGATCAGGCCGGTGGGGCGGATGACCTGTTCGGTGAAGACGCCGCCGGTGCGCTCCATCTCCCACGGACCGGGGGTGGCGCTGACGAAGACGGTCTGGGGGCGCATGGCGTCCCACTCGTCGAACTTGAGCGGGCGGTTGTCGATGGCGCTGGGCAGGCGGAAGCCGTACTCGGCCAGGGTCGATTTGCGGCGGTAGTCGCCGCGGTACATGGCGCTGATCTGGCCGACGGTGACGTGGCTCTCGTCGACGAACAGCAGGGCGTTGTCGGGGATGTATTCGAAGAAGGTCGGCGGCGGCTCGCCCGGGGCGCGGCCGGTGAGCCAGCGGGAGTAGTTCTCGATGCCGGCGCAGGAGCCGGTGGCCTCCATCATCTCCAGATCGAAGCGCACCCGCTGTTCGAGGCGCTGGGCCTCCAGCAGCTTGCCGTTCTCGACCATCCAGTCGAGGGTCTCCTTGAGCTCGTTCTTGATGCCGGTGATGGCCTGGTTGAGCGAGGGGCGCGGGGTGACGTAGTGGCTGGCGGCGTAGACGGTGATCTCGTCGAGGTCGGCGGTCTTCTTGCCGGTCAGGGGGTCGAACTCCTGGATGGATTCCAGCTCGTCGCCGAACAGCTGGATGCGCCAGGCGCGGTCCTCCATGTGGACGGGGAAGACCTCCAGCACGTCGCCGCGCTTGCGGAACATGCCGCGCTCGAAGGCGGCGTCGTTGCGCTTGTACTGCAGGGCGATGAGGTCGGCGCGGAGCTTGGCCTCGTCGATCTGGTCGCCGACCTTCAGGGTGAAGGTCATGGCGGTATAGGTCTCGACCGAGCCGATGCCGTAGATGCAGCTGACGCTGGCCACCACGATCACATCGTCCCGCTCCAGGATCGCCCGCGTCGCCGAGTGGCGCATCCGGTCGATCTGCTCGTTTACTGATGAATCCTTTTCAATATAGGTGTCGGTGCGGGGGACGTAGGCTTCCGGTTGATAATAGTCGTAATAAGAGACGAAGTATTCGACGGCATTATCCGGGAAGAAGGATTTGAACTCGCTGTAGAGCTGGGCGGCGAGGGTCTTGTTGTGGGCGAGGATCAGGGCCGGGCGCTGGGTCTGTTCGATGACCTTGGCCATGGTGAAGGTCTTGCCCGAGCCGGTGACGCCGAGCAGGACCTGGTCGCGTTCGCCCGTCTTGGCCGTGGCCACGAGTTCGGCGATGGCGGCGGGCTGGTCGCCGGCGGGCGAGTATTTCGTCTCCAGCCGGAACGGGATCCGCTTGCGGTTGTCCGGCCGCTCGGGGCGGTGCGGGGTCCAGTCGCTGGGCGCGCCGGGCGCCTCTTCCGGCGTCAGGCGCGGGCCGGTGACGGGGGCGAACATCGGCAGGTTCGGGGTCTTGACCGGCATGCGGGGCGGCTTGCCCTCGTCGTCGCGCAGGAAGGCGGCGGGCGCCTCGGCGACCTTGCCGGGAATGTGGACCGGCTTGGCGGTGCGGGGCGCGGAGCCCTTGGGGGGCGAACTGGAACGGTTCATGAACGCAATCTAGGGCCGAAGGGGGCGGTTCGCCAGTGAACGCGCGGGCGGGGCGGTGGCTGCTGACAGCATGGTGGCAGGAGGCTGGCGGCAGGACGGTGAGGCTGTCCGGAAACCGCGAGCGCGCGCGGGCGGACGGGCCCATGTTATTTGTTCATCCGAGGAGCCGCCCATGACCGCCTTCCGCGACCTGCACGCCGAGGACGCCCTTGGCGGCCTGCTGATCCTGCCCAACGCCTGGGACGGGGGTTCGGCGGCCTTGATGCGCTCGCTGGGAGCCAAGGCGATCGCCACGACGAGCGCCGGGGTGGCGTGGGCGCTGGGCTGGCCGGACGGGGACGCCCTGCCGGTCGGGCGGGTGGCGCAGGCGACCCGGGACGTGGTGCGGGCGGCGCAGGGGCTGCCGGTCTCGGTCGACTTCGAGGGCGGCTATTCCGACGACCCGGCCGAGGTGGCGGCGGCGGCGCGGACGCTGGTCGAGGCCGGGGCGCAGGGGATCAATATCGAGGACGGCGGCGGCGCGGCAGAGCTGCTGGCGGCGAAGATCGCGGCGATCCGGGCGGCGGTGGGCGGCGAGCTGTTCATCAACGCCCGCTGCGACGTCTGGCTGAGGGGCGTCGGCGAGGCGGAGGGGCGTGTGGCCGAGGCGGCGCGGCGCGGCGCGATCTACCGGGCGGCGGGGGCGGACGGGCTGTTCGCGCCGGGGCTGACGGACGAGGCCGGGATCGCGGATCTGGTCAGGGCGACGGACCTGCCGCTGAACCTGCTGGCCTATCCGGGGCTGCCTGAGGCGGCGACGCTGGAGCGGCTCGGCGTGCGGCGGCTGAGCGCCGGCTCGGGCATCGTCGGGGCGGCTCTGGGCCGGGCGGCGGCGCTGACCAGGGGATTCCTGCAGGACGGGCGGTCGGCGCCGCTGATGGAGGGGGCGCTGGGCTGGGGCGAACTGAACGACCTGATGCCGGCGACGGACTGAGATGACCCCGGAGCGCCTGACCCTGTCATGGCTGGAGAGCCCGATCGGACCGCTGGCGCTGGCCTGCGACGAGGGCGGCGTGCTGCGCGGGGTGTCGTTCGGAGACGGGCTGATCAAGGCGATGCGGCGCGAGTATCCGGCCGCGGCGCTGGCGGACGGCGAGGCCCCGGCCCGCGTGGCGCGGACGCTCGCGGCCTATTTCGCGGGCGATCGCGAGGCGCTGACGCGGGCGCCCTGGTCGCTGGACGGGGCCGCCGCCGGCGACGGCTTCCAGGCGCGGGTGTGGCGGGCGCTGGCCGGGGTGCCGGCGGGGACCACCATCAGCTACGGCGAAATGGCCCGGCGGGCGGGCGAGCCCGGCGCCGCCCAGGCGGCGGGCACAGCCCTGAACCGCAATCCGCTTCCGCTGGTGCTGGCGTGCCACCGGGTCGTGGGCGCCGACGGCGCGCTGGTCGGCTTCGGCGGCGGGCTGGAGCGAAAGGGCTGGCTGTTGCGGCACGAGGGGGCGCTGCTGATCTAGCCGCGCCCCTTCCCTGTCTAGCGCCGGACGCCCACCCGCGCCTCGAGGTCCGCCCAGCGGCGGGTCAGATCGCGGAGTTCGTCGCGCAGGCGAGCGGCCTCGGTGCGGCTGAGGGAGCCGTTGCGCTCGGCGGCGGTGATGCGCGCCTCGATCTCGGCGGCGCGGGGGTCGGCGCCGTAGCCGCCGTCCCAGGCCACGTCGCCGAGGCGACGGTCGAGGTCGTTGAGGCGGGCGGCGAGATCCTGCTGTTCGCGGGCGCTGAGGCCGTCGCGGCGATAGTCGGACTCAAGCCGGACGAGGGCGTCGAAATCGGCGCGAAGCCGGGATCCTTCGGTGCGGGTCAGGTCGCGGTTGCGCACGGCGACATCGACCCGTGCGCTGAAGGCGGCGCGTTGGTCGGCCAGAGGCTGCCAGCCATAGCCGCCGTCGTCGTCACGGCGTTCGTCGCCGACGCGCTGGGAGAGGGCGCGATAGCGGTCGCGCAGGTCGCGACGTTCGGTCGTGGTCATGCGGCCGTCGGCGGCGTAGCGGGTCTCGAGCTGGACCAGGGCCTCATAATCGTTGCGCAGGCGGTCGGCCTCGTAGCGGCTGATCGAACCGTCGCGGACCCCGGCGTCGATGCGGGCGTCGAGATCGGCGCGGCGCTGGTAGAGCGGCCGGCGGCCGCGGCTCCAGTCCTCGTCGAGCACCTGATCCCCCTGGTCGGCGGTCTGCACCCCGAACAGGGCGCCCAGCAGGGCGCCGAAGACGTCGCCGGGCTGGGTCTGGGGCTGACCGTAGGTCTGGCCGGAGTCGTAGGCGTTGTCCGGATAGAGCGGGCCGACCGTGGCGGCCGCGCCGCTGCAGCTGAGCACGCCGTTGCGATTGGTTATGGCGGACCGGCAGTCGACGGCGCGGATCGAACTCCAGCGGAAGCCGCCCTCGGTCTGGCATTCGGCGGAGACGTAGCCGTTGGCCAGCTGCTCGGCGTTTCGGCACGAGGACGGCACGGCGGCCTGGGACGAGTAGCTGGTGTAGGGGGTCTGGGCCTGGGCGGCTCCAGCGGCGGACAGGGCGAGCGCGCCGGCCGCGAGGGCCGACAGGGTGTGGGTCGCGGTCATGGGAGAGGTCTTTCCGGCCAATGCCTTGGAGCGGAGAGAACGGGGTTCGGAGAGGAAGGTTGCCGAGCCCGGGTCTCCCCTCGCCCGTGCGGCTCCGCTAGAGCATGAGCTCATGACCACCCTGCCCTTGTCCGAGATTCTGATGCTGCTCGCGGCCCTGGCCGCGGCGGGGCTGGTCGGAGGCCTGATCGCCGGGCTGTTCGGAGTCGGCGGGGGCACGGTGATCGTGCCGGCGGTGTTCTACGCGTTCGAGGTGCTGGGGGTCGGGGGCGAGAGCAACCTGCATGTGGCCATCGGCACCTCGCTGCTGACCATCGTCGCCACGTCATGGCGGTCGCTGCGGGCGCACCGGACGCACGGGGCGGTCGACGAGGCGGTGCTGAAGACGTGGACGCCGTGGGTGGCGTTCGGGGCGCTGGTCGGCGCCGGAGTCGCGGGCGTGACCTCGATGGAAGGGCTGGCCGTCGTCTATGGCGTCTGCCTGGCCGCGGTGGCGGCGCAGATGGGGCTGATGCCCGAGCGGTATTCACTGGCGAGAACCCTGCCGACCGGCTGGGGACGGCGCGGCTTCGGGACGGCCATCGGGGGGCTGTCGGCGATGATGGGGATCGGGGGCGGCAGTTTTGGCGGCATGCTGATGACGCTGTGCGGGCGGCCGATCCATCAGGCGGTGGCGACGGCGTCCGGTTTCGGGGTGGCGATCGGGACGGCGGCGACGCTGGGGTTCGTCCTGTTCGGCTGGGACGCGGTCGGGCGGCCGCCGCTTTCGCTCGGCTACGTCAACGTGCCGGGCGCGGTGGTCATGGCGCTGCTGACCACGGCGGTGGCGCCGTGGGGCGCGAAGCTGGCGCATGCGCTGGACCGGCGGGTGCTGAGGAAGGCGTTCGCCCTGTATCTGCTGCTCGCGGCGGCGATGGTGCTGGTGAAGGCGGTTTGAGGCAGCAGGCAACAGGCAACAGGCAGCAGGCAGCAGGCAGCAGGGAGCAGGGAGATTTGCGCCGCACGCCCTCGCTTCTCCCGCTGCCTGTTGCCTGCTGCCTGTTGCCTACGGTCGGAGCGTCAGGCCCGCCGGGGTGGCGCTGAACGAGGAGAGGCGGCCGAGGTAGCTCATGCCCAGCAGGGAGTGCGGCAGGCCGTGCTCGACGACCAGGGCGCGGACGGCGGTGACGCGGGCGCCTGCGACGGCCACGGCTTCGAGTTCGACCGGGGCGGCCCGGACCGGACCGGACGCCGTGACAACCGTGCCTGAGAAGTCGGCGGCGGTGAGCTTGAGGCCGAGGCGAGCGGCATCCTCGCGCGTCAGGGCGACGACGCTGGCGCCGGTGTCGACCATGACGCGGACGGCCCGCCCCTCGATCTCGGCCTCGGCCCAGTAGTGACCGTCGTCGGCCTTGAGCACCTGGCCCGGCCGGCCGGTGGCGGGAGTGGAGACGGCGGGCTCGCCGGCCCAGGCGCGGCCGCGCAAGCCGGCATGATCCATCATCCAGGCCGTGGTCAGGGCCGAGGCGACAGCGAAGGCCATGACGGCCGCGGAGGACAGGTCAAACCGCATGGGCCTGTTCTCGCACGGCCCCGTTGGGATGCGGTGAAGAGGGATGGTTGGCGGGGGGTAAACGGGAAAAGTGAGGCAGCAGGCAGCAGGCAGCAGGCAGCAGGCAGCAGGCAGAAAAGGAAAGGGCGCGGGTGGCGGGCGTCTAGCCTTCTTCTGTTGCCTGCCGCCTGCTGCCTGCTGCCTCTCTTCCGGGCAGCTCGGCCATGATCCGCGCCCGTTCGGCGTCCGACAGGCCGCTCCAGCCGCCGATCTCGGACAGGGTGCGCCAGCAGCCGAGGCACAGGCCGCTGGCGCCGTCGACGATGCAGACCTTGACGCAAGGCGTCGCGATCGAACGGGGCGGGCCGGGGGGCGGCGGCAGGGACATGAGGGATCAGTAGCCGGTCGGCGGGTCGTGGGGAATTGTCGCCGACGGCCGGATGGGGCACTGCTGGCGCATGACCCTGATCCAGACGGAACGACGCGGCGCGATAGAGATCTGGACGCTGTCGCGGCCCGAGCGGCTGAACGCCCTGCCCGACCTCGAGGACGGAGACGCCTTCGCGGCGGCCTGCGCGGCGGTGAACGCCGACCCGGCCGTGCGCTGCGTGGTGATCACCGGGGCGGGACGGGCCTTCTCGGCCGGCGGAGACCTGAAGGCGATGCGCGACCGGCGCGACCTGTTCGCGGGCGGCGGGGCGGAGATTCGCGAGCGTTACCGCCGGGTGGTGCATCGGATCGTCCGCTCGCTGTACGGGCTGGAGGTCCCGCTGGTGGCGGCGGTGAACGGGCCGGCCATGGGGCTGGGCTGCGACATCGCCGGGCTGGCCGACATCCGGCTGGCGTCGAGCGAGGCGACCTTCGGCGTTCCGTTCCTGAAGCTGGGGCTGTTGCCGGGCGATGGCGGGGCGTGGCTGCTGCCGAGGAACGTCGGCTACGCGCGGGCGGCCGAGATGCTGTTCACCGGCGAGGCGATCGACGCGGCGACGGCGGAGCGCTGGGGCCTGGTCAACCATGTCGTGGCGCCGGAGGCGCTGATGGACGAGGCGCTGCGCGTGGCGGCGAAGGTGGCGGCGCAGGGGCCGCAGGCGCTGCGCATGGCCAAGACGCTGCTGCGCCAGGGGCGGGACGTCAATTTCGACCAGATGCTGGAGATGACGGCCGCCATGCAGGCGCTGGCCCATCTGACGGCGGATCACGCCGAAGGGGTCGCGGCGGTGCTGGAGAAGCGGCCGGGGGAGTTCAGGGGAAGGTGAGAGGCAGCAGGCAGCAGGCAGTAGGCAGCAGGGATGGTGTTGGACCGAGCGCCTGCTGCCTGATTCCTGCTGCCTGCTGCCTCTTTCGTCCTATCCCGCCCTCGCCGGGTCGCGCATGGCGCGGGTCGCGGGAATGCCGGTGGCGGGCGCCCGGGCGGCGCCGGCGGTCTGGCCCGGCTTCATGAACTTCACCAGCACCCGCTGACCGATCAGCAGCGGAGCGTCGCCGGCGGTGACGACCACCTCGACGACGCGCTCGTCGGAGCGCTGCGACGGGTCGTCCGAGGCCAGTTTGCGGGCGCCGAACACGGCAGCCCGGCGCAGCACGGCGCCGACATAGACCTTGTTCGGATCCCCCTCGGGCGAGATCTCGACGGCCTGACCCGGGGTGATGTTGGGGATGTCGCTCTCGACGATTTCGGCGCGGGCGATGCGGGGCGCGTCCGGCTCGAGGTCGAACATGTTGGATACGTTCAGGGTCGAGGCGCCGGCGCCGGGATTGGCGTAGCGGCGCACGATGCGGCCGCTCTGCGGGGCGCGGATCACCGTCAGTTCGACGTTGTAGGCGGCCTGGTCGCGGCGGGCGCGGGCGGTCTGGACGGCCGCCTGCTGCGAGGCCAGCCGGGCCTGGGCCGTGGCGATGGCGTCGCGGGCCTGGTCGAGGCGCTGGGCGGCGACGAAATTGGTTTCGACCAGCCGCTGCAGCCGGTCGTATTCGCGCTGGGCGGCGCGGATATCGACCTCGATCAGGCGCAGCTGGCTCTCGGCCTGGACCACGTCGGCGGCGGCGCTTTGCAGGGCGAGGCGAGGCTCGTCGTCTTCCTGGCGGGCGAGAATCTGCCCGGCGACGACGCGGTCGCCTTCCTGCACCAGGACCTCGCGGACGACGCCGCCGCGGCGCGCCGCGATCTGGATGATGCCGCCCTCGACGTCGATCTTGGCGTTGGCGATCGCCGCATAGGGGCTCTCGACCTTCTCGGCGGCCGCCTTGTCGAGCTCGGCCTTCTTCTTCGCCGCGCCGGCCTGCATGAAGTTGAAGCCGACCACGAGGAGGACGATCAGGATCAGGCCGATCCAGAGCCACTTGTTCTTGAGGAAGCGGGGCATGCGGGGCATGGGCGTTCAGTCCTTGGGATCGGTCAGTGCGAGGCCAGGGTGGCGTCGGGATTGGGAATGCGGCGCTGGTCGTCGATGATGACGCCATCCTCGATGTGGATGACCCGGTCGGCCCAGGCCTCGAGGCGGGGATCGTGGGTCACGCAGATGACCGCGGCGCCGTGTTCGGAGGCGGCTCGGCGCAACAGGCGGATGACCACCTGGCCGTTCTCGCCGTCGAGGGCCGAGGTCGGCTCGTCTGCGAACAGGATCTGCGGGTCCTTGGCGAGGGCGCGGGCGATGGCCACGCGCTGCTTCTCGCCGCCGGAGAGCGCCGATGGCCGCTGGTGCAGGCGCGGACCGAGACCGACCTCCTCCAGCGCCAGTTTGGCGCGGCGTTTGGCGTCGCCCTTGGACAGGCCCTGGAATTTGAGCACCACCTCGACCTGCTGCAGGGCGGTCAGGGCGGGGAACAGGTTGAAGCCCTGGAAGATGAAGCCGCAGTGATCGAGGCGGAACCGGTCGATCCGGCCGGAGGACAGCTTCCACAGGTCGTCGACGTCGAGCGTGTCGACCCGGCCGTTCTCGGGCCGAAGCAGGCCGGACAGGGCCGCGATCAGCGTCGACTTGCCCGAGCCGGACGGCCCCATGACCATGGTCAGGTCGCCGTGGCGGGCGTCGAAGTCCACGCCCTTCAGAACCTCGACGAAGCTCTTGCCGGACTTGAACCGCTTGACGAGACCCTTGGCCTCGATGGCGAAGTCGCCGTGCTTGCCTTGAACCTTGGTCGTCATCATCGCAGCAGGTCCGCGGGCTGGCTGTTCTTGAGGATGCCGAGCGACAGAAGGCCGGACAGCATGGCGATGAGGACGAGGCCGCCGCCGACGACGATCAGCAGGATCGGCGGCAGGGCGATGATCACCCCGTTGGCCATGGCGAACAGGGACAGCAGCCAGGTCAGCAGGATGGCCGCGCCGGTGCCGACGATGCCGACCCAGAAGCTGAGCTCCATGACGATGCGGCGCAGCGAGCCCATGCCGACGCCAAGGGCGCGCAGGGAGGCGAACTCCTTGATGTTGGCCATGATGGCGCCGCGCAGGGTCTGCCAGGTGATGGCCACGCCGATGATGACGCCGAGCACCACGCAGCCGCCCAGGATGATGACGATGATTCCCTCCTCGAACATGCCGGCGGCGTTGGCGTCGGCGAGCTGCTGACGGGTCCAGGCCTTCCACTGGCCGCCGCCCTGGGCGTTCAGCTGGGCCACCACGACCTCGGCCTGGGCGGGGTTGCGGATCTTGACCATCAGGGGACCGACGCGCGGGCCGGTGTCGGCCTGGCCCAGCATGCGCAGGGTGTCGCGCGACATGACGATGGTCGGCTGCATCATGTTCGGATAGCCGCGCAGGACGCCGACCACCTTGACCGTCTGGCCGTTGAACAGGGCGCGGTCGCCCAGTTTGACCCCGAGCGGGGTCAGGGCGGTCTCGTCGATGGCCACGGCGTAGGGCTGGCGCAGGGCGTCGACCAGCTCCTGCGAATAGTCGGTCGGAATGGTCACCGAGCCCGGGGCCGTGTCGATGATGTTGACCAGCACGCTGCGCTGTTTCGGGGCCCCGGCCTTGGCCCGGTCCGCCGCGGTGGCGGTCGGGTCGACGTCCTTGATGTTCTGGAAATTGCCGCCGCTCATGTCGAGCGGCTTCACCTCGATCACGGCCGGGTTGTTGTAGGCCAGCGGGATGAAACGGCGCGGCATGCCCATGGGGCCGCTGAACAGGGCGGTCGCGCCGGGCGGCATGATGAAGATGTCGGCGCTGGACCGTTCGATGGCGGCGGTGAAGCCCTTGCCGATGCCGATGAACACCCCGGTCATGGCGAGCACGAGCAGTCCGGACAGCGCGAGCGCCATCACGGCCGCCATGTAGCGGCGCCACTCATAGAGCAGGGTGGAGAGTGCAAGCGACATCGAAACGAACGGGCCCCCGGGTGTTCCGTGTTATCTGACGGCGGTATTGGTTGGGGCCAAGTTAAATCGGGTTAAGGGCATGTGGACGGTCTTCGTTCATCGGCGGTAGGTAGGGTGCGTATTCGCACCGGCGCGCGCCGGTTTCTGGAGAGTTTCCGGCATGATCCTTCGCTCGCTTCGTTCCGCCGTCTCGGCGACCGCCTCCCTCGCCGCCGTCGCCGGGGCCATGGCCGTGATGGCCGCTCCGTCCGCCGCCCAGGCCGACGAGGGCATGTGGACGTTCGACAACTTCCCCATCCAGGCGGTGAACCAGAAGTACGGCGCCGGCATCGACCAGGCGTGGCTGGACCGGCTGCGGCTCGCCTCGGTGCGCATCCAGGGCTGTTCGGCCTCGTTCGTCTCGCCCGAGGGGCTGATCCTGACCAACTGGCACTGCGTGGTCGGCTGCTCGCAGGAGCTGTCGGACGCGCAGCGCGACTATGTGAAGAACGGCTTCACGGCCCGCACGCGCGAGGAAGAGGTGCGCTGTCCCGGCCAGACGGCCGAGGTGCTGACCGAGATCACCGATGTCACCGCCCGCGTCCAGGCGGCCGGGGAAGGCCTCGAAGGCGCGGCCTTCAATGCGGCGCGCCAGGCCGAAGTGGCCAGGATCCAGAACGAGGCCTGCGCCGGCGACGCCCAATTCAGCTGCCAGGTGATCAGCCTGTACCGCGGCGGCCAGTACAGCCTGCACAAATTCCGCAAGTACGACGATGTGCGCCTGGTGTTCGCGCCGGAGAACCAGGCGGCCTTCTTCGGCGGCGATCCCGACAATTTCAACTTCCCGCGCTACGCCCTCGATGCCGGCTTCCTGCGGGCCTACGAGGACGGCAAACCGGCCGAGACGCCGACCTTCCTGAAGTGGAATCCGAAAGCCCCGAAGGAGGGCGACGTGACCTTCGTGTCCGGCAACCCGGGCTCGACCTCGCGTCTGCTGACCATGAGCCAGCTGGAGCGGCTGCGCGACCAGCAGCTGCCGGTCACCCTGATCCAGAACTCCGAACTGCGGGGCCGCCTGCTGGAGTATTCGCTGACCGGCGACGAGGCCAAGCGGGTGTCGTTCGATCCGATCTTCGGCCTCGAGAACAGCTTCAAGGTCTACTACGGCCAGCAGGGCGCGCTGACCGACCCGGCCTTCATGGCGAAGAAGCGGGCCGAGGAGGATGAGCTTCGCGCCCGCGTCGCGGCCGATCCCAGCCTGGTGCAGCAGATCGGCGATCCGTGGGCCGATCTGGCGCGCGTGCAGACGGTCGCCACTGAACTCTACCTGCCGTACCGGCAGCTCGAGCAGGCGGCGGGCGGCGGCTCGCAGCTGTATACCTGGGCCCGCGCCCTGATCCGCGCCGCCAAGAACCCGGCCATGAGCGAGGCGCAGCGCGCCCGGCTGGCCGAGGCCATGGGCGAGGAGACGCCGGTCTCGACCGACATGGAAGAGATCCGGATGCGCTACTGGCTGTCCAAGACCCGCGAGTACCTGACGGTCGACAATCCGCAGGTGAAGGCCATGCTGGGCCGCGAGAGCCCCGAGGCGCTGGCGGATCGCCTGATTTCGGGGACGAAGCTGGCCGACCCGGCCTTCCGCCGCCAGGCGGTGGGCATGACGGTGGAGCAGCTGTCGGCCGCCGACCCGCTGCTGGCCTTCGTCGCGGCCAACGACCAGGCGGCGCGGGCCATCGGCGACCGCTGGGCCGCCGAGATCACCGCCCCGACCGCGCGCGCGGCGGAAAAGGTCGCCCAGGCGCGGTTCGCGGTCTACGGCGCCAACCAGTATCCGGACGCCACCTTCAGCCTGCGTCTGTCCTACGGGGCGGTGGAGGGCTGGAGCTACCGCGGCGTGACCGTGCCGCCGTTCACCTACATCGGCGGCCTGTATGAGCGGGCCACCGGGTCGGAGCCGTTCAACCTGGCCCAGGCCTTCGCCGATCACGAAGGCGAGGTGAACAAGCAGACCGTCTTCGACTTCGTCTCGACCAACGACATCATCGGCGGCAACTCCGGGTCGCCGGTGGTCAACGCCGAGGGCGAGGTGATCGGCGCCGCCTTCGACGGCAACATCCACTCGCTGGGCGGCGCCTTCGGCTATGACGGCGAGCTGAACCGGACGGTGTCGGTGTCGACGGCGGCGATCACGGAAGCGCTGCGCAACGTCTATCCGAACCCGCGCATCCTGGAGGAGCTGGGGGTCGAATAGCGTTCTTCTCCCCTTGCGGGAGAAGGCAGCAGGCGAAGCCTGACGGATGAGGGGTCGCGCCGGTCTTGCCGGGCGACCCCTTCGTCATTCATGGTCGGACCGACGTCGACATCCGTCGGCAAGACCCCTCATCCGACCCGCTTCGCGGGCCACCCGTCGCAGTCGTCGGTTCCACCGACGCCTTCTCCACCCGCAGGGGGAGAAGGAAGGAGATAGACATGCGCCTTTCATCCGCCCTCGCCGCTTCCGCCGCCGTCCTCGCCTTCGCCGCCGCCTCGAGCGCCCGGGCCGACGAGGGGATGTGGACGTTCGACAACTTCCCCATCGCCCGGGCCAACCAGGCGCTGGGCACGAACATCGACCAGGCCTGGCTGGACCGGGTGCGGCTGTCGTCGGTCAAGTTCGGCGGTTGTTCGGCGGGCATCGTCTCGGGCGAGGGCCTGGTGATGACCAACAACCACTGCGTCGCCACCTGCGTGGCCAACCTGTCGACCCAGGCGATCAACTACGCCGAGACCGGTTTCGCCCCGCGCACCCGCGAGGACGAGGTCAAATGCCCCGGCTCCAGCGCGGAGGTCCTGACCGACATCGCCGACGTCACCGAGCGCATGCAGCGGGCCGGCCAGGGGCTGTCGGGACAGGCCTTCACCCAGGCCCGTGACGCCGAAGCCGGTCGCATCGAGCAGGAAGCCTGCGGCGGGGACCCGAACAAGCGCTGCCAGGTTGTGACCCTGTACCGCGGCGGCCAGTTCAAGCTCTACACCTACAAGAAATACTCCGACGTCCGCCTGGCCTTCGCGCCGGAAGACCGGGCCGCGACCTTCGGGGGCGACCTGGACAATTTCAGCTTCCCGCGCTTCGCCATCGATGCGGCGTTCATCCGTCTGTACGAGAACGACGCCCCGGCGCAGACGCCGATCCACTTCAAATGGAACGCCTCACGGCCGGTCGAGGGCACGCCGGTGTTCGTCTCCGGCAGCCCCGGGGCGACCCAGCGCCTGCTGACCCAGGACCAGCTGATGACCATCCGCGACGTGGTGCTGCCGATGGACCAGCTGATCGCCTCCGAACTGCGCGGCCGGCTGATCCGCTATTCCGAGGAAGGCGAGCGTCAGGCCTTCGAGGCCATGGACCCGATCGTCGGTCTCGAGAACACCTACAAGCGCGGCGTCGGCCGCATGCGCGCGCTGACCGACGCCCAGTTCATGGCCATGAAGGCCGCGCAGGAGGCGGACTTCCGCCAGCGCCATGCGGCCGCCAACGCCGGCGCGGCCAACGACCCGTGGACCACCCTGGCCGGCGTGCAGCCCGCCGTGCGCGAACTCTATGCGCCGATGGCCCTGCTGGAGGGCGGCACCGGCATGGGCACCACCTCCGTCGCCGGCGGCTCGCAGCTGTTCAACTGGGCCCGGACCCTGGTTCGGGGCGCGCAGGAGCGGGCCAAGCCGTCGGCCGAGCGGCTGCCGGAATACGCCGACAGCCGTCTGGCCAGCGTGCAGACGGGCCTGTTCGCCGAGCGCCCGGTTTATCCGGAGCTGGAGCAGATCCGGATGGAGTGGTGGCTGTCCAAGACGCGCGAATGGCTGACGGTGGACGATCCGCGCGTCCGCGGCCTGCTGGGCCGGGAGTCGCCCGAGGGGCTGTCGGCGCGGCTGGTCGAGGGCACGAAACTCGCTGACCCGGCGGTGCGCCGGGCTCTGTGGGAAGGCGGACTGGCGGCGATCGAGGCGTCGGATGATCCGATGATCCAGTATCTGCTGTCGATCCAGGACGAGACCCGCGCCGTGCGGTCGGACTGGGAGGCGCGGGTCGAGGCGCCGACCAACCGCGCCTCCGAACAGCTGGCCGCCGCCCGGTTCGCGGCCTATGGCGACGCGGTCTATCCGGATGCGACGGGGACGCTGCGGCTGACCTACGGCCGGATCGAGGGTTCGGACGTGCCCGGCCAGCGGTTCGGGGCCTTCACCACCTTCGCGGGGCTGTGGGACCGGGCGACCGGCGCGGCCCCATTCGACGTGGCGCCCAAGCTGCTGGCGGCGAAGGACCGGATCGACCCGGACACGGTGATCGACATGGCGGTGTCATCGGACACGATCGGCGGCTCGTCGGGCTCGCCGGTGGTCAATGAAGCGGGCGAGATCCTGGGGGCGAATTTCGACTCCACCGTCCTGACCCAGCGCAACGCCTATGGCTACGACCGCAACGTCAACCGGTCGGTGATCGTGACGACGGGCGCGGTGACCACGGCGCTGCGGGATGTCTACGGGATGGAGCGTCTGGTGGAGGAGATGGGGGGCGAGTGACGCTGGCGGTCTCCCTCCCCTTTATGGGGAGGGTGGATCGGCGCAGCCGAGACGGGTGGGGTCGAATCCAAGCGCCGTTCTGATTTGAACCATGACGCCTTCGAAGTTGTCACGGATCGCCTCGTTCGGAATCCGGATCGTCCGGTAGCCTTCGCGCGCCAGCACCTCGTCTCGAATACGGTCGTGTTCCAATCGATGCTCGTGCATGCGCCCGTCGACTTCGATCACGAGGCGACGGCTGTGACAGACGAAGTCGAGGAAATATCCGCGGAAGGGCGCTTGCCGTCGGAAGTGAAAGCCCTCGGCTCGCAGCCGCTTCAGCACGGCCCAAAGTCGGCCTTCCGGCGGTGTGAGCGCCTTCCGCATCTCACGGCACCGAGTCTTCGCGTCCATGAGCGATTGCAGCGCGCCAAGGCGCACAAGTCAAGATTGAGGCAGAATAGCAACCTGTGCTTGATCCGGGGACGGCCCGAGCCCCACCCTGACCGCTTCGCGGTCTGTCCCTCCCCATAAAGGGGAGGGAGAAGAGACGTGTCCCCCTACAGCTGCCGCATCTTCTGCTGGGCCTTCGAGAAATACTGCCAGCCGGTCCAGAGGGTGACGACCGCCGCGACCCAGATGAGGACGTAGGCGAAGGTCTGGAAATGCGGCTGCCATTCCAGAGGCCAGCCGAAGCCGTCCCACAGCAGGGCGATCTGCAGGGCGCCAAGGGCGATCATCTGCAGCATGGTCTTCCACTTGGCCAGCAGGGTGACCGGCAGCTTGACCTTGCCGGCCACGGTCTCGCGCAGGGCGGAGACGGCGAATTCGCGGAACAGGATCAGGCCGCAGGGAATGGCGCTCTGGGCGACCGAGCCCCAGGCGAGGACCCCGAGGATGGCGCCGGTGACCAACACCTTGTCGGCGATCGGATCGAGGATGGCGCCCCAGCGGGTGGTCGCGTGCCAGCGCCGCGCCAGATAGCCGTCGACCCAGTCGGTCGAGGCGGCCACCACGAAGATGGCGAAGGCGGTGCGGCCGAGGCGAAACTGGTCGTCGGGACTCAGATAGTCCGACAGCACCGGAATGCCCTGCGGCGCAGCGCCCGCGAGGATCAGGAACATCACCACGCCGGCGACGAGTCGCAGGCCCGTCAGGATATTGGGGATGGGGTTGGCGTGGGGGGTGGGGGTCATGCTTGGCATCCGTGCTGCAACGCCGATGTGCCACGCTTCGATGCGCGAGGCGAGCGGTCAGCCGAGCGGTTCGAACCGTCCGGGCCCGTTGAGCGCCGTCAGCACGCCGTCGGCGATGCCGAAATGCAGACCCGTGAGGGTCAGCTCGCCCGCCGCCTCGCGCTCGGCGATCCACGGGAAGGTGCGCAGGTTCTCCAGCGACAGGCGCACCACGGTCTCCTCGGCCAGGCGCTCCGTCTCTTCGGCCGGGAAGCTCTCGCAGATCAGCCGGACCACGGGGGTGGCCTGGGCCACCCACGGCGCGACGAAGTCGTTGCAGGTCTCGGGCGCCCCGTTGAGCATGGCGTGAACGCCGCCGCAGTAGGCGTGGCCCATGACCACGATGCGCGACACGTTCAGGACCCGGACGCCGAACTCCAGCGCCGCCGAAACGCCGTGCAGCTGGCCGTCCGGCTGGTAGGGCGGCACCAGGTTGGCGACGTTGCGGACCACGAACAGCTCGCCCGGCGCGGCGTCGAAGATCAGGGCCGGATCGGCGCGGCTGTCGGAACAGGCGACCACGAGGGTGTGCGGCTTCTGACCGCTGGCCAGGGATTCGTACTCGGCCCGTTCCTGCGGCCAGCGCTGCTCGCGGAAGCGACGGTAGCCAGTGAGCAGGGCGTTCGCGGATTCGTCTGACATGGTGGTGCTTCTAGGCCCGGATCAGCTCTTGCGGAAGAAGGCGTGGATGCGTTCGGCGAGGGGCTGGTTGATCCCCTCCACCTTGACCAGGTCTGCGACGCTGGCGCGGGAGACGCCCTTGGCCGAGCCGAAGGCGTGCAGCAGGGCCTTCTTGCGGCCGGGTCCGACGCCCTCGATCTCGTCGAGCGGATTGCGCTTGATGTCCATCGAGCGCCGCTTGGCGTGGGCGCCGTTGGCGAAGCGGTGCGCCTCGTCCCGCAGCCGCTGGATGTAGTAGAGGGCCGGCGACTTGAGCGGCAGCATGAAGGGCGGCTTGCCCGGCACGAAGAAGCGCTCCATGCCGGCGTCGCGGTCCGGTCCCTTGGCCACGCCGACGGCGAGGATGTCGTCGAGGCCGAGGTCGGCCAGCACGGCCTGCACCTCGGCCAGTTGGCCGGCGCCGCCGTCGATGAGCAGCAGGTCGGGCCGTTCGACCTCCTCGCCCTCGTCCTCGTCCTTGACCAGCCGGGTGAAGCGGCGGCGCATGACCTCGCGCATCATGCCGTAGTCGTCTCCGGGGGTCAGCTCCTCGCCGCGGATGTTGAACTTGCGGTACTGGTTCTTGCGGAAGCCCTCCGGCCCGGCCACGACCATGCCGCCGACCGCGTTGGTCCCCGAGATATGGGCGTTGTCGTAGATCTCGATGCGCTCGGGGCGACCTTCCAGACCGAAGGCCTCGCAGACTTCCTCGAGAATTTTTCCCTGGGCCGAGCTTTCGGCCATCTTGCGGCCCAGCGCCTCGCGGGCGTTGGTCAGGGCGTGGTCGACAAGGGCCTTGCGGTCGCCGCGCGCGGGGCGCTCGATGCTGACCACGCGGCGGCCGTCGACGGTCTTGGCCTTCATCGAAAAGGCCTCTTCCAGCAGTTCCTTCTCGTGCGGGACGACGTTGGAGAGAATCTGCCGCGGCACCGGCTTGTCTTCATAGAACTGGCCGAGGAAGGCGGCGAGGATTTCGGCGTCCGTGTCGCTGCGGTCGACGCGGGGGAAGTAGGCGCGGCCGCCCCAGTTCTGGCCGGCGCGGTAGAAGAACACCTGGACGCAGGCCTGGCCGCCGTCGGAGTGCAGGGCGAAGACGTCGGCCTCGGCGACGCCGGCGGCGCTGACGGAATTCTCCATGGCGATGGCTGACAGGGCGCGGATACGGTCGCGGACCCGGGCGGCCTGTTCGAAATCCATGTCGTCCGACGCCGCCTGCATCTCCTTCGACAGGCGGCCGATGACGGCGCGCGACTTTCCGCGCAGGAAGGCCTCGGCCTCGTCGACCAGACCGCCGTAGTCCTCGAGCGAGATCAAGCCGGTGCAGGGGGCCGAGCAGCGCTTGATCTGGTGCAGCATGCAGGGCCGGGTGCGGGTCTCGTAGACGCTGTCCGAACACGAGCGCAGCAGGAAGGCCTTCTGCAGCGTCGTCAGGGTCCGGTTGACCGCCCAGGTCGAGGCGAAGGGGCCGAAATAGTCGCCCTTGATGGTGTGGGCCCCGCGGTGTTTCCGGACCTGGGGGGCGCGATGGTCGCGGCGGATCATCAGCTCGGCGAACGACTTGTCGTCGCGCAGCACCACGTTGAAGCGCGGCTTGAGCTTCTTGATGAAGTTGGATTCGAGCAGCAGGGCCTCGGTCTCGGAGGCGGTGACGACCAGCTCCATCGAGCGGGTCAGCGACACCATCAGGCCGATGCGCTGGGTGTGGAACCGGCCCTGGGCGTACTGGAGGATGCGCTTCCTCAGCGAACGCGCCTTGCCGACGTAGAGGCAGGTCCCGTCCTCGCCGTACATGCGGTAGACGCCGGGCTTGTCGGGCGCGCGCCGGGCCTCGTCGCGGATCAGGTCGGCGGCGACCAGCGAGGGCGGCGGCGTCTCGGCGGCGGGAATCGTCTCCTCGGTCATCCCGTCCGATATAGGCCTAGAATTTGCGCACCATAAGGACGCCGGCGATCACGAGGCCGACGCCGGCGACGCGGCCGAGGCTGATCGGCTGCTTCGGCATGCCCATGGCCCCGAAATGATCGAGCACCACGCTGAGCAGAAGCTGGCCCGCGACCATCAGGATGATGGTGGTGGCTACGCCCAGCCGGGGCACGCCCCAGGCCGCCGCGACCACGAAGATCGCCCCGTACAGCCCGCCGACCCAGGCGTACCACGGCAGGGCCCGCGACGCGGCGATGTCCGGGCGCACCTGCAGGATCACGGCGAGAATGCCGAGCGCCGCCGTCCCGACCGCGAACGACACGAAGGCGGCGTTCACCGGCGAGCCGACCGCCCCCATCAGCTTGGCGTTGGTCGGCGCCTGGAGAGAGGTGGCGGCGCCGCCGAGGACCACGGCGATCATGGCGAGAAGGGAGGGGTTCATCGGGGTTGGCTACCAGTTTGTCGCGCACTCCGCACCGCCGAAAACCTCGGCCAGCCGCGCCCGGCTCGCGCGGTGGGTGTCTTCCGGCAGGGCGGCGGGGTCGAACCAGCCCACGTCCGCGATCTCGCCGTGGGCGGTGCGGTCAGTCAGGGTGAAGCGATCGATGCGATAGACCAGCACGTGGTCGCCGCGGAAATGGCGCTCGTTGGCGTGGACGCTGACCAGGGCCGGGCGGCCTTCAACGATGACGCCGGCCTCCTCGCGCATTTCGCGGATCAGGGCCTCCTCGCATGACTGGCCGCGCTCGACGCCGCCGCCGGGCAGCCACCAGCCGTGCAGATAGGTGTGCTTGACCAGCAGGACGCGGCCCTCGCTGTCCACGACCACGCCGCGCACGCCCAGGGTCATGCCGCGAGCGGACCGGGCATGGGCGAAGAACAGCGGCCGGACGAAGGGCTCCAGGCGGGTGCGCCACGTTGTCATGGGCGGAACGATAGGGCCTGGCGTCGTCTTGAACAGCCGGGCCCGGCGCTTTATTGCCGGGCTCAACAAGGAGCATCACATGCTGGCCCTCTTCATCATCGTCGGCTTCGTGGCCGTTCTCGCCGCGATCAACTTCATCGAGTTCGGCCGGGTTGACTGAGCCGGCGGTCCGGAACGGCGCCGCCCTCGTCACCGGCGGGGGGCGGCGCATCGGCCGGGCCATCTGTCTGGAGCTGGCGCGGGCCGGCTTCGACGTCGTCGTTCATTATCGATCCTCCGGCGCGGCGGCCGAGTCCGTCGCCGATGAGGTGCGGGCGCTGGGCCGCCGCGCCGCGACCCTGTGCGCCGACCTGTCCGACGAGAGCGCGACCAGGCGGCTGATCCCCGACGCCGTGGCCGCGATCGGGCCGCTGGCGGTGCTGGTCAACAACGCCTCGGTGTTCGAGGACGACCGCGTCGGGTCGCTGACGCGCGAGACCTGGGACGCGCACATGGAGACCAACCTGCGCGCGCCCGTGGTGCTGGCCGAGGCGTTCGCGGAGCAGGCGCCGGATCGCTCGGCGATCGTCAACCTGCTGGACCAACGGGTTCTGAAGCCGGACCCCCGCTTCATCTCCTACGCCCTGTCGCGCAACGGCCTGTGGTGGGCGACGCAAACCCTGGCGCAGGCGCTGGCGCCGCGCATCCGGGTGAACGGCGTGGGCCCGGGCCCGACCCTGCCCTCGAGCCACCAAACGCCCGAGCAGTTCGAGGCGGAGGCGCGCGCCACCCTGCTGGCCCGTCCGGGCAGCCCGGAGGCGGTGGCCTCGGCGGTGCGATGGCTGGTGGACGCGGAGCTGGTGACGGGCCAGATGATCGCCGTCGACGGGGGCCAGCACCTGGCCTGGCAGACCCCGGACATCGTGGAGTAGCCCGTGGCCGCCTCATCTCCCCTGCCCTTCCCGGGCGCCGACGCCGCCCCGGGCATCCGCCGCGAGGGGCTCACCGTCTTCGTGCGCGGGCTGGAGGTCGCCGCCGGCATCGGCGTGCACGACCACGAACTGGGGCGGCTGCAGCGGCTGGTCATCGACGTCAGCCTTGAGCTGGCGCCCACGGCGGTCGAGCGGCTGGCCGACACGATCAACTATGAGACCGTGGCGGAGGCGGCGCGCGCCATCGCGGCCGAGGGACACGTCGGCCTGGTCGAGACCTTCGCCGAACGGCTGGCGCTGGCCATGCTGGCGGACGCCCGGGTGCGCCGCTGCGCGGTGCGGATCGAGAAGCCGGGCGCGCTGGACGGCGCTGTCGCTCCCGGCTGCGAAGTGACCCTGTCGCGCTGACCCGGCGCGTTCCGCGGTTGCGCCCGCCGCGGCTGACCGTCATTCTGGACCCAGGACTCGAAGGACCCCCGATGGCCGAACCCGGCGATCCGCAAGCCCCGGACGATCATGACGACCTGATCGGCTTCGCCTCGCCCGCGTCGCTGCAAGGGCGCCTCCGCACGCCCGAGGATCCGGAGCCCGGCGCGGCCGCCCGCCCGGATCCTGAACCGGATCTGTTCACCGTTTCCGTCGCCGCGTCGATCCCGGTTGAGCCGGAAGCCGAACCGGTTCCGGTGACGCCTGAGCCCGATCCGACGCCCATCGCGTCCGTCGGGGCTTCGATCCCGATCGAGCCCGACCCGGAACCGGCGCCTGTCGAACCGCCGCCGGCGATGACCGCCCCCTCTCCGGCGCCGATACCGGCAGCTTCCATCTTTGAACCCTCGCCCGAGTTCTCGACCCGTCACCGGCGACGCGAACCGACGACCATTCCAGGAGGCGGCATGGGCCTGTACGCGGTCTACGCGCTGATCCTTTTCGCCATCCCGACGCTGGGCGCGTCGGCGGTGATCGGCCTGCTTGCGGTCACCGGCCGGGCCGGGCCCGACGATCCCCTCTCGCTGTCCCATTTCGTGTACCAGCAGCGGACCCTGTGGACCGCCGCGGTGGCCGCGGCCGTCGGCCTGATCTTCTTCATGGCCCCGTTCGGCCTCGGCCCGGCGATCATGTTCTTCGCCGCCCTGTGGCTGGTCGTTCGCGGGGCCGCCGGCGTCTGGGCGCTGAAGGCGGGGCGGCCCATCGCCGATCCCCGCGGCTGGTGGATCTGAAGGAGCCGCGCCATGAGCACCCCGCCTCACGAGGAGCGCCCCCGCTTCGGGTCGGGCCATTCCGACGACGGCAAGGTCGCGGCGCTTGTCACCTGGGCGCTCTACATCCTGTCGATTCCAAGCGTCGCCCTGCTCGTGCCGATCGGCCTGGTCGTGGCCTATGTCGCCCGCGGCGGCGCGACAGGGGTCGCGCGGCAGCACATCGACGCCCAGATCCGGCTGTTCTGGTCGACCTTGATGTGGACGATCGTCTTCTCCGTCCTGTGGCTGATCAGCCTGGCGCTGTCGGTGATCGTGATCGGCATCCCGTTCCTGTTCCTGTTCTGGGGCGCGCTGTTCCTGCTGATGGTCTGGTTCACCGTGAAGAGCATCTTCGGGCTGATCGCGCTGCTGGGCGATCGGGCGCCCTGAGGCGCCGACGCGACAGGTGTGCGCCAATCGCCGGCGACCGGCGCTCGCCGGGGAACGAGAGGCGCCCCTTGGTGTTGCCGCAATGTCGGAAGGCCGACATTCGAGCAGGGAGCCTTTGCAGATGACTGACCTCCGCGACGTTCTGGGTCAGCAGCGGTATGAGCAGGGCTTCACCGACCCCGAGGGCCAGACCCGCACGGTGCATGCGGACTACGCCGTCCAGGGCGACACCCGTATCATCCTGCACGTCGAGGCCGACCCTGCGCTGAGAGGCACGGGCGCGGCGGGCGCCTTCATGCAATCGCTGGCTGAACACGCCCGGGCCGAGGGGCTGAAGCTGGCCCCCCGGTGCAGCTACGCCGTGGTCTGGCTGAAACGGAACCGGCAGTACGACGACGTGGTCGCCTGAGGCCGGCGCCGGTCAGCCGCCGCCGTAGCCGCCGATGATCGGCAGGATTTCGCCGGTGATGTAGCTGGAGCACTGGGGCGAGGCGAAGAAGACGAAGGCGGGCGCGATCTCCTCGGGCTGGGCCGGACGCTTCATCACCGTCTGCGAGCCGAATTTCGCGACCTTCTCCGCCGGCTGGTCCGCCGGATTGAGCGGCGTCCAGACCGGACCCGGCGCGACGACGTTGACCCGGATGCCCTTGGGCGCGAGGTGCGTGCCCAGAGAGCGGGCGAAGGCGTGGATGCCGCCCTTGGTCATCGAATAGTCGAGCAGGTTGTCATTGCCCATGATGCCGGTCACCGACCCGGTCATGACGATGGAGCCGCCGCTCTTCATGTGCGGAACCGCCGCCTTCACCAGGTTGAAATAGCCGTAGAGGTTGGTCTTCAGCGTACGGTCGAAATGCTCGAGGGTCAGGTCCTCCAGCGCCTCGACATGCTCCTGGAAGGCGGCGTTGGGCACCACGACATCGAGACGGCCGAAGGCGTCGAGGGTCGCCTTCACCGCCGCTTCCGAGAAGGCGGGATCGGCGGCGTCGCCTTTCAGGACGATAGCGCGGCGGCCCTCGGCCTCCACCGCGGCCTTCGCAGCCTCGGCGTCCCGTTCCTCGTCGAGGTGGCAGATGGCGACGTCGCAGCCCTCGCGGGCGAACAGGACTGCCACGGCTCGGCCGATGCCGGAGTCGGCGCCGGTGATGATCGCCGCCATCCCCTCCAGCTTGCCCGAACCCTTCCAGAACGGCGCGTCATACATCGGCGCCGGGTCGAGCGCGGCCTCGTCGCCCGGTTTGCGCTGGTGCTGCTCGGGGAAGGGCGGTTCGGGATATTTGCGGGCGCCCGCCTGGACCGCGCCCTCCTTCTCCGAGCCGCCGCCTTCCGAAGCCCTGGCGTCGATCTCCGCCTGAATCTTCCGCTCCTGGTCGGCGATGCGGTCGGCGCGGTTTTCGAAGCGGTCGTCCATGGTCGGGGCTCCTGTTTCGGGGATGACCGGAAAGTCGATGGAGCGCCCGGGTGTTCCCGCGCATTGTAGCTGTGCGGTTCAAGGAGGCGGCGATGCCCGAGGTCGATCTGGAGGCGCTGGGTGCGGCGACGGGGCCCATGCAGGTCTGGGTGCTGCCCGCCCTGCTGGGGCTGGGTCTGGCCTCGGCGACCGGGCTGCGCACCTTCCTGCCGCTGCTGATGCTGGCGCTGGCGGCGCGCTTCGAGATGTTCGGCGTGCGCCTGATCGACCAGATGGACTGGCTGGTCTCTTGGCCGGCCATTGCGGCGCTGGGCGTGGCCACCACGGCGGAGTTCCTCGGCGACAAGGTCCCGGCCATCGATCACGCCCTGAACGCGATCGGCTATGTCACCCGGCCCGTCGCCGGCGCCATAGCGGCAGGCAGCGTGTTCTGGGCCGTCGATCCGGCCATGGCTGCGGTGGCTGGCCTGATCGTCGGCGCCCCGGCCGCCCTCGCCTTCAACGCGGCCCAGACCGGCGTGAGGGTCGGATCGACCGCGACGACGGGCGGGCTGGGCAATCCGGTGGTGTCCTTCATCGAGGACGTGCTGGCCTTCTTCACCGTAATCGTCGCCTTCCTGGCGCCGATCGTCATCCCGCTGGTGCTGCTGGTGCTGGCGGTGGTCGTATTCCGGCTGGCGCGCCGTATCCGGGAGGCCCGGACGACGCGGACCGCCTAGAGGACGCGGCTGACGATGGCCTTCAGGGTCTCGGCCTTGGCCGGAAGGTCGGCGGACAGCCGCCCCGCCAGTTCGCGCGCCCCGACCGGGTAGGCGTCGCCGCCGTCGGCGATCTCCTTCGCCATGCGGGAGGCCTCCAGCAGCACCCGCTCGAGCGCCTCGACCTGTTCGACGGCCAGGGCGCGGGCCTCGAGCTGCAGCCGTTTGACGCGCTCGGTGGTGGTCTCCGGGGTGCGCATAAGGTCGTAGATTTCCGCGTCGCCGGGGACGAGGCGCAGATCGGGCTTGGACGGCGGGCTTTTCGGCATAGGGCTCTCCTGCCAAGCCGAATGCGAAGCGGCGCCGCTGTGTTCCCGGGCGAAAGGGTAAACGGGCGACAACCGGGACCGGTGTGTTTCCGTTGCATCACGAAACCGCGTCAGGCGGCCTGGGTGCGCAGCTCCGTCCGGGCCTCGGCCTCGCGCACGGCGTCGACGGCCCGGTCGACCACCTCCATCCCGGCACCGGGCCGGACGGCCTCGACCGTGAGGATGCGGCGGAAGGCGCGGGCGCCGGGACGGCCATGCATCAGCCCCAGCATGTGCCGGGTCATGGCCGGCAGGTGCACGCCCTCGTCCAGCCGGGCCTCCATGTACGGGCGGTAGCGCCGGATGGCCTCGAAGGCGTCGATATCCGGCGTGGCGGCCCCGAACAGGCGGCGATCGGCTTGGCCGAGGATGGCGGGCTCGTGGTAGGCGGCGCGGCCCAGCATGACCCCGTCCAGCTGTACGCCGTCGCCCGGGTCGAGATGCGCCTCGGCCTCGTCCAGCGAGGCGATGCCGCCGTTGATGCTGATCGACAGGTGGGGCCGCTCCCGCTTCAGCCGGCGCACCAGGGCGTAGTCCAGCGGGGGGACGTCGCGGTTCTCCTTGGGCGACAGACCCTGCAGCCAGGCCTTGCGGGCGTGGACGATGAAGACGTCGATCCCGACGGCGGCGCAGGCGTCGACGGTCTCGAACAGCGCCACCTCAGGATCCTGGTCGTCGACGCCGATGCGGCATTTCACCGTGGCCGGGACGCTGACCGCGCCCTTGATCGCGGCCATGCAGTCGGCGACCAGCGGCGGCTCGCGCATAAGGCAGGCGCCGAAGCGCCCGGACTGGACCCGGTCGGACGGGCAGCCGACATTCAGGTTGATCTCGTCGTAGCCGAAGGCCTCGCCGATGCGCGCCGCCTCGGCCAGTTGATCCGCATCGGAGCCGCCGAGCTGCAGCGCCACCGGATGCTCGACCGCATCGAAGCCGAGCAGCCGCTCGCGGTCGCCGTGGATCACGGCCGGGGCGGTGACCATCTCGGTGTAGAGCAGGGCCCGGGACGTGAGGGCGCGATGGAACGCCCGGCAGTGCCGGTCGGTCCAGTCCATCATCGGGGCGATCGAGAGGCGGCGGTCCATCGGGCGGCGCTTCTACACCGAAGTCGGGCGCGAGGCGACCTTGGGAACCTTTGGCATTGGCTACGGTTCATCGGGACTCAAGGAGGAATTCCCATGATCAGACCACTTCTCGCCGGCGTCGCCTGCGTCGCCCTGCTCGCCGGCTGCAACCAGGAACAGAGCCCGGAAGCCGTCGACAAGGTGCAGGACGCCGCCGCGGGTCCGGTCGGACAGACCTCGGCCGCGACCATGGGCGCCAACATGGTGTCGGCCTATGTGCCGAACGCCGCCATGGGCGACATGTACGAGATCCAAGCCGCCGACATCGCCCTGCAGCGGTCGCAGAACGCCCAGGTCAAGGAGCTGGCGACGATGATCAAGACCGATCACACCGCCGCCTCCAACGCCATGAAGGGCATGCTGCCGCAGGCCGCGCCGAACGTGACGCCGCCGGCCGATCTGGACGAGCGGCGGCAGGGGCTGATCGACAACCTGCGCTCGGCCTCGGCCGAGAATTTCGACCGCACCTACATCGACCAGCAGATCGCGGCGCACAACGAGGCCCTGACCCTGCACCGCGGCTTCTCCAACGAGGACTCGCCGCTGGCCGCGCACGCCCGCTCGGTGGCGCCGAAGATCGAGGCCCACCTGCGCCAGGCGGAGCAGCTCAAGGCGGGGATGTAACCACCCCGTCGCGGATACGAGGGCCGGCGCCGATCAGGCGCCGGCCTTTTCGCGTTCCTCGTCCTCTTCCAGCGCCTCGGCCGCCTCCTCGTTGAGGGCCCGGCCTTCGCGGCGCGGCTTGACGTAGGGCTCGGGGCGGGTGGTGCGGATGTTGCCGCGCATCAGCGAACGTCCCGCCTGGATGCCCTCGACCAGCTGGAGCGAGAACCGCTCCTCGTCGCGGCGGCGGACGTCGGCGATGGTCTCGCGCGCCTCCTCGGCGCTGAAGCCGAGGTCGATCAGCACCTGCTCGCCGAACACCAGGGCGCTCTCGAACAGTTCGCGCATCTGGTACTCCACCCCGGCCTGGACGAGGCGGATGGCGTGGCCGCGGTCGTAGGCGCGGACGAATAATTTGGTCAGCGGGAACTCGGACTTGACCAGTTCGACTATGCGGTCGGCGGTTTCCTGCCTGTCGACGCAGACGAGGATGGTCTCGGCGGATTCGGCGCCGGAGGCGCGGAGCACGTCGAGGCGCGAACCGTCGCCGTAGAAGACCTTGAAGCCGAAATTGCCGGCGGCCTGGATCATCTCGACGTCGGTGTCGATGATCGACACGTCGACGTCGCGGGCCAGCAGCGGCTGCGACACGACCTGGGCGAAGCGGCCGAAGCCGATGATCAGCACCCGCTCGCGCAGTCCCGCCGCCCGGTCCACGCCGTCCGCCTTGTCCGGGTCGAGCGTCGATGCGGGCATGAAGCGGCCAACCGCCATGGTCGTGAGGGGCGTCAGGACCATCGACAGGATGACGATGGCCGTCATCGAGGCCGAGACGCGGGCGTCGAAGATGCCGACCGACAGGGCCGCGGCGTAGAGCACGAAGGCGAACTCGCCGCCCTGGGCGAACAGGGCCGCGCGCTCGACCGCCTCGCGCTCGCCGTGTCGGAACAGGCGGGCGACGGCGTAGATGGCCACCGCCTTCACCGCCATGAAGGCGATCACGCCGCCGAGGATCACCTGCCAGCGGTCGATGACCACGCCGACGTCCAGGGACATGCCGACGCTGAGGAAGAACAGGCCCAGCAGGATGGCGCGAAACGGCTCGACGTCGGCCTCGAGCTGGTGGCGGAACACCGACTCGGACAGCAGGACGCCGGCCAGGAAGGCGCCCATGGCCATCGACAGGCCGCCCATGTCCATCAGCCAGGCGGCGCCGGCGACGACCAGCAGGGCGGCGGCGGTCATCACCTCGCGACCGCCGTAGCGGGCGAGGATGCGGAACACCGGGTTCATCAGGTAGCGACCGGCGAGGAAGACGACCGCGACCGCGCCGACGGCCAGGCCGAGCGTGCGCCACAGCGGCGGAGCCGTTTCGCCGCCCAGTCCCATGGCGCCCGCCATGACGGCGACGACGGCCAGCAGCGGCACGATGGCGATGTCCTCCAGCAGCAGGATCGACACCGCCCGCTGCCCCTTGCCGGAGCCCAGCTCGCCCCGCTCATCGAGCGTCTGCATGATCACGGCGGTGGAGCTGAGCACGAAGCCGGCGGCGGCGACGAAGGCGACCGGCACCGACAGGCCCGCGGCCATGCCGGTCAGGGTCAGCAGGGCGCTGGCGGCGACGACCTGGGCCGCGCCGAGGCCGAAGATGTCCCGCTTCAGCTTCCACAGCCGGGACGGGCGCATCTCAAGGCCGATGATGAACAGGAAGATGACGACGCCGAACTCCGCGACGTGCAGGATCACCTCGGGCTCGGCGAACAGGCCGAAGCCGAACGGCCCGATCGCCAGGCCCGCCGCCAGATAGCCGAGCACCGAGCCCAGGCCGAGCCGGCGGAACACCGGCACCGCGATCACGCCGGCGGCGAGCAGGGCGGCCACATGGCCAAGGTCCAGTCCGCTCGTCGGTTCCGCCATTTTCGATGCCCCGTCAGCCTTGCCGTTGATAGTGGGGTGCGGGGCGGGTGAGCGCCAGCCCGGCAGGCTGGCCGAAGTCAGGCTTCGTCAGACGACCCGCCACGGCTTTGCGCCGAGGATGGCGCCGTGCAGAACCGGCACTGACAGGGAGCGACGCTGATGACGAACCACCCCTTGAGACGCAGTCTGGCCGCCGTGCTGGCGGTCTCGCTGGCGGCGCCGATGGCGCCCGCGCCGGTGCACGCGGCGAGCCGGCAGAACCTCGCGCGCGACGGCGTGGTGTCGCCCGAGAACTGCCGCGCCGTCGGCATCGAGCTCGCTTCGACGCGTGATGAATACGCCGGCGCCGGAAACCGGATCGCCGCGCGGGGCTATGGTCCGCCTCCGCCCCCGCCGCCGCCTCCCCCGATGGCTCCGCCGCCGCCGCCGCCCCCGCCGCCTGTCGCATCGACGGCGAGTGAGGACCGGGCAGCGCTCTTCGCGCCCGCCCCGGTGCAGCAGGTCGTGGTCAGCGGGAACCGCATCGCCCAGCCCGGGATGGTTGCGCCGGACACCGAACGCTATCCCGACGCCACGCCGAACCCCGTCAGGCGCGTGGCCGACGAGCCGGTCTCGACCTTCTCGATCGACGTCGACACGGCCAGCTATTCGAACGTGCGCCGCTTCCTCGAGGAGGGCCGCATGCCGCCTCCGGACGCCGTGCGGGTCGAGGAGATGATCAACTTCTTCGACTACGGCTACGAGCGGCCGCGGTCGGCGTCGGAGCCGTTCGCCATCACCACCGCCGTGGCGGCTTCGCCATGGTCCGAAGGCCGTCAGATCGTGCACGTGGCGCTGCAGGGCTATGAGTTGCCCGAGAGCCAGCGGCGGCCGTTGAACCTGACCTTCATGGTGGATGTGTCGGGCTCGATGATGTCTCCGGACAAGCTCGATCTGGCCAAGGCGTCGATGAACCTGATCA
This sequence comes from Brevundimonas sp., assembly GCF_035627055.1. Taxonomy (GTDB): domain Bacteria; phylum Pseudomonadota; class Alphaproteobacteria; order Caulobacterales; family Caulobacteraceae; genus Brevundimonas. The sequence goes on along the minus strand of NZ_DASPMM010000025.1, from coordinate 55,861 downwards.
TCGACCGTCTGCGGCCGCAGGACCGGGTGGCGGTGACCTATTACGCCTCCGACGTGGGCACCGCCGTGGGACCGACCCCGGGCGACCAGAAGCTGAAGCTGCGCTGCGCCGTCGAGGCCCTGAACGCGGGCGGCTCGACCGCCGGGGCCCAGGGCATGGTCAACGCCTACGCCCAGGCGGAGGCCGCCTTCGGGCGTGACAAGGTCAACCGCATCCTGATGTTCACCGACGGCGACTTCAACGTCGGCGTCACCAACGACCAGCGGCTGGAAGACTACGTCGCCGCCAAGCGCGAGACGGGCATCTATCTGTCGGTCTACGGCTACGGGCGCGGCAACTACCAGGACGCCCGCATGCAGACCATCGCGCAGGCCGGCAACGGCACGGCGGCCTATGTCAACAACCTCGAGGAAGCGCGCCGCCTGTTCGGCCCCGCCTTCGACCGGGGCGCCTTCCCGATCGCCGACGACGTCAAGATCCAGGTCGAGTTCAACCCGGCGCGCGTCTCGGAATACCGGCTGATCGGCTACGAGACCCGGATGCTGAACGAGGAGGACTTCAACAACGACCGCGTCGACGCGGGTGAGGTGGGGTCCGGCGCGTCGGTGACGGCGATCTACGAGATCACCCCGGTGGGCGGTCCGAGCCAAATCCCCGAGCGGCGCTACGACCAGAACCGGCCCGACAATTCGCTGGGCGTCGGAGGGGGCGACCCGGCCGGCGAGATCGGCTTCGTCCAGGTCCGCTACAAGCTGCCGGGCCAGCCAGACTCGCGGCTGATGCAGCAGGTGGTGTCGAACAGCGGCGCCGGACGGGTCTCGGCCCAGCCCCCGGAAAGCACCCGCTGGGCGCTGGCGGTGGCGGCCTTCGGCCAGAAGCTGCGCAACGATCCGTGGATGAGCCCGGACTATGGCTGGGATGACATCCTCGAACAGGCGCAGGGCGCGCGCGGCGAGGACCCCTACGGCGAACGCGCGGACTTCGTGCAGTTGATCCGGGCTGCGGCGGGGATGCCGGTACAGACAAGGCCGTAGTAGGACTTGGGGGTGACCGAGCACATCACCCCCAAAACTGCCCGCCGCATCGCGCTTTCCGCGCAAGGCTTCGGCCGGACGCCCCCCGCGGCGCCCGGCCGAAAGCATGTCAGGGATGTCATCCGCAAACTGGGCGTGGTCCAGATCGACAGCGTCAATGTGGTGACACGAACCCACTATCTGCCCGCCTTCTCACGGCTGGGCGACTATCCGCGCGAGGCGCTGGAGACGGAAGCCTGGAGCGGGCGGCGCAGCCTGTTCGAATACTGGGGGCACGAGGCGTCGCTGCTGCCGCTGGAGCTGCAGCCGCTGCTGCGCTGGCGCATGGCGCGGGCCGAGGCCGGGGAGATGTGGACCGGCCTTTCGCGGTTCGGGCGCGAGCGGCGCGACTATATCGACGGCGTGCTGGCGGAGATCGAGCGGCGCGGGCCGGTCACGGGCGCCGACTTCAATGACGCCCCGCGCGGCGCGCCCGGCTGGTGGTCGTGGTCGGACGGCAAGCGGGCCCTTGAGTGGCTGTTCTGGGCCGGGATGATCACCACCAGGACGCGGCGGGGATTCGAGCGGGTCTATGACCTGACTGAACGGACCCTGCCGGCGCGGACCGTCGATCTGCCGACCCCGACCGAGGCGGACGCACAGCGCGAGCTGGTCCGGCTGTCGGCGCGCGCCATGGGCGTGGCGACGATGGCGGACCTGCGCGACTACTACCGGCTGCCGCTGGCGGAGACGAAGACGCGGGTGGCCGAGCTGGTCGAGGCCGGCGAACTGACGCCGGTCGCCGTGAAGGGCTGGCGGCAGGGGGTGTATCTGGCGCCCGGGGCCAGGACGCCGCGCAAGGTGGCGGGGGCGGCGCTGCTGTCGCCGTTCGACAACCTGATCTGGGCCCGCGACCGCACCGAGCGGCTGTTCGGCACGCGGGTGCGGCTGGAGATCTACACCCCGGCGCACAAGCGCACGCACGGCTACTATGTGCTGCCCTTCCTCGAGGACGAGGCGATCACGGCGCGGGTCGATCTGAAATCTGACCGGCAGGCGGGCGTGCTGCGGGTGCAGGCGGCGTGGCGCGAGCCGGATGCGACGGCGGAGACGCCGGAGCGGCTGGCGGCTGAACTGCGTCGGATGGCCGGCTGGCTGGGGCTGGGCGGGGTCGAGGTGGTCGGCAAGGGCGATCTGGCGGCGGCGCTGAAGTCGGTGGTCAGTTCGTGACGATTTCGACCACGGTTTCGGGGTGATTTCGACCAGTCGGGACGATCAGACGCTGAAGGTTACTGATGTTCTCCGTCATCCTCGGACTTGATCCGAGGATCAGAGGCGAGAGGCGGGCTATGCGTCGGTGACGGCCCGGCGAGTGCGACCGTGGAGCGCCGACGGAGCACCGGACGGTCTGATCCTCGGGTCAAGCCCGAGGATGACGGCGTTGGCGGATCCTCAAACGTCGAACTTCACGCCCTGGGCCAGAGGCAGGTCGCGGCTGAAATTCACCGTCTGGGTCTGACGGCGCATATAGGCCTTCCACGCGTCGGAGCCGGATTCGCGGCCGCCGCCGGTGTCCTTCTCGCCGCCGAAGGCGCCGCCGATCTCGGCGCCCGAGGGGCCGATGTTGACGTTGGCGATGCCGCAGTCCGAGCCCCAGGCGGAGAGGAATTGCTCGGCCTCACGAACGCTGTCGGTGAAGACGCAAGACGACAGCCCCTGCGGCACGGCGTTCTGCATGGCCACGGCCTCGTCAAAGTCGGACCAGGTCAGGATGTAGAGGATCGGCGCGAAAGTCTCGTGCTCAACCACCGCCGTCTGGGCCGGCATGCGGACGATGGCGGGGCGGACGTAGACGCCGTCGCGGTCGAGAGCATCCCCGCCGACGACGACCTCGCCGCCCTGCGCCACGGCCTGCGCCAGCGCCGCCTCGAAGCCGCGCCGGGCGTCGGCGTCGATCAGCGGTCCCACCAGCACGCCGTCCTCGCGCGGGTCGCCGATGGGCAAGGTCTCATAGGCGGCGCCGAGGCGCGCGATCAGGGCGTCGGCGATGCTTTCGTGGACCAGCAGGCGGCGCAGGCTGGTGCAGCGCTGGCCGCAGGTGCCGACGGCGGAGAAGGCGATGGCCCGCACGGCCATGTCGAGCTCGGCCGAGGGCGTCACGATCATGGCGTTGTTGCCGCCCAGCTCCAGCAGCGAGCGACCGAGACGGGCGGCGACGGTCCGGGCCACGGCCTTGCCCATTCGGGTCGATCCGGTGGCGGAGACCAGCGGAATGCGCGGGTCGGCGGCGAGGGCTTCGCCGGTCTCGCGGCCGCCGATGGCCACCTGGGACAGGCCGTCCGGGGCGTCTCCGAAACGGGCGATGGCGCGGTCGAGGATCGCCTGCGTCGCCAGCGCGGTCAGCGGCGTCTTCTCCGACGGCTTCCAGATCACCGGATCGCCGCAGACAAGGGCGAGGCAGGCGTTCCAGGCCCAGACCGCGACCGGGAAGTTGAAGGCCGAGATGACCAGCACCGGCCCGAGCGGCTGATACGTCTCGCGCATGTGGTGGCCGGGACGCTCGGAGGCGAGGGTCAGGCCGTACAGCTGGCGCGACAGGCCCACGCCGAAGTCGCAGATGTCGATCATCTCCTGAACCTCGCCGAGGCCCTCGGAGACGATCTTGCCGGCTTCGAGGGTGACGAGACGGGCGAGGTCGGCCTTCGAGGCGCGCAGCTCCTCGCCGAGCAGGCGGACCAGCTCGCCGCGGCGGGGGGCGGGGATGCGCTTCCACTGATGGAAGGCGGCGACGGAGCGGGCGACGGCGGCCTCGATGGCGGCGGCGTCGGCCTCGGCCACCGTCAGCCCGGACGAGCCATCGATCGGCGAACGGGTGATCAGACCGGCGTCGGCGAAGGCGGTTTTCGGCACGCCGAGACGGCGCAGGATGTCGAGGCTTTCGGCGGCGGCGGTGGTCATGAAACGGCTCCGGCAGGTCCGTGCGGCTTAGCCGGGCCGGGCGCAAAGAGAAAGGCCGCCCCGACGCCGGGGCGGCCTTCGATGCGCGGTCGACTACCAGCGGGCGCGGTAGGCGGTGCGCTGGAGCTGATACTGAATCCGGTCCAGCCGGCGGTCCAGATCGCTGTATTCGGCCCGGCTCAACCCATTGCGGGCGTAGCGGTACTCGAGTTGGCGGTACTGGTTCAGCTCGCGGGCCATCGACCGGGCCTGGAGCCGGTGCACGCCGCCGCTCCAGGCGAGGCGGTCAACGTGCTGGGCCAGCACCTGGGCGCGGCGGTGGAGGTTGCCAGGGGCGTAGCCATAGCCCTGGCTGTAGCCGGGCGAGCCGAAGCTGAGGCTGACGCTGAAATTCTGGGCCAGCGCCGGGGTCGAGACCATGACCGCGGACGCCGCCAGCGCGGGAAGCAGGGCTTTCCGGATCATGGCGGTCTTCATTGAAATCGTCCTTTCGTGCCGGGACCATCCCGGGTGATGAACGCAACTGACCATGCCGCGGGTGACGCGACCCTGAGGGGCTCGTTGTCCGGCTGTCAGGAACCGCGGCGGCGGCGGGGGGTTCTGTCGCCAAGCCGACAATCAGGAGAGCACCGATGAAAGTTCGCGACGTGATGAGCAAGGACGTGCAGGTCGCCCGGCCCGGCGACAGCCTGCAGGAGGTGTCGACGCGGATGGCCAGCGGCGACTTCGGCTTCATGCCGGTGGCCGACGGCGATCGGCTGATCGGCACGATCACCGACCGGGACATCGCCGTGCGCGCTGTGGCCGGCGGCGCGGCCTGCACCTCGCCGGTGGTGGAGTATATCACCCGTGACCCGCACACCGCGCGGGCCGACGACGACCTGCAGAGCGTGCTGGACGCCATGGGCTCGAAGCAGATCCGACGCCTGCCGGTGCTCGACAAGGACGACCGGCTGGTCGGGGTGGTGTCGCTGGGCGACCTGTCGACGCGGGTGAAGGAGAAATACGCCGGCGAGGCCCTGGAAGACATTTCCCGGCCCTGAGGGGCGTTAACCCTTTCGCCAAACCACGTGTTCACCCGCGCGCAGGCATGCTGCCCGTTCACGACGGGAGACGCCGATGGCGCGCGCGCAGTTCCAGAAGGGTCAGAAGGTCTGGGTCGAATGTGTCGGCGCCTGGGCCCAGATCGAGAAGGTCCAGCCGGTGTGGGCCAAGGGCTTCGAGGAGCCGGTGCGCGTCACCTACGACGTCGGCCTGGGTCGGGAATTCCTGGGGCACGAACTGCTGCTGCCCGCCGAGGATCCGGCCGCCAACATCGGCGAGAACTGGCGGCTGATGCGGGCCCGGAACAAGTGGCAGACCGCCGACGACACGCCGCACCATCCCTTCCCCGGCACCTATCCGGTGGTGGTCACCGACAAGGCCGACTGGGGCGGCTGGCGCGTGCCGGGGGCGGAATACGACCGCGACCCGGACCAGATCGAGTTCCAGGCCCGACTGATCGCCGCCGCGCCCAGGCTGATGGCCCTGGCCGAGCGGATGGTGGCCGCGGTGGATGACGCGCCCGAGGACGCCCCGCCCGAGATGCAGCTGCTGGCCCGCGACGCGCGCGCCCTGCTGAAGACCGTCAAGGACGTGCTCGCCGCGCCCGAGATGGCCGCCGCCTCGCCGGCGCCGTCGCGCGCCGCCTGAGCGGCCGTCCCCCGAATTGAACGGCCGGCGGGGCGAGTAAGCCTCGACAGGAATCCGCGACGCAGCCTAGATTCGGTCCTCGTCGCCGATTCATCCGGGAGAGCGCCTTGCGGGGCAGCGAGCGCCGCATAACCCAGCAAGGACGGCGCGCCGGCGATCGGCGCAAGGGCCCGCCCGCATGGCTGCGCATCGCCATCCTCGCGGTGACCCTGGCCGTCGCCGCCTATGTACTTCTGTTCGCGAGAGAAATGGCCCGGCCGGGGCAGGAGGCGGACACGTTGCGCATGGCCGCCGTGGACCGCGAGGCGCGGCTGCTGGCGCTCGAACTGGAAACCCGCATCGCCCCGGTCGAGGCGGCCGTGCGGGCGGCGGCCCGATCGGGCGGCGCCGCCCAGGCGATCGAACAGGCCCGCATCGCCGCCCCCGGACGCGCCTTCGCCGTCGTCTCGCGGGAGGGGAGCGTCGTGGCCGCCTCCGGCGCGCCCATGGCCGCCTTTACGTCCGCGCCGGGCAAGCCCCGGCTGGCGGCGGACGGCGCCGCGGTGCTGGTTTCGGGCGACCTGGCCAACGGCGGCCGGTTGATCGGCCGCGCCCCCCTGCCCTCGCTGCGGACCACGGATGGGGTCGACCTGTGGGTGCTGTCGGGGCCGCGCAGCCTGCTGGCGGGCGGATCCGGGACCGGAGAGGCGCTGGCCCTGGCCGGGGCCCCGGCCGACGGCCGCGGCCAGGGCGCGACCCTGGCGCTGGCCGACGGCGCGGTGCGGCGGACGACGGTGGCGGTCGGCGACACCGGCCTGATCGCCGTCGCCTCGACGCCGGTCAGCGTCGGCGCGGGCGCCCTGCTGGACGACGCCTGGGTCCTGACCGCCCCCTTCGCCATCGGCGTGCTGGTCCTGTTGCTGGCCCTGCTGCAGCAACGCAAGGAAGCCGGGATCAGCCGCGAATGGGCGGCGTCCGAACGCCGGTTCCGGGGCGCGGTCGAGGCGGCCCGCTGCGGCGTCTGGGACTGGGACCTCGAGAGCGGGCAGATCCTGCTGTCCGACTATATGGCGGACCTGATGGGTCTGGAGCGCACCGGGGCGACGACGGCCGAGGTCATGATGGAGCGGATCCATCCGCGCTACCGGGGCGCGGTGACCCACGCGGTCCGGCAGGCCGAGACCTTCGGGACCTTTGAGGTCAGCTTCCCTGTGCCGGACGCCCAGGGCCGCGCCCGCTGGATCGACGCCCGGGGCCAGGCGCGGGGCGAACGGGGCGAGGACGGCTTCACCTCCATCCTCGGCATCGCGTTGGACACCACCGAGGCCCGGCGGGCAAAGGCCCATGCCCAAGCCGCGGAGGGCCGGCTGCGCGACGGCATCGAGAGCGTCTCGGACGCCTTCGTGCTGTTCGACCGGCAGGGCCGGCTGATCCTGTCCAACCAGGCCTTCCAGGATGCGTTCAGCTTCGAGCCCGGCGTGGTCCGCAAGGGGGCCCTGAAGACCGACCTGAACCGGATCGCGGCCCTGGCGATCAAGTCGGACCAGCCGGCTCCGGGCGGGCGGGCCGGCGCGCGCGAGGTGGAACTGCACGACGGCCGCTGGCTGCAGCTGGTGGAGCGCTTCACCTCGGACGGCGGGTCGGTGGTCACGGCGGCGGACATCACCGCGATCAAGCAGAAGGAGGCCGAGCGCCAGCGCGCGACCGAGCGGCTGCATGTCACCATCACCGAGCTTGAGGACCGCGAGGAGAAGCTGTCGCTGCTGGCCCGAAAATACGAGGTCGCCATGACCCGGGCCGAGGCGGCGAACCAGGCCAAGTCGGAGTTCCTGGCCAATATGAGCCACGAACTGCGGACGCCGCTGAACGCCATCAACGGCTTCTCGGAGATCATGGCCGGCGAGATGTTCGGCGCCTTGGGCGACCCTCGTTACAAGGGCTATGCGGCCGACATCCTGCGCTCGGGCCAGCACCTGCTCAGCCTGATCAACGACATCCTCGACATGGCCAAGATCGAGGCCGGCAAGCTGACGCTGCACTACGAGGAGGTGTCGCTGAAGGAGATCGTCGAGGACGCGGCGCGGCTGATACGCGGACGGGTCGAGGAGGCGGGGCTGAAGCTGCTCGTCGACGCGCCGGACCTGCCGACCATCGAAGCCGATCACCGCGGGCTGAAGCAGGTGGTGCTGAACCTGCTGTCCAATGCGGTGAAATTTACGCCGGAGGGCGGCGACATCGTTGTCGCCCTGTCGCGCGAGGACGACGACCGGGTGCGGGTGGCGGTGACGGACACCGGCATCGGCATCGCCGCGGAAGACCTGGGGCGGCTGGCGCGGCCGTTCGAGCAGGTCGAAGGCCAGCATTCCAAGACCAACCAGGGCACCGGTCTCGGGCTCGCCCTGACCAAGTCGCTGATCGAGCTGCACGGCGGGAGCCTGACGCTGGAGAGCGAGCCCGGACGCGGCACCACGGTCAGCTTCGACCTGCCGATGCGGCGCCCGACACGCTCGGCTGAAACCCAGGCGCAGGCGGCCTGAGGCCGACCGGACTCAGCCGCGGGGAGGCCGCGGCGCCTCGCGGGCGGCCCGCTCACCCTTGTCGCGCACGACGGTCCGGCCACGGCGCGTGAGAATTTCCGACAGGGCGGCGCGGTCGGCAGGTTCAAGGGTCGCAAGCACGGCGACCGCGTCCGCCTCCAGCCGGGCCCGGCCGCGCAGCTCGGCGACCCGCGACTGTTCCAGAAGGGCCGAGACCTGCGCCGGATCGAAGTTCGCGGAACGGGCCAGGGCGACGGCCTCGCGCCGCTTCAGCCGGGTCTGCTCGAAGTCCGGGTGAGCCGCGAGCGCGGAGGCGCGGAGCGTGTCGCGCACCCGGTCGCGCACGGCGGGATCCAGCCCTTCGACGACGGTCAGGAACGGCCGGTCGCGCGGGGCCCGTTGCTGGGCGTCGAGGCGGTGTTCGACGTTGGCCCGCCCCACCAGCAGGGTGGCGCCGGCCGCCACGGCGAACAGGTTGAGGGCCACCGAGGCGGCGAGGGCGATCTTCAGGGTCCTGGCGTTCAACCGAGCACCTCCGTGTCATCCACGCCGAGCAGAGACGCCTGGTAGAGGACGGCGTCGGCCTGGGCGTCGGCGGTGAAATGGCCGGTCATCATGACGCCGGCCACCACGCCCGCGCAGGCGGCGGCGGCCCAGCCGGCGCCGAAGACCAGGGTCAGGCGGTCGATCCACTGCCGGCCGGACCGGCCCACCCGGTCTCCGGCCGAAGCGGCGGCGGCGATCACCCGGTCGCGCAGGGCCATCGAGGCTTGCGGCGTCGGCGAGCGATGCAGCAGGGCGTCGATCGCATCAGCCTCGGCCAGGGCCGGAGCGGCCAGGTCGGGGTGCGCGGCCGCGAAGGCCTCCGCCGCCGGCCGTTCGGCTTGGGGCCAGCGGCGCCGGTCGGCGCCGTAGGCGGCCACGAGGGCGAGAAAGCGTTCCGCCGTCATCACGTTCATGCTCCTTCGGCGCCGGGCCGGTGATCGGCCAGCGCCTGTCTCAAGGCCCGCCGTCCACGCGACAGCAGGCTTTCCAGGGCCTCGACGCTGATCTTCATCAGCCCCGCGGCCTCGATATTCGACAGTTCCTGATAGTGGCACAGCACGATGGCTTCGCGCTGGCGATCCGGCAAGCGCGCCAGGGCGCCGTTGACCGCGGCGCCGACGTCGGCGGCGAGCAGGCCGCGGTCGGGCGCAGGGCCCTCATCGCGCCGGTCCGGCGGCGCGTCGGTGGGAATCTCGCGCCGCCGCCGCAGGCGGTCGTAGCAGAGGTTCAGCGCCACCCGGTGCAGCCAGGTGTCGAACTTCGCCTTGCCCCCGACCCAGCGGGGCGCCTGCCGCCACGCCCGCACCAGGGCCTCTTGCGCCACGTCCTCGGCCTCGGCCGCGTCTCCCAGCATGCGATGGGCGAGCGCCAGCATGCGCGGCAGCTTGCGCGCGACCATGGCCTGGACCGCCGCGGGATCGCCCTGACCCACGCGGCGCACCAGATCCTCGTCGGGGTCGGCGAAGGTCGCCATCCGGCCTCGTGCGAACGTTCCTGCAAGGCCGGTATGGTCGAGGACCGCCGCGCCCGTCATCTGCTTACTCCGAAGCGGGGGCCGGAGGCGACGCCTGTTGCGCCCGGCGGGCGGCGCGGCGTTCAGCCATTCGCTCGCGGCGGTGCTCGCGCCGGTCGGCCCGGACGGCGCGGCGCTCGCCCACGGTGACGTAGCCGTCGTGGTCGATGTCGCGGCGCGCGAAGGCGGCTTCGGCGCGGGCCTGGGCCTCGGCGATCACGACCGGCCCGCGCACCTCCATGCGGCGGTCGTGACCGGCGTGGCCGGCGGCGAAGCGGCGATGGGCGCGGCGCGGTCCCCGTTCGGCGCGGTGCTCGCGGCGCGCGTCGAATTCGGCCTTGCCGATCATGCCGTCGTCGTCGGCGTCGAGCCGGTCGAATCGCGTGTCCAGACGGCGCTCGATGCGGGCACGGGCGGCGGCGCGGCGTTCCTCGGCCGTGACGGAGCCGTCCCGGTCGGCGTCGGCGGCGGTCAGGCGCTCAAGGCGGCGACCGACGAACTCGGCCTGGCTGAGGCGGTGGTCGCCGTCTGCGTCGGCGCGCATGCCGCGAACCTGCGGGCGTTCCGGCGCAGCCTGGGCGAGGGCGGCGCCCCCGGCGGCGGCGAGGGTCAGGGCGGCCAGGCCGCCGACCAGAAGAGTCTTGTTCATCTCGATGTCTCCACGGCCGCCCGACGCGGCCCGCACATCCCTGTCTGGAGATGAAACGGCCCGGCGGTCAGTCTCCGTCGCCGACCGGCGGCAGGAGAGCCTCGAAGGCGGCGCGGGCGGCGGCCCGTCGTTCAGCCAGACCGGACTTCAGCGCCTCGAAATCCTCGAATCCGACCGCCTTGGCCAGCCTCAGCCGGAAGCCCTCCGGCTCCTGATCCGGGTCGGGCCGGTCGTCGAAGGCGGCGCCCAGCATCTGGCTCAACGCCTGCTGGAGGCGCCAGGCCGCGGCCAGCTCGGGATCGTCCGCCAGGGCCTCGAGGGTCGAGACGGTCAGGGGGTCGCCGGCGGCGGCGCGCCTCAGTTGCCGCACCTGGGCCACGAACTCGGCGTCCACCTGGCCGCCGGGCGCCAGCTTCAGGTCCCAGTCGCCATGACCCGAGCGTTCGCGCGCCATCAGATCCCGCATGCGCCGGGCGTCGGCGGCGAGATCCGCGCCCGGCCTCGGGCGGCGCAGAATCGCCTCCAGCGCGGCCGAGACCCGCTCGCCAAAGGCCGGATCGTCCGACCACACGACCCGGGCCCGGGTCAGGGCCATGAACTCCCAGGTGTCGGCCTCGGCGGCGTAATAGTCCGCAGCCGCCGGGAGGCGCAGCGACACCGGCCCCTTGGCCGCGCCTGGACGCAGGCGCATGTCGACCTCGTACAGCCCGCCCTCGGCCGTATGCGCCGACAGGGCGGCGATCAGGCGTTGGGTGAAGCGGGAGTAGAACACGCCGGCCGCCCAGCCCTTGCCCCCAGAGACTGCATCGGCGGGCGCGTCATAGACGGTCATCAGGTCGAGGTCGGACGTCGCGGTCATCTCGCGCGAGCCGGCCTTGCCGAGCGCCACCACCGCCACCGCACCGGCCGGCAGGGCGCCGCCCTGGCGGATGGTCTCGGCCATGGCGGCGGGAGCGAGGGCGTCCAGGCAGGCGTCGGCGAGCGTGGTGTAGGCTTGGCCGGCCTCCTCGGGTCCAACCCGGCCGGTCAGGGTCTGGACGCCGATGCGGAACATCTGTTCGCGGTGGACGCGGCGCACGATGTTCATGGCGGTCTCGAAATCGGGCGCAGCGACGGCGTCGGCGACCATCTGGGCGGCGACGCCGGTGTCTTCCTCGATGCTGCGGGCGAAACGGGCGTCGAGCATGCTGTCCAGCGCGGCGGGATAGCGGCCCAGCGTCCGCGCCAGCCGTGGCGCGAAAGCCATGACCCCGACCACGAGGTCGAACAGCTTCGGCTGGGCGAGGAACAGGGCCTGGACCTGCACCCCGCCGCTGAGGCCCGAGAAGAAGACGGCGAAGCGGCGGAAGGCGGCGTCAGCGGCCCCGGTGTCGGCAAGCGCAGTGAGCAGGCGGGGCGCGAGGCGGGTGAACAGCTCCCGCCCCCGGGCCGTGCGGGTCGCCGGGATGCGGCCGTGATGCCAGCTGCGGATCGTATCCGCCACGGTGGCCGGATCGGAGAAGCCCATGCGGGCGAGCGTCTCCAGCGTCTCGGGGTCGTTCTCGACACCGGTGAAGACCAGCGAACCATAGGGGGACGACAGCGCCTCCTCACCCTCGAACAGTTCGCCGTATCGCCGGTTCACACCGACCAGCAAGGCCTCCACGCGCCTGTCGAAGTCGGCCAGGTCGCCCTCCCCCGCCAGGGCGGCGACGCGGGCGCGGGCGGCGGGGTCGGGCGGCAGGCTGTGGGTCTGTTCGTCCTCGAGCATCTGCACCCGATGCTCAAGACCCCGCAGTTCGATATAGGCGGCCGTCAGCTCGGCGCAGGCCTCCGCAGCGACGTGGCCGGCGTTCCGCAGGGCCGCGAGGGCGTCGACGGTGCGCGGGCTGCGCAGCCCGGAGTCGCGGCCTCCGAGGATCAGCTGCTGGGTCTGGGCGAAGAACTCGATCTCGCGGATGCCGCCGCGGCCGAGTTTCAGGTTGGCGCCCGCGGCCTCCAGCCCCTCGCCGGTCTTGTGAACGTGGATCTGCCTCTTGATCGACTGGATGTCGAGAATGGCGGGGTAGTCGAGGCTGCGCCGCCAGATGAAGGGCGTGAGCGCCTCCAGGAAGCTCCGACCGGCCCCGAGGTCCCCCAGCACGGGGCGAGCCTTGATGAAGGCTGCGCGCTCCCAGTTCTGGCCGACGCTTTCGTAATAGGCGAGCGCCCTGGGGGCGGCGACCACGGGGGGTGTCGAGGATGGATCGGGCCGCAGACGCAGGTCGACCCGGAAGACATAGCCGTCGCCGGTGCGGGCCTGCATCAGGGTCGCCAGCGACTGGGCGAGCCGGTCGACGAAACGCTGCGGCTCGACGCCCTCGGCGAGGGCCTCAATGAGGGCGTCGGGCTCCCAGAACAGACTGATGTCGATGTCGGAGGAATAGTTGAGCTCGAAGGCGCCGTGTTTGCCCATGGCGAGGCCGAACAGGCCGGGCACGGGGCCGCGCGGGTCGTCGGCCGCGCTGACGAGCTTGCCGCTCTCGCGCTGGTCGTGCGTGACGGCGCGGAGGGCGGCGTTGACGGAGGCGTCGGCGAAACGGCTGAGCGCGCCGGTGACCTGATCCAGGTCCCAGACGCCGCCCAGATCGGCCAAGGCCGTCAGCAGGTGGAGCTCGCCCTTCAACCGGCGCAGCGGCGCGCGCAGGTCGTCAGCGCCGCCGGCGAGGGCTTCGGTGGCGGCCAGGACCCGCCTGAGCCGCTCGTCCGGGCCGTCCCTCAGCAGGTCCCGCAGAAGGTCCGGCCAACGGCGCGCGAGTCCGAGCAGATAGGGCGAGGCGGCGAAGACCGGGGCCAGGGCGGGCCAGGCGTCGTCCAGCTGCCCGGACCAGCCCTGCTCGCCGGCCGGTTCGGCCAGGCGCTCGAAGGCCCGGGCGGCTGCTCCCGGGTCGACGACCGGACCGCAGGGCTGCAGCGCCATCATGCCCGCAACGTCATATGCAGGAGCGGATACGGCAATCCCAGACCGTCCGTCGGCGAGCGGCCTGTCCGCTCGAAGCCCAGCCGCTCATAGAACCCCGCAGCGCGGGCGTTCTGCTCATTCACGTCCACGGTCAGGGCGCCGTGAAGGGCGCAGGCATGCGCGATCAGGGCCCGTCCCACCCCTGCGCCGTGCCGTGCGGGATCGACGAACAGCGCGTCGACATGGGCCTCGGTCAGGGCCATGAAGCCGACCGCCGTGTCGGTTTCGTCGACCAGAACCCACGGGCGGGTCGTCGCGAGCCAGTCGGCGACGATCCCGTCGATGCGCGTCAGGTCGGCCGACGAGACGAAGTCGTGCGTCGCCGCCACCGCCCGTCGCCAGATTTCGAGCGTGCGGGGAGCGTCCGCGGCCGTGGCCAGCCGGATCATCCCACGGCCGCCGGCAGGACCAGGGCGACCCGAAGGCCGGGACCGAAGCCGCCGTATTCGCCCGGCCCCTCATCGAGCTGGACGCGTCCGCCGTGGGCTTCGAGCACTGCGCCGACCAGCGACAGGCCGAGGCCGGAGCCGGCTTCGGTGCGGCTGTTGTCGAGGCGGACGAAGCGCTGGATGACCCGTTCGCGGTCGGCCTCGGGCACGCCGGGGCCCGTGTCGGTGACCGAGAACTCGATCTCGCCCGAGCTGCGCCGCCGGGCGCGCAGCATCACCGCACCGCCGGTCGGGGTGTATTTGATGGCGTTGTCGATGACGTTGGCGAGAGCCTGGGCGAGGAAGGGCTGGTTGGCCTCGACCAACAGGCCGCGCTCGATCTCTGCCGAGAAGTCCAGGCCCTTGTCCTCGGAGGCGGGCTCGTAGAGCTCGGCCATGTCGGCGGCGAGGTCGGCGGCGTCGAACAGCTGGGGATCGGGCGTGCGGCCGGCGGCGGCCTGCAGCCGGGCGATGGCCAGCACGGTATTGAAGGTTTTGAGCAGGTTGTCGGCCTCGTCGAGGGCCAGCTGCAGGGCGTCGACGCCGTCGATCTTGCCCGCCTCGGCGTCGATCAGCGACACCTCCAGCTTGGCCCGCATGCGGGTCAGCGGCGAGCGCAGGTCGTGGGCGATGGCGTCGCCGGCGTGCCGGATCGAGGCCATCGAGGCCTCCAGCCGGTCCAGCATGGTGTTGAGCCCGGCGCCCAGCTCATCCAATTCGTCGCCGGAATTCCGGACCGGAAAGCGGGCCTTGAGGTCGCCCTCCTGCACCGCCGTGGCGACCTTGCCCAGCCTGCCCATCGACCGCTCGAGATTTCGGCTGACCAGGATTCCACCGGCGAGGCCGAGCAGAAGGACGATGCCCATCGCGCCCCAGAGCGCCTGGGTCAGCCGCGCCAGATAGGCCTCGGTGTCGCTGAGCGACTTGCCCACGAAGAGGGTCTCGCCGCCGGACAGGGTCATCTGGACGCCCCGGACCGGGGGCCGCGTCACGCGGCCGTCGGCGTCCGTCTCGGTGAAGGGAAAGGTGATCCATTCCGACGGCCCTTCGAGTTCGGCGATCGGCTGGACGCTGATGGAGCCGGTGCTCATCCCGACGCGGGGGTCGGTCAGCAGATACAGGTAGGTGCTGTCGCGCAGGGTGCGGTCGATCAGCGCCTCGTTGAGCGCCTGGACACCGCGAGCCTCATAGATGCCGGTCAGCACCCGGGTTTCGGCGCGGACATCCCGCTCGGCCTTGGCGCGCGCCTCGGCGGCCGAGGCGAAATAGACATAGGCGAGGATGGCGCTGGCCGCGGCCGCGAACAGGGCGAGGAACAGCAGCGTCAGCCGGAAGGGCGTGCGACGAAGGAGGGACGGGAGCCGCATGGCGCGGGATTAGGCCTCCAGCCGGTACCCCGCGCCGCGCACGGTCTGCAGCATGGCGTGGTCGAAGCCCTTGTCGATCTTGGCGCGCAGGCGGCTGATGTGGACGTCGATGACGTTGGTCTGGGGGTCGAAATGGTATTCCCAGACCTTCTCGAGCAGCATGGTGCGGGTGACCGACTGGCCGGCGTGGCGCATCAGGAATTCGAGCAGCTGGAACTCGCGCGGCTGCAGGTCGATCTCCTTGCCGGCGCGATGCACGGTGCGGGCGATCAGGTTCATCTCAAGGTCGCCGACCTTGAGCATGGTGGCGACCGAGCCGGTCTCGCGGCGGCGCGACAGGGCCTCGACGCGGGCGATCAGCTCCGAGAAGGCGTAGGGCTTGACCAGATAGTCGTCGGCCCCGGCGCGCAGGCCGGCGACGCGGTCATCGACCTCGCCGAGGGCGGAGAGGAACAGCACCGGGGTCTGGTCGCCGTCCTTGCGCAGGGTCTCGACCATGCCGATGCCGTCGAGGCGCGGCATCATGCGGTCGACGACATAGACGTCATAGCCGCCCTTCTGGGCCTCCAGCAGGCCGAAGGCGCCGTCGACGGCGTGGGTCGGTTCGTGACCGGCTTCGGTCAGCCCCCGGACCATGGCGGTCGCGGCCTCAGCGTCGTCCTCGACCACCAGAATACGCATGGAAAGACCCCTCCGGATGCAGAATCGCCGCCGATGGTAGCGCATCGGCGGCGATGGGGGCAGTTAAGGCTTATTCAGACTTGGGCAGGTCCATGACGACCGACCGGTTGCCTGCGGGAGTCCAGACCAGCAGGAAGACTCCATGCCCGGCCCGACGAGCCGCCTGAACGGCCGCTTCCAGATCCGCCACGGACGTCACGGGCGCATTGCCGGCCCGCATGATCACATAGCCGGGCTGGAACCCCTGGGCGTTGCCGCGGCCCGGCGCGGTGACGACGACGCCGGTCACCCGTTGCGGAATTTCGTAGCGCTGGCGCAGGGTGGCGGTGAGCGGGGACACCGTCAGACCCGCCACGGCTGTGCCGCCCTGGACCGGCGCAGCGGGTTCGTCGGGTTGCTGGCCGGCGTTCAACTCGGCCTGTGACGGACGCGTGCCGGACCGGGCGCTGACCGTCTGCCGCCGTCCGTCGCGCAGGATTTCGAGCCGAAGCGGCTCGCCCGGGCGCACGTTGCCGACGCGACGGGTGAGATCGCTGCTGTCCCGGACGGGATCGCCGTTGAGGCCGACCACGATGTCGCCGGCCTGAAGGCCGGCACGATCCGCCGGTCCGCCCGCGGTGACGCTGTTGACGAAGGCGCCGCTGCGGCTGTCGAGCCCCAGGGCTTCCTGATACTCGGCGCTGATCGGACCGATCTCCACGCCAAGATAGCCGCGCTCGATCGTCTCGCCGCGCATCAGCCGGTCGGTGATCGGCTTGGCGACCGAGGCGGGAATGGCGAAGCCGATGCCCACCGAGTTGCCGGTCGGGGAATAGATGGCGGAGTTCACGCCGATGACACGACCGTAGATGTCGAAGGTCGGACCGCCCGAGTTGCCGCGGTTGATGGCGGCGTCGATCTGCAGATAGTCGGTATAGGGGGTCGAGGCGTCGATGCCGCGGCCCTGGGCCGAGACGATGCCGGCCGTCGCCGTGCCGCCGAGGCCGAACGGGTTGCCGACCGCGACGACCCAGTCGCCGACGCGGGGCTGGGCCTGCTCCTCGAAGCTGACGAACGGGAAGTCGGAACCGTCCACCTTGAGGACCGCCAGATCGGTCGCCTCGTCCCGCCCGACGACGCGCGCCGTCAGTTCGCGGGAATCGGCCAGCTTGACCGTGATCTCGGTCGCATCCGCGATGACGTGGTTGTTGGTGACGATGTAGCCGTCGGCGGAGATGAAGAAGCCGGACCCGGCGCCCTCGCCGACGATGCCGCCATCCTCGCCCTCCTCCGCCTCGGGAACCGGAATGGCGAAGGGCAGGCCGGGAACCTGGATCATGCCGCTGGCCGGGCGCTCGATCCGGGTCTTGACGTCGATCTGCACCACGGCGGGCGCAACCTGCTGGAAAATGTCGGCGAAGCTGAGCGGCGCGCCCTGCGGCGGCGCGAAGGCCAGGCCGGCGGCGCCGGCGTTGGGGATCAGGCGTCCTGTGGCCCCGGCGACAGGTCCCGCGTTGGCGGTCGGCCAGTCGATGACCCCGCCGGCCGTGGCGCCGGCCGCGAGAACCAGGCCGAACGTGGCCCCCAGCATGAATTCCTTACGCTTCATCATCGGGTTCGTACGATCCTCTCCTCGGGCGCGGACGCCCGTTCAGTCCGTCAATATAGGGCGACGGCCTTCATCGCCAACGCCGCGACGCGACGATAGGTCCGTCGGGAGGTCAGTGGTCAGACGGCTTTGCGTCAGGATCGGGGCGAAGATCGGCCGCCGCCACAATATCCGCGACCCTCGCCTCCTCGTCGGGGGACAGGGCCTCGGTGTCGGCCCGACTGCGGCGCGCGGCCAGCGACAGCCCGGCGGCGACGGCCAGCATCAGGCCCAGCGGACCGAACCACAGCAGCCAGGTGCCGAAGCGGACCGGCGGTTTGAACAGCACAAAATCGCCGTAGCGGCGGACCAGGTCCCGCTTGATCTCGGCGTCCGAGCGCCCGGCGGCGATCTCCTCGCGGACCAGGCCGCGCAGGTCGGCGGCGATGACCGCGGGACTGTCGGCGATGGCCTCGTGCTGACAGACGACGCAGCGGATGCCCTTGAACAGCGCCTGCGCCCGGGCCTCCTGGGCGGCGTCGGGCAGGGGCCGGTCGGGCGCGGGCGGCGGCTCGGCGGCCATCAAGCCCACGGCGGCGACGGCGATCAGCAGGGCGCGCTTCATGCCGCCGGCCTCCGCCTGTTCACGGCAAGGCGCAGCCGGCGATCGAGCAGCGACAGCACCCCGCCCAGCGCCATGATGGCCGGGCCGAGGAAGATCAGGCGCGCCCAGGGATTCCACCAGACGCGCACGTTCCACGCCGGCGCGCCCACGGCGGTCCGGCCGCGCTCGCCCAGCACCACATAGACGTCGTCCAGCCCGCGGAAATCGAGGCCGACCTCCGTGGTGGTCTGGCCGCCGGCGGGGAAGAAGCGGCGTTCGGCGGTGATCTCGCGCGGCGCGGCGCCGGAGCGGAGGGTGACGGTCAGCCGGCCCTGCTCGGCCAGGTAGTTGGGCCCCTCCACGACGCGCACATCGTCGAGCCGCACGGACCAGACGCCGGCCTCGATGACCTCGCCCGGCGCCAGCGGACGCGCGGCCTCGACGCGATAGCCGGTCTCGACCACCGCCCCGAGCACGAAGACTCCGAGCCCGGCGTGGGCCAGGGTCGTGCCCCAGGCGCCGAGCGGCAGGCCCCTGGCCCGGCGCAGGGTCTCGCCCAAGGGGGCGCGGAACAGGCGGGTGCGCTCGGCGACCTCGGCCAGGGCGCCGAGGATCAGCCAGGCGCCGAGGCCGAGGCCCGCCGCCGACAGCGCCTTCTTCGGCTCGAAAGCCAGCCAGGCGGCGAGGGCCAGCAGGACGGCGAGGCCGGCGGCGACGGCCAGCCGCTGGCTCACCCCCTTGAGGTCGGCCCGCTTCCAGGCCAGCAGCGGCCCGGCGGGCAGGATGAGGAAGGCCACAGCCATCAGCGGCACGAAGGTCAGGGCGAAATAGGGCGGACCGACCGAGATGGTCGAGCCGTTCACGGCTTCGAGGATCAGCGGGTACAGGGTGCCGAGCAGGACGGTGGCGCAGGCGGCGGTCAGGAACAGGTTGTTCAGCACCAGCGCGCCCTCGCGGCTGACCGGGGCGAACATGCCGCCGCCCTTCAGCTGCGGTGCGCGCCAGGCGAACAGGGCGAAGGCGAGGCCCGCCGTGCCGCCGAGGATGGCCAGCAGCATGAGGCCGCGCTGCGGATCGACCGCGAAGGCGTGCACGCTGGTCAGCACGCCGGAGCGGACCAGGAAGGCCCCGAGCATCGAGAAGGTGAAGGCGGCCAAGGCCAGAAAGGTCGTCCAGCCCGCCAGCGCCCCGCGCCGCTCGGTGACCACGGCGGAGTGCAGCAGGGCCGCGCCGGCCAGCCACGGCATGAAGCTGGCGTTCTCGACCGGGTCCCAGAACCACCAGCCGCCCCAGCCCAGCTCGTAATAGGCCCAAAAGGCGCCCAGGGTGATCCCGACAGTCAGGAAGCCCCAGCTGGCCAGGGCCCACGGCCGGACCCAGCGGCCCCAGGCGGGCCAGAAGGCGGAGTTGGCGCGGCCCTCGACCAGGGCGGCGACGGCGAGGGAGAAGCAGACCGAGAAGCCGACGTAGCCGGCGTAGAGCAGCGGCGGATGGAAGGCCAGCGCCGGGTCCTGCAGCAGCGGGTTCAGCGACGCGCCCTGGAAGGGCGCCGGGTTGAGCCGCTCGAAGGGGCTGGAGGTGAAGACGGCGAAGGCGAGGAACAGCACGCCGAGCAGGCCCTGCGTCGCCACCGCCGAGGTCTTCAGCCCGAACGGCAGGTTGCGGGCCCGGGCGAGAACGGCGCCGAAGCCGGTCAGAACCAGGCACCACAGCACCAGCGAGCCCTCGTGACTGCCCCAGGCGCCGGCCACCTTGTAGAGCATCGGCTTGTCGGTGTGGCTGTTGGCGGCGACGTTGGCGACCGAGAAGTCCGAGACGACGAAGGCGAAGATCAGGGCGGCGAAGGCCACGGCCACGGCGAGGGCGGCGGCGACGGCGGCCCCTTCCGCAGCGCCGGCCAGCACAGGACTGCGGCGCAGACGGCCGGTCACCGCCATACCGGTCTGCAGAGCCGATAGCGCCAGGGCGAGAATGAGGGCGAAGGCGCCCAGCTCGACGATCACGAACCGGAGCTCCCCGCCGCCGGGCGCCACTCGCCCTTGGCCTTGAGGCTGTCGGCGACTTCGCGGGGCATGTAGTTTTCGTCGTGCTTGGCCAGAACCTGGGTGGCGCGGAAGCTGCGGTCGGGCAGGAAGGCCCCTTGCGCGACCACCCCCTGCCCTTCGCGGAACAGATCCGGCAGATCCCCGCGATAGATCACGCGTGTGGCGGCGACGGTGTCGGTGACCACGAAGGCGACCTGCCCCTCCCCGTCACGGACGACGCTGCCGGCCTCCACCAGGCCGCCGAGGCGCACCACCCGGCCTGCGGGCGCCTTGTCCGGCGTGGCTTCGGAGGGCGAAAAGAAAAAGGTGACGCTGTCGCGCATCGCGAACAGGGACAGGCTCACGGCCAGCGCCAGCACGGGCGCAACGGCCGCCACGACCCACAGGCGGCGGCGGGCCTTCGGCGATTTCGGCAGCCAGCTCATCGGGCGGACCTCTCGGGCGGCAGACGGGCCACGAGATCGGCGCGCCCGGGATCGCCGGGGTCCAGGGCGGCGATCAGGGGCAGCCACATCTTGCGCACCGTCGCCGTATCGCCTCGCGCCAGCGCCGCCTCCCCGAGGAAATACCTCGCGCCGCCCTGGTTTGCGTCAAGACTGAGCGCCCGTTTGAAGGCGGCCTCGGCGTCTCCGCCGATCGCGCCCTGATTGGCTCGCACGAGGGTTTCACCGAGTCGGGCCCAGCTTTGCGCGTCGTCGGGGTGCACGGCCAGGGCGCGGCGATAGGCGGAGGCCGCCCCGATCGGGTCGCCAGCCCGGGCGCGGGCGTCGCCGAGCATGGTCAGCACTTCATGATCCCGGGGGCGCTCCTCGGCGACGCGCGCCACGACCGCGGCGACCTGCGGAGGCTGCAGGGTATCGAGCTGACCGGCCCATTCGTCGACGCGGCGCTCGTAGGCCTGATCCGGCAGGCCGGGCGCGCCGACCGCTGTGTAGAGACCGACGGCGGCCGCGACAGCCCCCCCCACGCCGCCCAGGACCCAGAACCGGTCCAGGGCGCCCGCCCGCACCGGCGTGGCCTCGCGCCGGCCCGACAGAATTCGCCGGCCGGCCTCGGCGCGGGCGGCGGTCCAGCCGGCCTCGTCCAGCAACCCCCGGGCCTTCAGCCGGTCCAGTTCGGAGAGTTCGGCGACGGCGGCCTCGGGGGTCACGGCCTCGCCCGCGTCGGCGCCGCGACGCGCGCCGGACAGCACGAGCAGGCCCGCGAGCGCCGCCAGCAGCGCCGTCATGATCCAGAACATCGTCATCGCCGCGCGATGTAGCCGATCAGGCGGCCCGCGACGAGGGCCTGGACCCGCCCTTGCCCGCTCCGGCGACCGCGGCGCGGCGACGCACCGTGCGCGCGGCGTCCTTCGCATCGATCAGATCAAGGCAGCGCGCGGCCAGTTCGACCAGGCGGAGGGCGTTGACCTCGTCCTCGGCCTCGCCGTCGTTGATCAGCAGCAGGGCCTGGTCGGCGTAGTCGGTGAGCCGGGCCGTGAGGGATTCCACAAGTTTCTTCCGGTCGGATTCCGCCCCAAAAATCGAGGCGGGGCCCCGCACGGCGCCGACCAGCTTCAGGAGGTTTCGCGCCGCCTGCACCGTCTCGCCCTGGACCGGCGAGGAGAGCTGGGGCGACTTGCGGGTCATGCGGCCGGAAATCTGCACCCGTTCCAGAGGCAGGGCCCGGTCGACAGCCCGGTCGGCGGCGCGCAGGAAGGCGGACAGCTGGCCGGCGATGCTGACGCGGGCGTCCCGCACCGACTTGCCCCAGACGCTGAGCGGATTGAGGGTCAGGGTCACGTCCAGCTCGTTGAGGACATTGGCGCACCACGTCAGGTCCTCAATGATCGGATCGACCGTCGCCATTTCCGATGCGGGGCGGAAGGCGGCGATCCGGGCCACCCGGGCATCGACGCCGGCGATCAGCCGTTCGACGAAGCCCGCCAGCTCGGAAGCGCTGAGAAACCCTTCGCGGCCTGAGGCGCAGGAACTCTGCGTGATGATGCGCAGGATCAGGACGGCGTCGTCGAGATGCGAGAACAGCATCTCCAGCACCCGCTGGGCCCCGTCAAGGTGGACGCCGGCGCAGTCCTTGAGCAGCAGGCGCAGCTCGGCG
This sequence comes from Brevundimonas sp., assembly GCF_035627055.1. Lineage (GTDB taxonomy): Bacteria > Pseudomonadota > Alphaproteobacteria > Caulobacterales > Caulobacteraceae > Brevundimonas. The sequence continues at coordinate 33,706 of NZ_DASPMM010000025.1, read as the reverse complement.
ATCTGGTCGCCGTCAGGCCGTTTCAGCCAGACCTCGAGCGACGGCAGGCCGCGCCGGGCCAGATGGGTGAGGTCCAGGCAGGCGGCGAGGTCGGCCAGACCCCGCTCGCGCCGGGCGGGCGCGAGGTCGGCGGGCCAGACCAGATCGGGGCGGTCCCGCACGGCCGCGGCGGCGGCCAGGCAGATCCGGTCGGAGACGGCGACCGCGTCCGCCCCCTCGCGGTCCAGTCGGGGCAGCAGGGAGGGCTCCCGGCTGCATCCGGCCTTCCACAGGCGCGGCAGCACGGCGGCCGGGAAGGTCATGGCCTCGACGCCGTCGGCGCGCGGCCGGAACATGGGGAGCAACGGGGCCATGACGATACGGCGGCGGGTCCGGTCGAGAACCTCGTCCCGAAGCATGTCGCCGAGGTCCTGCGCCCGCGCTCCGGACAAGGCCACGGCCACCGACGACAGCTTGACCAGCATGTCGTCGGACGCCTGCTCGATCAGAGCGGCCAGAGCGGCGCGATGGGCGACGGACAGCCCGGACATTGAAACCCCTCGTGACCGGTCAGTCGTCCGGCCCGCGTCATGGTGGCCCGACGGGGTTAACATCCGCTATCCGGCGGCCGCTCAGCACTCGGCCGAGGGCAGCTCCAGCACGGCCCTGAGGCCGCCGAGCTCGCTGTCCGCGAGCGAAATCCGGCCGCCATAGGCGCGGGTCAGTTCGACCACGATCGACAGGCCCAGACCCGAGCCGGGCGTTGTCTCGTCCATCCGGGCGCCGCGCAGCAGGGCCGCCTCGCGCTGCTCCTCGGGCAGGCCGGGGCCGTCATCCTCGACCACCACCACCATCTGGCCCAGTCCCGTTGCGCCCGCGGAGACGCGGACCCGGCGCTTGGCCCATTTGCAGGCGTTTTCAAGCAGGTTGCCGAGCAGTTCCTGCAGGTCCTGTCGCTCGCCGCGGAAGGCCAGATCCTCCGGCGCGCGCCAGTCGATGACCACGCCCTTGTCCTCGAAGACGCGCTCCAGCATGACCGCCATCTCGTCGAGAACCGGTTCGATGGGGGTGATCTCGCCCAGCATCTGGGCGCGGGCGGCGGCGCGGGCGCGGCGCAGGTGGTGGTCGACCTGGGCCTTCATCACCTCGGTCTGCCGGCGCACCATGTCCGGCAGGGGCCCCTTCGCCGAGCCGGCCTCGGCCAGCATGACCGACAGGGGCGTCTTCAGCGCGTGAGCGAGGTTGCCGACGTGGGTTCTCTGGCGCTCGACGGTCTCCTGGTTGTGGTCCAGCAGGCGGTTGACCTGCTCCGCCAGCGGCTGGATTTCGAGCGGATAGCTGCGGGCGATGCGGGCGGCCCGGCCCTTGCGGACGTCGGCGATCTCGTTCCGGAGGGCGTAGAGGGGGCGCAGGCCGATCTGCACCTGCAGGAAGACCGCGATCACCAGGCCAAGACCGAGAATCAGCAGGGCTGTCCAGGTGAAGGTCGCGAACTGCTGGGTGTCCCGGTCGATGTTCGACCGATCGATTCCGGCCAGGAAGACCACCGGCGCGTCGCGGCCGGGAAGCTGTTTCATGCTCGCGGCCACCCGCAGCGGCACGCCCAGCGGCCCCTCCCCGCCCGGCCGCAGGCCGTCCGGATCGTTGTAGCTGATGACCGCGCCGCGCGCCCCGGCGAGGCGGTCGGGCAACTCGTCGGGGATGGTCAGGCTCTCGCCGGCCAGCGACGGCGAACGGACGAGGATGCGCAGGCGTCCGTCCGGGCCCGGTTCCGCCACGGCCCAGTACTTGCCGGACAGGGCGCGCAGGGTGCGGTCGTCCTTGACCTCGCTGACCGCCAAGGTCCCGTCGGTCTGGGCGTTCGAGGCGAGGACCACCTCGTCGATCGTGTCGGCAAGAACATTGCCGAGGCGGCGCAGGGCGGTCTCCTGGTACTGGTTGGTCAGGGCCCAGCCGGTCAGGACGAGGGCCAGCACGATCCAGGCCGAGGCCAGCCAGATGAGACGCCGCGTCAGGCTTCGGCCGGGGCGTCCGAACCAGCGGCCCCAGGCGCGCGGCTCCGTGGCCGCTTCGGTGTCGACAGCCCCCCCCGAGTCGTCGGTCACGTGGCCTCGCTCTCCCCGGGCAGGGGCGTCAGCCGATAGCCGAGGCCGCGGACGGTCTCGATCCGGTCGGGACCGATCTTCTTTCGCAGGCGACCGACGAAGACTTCGATGGTGTTGGAATCCCGGTCGAAGTCCTGGTCGTAGAGGTGTTCAACCAGCTCGGTGCGGCTGATCACCCGGCCCTGGTGCATCATCAGATAGTGCAGCAGCCGGTATTCCAGCGAGGTCAGGCGCAGCGGCTCGCCGTTGACGCTGGCGCGGGCGGCGCGGGGATCGAGCCGCAGGCCGCCGCACGACAGGGTCGACGAGGCGATGCCGGCGGAGCGCCGCAGCAGGGCCCGCAGGCGGGCCAGCAGCTCCTCGGTGTGGAACGGCTTGGTCAGATAGTCGTCGGCCCCCGCGTCGAAGCCCGACACCTTGTCGGACCAGGCCCCGCGGGCCGTGAGGATCAGCACGGGCGTGGTCTTGCCCTCGCGCCGCCACCGCTCAAGCACGGAGACGCCGTCGATCTTGGGCAGGCCGAGGTCGAGCACAATGACGTCGTACGGCTCGGTGTCGCCGAGGAAATGGGCTTCCTCCCCGTCCGCCGCGTGGTCGACGGCGTAGCCGGCGTCGGACAGTGCGCCCTTCAGCTGGCGCGACAGATCGGCGTCGTCCTCGACAAGCAGCACGCGCATTCAGCGTTCTCCGATTACCCGGCCGGTGCGGCCGTCCACCATGATGTCGGCCACGCGGCCGCCGGGATATTCCCAGCGCACCACGATCATGTCGCCGCGATTGCTGGCGCCGAGGAACCGGCCGGGACGTCCCGACGAAGCCCGTTGTACGGCCGCGCCCACGCTGACGCGCGGACGTTCGTCGGACTGTTCGCGCTGCGGCCGCTCGCGCTGGCGGTCGCCATCGCGCCCGTCGCGGTCGCCACGATCCTGCGCCGCGGCGGACAGGGGCGCGGCGGCGAGCAGGGCGGCGAGGATGTAGACGGGCATCCGGGTCATGGGCGACGGTCTAGGCCCCAGGCTCTGAACGACGGCTGAACGGCGAGTATGGACATATTTCACCGTTGCCGCGCCCCCGTCCTTCGACCTCCCACGCCCGCGTGAGCAACGCATGGATGCGTTGTCATCGACATGAACGCAAGCTGACACAAGCCGTTCAGACCAGGCTCAGGCGCAAAGTGGTCTTGTCCGGCTCAACGCAGCCAGCCCGGCCTGCGTGAACGCGAAGGATAAGACCGATGATGAAGAAAGCCCTCATCCCCGTGCTGGCCATCGCCGCGGCGTCCGTCGCGGTTCCCGCCGCCGCCCAGACCTACGGCCCGGCCCGCGGCCCGGCCTTTGTCCAGAACCACGGCGGCTGGCAGTCGATCGGCCAGCGCAAATTCCAGCTCGATCGCCGGATCGACGTCGGCTTGCGCAACGGCTCCCTGAGCCGCCGTGAAGCGCGCGGGCTGCAGACCCAGCTCAACAGCCTGATCCGCCTGGAGCGCAACTACATGCGCGGCGGCCTGACCCGCTGGGAGCGCAACGACCTCGACCGTCGCTACGACCGTCTGGCCGTTCAGGTCCGCATCGAACGCCGCGACCGCGACAACCGTCGCTGGTAGCGCCGACCTTTCCTCCCCGGAAGGTCCGAGGGGCGCCGTCCGCAAGGGCGGCGCCCCTTTTCTATGCCATCAGGCGCAGGCGGCTTTCGATGACGGTGACCGCGCGGCCCCGGAGCAGCACGCGATCGCCGCGCAGCTCGGTTTCGATGTCGCCGCCCCGACCCGGGAACGCCTGATGGAACCGCAGCCCCGCCCGCCCGAGCTTGTCCGCATACAGCGGGGCGAGCATGCAGTGCGCCGATCCTGTCGCGGGATCCTCGGCGATGCCGACGCCCGGCGCGAAGAAGCGGTCGACCACGTCGACAGCCTCTTCCGCATCGGCGGCGGCGCAGACGATGACCTCGCCGGGCTCGCGGGCCTCGCTCCGGAGACGCATCAGCGCAGCGGTGTCCGGCCGCAGCGCCCGCACCACGTCCGCATCGGACAGCACGGCGATCAGATACCGCGCCGCCCAGACTTCCGTCGGCTCCGCGCCTAAGGCCTCGGCCAGGCCGGCGACGGGCCCGGTGCGGCGCGGCGGATCGGCCGGGAAGTCCATCTCATAGCCCCCGCCCGCCCGGCGCACGATCAACGGGCCCGAGCGGCTGTCGAAGGTCAGGGCCTCGACCTCGACGCCGAGCTCGTCCATCAGCACATGGGCCGCGCCGAGCGTGGCATGGCCGCACAGGTCGACCTCCCGCCCCGGCGTGAACCAGCGCAGACCGAAGCGGGCGGGATCGGCGGTGCGCAACAGGAAAGCGGTCTCGGCCTGGTTGTTCTCCCGGGCCAGCGCCTGCATCCATTCATCGGACGGCCAGTGATCGAACGGCTCGACCACGCAGGCGGGATTGCCCCGGAAGGGGGCCGAGGCGAAGGCGTCGACGGTCCATTGGCGCATGACAGGGCTCAGCGTTGTTCGGGGTGGTCGCTGCGGGCCAGCAAGGTCGCGAGAACGGTCGCCCAATCCCCCTCAATCTCCGTCCCGCCAGCCTGGCCGTTACAGATACCAAGAGCGAGGGCGCCCATCCGGTCGTCGTCGAAGGAGCGGAGCGCCATCGGGGGAGCCAGGTCGTCCTGAGGCAGCGGGACCGACTCCTCCGCAATCAGGCTCCACACCTCGCCATAAAATCCCGGATTGCCGTTGCGCGGGCACCTGATGCTCAGTTCGGTCCAGAGTTGGCGATAGCTTCCACCCGTTCGCCGGGTCCTGGGCCTGGCATAGGTCGTCAGGACATAGGCGGTTCTGCGCCCGCCTACTTCATCCTCCAGCCGCACCGCGACCGACTCTTCGGCCCTCTCCGTGACGATGCGCCAGGATCCGAGATCCATGCTCGCCGCCGCGGCGTTCACGGCCGCCGCAAGCGCCACAGTCGTTATCAACATTCAGCCCTCCCGCACCGTCAGTTCCGGCCAGCGAGCTTGAGCATTGGCCACCGCCCGGGTCCAGCCCCTGGCCAGCGGCCGGTCCGGATTGGGCCGAATAGTGAGCGAGAACACATCCTGCAGTCCGAAGGGCGCGGCGACGCTGATCGTGTCATCGTCCTCCAGCCTCACCCCGACCGCAAAGGCCGGGGCGACGAAGCGGGCCAGAGCCTCGTCCGTGCCGGTCAGGGCCTCGTAGGGCTCGCCGAACTTGCCCTCGAACCACAGGTGGACGCGGGCCTGATTGCGGACCTCGACCATGTCGCGGTACGGCGGCTCGAAGGCGACGGCGACGCGCCGGATGACCGCGTCCTCGGCGTCCCATGAGGTGTCGGGATCGAAATAGCCGAGGTCGTAGTCGCGGACGCCGTAGCCGGCGGGGCGGCCGGTCAAGGCGTTCCAGACGCTCTGGTAGACGGCACCGGAGAAGACGCGCCAGTCGTTCAGGCCGAGGCCGCGCACCGTGGTCAGGACGTGCATCAGGCCCGGATCGGCGCGAACGATGTCGGCCAGCCGGGTCTCCAGGCTCATTTCGCGTCCCTCAGCGGCCAGCCGTGATCGAGCGGACCATGCCCCTGCCCCAATCCGGGCGCGCGGCGGATGGCCTCGGCGACATAGGCCCAGGCCTCGGCCACGGCGGCTTCCAGCGGCAGGCCCTTCGCCAGCCCGGCCGCGCAGGCGCTGGCCAGGGTGCAGCCGGTGCCGTGGGTGTGGCGGGTCTCGAGCCGCGGCCCTTCAAGCATGGTCTCGCCCGTCGGGGTCAGCAGCAGGTCGATGACGGTCTCCCCCGCGACATGACCGCCCTTCATCAGCACGGCCCGCGCGCCCATGGCCAGCAGGGCCTCGCCCGCCCGGCGCTGGCCGTCGAGGTCCATGACGGGGAGGCCGGTCAGCGCCTCCGCCTCCGGCGCATTGGGCGTCAGCAGGGCGGCGCGGGGGACCATCAGCGTGCGCACCGCCTGCACCGCTTCTTCCGGCAGCAGGGGCGAGCCGCCCTTGGCGATCATCACCGGGTCGACCACGGCGGGGGCGTGGCTTGTGTCGAGGATGGCCGCCACCCGCTCCACCACATCGGTCGAGCCCAGCATGCCGGTCTTGACGGCGTCGGCGCCGATGTCGTCGAGCACCGCCCGCGCCTGCGCCTCAATCAGGTCCAGCGGCAGCGGGTGCACGCCATGGACTCCGAGGGTGTTCTGCACCGTGATCGCCGTGATCGCCGTGGCGGCGTAACCGCCCATCGCCGTCACGGCCTTGATGTCGGCCTGAATCCCCGCCCCGCCCCCGGAGTCGGAGCCGGCGATGATCAGGACGCGTCCAAGGGGCGAGGTCATGTCGACGGGATGGCCAATCGCGCCGGACTCCGCAAGGCCGGTGTTGGCCGCAGCCGCCCGTCAGCCGCCCAGCGGCCCCCGGAACACGAACCAGGCGCCGAGGGCGATGAAGCCGAAGCCGACGGCGTGGTTCAGGGTCAGCTTCTCGCCGAGATACATCACCGAGAAGCCGGCGAAGACGACCAGGGTGATGACCTCCTGCATCGTCTTCAGCTCGGCGGCGGAATAGACCTGGTGGCCGATGCGGTTGGCGGGCACGGCCAGCCAGTATTCGAAGAAGGCGATGCCCCAGCTGACCATGACGACCACGGCCAGCGGCTTGGTCCCGAACTTCAGGTGGCCGTACCAGGCGAAGGTCATGAAGACGTTCGACAGGACCAGCAGCGCCACGGGCGCGACATAAGGGTTCATCGCCCGCTCTCCGCGAGGACCGCGGCCTGCACGGCCAGCGCCTGGACCGTCTCGCGCACGTCGTGGACGCGAACGATCGCCGCGCCGTTTCGCGCCGCCTCCAGCCCCAACGCCAGGGAGCCGCCGAGACGGTCGGCGGGGTCGGTCGCCGTCGGGTCGATCGACTGGATGGTGCGCTTGCGACTGGCGCCGTAGAGGACCGGGAAGCCCGTTTCCGCCAGCCGGTCGAGACGGGCGGTCAGGGCGAGGTTGTGCCGCGCCGTCTTGCCGAAGCCGAGGCCGGGATCGAGCCAGAGGCTCTCGCGCGCGACGCCCGCCGCCATGGCGGCTTCGGCGCGGGCCGCGAGCCAGTCCTTCACCTCGGCGACGACGTCGTCGTAGTGGGGCGCGGCCTGCATGGTGCGGGGTTCGCCCTTCATGTGCATGAGGACGACCTCACAGCCCAGTTCGGCGGCGGTCGCCAGGCTGTCCGGCGCATGGCCCAGGGCGGTGACGTCGTTCCACATCGTCGCCCCGGCGGCGACGGCGGCGCGGGCGACGTCCGGCTTCATGGTGTCGATGCTGATCGGCCCTCCCCAGCGGATGCGCAGCCCCTCCACGACCGGCACGACGCGGGCGATCTCTTCGGCCGCATCGACGGGTTCGGCGCCGGGCCGGGTGCTCTCGCCCCCGACGTCGAGGAGGTCGGCGCCCTGTGCGACCAGGCGCAGGCCGTGGACCACGGCGGCCTCGGCCGACCTCAATCGTCCTCCGTCCGAGAAGCTGTCGGGCGTGACGTTGACGATGCCCATGACCCGCGGGCGCGCCATCAGTCCTTGCCTCCGATCAGGGCCCCGATGGCCTCGAGATAGGCGGCGAATGCGCGGCGGCCCTGCCGGGTGATCGACACGCGGGTCAGCGGCTTGTTGTTGACGAAGCTCTTGGCGATGGCGACGTAGCCGGCCTCCTCCAGCTTCTTCAGGTGAACCGAAAGGTTGCCCTGGGTGGCCTCGAGGACGGTCTTCAGCTCGGTGAAGTCGGCGCTGTCGGCGTCGGACAGATAGACCATGATCCCCAGCCGCAGGCGGCCATGGATGACCTCGTCGATACGCCCGAGATCGGCCAGACCCATGGCGCTTCAGCCCGCCGCCCGCGCCGCGCGGGCGTCGCGGACCATGACCCAGCCCGGCAGGGCGAACAGGGCGAACAGGGCCAGGGTGCAGACACCAAGATACCACTCCGGCTGACGCACCAGCAGGCCGAGAGCCACGGCCGTCAACCAGCCTCCGCCGGAGCAGGCCAGCATCCAGCCCTTCCGCTTCATGCTCCAGGCGACGTACCAGGCGGCCGCCTGCAGGGCGAAGATCACCGCCGGATAGTAGAGCCAGACGGCGAAATCCTGATCGCGCAAGGCGCCGAAGCCGAAGATCAGGATCACCGCGAGGTTGGCCATGCCGGTGGCGCTGAAGGCTGCATTCAGGGTGCGGGTCGCCATCGGGCCGCGGGTGGTGCTGACGCCGTCCTTGCGGTCGCGGCCGATGGCCCAGACCAGCACCGCCAGGAAGCTGACGCTGATCAGGATGACGAAGGCCAGGTTGGCCAGGTCGGGCCAGCGGATCAGGCCGGTGGCCTGGCCGACGTGGAACAGGCACTGCAGGCCATAGAGGAGGCCGCCCGCGAGGTAGGCGACGCCGAGCGTCAACTGCGGGCGGCCGCCGCCCTCGACGATGGCGCGCATGTAGGCGAGATCGGCCTCGGCGGATGTGGCGGACGGCTTGGCGGGTTTGGCTGGCATGGGCGATTCTCCGGAACCGGCTTCCATGGGGTGGACGAGCCGGCGGGGGTTGGCAAGCTATTCGGCGGGGACAGCGACGGCCCGGGTCCCGCGCCGCCAGGGCACGCGGCGGCCGTTCAGCCAGCGGCCCATGAAGGTGTGGCGGACCAGCAGTTCGTAGCTGACCAGCGAGACCCCCAGCGCCCCGGCGACGACCACGCCCAGCTTGGCGAACCACGGCCAGGGCGCGTCCAGCACCAGCACCTGCCCGACCATGACCAGCGGCAGGTGAACGATGTAGATCCAGTAGGAGGCGTCGGCCAGGTAGCGGCGCACGGCGCTGTAACCGGACAGGAAGCGCAGCGACAGGGCCGTCAGGGCGAGGGTCGAGGCGAACACCGCCAGGGCGTAGACGGCGGCGGCCGCCGGCTTCAGTTCCGGGTCCGTCATCGGAGCCAGCGTCGGGACAGGACCGCCGGCCAGCACCAGCGCGGCTGCTCCGGTTCCCAGGGCGATGACAGTGAAGACCGGCCACAGACGCTCGATCCGCCCGAGCAGGTCGCGCCGCCGATCGAGCATCACGCCGAACCCGAAGGCGGTTCCGAAGGCGGTCAGGGCGGCCGGGTTGGGGACGAAGCCCTTGTCCGGCGTGGGGATGCCGAAGAAGGGAATCCAGTCCGGCGTGAGCCACAGGGCCAGCGCCAGCGGCGCCGCCATCAGGGCCGGAGTCCAGGGGCCGGTGAGCGCGCCGGTCAGACGATCGATCAGCCGGCCGACGGCGCCGGCCCTGTCCAGTGCGGCGAACGGCGCACGCAGCACGAGGAAGCCGGCGTAGAGGATCAGCAGGACCCACAGGAACCACAGGTGCAGCAGCGGGAAGGTCTCGAGCGTGAGCGGCGGCGGCGGCGGGCCGTCGGTCGGGATCGCTCCGCCGTTGTCCAGGGCCGCCTTCCAGACGATGACGGCGATGAAGGCCGGAAAGACGATCCACCAGAGGCCGAGCAGAGGCCCGGCGATGCGGCCGAGCCGGTCGCGGATGAAGCCCCCGGTCCCGCGGCGGCCCAGCATCATGTGGGCGAACAGCCCCGCGATCAGGAAGAAGGTCGTCATCCGGAACAGGTGGATGGCGAAGAACAGGACGCCGGCCGCCGGCGAGGTCTGTTCGTCGGGGAACAGCCAGATCGTGACCGGGAAATAGGACATGGAAGCGTGGAGCACGACGCCGAGAAGCAGCGCGCCTCCCCGCAAGGCGTCGAGGCCGTGCAGGCGACCGGGACGGTGGACTTCTGATGACGACATGGCGCGTCTCCCCTCGTTGAGGGGCCACGTCTACGCCAGACTTGTTTGAAATGCAAACTTGTTGATGCGGGACAACCGGGCGGGCTGGTTTGACTTCCAGCCGGCAGCGCCTACCTTCGTCGCATGTACGGAAGAGCCCATCAGGGTCGATTGCTGAACCACGCGGGACGCCTCGTCGCAGGCGGCTGACCCCGGGGTGACGACCCCGTCGCGCCCCGGGGTCAGCCGCCTGCCGCACTCAACCGATCCGGATCGCCGCCGCCGACGCGGCCGCTTTCCCCACCTCCAGGACACACCCATGACCGCCCAGGTTTCCGGCGCCGCTTCGACGCGCCTGCCCGCCATCCATCTGACAGCCGCCGACCACGCCCTGCTCATGGCGCTGATCGGCGATGCGCCCGCCGAGGGCGCGGCCGGCCTGCTGCAGCAGGAACTCGCCCGCGCCGCCGTGCACCGCTCCGAACGGCCCATCCGCACCGTCGGTCTGAACCGCTGGGTCCACTACGTCGACGGTCACAGCAGCCGCACGCGCCGGGTCAAGATCGTGCCGCCGGACCAGGCCGACATCGATCGGGGCCTGATCTCGCCGCTGTCCCACGTCGGGGCGGGCCTGCTGGGGCTGGCGGAGGGTCAGTCCATCGTCTGGCCCGACCCCGCCGGCCGCGCGCGCAAGCTGACGCCCATCCTCATCGAGGATCCGGAAGAACTGATCTGATCGCGGACCCGACGAGAAAAGGGCCGGAGATCGCGCCCCGGCCCTCTCGCGCTGGATCGCGCTGCTTCAGTGAACCGTCGGCTGCTCGACGTCGACGCCGTCCGAGACCGGCGTGATCGGCACCGACACCGACGGGCCGGAGTTGGGGAAGTTGCTCTCGTCGCGGTTCGGCGCGAGGCCCTTCTCCAGCAGGTCCTTGATCTCCTGGCCCGACAGGGTCTCGTACTCGAGCAGGGCCTGGGACAGCTTCTCGTGGTCCTCGGCCTTGTCGGTCAGGATCTGACGGGCGACCACCCAGCCCTCGGTGACGATGCGCTTGACCTCTTCATCGATGATCCGGGCGGTCTCTTCCGAGACGTTCTGGCTGCGCGCGACCGAATGGCCGAGGAAGACCTCTTCCTGGTTCTCGCCGTAGGCCACGGTGCCGAGCTTCTCCGAGAAGCCCCAGCGGGTGACCATGGCCCGGGCCAGCTTGGTGGCCTGCTGGATATCGGAACTGGCGCCCGAGGTGACGTTCTCCTTCCCGAAGATCAGCTCCTCGGCCACGCGGCCACCGGCCATGATGGCGATCCGGTCCACCATCTGCTGGAAGCTGGTCGAGTAGCGGTCGCCTTCCGGCAGCTGCATGACCATGCCGAGCGCGCGGCCGCGCGGGACGATGGTCGCCTTGTGCACCGGGTCGGCCATCTTGACGTTCATGGCGACGATGGCGTGGCCCGCCTCGTGATAGGCGGTCATGCGCTTCTCTTCGTCGTTCATGGCCATCGACTTGCGCTCCGCGCCCATCATGACCTTGTCCTTGGCGTCCTCGAAGTCGCGATGGGTGACCATGCGGCGGTCCTTGCGCGCCGCCATCAGGGCCGCCTCATTGACCAGATTGGCCAGGTCGGCGCCGGAGAAGCCAGGGGTGCCGCGAGCGATGGTCTTGACGTTGACGTCGGCGGCCAGCGGCACGTCCTTCATATGGACGCGGAGGATCTTCTCGCGGCCGAGCACGTCGGGGTTCGGCACCACGACCTGACGGTCGAACCGGCCCGGACGCAGCAGGGCCGGGTCGAGCACGTCGGGCCGGTTGGTGGCCGCGATCAGGATGATGCCCTCGTTGGCCTCGAAGCCGTCCATCTCGACCAGCAGCTGGTTGAGGGTCTGTTCGCGCTCGTCATTGCCGCCGCCGAGGCCGGCGCCGCGATGGCGGCCGACGGCGTCGATCTCGTCGATGAAGATGATGCAGGGCGCGTTCTTCTTGGCCTGTTCGAACATGTCGCGGACGCGGCTGGCGCCGACGCCGACGAACATCTCGACGAAGTCGGAGCCCGAGATGGAGAAGAAGGGGACGCCCGCCTCGCCGGCGACGGCGCGGGCCAGCAGCGTCTTGCCGGTGCCGGGAGGGCCGACCAGCAGGGCGCCCTTCGGGATCTTGCCGCCGAGGCGCTGGAATTTGGCCGGGTCCTTGAGGAAGTCGACGACCTCCTGAAGCTCCTCCTTGGCCTCGTCGACGCCGGCGACGTCGTCGAAGGTCTTGCGGCCCTTGTGTTCGGTCAGCAGCTTGGCCTTGGACTTGCCGAAGCCCATAGCGCCCCGGGCTCCGCCCTGCATCTGGCGCATGATCAGCACCCACAGGCCGATGATCAGCACGAACGGCAGCAGGCCGATCAGGGCGCTGACCCAGATCGACTGGCGCGTGTTCTTGACGTTGATCTGGGCGCCGGCGGCGTTCAGGCTCTCGATCAGGTCCCCGTTGGGCAGGGTGGTGACGACGGTGTATTTCCGATCGTCCTTCATCTGCAGGGTCAGGGTCTCGTTCTTGACCTCGACGGACTTGATGTCCCGGGCGTCGCGGGCCGCGATCAGCTGCGAATAGGTCATCTCCTGGGGCCGGGCCGAGGCCGCCTTCTGTCCCGGCGTGGCCAGCGTGCCGCCGCGGTCCACCGCGACGTAGAAGGCGAGCGCGCCCAGGATGACGGCGCCGAGGATGGCCAGATTGCGAAGGTTCATTCTTGTCTCGATCCCTGGAAACGCGACGCGCTTCCCTATTCGTCTATGTCAGCGCCGGAAAATAGGTGGTTCCGGGGCGTAGCGCCATGAGCGCGCGGCTCCAGCTCCGTCTCATGCGTCATTCGGTCCAGCGCCAGCGCCAGTCTCTCCTCGACCAGTGAACGCGCCGTTGCGACAGAACCTGCAAGAACCGGCGCACCCGGGTCGTTCCGGATCAGCACAGGCCAGGCGCCGCGCACCGGCGCCGGCAGAGCGTTCAGCCTGGCCCGGTCGTCCCTCGACAGCGTGGCCATGTGTCCGGCGGCCGCAACGACGTTCCAGCCCGGTTCGACGGCGGTGATCGCCCAGCGGCCGTCCCAGACGGTTTCAATCCCGGGCGGCAGCGGCAGGGGCGGCCTGGGACGGCGGGTGAATTCGCCCGCCTCCCGGGTCACGAGGACTTGATCGCCGGCGATGACCCGGGCGCCGCTCAAGCTGGCGGTGAACGCCTCCCCCGACCGCAACCGCTGTACGATGCGCTCCAGCCGGTCGCCGCGCGGGGGCCGGTCGCCGCCGCCGGCGCAGACGAGGACGGCGGCGAGGGCCCGCGTGGAAATCCCGCGATCGAAGGCCAATGTGCCCGGCGCCACCGGCGCGGGCAGAGGTCCGGAGGCGCCCGCCGTGGCGGGCGACGAATACGGAGCGTTCGCTGCAAGCGAGGCGCGGGCGCGACTGCGGGCGTATTTCGGGTCGGTGTTGGCCGGGTCGTCGATCCAGTCCGCCCCCTTTTGAGAGAGCCAGTCGCGAAGCTCCGCCCGGGCGACATCGAGCATCGGCCGAAGCAGCATCAGCCCTCGCCCCTCGGGCCAGGCCGGCGACGGCGACCAGTCGCGCAGGCGGCCGAGGCTGGAGCCCTCGGCGCGCATCCGCTCGCCCTCGGCCACGTCTCCCGCGGTGTGGGCGAACAGGATGACGCGGGCGCCGGCCTGGCGCGCGGCCTCGGCGATCAGACGGTGGCGGGCCGCCCGGGCCGCCGCCGGCAGGCCTGTGTCGGGCTTGCGGCCGACCCAGGACAGGCCCTGCCAGTCGGCCCCGGCGCGCCGCGCGGCGTCGCGGGCGAACGCGGTCCAGCGGGCGCTGTCGGGAACGAGACCGTGGTCGACGGTGAGCGCGAGGACGCGGCGCCCGTTGTCGCGGGCCCAACCGCAGGCGACGGCGAGCAGGGCCAGGGAGTCTCCGCCGCCGGACAGGGCGAGGGCGAGGGGCCGGTCGGAACCGGATTCAAGCCGTGCGGTCAGCCGGTCCCGAACGCGGTCAAGCCAGGGCGGGTCGGACCGGGCCGGAACGGTGGAGCTCAGCCGGCTCTCCGGGCGGCCGGACAGGCGAACTGGGTGCGCAGCGCGGTCGCCCGCGAGCGGACTGCGGCGCTGGCGGCCGCGGCATAGCGCCGGTCGAAGTCGCCCAGGGCCGTGCAGGCCTGGGTCTTGCGGTCGGTCGCGTTCAGGGCGGCCGCCAGCTCCAGCACGGTAGAGCCGGCCCACGGCGTGGTCGGCCAGCCATCGAGCGCCGCCGCATAGAAGGCGACCGCGCCGGCATGATCGCCGGCGGAAACGCGCAGGTCCCCGAGCCGGGCGCTGGCTTCGCGGGCTTGCGGCGTATCCGGCCAGGCCAGGGTCACGGTCTGCAGGGCGCGGTCGCCCAGAGCGGGATCGGAAGCCGCCAGCCGCACGGCGGCGGCGAGGTCGCGGGCGGCGTCGCCGGTCGGAGAGGTGGAGCTGATCGGGGCGTTGAGCTCCGCCTCGCGCTCGGCGGCGGCGGCGATGTCGCGCAGCCGGGTCTCGGCGGTGCGCAGGCGCGTGTTGAGCGCCGCGTTGTCGCGCGTCGCCTCGTCGAGCTGGAAGGTCAGCCGCTCCAGATCGCCATTGACCCTCTGCAGGGTGGCCTCAAGGTCGTTGAGGCGGCGGTCCATCAGGGTGACCCGGCCGGTCAGGGCCACGACCTCGGGCTCGGGCTCCATGATCACGGGCTGGCCCGCCGCGTTGCGCTGGGTCAGGGCGCGCTCGAGGCGGCGGACGTTGCGGTCCAGCCGTTCAAGGCTGCGCCTGTCCCACTGGATCGGCTCCATGGGCGTGGTCTGAGCCACGACGGTGGTCGTGCCGGCGACCAGGGCGACGCCCAGCACGGCGACCAGGGCGTTCTTCGAGCGGAGAGCGGGGGGCAGCTTCAGCATGGTTGTTTTCGTCCCACCGATTTGAGGCCGCCGCAAGGCGTCAGCCCGTGAGTCCGAGGGTGATGATGGCGAGGATGAACAGGGCGAAGGCGATGCTGGCGAAGAGCAGCAGGAACAGGGTGCGCCATGCGGCGGAGAACCACGACAGACTGTAGGCGCCCTTCAGCTGGGCGAACATGTGAACCGGAACGCCGAAGGTGAAGGTCAGCAGGCCGAGCGCGACAAACCCGTTCCACAGCGGCCCGAGGAGGGAAAACACCATCATCAGGATCGACATGGCCGTCAGGGAATAGAGCACGAAGACGCCGTGGTCGTAGAGGGTGAAGCCCCGCCGCCACAGGAACAGCAGCGCCACGAACGGGATCGAGATCGGGATCAGCAGGAAGCTGAATTTGTAGGCCGTCTGCTGGACCTTGTAGAGCGCCAGATCCGGATTCAGAGCCTTCTTGGTCAGGGTCTTGTCGAGCCCCTTGTCGCCGGTGTTGATCTTCAGATCGCCCGAGACGACAGCGTCGTGGATCTGGGCCTGCCAGCTGCCCGGCGCCAATCCGTCGGTGCGCGCGGCCGTCGCCTCGGGGGCGAGCCCCAGCCGCCTCTCCAGCTGGTCGACGATGGTTTCCTGGGCCTGGGCGGTCAGCTTCAGCGCGTTCGATCCCGGCCGGTCGGCGGAGGCCTTGCGGTCGACGTCCAGCTTCGTCCGCGCCGCCTGCAGATCCTGGGTCAGCGCCGTCCGCTCGGCCGGCGAGAGGGTGGTGTTCACGTCCGGCTCGAGGCCGCCGGTGAAGCTGAACACGAAGAACATCAGGAAGACGGTGAAGAGGAACATCGCCAGCGGCGAGACGTAGCGGGTGCGGCGGCCCTGGACCCACTCGCGGGTCAGCCGGCCGGGGTTGATCGCGAGCAAGGGCAGGGTGCGCCAGATGCGGGCGTCGAAATGCAGCACGCCGTGCAGCATCTCCTCGCCGAGATGCAGCAGCGAACGGTGGACATGGGTCGGCTGGCCGCAGTTGGCGCAGAACCGGCCTTCGACGGTGCGGCCGCAATCGGTGCAATTGCCCTCGGCGTCGCCGGCGTGGCCGGTCGGCCGCTCGACGGCGCCGGCCAGAATGCCGGCCGTGGCCGCGCCGCCCGCCGCGTCGATGTCCATGGCCGTCTCCCCGCTAAGCCCTGCGATCTAGCCGCGCCGCCGCACCCGGGTCAAAAGGAAAGGGGCGGCCGACGAACGGCCGCCCCTCCCAATGTCGCACGACGTGGCTGGATCAGCGCGCGGCGCCGCTGACGATCGCGGTGTGGGCGTTGCGGTTGCGGGCCCAGGCCTCTTCGTTGGAGCCGGCCGCGATCGGCCGCTCCTTGCCGTAGCTGATGGTGTCGATGCGGGCCGCGGAGACGCCGCGCGAGACCAGGTAGCTGCGCACCGACTCGGCGCGGCGGGCGCCGAGGGCCAGGTTGTACTCGCGGGTGCCGCGCTCGTCGGCATTGCCCTCGATACGGACCGTGACCTGCGGATAGCGCTGCAGCCACGCGACTTGGGCGTCGAGGCGCGGATAGGCGTCGGGGCGGACCTCATAGCTGTCGAGGTCGAAATAGACCCGGTCGCCGATGTTGACGACGAAGTCCTGCTCGGAGCCCGGCGCGGCCGAGCCAAGGGCGCCGCCGTCGACCGGACCCGTCGGAGCGGTCGGATACTGCGGGCCCGTCGCCGGCGGGGCTTCGCCGGCGCCGGTGTCGACCGGGCGGCGCGGGGTGCAGGCGGCGATGGCCGTCACGGCCACGCCGACGGCGGCCAGACGGACGAGGGTCGAGGTCTTCATCATCGATCGTCTCCTTGGTGCGAGGCCTCGGCCTCCAGCTTTGCTATAAAACTCGGGTACTGACGCACCAGCGATTTCGCCAGCCGCGATAACGCGTATGTGAGCCCAAAGGCTCCGCTTGTGACCTCAGGTCGAGCAGCCGTCGGGGCCGCCTCCGATATTGGTGGGTTGCTCGTCGAGAAGGGGCGACCAGGCCGGATCCGAACCCCGCCCGTTGTAGCCGGCCTGGCTGACGACCCGACCGGAGAGGTCCACCGTCCACAGCCGGGTGTCGCCGCCCGGCGACTGGCGCGCGAACATGATGTAGCGGCCGTTCGGGGCCCACGACGGGCCCTCCTCGAAATAGCTGGACGACAGGATGCGTTCGCCGGTGCCGTCCGGAGCCATCACGCCCGTCGAGAAGCGGCCGCCCGCCTGTTTGGTGAAGGCGATCAGATCGCCGCGCGGGCTCCAGTTCGGGGCGGTGTAGATGCCGCCCCCGCGCGAGATGGGGCGCTGCCCCGAGCCGTCAGCTCGCATGACGTAGAGCCGCGCCGAGCCCGAGCGGTCCGAGGTGAAGACGATCTGGCTGTTGTCGGGGCTGAAGGACGGCGAGGTGTCGATCGAGGGGTCGTTGGTCAGGCGGCGCACCTGCCGGCTGGCCAGGTCCATAACATAGACGTCCGTGTTGCCGGCCCGGATGATCGAGAAGGCCATCTTCGAGCCGTCGTTCGAGAAGCGTGGAGCCAGGACCTGACCGTCGAACTCGCCCAGCGATTCACGCCGGCCGGTCGACAGGTTGAACAGGTAGATGCGGCTGTAGTCCTTGCCGAGCGCCACATAGGTGATCTCGTTGGGGTCGTTCAGCGAGAAGCGCGGCGACATGATGATCTCGGCGCCGTCCGTCAGATAGACGGGGTTGAACCCGTCCTGGTCCGAGATGGCGAGGCGCGACAGGCGGTTCAGCTGGGTGCCGCTCTCGGACACGAACAGCACGCGGCTGTCGAAGAAGCCGGCCTCGCCCGTCATGCGCTGATAGACCAGATCGGCGATCTTGTGCCCGATGCGGCGCCACTGCTCCTGCGTGGCGGTGAAGCGGTAGGAGGCCAGCTGGCACTGACGGTAGGGATCGTAGAGGCGGAAGCCGAAGTCGTGGCGATTGTCCGGGCGCGGCGTGACCGAGCCGTAGAGGACGGCTTGGGCCCCGATCGAGGTCCATTGCGGGAAGTTGGGGGCATTGGCCAGCGTCAGGCCGGTCTCGACGAAGCTGGCCGGATCGAGCGGTTCGAAATAGCCGGAGCGGCGCAGGTCGGCGCGGATCACGCTGGCCAGCTCCGAACCGTTCTCGCCGCCGAAGTTGGCGACGGCGATCTGGAAGGGGCGGAGGACACCCTGGTCGATCTCGACCTCGACCGGTCCGGTCCGGCCCGGCTGTTGACCAGGAGGCGTCTGCGCCAAGGCGGCGCTCGCGGTCATGGCCAGAATGGCGGCGCCGGCCAGAAGTCGGTTCAGACGCATCGATAGCTCCCGCAAGTCAGACGTTCGCCGATCCTTATCACCGGACCGTTCGTGAAGAACCAGCATGGCCGCGATTGGGGCGACTTTCGGGCCTGATCAGGGTTCGTCAGGCTGCGGAGCCTCATCGTGGGCGCAGACACGATCCGTGCGGAAGGTCGGCCGGTACTCCCCGCCCGAGAACCCGGGAGGAACGTCAAACGGCGTGCTTCGAAGCAGGGCCTGTCGGGCGGTCTCGGCCGCCGCCCGCCACCCGGCGCCATCCTGGGGGCGAACGAGGGTGGGGCCGGCGACGATCCGGCCATCGCCATCGAGCGTCAGGTCGAAAGCGATCCGGTGGCCGGCGACGCCGGCGGCGTCACAGGTCGGCGTCCAGTTGGGGTAGACCTGACTGAAGATGCGCCTGACTGTCTCGCCCGAGACCGCGCCGCGCCTGATCGGCCGCGCAGGAACCGATTGAGCAAGGGTGGAATGCCGGACATCCGGACCCCGGCTCGGCCCAGGCTCCTGAATCGGGCCCGTGGAGAGCAATAGCGCCGCAAGCAGCGGCATTGGTCATCCCCTTCCGCAGGCGCGGGCGACGTTGAACGCAGGCCGATATTCACCGCCGGTGAAGCCGGGGGGAACGTCGAACGGCGCGGTGCGCACCATGGCCTGCATCGCACCTGCAGCGACGGCGCGCCAGACCGGATCGTTGCGCGCCCCGACCAGCGTCGGACCGTCGATGATGCGGCCGCGGGCGTCCAGCGTCACATCCATCAGGATGCGCAGGTCGGCGGCGCCGGGCGTCTGACACGGCGGAGTCCAGTTCGGATAGACCTGCTCGAACATGGCCGTGACCAGCGGTCCGGTGCTCTGCCCGGCCGTACCGCTCGACTGCTGGCCGGAGGGAGGCCGGGTGTCCCGTCTCGGCGAGTTGTTGCGGCGCTCGGCGGCGAGCTTGCCGAGATCGAGGGTCTCCTCCCGCGGGCGGGGGGTCTCCCGCCTCTCGGCCGGCGGCGGCGTGGAAGGCCGGCGCGGCGGAACGGGGCGCGGGGTGGGACGGGGAGTCACGGCCTTCTCCGGCGGACGCGGAGTGGGTACGGGCGTGGGAGCCGGCGGGGGCGGCTCGGGCGCCTCGACCGGCGGGGCGGCGGCCGTGTCGACGGCCGGAGCCTCGGATGGGGCGTCGGCCGGGCCGGCGAGGACCATCTGGTCCGAGACGATCGAGACCGGCACCGCATTGACGATCTGGCGCTGGGGCCGGCCGCCGCTCAGCACCATGGCGAGCAGCACCGCGCCGATGACCGTCGCATGGACGACCACGGATCCGATCAGGGCCGAGCCGGGGCGCTCCAAGGGGTCAGCCTCCCTCGGCCGGCGCGGAGGTGTCGGTGATCAGGTTCAGCTTGGTGAAGCCGGCGGCGGACAGCCGGGCCATGACCCGGGCCACGGCCTGATAGGGGGCTCGGCCGTCGGCGCGCACGAACACCGGCTTGTCGCGCGCCTCCGCGCCGCCTTCGCCGGCGACCCGGCCAACCAGATCGTTCCAGTCAACGCCGCTCTCGCCGACGAAGATAGCGCCGTTGCGGTCGATGGAGACCGTCACCGGCTGTTCGGTGACATCCACCGCGCTGGCTTCGGTCTTGGGCAGCTCGACCTCGACGCCGGTAGTCAGAAGCGGAGCCGAGATCATGAAGATGATCAGCAGCACCAGCATGACGTCGACCAGCGGCGTGACGTTGATCTCGCTGAGGGGCCGCTTGCGGGCCCGTCTGCGGCCGCGGACGTGTCCGCCCGCGCCACCCGTTCCGCCCATGGCCATGCTCAGAGCTCCCGGCGGCTGTAGTCGGCCGCGGGTTGCGGTGACGGGCTGGACGGCGCGCCCAGCCGCCGGGCGACGGCCGCCTGCAGGTCGTCGGCGAAGCTCTCCAGCCGGCCGGTGAACTTGCCCGCGTCGATCGAGAATTTGTTGTAGGCCATATAGGCCGGAATGGCGGCGGCGAGGCCCAGGGCGGTGGCGAACAGGGCTTCCGAGATGGCCGGAGCCACCGTGGCCAGGTTGGTGTTGCCCGAGGCGGCGATGGCGCCGAAGGCGTTCATGATGCCCCAGACGGTGCCGAACAGGCCGATGAAGGGCGACGAGGTGGCGACCACCGACAGAACGCCAAGGCCGCCCTCGACGCGCTGGCCCTCACGCGCGATCAGGCTGTCCAGAGCCCGGTCGATGCGCGACATCAGCATATTGCCCTGCCCCTCGGTCAGCGGTCCGCGCGTGCGCGCCTCGCGCCAGTCGGTCAGCGCGATGACCAGCATGCGCGGCAGCGGATGGACCGGGTCCGGGCCGGCCTGGGAGGCGACCTCCTCCAGCGAACGGCCCGAGCCGACGGCCCGCTCGAACGCGGTCGCCTGGCTGTTCAACGTGGCGAAACGCACCGCCTTGTCGATGATCACCGCCCACGACCACAGCGAGGCGACGGCCAGGCCGACCATGATGACCTGCACCACGATATCGGCCTCCATGAACAGCGTCACGGGGTTCAGCATCATCGATGCGTCGGCGGCGGTGGTCATTCGGTCGTCCTCTTTGTCCGTGCGCCCTGTGCACCGGACCCGCGTGGCGGATATGTGGCGATTCAGGCCGGTCTAGCGAGGTCTAGCCACACCGTCACCTTACTGCACGTGACAGGTTCGCAATCTTGTCACCCTTCGGCGCCCAGCCACGGTCCGACCTTGTCGCGCAGGGCGGTCGTGGGCCGGCGGGGACGGCCATCCATGTGAATGCAGACCGCCTCGACCCCGGCCCGGCACAGGACGGCGTCCCCGCGCGTGATGGCCTGCGAGATCAGCAGCCGGGGCCCCTTGATGGCGTCGTAGCGGGTGCGGACCAGCAATTCGTCGTCGATCCGGGCCGGCCTGAGGAAGTCCAGCTGCATCTTCGAGACCACGAAAGCCATCGGCTGGTCGCCGTCGAGCAGTTCGGCGTGGCCGACGCCCATCAGGCGCAGGGCGTCCGATCGCCCGCGCTCGAAGAAGCGGACGTAGGCGCCGTGGTAGACGAGCCCGGTGAAATCCGTGTCCTCGTAATAGACCCGGACCGGCAGGTGATGCTCGCGGCCTTCGAAGCGGCCGGCGGTGGGGCGGTCGGTCATGTCAGAATACGACCCGCGGTTCGCTCGTCGGCCGGGCCGGACGGGGCGTGACCGGCGGCGAGCGGGTCAGGAAGCCGGGGCAGACATCGCGCAGCATCTCGTCGAATTCGGCCTTGAGGGGATCGGTTTCCAGCAGGATGCGGTTGGGGCGGGAGATGAAGACGACGAGCTGGTCATCGGCCGAGACGTAGCCGCACACGGCGCGCCGGCGGCCGCGCTCGGTGTAGCGCACCACCGCCTCCGGTCCGACGTGCTGGCGCAGCTGGGCGCCGGCGCGCTCCTCGACCGACGGCTCGCCGCCGAGGCCGCCGCCGCGCGTCACCAGCCACGCGACCAGGACGCCTAGCGCCAGCACCAGCGCGCCCAGCACCGCGATCAACCGCTCGACCCTGATCCTGCGCGGCGCCATCGCCCCTCCGTTCACGGCCAAGCATGACGGGCTTCGGCTGATCAGTGAAGGGTCACTTGCCGCCGAACAGGTCGCCGGCCTGGGGAATCTTCGGCGGCTCGGCCAGGCCGAGGTGGGCATAGGCCCTCGCGCAGGCCATGCGGCCGCGGGGCGTGCGCTGGATGAAGCCCTGCTGGAGGAGATAGGGCTCGATGACGTCCTCGACGGCGTCGCGGGCCTCGGCGATGGCGGCGGCGAGGGTGTCCATGCCGACCGGGCCGCCGCCGTAGTTCTCGATCAGCGCCTTGAGGAAGCGGCGGTCGTTGGCGTCCAGACCGGCCTCGTCGATTTCCAGCCGGCTCAGCGCCCGGGCGGCGGCGAGGCGGTCGATGGAGGCGGCGCCCTCGGCGGTGGCGAAGTCGCGCACCCGGCGCAGCAGGCGGCCGGCGACACGCGGGGTGCCGCGCGAGCGGGAGGCGATCTCGCGGGCGCCGTCCTCGGCGATCGGGGCGCCCATCTTGCGGGCCGCGCCCATGATGACCTTCACCAGCTCGTCCGGCGTGTAGAACTCGAGGCGGAGCGGGATGCCGAAGCGGTCGCGCAGGGGCGTGGCCAGCAGGCCGGCGCGGGTCGTGGCTCCGACGAGGGTGAAGGGGGCCAGGTCGATACGCACCGATCGGGCCGACGGACCCTCGCCGATGATCAGGTCGAGGACATGGTCCTCCATGGCCGGATAGAGGATCTCCTCGACCGCCGGGGCGAGGCGGTGGATCTCGTCGATGAACAGCACGTCGCGCGGTTCGAGATTGGTCAGGATGGCGGCGAGATCGCCGGCCTTGGCCAGGATCGGGCCGGAGGTGGCGCGGAAGCCGACGCCGAGCTCGCGCGCCACGATCTGGGCCAGGGTGGTCTTGCCGAGGCCGGGCGGGCCGAACAGCAGGACGTGGTCGAGGGCTTCGTTGCGACCGCGGGCGGCCTCGATGAAGACCTTGAGAT
Source organism: Brevundimonas sp. (assembly GCF_035627055.1). GTDB lineage: Bacteria > Pseudomonadota > Alphaproteobacteria > Caulobacterales > Caulobacteraceae > Brevundimonas. Next base: position 11,085 of record NZ_DASPMM010000025.1, on the reverse strand, counting down.
TGCCCTTGGCCTGCTCCTGGCCGACGAACTCGGACAGGGTCTGGGGCCGCAGGGCGCGGTCGTAGGCCTCGCCGGGGGCGGGCTCGGGGGAGACGATGCGCTCGTCGCTCACCGTCCCAGCTCCTGCAGGGCGGCGCGGATCACCGCCGACAGGTCCGCGTCCTCACCCAGCCGGATCAGGGCCTGGTCGACGGCGCGGCGGGCGTTGACCTCGGCCACGCCGAGGCCGAGCAGGGCCGAGACGGCCTCGCCGGCAGCGCTGGGGACGGGCGCGGCGGCCGCGTGGACGCCGGGGGCGGACGGCGTGAAGGAGACGTCGCCGAGCGGCTTGCCCTTCAGTTCGGTGACGATGCGCAGCGCCAGTTTGGGACCGACGCCGTTGGCGCGAGCCACGGCGGCCTTGTCGTCGCGAGCCACGGCGGCGGCGAGCTCGCCGGGCGGCAGGACGTCGAGAACCGACAGGGCCGCCTTGGGGCCGACGCCCTGGATGCCGGTCAGGGTGGTGAAGGCGCGGCGCTCGTCGCGGGTCAGGAAGCCGTAGAGACGCGGGCCGTTCTCGGCCGACCAGCTGGTTTCGATATGCAGGGTGGCCTCGTCGCCGGGCGCGGGCAGGCGGCCGAGCGTGCGGGCGCCGCAGGCCACGACATAGCCGACGCCGGCGCAGTCGATCAGGCAGTGGTCGGTCTCGACCTCGGCCAGCACACCTCTGAGACGGCCGATCATGCCGCCCCCCCCAACAGGGCGCGCTTGCGCAGCTGGGCGTGGGTGATGGCCACGGCGAGGGCGTCGGCGGCGTCGGCCTTCACATCGCCGGCGGACGGCAGGAGGCGTTTGACCATGAAGGCGATCTGGGTCTTGTCGGCGTGACCCGCGCCGACCACCGCCTTCTTGATCAGGTTGGGCGAGTATTCGGCGACGCTGAGCCCATGACGGGCGGGGGCCAGCATCACGGCGGCGCGGGCGTGGCCCAGCTTCAGCGTCGACGACGGGTTCATGTTGACGAAGACCTCCTCGATGGCGGCCTCGTCGCAGGCGTGGGCGGCGCAGACCTCGCCGATGGCCTCAAGCAGATGCAGCAGCCGTTCGCTGAACGGGGCGCTCTCGGGCGGCGCCACGACCCCATGGGCGATCCAGCGCAGGCGCGAGCCCTCGGCCGCCACCACGCCCCACCCGGTGCGCCGCAGGCCGGGGTCCAGACCGAGAATCCGAGTCGCTTCGTTCGCCATCCGTTCCAGTCATGCCGCAAAGAGGGTTAGCGGACAATGACCGGCGTGCGGGCGCCTATTCGGTGGTCCTGCCGTCGAAATGCTCTTCAGAAGCCTCCGCCTCGGCCCTGGTCCGTCGGATCACGCCGTCGCGGTGCTCGGGCGGGCCATAGAGGGTGTAGAGGGCCAGCGGCCCCTCGCCCGTGTTGACCACATTGTGACGCGCCCCGGCCGGGACGATGACGGCGTCGTCGTCCTTGATCGGCGTGGCCTTGCCGTCGATGCGCACCTCCCCCGAGCCGCTCTCGATGCGGAAGAACTGGTCGTGATCCTCGTGGACCTCCTCGCCGATCTCCTCGCCGGGCTGCAAGGTCATCAGCACCAGCTGGAGATATTTGCCGGTGTACAGGACGCGGCGGAAATCCGTGTTGCGGACGGTCAGGTCCTCGATGTTGGCGACGAAGCCTTGCATGGCGGTTCCTTGCTGCGGAGGGGCGTGACCCCGGACATCGGTCCGCCGGGGCCCCGGTTCAAGGCGTCGGCCGTCTATTCGTCGCGCGGCAGTACGGAGAAGCCGGCCAGGCCTTCGTGGCCGCACAGCTGCGCCACCAGGGCGTCGACATCGATCGGCATCGGCCCCTTCACCTTCAGCACATGCTCATGGATCAGGCAGTCGGGGCTCATCACATGGCCGATGCGCACAGCCTTCAGACCGCGCGTCCTCAGCAAGTCGCGCAGGGCCGCCTCGCTCGGCGCGGCCCCCCGCTTCCAGCGCAACACCACGTCCATGACGCCGACGTGGGGCAGCTTGGCGTCGAGCAGGCGCAGCACGGCCAGCACCGCCAAGGTGGCGCCCGAGCCGATCAGGGCCAGCTCCAGCATGCCCACGCCGAACAGCACGCCGATGGCCGAGGTGACCCACAGCGACGCCGCCGTGGTCAGACCGTGCACCGAGAAGCCCTCGCGGAAGATCACGCCCGCGCAGAGGAAGCCGATGCCGGTCAGCAGTCCGTGCGACATCCGCGTCGGGTCGATCACCACCCGCTGTCCGGCCATCCAGTCGAAGGCCCAGGTCGCCTGGTGCATGGCCGCCAGCATCAGCAGGCAGCTGGTCAGGCAGACGAGGATGTGGGTCCGAAAGCCGGCCGGGTGGCCGTGGTAGGTCCGTTCGACCCCGATCAGCCCGCCCGCCGCCATGGCCGCCGCGACGGGCAAGACCAGATTCCAGTCTATCAAGGGTCACTCCGAAAGCTGACGAATCCCGAACGTAGGCCGCTCCGCGCGGGGCGGGCAAGCCGCCGTCAGTCATTGCGGGGATCAAGCCGGTAGCCCGTCAGGCCCTCGATGGTCCGCAGGCGGGCGGCGAGGGTCTTCAGCGGGGCGTCGCCGGCGACCTTGAGGCGGAAGGTGCGGCGCACGCCGCCGCCGCCGTCGATCAGTTCAAACCGGTCCGAGCGCCGCTCGCCGTCGATGTCCGCCAGGGCGGCTTCGACCGCGGCCTCGGCCTCGGTCGCATCGCGGCGCCAGACCACTTCGGCGTCGACCACCGACTTCTGCGGCAGGCGCAGGCTGACCAGTCGCAGGATCAGCAGGACGACGACCGTCAGCGCCGCCCCGGTCACGGCCAGGCCAAACAGGCCGGCGCCGAACAGCAGCCCGATCGCCGCCGTGATCCACAGCGATGCGGCGGTGGTCAGGCCGTGGATCGAGAAGCCCGCCCGGAAAATCACCCCGGCGCACAGGAAGCCGATGCCGGTCAGGACGCCGTGGGCCATGCGGGTCGGGTCGCTGACGATCCGCGCGCCCTCGAGCACGTCGAACCGCCACGCCCCCTGCGACACCGCCATCTCCATCAGCAGGGCCGAGGCGAGGCAGACGAGAATATGAGTGCGGAAGCCGGCGGCGCGGCCGCGCCACTCGCGCTCGAAGCCGATCATCCCGCCGGCGAGAATGGCGGCGAGCAGCGGCAGGGTGAAGTCTGGAAGGGAGGCGAGGTCCATGAGCAGCCAACGGCGGTCCCGGCCCGGCCGTTCCGCCCCCCCTCCCCTCCGCCGCCGATCCGCGATAGCGTCGGTCGGCAAGGGGAGACGCGAGATGGCGAACTCAGGCGCGGTTGTGGTGGCCATGGCCAAGCGGGCGGAGCGGCAGGTCGTGCAGCGCCTGCGCGAGCAGGGCGCGCTCTCGGCCGGCCGGGCGGTCCCCCTGACGATGAGCCGCCCCGGCGGGCGGGCGGCCCTGTGGCGGCTGGTGCGCAGCGGGGCCGTCCATCAGAGCGGCGACCGCTGCTGGCTGGACGAGGACGCCTATGAGGCGATGCGCGAGCGGCGGCGCATCCGGGTCGTGTTCGCGCTGATCGTCCTGGGTCTGATCGCCGCCGGGGTCATCGTCTTCGGCGCGCTGCAGGCCCGGGCCCAGAGCGCGCCCGACCGGTCCGATCAGATCGCCTTCCGCGGGCTGTACGAGGAACTGGTCGAGACCAACACCACCCTGTCCGAGGGCAGTTGCACCCTGGCCGCCGAACGGATGGCGGCACGTCTGCTCGCCGCCGGCTATCCCGCCGCCGACGTGCGGGTGCTGGCCTCGGCCGAGCGGCCGAAGGACGGCAATCTGTCGGCGGTGCTGCGCGGCTCAGACGCCGCCGCCGAGCCGATCCTGCTGCTGGCTCACATCGACGTGGTCGAGGCCAATCCGGCCGACTGGGCGCGCGATCCCTTCACCCTCGTCGAGGAGGACGGTTATCTCTACGCCCGCGGCGCGCAGGACGACAAAGCCCAGGCCGCGATCTGGGTCGACACCCTTGTCCGCCTGAAGCAGGAAGGCTTCACGCCGCGCCGCGACGTCAAGATCGCCCTGACCTGCGGGGAGGAGACCTCCGACACCTGGAACGGCGTCGAATGGCTGCTGGAAAATCATCCGGACGCGCTCAGCGCCGGCTTCGCCCTGAACGAGGGCGCGCGCGGCCGGCTCGACGCCGAGGGGAACCGCATCGCTTTCGAGGTCCAGGCGGGCGAGAAGGTCTATCAGGACTTCACCCTGGAGATCACCAATCCGGGCGGTCACTCGTCGCGGCCGGTGCCGGACAACGCCATCGACCGGCTGGCCAACGCCTTGGTCAAGCTGGGCGACCATACCTTCCAGTGGGAGATCAATCCGACGGTCGAGGCCTATTTCAAGGCCATCGCGCCGGTGACGCCCGCCTGGGCAGACACCATGGCGCGGCTCGATGACGCCGGCACGCCCGACGATGCGGTGGCCCGGCTGTCCGCGGCCGATCCAGCGTGGAACGCCATCCTGCACACCACCTGCGTGGCCACCATGGTCAACGCGGGCCACGCGCCCAACGCCCTGCCCCAGCGCGCCCGGGCCAATATCAACTGCCGCATCCTGCCCGGCCACGACGCCGCCGAGGTCAAGGCTGAGCTGGAGCGCGTCATCGCCGATCCGGGCACCGCGGTCACCCTGTCGGGCGAGCCCGACCCGGTCTCGCCGCCGCCGCCCCTGACGCCCGCCATCCTCGATCCGATCACCGCCATCGCCGGACGGATGTGGCCCGGCGTGCCGATCGTCCCGTCGATGAGCCCCGGCGCCACCGACGGGCGCTTCACCAATGCGGCGGGCATTCCGACCTATGGCGTCACCGGCCTGTTCGCCGACCCCGACGGCGGCGGCGTGCATGGCCTGAATGAGCGCATCCGCATCCGCTCGCTCTACGAGGGTCGCGACTTTCTTTATGATCTGGTCAGGGCCTACGCGGAGTAGTCGCCCTTATGTCGGGAACCCGGCGCCCGCGCGCGGGTTAGGCGTCTGCGGCTCTTCCGCCGCGACGGAACCCCGTCATGGGCCGCTCGATGGACCGCCGACTGCCGACCGACGCCTACGATCAGCTCAGGGCCGAGGTGCTGCGCGCCGCTGTGGAGCTTTCCGAAGACCAGCTGATCGACCTGACCGACGCCCTGCACGGCGTCATCCGTCTGCGCCGGCCGGGCCGGCCTCTGCGCAATCCCGACGGCTGGGTCACCGACGAGTTGCGCAGCTTCGCCGGCTGACGGTCAGCCGGCGTATTTCGCCAGGTCCTCGTCCGAGACAGCCTCGTTCGAATAGACGTTCTGCACGTCGTCCTCGGCGTCGAGCGCGTCGAGCAGCTTCATCAGCGTGCCGACCGCCTCGCCGGTGACGGCGACCTCCGACTGCGGCTTCCACACCAGCGCCGTGGACTTCGGATCGCCCAGCACCTTCGACATGGCGTCGGCGACCTCGTTGAGATCCTCGAACTTCGTCCAGATGGTGTGCCCCGGCGCGTCCTCGTAGATATCCGGCTTGACCAGATCGCTCTCGACGTCGTCGGCCCCCGCCTCGATCGCGGCCTCCATGACCTGGTCTTCGGTGCCGGCCCCGGCGGGATAGATGATCTGGCCGACGCGATCCCACATGAAGGCGACCGAGTTCATCTCACCCAGCGCCCCGCCGTTCTTCGAGAAGGCGGCGCGGATGTTGGAGCCGGCGCGGTTGCGGTTGTCGGTCAGGGCCTCGACGATGATGCCGACGCCGCCGGGGCCGCGGCCCTCGTAGCGGATTTCCTCCATCGTGTCGGCGTCGCCGCTGGTCGCCTTGTTGATGGCCCGCTGGATGACGTCCTTGGGCAGGCTCTCGGCCTTGGCGTTGTTCACCGCCAGGCGCAGGCGCGGGTTCATGGCCGGGTCGGGCAGGCCCGACTTGGCGGCGACGGTGATGTCCCGCGACAGCTTGGAGAAGAGCTTGGACCGCTGCGCGTCGGCGCGGCCCTTGCGGTGCATGATGTTCTTGAATTTGGAATGGCCGGCCATGAGAGGGGTTCTGGGTCCGTGGTAAAGTGAGGCGCGCCGTCTAGCCGATGCGAGGGCGGCTGTCACGGGCAGGAACCGCCAGCTTCGCCGGGCATTCCGGGACTGACCCTGCCGGAGCCCGCCATGACCGCCGAAGACGTTATCCAGGACGCCGACCTCTATTCCGACGAGGACCTCGAGGAGGCCGACATCGTCGAGTGGTACGAGGCTCGTCCGGTCACCGTGCCGGCCGCCGTGGCCACCGGCGCGATCATCGGCGCCTTCGCCCTGGGCGTGCTGACCGCCGTCGGCGCGCTGGCGCTGATGGGGCGGCTGGACGACTAGGTCTTCAGGCTCTCCAGGAAGCCCCGCATCCTGTCATCCACCGCGACCGGCCGCTTGCTGTCGCGATCGACGTAGACGTGGACGAAGTGTCCGACCGCCGCCGCGTCCTCCTCGTTGTTGCGGAACAGGCCGATCTCGTAGCGCACCGAAGAGGTGCCGACGTGGGCGACGCGGACGCCGGCCTGGATCTCGTCCGGGAAGGCGGTCGGCGCGAAATAGCGGCAGCCGGTCTCGGCCACGAGGCCGATGGTCTTGCCGTTGTGGATGTCGAGCAGGCCGTTGACGACCAGCAGGCGGTTCACCGCCGTGTCGAACCACGAATAGTAGACGACATTGTTGACGTGGCCGTAGACGTCGTTGTCCATCCAGCGGGTGGAGATGGCCTGGAAGCGGCGGTAGTCGCTGCGTTTGGTCCGCTCGATAGTCCCCGTCATGTTTCCCCTCTTGTTGCGCTAACGCTCGGCGCGCGGCGCCTCGCTGCTTGAGCGCGTCTGGTGCGCGCTTCATCGGTGAGCCTTGGGCTTGGCGGACGCGGCGTCAAGCGCCTAGCCTCCCGCGCATGGAGACGACCGCCGCCGTTCTGCGCGCCATGGGCGCCGCCCGTCCGTATGCCGACAGCCGGCCCTTGCGACTGGAGACGGTGACGCTCGATGCGCCGGGGCCGGGCGAGGTCCGGGTGGCGATCAAGGCGGCGGGGCTGTGCCATTCGGACCTGTCGGTGATCAACGGCGACCGGCCGCGGCCGATGCCGATGGCGCTGGGTCACGAGGCCGCCGGGGTGGTCGAGGCGCTGGGCGCCGGGGTCGATGATCTGGCGATCGGCGATCACGTGGTCATGGTCTTCATGCCGAGCTGCGGCCACTGCGATCCGTGCGCCGGAGGGCGGCCGGCGCTGTGCGAGCCGGGCGCGGCGGCGAACGGCCGGGGCGAGCTGCTCGGCGGGGGCGTGCGTCTGCACGGCGAGGCCGGAGATCTGCATCATCATCTCGGCTGTTCGGCCTTTGCCGGCCATGCGGTGGTCTCGCGGCGGTCGCTGGTGAAGGTGGATGCGGACCTGCCCTTCGAGCACGCGGCCCTGTTCGGCTGCGCGGTGCTGACCGGCGTGGGGGCGGTGGTGAATACGGCGGGGGTTCGGGCCGGGCAGTCAGTGGCGGTGGTCGGTCTCGGCGGCGTCGGGCTCTCGTCGGTGCTGGGGGCGCTGGCCAGCGGGGCGAGCCCGGTCGCAGCGGTGGACCTCAGCGGGGCGAAGCTGGCGCTGGCGCGCAGCCTCGGGCCGGTGCGGACGGTCAATGCGGCGGACCCGGACGCGGTCGAGCAAGTGCGGGCCCTGACCGGCGGCGGGGCGGACTTCGTGTTCGAGATGGCGGGCAGCGTGCGGGCGCTGGAGGCGGCGTGGCGGATGACGCGGCGGGGCGGCACCACGGTCACCGCCGGCCTGCCCCCGCCCGAGGCCGCGCTGGCGGTCAATGTGGTGCAGCTGGTGGCGGAGGAGCGGACGCTGAAGGGGTCGTACATCGGGACCTGCGTGCCCTCGCGGGACATCCCGCGCTTCGTGGCCCTGTTCCGCGAGGGGCGGCTGCCGGTGGACCGGCTGCTGACCGGGACCATCCCGCTGGACCGGATCAACGAGGCCTTCGACCAGCTGGCCGACGGGGCGGCGGTGCGGACGGTGGTGACCTTCCCCTGACGCCGTGCCAGAAGCGGAGCCGCAACCCGCGAGGAGAGACCGCCATGGCCACCGAACTGTATGACCTGACGGTCCCCGTCTTCACCCGCGGGCTGAAGGCCCTGTCGGCCGTTCTCGACAAGGCCGCCGCCCATGCCCGGGAGACCGGCGCCGACCCCGAGAGCTACCTCGCGCTGCGGCTGGCCCCGGACATGCACCCGCTGGCGAAGCAGGTGCAGATCGCCTGCGACGGCTCCAAGCTGTGCGTCGCCCGGCTGTCCGGCGTCGAGGCCCCGGTCAACGAAGATACCGAGAGCACCATCGCCGAACTGCAGGCCCGCATCGCCTCGACCCTGGACTTCATCGGCTCGGTCCCGCGCGAGGCCATCGACGGGCAGGAAGAGCGCGAGGTGGTGCTGAAATTCCCCGGCGGGGAATGGCCGTTCAAGGGGCAGGCCTATGTCGTCGGCTTCGCCATTCCGAACGTCTTCTTCCACCTGAGCACGGCCTACGGGCTGCTGCGTCAGGCCGGCGCGCCGCTGGGCAAGCGCGACTTCCTCGGCGCGGCGGGCTAGCGGGACCGGGGCTGGACCCCGTCCGCGCAACGCTGCTACGCCTTGGCCATGGAAAGCGGCGCCCTCATCTCCCTCGGCCTCTATTTCGCGCTGATGCTGGCCATCGGCGTCTATGCGTGGCGCAAGTCGACCAGCGACGTGTCCGGCTACATGCTGGGCGGGCGGCAGCTGGGACCGGCGGTGACGGCCCTGTCGGCCGGGGCCTCGGACATGAGCGGCTGGCTGATGCTGGGCCTGCCCGGGGCCATGTTCGCCAGCGGCCTGTCGGCGGCGTGGATCGGCCTCGGCCTGGTCGTCGGGGCGTGGCTCAACTACCTGATCGTGGCCCCGCGGCTGCGCGTCTACACCGAGGTCGCCAACGACGCGATCACCATCCCGGACTATCTCGGCGAGCGCTTCGCGGACCGGTCGCACCTGCTGCGCGTGATCGCCTCGCTGGTCATCGTCGTCTTCTTCACCCTCTACACCGCCAGCGGCATGGTCGCCGGGGGCAAGCTGTTCGACAGCGCCTTCGGCTTCGACTACGCCCTCGGCCTGTGGGTCACGGCGGGCGTGGTGCTGGCCTACACCCTGTTCGGCGGCTTTCTGGCGGTCAGCCTGACCGATTTCGTGCAGGGCTGCATCATGTTCGTCGCCCTCGTCGTCGTGCCGGTGGTGGCCATGATCAACGTCGGCGGCCCGGCCGAGACGTCGGCGCTGGTCCGCTCGGTCGACCCGGCCCGGTTCGACCTGCTGGCCGGGACCAGCGTCATCGGCATCGTCTCCGCCCTCGCCTGGGGCCTCGGCTATTTCGGCCAGCCGCACATCATCGTCCGCTTCATGGCCATCCGCTCGGTGCGCGACCTGCCGACCGCCCGCCGCATCGGCATGAGCTGGATGATCGTGTCGCTGGTCGGCGCCCTGGCCACCGGCCTGACCGGCCTCGCCTACGCCACCGCCAACGGGCTGAGCGTCGGCGATCCCGAGACCATCTTCATCCTGCTGTCCGACATCCTGTTCGACCCGCTGGTCACCGGCTTCCTGCTGGCCGCCATCCTCGCGGCGGTCATGAGCACCATCTCGTCGCAGCTGCTGGTCTCGTCGTCCTCCCTGACCGAGGATTTCTACCGCATGTTCCTCCGTCGCGACGCCCCGCAGACGGAGCTGGTGCTGGTCGGCCGGCTGGCCGTTCTGGCGGTGGCGCTGGCGGCGATCGGGCTGGCGTACAATCCCGAGAACAATGTGCTGGGCCTTGTGGCCAACGCCTGGGCCGGCTTCGGCGCCGCGTTCGGGCCGCTGGTCATCCTGTCGCTGACGTGGAAGCGGATGACCCGCAACGGCGCCCTGGCCGGGATGATCACCGGCGCGGCCGTGGTGCTGTTCTGGATCTTCGCCCCGGTGCTGCCCTCCGGCGCCGCCCTGACCACGGTGCTGTACGAGATGGTCCCGGGCTTCATCCTCTCCTTCCTCGCCATCGTCGCCGTCAGCCTGATGGGCCGCGCCCCCGCCGGCGAGGTCGCCGAGACCTTCGACGCCGTCGAGGCCCGGCTGGCCGAGGCGCGGAGCCCGGCGACGTGACCCTGCGCCGCCTCGCCGACCTGCCCGGCGTCGACGACCTCGAGCTGAAGGCGCTGATGACGCCGCGCCTCGCCGACCCCGACCGGATCGACGAGCATCCGGAGGTCGACGCCGTCGCCCGCGCCGCCTTTGGCCTGACCCCGGCCGAGGCCGCCGAGGTCGCCCTGCCCCCCGACTGGCCCGATCACCTGCGCGACCTGCATCGCCGGTCCCCGGCCGAGCTGGTCGAGGCCTTCGAGGCCGAGGGCTGGGACGTCACGGACAAGCGCCGCAAGCCGCTGCGGATGCTGCCCCTGTTCGCCCTGCCGCTGGCGCTGGCCGCGCGCGGGGTGGCGGGGACGCTGCCGTTCGTGGCCGAGCCGGACCATCCGGTCACCGACTGGGGCGCCGGGCTGAAGGCCGAGGCCGGCCGGTTCAGGAAGCGCTGAGCGCCCCCGACGCCTCCGCCTCCGCCGTCGGCGCGTCGCCGCCGCCGTGGAGTTCCTGCTCGGCGAGGAACAGCAGGGGCGGCAGGATGAAGTCGGCGTATTTCGGGCGGCGGCCGTCGCGCCAGGTCCACAGGTAGTAGAATTCGCGGTCGTAGAGCGGTTCGATCTCGCCGCGCCGGATCTTCTCCAGCCGGGCGCGCTGGACCTCGTACAGCAGCGCGGCCTTGAGGCGCATGGGGCTCGGGGGGCGGTTTCGCATGATCGGGGCCTCCGTCGGCTTGGGGTTCGGGCATGGGTCTTCGTCTTCCGGGGCGCGGGCCGCGAAAGGTGGGGAGGGCGCGGGGTCGCCGGGCCTCGCCCGGTGAAGGGTTGTGTTACCGTTTCGACGAGACAGACGCCCCGCGCGGCCGTTTTCCACGCACCCGACCGGCTGGCGGCCCGTTGGAGCCTTGCCGGAAACACGCCGGCGGCCTTGCGGACGCCGGCGCGGGACGGACCTGCAGACCG
>NZ_DASPMM010000024.1:0-109231 GCF_035627055.1 Brevundimonas sp. | reverse complement strand
GTCGCCAATACGTGCATGCAACTCTACGGCGGGGCCGGCTATCTGACGGACAACCCCGCCGGCCGCATGTTCGTCGATGCGCGCCTGGCTTCGATCGGCGGCGGCGCCGACGAAGTCATGAAACAGATCATCGCCAAGAGCCTCGGCTTCTAGCAACGCGTTCAACTTCACGGAGCATCATGTCGGACCAGCCCGTTTTCTACCGCTTTACCGGAACCGACGGCTACATCGCGTCGGAGTCGCTCGTCGATGCCGTCAATTGCGCGATCGCGCTGGAGCGGCCGCTCCTGCTGCGCGGGGAGCCGGGCACGGGCAAAACCCTGCTGGCCCGTCACATCAGCGCCGCGCTCGGCCTGAAGATGGAAAGCTGGCACGTCAAGTCCACGTCGAAGGCGGCCGAGGGCCTGTACGTGTACGACACCGTGCAGCGCCTCAACGACAGCCGCTTCGGCGGCGGAAACGTCTCGGACATCCGGTCGTACATCAAGATGGGGCCCGTGGGACGCTGCTTCGTCGCCGACGAGCGGCGTGTGCTTCTCATCGACGAGATCGACAAGGCCGACATCGAGTTTCCCAACGATCTGCTGCAGGAACTCGACCGGATGGAGTTCTTCGTCCAGGAAACCGGCGAGACCATCAGGGCCGCGGTCCGGCCCGTCGTCGTCATCACCTCGAACAACGAGAAGGAGCTGCCCGACGCCTTCCTGCGTCGCTGCTTCTTCCATTACATTCGCTTCCCCGACGACGAGACGATGCGGGCGATCGTCGAGGTCCACTTCCCGGGGATCAAGCCGCGGCTCGTCTCGGAGGCGCTGAAGACCTTCTACGAAATCCGCGACACGCCGGGTCTGAAGAAGAAGCCGTCCACCTCCGAGTTGCTGGACTGGCTGAAGTTGCTGCTGGTCGAGGACATCGACCCCGAGACGCTGCGCGAGAAGGCCCCGAACAAGCTGATCCCGCCGCTGCACGGAGCCCTGCTGAAGAACGAGCAGGACGTCCATCTGTTCGAGCGGCTGGCCTTCCTGAACCGGCGCGAAGGCGCCCGGCCCGGGGCCTGAACACATAGGCGGACAGGTTTCGTCACGGCGATTACCGCGATTTCACTGGATTCCCGAAGGCTGGAGCGCAGGATGAAGGCGACAAGGACCGATACCATGCCCATGCGTCCCCTTCTGATTCCCGCCCTCTGCCTCGCGGCCCTGACCGCCGCGTGCGACGGCGACTCCGTGCGCATCTCGTCGACACGCACGGAAGATCCGGACGCCAAGGGCGCATTGAAGGTCGTGGATACGCTTCAGTGCCCGCAGACCATGGGTTCTCTGACCCGCAAGGGATCGGCCAGCGAGGGCGGCGCCGTCTGCACCTACACCGGCCCGCGCGGGGCCGAGGTCAGCCTGCACCTCGTCAAGCTGAACGGCGCCCCGGCCGCGGACGCCCTGAAGGCGTTCGAGGACCGGCTGTCGGCGGCCATGCCGCAGGCGGTGGCGCAGCTGAAGGCGGCCTCCGCTCAGGGCGAAGCCGCCGTCGCCTCGGCCGAGGCCGGGACCGCGAATGCGGCCAAGGGCGACCGCGCCTCGGTGCGGGCGCCCGGGGTCGACATCCAGGCCGAAGGCGACGACGCCAGCGTGCGCCTGCCGGGCCTGCACATCGAGTCCAACGGCGACCAGGCGAGCGTGCGGATCGCCGGCATCCATCTCGAGGCCTCGGGCGACGAGAGCACCGTCGACATCGGTTCGGCCGAGGGCGACAATGTCAGCGTCCAGGCTAACCAGGACGCCGCCGAGATCCGCACCAGCGCCGGCGGCGGCGGCGGCGCGACCCGCGCCAACTGGATCCTTACCGACAACCGCCCCTCCGAGGCGGGCTGGCGCCTGGTCGGCTATGAGGCGCGCGGTCCCGCGGGCGGCCCCATCGTGGTGGCCACCGTGCGGGCGCGCGACCGCGACCGCGGCCGGGTGTTCGAGGACGCCAAGGACCTGGTCGCCCTCAACGTCGGCGAATAACGGCCGCTCAGGCTTGATCGCGGCGCCGGGATGCGTCACCTGACCTGCCCAGCAGGCAGGATTCACCTTTGGCCGTCACGCCCCGCACTCCCTCGTCGAAGACCGCGCCGCGCGCCTGGCAGCGGATGCTGTCCGGCCGCCGCCTCGACCTGCTCGATCCGTCGCCGTTCGACATCGAGATCGAGGACATCGCCCACGGCCTGGCGCGCGTGGCCCGCTGGAACGGGCAGACGATCGGCGAGCACGCCTTCTCGGTGGCCCAGCATTCCTGCGTGGTCGAGGAGATCGCGGCCCACATCCGGCCCGGCCTTGAGCCGAAATGGCGGCTCGCCGCCCTGCTGCACGACGCCTCCGAATACGTCATCGGCGACATGATCTCGCCGTTCAAGGCGGCCCTGGGCGTCAGCTACAAGGATTTCGAGGCCCGGCTGGAGCACGCCATCCACATCCGCTTCGGCCTGCCGGCGAAGACGCCCGTGGCGGTCAAGAAGCTGATCAAGGAGGCCGACAAGGCCTGCGCCTTCTTCGAGGCGACGCAGCTGGCCGGCTTCACCCGCACCGAGGCGCTGGGCTTTTTCGGCAAGCCGCCGGCGGGCTATGACCTGACCATCGATCCCCTGCCCGCCCCCGTCGCCCAGCAGCGCTATCTCGAACGCTACCGCGTGCTGGCCGAGGCTGTCGGACTGGTGCCCGCCCCCGACGCCTGGCACACGGAATAGGCATGGGGCTTCCGGCGGAACAGGGCGTTCGCATCGGCCTTTCGGCGGTGGTCATCGCGCTCCGCGACCGCAAGGCCTCCGTTCTGACCACCCCGGGCGAGGACGGCGCCCTGGCCCTGCCGTTCGGACCGTTCGACCCGGCCCGCGACCGGACCTTCGAACTGGCCCTGCGCGCCTTCGTCACCGCCCAGACCGGCTTCCGCCTCGGCTTCGTCGAGCAGCTCTACACCTTCGGCGATCTTGGCCGGGACAGCCCGCGCGCCACGCCGGGACCGGAGCAGCGACGCGAGGTCTCGGTCGGCTATCTGGCCCTGACCGCCGACGCCTCGGACGCTCCCCTCGCCGAGGCGCGCTGGACCCCTGTGCTGGACGTCTTCCCATGGGAGGATCGCCGCGCCGGCGCCGCCGCCTGCCTCGCTCCCCTGCTTGACGGGCTGGCCGCCTGGGCGACAGGCGATCCGAAACGGCAGGCCCGGGTGGAGGCCCTGTTCGCTCCGGCGCCCCCTTGGCGCTGGAATGAGGGCCGGGTGCTGGAGCGCTATGAACTGCTCTACGAGGCGGGACTCGTCGCCGAGGCCGCGCGGGACCGGGACCAGCCCGTTGCTCCGGCGACGCCCGGCCGGGCCATGGCCTCCGATCACCGCCGCATCCTCGCCACCGGACTGGGCCGCCTGCGCAGCAAGCTGAAATACCGGCCGGTGCTGTTCGACCTGATGCCGCCGACCTTCACCCTGTCCGAATTGCAGGCCGCCGCCGAGGCGGTCGCCGGCCTGTCGCTGCACAAGCAGAATTTCCGCCGCGGCGTTGAGCGCACCGGCCTGGTGGAGCCGACCGGCCGCCTCTCCGCCGCCACCGGCGGCCGCCCGGCCGAACTGTTCCGCACCGTCGACGGCGACCTGTCGGCCGCCGATACGCTGGGCCTGCCCCTGCCCGCCCAGCGCTGAGCAAGGGCCGCCGCCCGCGGCCTCCGAAATGAACCGGGTGCGGGCGCGCGCGGGGGGTTGCGGCGGGGAGCGGTCGCCATTAGAGAAGCCGCTCGCTCGACCAAAGCGTTCGGCCCCGCGGAGAGGTGGCAGAGTGGTCGAATGTACCGCACTCGAAATGCGGCGTGCCTTTACGGGTACCGTGGGTTCGAATCCCACCCTCTCCGCCACGCGCCCCGGAACAGTTCTCTGATCTGACCCCCGCCCGCAGGGGCCCGGAACGTCGGGCCTATTCGCCGGCAGACTGGCGAGCGGCCCGCTGTTCCAGCGCCCTCGGAGCCGCCATTGGGCCGCTGTTGGCCCCCTCGGAACCAAGGCGAACAGCAACCAGACGAGCGGCTTCCGTTTTCCGGTCCTCCGAACCGCAAGATCGGGCGAGCGCGCGCCAGTTCCGTTCGTCACGTTAGGATGGCCACAACGGATGAGGACGATGACGGCGGCGCTCGACCACTACAATGCCCGGATGCTGAGGGTGCTGGATCATATCGACCGGCATCTCGAAGGCGATCTGGACCTGGAGACGGTCAGCGGCGTCGCCGCGTTTTCCAAATTCCATTTCCACCGGCAGTTCAAGGCGACCTTCGGTCTGTCCCTGCATCGCTACGTCCAGCTGGCTCGCCTCAGGCGCGCGTCGGAACAGCTGGCCGACCGACAGGGCGAGAGCGTCACCCACATCGCCTTGGACGCCGGCTATGAGACGCCCGACGCCTTCGCCCGCGCCTTTCGCCAGAGGTTCCGGCAATCGCCGTCCAGTTTCCGTAAATCTCCCGAATGGGAGCCGTGGCTCCGGGCCTTCGGGCCGCTCACTTCCGCCAGGAGCAAGCTCATGCCGACGACCTTCACCCCCGACCAGGTCACCGTACGCGACACCGCCCCGACCCGCGTCGCGATGTTCGAACACCGGGGCGATCCGGCGACCCTCGATGTCACTATCCAGCGCTTCATCGATTGGCGCAAAGCCGCCGGACTGACCCCCAAGACCAGTTCGACGTTCAACATCTGGTACACGGAGCGGCGGCCCGCCAACCCGGCCGACTACCGCATGGACCTGTGCGTCGGCGTCGGCCCCGATCAGCCGATCGATCCGGCGGACGGGATGGTCCGGGAAGGCGAGATCCCGGGCGGCCGCGTCGCTGTCCTGCGCGTCACGGGCGACACCCACAACCTCGAGCCGGCCGCCCTCTATCTCTACCGGGACTGGCTCCCGACGAGCGGCGAGGAGATGCGCGACTTCCCCATCTACTGCCAGCGTTTCTTCCTCGACGACCCGGCCGGCGGCACGGCGGCGGAGCTGTTCCTGCCGCTGAAGTAGGGCCTGCACGGCAGGCGCTTATCCGAGGCCGACCTGACGAAGTCGGCGGGGCGGCATCGCCGAGATGCGCCCACAGCGGACTGCCGCCGTGGGCCTCAACATGGACCTTCCTGCGTCTGTGACCCGAGGGGGGCCGCCCCAAGTTCACAGCCGGTGTCAGCCGCCTGAGCGCCGACCATTACTAATCATTTAGTACTAAGGCTGCGTCAGGTAGGCTAGACACTCTTCCCATGGCCTCATCTCCTGCCCCGACCGAAGGCGAACTTGCGATCCTGCGCGTGCTCTGGGCGCGAAAGGAGCCGATGACGGTGCGCGAGGTGCACGCGGTGCTGTCGCGGACCAAGGACACCGCCTACACGACCGTGCTGAAGATGCTCACCATCATGGCGGGCAAGGAACTGGTCCGCCGCGACGAGAGCGAGCGCAGCCATACATATTGCGCCCTGTATTCGGAGCCGGTGGTGCAGGCGTCGCTGCTGAAGGACCTGGTGCGGCGCGCCTTTTCCGGATCGGCGCTGACGCTGGTGCAGCGGGCGCTCGATGACGAGATGGCGAGCGCCGAAGACCTCGACGCCATCTCCAGGCTGATCGCCGAGGCCAAGGCGAAACGGAAGGCCGATTGATGGACGCCTTGGCGGTCGCCCAGTTCGGTCTTGCGCCGGCGCTGGCCTCGGCGCTGCTGCATTCGCTGTGGCAGGGCGCCGTGCTCGCCGTGGCCGCGGGCCTGACGCTGAGGGCGATGCGGCGGACCAGCGCGGCCGGACGGCATGCGGTGGCCATGGCCTTCCTGGCCGCGATGCTGCTGGCGCCGGCGCTGCAATTCGTCGGCTTCTGGGTACGGCCGGCCGCCGAGCTGTACGACAGCCTGATGCCGGTGATGACGCAGCCCCGGCTGGCGGGCGGCGTCTTCGTGCAGGAGTCGTCTCCGGTCGCGGCGCTGGTGGTGCTGTGCTGGCTGGCCGGAGTAGGCCTGATGTTGATGCGTCATCTCGGCGCGCTCCGGGCCCTGGCGCGGATGGAGCGCGCGCCGTGGGCGCCGCTGCCGGCGCCGTGGCCGGCGCGGGTCGAAAGCCTACGCCTGGCCATGGGCGTCGGACGGGGCGTCGCCGTGCGGCTGACCGATGTGGTCCCGGGGCCGTGCACGGCCCGGCTGCTGCGGCCGGTGATCTGGCTGCCCCTGTCTCTGCTGACGCGCACGCCCGCCGACCAGATCGAGGCGTTGCTGGCGCACGAGCTGGCCCACATCGCGCGCCGGGACTGGCTGTGGAACGGGCTGCAGTGCGTCATCGAGGCCTTGCTGTTCTTCCATCCGGCCGTCTGGTGGCTGGGGCGACGCATCCGCCAGGAACGCGAGCACGCCTGCGACGACAGGGCGGTGGCGGCAGGCGGCGATGCCGTCGCCCTCGCCGAGGCGCTGATGGGGCTTGAATGCGGGCGAGCCGCCTCCCCGGGGCTGGTGCTGGCGGCGGGCGGCGGATCGCTGCTGCAGCGCATCAGCCGGCTGCTGGCCGGTCCGCCCTCGCGGGGGCGCTGGGGCGCCTGGGCGGCGCTCGCGGCCTTCGCGGTTTCGGGCGCGCTGGTTCTGACCCAGGTGGGGATGGCCGGCGGCGGGCTGCCGGACCTTCAGGTCCGGTCCTCGACCCAGGGGCCGCTCGGCCCCGGCGACTTTCGCGAGATCGCGGCCGGCGGCGTGGACAAGCAGCGCTTCTACCGCGAGAGCATCGACCTCGAGGGCCGCCGGACCGAGGCCTATTGGGAAAACGGCCGGATCCATCCGATCGACGCCGAGGTTCGCGACTGGATTGCGCAGGTCTCGCGGCTGAGCCTTACGCCGCCGGCCGCCCATCTCGTCCCGGTCGTGGAGCCCGCGGAATATGATGCGCTTCTGGCCCTTGCCGCCTCGCAGCCGGTCGTGGTCGCGCGCCTCGGCTCGCCGGCGGTCGCCACGTCGCAGCCGGCCGGCGGAAAGCTTCGTCTCGGCGAGGGCGGGGGCGAGGCCGACCTGCGCATTCCGATGGCGGGCCCCAGGGGCGCCGCGATCGTCCATGTCGAAGCGGAGTTGATCCGCGGCGACTGGATCCTGGAAAGGCTCGAAGTCCAGTGACCCGGCCCGTCCTTTTGCCTCGAACTACTAGCGACTTAGTACTTACCCCGATCAAGGAGAGCCCAGGTGAAACCAACCGCCCTTAGCCTGGTCCTGGCCCTGTGCCTGGGCCCGGTCGCCGCCATGCTGGCGCCGGCGCCGATCGCAGCCGCGCAGAGCCCGGAAGAGGTCGCGCGTTACGCTGACGACCTGCTGACCCGCAACTATCCCGCCGACGGCCCGGGCGCCGCGATCCTGGTCGCCCGGGGCGACCAGGTCCTGTTCCGCGGAGCGCGGGGCGAGGCGGACCTGGACGCCGACGAGCCGTTGCGGCCCGACTCGGTGTTCCGGATCGCCTCGGTGACCAAACAGTTCACGGCTGCCGGCCTGCTCACCCTCGTGGAGGCCGGGAGGGTCGATCTGGACGCGCCGCTGTCGGACGTCCTGCCGGATTTCGGGGGTGGAGACGGCGTCACCGTCCGCCAGCTGCTCAACCATACCGCCGGGTTGAAGGACTATACGGGTACGCCCGGCTACGGCGAGCTGCTGCAGCAGGACCTGACGACGGCGCAACTGATCGACCTGTTCGAGACGTCGGCCCCGGATTTCCAGCCGGGCGCCAGCTGGGCCTACAGCAATTCGGGCTATGTGCTGATCGGAGCGGTGATCGAGGCGGTCACCGGGCTGGCCTGGCACGACTATCTCGATCGGGCGCTCTTCCAGCCGCTCGACATGACCCACACGGGCTACGCGCTCGACCCCGGGCTCTCGGCCGTGACGGTGACCGGCTATTCCCACGACGGTCGGACGGTCGTGCCGATGCATCCGATGAGCATGACCCATCCGCATGCGGCGGGCGCGCTGGTCTCGACAGTCGATGACCTGTTCCGGTGGAACCGGGCCCTGCACGAAGGACGGGTGCTGAAAAATGAAACCTACGCCCAGATGATCGCGCCGGCCGCCCAGTCGCTGGACCTGGGGACGGGCTACGGCTTCGGCCTCTACAACGAGACGGTGCGCCATGCGCCGGTGCTGCGCCATGGCGGAGCCATCTTCGGCTTCTCGTCGTCGCTGGCCTACGTCCCGGGACCGGACATCACCGTCGTGGTGCTCGAGAACGACGACGCCACGCTGAACGAGGACAATTCGAACACGGTGATGCGGCGGCTGACCGCCATGGCGCTCGGCGAGCCCTACCCCGCCCCCGTGGCCGTTCCGGTCGAGCCGGCGATGCTGCGCGCGGCCGAAGGGACCTATCGGTTCGACGACGCCGTGCGCACCCTGCGCGTCATCGACGGAACGCTGACGGTGCAGCGCGGCGCCTCCCCGCCCGCAGCCCTGATACCGATCTCCGCTGACGACTTCCTGTACGCGGACGGCTTCAATCGGCTGACGCTGGAGCGGGACGCCGCCGACGCGGTCAAGGCCATCCGGTTCTTCGCCCGGGGAGACGGCGACGGCGTCGTCGGCGTCCGCGCCGAGCCGGGCCAGGGCGTAGCGATCTCGTTGTCGCCCGAGGCCCTGGAACGCCTCGCCGGGACCTATGCGAACGGCGCCCTGACAATGGTCGTCTTTATTGAGGACGGCGCGCTGAAGGCGCGCATGGGCGATCAGGAGCCGGTGGGTCTGCGCGCCTCATCGGCCACCGGGTTCGATGTGGAGCAGGCCGACGCATCGCTCGAATTTCCGGCGGGTGAAGCGCCGGCGGAGCAGGTGATCATTCGGCAAGGCGGCCGCTCACTGGCGTTCCGTCGGGCGTCAGAGCATTAGCTGCAAATCCAGCAGGAGGACGAGAACGGCCCAAAAGTGGCTGCCGTGATGAGCCAAGGGTCAAGTCATGCACGTCATTCCGATCGCGTGCCCTTGGGCCTCTGCTTCATCTGGGACTGATACGTCTCGGCGATCGCGTCGGTGGTCGTCAGCCAGGCGCCGTCATGGCCGGCGATATAGGCCAGCGCCTTGTCCAGATACCTGGCTCTGAACGGCTGCCCGATGACGAACGGGTGCAGGGCGATCGCCATAACGCGGCCCGAAGCGGCGGCATCGGCGTAGAGCTGGTCAAACTGATCGACCACGGCCTGGTAGAATTGCTCGCCGGTAAAGCTGCGAGCCACGAACATGCTGATATCGTTCAGTTCGACGGAATACGGCACCGAGATCATCCCGGGCACGTTCAGGTGGAAGGGTTGGTCGTCCGCGGTCCAGTCGAGCACGTACGACAGGCCCAGTTCCCTCAGAAGCTCCGGCGTATCCAGCGTCTCCGTCAGACCGGGCCCCATCCAGCCGCGCGGGCGCCGGCCTGTCCTGGCCCGGATCGTATCGACGATGTTCGCCAGCGCCTGCCGCTCCTCCACGCGGCTGTCGAAGCCGGCATGGAGCTGGGAGTTGGTGCGGCCGTGGGCGAGCCATGCCCAGCCGCGCTGCAGGCCGGCCTCGATGATCTGCGGGTAGTTGACCGCGGCCTCTGAGTTCAGAAGAACGGAGGGACGCACGCCATGCCGGTCGAAGATTTCGATCAGACGCCACACCCCGACCCGATTGCCGTAGTCGCGCCAACCATAATTCAGCGGGTCCGGCGTCAGGTGGGCCGTGCCGTCCCAGATGCTGGTCGAGGGCTTGTCGAGGTGGAAATGCTCGATATTCAAGCCGACGTAGACCGCCACACGCGCGCCGTCAGGCCAGGTCACCGGGCCCCGCTCGGTGATCGGGGAATAGTCGTAGAGAGGGTTGTCCGGGCGCTCGCCCCCGGCGACGGAGGCGGCGCTCACGGGATCACCCGGCGAGCGCGCAGATCCTCAAAGATGCCGAAGAACATGGCTTTGGTGTCCACGAAGTCGTGGAAGCCGAAGCGGCGCGCCTTGGAGCCGTCGGCAATGACGTCGTAGTCCCACCCGAACACGAAGTCTCCGAAGCGCCACGAGGAGACCTCGCGATAGGATGTGGGGATGAGGCCGTGGCGTTCCACCATGGCGTTCCACACCGGCTCCTTGTCTGACATCACCTCATCCAGGCTCATCGGCAGGGGCGCGGCCGCCTCCAGTCCGAACCATCCGGCTATGGCCGGCCACAGTTCACTCCAGCGGAAGAGGTCGCCGTTGTTGATGTTGAACGCCTGGTTTGCGCAGGCAGGCTCGGTAGCCGCCCAGACTGTCGCGCGCGCCAGCAGGTCCGCATCCGTCATCTCGAGCAGGCTGTGATAGGCGCCGGGCCGCCCGGGAAACCGAAGCGGCAGGCCCAGCTCCCTGGAGATTGCAGCGTAGACGGCGATCACCATCGCGAGATTCATCGGATTGCCCAAGGCGTAGCCGCACACCACCGAGGGCCGCAGAGCCGACCAGGTCCAGGACTTGCCGATTTGCCGAGCCTCAAGCCACGCCTGCTGGTCGACATTGAATTCCGGCGGCATGTGCCCGGGATCGTCTTCGCGGGCGGGCGTCTTGAAGGGCCCGAGATGGGCTCCATAGACCTTGTAGCCCTGCATCAGACTGACGTGCCGAAGCCCGGCGGCGACCGCCTCGACGGCGGTGACGGCATTCACCAGCATGGCCAGGTTCGGCTGCACCAGCTCGGCCCACGAGGGGCGATCCTGGTAGGCGGCGTAGAAGATGTGGGTCGCGCCATCGAGCTCTCCGAGCTTTGCGCGGACGTCCGACTCATCCAGGAGGTCGACGGCGATGTGACGGAGGCGGCCGGCCGAAGCGCCGCCACGACGCGAGAGACCGATCACCTCCCAGGTCCCCAGTTGGATCAGGTGATCCACCAGGTTTCGGCCGATCACGCCGTGAGCGCCGACGACGACGGCGACATTGGGGACGGGATGTTCCATTGGAAATGCTCCTTCCCGGCCAAACTAGCCGTGCATTTCGCCTTCTGAAGCCCGCCTTTCTGCACTATGCCTGTGCAGTCATGCACAGGCGTCTTGATTGGACCGATCTGCAATACGTGCTTGCTGTCGCCGAGAAGGGGACGCTGGCTGCGGCCGCACGCGCGTTAGGCGTCAGCCACACCACGGTTCTTCGACGGATCGCCGCAGTGGAGGCGAGCTTCGGGGTCCGACTCTTTGATCATCTGCCCTCCGGCTACGCCCTGACCGCGGCGGGCGAGGAGGTTCTCGCTCCGGCGCGGGAGCTGTCCGGGGCGGTGGCGGCCCTTGAACGTCGGCTGGAAGGTCGCGACGTCCGGCTCGAGGGCCTCATCCGCGTCGCGACGGTGGACACCCTGATGGCGTCCCTGCTGCCGCCGATCCTGGGGGGCTTCCAATCGGAACATCCGGGCGTGGAGATTGAGGTGTCGGGGGCGACTGCCCTGGCCAACCTGAGCCGGCGCGACGCCGATGTCGCCATCCGCGTCGCCTCGAACCCGCCGGAGACTCTCGTGGGCCGGCGGCTGGCGTCGGTGGGGATGGGGGTTTGCGGCGACTTGCCGGACGAAGCGTCGACGTGGAGCCTTGATGAGTGGTCGTCCCAGCGCTGGATCGCGCCGTCGGCCGCCCTGGCGGAAACGAATATCGCGCGCTGGATGCGCACCGCCCTCCCCGCTGCGAACATCGTCTTCCAGGCCGACAGCGCGCTCGCCATGGGCTGGGCCGTTCAGGCCGGCGTCGGGGTGGCCGCTCTCCCGTGGTATCTGGCGCCGGCGTTGCCGGGACTTCGCTGGCGTTCACTGCCGGTTCCGCTGGAGGCCCCGGCCGGCCTCTGGGTTCTCAGCCATCGGGATCTGCGCCGCACGCCCCGGGTCCGCGCATTCACCGACTTCGTCTGTCGTGAACTGGCCCTGCACCAAGGCCTGATCGAGACAGGGCCGCCCTGAACTCCCCCGCGGCGCGGGACTCATGCCGCCGACGACGCGCCGCACAGCTTTCTGACCCACGTCAGGAAGAGTCCGTACGGTCGGCCCGCCAGCACGCTGAAGGTGATCACGAACAGAAGCGCCTTGGCCGACTGTGGCCAATGGATCCCGTTGACGGCGAGGAGCGCCGAATAGAGCCCGGCCTGGAACGAGGTATTGGCGAAGGTGTCGAGAAGCGCGGACCGGGCCCCGCCCGGCGCTCTTCCGCCGGCGCGACGAAACAGCCAGTCGCGATAGAGGCCGTAGAACCGCCCGGCCAGGAGGATCACCGGAAGCGCGCTCAAACGGACGCGCGCAGACTCGCCGATGGTCAGGTCCGCAACGACGACTTCGATGAAAAGGCCGGCGGCGGTCGAGAACGCGACCATTGCGAAGGTGTCGGCGAGAAAGCGCCGCATGTCGCATCCTCTCCTTCCGCCCGCTGGAGCGAAGCTAGCCAGCCCCTTCGGGCACGCCCTGCCAATCGGCGACTACGCGGGTCAGCACATCCAGAGGCATATCGCCCTTCAGCAGAGCCAGATCATGGAAGGCGCGCAGATCGAACCGCGTTCCCAGCCGGGCTTGCGCCTCGGCACGCGCGGCGGTCCAGGCTCGCCAGCCCAGCATGTAGCTGGCGGCCTGACCCGGCTGGACACAGTAGCGCTCGACTTCCCGTACCGCCTCGCTCCCGGCGTTGCCGAGCGTCGCGGTCATGTAGCCGATGCTCTGACCGCGGCTCCAGCGCCGGGCGTGGACGCCGGAGTCGAGCACGAGGCGAGCTGCGCGGAACATCATCGAGGCGATGTAGCCGAGACGGGCCAGGGCGTTTCCGTCATAGACGCCCATCTCCTTCGCGAGTTGTTCGGCATACAGCGCCCATCCCTCGGAGAAGCCGGAGAACAGCGGCATGCGGCGCAGGACAGGCAAGCCTTCCGCCTCGTTGACCAGGGCGTTCTGGAGGTGATGCCCTGGCAAGCCTTCGTGATACACCAGCGTCGGCAGGTCGAACCGCGGCCATTCCGAGATGTTCCGGAGATTGATGGAGAACAGACCCGGCCGGGCGCCATCCAGGCTGGGCGGCTGGTAGGTCGCGCCCGACGATCCCGCCTCGATCGCGAGCGGCATGCGCTGGATCGCAACGCCGACGCTGGGAACCGTGCCGAAATAGCCGGGGAGCCTCGCGCCCATGGCGTCGATCATCCGCCGAAGATCGGCCAGCAGCGCGCCGCGGCCGGCCTCGCTGTCCGCATAGAGTTGGGCCGGGTCTTTGCGCAGCGCGGCGATCCGCTGCGCGACTGTCCCTTGGGAAAGCCCCTGCGCCCGCAGGATGCTTTCGGCCTCGGCGGTCAGTTCGGCCACCCGCTCCAGGCCTATGCGGTGAATCTCGTCGCCGGAAAGATCAGTCGTCGTCGCCGCCCGTACCGCGTAGCGATAATACGCCTCCCCCTGTGGCAGGCGCCAGACTCCGGCGTCTGGGGACGCCGTCGGCAGGGCCGCCTCGAGCAGGTCGGCCTGACGCCGCAGAGCGGGATAGACTTCGCGCTCGACGATCCGGCCGGCCCGTGGTCCCCAGTCGCCTTGCAGGTCCGCAGAACCCGCGCGGCGGACCAGGGTGGACGTCAGGTCGTTTTCTTCAGGAGACGCTCGCATCAGTTCGCGGAACTGGATCAGCGCCGTCCGGAGAATGAAGTCGGGCGGAACGACGCCCTTGGCGAAATCCGCGCGGGCGCGATCCGTCTCCTGGTCCAGGAGAAGGGCGAAGGCCGAGAGCCGGGCCAGATAAGCCTCGGCGTCCGACGCCGTCTCGACGGGATGCTGGTCAGCGAGGAACGAGGGGACGCTCCGGTACGCACCGCTCAGTTGCGAGACGACGTACGGGATCGCCACTCCCACATTGGGGTCGCCGTAGGGGAAGCTGTAGCTCTGCAGCGTGGTGTCGGCGAGATAGGCGGCCGATTGATGATTGATCCAGTCCGCCTGACTGAGTTCCGCCGGATCAAAACGCGCCAGGCCCGCCTTCAACTCCAGGAACACCTCCCTCATCGCCTGCAGCCCGGTCGGCGACCGGTCGTCCAGCCGCGCCCGCGCCGCCGCGTTCTGGCCCGTGTCGAGACCTGTGATCGTCATCAGCTGCGGAGACGTCAGCAGGGCCTGCTGCATCGCCTTGTCCAGCAATGCCGTCACGTCGTTCCGTGCTGCGAAGGCCGCCCCTCCGTACCCCCACCCGACGGCTACGGTGGAGGCCGAAAGAAATGCGCGTCGGTTCAGCATGGGACTCTCACTATGGGTCTGCGTGAATGGCTTGCGCCAGGATCAGTTGGGGATCCACGCGGGGTCGGGACGGGGCGAGTTGCGTGACCAGGCCCTCGATGTCCGCTTCCGCGCTCTTCAGCGATTCCCGCACACGCGCGTCTGCGAACTCGTCCCACTCTGCCGCGATGGATCGGAAATCGGTGACTCCGACATAGGCAAGGGGAACCCGGATGGAAGCGTCCACCAGGTTCGCGGCCTCAAGAGGGCCGCCGGCCCCGTAGCCGCCATCCCCCCGCGCGCTGAGCACGATGAGCTTCTTGCCCGGCGCGAGCAGCGGCCAGTAGGGCGCGCCCGGCCGCCCGCGATCGAAGCCGAATGTCCGTCCGACCCTGACGACATTGTCGATCCACGCCTTCAGCGGAGAGGGAACGCCGAAATTATACATCGGGGCGCCGACGACGATCAGGTCGGCGCGCTCCAGTTCGTCCACCAACTGATCGCTCTCCCGCAGGATCGCGGCCATCTCCGCCGTCCGGTGATCTGCCGGCGTGAAAGCCGCCTCGATCCAGCGATCGTCGACAGGGCGGGGCGGCGTCGCGGCCACGTCCCGCACGAGGACCTCGGTCTGCGGCGCGCGGGCGAGCCAATGCCGGACGAAATGGTCCGTCATCCGGCGGGTGTGCGAGCCATGACGGTCATGGCCGGACCGGCCGAAGCGGGCGCTGGAATCGATCTGAAGGAGAGTGGTCACGTCGATGCCTGAGAAAGGTTCATTCATGGCCCGACGATACGGGGCCGGCCCTACTGCTGACGAACTTGAATTCGTCAGCCGATGGGTGAATGAGTCGCGTGCATGAGGAAGCTTCCGCCCCTTGCCGCCCTGCGAGCGTTCGAGGCCGCCGCGCGTCACTCCAGCTTCAAGCGGGCCGCTGGCGAGCTGGCCGTCACCCCGACAGCGATCAGCCACCAGGTCCGCCTGCTTGAGGCGACGCTCGGGCTTCAGCTTTTTGTCCGGGGAACCCGACGCGTCGACCTCACCCCGGCCGGGCGCCGGCTCTACCCAACCCTTCGCGACGGATTCGACGCGTTCGAGCAGACGATCGCGGAACTCGGCAAGCCTCGGCGCGAGGTGCTCACCCTTTCCGCAACTCCGCTGTTCACGGCCCGGTGGCTGGTCCCTCGCGTGGACAGCTTCCGCGCCGCCAATCCCGGCGTCGACCTGCGCCTGCACGCGACGCTCGAGCCGGTGGACCTGCTGGGGGGCGAGGCGGACGCGGCGATCCGCTACGGGCGCGGACCCTTCCCCGGACTGTTCTCCGAACCCCTTGTGGCCCAGGAGTTCGTACCAATGTGCAGCCCGTCGCTCGGCCTGCGGCATCCCGATCAGCTGCGGGATGCGCCGCTGCTGCACAGCGAATGGCGCCAGCAGGGCCCGGACACGCCGACGTGGATGCGCTGGGGCACGGTGGCCGCAGTCAAGGGCGTTGACTGGACCAGGGGCGTCACCTTCACGGACGAGGCCCATGTCATACAGGCCGCCATCGCGGGACAGGGTGTGGCGCTGCTCAGCCCCTTGCTGGTGTCGGACGAACTCAAGTCAGGCTCGCTTGTCCAGCCGTTCGGGCCGGCCCTTCCGGGCGTGCACTTCCATTTCGTCCGACCGGATGATCCGCGACACGCAGCACGGTCGGCGGCTCTGGAGGCCTGGCTGCGGGCGGCCCTTTCGTAGCCACAGAGGCCCGCGGGAATCCCTCCGGCGATCTGACGCCGCGCCGTGGCGCATGATTTCTGTTCAGCCATGAGGTGAGCAGTTGGCGTTTGTCCCAGGCCTCAGTTGTGGGGATGCTGACGATGAAAGTCGCGCCCGCCCGGAGCGATCCACCGACACCGTGCGCCCCGGCACGCCGGCTACAATCCGCACCAGCATCGGAGCCAAATCATGCACCCCCGCGTCAACCTCAACGCCGGCGCTGCACCGGCAGTAAAATCGCTGCAGGACGCCCAGGCCCGGATCGAAGCCAGCGGGCTGGAATACAGCCTCATCGAGCTGGTGAAGATGCGGGCCTCGCAGATCAACGGGTGCGCCTACTGCCTGCATATGCACAGCCAGGATGCCCGAGGAGCCGGCGAGAGCGAGGAGCGGCTGCACCTGCTGGCGGCTTGGAGAGAGTCCAGCCTGTACAGCGAGCGAGAGCGCGCCGCCCTCGCATGGACTGAGGCCGTGACCCGCCTTCCGGACACGGGTGCGCCCGATGCCGATTTCGAGGCGCTGAAAGCCGTCTTCACGGAGGTCGAGATCGCAAACCTGACGCTGGCGATCGCGATGATCAATCTCTGGAACCGCGTAGCCGTCCCGCTGCGCACCCAGCATCCGAAATCCTGGGCCCCCGCGCCCCCCGCCCGGTGCAGTTCGACGCCTTCGGACGAGCCGTAATTCTCGTTCACGGACCTTCGCATGGCGGGCAGCGCCGGAGCCGCGTCGTCCGACGTCTCAAGGCGGCCGGAGCGAGGGTTTTCACCCCGACGCAGACCGGCCTCGAGGGGCGGGCGGACCTGCCCGCGGGCCCGCCGGGCCTCGGGTCCGCAGGCACATCCTCGAGGCGGAGCACAGGTGATGTGGGCCCACGCTTATGTCGACAGGATCGCCCTGGAAGTGCTGCAGGTGGTGGAGCGTCCCGAACCGGAGCCGGAATGGGGGCAGATCGTCATTCGCCTCGAGGCGGTGGCCCTGAACTATCGGGATCTGGCCATTGCGCGCGGCAACTACCACATCGGAGTCGCCCCGCCGCTTGTGCCGTTGTCCGAAGCACAAGCCTGGGCGGAGACGGGTTGTGTCAGACTGCCCGCACCCATGGGTTCGTTTGAACCAGGTGGAGGCTCACTTGCGCGCCCTGATAATGGCCGATGCGTAGGCGGAGCCTGCGAAGAACGCCGACCGTCCTATCGCCGGGGCCGCGTGACGGGCTATGGTGAACGGTCGGTCTTGGGGGGGACAATGTTCCTATTGACGCTGCACGCAAGAGCGGGCCCGTGAGGCGCACTGCGCTGGTGGCCGGCGGGGCGGGCTTTATTGGCGGCTGCGTGACCCGGGCGCTCCTGGACGATGGTTGGCAGATCGTCGTCGTCGACAATCTCTCCAACGGCAATGCGGAGATGGTCCCGCCGTTGGCTAGATTCGTCGACTGCAACAAAGGTCAGCACGACACCATGGCGCAGATCTTTCGGGAGCACGCCATCGAGATTGTTTTCGACTTCGCAGCCCACATCAATATCAGCGAGGGAGAGCGAACCCCGGCGAAATACCTTGAAAACAACTTGGCGAATACCATCAGTTTAGCCAACGCCGCGGCGTGCGCGGGCGTAAAGAAGTACGTATTTTCGTCGACCGCTGCCGTATATGGCACGCCGGCTACTGCGCTGGTTTCGGAAACTCACCCCGTTCGCCCTGTCTCGGTTTATGGGAAGACCAAAGCCATGGCCGAGGTTGCCTTGATTGAGATACTGGGAGCAGCCGGCTGTGCACTGGGCATCCTGCGCTACTTCAATGTCGCTGGCAGTTTCGGCGGCGGGGCCTTTGGACAGTACCGGCGGGGTCAGACAGGCATCATGAGCCGGGCGCTTGACGCCTCCAGGGGGCATGATCCCGTCTTCACGATCCATGGCGCCGACTGGAATACGGCCGACGGCACAGGCGTGCGCGACTACATCCACGTCGGGGATCTCGTGTCGGCTCATACGGCTTTGGCGGAAAGGCTGGCCGCGAACCAGCCCCCACGGATCTACAACTGCGGGTACGGAACCGGGTTTTCAGTCAGAGAGGTCCTGGCGACCTTCGAACAGGTGTCCGGCCGGGTAATAGAAGTCGCCCTGGGCGAACGCCGGGCCGGCGATACAGCCGCGGTTGTCGCGGATTCTTCAAGAATTCGTAGCGAACTCGGCTGGACGCCGCAGCGTCAGGACCTGGAGCTCATCGTCCGGGATGCGATGGCATGGCGGACGCGATTGGAGGCAGACCAAACCCGCCTCTTCGCTTGATCCACCACAACTTTCCGACAGCGCACCCTCACCCATGCAAATCAGGTCGCTCTGACAGGAGCAGGCGCCGCCCGTTGATGACCTTTTCCATAGCCGCCACATAGCTGTCGATCAAAGGTCCGGACGGCGCTGTAAAAGCCGGCATCAGCAACGTAGTCGCGGAAAACTTCTCCGCTACGGGAAAATCTCCCGGTCGGTACAGCGGCCGCGGCCCCATAGGGGCCATTTCCCTGTCCTGCGCAAGAATTCGAGGGTCACGCCGCTGGAGAACTGCGTAGGACTGCAGCGGGCGAACAATCGCTCCGGAACGGATTTCGGCGCAACCTTCGGCTCGAAGAGCTGCAAGAAAGACATCCAATGGCAGGTCATCCAAGGCGGCGCTGTCATAGAAGAGAACAAACTGAAAATATCCCCCGCGGTCTATGCCAGGCGCAGTCTTCGGCAGACGAATACCTTGGAGACCCGCAACACGCTTGGCCAAGTGCGAATGGTTCGCCCGCCGCGCAGCCATGACATGCGGCAGTTTTTCCAGCTGAACTCGCGCAAGGGCGGCGGCCATCGGATGCAAACGGCTTTTATGACCAAGGCCGCTCTCCGCATAATCAGCCAGCTCCGGACTGGTAAACTCGCGGCGCTCGCGAAAATGGCCCCTCAGGCAGACCTGTTCGGCGATCCGATCACTGTTCGTGAGGAGCACGCCGCCTTCGCCACCCCAAACCGCCTTGTGCGCCTGTAGACTGAAGACTGCCACATCACCGTCGCCTCCCACGTGCCGCCCATGGCGCGTGGCCCCGTGGGCGTGGGAGCAATCTTCGATCACACGCAAATTGCGCCGCCGCGCCAGAGCGCAAAGCTTTTCCATGTCGGCGCTGTGCCCATACTGATGCGTGACCGCGATGGCCTCTGTCCTGCTGGTCAGGCGAGCTTCGGCATCAGCGGGGTCGACATTGCCGGTCTCCGCTTCGACATCGCATAGCTGGGGCGCCAGCCCCGCCGGTAGCATGGAAAAGGCCGTCGCAAGATGGGTGTAGGCCGGCACCATCACCCCTGCCCCGGGCGAGAGCCCAAGCGCCTCGTATCCCGCGGTCAGCGCGCCGGTTCCGGAGTGTGTGGAAATCGCGTGCCTGGTCCCGACAAGGCTGGCGAACGCCTGCTCCAGCGCCTCCACCTCCCCCGAACGGCGATGATACGATAGTTCCCCACGCCGCAGGACGCCCAGAACGGCCTCCTCGTCTGCGGCATCGGGGGCGGGCCAGCGATGCTGAGGCTCCCGAAAGTTCACCGCCTTCGGACCACCGTGGATGGCAAGCCGGTCCTGGGTCATGACGCTCCGTTGATCTGCATTTTGGAGACCTGGGTCTGAGTCCCAACGGCTGCGGCTACTCGAACCGGCGTTCAGGGTAGTTCTGATTCTGACTTGGTGAATGCACCCCGACGGGTATCTTGTACGGGCCTTGGGGGAATTACGGGAAGCTGGATTTTGAGTCTGGTAGTGGTCGGCGCTGGCTTTTCCGGACTCGCAGCCGCCAGGGTCTTTCTGGACGCAGGGGTGGAGTTCAGGCTGTTCGAAGCCGAAAGCGGCCCTGGCGGCCTGTTACGCACAGACATCGCAGGTGCATTCTCATTCGACCGCGCAGGACACTTCCTTCACTTCCAGACTGAGACCTTTGAGCAAATACTGAAGCACCTTCACGTTCCCATGACGGTCGTTTCCCGACGGTCGGCGATATTGATTGGTCGACGGATCGTTCCCTATCCGTTGCAGTTCAACCTCCATGCAGCGCCAGCGGAGTTACGCGATGCGGCATTGGCCGATCTCGCCGCGGGCCGGATTGGCCGGGTCGGCGCCGACGACTACGCGACACTCCTTCTGAAGGCTTGGGGACCCGCGCTGTACGAGGCCTTTTTCAGGCCGTACAACGAAAAGCTGTGGGCTCGCCCCCTGTGCGACCTGCCTTCGGACTGCGGCGCGAGATTCTTGCCACAGCCGAATAAGGACCTGCTTCTGAAAGGGGCGGCCGGCCCCATCGGGCAGTACGGTTACAATGCCGAGTTTGCCTACCCCTCCAGCGGGCGGGTCGGCGATCTGGCATTTGCGATGGCGTCACCCCTCGAGCACGCGATCGAATATGAGGCCAGGATCAATTCCATTGATCTGACCCGCCAACGTATTCGATTTGGACAGGAATGGGTGGATTACAAAAAACTGATCTTCACCGGCCCGCTTTCCCAAGTGTGCGAACTTACTGGTCTGTCCGGCCCCCCGCTCGTGTACTCACGAGTACTTAACTTACGAATTGGATTCCGCGGTCGTATGCGCATCAACGACCATTGGCTGTACGTCCCGGACGAGGCTGTTTCGTTCTTTCGAGTCGGTTTTCCGTCCAACGTGGATTCACGCACCTGCCCGCCGGGGTGCGCAAGCATGTCTCTGGAATACGGACTGGACGAGACTCAGGACACCCCTGATATCGATAGATCAGTCGCAACCGCAGTGGGCTACTTTGCCGATCTCGGAATCATTGATTGCGAAGCAGTCGAGGAGATCTCGGTTCACTTGATTTCCCCGGCGTATGTGGCCGATCGCAATGTCGGTCAAAGGGGGTTCGCCCCAATCATCGGCCAGTTGGCTCAAGCCAATATCATGATGGCCGGTCGCTTCGGGTCCTGGGACTATTTCTCTGCGGAAGACGCGTACTTCGACGGCGCGCGCGCGGCCAACGCCGCCCTTGCAGGGGTAATATCTTGAGCGCCAGAATTGGGCTTGTGGGGGGGGCGGGTTTCATCGGCACGGGCTTGGCTCGGGCGGCACTCGCGATGGGATATCGGGTTTCGGTTCTGGACCCGCAGCCGTCCCTCGTCCCTGGCGTGCAGTACTCCAATTGTGAGTTGAGCGACGCTTCAGCGCTCAAGGAGTGGATGTCAGATGTGGACGTCGTAGTGCTGCTCGCCGGCCTCTTGAGCGGCCCGGCCCTCCGACAGCCAAGGGAGGCCTGGGCGACCAATGTCGTGGGCTGCACAATGGCGCTCGACGCCGCTATTTGCGCCGGCGTCGAGCGAGTCATCCTTCTGAGCAGCGCGGCGGTCTACGCTCGCGATGCCGAAGCGCGCGCGCTCAGCGAAGTTGCCCCGACCGCTCCTGTCGGATTGTACGGAACGGCGAAGCTTTCGCTGGAGTACGCGGTCCGAGCCGCTGTTGCGGCGGGCCTTCCCGCGGCCCTCATCCTGCGGCCTTTCACCGTCTTCGGACACGGACCAATGCGGGGCGAGCGCGGGCATTTCATCGGCCGTTGGTTGGAACTTGCGCTGGCTGGAGAGGCGCTGGCGATCCATGGCGACGGCCGTCAGCCAGTCGATCTGGTTCAACTCGAAACCGTTTCCGCGATCTGCCTGAGATTTGTCAGTGAAGTCGCCCCTCCGCCGCTGCGCATCCTGAACGCCACTGGCGGCGCGCCGCTAAGCGTCGTGGAGCTCGCGGCGATATTCCAACAAGCTCACCCCGGAATTCGCGCGCGTCACGTCCCGCCTGCGGAGACTGCGCCGTTGCACGGCTGGGGCGACCCGCACGCCATGTCGGCATACCTCGGTCAGATGCCCCCTCCCCCACGGGCCGCGATACGCGCCTTTCTGGACGAAAAGTTCAAGTGAGCCCGGTGGCGTTCTTTCTTGGATTCGCGGTGACATTCGCCGCAACAAGACCGGCGATGCTTCTGGCTTGGTGGGTGGGGGCGGTCGCCCGTGCCAATCCCGAAATCCGCGCTCACGACCGTGACGTGCCGCTCCTGGGAGGGCTGGCGATCATTCTCGGGCTTGGCGTGTTCCTGATTCCTGCGGGGTCGAACCCGGGCATCGTCGCTCTGCTGGGAGGAGGCGGGCTAGCTGGCCTTGGCCTTTTCAAGGATCTCAAGCCCGACCGCCTCTCGCCGTTCCGCCAGCTCTGTATTCAGGTCCCGGCGTCCGCGGCCTTGGCCGTGGGGACCATTGAGCATCCGTCGCTATTGGGTCTTGGCGCCGCGACATTCTGCACTGTGCTTCTGGTCAACGCCATCAACATGCTGGACGTGGCTGACGGGCTGGCCTCGAGCGTTGCGGCAATGATGGCTGCCGCGTTGGCCGCAGGATTTTCCATCGCCGGCGGCCCCGTCGGGGTGGCGCTAGCGACGGCCGGCGCGTCGCTCGGCTTCTTCTCATGGAATGCACCTAAGGCGCGGATATTTATGGGGGATGTCGGATCATACAGCCTAGGCGCCGTCCTGGCTTGGCTTTTGCTCTCGGGCTGGCAGGCCGGAACCCCGATCTTCGCGCTGGCGCTGATTGCGATCGTTCCGGTCGTGGATTTCACGGCGGTTGTGGTTACCCGACTTTCCCGCGGCCGATCGCCCATGGTCGGCGATATCTCACACCCCTGCCTGATCCTCCTCGAGCGGGGAATTGGAGGCTGGACGGTGCTGGCCCTGGTTCTGGCGCTCGGCCTTGGGGGCGGCGCGGCAGGGATTTTGATCACCCAACTGGCGAAGACATGACAGGCCGGCCCGCTTCCATCCTGTATCTCACTCAGACATTCCCGCCTGAACCCGGCGCCACCAAACGTCCGTTCAAACAGGCGCAGGCCTTACAGGCGCTTGGCCACCAGATCACCGTCATCACTGCATTGCCGCACTATCCAAACGGGCGCTTTGAAGGGCGCGACCGGTTTCGCCTGTGGCGGCGCTCCCGCATGGACGACGTCGATGTACTGAGGCTCTGGTGTATTCCCGCGCCCAACAGCGGAACGCTTCGCCGCCTTCTGGGCTTTGCCAGCCTGGCCCTGTCTGTGATCATCGCCGGGCTGATCCTGCGTCGACGTGACGTGGTCATGGGCAGTGTTACAACGCCGGGGATGGAGGTCGCGGCGCTTGTCATCGCGAAGGCGAAGCGCTCGCGTGTTGTTCTCGAGGCGCGGGACCTGGTCCCGGATTCCTGGATCACCGTCGGCCTGCTCAGATCGAAATGGCTGCAACGCCGTGTGTCGGCGTTCTATCGCAGAATCTGGGCGCAGGCATGGATCGTCGCGGCCACAGACACCGCGATGGTGCGGAGGTTAATCGAGCGCGGGGCGAGGCACGTCATCCACCTGCCGCACGCCGCCGATTTCGATGAAATTGACTGTTGGGATAGGGCTGCTTCCCGTGCCGAACTCGGCGTGGAAGGTAGATTTGTCGTAGTGTATGCGGGCTCGTTGAACTCGCACTATCACACGCCGACGATTGCAGAGGCTGGCGCGCGAGCCGCCGCCTCCGTGCCGGGAATCGTAACCATCATTCTCGGCGCAGGAGCGGACGCCGTGGCCATCAGGGCCGTGGAACAACGCGCACCAGCAGGTTCAGTCCGGTTGATGCCCGCCGTGGCGCCCGCCGAAGCTGGCCGCATCCTGGTAGCGGCCGATCTGTTCGTCCATCCGCTTTGGTTTGTCGGCGCAGATGCCTTGTCGGGCACCAAGATCGTCGAATACTTGGCTGCCGGACGGCCCACGGTCTTCTGCGTGCCCCCCTCGCAGGTCAAATCGTTGGACACGCACGGCGCCGGCATTTGCGTTCCGCTGCAGGATGCAGCCGCGCTCGCCAGTGCGATCGAGGCCTATTTCAGAGACCCCGAGGCGGCCCGCCAGAGCGGCGCCGCCGCGCGCGCCCTGGCTGAATCCGGTTTCGACCGGAGGTCTGTCGTGGCGGCATTTTCCCGGGCGCTTAAATCGGCCCTGTCGACCTAAAGCGTCGGGCGGCACGTTTCCTACACGAGCAGAGTCGAGCCGAGTTCGCTTCTGACTACCCGCACCGCCACCGTCCCCTCCGCCGGTCCGGCACACGAACAGCTATCCCGCCGGCTCAGCGGCTGTGAAAGCCCGGCCGGCAGGTGCGAGCCTGGCGGCTCCCCGTCGCCGGCTCGCCGGCGGACTGGCGCAGGCCGTCCTCACCAGATCCATGGCATGATCGGCGAACCCCCGCATCACGGCCGCTGAAAAATCGCGTTCGAACAGGCGCCGCGCGGCGTCGCCGCGGGCCTAAGCTCGCTGGGGGCGAGCCTCGCCAGCAGGCGCATCAGATCGGCGGGGCTCTCGTATATCCATCCCGCGCGGCCCTCCTCGATCACCTGGCCGGTCTCTCCGGCCAGACTGGTCAGGATCGGCAGACCAGAGCCGAGATATTCGCCGACCTTGTTGGGGCACTCGCCCATGAAGTCGGCGGTCCGCGGGTAGGGGATCAGTCCCGCCGAGCCGATGTCGTACAGGCTACGGATTCTGGCCTGGTCGAGCCACCCCGTCATCAGAATGGCGGGGTCGTCGCCCGCGACGTTACGCATCGCCGCCTCCAGCGACCCCGAGCCGCAGATGACCAGCTTCCAGCCGTCCGGGCGTCCTGCCCGAAAGGCCCGGATGACGTCCAGCATCGGCCCGCAGGACCGGGTGTTGAGGCTGGCCGCCAAGGCGAGAATCCGGTCCCCGCTTCCCAGCCCCCGGGAACGCC
Organism: Brevundimonas sp.; assembly: GCF_035627055.1. Lineage (GTDB taxonomy): Bacteria > Pseudomonadota > Alphaproteobacteria > Caulobacterales > Caulobacteraceae > Brevundimonas. Next base: position 84,516 of record NZ_DASPMM010000024.1, on the reverse strand, counting down.
AGAAGTCGGATGCGGCCCGACGGGCCTGCGCATCGATAACGGGCCGGTCGCAAGCGGTTCGGAACATTCGATCGTGAACCTGTTCCCGCCCCGCCTGCCCCTGGGCCCAGCCCAGCACGCCGTCGCCGACGGCGGTGATCGCGTCCGCGCGGCGCAGGATGCGGCGCAGCTGGGCGTAGAGCGGGGCGAAGATCAGCGGCCCGGCCGGCTGCAGCCGCTTCGGCAGGGCCCAGGTGAAGACGTCCGGCCATTGGTCGCGCACGTCGACCACGAAGGGCACGCCGTGGCGGGCGGCGTATTCGGAGGCCGCCTCGGCCAGATCGAGCGTCGGCAGGGCCGCGACGATCAGGTCCGGCCGGGGGCGGCGCGCGGCCTCGCGCCGGAAGGCGTTCGCCTCGATCCGATGGTTGACGGCGCGGGCCACGGAGAGATTGCGGCGGTAGGCGGGGCCGTGCAGGCAGATCGCCGTCTCGGCCGGGGTGACGGCCACTTCGGTCTGGCGGTCGTACAGCCGGGCCTTCTCGAGGTGGGAGAAGGTCGAGTTCCACCAGGTGACGCGCGCCCCGCGCTCGGCGAAGGCGCGGGACATCTGGCCGGCGCGGAACCGTCGGCCGCCGTTCAGCGGAAGCGGTTCGTGGGCCTTGAGGATCCAGACATCCATCACGCCGCCTCCGTACTGGCAGGAGCGGTCAGGTTCAGCAGCCGGGCTTCCTTGTCCAGCAGCCCCCGGGCGCGGTCGGCGATGCGCCGGGCGGGCGAGCCGCTGTGGATGGTCCAGGGCGCGATCGGCCGCGTGGCCAGAGACGTGGCGCCCAGGACGCTGCCCTCGCCCAGGGTCACGCCGGGGAGTATGACCGAGCCGGCGCCGACGATGGCGTGGCGGCCGAGGCGGACGGGGGCGACCTTGACGCCGGTGAACTCGGCCGGGACCATCGGATTGGTCATGTGGCGGCCGGTGTAGTCGTCGGACGCGGAATAGATCATCACCCCGCCCGACAGGCCGGAGAAGTCCTCCATCGTGATCCCGCCGCGCCCCGAGAGCAGGCAGCCGCCGCCGATGTGGATCCAGGAGCCCAGCCGCACCGGGCCCGTGGCGATGATCGCGCAGAAGGCGTCGATGCGGACATTGTCGCCGACCTCGATGTTCTCGAGGCCGATCACTTCGCAGGAGCGGGAGATCCCGACGTTTTCGCCGACGCGGGCGACCCCGAGGGCCCGCAACTCTTCACTGTTCCAGAACCCCGCGGACAGCGTCTTCATGATCATCCTCCCCGGACGATGACGGAAACGCTCCCGTCTCGGGACTGCCGCCCCGCGGCGCGAACTAACGCACAACGCGAATCGCCCGGCAAGCGCCGGTGGAGCAACCGGCGCCGGGCCCTTCCGCGATGCTCCCCTCAGCTCCCGAGCGCCCCGGCCCGGTTGCGCACGAGGTCGTCGACCACCGCCGGATCGGCCAGGGTCGAGGTGTCGCCCAGGGCGTGGACCTCGTTCTCGGCGATCTTCCTCAGGATGCGCCGCATGATCTTGCCCGAGCGGGTCTTGGGCAGGCCGGGGGCCCACTGGATCACGTCCGGCGCCGCGATGGGGCCGATCTCGCGCCGCACCTGGGCGACCAGTTCCCTGCGCAGGTCCTCGCTCGCCTCGACGCCCGCGTTCAGCGTCACATAGGCGTAGATGCCCTGCCCCTTGATGTCGTGCGGGAAGCCGACCACCGCCGCCTCGGCCACCGCCTCGTGCAGCACCAGGGCGCTCTCGACCTCGGCCGTCCCCATCCGGTGGCCCGAGACGTTGATGACGTCGTCGACCCGGCCGGTGATCCAGTAGTAGCCGTCCTCGTCCCGGCGGCAGCCGTCGCCGGTGAAATACTTGCCCGGATAGGCGCTGAAATAGGTGTCGAAGAAGCGGGCGTGATCGCCCCAGACGGTGCGCATCTGGCCCGGCCAGCTGTCGGTGATGCACAGGTTGCCCGAGGCCGCGCCCTCCAGCACCTCGCCGTCCGCATCGACCAGCTGCAGCTCCACCCCCGGCAACGGCTTCGTCGCCGAGCCCGGTTTCAGGTCGGTCGCTCCCGGCAACGGCGAGACCAGGATGCCGCCCGTCTCCGTCTGCCACCAGGTGTCGACGATCGGGCAGCGCCCCTCGCCCACCACCTGGTGATACCAGCGCCAGGCCTCGGGATTGATCGGTTCGCCGACGCTGCCGAGCAGTCGCAGGGACCTGCGGGACGTGGCCTTCACCGGCTCGTCGCCCTCGCGCATCAGCGCCCGCAGGGCCGTCGGCGCCGTATAGAAGATCTCCACCTGGTGCTTGTCGATGATCCTCCAGAACCGGCTATGGTCCGGATAGTTGGGCACCCCTTCGAACATCAGCGTCGTCGCGCCATTGGCCAGCGGCCCGTAGACGCAATAGCTGTGGCCGGTGACCCAGCCGACATCGGCGGTGCACCAGAACACCTCGCCGGGCCGGTAGTCGAACACCAGCTCGTGCGTCCACGCCGCCCAGAACAGGTAGCCGCCGGTGGTGTGCAGCACCCCCTTGGGCTTCCCCGTCGAACCCGAGGTGTAGAGGATGAACAGCGGGTCCTCGGCCTTCATCGGCTCGCACGGACAGTCGTCCGAAACCCCGTGCTTGGCCTCGCCGTAGCGCACGTCCCGCCCCTCGACCATCGGCACGTCGGCGTTGGTGTGCGAGACGATCAGAACCTTCTCGACGAGCGCCCCCGCGCCCTTCTGCAGCGCCGCATCGACATTGGCCTTCAGCGGCACCCGCTTGCCGCCGCGCAGCCCCTCGTCGGCGGTGATCACCACCTTCGAGCCGCAGTCCTCGATCCGCCCGCACAGGCTGTCGGGCGAGAAGCCGCCGAACACCACCGAGTGCACCGCCCCGATCCGGGCGCAGGCCAGCATCGCCACCGCCGCCGCCGGGATCATCGGCAGGTACAGGGTGACCCGGTCGCCCTTCGCCACGCCCAGGCCCTTCAGCACATTGGCCATGCGGCAGACCTCGCGGTGCAGCTCGCGATAGCTCAGCTTGCCGGACTGGGCCGGGTCATCGCCCTCCCAGATGATCGCCGTCTCGTCGCCCCGCGTCTCCAGATGCCGGTCGAGGCAGTTCCAGGCGACGTTCAGCACCCCGTCCTCGAACCAGCGGATGCGGAAGTCCGCCTTGTCGAAGCTGACGTCCTTGATCCGGGTCGGAGCCGTCATCCAGTCCAGCCGCCGGGCCTGCTCGCCCCAGAAGGCGTCCGGGGTCTCGCGCGCCGCCGCCCTCCCGGCCTCGTAGCCGGCGGCGTTCATGCGGGCGCGCTGGGCCCATTCGGAGGGGACGGGATAGACGTCGTTGTCGTGGGTCATGGCCGGCGGATGCTGCCCCCGCCGCCCGCCCCGGTCAACGCGGCGCGGCCACCTAGCGGAAGATGGACGCCGGCATCGCCCCGACCACGGCCGCGGTCATCAGCGTGGCCAGGAAGCCGGCGAACAGCGCCTTCCACACCATGCCCAGCACCTCCTCGCGGCGTTCGGGCATCAGCACGCTGAGCCCCGTCACCGTGATCCCCACCGAGCCGATGTTGGCGAAGCCGCACAGGGCGTAGGTCATCAGCATCCGCGTCCGCTCGCTCATCTCCGCGACCGGAACCTTGCCCAGTTCGATGAAGGCCACGAACTCGGTCAGGGTCAGCTTGACCCCCAGCAGCCAGCCCGCCTTGCCCGCCTCGGACCACTCCACCCCGGTCAGCCACGCCGCCGGCATGAACAGCCAGCCCAGCAGCCGCTCCACCGTGACCACGTCCCCGAACAGCCAGAAGCCGCCCAGCATGATGTTGGCCAGCGCCACCAGCGCCACGAACACGATCAGCACCGCTGAGATATTCAGCACCACCATCAGCCCGTCGGCCGTGCCCTTGACGATGGCGTCGATGGCGCTGTCGTATTTCAGGGCCGAGTCATAGTCGGCGTGCGCCCCGCCCTCGCCCGGCCGCTCCGGCACCATGATCCGCGCCAGCAATATGCCCGCCGGCGCCGAGACGATCGAGGCGACCAGCACATGGCCCGCCGCATTGGGCATCACCGGCGCCAGGATCGCCGCATAGGCCACCATGGTCGACCCGGCCACCGTCGCCAGCCCCACCACCATCAGCAGGAACAGCTCCGACCGGGTCAGCTTGTCCAGATAGGCCCGGATCACGATCGGGCTCTCGATCATCCCGAGGAAGATGTTGGCCGCCACCGCCAGCGCCGACGCCCCGCCCAGTCCCATGGTGCGCTGGAACAGGAGGCCGAAGCCGTGGGTGATCCACTTCAGCACCTTCCAGTGCCACAGCAGCGCCGACAGGGCCGAGATCACCAGGATCAGCGGCAGCACCTGGAAGGCGAAGGTGAACAGCGCCCCCTCGTTGGCCACCGCATAGGGCTGGTCGCCCCCGGCCAGATAGCCGAACACGAACTGCGTCCCCCGCTGCGTCGCCGCGTTCAGCCCGTCGACCGCCCCCGTGATCGCCGCCAGCACGGCCTGCGACCCCGGGATGGCGAACAGCGCCAGCACCAGCGCGGCCTGAACCGCGACGGCGCCGAGCGCCAGCTTCCACGGAAAGGCCCGCCGGTTCTCCGACAATCCCCAGCAGGCCGCGACGATGACGGCGAGCCCCAGCAGGCTTTGCAGGTTCAGGACGCTGAACATGGATGCTTTCCCCGGCCGGCTCCCCCGCCGATCCCGCCCCGTTGAACGCCACGCGCCCCGGAATGGCAAGCCGCCCGTCGGCGCGGTCAGCCGCGGGTAACCACGACCCGAAGAAGACGCCGCGCGGCCAAGGTTCCGCTTCACCCCGGCCCACAGTTCGCCGCGATCCCGGCGCGCCATCACGGAACCGTGATCACCACGGCGACAGGGAGAACGACGATGCGAAAGGCTCTGATGCTGGCCGCCGCCAGCGCACTGGTTCTGTCCGCCTGCCAGCCGGCGGCCGAGACGCCGCCTGCCGACCAGGCCGCCGAACAGGCGGCCGCGGAGGTCGCTATCGCGCCGCCGGTTCCAGACGGCGCGGCGAGAGCGCCCCAGGCGGTGGCCCGCCCGTCCCGCCGGCCTGCAGCCCAGACCGACGCGACAGCCTCGCTGCACGTCCGCCCGTCATCGGGAATCATGGAAGCCGCGGCGCCCGCCGTCGCCGAGGTCGCCTCGCCCGCCCCCGCGCCGCTCGCCCCCGTCGCCCGGATCGCCTACGCCTTCAGCTATGTGATGTCCGTGCCCGCCGATCGCGGCGCCGAGCTGATGAGCCGGCACGAGTTCGCCTGCGTCACCGCCGGTCCGGGCCTCTGTCAGGTCGTCTCGGCCAACGCCGACTGGGCCTCGCGCCGCCCCGGCGGCCGGCTTGAGATGCGCGGCCAGCCCGACTGGATCAACCGCTTCCGCGCCGGCCTGGCGCTCGACGCCCAGAACGCCGGCGGCCGGCTGGAGGAAGCCCTGACCGAGGGCGAGGACGTCACGCGTGGCATGGACGCGGCCGCCACGGGGGCGAAGACCTCGGCCTCGCTGGCCGAACGCATCCGCGAGCTTCAGCGCCGCCCGGGCGGAACCATGGCCCAGCGCCTGCAGATCGAGCGGGAGCTGGCCGACCTGCAGCGCCAGTACGACGCCCAGCAGCTCGAGCTGAAGGCGCTCAACGACCGGGTCCAGAGCGCCCGCCTGACGCTCGAATACCGTCAGGGCGGCGTCATGGGCGCCGACAGCCCGACCCGCCCGGTCGCCCGCGCCCTCTCCGACGCCTTCGGCCTCTCGATGGGCATGCTGGCGGTGCTGATCACCATCGGCTCGGTGCTGCTGCCGGTCGCCATAATCGGCGGCGCGGTCTGGTGGGCGGTGGTCCGGCGCAAGAGGCCGACTGCGGCTGCCTAGCCGCGTCGCACCAGTCGGCCGTAGTCTTCCATCAGGCCGAGGCTCAGGGCGCCGGGAGTGAATCGGTATTCGCCGATCTCGCTTACCGGCGTCACCTCGGCCGCCGTGCCGGTCAGGAAGCATTCGCTGAACGTGGCCAGCTCCTCGGGGAGGATGTGTCGCACCTTGACCTCGATGCCCCTGGCCTTCGCCATCTCGATGACCGTCTGGCGCGTGATGCCGTCCAGGATCGCGTCGACCGGCGGGGTATGCAGCACCCCGTCCTGCACGAAGAAGACGTTCGCCCCGGTCGCCTCGGCGACGTAGCCGCGCCAGTCCAGCATCATGGCGTCGGCGTACCCGCGCTTCTCGGCCGCGGTCTTGGACATGGTGCAGATCATGTACAGGCCCGCCGCCTTGGCCGCCGACGGCGCTGTGGCCGGGTCGGGCCGGCGCCATTTCGACCATTCCAGCCGGATGCCGCGGGCCTTGGTCTCCGGGTCGAAATAGCTGGGCCACTCCCACACCGCGATGGCGACGCGGACCTTGTTGTTGACGGCCGAGACGCTGACGGTCTCCGGGCCGAGGAAGGCCACCGGCCGCACATAGCAGTCGGCGAGCCCCATCTTCTCGCAGGTCGCCTTGCAGGCCGCGTCGATCTCGGCCACGCTGTAGGGAAGGTCGAAATCCAGCAGGTTTGCAGAGCGCTTCAGGCGTTCGCTATGCGGGGTCAGCTTGAAGATTTCGCCGTCATACATACGCTCACCCTCGAAAACCGACGAGCCGTAGTGAAGGGCATGGGTCAGAACGTGCGTTTTCGCGTCCCGCCAGGGCACGAAATCGCCGTCCATCCAGATCCAGCCGTCACGATCGTCGAAAGGAACGAAGGCCATTGAATAACGTCTCCCGCGTCTGTCCCCGGGTTAGAGCCGCCTGCATCCGGGAGGTCAACGCCTCCGCCGCCGGTGGGGCCGCATCCGCATGAGCGACCTGCGCCCCTACGGCCGGTCGGGCCCGGTCGCCGGCCCCGGCGCGGGCCGTCACCTGCTGGTCGTCGACGACGACGACCGCATCCGCGAACTGCTCAAGGAATTCCTCGCCCGCGAGGGCTATCGCGTCACCGGGGCCGCCCACGCCGCCGCCGCCAGGCGGCTGATGGAGCTGATCGAGTTCGACCTCGTGGTTCTGGACGTGATGATGCCGGGCGAAAGCGGCTTCGACCTCACCACCTGGGTGCGCGGCAAGGCCGAGACTTCGAAGACCCCGGTCCTGCTGCTCACCGCCCGCGGCGATCCCGACGACCGCATCGAGGGCCTGTCGCGCGGCGCCGACGACTACATGTCCAAGCCGTTCGACCCGCGCGAGCTGGCCCTGCGCGTCGACGCCATCCTGCGCCGCACCGGCGGGAAGCCCCTGACCCCGCGCGAGATCAAGCTGGGGCCCGCGGTGTTCGACATGGAGCGGCTGGAGCTGTCGAAGGACGGCAAGCCCCAGCGCCTGACGGAGGCCGAGGCCCAGCTGCTCAAGACCCTCGCCATCCACGCCCACGCCCCGGTCGAACGCATGAGCCTGTCGCCCGACACCGCCGACATCACCGGCCGCGCCGTCGACGTCCAGGTCACCCGCCTGCGCCGCAAGCTGGAAGCCGACCCCAAGAACCCGCGCTACCTCCAGACCGTGCGGGGCGTCGGCTACATGCTGGCCCCGGACTGAGCCGCCGATGCGCCTGCTTCCCGCCGGCGTCTGGGCCCGGGTGCTGAAGCGGCGCCTGCCGACCTCGCTGTGGGGCCGGTCGCTGCTGATCATCGTCCTGCCCGTCCTGGTCATGCAGGTGGCGGTGACCTGGGCCTTCTTCGACATGCATTGGCAGACGGTGACGGCCCGGCTGTCGGAAGGCCTCGCCGGCGACATCGCCTGGGCGTCCGAGAGCTACGCCGAGGATCCGACGCCGCGAAACCTGGCCGTCATCGCCGACCGGGCCCAGCGCTCCATGTCCCTGTCGGTCGACCTGCGCGAGGGCGACGTGCTTCCGCGCGAGCAGGAGCGCGGCCCCATCGGCGTCGTCGACCGCACCCTGGAGGAGGCGCTGACCTCGCGCCTGGACCGCCCGTTCTGGTTTTCGACCACCCAGTATCCGGCCTATGTCGACATCCGGGTGCAGCAGCCCGACGGCGTGCTGCGCATCATCGCCCCGCGCGAGCGGGCCGTCGCCACCCAGGCCCACATCTTCGTTGTCTGGCTGTTCATCGCCACCGTCCTGCTGATGGGCGTGGCCATCCTGTTCATCCGCAACCAGGTCCGCGCCATCGAGCGCCTGGCCGAGGCCGCCGAGGCCTTCGGGCGGGGCGAGGCGCGCGAGCGCTTCAAGCCCCACGGCGCCCGCGAGGTCCGCGCCGCGGCCCAGGCCTTCATGGACATGCGCGACCGCATCCAGCGCCACATCGACCAGCGCACCGCCCTGCTCGCCTCGGTCAGCCACGACCTGCGCACCCCCCTGACCCGGCTTCGCCTCGAGCTCGCCCTCGCCCCGCCGTTCAAGCGCTCCTCGGCCATGCAGGGCGATCTCGACGAGATGGAGCACATGATCGACGAATACCTCGCCTTCGCCCGCGGAGAAGCCGGCGAGGCGGCTCAGACGGTGTCGATCAACGAGCTGCTGGCGGTGGCGGCCGAGGACGCCCGCCGCGCCGGCGCCGAGGTCGAGGTCCACGCCCCCGGCGACCTGTCCGCCACCCTGCGTCCCCTCGCCCTCAAACGCGCCCTCGCCAACCTGGCCGGCAACGCCGCCGCCCATGGCGAACATGTCCGCCTCGGGGCCCGCAGTCTGCCGTCCGGGGGGCTCGAGATCACCGTCGAGGACGACGGGCCGGGCATTCCCGCCGACATGCACGAGGAGGCCTTCCGCCCGTTCTCGCGCCTCGACGCCTCGCGCAACCAGAACCGCAAGGGCGTCGGCCTCGGCCTCGCCATCGCCCGCGACGTGGCCCGAAGCCACGGCGGCGACATCACCCTCGACCGCAGCGACCTGGGCGGGCTGCGCGCCGTCATCCGCCTGCCCGGCTGAGACCGATCACAAATTGTCGCGCGGCACTGGCCAAGCGGAGCCGTGACGCCCATCTTCCGGTGCGACAGGGGTGTCGGAGGAATAGATGATGCGCAAACTCGCCTTTCTCGCTCCCCTTACGGCCGTGCTCGCCGTGGCCGCTGGTCCGGCCCTGGCCGATCCCGCCTCGATCACCGTCACCCTCGGCCCCGACCTTCAGGAGAAGGCGGGAGACCTCGGCGAACGCGAGGTGCGCCAACAGGCCGACCGGCTCGCCGACGTAGTCCGCGCCGCCCTCGCCCGCAGCGGCCGTCTCGACGGCGCCCGCGTCGAGCTGGTCCTGACCGATCTGAAGCCGAACCATCCGACGTTCGAACAGATGGCGGCACGGCCCGGCCTCGACGCTCACCGCAGCCTCTCCATCGGCGGCGCCGCCATCGAGGGCAGCATCACCACCGCCGAGGGCCAGGTCCTGCCGGTCCGCTACGACTGGTATTCGACAAGCCTGGCCGAGGTTCGCGGCTTCACCACCTGGCAGGACGCCGACCGCGCCTATCAGCGCCTCGCCAGCCGGCTGGTCGACGGCCGCGACCTCAGCCGCTGATCGTACGGGCCCGCTGAACGGCGGCCTCGACCGCGGCTTCGGCCGCGCGCTCGAGGCCGCCCGTCGCCTGCATGGCGTCGAGGCCGGCCCGCGTCGTGCCCCCCGGCGAGGCGACCCGGCCGATCAGCGCCTCGAGCGACTGGCCCGCTTCCACCCCGGCCCCCGCCGACCGCAGCGCGCCCCGCGCCAGCCGTTCGGCCGCCTGCGCGGACAGCCCCTGTCTTTCCCCCGCCCGCGCCAGGGCTTGGACGAAGGCGTGAATGAAGGCCGGCGCCGAGCCCGCGACCGCCGTTGCGGCGTCCATCAGCGCCTCGTCCTCCAGATCCACCACATCGCCGATCGGGCCGAACAGACCCCGGGCGATCTCGCGCGCTTCGGAGTCGCCTGACCACAGCGCCGCCACGCCTCTCGCCTGCGCCACGCCCGTGGTCGGCATCACCCGGGCCACCCGACGGCCGGCGACGCCGGCGATCCCGGACGCGCTCACCCCCGCCATAACCGAGACGATGACGGCGTCGCCAGGAAGACGTTCCAGCAGGGGTGCGACAGCCTCCCGCCATTTCCCCGGCTTCACCGCCAGCACCACGGCGCGGGCGTCCGTCAGCGCGTCTGTCGAAGGGTTGACCCGCGCGCCGAGCGCCCGCGCCGCCTCGGCGGCCGGCTTCTCAGACGGAGTCAGGATGATCAGATCGCCCGGCGCGACGGTTCCGGTCGCCAGCCACCCTTCCAGGATGGCCGAGCCCAGCCGTCCGCAGCCCACCAGGAGCACGGCGCCGCTTTCGGATGGCTGGGTCATGGCCTCAGGCCGTGCCGACGGTCTCGAACAGGCAGGAGTCGATCGCGTCCTGCGGCTTCTTGTTGCCGCGGATCATGAAGTCGAAGGCGGGGTAGTAGCGGTCCGCCGCCTCGACCGCCGCGTCGATCATCGAGGCGGCCTGCCCCAGCGTCGGACGCTCGCCCATCGGCAGGGCCAGCGAATGGCGGAAGACGATTTCGCCGTCCTCGGCCCAGACCTCAAAATGGCCCATCCAGGTGCGCTGGTTGATCAGGCCGACCAGTTCATAAGCCGCCGCCCGCCGCGCCTTCGACGCCTGCAGGTCCAGGGCGCAGCACAGCTGCAGGCAGTCGCCTTCCGGCCGCCAGGCGAACCACAGCTCATAGTCCTTCCAGTCCCCCGCCAGGGCGAAGGCGAGATCGCCCTCGTCGGTGCGGTCGAACGGCAGGTTCTCGGCCACGAGGACGTGCTCCACGACATCCAGCGGGTCGTAGGGAACCTCGACTTCTTCGGGCCGGGCAGTGTCCATCAAGCGGTCTCCGGGCGCGACTCACGCCCTGTCAGGGAACGGTAGGCGGGTTCGCAGATTCGGCTCAACCGGCTGCGTCCTGTGCGGGAGAAGCCGCTGTGGACGTTCCCTTTTGAGGCTTCTTCGCCGCCTTCAGCGTGGCGATTTCGGCTCGCAGCGCCGCAATTTCGGCTTTCAGCACGTCGAACTCGTCACGGCGGACGAGGTCCATGTCGGCCACGAAACGGTCGGCCTGGGCGCGAAAAGCGGTCTTGGCCTCCTCGCCGGCCGCCTGGGCCAGCCCCATGGCCCCGGTCGTCAGCTTGGCGAACTCGTCGAGGATGGGATTGCGGGTCTGCATGAAAACTCTCCGACTCGGGCAGGCGAGCCTCGTTAAGGGATGGTTGCCCGATATGGTGAACGAAACCTTGCTGTCGATGCGGCGTGTGGCGGCATTGGGGCGAAGGCAGCGGTGGAAAAATCGGGGACGCGCCCGGCGACGCTTGCTAAACCCCGTCCCAGCAACCGCCTGCAGGAGCGCCCGTGCAATTCCCCGAGTTCGATCCCGTCCTGTTCAGCATCGGCCCGCTGGACATCCGCTGGTACGCCCTCGCCTATGTCGCCGGCATCGTGCTCGGCTGGTGGTACGCCAACCGGCTGGCCAGCAACAACGCGGTCTGGCAACCCGGCAAGCCGCCGGTCACGACGGTCCAGCTCGATGACCTGGTGCTGTGGATCACCCTCGGAATCATTCTCGGCGGCCGCTTCGGCTACGCCCTGTTCTACAAGCCGTCTCTGTACGCCGACCTGTTCGGAGGGGCGGACTGGGGCGACCGCCTGGCCCTGTTCCGCCTCTGGGACGGCGGCATGTCGTTCCACGGCGGCCTGATCGGCGTCACCCTGGCGATCTGCTGGTTCGCCTGGAGGAACAAGGTCCGCCTGCTCAGCCTCGGCGACCTGGTCGCCCCCGTCGTGCCGATCGGCCTGTTCTTCGGCCGCCTCGCCAACTTCATCAACGGCGAGCTCTGGGGCCGCCCCACCGACGCGCCGTGGGGCATGAATTTCTGCAGCAGCCGGATGCGCGAGATCTACGGCGCCAGCTGCGAGGTCTTCATCAACGGCCAGCCGCAGGGCCCCGGCGACGTCGCCCGCCATCCCAGCCAGCTGTATGAAGCCGGTCTGGAGGGGATCGCCCTGGCGCTGATCCTGTGGCTCGCCGTCTACAAATGCCGCCTGCTGGCCAAGCCGGGCTATGTCACCGGCCTCTTCCTGTTCGGCTACGGCCTGGTCCGCGCCTCGCTGGAGAACGTGCGCCAGCCCGACTTCGGCATGGAGAACCTGCCGCTGGGCCTGACCATGGGCATGATGCTGTCGATTCCGATGATGCTGGTCGGCGCCTGGCTGATCTGGCGCGCCTGGAGCCGGCCGCCGGTCGCCGCGGGGGCCTGAGTGTCGCTGAAGGACCGGCTCGCCCGGGAAATCGCCCTGACCGGGCCGATGACGGTCGCCGACTACGTCACCCGCTGCCTGCACGATCCGCAAGGCGGCTACTACGCCACCCGGCCGGCCATCGGCGCCACCGGCGACTTCATCACCGCGCCGATGATCAGCCAGATGTTCGGCGAGCTGATCGGCCTGTGGGCCATCGAGCTGTGGGAACGGCTGGGCGCGCCCGAGCGGGTGCGGCTGGTCGAGGTCGGCCCCGGCGACGGGACCCTGATGGCCGACGCCCTGCGCGCCGCCCGTCTGGCCCCGGACTTCCTCCGCGCCGTCGACCTGATCCTGATCGAGCCCAGCCCGCCGCTGCGCGAGGCCCAGGCGCGCATGCTGGCCGACAGCGACGTCCACCCGCGTTGGGTCTCGTCGCTGGACCGCATCGAGACCGACGCCCCGGTGATCCTGATCGCCAACGAGGTGCTGGACTGCCTGCCCGCCCGTCAGTTCGTGAAGACGCAGGACGGCTGGGCCGAGCGCTGCGTCGGCGTCACCGACGACGGCGGCCTGACCTTCGGGCTGAAGACCATCACCGCCGGCTTCAAACGCCCGGCGTTCGCCGTCGAGCCGGGCCAGACGATCGAAATCTCGGAACAGCAGGCCGTGTTCGGGCGCGAGGTCGCCAGCCTGATCAAGGCCGCCTCCGGCGCCGCCCTGCTGATCGACTACGGCCGCGCCCGCCCCGAGGCCGGCGACACCCTGCAGGCGCTGCGCCGGCACCAGAAGGTCGATCCGCTGGAAACGCCGGGCGAGGCCGACCTGACCCAGTGGGCCGACTTCCCGACCGTGCTGGAGGCCGCCGTCCACGCCGGCGCCGACGTCACCGGCTGCCTCGGCCAGGGCGAGTTCCTCCAGCTGCTCGGCATCGAGGCCCGCGCCGACCGACTCAAGGACGGCCGCCCTGACGCCGCCCCGATCATCGATCGCCAGCTCGCCCGCCTGACCGCCGACGACCAGATGGGGCGGCTGTTCAAGGCGTGCGCGATCTTCTCGCCGCGGACGCTGGTGGTTCCGGGCTTCGAGGACTGACGATGGCGCTGGAGCCGATCACCCATCCCCTGCTCGACCGGGCCGGCGTCCGCCACGGCTTCTTCACCCGCCAGGGCGGCGTCTCGACCGGCCTCTACGACAGCCTCAACACCGGGGTGGGTTCAAGCGACGATCCGGCCGCCGTGGCCGAAAACCGCCGCCGGATCGCCGCCCACTTCGGCGGAATGTCCGACGACATCGCCGCCTGCTACCAGATCCACTCCGCCGTCGCGCGCGTCGCCGAGGCCGGCTGGAAGGGCGAGCGGCCCGAGGGCGACGCCACGGTCACCGCCGCGCCCGGGGTGGTCTGCGCCGTCCTCACCGCCGACTGCGCCCCGGTGCTGCTGGCCGACCCGGAAGCCGGCGTCGTCGGCGCGGCCCACGCCGGCTGGAAGGGCGCGCTCGGCGGCATCGTCCACTCCACCGTGGCGGCCATGGAGGCGCTCGGCGCCCGTCCCGCCCGCATGGTCGCCGTCGTCGGCCCCTGCATCGCCCAGGCCAGCTACGAGGTCGGCGCCGACTATCAGGACCGGTTCGAGCACCACGACCCCGGCAGCGGCCGCTTCTTCGCCCCCGGCGCAGGGCCCGACAAACGCCAGTTCGACCTGCCCGGCTATGTCCTGTGGCGGCTGGAGCAGGCCGGCGTCGCCGACGCCGCCTGGACCGGCGACGACACCCGCGCCGACGCGGCCCGGTTCTTCTCGAACCGCCGGGCCTATCTGAACGGAGAGCCGGACTTCGGGCGGCTGATGAGCGCGATCAGGCTGACGTGACGCCTCTCCCTCCCCTTTATGGGGAGGGACGATCGCGAAGCGATCCGGGTGGGGTTCGAATGGGCCGGGGCGCGGACTGACGTTCCCCACCCTGTCGTCGCTTCGCGCCGACATCCCTCCCCATGAAGGGGAGGGAGAACGCGGGTCTTACCCCGCCATCGCCATTTCCGGCACGCGCGTCACCTCGCGCCACGCCTGCGGCTTGGCCAGCAGTTCGCGGACCAGCAGGTTGTTGATGGCGTGACCCGCCTTGACGCCCTCGTAGCGGCCCAGCAGGGGCGCGCCCAGCACATACAGGTCGCCGATGGCGTCCAGCGCCTTGTGCTTCACGAACTCGCGCTCCATGCGCAGCCCGCCCGGGTTCAGGATCTGGTCGCCGTCGATGACCACGGCGTTCTCCAGCGAACCGCCGCGGGCCAGGCCGGCGCGGCGCAGGGCCTCGACCTCATGGGCGAAGCCGAAGGTGCGGGCGGCCATGATCTCGTTGCGGAAGGTGTCCTCGTCGACGACGAAATCCACCACCTGGTTGCCGATCACCGGCGTCGGGAAGTCGATCTCGAAGCGCATCTCGTAGCGGTCGCACGGCAGCAGGGCGGCGCTCTTGTCGCCCTCCTGGACCCGGATCGGCTCAAGGATCTCGATGTAGCGGACCGGCGCCTCCTGGCGGCGGAAGCCGGCGCGGTCCAGCAACTGGACGAACTGCAGCGCCGAACCGTCGAGGATCGGCAGCTCCGGCCCGTCTACCTCGATCACGGCGTTCGACACGCCCAGGGCCGAGAAGGCGGCCATCAGATGCTCGATGGTCGACAGGCGGACGCCGGCGGCGTTTTCGATCATGGTGTTCAGGCGGGCGTCGACGACGGCCTCGCCCGAGACCGGAATGCGGTTGTCGCGGTCGGTGATGTCGGTGCGCACGAAGACGATGCCCGTGCCGACCGGCGCCGGGCGCACGGCCAGGCGCACGCGGTCGCCCGTGTGCACGCCGACGCCGGCGATGATCGCGGGCGCGACGGTGGTCTTCTGGTGATGGTCGTTGCGGACCGGCAAACTCAAACTCGCTCTTACTTGCGCCCCGCCTCTGCGTGCGGATTACGCCCCACGAACCGTCTAACGGCCCGGGGCCCAGCGGAAAATGAAAGTCGGGTTTCGGATTGTTTCGTTAACGGGAGGCAGCAGGCAGCAGGCAGCAGGTCCGTTACAGGTCGTCGTTCCTCAGCAAGCGAAAAGGCGGCCCGAAGACCGCCTTCCCTGCTGCCTGTTGCCTGTTGCCTGGCCTAGTTCGCCAGCCGCCGCAGGAACGACGGGATCTCCAGATCGTCCTCGGCCTGGCCCTGGTCGGGCTCGGGCGTCGGCTGGACCTGGCTGGTCGAGCGCATCTCGGTGGTGCGCGTCTGGGGCGCATAGGTCGGCTGAGCCGGCTGGCGCTTGCCGCGCCCGAACAGGCTCCAGCCCGACTTGCGGTGATCCCGGTCGTCGTGATCGTCGTAGGCCGGCTCGTCGCGGCGCTGTTCCGGCTCCGGACGGTCGCCCGTGCGATCCATATAGAGGTCGCCCTGGGCCACCGGCGCCGTCGCCTGGGCGGCGGTGCGCGGCGAGGACTCATACTCCTCGACCCACGGATCGACGATCGGCTCCAGCGTGCGCTCTTCGGCGACGTGGATCACCGGCTCCGGGCGCGGCTCGGGGGCCCGGGCCACGGCGCCGTAGGTCGGCTGGGTGGACTGAAAGGTCGGAACGATCGGCGCGGGCTCGGGCTGGCGCGGAGCCTCGGCCCGGACGGGCTCGCGGCCGAAGTCGCGGGCGGGCTCGCGCACCGCTTCCTGGCGCACCGGCTCGGCGCGCGAGGCGGCGTACGAAGGCGTCGGGCGGCGCGTGTCGAAGGCCGGGGCGCTGCTGTTCGACGGCGTCTGCGCCGCGGCCAGGTCTTCCATGCCGGTGGCCACGACCGAGACGCGGATCTTGCCGTCCAGCGCCGGATCGAAGGCGGCGCCGAAGATGATGTTGGCGTCGGAGTCGACCTCGCCGGCGATGGCGTTGGCGGCTTCGTCGACTTCCAGCAGGGTCATGTCCATGCCGCCGGTGATGTTGACCAGCACGGCCTTGGCGCCCTTCAACGAGGTCTCGTCCAGCAGAGGGTTGGCGATGGCGTTCTGGGCCGCCATCAGGGCCCGGTCGTCGCCCGAGGCCTCGCCCGTGCCCATCATCGCCTTGCCCATCTCGGACATGACGGCGCGGACGTCGGCGAAGTCGAGGTTGATCAGGCCCGGCAGGATCATCAGGTCAGTTATCGAGCGCACGCCCGAGTGCAGCACCTGGTCGGCCATGCCGAAGGCGTCGGCGAAGGTGGTGCGTTCGTTGGCGACGCGGAACAGGTTCTGGTTCGGAATGACGATCAGGGTGTCGACGTAGCGCTGCAGCTCGGCGATGCCGGCCTCGGCCAGGCGCATGCGGTGACGCCCCTCGAAGGTGAAGGGCTTGGTCACCACGCCGACGGTCAGGATGCCGCGGTCGCGGGCGCATTTGGCGATGACGGGGGCCGCGCCGGTGCCGGTGCCGCCGCCCATGCCGGCGGTGATGAAGACCATATGGGCGCCGTCCAGGTGCCCGTAGATCTCCTCGGCCGACTCCTCGGCGGCGTTCATGCCGACCTCGGGGTGGGCGCCCGCGCCCAGGCCCTGCGTAATGGTCTCGCCCAGCTGGACGCGCCGGTCGGTCTTGGCGAACGACAGGTGCTGCGCGTCGGTGTTGGCGACGACGAACTCGACCCCTTCAAGGCCGGCGTCGATCATGTTGTTGACGGCATTGCCGCCGGCGCCGCCGACGCCGAAGACGACGATCCGGGGCTTCAGTTCCGTGTGTTGCGGACGCACCAGCGAGAGAGACATTCTAATTCCGACCTTAGGTTCCGACCCTGCCCTGCAGCCCCGATGCGAAAACCCCGCCGAATCGCATTGGTTATGAGCGCGTTAAGGAAACACCCCATCTGCTTAAGGGAGTGTTACCGGATAGGCTGAGTCGGGCCGCGAGCCACGGAATTCATTAACCTTCGCCGCAGATTCCGGGATGTGGACAACGAAAAAGGGCGGCTCTTTCGAGCCGCCCTTTCCGTCTTGGTCCTGACGTCTGTTCTTAGAACGGACGGTAGTTCAGGCCGATGAAGTAGCGCGTTCCGTACGGGTCGAAGTTCGAGAACACGGCGGTGCCCAGCCACGGCGCCTGTTCGGCGTCGAAGGCGTTGACCACGCCGGCCCGCAGCGACAGGTCGTCGCGAACGTTCCAGCGGACCGTGAAGTCGTGGCGGGCGTAGTTGCCCGTCTCGATGTACTCGACCGGACGGCTGTCCGAGTTGGACACGTAGTTGCGCAGTTGCACGATGTCCTGCGACGTCTGCCAGTCGACCGTCCAGTTCACGCTCCAGGTGTCGTTGGGCGTGTAGGTCAGCGACGAGGTGAAGCGGACGCGGGGGTAGAAGGTGCCGCTGCTGAGCTCGGTGCCGTCCTCGGGGTCGTCGGCGTTCAGGAACTGCTCCTGTTCGATCAGCCACAGGCCGCCGATCGAGTAGTCCAGACGGCCCAGGTTGCGGCCGAAGGTCTCTTCGATGTCGAGGCTGTAGCGCGCCGTGAAGTCCAGACCACGGGTGGTCAGGGCGGCGTAGTTGATCGAGCCCTGGATGAAGCCGCCGATCGGATCGCCGACCGGACCGCCGACCCAGAAGGCCTCGTCCGGGTCCGAACGGTTCCGGAAGATGGTGTCGCAGGCGGCCGTGTTCAGCGTGGTGCCGCTGACGCAGTTGTTGGCGGCCGTCTGGGCCGAGACCGAGGCGATGACGTCCTCGATTTCGATCTCGTAGTAGTCGAGCACCAGCGAGAAGTTCGGGAAGAACCGCGGCTGGATCACCGTCGAGAAGGTGAACGATTCCGAGGTTTCCGGCCGCAGCAGCGGGTTGCCGCCGAGAACGCCGGCGATGCCCGAGGTGTAGTTCGGCAGGAAGTCGTCGGTGGTCGTCACCGTGGCGCCGCCGAAGTCGAACGACAGGCCCTGCTGCGCGGCGAGGGCCGAGCAGTTGGCGATCCGGTTATCGCGGACTTCGTTGTCGGTCAGGTTGCCGATGACCGTCGTCGAGCAGGGATCGGTGAAGCCGTTGGCGAAGGTCTGGCTGAAGGGCGAGAAGTTCTCACCCAGGTCCGGCACCCGCACCGAGGAGTTGAAGCTGGTCTTGAAGGCGATGTCCTGGATCGGACGGTAGACCAGGTTGATGCCGTAGACGTCCAGCTCGCCCACCGTCGAATAGTCGGCGTAGCGGTACGAACCACTCAGCTCGGCGTATTCGCCCAGCCAGCTGTCACGGAACAGCGGGATCGACAGTTCGGCGAAGGCTTCGTCGCTCTCGTACTGGGCGCCCGGGAAGTCCGGACCCGTGTTCAGGAACAGGAAGCGGCCGTTGGTGTCGGCATCGCGGCCCACGCCTTCGGTGTATTCGCGGCGGTGCTCGACGCCGAGGGCGACGCCGATCGGGCCGGCGCCCCACAGGTCCCACAGTTCGCCGGCGGCCGAAGCGATCAGTTGCTCCTGCTCGTTGCGTTCCGTGACGCCGATCGTGGCGTCCACATAGGCCAGGGCGGCCGGGTCCTGGTTGCCGTCGCCGAAGATGTTCAGCGGCACGCACTCGTCAACCGCGGCCTGGCCGTAGCCCTGCATGGTGCGGATGTCCTCGCCGGCGAAGATGCCGTTTTCGTACTCGAGCGGCAGGCCCTGCGCGTCCAGCAGCTGGACGCGGCAGACGATCTCGCCCGGGTTGCCGTTGACCAGGCCGGCGGTGTCGATGACCGAGTCGGCGGCCAGGCCGAAGCGGATCGAGTCGACGCCGCGTTCGCGGTTCTCGACCTCGACTTCACCGTAGGTGTAGCCGATGTCCCAGTTGATGTTGTTGACGAAGCCCAGGCGGTCGAACGAACCGCTCAGGCCGGCCACATAGCGGTTCAGGACGCGTTCGTTGTCCTGGGTGCGGTCGGGGCCGAACATGGTGTGACGGGCCAGCTGCAGGATGCCCAGGGGCGTGCTGCAGTCGCTCGGCGTGGTCGTGGTCGGCGCGGTGCACCCGTACAGGACGTTGGTCGCGATGGCGTTCTTGACCAGGTCCGGCAGGAAGGCGTTGTCGTCCCAGCGCAGGTCGATCGACTGGACGCCCCACATCGAGTTCAGCCCGTCCGGCGAGTACGACGTGTTGTCCAGGTCGAAGTCGAAGAAGGTCGGCTGGGAGATGTCGAAGGTGTCTTCGGTGACATGCTTGGCTTCGATGAAGCCGCGGATGTTGTCCGTGATCTGGATGTTGGCGCCGGCCTGGAAGCGGGCCGATTCCGAGTGCGGGACGATCGACAGGGTCGAGAAGTTCGCCGCATTCACGCCGTCGCCGCCGTAGTTGTACGGACGGCTGACGCCGGTGTTGCCGATCCGGGTGCCGAAGTTGGCCGGACGGGCCGTCGTGCCGTCATACCAGTAGGTGTAGCCCGGAGCCACGGCGTAGCAGCTGGCGGCGTAGGTGAAGATACAGCTGCTGCCCGAGAAGTTGGCCACGTCCGGGTCGTTGGTGGGGCTCAGCGGGGTCACGTGCACGACGGTCGTCTGGCCCCAGCGCGGACGGTCCATGCGGACCGGCGAGCGGAACAGGTGCGTGTCGATGGTGCCGTCCGTCGTCGGGCCGATGGCCGCGTTGGTCGGATCGGCGTCCATGCCGAGCAGGTAGTAGCCGTCGTTGATCCAGTCGACGTCGAACGCCGTGACCTGGTCGACTTCTTCATACTCGCCGTGGGCGTAGAGGTTCAGACGGTCGTCGAGGAAGTTGTGGCCGATCAGGGCCGAGAGGCGCTTCGAAGCTTCGCCGTTCTCGTTGATCATGCCGTAGTTGGCGTCGATCTCGACGCCTTCGAAGTCCTTGCGCAGGACGAAGTTCAGCACGCCGGAGACGGCGTCGGCGCCGTACACGGACGAGGCGCCGCCGGTGACGATCTCGATGTTCTCGATCAGCAGGCGCGGGATGGTGTCGACGTCGACCGCGAGCGAGCCGCCGTTCGAACCGACGTGACGGCGGCCGTCGACGAGGGTCAGGGTGCGGTTCGAGCCCAGCGAGCGCAGGTTGGCCAGTGACAGGCCGCCGTCACCCAGGCCGGAGCCCGTGGTGTCCGACGGAACGACCGAGTTCGACAGGGCCGGGATGGTGGCCAGGTAGTCGATCACGGTCGACTGACCGGTGGTCAGCAGCTGTTCGCGCGAAACCGAGATCAGCGGGGTCGGCGAGTTCGTCGGGTCGCGACGGATACGCGAACCGGTGATGACGACCTCTTCGATCTGCGTCGCTTCCTGGCCTTGCTGGCCCTGGACGTTGACGCCGGGAAGCTGGTCTTGAGCCAGGGCCGGAGCCGCGGCGGCGACAACGCCCGCTAGGATCGTCGTGCCGAAGAGAAACTTGCGCTTGAGAAGCATGTGTTAGGGCCCCAACCGGTGATGAAACAAGATGCGTCCTCCGCCGTCGACGGAGTCCGCTTCGAATTGGCACGCTACCAGCAACGAAGGCCGCGGCAAGGGAATGTGGCGGACCGGCGCCCAATCAAGGCAGGGTCTGTTACAATCTGGACACAGTCTTGTTGGGCGACTGAAACCCCTGCCAGCGCCGCTTCCAGGGCGCCGGGCCTTGGCTTTGTTAGAGATTTTCCCGCAGCCAGCCGGCCGCCCGGGCCACAATTCCGCCCCGGTGCATGCGCGGCGCATCCGCCGCCGTAATCTGCCGCGACATCAGTTTCCGGGCCGAGACGGCCTCGCGCGGACCGTAGGCGGCGCGCAACAGCACCCCGGCGGCCGAACAGAAGGCCGGCCCCGAGGCCGCGTCGGCCAGGTGCGGCGCGCGCTGCGGCTTGCCCAGCCGCACCGGCCGGTCGAACACCCGCACCGCCAGCTCGCGCACGCCGTTCAGCTGGCTGGCCCCGCCGGTCAGCACCAGGCCGGCGCCGGGCTCCAGCCCCACGCCCGCGTTGCGCAACCGGTCGCGCAGCAGCTCCAGCGTCTCCTCGACGCGCGGGGCGATGACCGTCTTCAGCATGGCCCGCGGCACCACCACCGGCCCGGCCGAGGGATCCTCGCCGCGCGGCGGGGCCTCCAGCATCTCGCGGTCCTCGTTGGCCGAGGCCATGGCCGAGCCGTGCAGGGTCTTCAGCCGCTCGGCCCCGGCCCGCGAGGTCGACAGGCCGCGGGCGATGTCCGCGGTCACATGGTCGCCGCCGACGTTCAGGCTCTCGATATGCAGCAGGCTGCGCCCGCCCCACACCGCGGCCGAGGTCGCGCCCCCGCCCATGTCGATGCAGACGCAGCCCAGATCCATCTCGTCGTCTTCCAGCGCCGCCAGCGACGAGGCCACCGGCGCCGCCACCACGCCCTGCAGATCGAGGTGGGCCAGTTCCAGGCAATGGCTCAGGGCGGTGAAGGCGCTCTCGGCCATCGACACGACCAGCAGGTCCAGTCCCAGCGAGTGCCCCCGCATCGCCCGCGGATCGTGCACGCCGCGCGCGCCGTCGACCGACCAAGCGATCGGCAGCACGTGGATCGGCCGCCGGTTCGGCAGGCGGATCTGCGCCAGGGCCATGGCGATGGCCCGCGCCAGATCGGCGTCCCCGACCGGATTGGCCCCCAGCGAGACGCGGGCCTGCACCCGGTGGCTGGCCATCTGGCCGATGGCCGTGGTCACGACCACGCCCGAGACCGGCGAGCCCGCGGCCCGCTCGGCCCGCTCGACCGCGTGGCCGATGGCCTGCGCCGCCTCGTCCATATTGACGATGCCGCCGCCGCGGATGCCGCGCGACTGCACGTGGCCCGCCCCCGCCACCCGGATGGTGCGGTCGGCGTGGCGCACGCCGTCGGGCTTCATGATGAAGCAGCCGACCTTCGACTGGCCGAGGTCCAGCGCGGCCACGACCGGCGCGCGGCCCGCGGCGGTCTTGCCGCCATCCACAGACTTGTCCACTACCCGTCCCGCCATACTAGGTTCCGCCCTGGGCTTCGCCGGCGGAGGGCCGGACGGCGACCTCTTCCGGCGTTCTCAGATCGATGCGGGCGAACCCGAGTTCCAGCAGCCGCTCGCGCTGGTCCAGCGCGTCCAGCTGGATCAGGGCCGCATCCTGATCGGTGGCCGGCAGCTGGATCAGGCTGCCGTCCTTGAGGCGCAGGTCCCAGCGCCGCTCGTCGACCCGCACCAGCGCCTCCAGCCGGGCCATCAGCCGCGGCCGTTGCGCGATCAGCGGCAGCACCTCGGCCGCCGCCTGCTCGGCGCCCTTGCCCACCACCAGCGGCAGGTTCGGATAGCGGCCGGCGTCGGCGCCGCGGATCACCTGCCCGTGGCTGTCGATGACCATGTTGCGCCCGCCCGCCTGCCAGATGGCCAGCCGGTCGTGCTCCGTGACGTGGACGATCAAGGTGTTGGGCAGCAGCCGCACGATCCGGGCCGACTTGACCCAGCCGACCTGCTCGACCCGCTCGCGCACGGCGTCGAGATCGATCGAGGTCATGGCCTGCCCGCCGTCCAGCTGCACGGCGCGCTGGATGGCGGCGGTGGCCTCCGCGGACTCGCCCTCGATGAAGACCTTCTCCAGCTTCAGCCCCATGCCCACGGCCATGCCGTCGACGCCCTGGCCGATGGAGGCGCTGATCCGGTCCGCGCGCGCGCCCGTGGCCAGCACGCCCGCCAGCACCACGACGCCGGCGGCGATGGAGATCATGACGGCGCGCGGCGACAGGTCCAGCCGCCCGATCGCCGCCACCTTGCCCGGCACGGCCGGCGCGTTGCGGGGCGCGCGGCCCCTGCCCCCCTTGGGAGCCGCGGGCCGCTTGGCGGGCTGTTTCGAATTCTGTCGCCGACCGCCGCGAACTACCGCGGGCATGAGGCGTCCTCCACCATCCACCGGACCAGGTCTTTGTACCCCATCCCCCCATGGGCGGCCTGCTCGGGGACGAGCGAGGTCGGCGTCATGCCGGGCTGGGTGTTGACCTCCAGAAGAACGAGATCGTCGTTAAGATCGTCATAACGAAAGTCCGTCCGCGACACGCCGCGGCAGCCCATTGCGGCATGCGCCAGCTCGGCCTGGCGCAGCGCCGCCTCGAACACGTGCGGAGGAATCTCGGCCGGCAGCCTGTGGATCGATCCGCCCGGCGCATATTTGGCTTCGTAGTCGTAGAAGCCCTTCACGGGCGTGATGTCGGTCACCGTCAGCGCCCGCGGCCCCGTCGCCTCGCCCATCACCGCCACGCACAGCTCCTTGCCGGCGATGAACGGCTCGACCATCACCTGTTCGCCGTAGGTCCAGCCCGGCTCGCCGACCTCGGCCACCGGGCGGTTGGCGCCCTCGCGAACCAGAAACACCCCGACCGAAGAGCCTTCGGCGTTCGGCTTGACCACATAGGGCGGCTCGATGACGTGGCGGCTGGCCACCTCGTGCCGGTCGTACAGCCCGCCGCCCGGCACGGTGATCCCCGCCGCCTTCAGCACCGCCTTGGACTTGTGCTTGTCCATGGCCAGCGCCGAGGCCAGCACGCCGGAGTGGGTGTAGGGAATGGCCAGGGTCTCGAGCACGCCCTGGACGCAGCCGTCCTCACCCCACGCCCCGTGCAGGCAGTTCAGCACCACGTCCGGCTTCAGCGCCGTCAGCACCTCGGCCAGATCGCGCCCGGCGTCGACGCGGCTGACCCGCGCCACCTGCCCTTCCAGCGCATCGGCGCAGCCCTTGCCGGACGTCAGCGACACCTCGCGCTCCGCCGACAGTCCGCCCATCAGCACGGCGACATGAAGGTCTGCGAAGGGGCGGGTCATGCGAAGCTCCGGAACAGTCACCGCAATGCGACAGCCGTCCTTAACAGCCCGTCAACCAATCGGGTCCCGACGTGCAAAAAGCCTCAGCCCGGCCGCCCGATCCGCTTGATCTCCCAGTCGAGCTGCACACCGGTCTTCGCCAGCACGTCCGCCCGCACCGCCTCGCCCAGCCCCTCGATATCGGCGGCCGTTGCTTCGCCCGGGTTGATCATGAAGTTGGAATGCAGCTCGCTGAACTTCGCCCCGCCGCCGGTGGCCTTGAACAGACGCCCGCGCCAGCCGGCCTCGTCCACCAGCTTCCACGACGAATGCCCCGGCGGGTTCTTGAAGGTCGAGCCGCCGGTCTTCTCACGGATCGGCTGGGTCTGCTCCCGGCGCGAGGTGATCTCCGCAATCCGCCCGGACACGGCTTCCGGATCGTCCGGCGTTCCGCGATAGGTCGCCTCGATCCAGATGATGTCCGCCGGCGCCTGCGAGTGGCGGTAGGTGTAGCCGAAGTCGGCCAGCGAATAGTCGACCCGCTCCCCCGCCCGCGTCAGCCCCCAGGCCGAAATCAGCACGTCCTTCGTCTCGGCGCCGTAGCAGCCGGCGTTCATGGTCAGCGCCCCGCCGATGGTGCCGGGAATGCCGGCGTAGAACTCCAGCCCCGCCAGCCCGGCCTTCGCCGACGCCCTGGCCACCATCGAGTCCAGCGCCCCCGCCCCGGCGGTGATCGTCTCACCCTCAGCCGAGATCCCCGCGAACGGCCGCCCCGCCAGTCGGATCACCACCCCCTCGACGCCGCCGTCGCGCACGATGACGTTCGAGCCCACGCCCAGCACCGTCACGGGCGTGGTCGGGTCCAGCGCCTTCAGGAAATCCGCGAGGTCCTCCGGGTCGGCCGGGATGAACAGCGCATCCGCCTTGCCCCCCACCCGGAACCAGGTGAACGGTCCCAGCGGCTCGTCGCGAAGGAGCTTGCCGCGGACGGCGGGGAAGTCAGTGGCGGTCATGCGGCTTCGATGTCAGTGCGGGAGAAGTCCTCGCCCTTGTAGAGGAGCGGGACGCGGGCGTGGCGGGCGCAGCCATAGGCGAAGCAGTCGCCGAAGTTCAACGCGGCCGGATGACGACCTTTGCCGAAACGGGCGTGGGCCTCCACGGCCACATGGCGAACCTCAGGCAGCACGGGACGAACTTCGATCTGCGTTATTTTCAGCAGGTTTTCGACGGCGGCCTCGGCTGCCGCGATGGAGAGACCGAGGCCGCGGCTGACCGCCATGACGGTCTCCCACACGGCCAAAGGCGATGTCACCCGAAGCGTATGCGCCTGCATGCGCGCCACCAGACTGGCCTCGTCCGGCTCCTTCAGCAGAATCGCGGTCAGCGCGGAGGCGTCAGCAAACATCTGTCCTCACTCGTAAAGGCTGTCGATCCACGCCTTGTCCACGACGCCGCGATCCGGCCCGGCGCGCGTGCTCAAGTCCGTCGTAAAGGCCAGAACCCGTTCTACGAACTCGGAGGGACCCTCCACGTGCTCCAACTCCCGCCGAAGCGCCCGCCGCACCGCCTCGGTCTTGCTGACCCGGCTCAGCCGACTCAGACGCTCGGCCATCCGATCGATCTCGGGATCCTTCACATAAAGCGCCACGATATCCCCTCGTGATATTAGGATATAGGTGGAGTATATACCCATCCGATCGACGGACAAGTCTTCGTCAGGCACGCCCCTCCAGCTGGCCCGGCAGCGCATAGGCCCACTGGGTGATGTCGCCGGCGCCGAGGCACACCACCAGATCCCCCGGCTTCACCTCGGCCGCGATCAGGCCCGGCAGCGCCTCCACCCCGTCCAGCGGCTGCACCGAGCGGTGTCCGAACCTCCGGATGCCCTCGACCAGAGCCTCCTTGTCGACGCCCTCGATCGGCGTCTCGCCGGCCGGATAAACGTCGGCCACGATCACCGCGTCGGCGTCCGAGAAGCAGGTCGAGAAGTCCTCCATCAGGTCGCGCAGCCGGGTATAGCGGTGCGGCTGGACCACGGCGATGACCCGGCCCCCGCCCTCGCTGGTGTGCGCCACCTGCCGCGCCGCCTTCAGCACCGCCGCGATCTCGACGGGATGATGCCCGTAGTCATCGACGATGCGCACGCCGCCGACCACGCCCGTGGTGGTGAAGCGCCGCCGAACCCCGCCGAACCCGGCCAGCCCCGCCCTGATCGCCTCGTCCGAGACGTCCAGCTCGCGCGCCACCGCGATGGCGGCGAGCGCATTGGAGACGTTGTGCCAGCCCGCCATCGGCAGGTGCAGGCCGGTGATCCGCGTCGGCTCGTCCAGCGCCGCCAGTCCCTGCCCCTGGATGACCACGTCGAAACGCGCCCCGTCCGGTTGCATGTCGCAGTTCTCGGCCCGCACCATGGCCTGCGGGTTGAGGCCGTAGGTGACCAGCCGGCGATTGTCGATCGACGCCACCAGCCGCTGCACCTCGGGATGGTCGAGGCAGACGACGCCGAAGCCGTAGAACGGAATGTCCTCGATGAAGTCGACGAACGCCTTCCGCAGCGCGTCGAAGTCGCCGTAGTGATCCAGGTGCTCCGGATCGATGTTGGTGATGATCGCCACGGTGCATTTCAGGCGCAGGAAGCTGCCGTCGCTCTCGTCGGCCTCGACCACGATCCAGTCGCCGTCGCCGACCTTGGCGTTGGTCCCGTAGGCGTTGATGATGCCGCCGTTGACCACCGTTGGGTCCAGCCCCGCCTGGTCCAGCAGGGCCGCGACCATCGAGGTCGTCGTGGTCTTGCCGTGCGTCCCCCCGACCCCGATCGAGAACTGCAGCCGCATCAGCTCGGCCAGCATCTCGGCCCGGCGCACCAGCGGGATGCGCCGCTCGCGCGCCACCACCAGCTCCGGATTGCCCGCCTTCACCGCCGTCGAATAGACCACCGCCGACACGGAATCGCCGACATGCGCCGCGTCATGGCCGATGAAGATCTTCGCGCCCAGCTTCTCCAGCCGCTCGGTATTGGCCGACGCCTTGGCGTCCGAGCCCTGCACCGAATAGCCGATCTTGAGCATGATCTCGGCGATCCCGCTCATGCCGATGCCGCCGATGCCCACGAAATGCACGGGGCCGAGATTGAACGGGACGGGACGAAGGCGAGCGATCATCGCAGCGGCTTAGCAAGGCTTCGGAGCGATTGCGACACCCCTCCACCGCTTCGCGGTCCCCCTCCCCACTTCGCGGAGAGGAGACCTAGCGAGGCGGTTGTCTCCTCCCTGTCGCGAAGCGATGGGGAGGGGGACCCCGAAGGGGTGGAGGGGTCCGGCCGGAAGCTCAGTCCTCCGCCACGAAATCCTGCGCGAACTCCGGCGAGTCCTCCTCGCCCGGCAGCAGGGGCGCATCATCGTCGTCGCTCGCTCGTGACGGATCGGGCACCTCGAACCCGACCGGGATCGACAGGTCCAGCAGCCCCGCCGCCTTCATTTCCTGCACGCCCGGCAGGTCGTACAGGCTCGACAGGCTGAAATGCTCCAGGAATTTGTCCGCCGTCGCATAGGTCACCGGCCGCCCCGGCGTCCGCCGCCGGCCCTTCAGCCGCACGAACCCCATCTCCAGCAGCAGGTCCAGCGTCCCCTTCGACAGGCTGACGCCCCGCACGCTCTCGATCTCGGCGCGGGTGCACGGCTGGTGGTAGGCGATGATGGCCAGGGTCTCGAGCGCCGCCTTCGACAACCGCCGCGGCTCCTCGCGCTCCTCGGTCATCATGAAGCTGAGGTCCGGCGCGGTCCTGAACCGCCAGCGGTCCGCCACGCACTCCAGCTCCACCCCCCGCCCCTGATACCGCTCGCGCAGCGCCGAGATGGCCCCGCCCACGTCCGCCCCCTCGGGCAGCCGCCGCGCGATCTCCGCCGCCGACAGCGGTCCCGCCGCCGCGAACAGCAGCGCCTCGACCCGGCGCTCGATCTCGTTTTCGTCAGGGGCGAACTGAACCATCTAATTCCCCTCCCCCCCAACCGTCATCCTCGGGCTTGACCCGAGGATCAGACCATCCGGTGCGCGGCGGCGGGACTGCCCGCGCGGTCCCGGGGCCGCCCCTGACGCACAGCCCGGAGTCGCCTCTGATCCTCGGGTCAAGCCCGAGGATGACGGACGGAAAAGAGGCGAAAAGCCCATCACGGCACCAGCTCCAGCACCTGCCCCACCCCGCGCCGCTTCAGATACAGCTCCGCAAAGGCCTCGGCCTGTTTCACATCCATGGCCCCCTCCTTGACCAGCTCCAGGCTGGCCGACAGCGTCGAGGCGGTGAAGCTGGCCTGCGACGGCCCCTCGGCCCCGTGCTTCTCCGGCGCCACCCGCTCCAGCGGCGTCCACTCCTCCAGCCGGGGCAGGATGTCCCGCAGCCAGTCCCGCGCCGCCTCCAGCCCGAAGGCCTCGACGCGCTGGCCGGGATTGTAGTGGCGCTGCTCCTCGCGCCGCCGCTGCGTCACATAGGCCGCCATCAGCTCGTACAGGCTGGCGTCGATCCGGTCCGACGGGATGATGACCAGCGCCTCGGGGTCGCCGCGCGTGAACACGTCCCGCTTCAGCCGCGGCCGCGCCGTGATCGCCTCGACCGCCTTCCTCATCGCCTCCAGCTTCTGCAGCCGGAACGCCAGCGCCGCGGCCATCTCCTCGGCCGGCATTTCCTCGCCCTTCTTGTCCGTACGGGGCAGCAGCAGGCGAGACTTCAGATAGGCCAGCCACGACGCCATCACGAGATAGTCGGCCGCCAGCGAGAAATTCCGCCGCCGCGCCTCGTGCACGAAGGCCAGATACTGTTCCGCCAGCTTCGTGATCGACAGCTTCAGCAGATCGACCTTCTGCGTCCGCGCCAGCGCCAGCAGGACGTGCAGCGGCCCCTCGTACCCCTCCAGATCGACCACGAACGCCTCGCGCTCGTCGGCCTGATCCGCCGCCGCGAAGTCCAGGTTGGGCTGGAAGGCGTCCGTCACGCCTGCGCCTCCCCGACGTCCGGCCCTCGCGCCGCCTCCAGCTTGCCCGCCATCAGCGCGTCGAACCGGTCGCGCGCCGCAAACGGATCGAACGGCTCCGGCTCGCGGACGATCCGCGCCAGCGCCGCCGCGGCCCGCTTGGCCGCCTCGCCCTTCAGCTTGCCGACGCCCTCGGCCACCGACCGCATCTCGTCCAGGTCGCCGTTGCAGTGCAGGACCACGTCGCAGCCCGCCGCCAGCGCCGCCTCGGCCCGCTCGCCCAGGCTCCCCGACAGCGCCTTCATCGACAGGTCGTCGGTCAGGATCAGCCCGCCGAAACCCAGCCCCTCGCGCATCAGCTTCACGGCCTTCCTCGAGGTCGTCGCCGGCCGTTTCGGGTCCACCGCGTCGAACACCACATGCGCGGTCATCGCCAGCGGCATGTCCGACAGGGCCCGGAACGGCGCGAAATCCCAGCCGTCCAGCGTCTTCAGGTCGGCGTGCACCACCGGCAGGTCGTGGTGACTGTCGGCGAAGGCGCGGCCGTGCCCCGGCATGTGTTTGATCACCGGCAGCACCCCGCCGGCCAGCAGCCCCTCCGCCGCGGCCCGGCCCAGCATCGCCACCGTCTCCGGGTCCCGCGCATAGGCCCGGTCGCCGATGATGTCGTGAGCGCCGGGCACGGGCACGTCCAGCACCGGGGCGCAGTCGACGGTGATCCCCGCCGCCTTCAGGTCATGCGCCATCAGCCGCGCCCCCAGCCGGACCAGCTCCCGCGCCGCCAGCGGATCGCCGGCCGCTTTCAGAAAAGCCTCGGCCGGCGGATATTTCGGCCAGTGCGGCGGCCCCATCCGCTGCACCCGGCCGCCCTCCTGGTCGACCAGCACCGGCGCCTCCGCGTCGCCGACGCAGTCGCGCATCTCGTCGGTCAGCGCCCGCATCTGCTCGGGGCTGTCGACATTGCGGCGAAAGACGATGAAGCCCCACGGCCGGACCTCGGCGAAGAAGGCCTTCTCCGCCTCCGTCAGCCGATGCCCGCTGCAGCCGTAGATCGCCGCCGAACGCGTCACCGGACGATGCAGTCCCCGCCCGCGGCCTTGATGGCGTTGCACAGGCCGGTCGCGCGCTCCCGGCTCAGGCCGGTGACGGTGGTGCGATAGACGGTCGAGCCGTTCGAGGCCGTCACCTCCTGCACCCGCCGGCTGGCGCCCTCGGTCAGGGCCGGATAGCGGCCGACCACGGCGTTGTATTCCCGTTCGGCCAGGTTGGGCGTCGAGAAGGCGCCGATCTGCACCCCGGAGGTTCCGCCGGTCGGCGCCGGCGTCGGCTCGGCCTTGGCCGGCGGCGGGGTCGTCGGCGTCGGCCGGGCCGGGGCGGGGGCCGGGGCGGCCTCGGTCGGGGCCGGCGCCGGCCGCGGCCGGACGGCTTCCGGCGGCGGAATGAAGGTGGGGGCCGCGGGCGTCGTCTCCTCGGCGGCGTAAACGTCGATGCCGGCGGTCGGATCGACCGGCTGGGCGTCGATCGGCGCCTCGGCCTTCATCGGCCCCACCGGCGTGCCGACGGCGGGCGGCGCATCGTTGGACGAGCGCGGCCCGGCCCGGTAATAGACCACCACGGCGATGATCAGCACCAGCAGCACCACCGCCGAGATGATCAGCGTCATCGGCGGAGCCTTGCCGCCCCCGCCGCCGCCGCCGCCGCCCCGCCGCGGGTCGTAGCCCTGGCGGTTGAACGGCAGGTCGTCGTCGGTCGGCGGCGTATAGGCGCCCCGGTCGCGGCCCTGGTTCGGACGATAGGGATCTTCGTGGGACATGGCCGCGCCTTCCGTCGTGCCGCGCGAATCGTCGCGCGGACCCGTCACTCTATCCCGGTCCGAGTCCTTTTTCAGGCCGGGACTACAGATCCAGCGCCAGATCGAGGCTGAACAGCTTCCTGTGCTCCTCGATCGCATAGCGGTCGGTCATGCCGGCGATGTAGTCGCACACCGCCCGCGCCCGCCGCGCCTCGTCCGACGTCCCCGCCTTGCCCGACCATTCCGGCGGCAGGGTGCCCGGATCGGCCATGAACAGCTCGAACATCTCGCCCAGCAGCCGCCGCGCCTGGCTGCGCGTCCGGTTGACCCGGTAGTGGCGGTACATCCGCTCGAAGAGGAATTTCCGCAGCACCCCCAGATCGGCCAGCATGCCGTGCGAAAAGCCGACCAGCGGCCGCCCCGCCATCCGCACGTCCTCGGTCGAGCGCACGTTCGCCCCCTCGATCCGCGTCTCCGTCTCGGCCAGCACGTCCTCGACCATCGCCCCGATCATGCGCCGCACCGCCTCGATGCGGATCATCCGCTCATCGATGTCCGGCCAGTCCTTGCGCACCCCGTGCAGCACCGGCCCGATCAGCGGCACCTCGGCCAGGTCCTCCAGGGTGAACAGCCCCGCCTGCACCCCGTCGTCGACGTCGTGGTTGTTGTAGGCGATGTCGTCCGCCAGCGCCGCCGCCTGCGCCTCCAGCGAGGCGAAGCTGTCCAGCCGCAGGTCCCAGTTCGGGGCGTAGTCGGCGATCGCCTTCCACGCCGGCTCGTCCAGCCGGTGCGACACCGGGCCGTTGTGCTTGACCACCCCCTCAACCGTCTCCCAGCTCAGGTTGAGGCCCTCGAACTGGGGATAGCGATGCTCCAGCTTGGTCACCACGCGGAAGGTCTGGACGTTGTGGTCGAAGCCGCCCCACGGCTCCATCCGCGCCTGCAGCTCGTCCTCGCCCGAGTGGCCGAACGGCGGATGCCCCAGGTCGTGCGCCAGCGCCACCGTCTCGGCCAGGTCCGTATCCAGTCGCAGCGCATGCGCCAGCGACCGCGCGATCTGCGCCACCTCCAGCGAATGCGTCAGCCGGGTGCGGTAGTGGTCGCCCTCGTGGGCCACGAAGACCTGGGTCTTCTCCTTCAGCCGGCGGAAGGCTGTGGCATGGATGATCCGGTCGCGGTCGCGGGCGTAGGCGTTGCGCGTGCGGCTGATCGGCTCGGGCGTCAGCCGGCCGCGGCTGTGCTCGGGGTATTCGGCGTAGGGCGCGCGTTCGGGGACCAAGGTCGGTTGCTCATTCGCTCGCCGGGCCTTTGCGATCGCCCGTCCGCGCCTCATATAGAGCCCCGTGAGCAGCGTCCAATCCGCCCCCGCCTTTCAGATATCGCCGGCCACCGGCGGCCATGGCCTCAGCCTGTCCGAAACCGCCGCCCGCCGCCTGGCCAAACTGGCCCAGGCCGAGGGCCGTCCCGTCCTGCTCCGCGTCGCCGTCGACGGCGGCGGCTGCTCCGGCTTCCAGTACCGTTTCGAACTGGTCGAGGCCGCCGAGCCCGACGACATCCGCATCGAGGCCGACGGCCAGGCCGCCCTCGTCGACCCCGTCTCCCTCCCCTTCCTCAAGAACTCCGAGATCGCCTTCGTCGACGACCTTGCCGGCGCCCAGTTCGTCGTCCGCAACCCCAACGCCGCCTCCAGCTGCGGCTGTGGCGTCAGCTTCTCGATCTGAAGGCGGCCGCAACCCAACCCCGTCATCCTCGGGCTTGACCCGAGGATCAGACTATCCGGTGCTCCGTCGAGCGTCCCACGGTCACGCTCACTGGGCCGTCACCGACGCCCAGCCCGCCCCTCCCTCTGATCCGCGGATCAAGTCGGGGGATGACGGCGCGGCTGAAAGCGGCGGAACGGACACTGTGTAGGGCTGCAACGGGTGGAATGCGGTCGTTCCGGAATATGCCGAAGTGCCGGCCGGCGGGTTTCAGGACGCCGCAACTTGGCGCGATCCGGCCCGAAGAGGACGGGGACTCTTCAGACGCCTGAGCTCGGCCTCAAGACGGTCGATCTCAAGGGCGTGGAGATCCATGCCGATGCGTTGCGCCGCGCCTGCCAAGGCTTCGCGCTCGTCCGGTCGGTAATCCTCGCCGGACGGTTTGGCGCCAATGAGCACGAAGCCGCGGATTTCGGTCCGCAGGATCATTGGCAGGACCAGAGCGGCGCCGAGCCTCTCAGGCAGGTCGTCGTGGAGGATCTCGCGATCGGCTCTCAGCCGCACCATCACGGAATGGTCCGGCTCGACGCGCGAGGGCAGGTCATGGCCTGCCTGGAGGCGGGCGGATCCATCGTCGGCCACAGCGTAGACACCGACCAGGGCGCCGCCCGTGTATCGTGTGAATTCCGCGAGCGCGGTCTGCGTGAGGGCGTCGGCGCGGGTCACAAAGGCGGCGTCCTTGAGGAAGCGGCCGAGCCGGGCATCATTGTCGCGCCATGAGCGGAAAAACAGGGTCTCCACGCCCTTCTCGACCCAGTCGCGCACCCTGTGGAAGACGAGGAACAGGCCGAAGGCGATCCCCGCGCTCATCAGGATGTTGGCCTCGCGCATCTCCGCCGGGACGATTTGCTCCGCGCCCCACTCCAGGAAAAAGAAGGCGAGCAGCAGGGTGGTCGACAGGACGCCGTAGATCAGGGTGCGGTTCACCGCGAAGCCCAGGTCCACGACCCGATGGCGCAACATGGCATAGAGGAAGATCCCGACGCCTGCTGCCGAGGCCGCCAAGCCCAGGGCCGCGACAGGATTCCCCAGCGAAAAATCGTTGCCAGTCATATTAATGAAGAGCCCGATGAAGAACTTTCCGAAGAAATAGAGGCCGAGCGCCGCCGCCAAGAAGCCGAAGCGGGTGCGGTCCTGGGCGGTTGTTTCGGAAGCCGCCTTGATGAGCAGACCGCAGGCGACGATCGGACCGACCCAGTAAAGAAGGACCAGCGACGCCAGGTGCCCGAGGACGGGGACGTCGCGGAAGGCGTGCGCTGTGTAGACCTCCGCAAGCCAAACCCCCGCGTGGGCCGCCAAGTAGAGGGCGAATATGATCCGCCAAGGGGCTTTCACGGCACGTCCGGTGACGTTGGCGCGCTGGACCAGGGCGAAGGCGAGCATGCCGGCGGGAGCCAGCATCATGATCAGCGACCAGACCAGGCTGATCGGGAACAATGGCTCCAGCAAGTTTTCCCACTCATAGGGGAAGGATCCGGGCATCCCCATCGTCACCATGGCGGCGCCGAGCAGCACGCCGGACGCCTGCCGCGCGCGGGTCGCTATCAAAGCACCGGCCAAGACCATGAAGAGCCCAAGCAAGGCGTTCGCGAGGACTTGGGCGCTCCACAACGATGTCGTGGAGGGGGGCAACCGCATGACCGCGCGGATGGTCCGACCCTCCCTGACGATCGATAGTCCGAGCAGTTCTTCGCTTCGGAAGGCTCCGCGTCGAAGGTCGCCAGGACGGTCGAACCGAATGGCATCTCCGACGCGGACGCCCGCAGTGTGCAGTGGGCGGTCGGGCGCGGCCTTGACCACGCGGACGTATCCGGGCGGGGCCGTGTCATCCAGCTTGATGTTGTCCCCTACGGAGCCGTAACTGAGGCCGGTGTTGATTGGCAGCGCCCCTAGCCCGAACATCGTGCTGTGCGCGCCCACCAAGGCGGCCAAAACGAGCACTAGCGCCTTCCAGCGCCGGAGGCGGGGCGACGTCGTCCGTAAGTTGTCGTCGCCCATGCCGCCCCCCGTGTCAAAAGAGCAGTGTTACGGCGAACCCGCCGCAGTGGAAAGGCGGGGCGGTCATTCCAAGGGGACCTGGGGTTGTTCCCTCGTCGCAGGCGGTCGGGGCGTATTCAGAGAAGAAGTTCAACCTGACGGTCGTGGGCCACAGCCGCCCACTCGGGTCACGGCAGGCGCGTGCTGCGATTTCCACGGCATACCGACGGGTGTCTTCCTCTACGAGCCCGGCGATGACGTACAGGCGGAGCAATTCTCCCTCAATCCGCAGGTCGGCGCCTTCCGAAAGCAGGGCCGGCGTCGAACCATTGTACTCGAGGGTTTCGCGCCCCACGCGCTCGCGGAGACGGACGGAATCCGTGGTGATGCGCAACTCCCACCCGTCGCCCTGGGCTTCATAGAGGACGGGATCGAGCCCGGCGTCCGTTGTCGCACAGGCAGCGACGAATACTGCTCCCAATGCCGCCCATCCCGTGCGCTTCACGACGATTGCTCCGCCCGCTCTCGAGGCGAGCCTGGATGGACCTAACGACTTCCGCAAGGTGTCGGAAGCCGACCGTCACCCAAGGGTGGTTAGCCGACCTGACGCTGTCGAGGTTTCGCTACCAGTTTGTTGAACAAGGCGGCGACGCCCCATCCCGCGAACAATCCCGCCAGGCAGGTCGCCAGAACGGCTCCGGTGAACTTGAGACCTTCGTGTGGCTCGCACCCCTGTTCCCAAAAGCAGTCGCCCAGAAAGAGCTCGATCATGGGGGTTCCGAGCAGGAACGCCGTGAAGAGGCCCGCGGCCACGCCGAGCACGACGCCAACAATCTTCATCAGGCTTCTCCCCGATCGGCGGAGGGCGCAGCATCCGTCACGGCCCGAAACTCCGCAATGGGCCGAAAGCGGCCTTCCAACGCCGTCTACCCCCGCGCCCGCGCCTCCGCGATCCAGCCGTTCAGCCGCTCCACCATCGGCTCGTACGGGAACTCGCCCATCGACTCATAGTGCTGGTCGTCGATGCGCCACTGGCCGCCTTCGAGCACCAGATTGTAGGTCTTGCGATGCACGTCGTTGCCCGGCTCGGCGAACCCCTGCACGACGGCGACGTCGGCGCGACCCTCGCCGGCGGCGACCGCGGTCACCGACTGCAGCACCGGCGTGCCGTCCTGGCAGTCGCAGAACGGCTGGGCGTCGAAGAAGCCGATTTCATCGGCCGGCGTCAGCCGCGCGGCCTCGGCCATCAGGCGCCTCGTGCGCGCCGACCACACCGGCAGCGCCTCATAGCTTTCCGCCCCG
The DNA here is from genome assembly GCF_035627055.1 of Brevundimonas sp. GTDB lineage: Bacteria > Pseudomonadota > Alphaproteobacteria > Caulobacterales > Caulobacteraceae > Brevundimonas. Next base: position 48,795 of record NZ_DASPMM010000024.1, on the reverse strand, counting down.
GTCCCCGGCCCCCCGTCCTCGTACAGCGAGCGCACGAAGGCCTCCGGCGTCACCGCGGCCGGGGCGGCGGCGACCTCGGGCGCCTCGGTCCTCGCGGCGGGCGCGGAGCAGGCGGCCAGCGCCAGCGCGACGGCCGAGGGGATCAGGGTGCTGCGCATGGTCGTCCTGTCATGGATCGCCGGGAACGGCGTTCGCCCAGGCTCACACGCCGCGCGCCCCTCCGCAATGATCCCGCCCGCATATCCTGCGGCCGGCTGGTTCATCACCAGGACCCCGAAGAAAGCACAAGGGACACGAAGGGACCGAGCCCGGCCGCCTCGTTCCGCGGGCCCTTGCCCGCCTTCCCTCCGACGGCGCTTCCCCGCCGGGGAGCCGCTGACCCTCCGGCCCCGTCGTGTCCTTCGCGCCCTCTTCTTTGTATCCTTCGTGATGAACCTCGGCTCTCACCCATGACGCTGTGCTGACAATCGGCGAATCCATAGTCGGGTTCGGCCGACAATCTCACGCCACATCAACGACATCGCCGATTCCCGATCCCGTCTTCCCGCCGCATCAGATCGCGGGCGCATACTGTCGGCGAGTCCCCGCCCCGGTCTTTGACAATCCAATCCCGCCCCGGCCCGCACCACGGCCTGAACTCGACCGGGGCTACAGACGGATCGGACGCTACGGACGCTTCGGACGCTACGGACGCTTCGGACGCTTCGGACGCTTCGGACGCTTCGGACGCTTCGGACGCTTCGGACCCGATTTTTTCGAATAACACCCGGGTAGAAACCGCCCCGTCCGAAACTTCTTGCTATTAGCCGTCTTCCTAATTAGGCTTCTCCCTATGAACACTCTGTTCAAGGCCCTGTCGCATCCGGTCCGGCGCCGCATCATCGAGATGCTGCGCAAGGGACCGATGGCGTCGGGCGACATCGCCGCCGCCTTCGACATGAGCTGGCCGACCATCACCGGCCATCTCAACGCCCTGAAGGAAGCCGGCTTGGTCTCGCCCGAGCGCGACGGCGCCTCGATCCGCTACCGGCTCGAGATTTCCGCCGTCGAGGAGGCCCTCGCCTTCCTGCTCTCCATGACCGGCGCCCGCGCCCCCGATCCCGACAAGGAGGACCCCCGATGACCCTGTCCGCCGCCGACCGCGCCACCGTCGCGGTCACCCTGATCATCGTCGCCGCCGGCGCCGCCGTCTTCCTCGCCGGCCCGCTGGAAGTGATGCCCTACCATTTCGGCCCCGACGGCGAGGCCGACGCCTGGGCCGGGCGCGAGGCGATCGGCGCCGGCGTCGTCGGCCTCGGCCTGCTCACCGGCGTCCTCGCCGGCGGCATGGGCGCCGCCGCCGGCCGGGCGGGGGACCCCGCCCGCGCCCGGGCCCTGCGCTTCGGCCAGGTGCTGATCCTGCTGAGCTTCTTCGGCCTGACCCTGTTCTTCGGGGTGGCCAGCCTCAGCGGCCTGACCTCCCTGGGCGCCGCCGTCCCCATGGCCGCCCTCGCCGCCCTGTTCCTGCTTATCGGGGCCGTGCTCGGCCGCGTCGGGCCCAATCCGATCGCCGGCGTGCGCACCCCCTGGTCCTACAAGAGCCGCCTCGCCTGGGACCGTTCCAACCGCCTCGCCGGCCGGCTGTTCTTCCTGATCGGCCTCGTCGGCCTCGCCGCCGCCCCGGTCGCGCCCCAGCCGCTCGGCTACCAGGTCCTGGTCGGCGCCGTCCTCGTCGCCGCCCTCCTCTCGGTCATCGAGAGCTGGCGCGTCTGGCGCACGGATCCCGACCGCCAGCCCTTCTGAACCCTTCGCCTCCAAGGAGACCGCCATGCTCAGCCTGATCCTCGCCGCCGCCCTCGCCGCCGGTCCCACGTCCTCGCCGGTGTCGCTGGCGTCCGAGCCCGCGCCCCTGCAGGGAAGCCTGCTGGTCCCCGAGGGCGAGACCCGCGCCGCCGCCCTGATCATCGCCGGCTCCGGCCCTACGGACCGCGACGGCAACAGCCCGCTCGGGGTCTCCGCCTCCAGCTATCGCCTGCTGGCCGAGGGCCTCGCCGCCCACGGCGTCGCGACCGTCCGGACCGACAAGCGCGGCGTCGCCGCCAGCGCCTCATCCCTGATCTCTGAAGCCGAACTCGAGTTCACCGATTACGCCGATGACGCCCGCGCCTGGGCCGCCGAGACCGCCCGCCTGACCGGCCAGCCCTGCGCCTGGCTGATCGGGCACAGCGAAGGGGCCCTCGTCGCCCTGACCGCCGCCTCCCGGGCCGACGACTCCATCTGCGGTCTGGTTCTGCTCTCCGGCGCCGGCCGGCCGATCGGCGCCGTGCTGCGCGAACAGCTGGCCGGCGCGCCTGAACCCTTCCTCGGCCAGGCCATGACCATCCTCGCCGAGCTCGAGGCCGGCCGTCCCGTTGCGGAAGTACCGCCCCAGCTGGCCGCGCTGTTCCGGCCATCGGTCCAGCCCTACATGATCTCATGGCTGCCGCTCGATCCGGCGGCGCTGGTCGCGGCCTACGACGGTCCGGTGATGATCGGCCAGGGCACGACCGACATCCAGGTTGGCCTGACCGACGCCCGCGCCCTGGCCGCGGCGCGGCCGGATGCCCGGCTGACCATTTGGGAAGGCGTCAACCACCTGCTCAAGATCGCGCCCGCCGACCGCGCCGCCAACGCCGCGACCTACCGGGACCCGAACCTGCCGCTGGCGCCGGGCGTAGTCGACGACGTCGCCGGCTTCATTCTCGAAAGGCGCTAGTGGCGGCGGTCGCCGCGGTCGCCCTGGCCCTTGCCGGCGTCCGACTTGGCCTGCCGCTTCTGGTCCTGCGCCGACGACTTGCCGACATCGACCATCTCAGTGAACCGGCCCTCGTCGTCGCGGCGGGCGTAGCGCTTGTCGCCGGGATTCGGCTCGATCAGTTCGCGTTTGCTCATGGCGTAACTCCTTCCGTGAAAAGAGAATCCGGCAGGAGTCATCCGGTTCCCGTCAGGCCAGCGTCTCCTGGAACCGCACCGGCCGGCCGTGGGCGCTGCCGATCAGGTCGCCGTCGCGCATCACCACCCGGCCGCGCACGAGGGTCGCCATCGGCCAGCCGGTCGCCTCGAAGCCGTCGAACGGCGTCCAGCCCGCCCGCGTGGCCATGTCCTCATGCCGGATGACCCGCTTCGCCTTCAGGTCGACCAGCGTCAGGTCGGCGTCATAGCCCTCGGCCATCCGCCCCTTGCCGGCGATGCCGAACACCCGGTTGGCCCCATGGCTGGTCAGGTCGATGAACCGGTCCAGGCTCAGCCGTCCATTGGCCACATGCGTCAGCATCACCGGCACCAGCGTCTGCACCCCCGGCATGCCCGACGGCGAGGCCGGATAGGGCCGGGCCTTCTCCGCCAGCGTATGCGGCGCGTGGTCCGAGCCCAGCACGTCCGCCACGCCCTGCTCGATCCCCCGCCACAGGCCGGCGATATGATAATTGTTGCGGATCGGCGGGTTCATCTGCGCCAGACCCTTCAGCCGCTCATAGGCCTCGTCGCCGTCCAGCGTCAGGTGCTGCGGCGTCAGCTCCATCGTCGCCACATCCTTGTGGTCAGCCAGGAACTCGACCTCCTCGGCCGTGGTCACGTGCAGCACGTGGATGCGCGCCCCCGTCTCCCGCGCCAGCCGCACCAGCCGCCGCGTCGAGAGGATGGCGCTCTCGGGATCGCGCACCTCCGGATGGCTGGTCCAGTCGCCCGCCCGCGCCAGCGGCCGCCGGTCGGCCAGCCGGTATTCGTCCTCGGAATGGAAGGTCGCCCGCCGCTTCACATGGCTCAGCACCTCGCGCACCCCGTCGTCGTCGGCGACCAGCAGGGTCCCCGTCGAGGCGCCCATGAACACCTTGACCCCGCAGCACCCCGGCAGCCGCTCCAGCTCGCCCAGGAACCGCGCATTCTCGTGCGTCCCGCCGATGTAGAAGGCGTGATCGGTCCACATCCGGTCCCGCGCCCGCGCCAGCTTGTCGGCCAGCGCCTCAGGGTCCGTCGTCGCCGGCTCGGTGTTCGGCATCTCGAACACTGCGGTCACCCCGCCCAGGGCGGCGGCCCGGCTGCCGGTCTCGAGGTCTTCCTTCCACTCCAGCCCCGGCTCGCGGAAATGGACCTGGGTGTCGATCACGCCGGGCAGGACCGTCAGCCCCGCCGCGTCGACCGTCTCGCCCGCCGAGGCCCGCGACAGGTCGCCGATGAAGGCGATCCGGCCATCGATCACCCCCACATCGGCCATGCCGCGCCCGGCGTGATTGGCCACCTCGCCGCCGCGGACGATCAGGTCGTATGTTTGGGTCATGGCCCGGCCCTATACCCGCTCGGCCAGCACCTTGCGAGCCGCCTTCAGCACCCGCTCCGCCGGCAGGTCGTTCATGTGCTCGATGGCCTGATCCAGCCGCGGATCGATCTTGCGATACTCATCCACCGAGCGCGGCCCGCGCACGGCTGCCCCGCCCCACGGTCCCCGCTCGACCTCGTCCGACGGGCCATAGGCCGCCACCACCGGCACGCCCGACGCCACCGCCAGGTCCGTCCACAGCGAGTCTCCGCCCAGATACAGGGCGCAGCGGCCGATCGCCGCCACCGCCTGCAGCGGGCTCAGCCGCCCCTGCAGCTCAAGGGTGCGGCGGCGCGGCAGCGACAGGCGGATGACATGGGCCGCATCGCGGTCGGCCTCGGACCCGACCACCAGCACCCGCCCGCCCTCCAGCGGACCGCCCTCGCCGACCAGCGTCGAGGCCACCTTGGCGAACCGTTCGGCCGGCCAGCGCCGCCCCATCCATTCCGCCCCCGGCCCGACCGCCAGCAAAGGCCCCGCCTCGGCCGGGATCAGCGCCTCCGCGGAGGCCTCCGTCGCCTCGGACACGAACAGCTTCGGGGCCGGGATTTCATCCAGCTGCAGCACCCGCGCCGCCAGCTCGACCGCGTGAACGCCCGGCTCGCGCTCGCCGCGCACGGCCCGCTTCTGCCGCTTCAGCTTGCCCGACAGGGCCGAACCGCGCAGGTCGACCACCAGTCCCCAGTTCGTCGCCCGCACCTGGTTCCACAGGCCGATCCAGTCGAGCCGGCTCTCCTTCTCCAACACGATCAGCCGGTCCAGCCGCGGCGTGTCGGCGAACAGCGGCGCGCTGGCGGGCGATCCGACCACGGTGAACCGCGCCTGCGGCATGGCTTCCACCAGATAGGCCAGCACGCCCGAGGACAGCACCGCGTCCTGCGCGCCCGCCTCGGCGATGTACAGGATAGGAAAACGGCCCGTCATGACTGGACCGTATACGGATTCTCGCGCTCCAGCAGTGGCGAACAGCTGTGGCCCACAAGCGCCCGCCGCCCTATCTAGGCCGTATGACCTGCCGCATCGCCCGCCTCGAAAGCCGCGCCCTGATCCGGGTCGCCGGTCCCGACGCCCGGCCCTTCCTCCACAACCTGCTGACCCAGGACGTCGAGACCCTGTCGGACGGCGAACTCCGCTTCGGCGCCCTGCTCTCCCCACCCGGGCGCCTGCTGTTCGACCTGTTCCTGATCGGCGAAGCCGACGGGGTCCTGCTCGACGTCGCCGCCGACCGCCGCGAGGCGCTGCTGCAGCGCCTGTCGATGTACAGGCTCCGCGCCCAGATCGCCGTCGAGGCCGACGAGCGCCCCGTCTTCGCCTCGTGGCCAGACGCCGCCGACGGCTTCGCGGCCGACCCGCGTGCGCCGGGGCTGGGCGGCCGCCGCTACGGCGGCGAGGTCTCCCTGAACGCTGCCGAGACCGACTGGCAGACCCATCGCCTCGCCGTCGGCGTGCCCGACCCGGCCGCCGACGCTCCCGCCGACAAGACCTATCCGATCGAGGCCAATTTCGACCTGCTGAATGGCATCGACTTCCAGAAGGGCTGCTTCGTCGGCCAGGAGACCACCTCGCGCATGAAGCGGCGCGGCAGCATCAAGAACCGCATGCTGCCCCTCGTCTTCGACGGCCCGCCCCCCCCCTTCGGCGCCGAGGTGCTGAACGGCGATCTGCGCGCCGGCGAGGTGCTCAGCGGCCTCGACGGCGCGGCCATGGCCCTGCTGCGCCTGGATCGCCTTGACGGCCCGCTCACCGTCGACGGTCGGCCTGTGTCGGTGCGGCGGCCGGGCTGGCTGTCGGACTGAACCCGCTCAGGGCTGCAGACGGTCCGGCAGGGCGGCGACCTGTTCAGGCGTCAGCTTGCGAGTGACCCGCACCGCGCAGACGACGCCCGCAGTCCCGGCCCCTGAGGGCATGAAGCGGCCGCTGTCGCCGACGCAGAACTGGTCCGAGGCGCCGTCGGGCCGCAGGTTCAGGCTGTTCGCGAAGTTGAATCCGGGACAGCCGGCGGTGGCCAGCTCGAACACTTCCGAGACCCGGGCGCGAACATAGATCGGACCGCTGTCGTCGCCGCGGAAATTGTGAACCTCCGAGGCCGCGAAACAGGGCCGCCCGCCTTCCGCCGCGTAGGAGGACGGGCCCGGCGCCGGGGACGGCGCACAGGCGGCGACGGCGGCGAGGCCGAGGCTGGCCAGGGCGGTGCAGGTCAGAGGCTTGGCCATGGTGTTTTTCCGTTGAGAGTTCGACCGGAGGTTGGACCAGATGCAAACTAGACGCCCAACATCGCAAGAATACCAGCGGTTCCGCACCGCGCCCGCTGCAGGAGACGCCGGGCGGGCGATAGCCTAGGCTCCGGGTCCCGCCGCCGCAGGAGCGCCCCGTGCCGCTGATCGACCTCAGCCACACCATCGAAGCCGGCATGATCACCTACAAGGGCCTGCCCGCCCCGCTGATCTGCGACCATCTCAGCCGCCAGGCGTCACGCGCCAACTACGACCCCGGCACGGAATTCCAGATCGGCCGCCTTGAGATGGTCGGCAACACAGGCACCTATCTGGACAGCCCCTTCCACCGCTATGCCGATGGCGAGGATCTGAGCGACCTCGGCCTTGAGCGCCTGGTCAGGCTCCCCGGGATCGTGATTCGGGCGGAGGGCCTGCAGGCCGTCGACGCCGACCACTTCCGGGACCGCGACCTGCGCGGCCGGGCGGTGCTGGTCCATACCGGCTGGGCCCGTCACTGGCGCACCGACGCCTATTTCGAGGACCACCCCTTCCTCACCGAAGCCGCCGCCGCCGTCCTCGTCGAAGCCGGCGCGGCCCTGGTCGGCATCGACTCCCACAACATCGACGACACCCGCACCCGCGCCCGCCCCGCCCACACCCTGCTGCTGGGCGCCGGCGTCCCCATCTGCGAGCACATGCGAGGGCTTGAACGACTGCCCGACCAAGGCTTCCGCTTCACCGCCGCCCCTCCGAAGATCAAGGCGTTCGGAACCTTCCCGGTGCGGGCCTTCGCCGAGATCGACTGAGGCGGCGACCGCGCTCCGGCGAGCGGCGCCGGACGGCGGGCCGGAACAACCGCGACCGTCCGACATTGAGGCTGGCGAGCTTCAACCACGAGGGCTGTCCATGACCGACACCACAATTTACCCGACGCACGCGCATCCGCCGCACAACCTGATCTCATGGCCGGCGGTGCTGGCCGGCGCGATTGTCGCCGCCGCTGTCGGAGCCATGCTCAATCTGCTGGGCATCGCCCTCGGCGCGGCCTCCTTCAACCCGTACGATCTCGACGGCGGCGACGCCTCCGACTTCACCGCCGCGGCCGGCATGTGGATGGCCATCGCCAACTCCATCGCCCTCTTCGTCGGCGGCGTGGTGGCCAGCCGGGCGGCGAAATACTCCGATCACCACAGGGGCGGGCTGCACGGCGTCAGCGTCTGGGCCGTGGCCTTCCTGCTGGCCCTGGTGATCACGGCCTCCGGGCTCGCCGGCGGCGCCGCGGCCATCGCCGGCGGCGAGGCGAGCGAGCCTCCGACGCCTCGTGAAGTGGTGATCACCGACGGCACGGTCGGGCCGAACGGCGCCGTGGAGGGTCAGGTGATCCTGCCGCCGCAAGCTCAGGAAGTGGCCGACGAGACCGCCGACGCCACGGCCACCCTGGCGCTGTGGGGCTTCCTCACCATGCTGCTGGGCGCCGTCGCCGCGGTCCTCGGCGGCATGTACGGGACCCGCAACCACCGCTGGATGACCAAGGCCGGCATCGGCGGCGACGGCCGCGACCACGACCACGGTCGCGTCGTCGAACCCGCCGCGGCGGCCGAGCCGCACCGGGTCTATCCGACGCCGCGCACCTGACGATCCGTGGGCGGCGCCGGACCGGCGCCGCCCGTCTCGCGCGACGGCGTCTGGTCCCTGCGCTAGCCTGCAGCGATGACCGACTCAGCCCACCGCTGCGCCTGGTGCGGGACCGATCCGCTCTACGTCGCCTATCACGACGAGGAGTGGGGCGTGCCGGAGTACGACCCCCGCGCCCTGTGGGAGAAGCTGGTGCTGGACGGCTTTCAGGCTGGCCTGGCGTGGATCACCATCCTGCGAAAGCGCGAGGGGATGCGTGACGCCTTCGACGGCTTCAATCCCGTGAAGGTCGCGGCCTATGGCGAGCCGGACATCGAGCGTCTCCTCGGCGACCCCCGCATCATTCGCTCCCGCGCGAAGATCAACAGCGCCATCAAGGGCGCGAAGATCTGGCTGGAGATGCAGGAGAACGGCGAAAACTTCAGTGAATGGCTGTGGTCCTTCGTGGGCGGCGCCCCGATCCAGAACCACTGGCCCGACAGCGGCGCCCGCCCTGTCGCCACGCCGGAGTCCGAAGCCATGGCAAGGGCGCTGAAGAAGCGTGGCTTCACCTTCTGCGGCCCCGTGATTGTGTATGCCTTCATGCAGGCTGTGGGCATGGTCAACGATCACGGGATCGAGTGCTTCCGTCACCGGCAGGTTCGTGCGATGGCGGCCGGGTGAAGTCCCCCACGAAAAAGCCGATCAAGGGCAAGGCCGCCGCCAAGGCGCCGCCGAAGGTCGCGCGCGCCTTCCCGACGCTGGCGCTCGAGACCGTGCTGATCCAGTCGTGCGGCGGCCCGGTCTGCGGCGTCGACGAGGCGGGGCGCGGGCCATGGGCCGGGCCGGTCGCGGCGGGCGCGGTGATCCTGAACCAAGCCGATCTGCCCGAGGGCGTAGACGACTCCAAGGTGCTGACCGCTGAACGGCGCGAAATCCTCGAGATTGAGATCAAGGCCCGCGCCGTCGCCTGGGGCGTCGGCTTCGCCTCGGTCGAGGAGATCGCCGAACTCAACATCCTGCACGCCACCGGCCTGGCCATGTGCCGCGCCATCGAGGCCATGGCGGTGCAGCCCGTCGCCGCCCTCGTCGACGGCAACTACCGCTTCAAACTGCCCTGCGACGTGCAGACCGTGGTCGGCGGCGACGGCCTGTCCCTGTCGATCGCGGCGGCCTCGATCCTCGCCAAGACGGCGCGCGACCGGCTGATGATCGCCATGGACGCCGAATACCCCGGCTACGGCTTCGCCTCGCACAAGGGCTACAACGCTCCGGTGCACCAGCAGGCGCTGAAAGACCTGGGCCCCTGCCCCGCCCACCGCCGCGGCTGGGCCCCGATCCGGGCCCTGCTCGAACAGGCCTAGATGTGCAGGGCGCCGCCGAGGAAGGCGCCCGTCAAGGCCGCGACGAGGCCGCCGAGCACGACAGTGACCCAGCCGGGGACGCCATCGACCATCTCCGACAGCGTCGGCTCGGGTTCCGACACGCCATCATTGGCGACGCGGGTGTCGAAGCGCGCGGGCGACGGCGGTCGCCAGGCCACGGGCTCGAAGGCGTCCACCGAGCGGCCATAGGCGCGATGGGCCTGCAGGCGGCGGGAGGGGGTGATCGTCATCTGTTCCATGCCCGACACAACGAGCCGGACTCGGGGGCGTTCCGTACGCTCGCGCTCACGCCGCGTCGGCGAGATTGACGCGGCGGTCGCTGACCACGAACAGGTATTCGACGTTGCGCAGCCGACCCACCGCCCCGACTTTCTCGCCCTTCGGATTGTGGATGCCGATGCGCGCTCCGACGTAGCGCGGACGGGCGATCTCGATGACCTGCACCTCGCCCCGGCCGGACAGCATGCCGACCAGTTGGTCCCGCCCCAGATAGCCCTCGTCGTTGAAGGACACGATCAGGTTCGGCGCCTTCACCCCCTCGATCACCGCCTGCAGGGCCGGGGCGATGCCCGGCCGGCTGTTGAAAGCGCTCTTGCGGGTCCGGACGTCGATCCGCTTGTTGGCCACGCCGTAGGTCTCGGGCTTGTCCCACAGCACCAAGCTCTCCCAGCAATGGTAGTTCCCGAGGTAGGAATGCTGGTTGTAGGGCGGATCCAGATAGACGAGATCGACCTCGACCGACGGGGCCAGTTCGACCGCATCGGCCCGGGTCGCCCGGCACGGTCCCGCCGCCACGCCGGGCAGCACATCCGGCATGCGCAGCTCCAGCGGCTTCAGCGCCCGGCTGGCCCAGGACTTCATATAGGCCATCTGCAGACCGGCGGTGGAATCGACCCGGTCCGCCGCCTCCATCAGGCTCACGAGCGCGATGGCCTCCAGCTCCGGCTCCAGCGCCATGGCCGCGATCCGGTCGCGCATGGCGTCGATGCGCGCCCCGTTTTCCGGCGTGAAATAGCGGGCGTCCTCGCAGAAGGTCTTCGTGAACCAGCCTGCCTCTGGCGTCACCGCCCGCAGCTCCGCCAGCACGGCTTCCGCCTTCTCCAGCCACCGCTCCCTGTCGGCCTGCACATAGGCGGTGGCCAGCACATGGGCGTAGGCGTTGTGGTCGTTGGACCAGACCCGGAAGCCCTGCTTCTTCAGCGCATGGCCGACGCGCGCCGACCCCGAGAACAGGTCGCACACCGTCCCGCCGTCGGGCAGCACGCCCGAGATCGCCCGGACGATCTCCGCCAGCAGCGCGCGCTTGGAGCCGATGTATTTGATCATGCCGACCTTCGCGGGGTCAGCCCGTGCGGCCGCGCCCCTTCATCGGAACATGCGCCAGTCGCAGCAGATTCGCAGCCCCCGGCGCGCCGAACGGCGTCCCGGCGAGGATCAGCAGCCGCTGCCCCGGCTCCGCCAGACCGAACTCGACCGCCTTCTCGACCGCGTCGTCGGTGACCTCCTCCAGCGAGGCCGGCTCCCGGCTCAACCGCGGCTCCAGCCCCCAGACCAGCGCCAGCCGCCGCGCCGTTTCCGGCTTGGGCGTCAGCGCCAGCACGGTCTGCAGCGGCCGTTCGCGCGACATCCGCCGCGCCGTGCCGCCGAGGGTGGTGAACACCACCACGCAGGCCGTCGACTGCGCCTCCCCGGCCTTCCGGGCCGCGGCGACCAGGGCGTCGACGTCATGCTCGTCCATGCCCGCGTGCTCGGCGTCCATCAGGCCCGGCCACAGCGGATCGTTCTCCACCCGCTCCATGATCCGGTTCATGATGGCGACCGACTCGAGCGGATAGTCGCCCGACGCCGTCTCGGCCGACAGCATCAGGGCGTCGGCGCCCTCATAAACGGCGTTCGCGACGTCGGAGGCCTCGGCCCGCGTCGGGGCCGGCGAGGCCGTCATGGATTCCAGCATCTGGGTCGCCACGATCACCGGCACGCCGCGCTGGCGGGCGGCGCGGATGATCCGCTTCTGCGCCACCGGCACCTCTTCCGGGTCCAGTTCGACGCCCAGGTCTCCGCGCGCCACCATCACCCCATCGCAATAGTCGAGGATGCTCTCCAGTTCGTTCAGCGCCTGCGGCTTCTCGATCTTGGCCAGGCAGGCCGCCCGCCCCTTCACGATCTGCTTCAGCTCGGCCATGTCCTCGGCCTTCTGCACGAAGCTCAGCGCCACCCAGTCGACGCCGATGCGCAGGGCGAAGGCCAGGTCCTCGCGGTCCTTGGGCGTCAGCGCCGAGACCGGCACCACCGCTTCGGGCACCGCCACGCCCTTGCGGTCCGACAGCTTGGAGCCGCTCTCGACCGTCACATCGGCCCATTCGTCGGTGCGCTCGCCGACCCGCAGCCGCACCCGGCCGTCGTCGAGCAGCAGCAGCATGCCGGTGCGCAATGCCCTGAATATCTCCGGATGCGGCATCTGCACCCGCGTCGCGTCCCCCGGCGTCGGGTCCAGGTCGAAGCGCATCTGGTGCCCTGGCCCGACCTCGATCTCGACGTCTTTGAACTTGCCCAGCCGCAGCTTCGGCCCCTGCAGGTCGGCCAGCACGCCCAGCGGCCGCTTCAGCGCCAGCTCCGCCCCGCGCACCGCCTTCAGCGCCGCCGCGTGATCCTCGTGCGAGCCGTGGCTGAAGTTCAGGCGGAACACGTCGACCCCGGCCTGGGCCAGGGCCTTGACCGTGCCGGGCGCCCGGCTGGCGGGTCCCAAGGTCGCGACGATGCGGGCGCGCCGGGCTCTTTTCATCGAATATCCATACGGCCGGAAAGGGGAAGGCTTCCCTTGTGCCCATGAAAGCGCGTCCGGTTAAGGCCGGTTCGGCGCCGGACACACAAAGTTATGCGCGGAGGCCTCAACGCAGGGTCCGGAAGGTCACCGAATAGCGCAGCCGCTCCCCCGGCGCGATGCTGTGCTGCCAGTCCTGCCGCGCCGCCCCGTCCAGCAGATAGGCCGAGCCCGGGGCCAGCGGCAGCGAGGCCCGCTCCCAGCCCGCGGCGACCCTGCGCCGGAACCGCATCGTCGCCTCCGACCCGAACGACAGCCCGATCACCTTGTCGAACTCCGGGCGGTCGCGGTGCCAGCCGATGCCGGCCCCCGGCGCATATTCGGTGACCATGGCGTGATGGATCGCTTCCGGCTCCAGCCCCGCGAACGCCGCCGCCGCCGCCCGCGCCGGCAGCAGGAAATCCGGGATGGGCTCGGCCGACTCCAGCCGGCTGGCCGAGAAGTCATAGCGCCCGCCGTAGGACACGATCCGCCGGTGGCCCTTGAAGCCGTGGAAGTCGAAGGCCTGGAACGGGAGGTCCGCAAAGGCCGCGACCAGCCTCCCGGCCTTGTCCGCAGGGATCACCCCCTCCGCGTAGCGCAGTCCGTCAGGCAGCGAGGCCCGCGCCTTCCCGAACAGGTCGAACTGATCCGCCGCTGTCGGCATCACGCCTCCAGCTGCTCCATCCGGCACTGCGCCGGCGCCTTGTCCGGCCGGAAGCGCAGCAGCTTGGTCCCGTGCCGAAAACGCTGGTCCGAGACGTGATCGAAGCCGACCTCCACCACCAGCTCATGACGCAGCGGCTCCCATTCGCCCGACCGCTCCGTCGCCCACCGGCTCGGCCCGCCGGGCGACCGGCCGGTGAACCCCGGCCCGCCGCGCAGGGCCTCCAGCCGCCGGGTCAGCGCGTCCTTGTCCAGTCCCGCAAAGCCCGAGGTGAAGCCGACGTGGTTCAGCCGCCCCGCGTCATCATAGAGGCCCAGCAGCAAGGACCCCACGCGCCCGCCCCCGCTGGCATAGCGGAAGCCGCCCACCACGCAGTCCGCCGAGCGCAGCCGCTTGACCTTCACCATGGCCCGCTCGCCCTCGAGGTAGGGTCCGTCGCGCCGCTTGGCGACCACGCCCTCCAGCTTGCCATCGTTCAGCCAGGACTGCGCCAGTTCCGCATCGTCCGTCCCCGGCGACAGCGTCAGCCGCGGACCGCCGAACCGTTCCACGAACGCCTCCAGCCGCCCATGCCGCTCCCGGTGAGGCAGGCCTCGCAGGTCCGCCCCGTCCACATTCACCAGCATGTCGAACAGGGCGAAGGTCGCCGGCGTCTCGGCCGCCAGCTTGCGTATCCGCGACTCCGCCGGATGCAGCCGCTGCTGCAGCACCTCAAAGGCGAACCGGTCCCCGTCCTGGGCCAGCAACTCGCCGTCCAGCCCGAACGTCTCCGCCTCGACCCGCATCAGCCGCTCGACCACCTCGGGGAAGAACCGCGCCAGCGACTTGCCCGACTTGGCCAGCAGTTCCACCCGCCCCTCCGCCTTGAAGGCGAGGCAGCGGAAACCGTCCCATTTGGGCTCGTACCACCAGCCATCTTCGGCCGGCAGCGCCCGCTCCGACCGCGCCTCCATCGGCGTCGCCGACATCCGGTTCATGCCGTCACCGCCACGGCCGGGAACGGCCGGCTCAGAAAGCGCGATCCCGCCAGGCCGAACCGCCACGGCGTCTCCGCCCCCTTGCTGATGCCGATGCGTACGCCCTGCACCAGCGCCGGCGGCTGCACATGCAGTCTCAGGGCGAACGGCGCCTCGTCCAGCGGCCGGCCGTTCAGCGTCCCGTCGATGCCCAGCGCCTCGCACAGCTTGCCCGGCCCGGAACACAGCGCCCGGAGCGGCATCGGCCCCCTCCGCTCGCGCATCCGCTCCACGCCCGTGCGCGGCTCGATGGCCCGGACCAGCACCGCGCTGCCCGGCTGGCCCGCATCGCAGACCACGTTGAAACACCAGTGCAGGCCGTAGATGCGATAGACATAGGCCCGCCCCGACGGCCCGAACATCGGGGCATTGCGCGCCGTCGGCCCGACGAAGCTGTGCGACGCCGGGTCGAACACGTCGTAGGCTTCGGTCTCGACGATCACCCCGCCGACGCCGTCGACTTCCAGCTCGGCGCCAATCAGGGTCCGGGCCACCGTCTCGGCCGGTTGTTCGAAGAGGGTCTGCGGCATGTCATGCCAACGCCGCAGCGCCTCTCCCGGTTCGGCGATGGTGCGAGCGGCGGGGGTCGAACCCGCATGACCGAAGTCGAGGGATTTTAAGTCCCTTGCGTCTACCAGTTTCGCCACGCTCGCATGAGGTCAGTGCGCCGCCGCTTCCGCCGGACGCATGGCCCGGAAATCGACGTCCGAGTCCGCGATCAGCCAGACCAGCGCGGCCCAGGCGGCGACGTTCTGGTTCAGCTGCTCCGGGTCGATCTTGTCCAGGGTGTCGTCAGCCGTGTGGTGCAGGTCGAAATAGCGGCTGCCGTCCTGATTGAGGCCGAACACCGGCACCCCGGCTCCCGCCAGCGGCCCGATATCGGCCCCGCCGTGCAGCTCCGGATCCGGCGAGGCCAGCACGCCGATCGGATACAGCACCCGGTTGGCGATGCGTGCGAAGTCGCTGTTCTGCGCCCCCGGCGGCAGGCCCAGGGCATAGACCCGGTCGGCGCCGAAATCGCTCTCGCCGGCGATCACGTGCTTCTCGACCGCCGCGCCGATGCCGCGCAGATAGGCCCCGCCGCCGTTGCCGGTGTCGGTGGGCTGCGCAACCTCCTCAGAGC
Source organism: Brevundimonas sp. (assembly GCF_035627055.1). Taxonomy (GTDB): domain Bacteria; phylum Pseudomonadota; class Alphaproteobacteria; order Caulobacterales; family Caulobacteraceae; genus Brevundimonas. The sequence goes on along the minus strand of NZ_DASPMM010000024.1, from coordinate 33,641 downwards.
CGTACAGTACGACGCGGACAGTCCGCGCCGGCCGCCGGCCGCTCTCGGCGATGGCCTTGGCCGCGGCCAGGGTGATCGCCCCTCCGGCGCCGTCGTCGATCGCGCCGGTGCCGAGGTCCCAGCTGTCCATGTGCGAGCCCAGCACGATCACCTCGTCCGGCCGCGAACGCCCCGTGATCTCGCCGACGACGTTCTGCGACGTCGTCTCATAGGTGTGGGCCGTCGAGGACAGGCGCAGGGTGATCTTTTCGCCCATGCCGATCAGCCGCGACAACTGGTCCGCGTCGGGCGCCGCCAGGGCGAAGCCGGGCGCCGGCACGACGCCGTCGATGTAGCGGGTCGTCCCGGTGTGCGGCATGCGGTGCTCGTCCGAGCCGACCGAGCGCATGATGAAGGCCACGGCCCCCTTGGCCGCCGCTGCGCCCGGTCCGGCGCCGCGGATGCGGGTCAGCGGTCCGTAGCCGGCCCCGCTCTGCATCCGCACCATCTGGCCCGCGTCGACATAGGCGATCTTGCCCGCCAGCGATCCGGCCGGCGCGGCGTTCAGGTCCTCCAGCGTCTCAAAGCGCACCACCTCGGCCTCGATCACCCCGTTGGTGCCCGGCGAATGGCCCAGCGCCGCCGCGACCAGCCGCTGCGGCCGCGCCCCGACGATGGCGACGCTCTCCTCGCCCCGCTCCCAGCCGACCAGCGGGAACTCCTCTATACGCACGTTCTGGAAGCCCTGCGCCCGCATGTAGTCAGCGGCCCAGGCCGAGGCGTCCTGCTCGGACTTCGATCCCGCCGGCCGCGCGCCGAAACGGGTGGTCAGCTGGGTGACGTAGTCCATGGCGATGTTCCGCTCCATCGCCGCGTCGCGGATGGTCTCGGCCCGCTGGATGGTCGCGGCGTCCTGCGCCATCGCGGGCGCGGCGGCGAGGGTCAGCGCCAGGGAGGTGGCGGCGAGAAGACGGGCGGACAGGCGCATGTTGGCTCCGGGACTCGAAAGGAGCCAGAACCTAGACCGCGCTCGCCCGGGGGAGAAGCGGCCTCGACCGGAGTTTTCGCCGCCGGCTCATAAGCAGCGCTGGTCCCCCCCGACATGAAACCGCCGCCTTGCTCGTTCGCTGTGTGGGTCATGCGTGTCTTGCTGATCGCCCTGTGTCTCGCCGCCTGCAGTCCTTCGGCTCCACCGGCGGAAGCGCCCCGGCCTGCAGCGACTCCCGCCGCCGAGGCGCCGGCTCCGGCCGACATCCGCGGCGAGTGGAAGCTGACGGCCATGAACGGGCGACCGGCGCCCGCGCCCGACGACAGTGACTCGATCCACCACATCACCATGTCGGTCGGGGACTTCACCTTCCGGGCGCGGTCCCAGTGCATCGCCTTCTGGAGACGCTACGAGCGGAGCGGGGACCGCCTCGTCGTCACCATGGCCAATCCCGGTGCGATGTGCGCCCGCGGGCTGAGCGACTGGGAGCGGGAGTTCGACCGCACGCTTTCAGCGGTGACGCAGGCCGAACGGAGCAACGGAACCCTGCGGCTGACCGGGCCCGGCGCCGACCTGACCTTCGAGGCCGCGCCGGCCCTGCCGCGAGAATCGATCACCGGCCGCTGGCGGCTGCAGTTCTTCCACGGCGCGGCGCCGCCCGCCGGCGCGGGGCCGGTCGAGCTCACCATCACCGACGGACGTATCGAGGCGAACGCCTGCGTCTTCTCCGGCTGGCGCTACCGTCAGGACGGCCCGCTGCTGGAGGTGACCCCGGACACCGGCGCCGTCTGCGAGCGCACCACCACCGCGTTCGAGGACCGGTTCGGCGACTTCATGGACCGCGTCATGCGCGCCACGCTCCTCCCGGACGGCTCGCTGATCCTCGACAGCCCGCTGGAGCAGGTCGAGTTCGACCCGATCCGGTGAGGCTCACTCGCCCTTGATATAGGGCTCCACCGGGCCCTGCAGCTTGATCGTCAGGGCCTTGCCGCGGCGGTCGACGCGGTTGCCGACGGCGAGGCGGACCCAGCCCTCGGAGACGCAGTATTCCTCGACATTGGTCTTGTCCTCGCCCTTGAAGCGGACGCCGACGCCCTGCGCCAGCAGGTCGGCGTCGTGGAACGGGCTGTCGGGGTCGACGGACAGGCGGTCGGGAAGGTCGGTCATGGTCAGGCGCTCGGCGAAGGACAGGCCGCGCCTTTAGCCGAGGACGGCCTCCGCTCCAAGAGAGGTTCAGCCCGCAGCGTTGCTGATCGTTAAGTTGACGCCCCCGCCCCTCGGGTTCCTCCTCCGCGCCGGGAGGACCTCATGATCCACGCCATCCTGTTCGCGGCGCTGCTGCAGACCGCACCGGCCGCCGCCCCCTCGCCCCCGCCGCCCGTCGACTGCACCGACGCCGACCACAGCGCCTTCAACTTCTGGGTCGGCGACTGGGACGTCAGCGCCACCGGAACCGACACGGTCGTCGCCCGCAGCACCATCTCCTCCACCGCCGGCGGCTGCGCCATCGAGGAGGACTATCACCAGACCGTCGGTCCCGGCGGCGTCCCAGCCACCTATCACGGCGTCAGCTTCAGCGCCTTCGACGCCCGCGGCGGCGTCTGGCGCCAGTTCTACATGGACAGCGGCGGCTCGGTGACCGTGTTCGAAGGCGGCGTGCGCGACGGGGCCATGGTGCTGCAGGCGCCCGCGCGCGGCGGCGCGGTGCAGCGCATGACCGTCTCGCCCGAACGCGACGGCTCGGTCCGCCAGCGCGGCGAATCCTCCACCGACGGCGGCGCGACCTGGTCTCCCGGCTACGATTTCACCTATCGCCGCCGTTGATCGGCCGACCGTCGCGCCTAGGTAAGCGGGCCAGTCCGGAGCCCGCCATGACCGACCAGCCCGCCCTCACCGTCGACGGAAACCGCATCCCCCTGCTCGGCTTCGGCACCTGGATGCTCGAGCCCGACGACGCCCGGCGCATGGTCGCCGAGGCCCTGCGCATCGGCTACCGCCACATCGACACGGCGTGGATCTATCGCAACGAGGCCGCCGTCGGCGACGGCATCCGCGACGCCATCGAGGCCGGCCACGTCGCGCGCGACGACCTCTGGCTGACCACCAAAATCTGGGTCGATCATTTCCACCGCGACGACCTGCTGAAGCAGGGGGAGGAATCCGCCGCCAGCCTCGGCTTCACCCCCGACCTGCTGCTGCTGCACTGGCCGAAGACGTCGCCATCCTTTGCCGAGACCCTCGGCGCCCTGAACGAGGCGCAGGCGCGCGGCCTGACCCGCAGCATCGGCCTGTCCAACTTCCCGTCCGCCGAGTTCCGCGAGGCGCAGTCGCTGTCGAAGGCCCGGCTGGTCACCAACCAAGTCGAATACCACCCCTACCTCAAGCTGACGAAGCTGCTGCAGGCGGCGAAAGAGCTCGGATCCGCGATCACCGCCTGGTCGCCGCTGGCCCAGGGCAAGATCGTCGCCGACCCAACGCTTAACGAGATCGGGCGCGCCCACGGCAAGACCCCGGGCCAGATCACCCTGCGCTGGCTGATCCAGCAGAACGTCATCGCCATCCCGCGCACCGCGAAGGAATCCCGCGCCGCCGAAAATTTCGACATCTTCGACTTCCAGCTCTCGGGCGAGGAGATGGACCGCATCCACGCCCTCGCCCGGCCCGACGGCCGCCTCGGCGACTGGATCGATCCCGCCTTCCAGTGGGACAATGAGTGGTGACCGTCCACGGCTTCCCTGACTCCGATCCCGAACAGGTCGCCCTCGGCGCCCGGCTCAGGCGCTGGCGCAGCGAACGCGCCACCGATGTCGAGACCCTCGCCGAGGCCATCGGCATGACCGCCGCCGACCTGCGCCTCGTCGAGGCCGGCCGCGCCCGCATGACCAGCGCCCAGGTCTCCGCCGCGACGCGCGTGCTCGGCCTGCCGATCTGGGCCCTGACCTCGGACACAGCCGCGCACTGACCGCCTCGGCGGGTGACAGCGCCGCTTCCTCCGCCTAATCCAGCGGTCAGTCTGGAGCGATCGATGGCCTACAAATCCCTGCGCGACTTCATCGCCATGCTGGAATCCGCCGGCGAGCTGGTGCGCGTGTCGGAGCCCGTCTCCACCCATCTCGAGATGACCGAGATCCAGACCCGGCTGCTGCGCAACGGCGGCCCGGCGGTGCTGTTCGAGAAGCCCGTCATGCCCGACGGCTCGATCAGCCCCATCCCCTGCCTCGCCAACCTGTTCGGCACGGTCAAGCGCGTGGCCATGGGCGTCACCCTCGACAAGAAGGCCCGCACCACCGCCGGGGAACTGCGCGAGGTCGGCGAACTGCTGGCCTTCCTGCGCAACCCGACGCCGCCGCGCGGCCTCGGCGACGCCATGGAGATGCTGCCGCTGGCCCAGACGGTCATGTCGATGCGGCCCAAGGTGGTGAAGTCCGCCCCGGTGCAGCAGGTCGTGCTCAAAGGCGACGACATCGACCTGACCTCCCTGCCGGTGCAGGGCTGCTGGCCCGGGGAGCCGGCGCCGCTGATCACCTGGGGCCTCGTCGTCACCAAGGGGCCGTCGGACGACCGCGAGGACGACTTCAACCTCGGCATCTACCGCATGCAGGTGCTGGGCAAGGACCGCGCCATCATGCGCTGGCTGGCGCACCGCGGCGGCGCCCAGCACTACGCACGCCACAAGAAGGCGGGGAAGACGGAGCCCCTGCCCTGCGCCGTCGTCCTCGGCGCCGATCCCGGGACGATCCTCGCCGCCGTCACCCCGGTGCCGGACACCCTGTCCGAATACCAGTTCGCCGGCCTGCTGCGCGGCGCCAAGGCCGAGCTGGTCCCGTGCAAGACCGTCCCCCTGATGGTCCCGGCCCAAGCCGAGATCGTCGTCGAAGGCCACGTCCTGCTCGACGAGCACGCGCCCGAGGGCCCCTACGGCGACCACACCGGCTACTACAATTCTGTCGAGACCTTCCCGGTCTTCCAGGTGACGGCCATCACCATGCGCCGCGACCCCATCTATCTGACCACCTTTACCGGCCGTCCGCCGGACGAGCCGTCGGTGCTGGGCGAGGCGCTGAACGAGGTCTTCATCCCCCTGCTGCGCGCCCAGTTCCCCGAGATCACCGACTTCTGGCTGCCGCCCGAGGGCTGCAGCTACCGTATCGCCGTGGTCTCGATGAAGAAGGCCTACCCCGGCCACGCCAAGCGGGTGATGCTCGGCGTCTGGAGCTATCTGCGCCAGTTCATGTACACCAAATGGGTCATCGTCGTGGATGACGACATCGACGCCCGCGACTGGAAACAGGTGATGTGGGCCATCTCGACCAAGATGGACCCGGCGCGCGACATCACCCTGATCGAGAACACCCCGATCGACTATCTCGACTTCGCCAGCCCCGAGAGCGGCCTCGGCTCCAAGATCGGCCTCGACGCCACCGACAAATGGCCGCCGGAGACGAAGCGCGAATGGGGCGAGGAGATTCGCATGGACGAGGCGGTGGTCGAGCGGGTGTCGGAAATCTGGGACCGCCTCGGATTGCCCGGTGACGGAACGCCGATCTGGAAGTAGCGGCGGGCCCGATCAACGCCCGTCAGGAGCGAAGAGGGCCTCCTCGCGCTCCATTTCCGAATGTGTCCAAAAAGCGCTTTTCAGATGACGAATCTGTAATCTACAATCGGGGTTCGCGTCCTTCCCGGAGTCGCCCATGAAACGCACCCTCGTTGTCGCCCTCGCCTTGGCCACGGCCATGCCGGTCATCACCCTTCCCGTGGCGGCGGATGCGCAGGTCCTGACGGGACGCGGCGCACCGCGTCGCTCGGCTCCGCCCCGGCCCCGTCTCAGCCAGGCCGAAGAGAACCGCCTGTATGACGCCCAGGACCTGGTGATGGACCTCGACGGTCAGATCGCCGACATCCAGGCCGCCGCCGAGGCTCAGGGCGGGCTCACCCCGGCCCAGCAGGCCGAGATCACCGAACTGACGCGCCGCCGCGAGGAAGCCCAGCGCACCGTCGAGCGCCTCGAAGCCAAGCGCGGCTAAGGCAGTCGTCCGGATAGACGCCGCAGGCCGTTCGGCCGCGCGGCCTTGTTCGACGTCGACGCCGCCCCGACGGTCCGCCCCACCACCCGAATGCAGGCGCCTCATCGCCGGCGGTCGGCGATTGCAGGTGACGGGCGGCTGGCGCACACCTAGTGTTCATCGAACACAGGTTGGGGGAGGCGTGGTGACCGCGTTCGAATTCTTCTTCGGCTTCTTCAGCCTGATCATGGGTCTGGCCATGGCCTCGGTCGCCTCAGGCCTCGCGGACGTGCTGCGAAGCCGCAAGGTCGTGCCGATCGGCTGGCTGACGCCGCTCCTCGCCCTGCTGATCCTGCTCGATATCTCGACCTACTGGGTGACGGGCTGGAACCGGCTGCAGGACATCCAGATCAACTACGCCAGCATCTACACGGGCCTGGTCATCGCCCTCGCCTATTTCCTCGCCGCGGCCATGGTCTTTCCCCGCAACGCCTCGGAATGGACGTCGCTGGACGACTATTACGACGGTCACAAGCGCTGGGTGATCGGCGGCGTCCTGTTCAGCAACGCCCTTGGTCTCGCCTCCCGCGTCGTGCTCGGCGACCGCCTGGACGGCTCCGGTCCGACAGAGATCGTCCTGCTGGCGCTGTTCTTCGGCCTGCTCGTCGCTCTGCTGTTCGTCCGCAACCGCAAGGTCAACGCCGCCCTGCTGGCGCTCCACTGCGTGGTCAACGTCGCGCCCGCCTTTCTGATCTGACGGCGCTGGCGGCTTGAAACCGCGCGGCGAATGGCCGAGGACGCTTCCATGCGCTCCGCCCTGATCCTCGCCGCCCTCGCGGCCCTCGTGTCGAGTCCCGTCATGTCCCAGTCCGCGTCCCCCTCCGTCCCCAACGCCGCCCCGTGGGACCAGCCCTTCCTGCCGCCCGCGCCGGAGTGGACCGGCGCCAGCCGCGCCCTCCTGCGCGACGCCGCCGACCCGTGGGTGACGGCCTTCGAGGCCGACGCCGACCACGACTTCAGCCCGACCTACGCGGACACCCGGGCCTGGTTCGACCGCCTCGACGCGGCCTCGGACCTGATCCGCATCGAACAGTTCGGCGTCTCGCCCGAGGGACGGCCGATCTATGCCGTCATCGCCTCGAAGGACGGCGCGGCCTTCGACCCGTCCAAGCCCGTTCTGCTCGCCCAGGCCGGGATCCATCCGGGCGAGATCGACGGCAAGGACGCGGGCATGATGCTGCTCCGCGACATCGCCTTCTACGGCAAGGACGACCTGCTCGACCGCGCCAACCTGATCCTCATTCCCATCCTCTCGGTCGACGGGCACGAGCGCGCCTCCGCCTACAGCCGCCCCAACCAGCGCGGCCCCCGCATCCAGGGCTGGCGCAACACCGGGACCAACCAGAACCTCAATCGCGACTACCTGAAGCTGGACCAGCCCGAGATGCGGGCCGTCCGCGGCCTGATCCTGAAATACCGGCCGGACCTCTACGTCGACATCCACGTCACCGACGGCATGGATTACCAGTACGACGTAACCTACGGATACAACGGCGAAAACGGTATCTACTCCCGCTCGCCCGCCACCGCCGCCTGGCTCGACGCCGCCTTCAAGCCGGCCGTCAACGCGGCTCTGGAGGCGCAGGGCCACATTCCCGGCGAGCTGGTCTTCGGCGTCGATGACAACGACCCCAGGGCCGGCCTGTCCGACGGCGGCCTCGGCGAGCGCTTCTCCAACGGCTGGGGCTCCGCCGCCCACGTCCCGACCATCCTGATCGAGAACCACAGCCTGAAGCCGCACGAGCAGCGCGTGCTCGGCGCCTACGTCTTCCTCGAACAGGCCCTGCGCACCCTGGCCTCGAACGGAGCCGATCTGCGCGCCGCCGTCGCCGCCGACAGCGCCCTGCGCCCGGCCGAGATCCCGGCCAATTTCGAGCAGGACGACCAGCCCTCCACGACCCGCGCGTTCAAGGGCATCCGCTACGAGATGTACGACAGCCCCGCCTCGGGCCGCCGCGAAATCCGCTGGCTCGGCGAGGCGGACTCCGAGGTCTGGAACCTCCCGTTCTACTCGTCCCACCCGACCCTGACCCTGCGCCGGCCCGAGGCCTACTGGGTGCCGTCGTACCGCACCGACATCATCGAGCGGCTCGCCGCCCACGGCGTCGTCATGGAGGCCCTCGACGCCCCGCGCACCGTCTCCGTCGAGATGCTGCGCCTCGACGACCCGACGCTGGCCACGCGAGCCAACGAGGGCCACGTTCCCGTCACCGTCAGTTCCGTCACGCCCGAGCGCCGTGACTGGACCTTCGCCCCCGGCTCCGTCCGCGTCTCCACCGACCAGCCGCTCGGCGACGTCGTCGTCCTGCTGCTGGAGCCGCAATCGTCGGAGAGCTTCTTCGCGTGGGGCCTGTTCCCCGAGGTGCTCAGCCGGGTCGAATACATCGAGGGCTACGCCATCGCCCCGCTCGCCGAACGGATGCTGGCCGCCGACCCCGCCCTGAAGGCCGAGTTCGAAGCCAGGCTCGCCGCCGATCCGGCGTTCGCCGCCGACGGCGACGCACGATTGCAGTGGTTCTACGAGCGAACCCCGTTCTATGATGACCGCTACCGGCTCTATCCGGTGGGACGCGAGACCTGATGGACCTGACCATGACCGCCGTCGAGGCCGCCGGAGTCTGGAGCGGCCTGCTGATCCTGCTGCTGGTCGGCCTCGCCTTTCGCGTGGTCGCCAACCGCCGCAGGCACAGGGTGCTGTTCGGCGACGGCGGCGTTCAGCAGATGACCGTCGCCACCCGCGCGTTTGGCAATGCGGCGGAATACATCCCGGTCGGCATCGGCGCCTTGATCCTGCTGGCGCTCGTGGGCTGCGCGCCCTGGGTGATCCACGTCCTGGGCGGGGTCTTCCTTGCAGGCCGCCTGATCCACGGCGTCGGTCTCAGCCACGGCAGGGGCCCGGGCCCCAGCCGCATGATCGGCATGGTGCTGACGCTGCTCGTCCTGATCGTCGCCGCCGGCATGCTGGTGGTCTGTCCGCTTCTGCCCTGACGGCGGTTGCGCCTGTGCGGCGGCCCGGCCATATCGGGGCATGACCTCCCCGCGTGACTCCGCCGCCTCCCCTGACATCCTCAATGATCTGGTCGCCGCCGCATTGAAGGCCGGCGCCGACGCCGCCGAGGCCGTGTCCGCCGAGCGCGCCGCCCTCTCCGTCGGCGTCCGCAACGGGGCGCTGGAGGATGTCGAACGCGAGGAGAGCCGCGATCTCGGCCTGCGCGTCTTCATCGGCCGGCGCCAGGCCACCGTCTCCGCCTCCGACCTGTCGGACGCCACCCGCGCCCGGCTCGTCGAACGCGCCGTGGCCATGGCCCGGCTGGCGCCCGAAGACCCCTACGCCGGCCTGGCCCCGCAGGACCGCCTCGCCCGCGGCCCCTTCCCCGATCTCGATCTGTTCGACCCGTCCAACCGCAGCGCCGCCCAGCTGGAGGCCGTCGCCGCGGAGACCGAGGCCGCCGCGCTCGCCGTGCCCGGCGTCGCCCGCTCTGAGGGCGGCCACGCCGCCGCCTCCTCCAGCCGCTGGCGTCTGGTCACCTCGCACGGCTTCGACGGCGCCTATCACGGCTCGGCCTTCTCGCTCGGCGTCGGCGTCATCGCCGAGAAGGACGGCGCCATGGAGCGCGGCGGCGAGCATCGGTCCGCGCGCCATCTGGCCGACCTGCCCTCGCCCGTAGACATCGGCGCCGAGGCCGGCCGCCGCGCCGTCGCCCGCACCGGCCCGCGCAAGATCGCCTCGACCACCGCGCCGGTGATTTTCGAGAACCGTCTGGCCATGCAGATCCTGTCGCCCCTGATCGGCGCCGTCTCCGGCCCGTCGATCGCGCGCGGCACCTCCTTCCTCAAGGACCGGCTCGGCCAGTCCGTGCTGCCGAAGGGCGTCAATCTGATCGACGATCCGTTCCGCCCGCGCGGCCTCGGCTCCACCCCCTTCGACGACGAGGGGGTGGCGGTGACGCGGCAATCAATCATTGACGACGGCGTCCTGACCACCTGGCTGCTGAACAGCGCCGCCGCCGCCCAGCTGGGCCTCGCCTCCACCGGCCACGCCTCGCGCGGCCTCGCCGGCCCGCCCGGGGTCTCGACCCACAGCCTGCATCTCGAACCGGGCGAGCGCGACCTCGACGGCCTCATGGCCGACGCCGGCGCCGGGCTGCTGGTGACCTCCATGTTCGGCCCCTCGCTGAACGCGAACACCGGCGACTGGTCGGCCGGCGTGTCCGGCTTCTGGTTCGACAACGGCGCCCTCGCCTACCCCGTCAGCGAGATCACTGTGGCCGGCAAGCTGACCGACCTCTACGCCCGCATGCAGCGCGGTTCGGACCTCGAGTTCCGCGGCGCCAACAACAGCCCGTCCCTGATGTTCGACGCGGTCGCCATCGCCGGCAAATGAGCGACCCCGTTCGAGACCTCACCGCCGACCTCGAGCTGATCCGCGCCGCCGCCGTCGCCGCCGGCGATCTGGCCCTGGCCGAGCGCGAGGCCGGGCTGAAGATCTGGTCCAAGCCGGGCGGCTCGCCGGTGACCTCAGCGGACATCGCGGTCGACGCCCTGCTGCGCGACGCCCTCCTCGGCGACCGACCGGACCACGGCTGGCTGTCCGAAGAAACCGCCGACACGCCCGACCGCCTGTCCGCCCACCGCATCTTCGTGGTCGATCCCATCGATGGAACCGTCGCCTATATGAAGGGCAAGCCGTGGTGGTGCATCCCCATCGCCGTGGTCGAGGAGGGCCGCCCGGTCGCCGCCGTCATCCATGCCCCGGCCCTCGGCGAGACCTTCACCGCCGTTCTCGGCGGCGGCGCCTTCCTCAACGACCGCCCGATCACCGCCTCCGACACCGCCGATCTCGACGACGCCTCGGTGCTGGCCGACGCCCGTCTGATGGAGGGGCCGCACTGGCCCGAGCCGTGGCCGGCCATGCGCTACGAGAAGCGCAACGCCATCGCCTACCGCATGGCCCTGGTCGCCGCCGGCGCCTTTGACGCCGCCATCGCCCTGACGCCCAAATGGGACTGGGACGTCTGCGCCGGGGCCCTGATCGTCGAGGAGGCCGGCGGCCGCGTCAGCGACCATCACGGCGGCCCCTGGCGCTTCAACCGGTCCGATCCACGCCAGAACAGCCTGGTGTGCAGCGCCCCGGCCCTTCACCCGTTGATCGTGCGCCGCACAGCGCCTATTCCGCTCGCGCCGCGCCACCTCACGCCCACGGACGCCTCATGACCCAGACCGCCGACGCCGAAGCCCCGCAACTCCTCCACCTCGTCATCGGCGGAGAGCTGCGCCACCTCGACGCCCCGGTGTTCCGCGACCTGTCCAGGGTCGAGTTCGTCGGCGCCTATCCGAACTACGAGGAGGCCCGCAAGGCCTGGAAGGCCCGGGCCCAGGCCACCGTCGACAACGCCCACATGCGCTATTTCATCCTGCATGCGCACCGGCTGATCGATCCCCGCGGCGACGCCCACGAGCACTGATCGGGAACCGCCGCCGGGCCTGACGCGCTTTCCACCTGTGCCGTCGCGCTGTCCCGGGAGAGACCCATGCTGACCCCCGCCCTCATCGTCCTGGCGATCATCGTGCTGGGCGTCGGCATCGTCGTCTGGGCCACCCGCCGCAAGCCCGAAGGCCCGCCCGCCGGCCCGCGCGAAAGCGACACCGGCTGGAACGATCCGATCACCCCGGCGGCCACGCCGACCCCGCGCGAGACCTTCACCCACGGCGACGCCCCCTCGGCGGCCTCGCACGAACCGCGTCCCCCGGCCTGAGGCCTACTCCCGCCTGAGCAGCTTCTCGGTGACCAGCGTGCCCCACCACTGCGCCTTGAACTCGGCCCGGATCGCCTTCGGGTCGTAGGCGTCGCTGTCGATCCAGTCGATGAAGCTGACCCCGGTCGGCTCCACCTCCTTGAGGTATTTCTCCAGCGTGTAATCCAGCACCCCGGTCAGGCCCTCGCGGTGGTGCAGGTATTTCTTGTCCAGCTGCCGGATCGCCTCCGAGATCGGCTCGCCGAGATGGAAATGCCGGTACAGCACCGCCATCATCCCGGCCCGGTCCGCCCCCGACTTGCAGTGGATCAGCACCGGATAGTCGATGGTCCGGAACAGCTCCCGGGCCCGGTGGATGCGGTCCTTCTGCGGCGGATCGCGCGAATCCAGCGGCGCGTCGATCAGCGTCAGGCCCAGCCGTTCGCAGGCATCCTTCTCCAGCGCATAATACGCCTCATCCCGCGCCCCGCGCAGGTTGATGACCGTCCGGATTCCCCGATCCTTCCAGTACGCCAGCTGCCGTGGCGACGGCTGGTTGGTCCGCACCAGATCGGGGCCCAGCCAGTGGGCGTTCATGAACCACCGCCGCAGGAAGGCGTGGTCCTTCCACACATAGTCCCAGTGCGCCTTGAACCGGCCGGCGCGGGAGGTGAGGTCGTAGCGGGACATGAAAGGGGAGATAGCGGGTCGGAACCCACGCGTCATCCGTCCTCCGCTGTCCTGCCTGCCCGCGAGCGCGCGGGGGCCGGGCTCAGGCGAACTCGACCTCGAACGCCCGCAGCCGCTCGCGCGTCCGCCGGTCATAGTCATCGGCCAGTTGGCGGAGGGCCGACGCCCCGTCCCCGCTGAAGGCCGGGCCGTGCATCAGGGCGAGGGTTCGTGGGGCCAGCCTCGCCAGCCTGCGGATCGTCGCGCCCATGCCGGGGTTCAGGGCCGAGTATCCGAACACGTCCTCCGCCGCGATGGCCGGTCCGACGATGTCCCGCTCCACCAGCGGCGGCGCCTCGCCCTGCTGGGTGAACAGGTCGCCGCAGAACAGGGCCCCCGTGGACTCCTCGTAGAGGACGCCCGCGTCCCAGCCGTGCGGCGTGTGCGGAGTGTCGATGTAGCGGACGCGCTTGCCGCCGCCCAGGTCGATGACCTCGCCATCGTCGAGAGCGCGCGCCGGGCGATCGGCCACGTCGTTCAGGGACACGTCGCAGCCGACCTGGCCGTGGGCGACTTCGGCCCGGGGCGCCGCGGCCAGCCATTCGTTCATCGCGCCGCATTCATCGGCCTCGAAATGCCCGAAGGTGATCCAGCGCAGGCTCGCCGGATCGATGACGCGCGCCGCCGCCTCGCGCACCAGCGGGAACATCCGGCGCGGGCCGGTGTGGAACAGCAGCGGCTCGTCGCCGACCACAAGGAATTGGTTGAAGCTCAGTCCGAGCGGACCGACCGCCGAGACGAAGGTCGACAGGCGGTAGATGCCGTCGGCGATTTCGGTGACGCGGGTTTCCATGGGCTCCTGGTCCTTTGCGCTGGCCGCTTATTTCAGGCTACGGTGCCGTGTATCGAAATGACCGGCGGCCGTCAATATGGCTGCGCATACCTGCTCAGTGAAACTCTTATGACCCGCGGCTACACCCTCAAACGACGTGCTGAGCAGCAGGCGCAGACGCGCCTGAAGATCGTCGAGGCGGCGGTCGATCTGCACGGCACGGTCGGGCCGGCGAACACCAGCCTGAGCATGGTCGCCGAGCGCGCCGGGGTTCAGCGCAACACCCTCTACGCCCACTTCCCCGACCTGCGCAGCCTGCAGATGGCCTGCTCGGCCCTGTCGCTCGAGCGCAGTCCCCCGCCCGACGCCGCCGACTGGGGCGGCGTGGCGGACCCGGCCTTGCGGCTTCGTCACGGGCTGACGGCGGTCTACGCCTGGTACGGCGACAACGCCGAACTGCTCGGCTGCGTGCTGCGGGACGCCGAGCGCCACGTCCTGACCCGTGAGATCGCGGACCTGCGCTTCGGCCCCGTCGCGGCCGGCTGGCGCGAGACGCTGGGCGAAGGACTCGTCGGGCCGCAGCGCTCCCTGCTGCATCTGGCGCTGGACTTCCACGGCTGGCGAGCCCTCGTCGCCGGTGCGGCCATGAGCGCCGAGGCCGCGGCCAACCTCATGGCCCACGCCATCGAAGCCGCCCGGACCTGCGAGCGCGCGTCTCCCGCTTGACTTCCCCCCCGTCCCGTCCGACCTCGGACCGATGACGACGCCCGCGCCCGCCGCCGACGAGAAGGAGCCGCTGCGCCCGCTGCTGGCCCGCATCTGGCGCGACTACCTTTCGCATCACCGCACCCCGCTGTTCGCCTCGATCGCCTGCGCCGCCATCGTCGGCGTCATGGCGGCCACAGTGCTGCAGCTGCTCGAGCCGGCCATCGACGGCCTGTTCCTCGGCAAGCCGGTGACGATCTGGAAGATCTTCACCGTGCCGCCGGGCCAGGCCCTGACCGGCATTCCCCTGATCATCATCGGGGCCGGCGTGATCTGGACCGCCGCCGCCCTCGGCCAGGCGGCGCTGGTCAACCGGCTCGGCCACGGCATCGTCGGCGACATCCAGGTGCGGCTGTTCGGCTCGATGATCCGCGCCGACCTCGCCCGGCTGCGCAGCCAGCACTCCGGCGGCTTCGTCTCGAGCGTCCTGTTCGACGCCAACCTGGTGCGCGAGGCCTTCACCAACGGCGTGGTCAACTACACCCAGCACGGCCTGACCCTCGTCGCCGTCATCGCCTACATGGCCTGGACCGACTGGCGGCTGACCGCCATCGTCCTGCTCGGCGCGCCGGTCATCGCCTGGGTCATGCGCCGCTTCGGCAAGCGGATGCGCAAGGCCACCACCGGGGCCATGGTCGAGACTTCCAACCTCTCCACCGCCCTGATGGAGAACCTCGACGGCGTCCGCCTGATCAAGATCGAGAACCGCGAGGCGGCCGAGGAGGCGCGCGTCGGCGAGGTGGTCGGCCGCCGCCAACGCCACGTCATCAAGAGCGCCGACTCCCGCGCCTTCGCCGGCCCCTTCTCCAACCTGGTGGCCATGGTCGTGGTCGCCGCCGTCATGGCCTACGCCGGCTGGCGCGCCCGCGACGGAGGCATGACCGTCGGCGCCTTCGCAGCCTACATCGGCCTGCTGATGGCCGCCGGCCAGTCGCTGCGCCAGGTCACCAACCTGCAGACGGTGATGTCCGAGGGCCTCACCGCCGCCCGCCGCCTGTTCGGGGCCCTCGACATCGAGCCGGAGATCCGCGAGGCGCCCGACGCCGCGCCCCTGCCGCACGGTCCCGTCACCGTCGCCCTCGACCACGTCAGCTTCGCCTACGCCCCGGCCTCGGACACTGTCGCCCCGACCCTGTCTGACGTCTCCCTGACTGTCGCCCCCGGGGAGACCGTAGCCCTCGTCGGTCCTTCGGGCGGCGGCAAGAGCACCATCCTCAGCCTCCTGCCCCGCTTCTACGACGTCACCGCCGGCGCCGTGACCGTCAACGGCCGCGACGTCCGCGAGCTGAGGCTGCACGACCTGCGCTCGCGCATCGCCCTGGTCACCCAGGAGCCCTTCCTGTTCGACGACACACTCGCCGCCAACATCGCCTACGGCCGCCCCGGCGCGACCCAGGCCGAGATCGAGGCCGCCGCCGCCGCCGCCGCCGCCCACGACTTCATCACCGCCCTGCCCGAGGGCTACCGGACCCGCGCCGGCGAGGCGGGCCTGCGCCTGTCCGGCGGCCAGCGCCAGCGCGTCGCCATCGCCCGCGCCTTCCTCAAGGACGCCCCCATCCTGCTGCTCGACGAGGCCACCTCGGCCCTCGACACCGAGAGCGAGGCGCTGGTCCAGGCCGCCCTCGAACGCCTGATGGAAGGTCGTGCGACCCTGATGATCGCCCACCGCCTGTCGACCGTCCGCAACGCCGACCGCATCTACGTCGTCGAGGCCGGGCGCATCGTCGAGACCGGCTCCCACGCCCAGCTGGTGAAGAAGGGCGGCCTCTACGCCCGGCTGGCGAAGCAGCAGTCGCTGGACGGCGACCCCGTCACGGTCGCGACCGTCGCATGAGGCCGCTGCGCAATCCCGTCATCCAGAGCGTCCTCGCCTGGCTGCTCGCCGCCTGGATGCGCGTCTGCTTCGCCACCATCCGCTGGACCCACGAGAACCAGCCGGTCGCGGAAGAGGTCTGGAAACAGGGCGGCGGCGTGCTCGCCGTGTTCTGGCACTCGCGCATCGGCCTGTCGCCGGCCTGCTGGCCGCTGGACCGGGCCACGCCCGCCAAGGCCCTGATCTCGCTGAGCGCCGACGGCGAATTCATCGCCAAGGCCGTCGCCCGCCAAGGCTTCCCGGCGGTGCGCGGCTCCTCGGCCAACAAGGACAAGGCCGACCGCGCCAAGGGCGGCAGCCAGGCCCTGCGCGACGGCCTGCGCCAGCTCAAGGCCGGCGCCCTCGCCATCACCCCGGACGGCCCTCGCGGCCCGGCCCGACAGATGGCCGAGGGCCTGCCGCTGATGGCCAGACTGTCGGGCGTCCCGGCCCTGTTCATCGGTCTGAGCTGCAACCCCGCCATCCGGTTGAGCAGCTGGGACAAGGCGGTCCTGCCCCTGCCCTTCGGCAGGGGCGCGATCGTCTGGGACCTGGCCCGCTATCCCGAGGGCGGCGACATCGCCGAGGTCACCGCCGACTGGACCCGGCGACTCGACGCCGTCGAGGCGCGCGCCGACGCCCTCACCGGGCTGGAGCGGGTCTGACGTGAGCCTCGCCCTGATCGCATACCGGCTCCTGACCCGCCTGATCGAGCCTCTGGCCCCGCGCCTGCTCGACGCCCGCGCCAAACAGGGCAAGGAAGACCCGGCCCGGGTCGACGAGCGCCTCGGCCTCGCCTCCCTGCCCCGACCTGTCGGCGACCTCGTCTGGCTGCACGGGGTCAGCGTCGGCGAGGCCCTGTCCCTGCTGCCGGTGGTCGAGCGCCTGCGCGACAAACGCCCGGACCTGACCGTTCTGGTCACCTCCGGCACCCTGACCTCGGCGACCCTGCTGGCCAAACGCCTGCCGCCCGGGGTCATCCACCAGTTCGCCCCCGTCGACACGCCCGGCGCCGTGCGCGCCTTCCTCGACCACTGGCGGCCGACCGCGGCCGTCTTCGTCGAGAGCGAACTGTGGCCCAACCTGATCCTCGAGGCTCGCCGCCGCGGCGTGAAACTGGTCCTCGCCAGCGCCCGCATCACGGAGAAGACCGCCGACGGCTGGCGCCGCTTCCCCGCCGCCGCCCGCGAGATCGTCTCCGCCTTCGATCGCATCCTGCCGCAGGACGAGGCCTCCGCCGGGCGTCTGGAGAGCCTCGGCGCCCGCATCGACGGTCATGTGAACCTGAAACTCGCCGGGGCCGCTCCGCCGCATGATCCGGGCGCCTTCACCCGCCTCAGCGCCGCGATCGGGGACCGGCCCGTGGTCGTCGCCGCCAGCACCCACGACGGCGAGGAGATCGCCCTCGTCCGCGCCCTCGACAAGCTGGCCGACCGCCTGTGCCTGATCCTCGTGCCCCGCCATCCGGAGCGCAGCGCCGCCATCGCCGCCGCCCTGACCCGCGACGGCTACCGCTTCGCCCTCCGCTCCGACGGGCGGGAGCCAGACCGCGACACCGACCTCTACGTCGCCGACACCCTCGGCGAGATGGGCCTGTTCCTGCGCCTCGCCGATGTCGTGGTCATGGGCGGGAGCTTCTCCGCCGCCCTGGAGAAGCCCCCCGTCGGCGGCCACAACCCGCTCGAACCCGCCCGCCTCGGCAAGCCCGCCGTCACCGGCCCCGACATGTCCAACTGGGCCGCCGTCGCCGACGCGCTCGTGCAGGCCGGGGGCCTCGCCGTGGTCGACGCCCCTTGGGACCTCCCCGCGGTCCTCGCCCCTCTCCTCGCCGACGACAAGGCCGCCCGGGCCATGGGCGAGCGCGGCCGCCGGGCCGCCGCCGAAGCCGGTTCCGGCCTCGACCGCCTGTGGGACGCCCTGACGCCGCTGCTCCCCGCCGCGCCTCCGCGGATCGGCCGATGAAGCTCAACACCCCCCGCTGGTGGTACGACCGCGAGCGTCGCCACGCACCGATGACGCGGATGCTGCTCAAGCCGCTGTCGTGGATCTGGGCCGCCGCCACCGCCCGCCGCATCGCCCGCGCCACGCCGGTCGATCCGGGCGTCCCCGTCATCTCCATCGGCAACCTGACCGTCGGCGGCTCCGGCAAGACCCCGGTCGCCCGCGAGGTCCTGCGCCTGCTCCGCGCCGCCGGCGTTGACGCCCACGCCCTGTCGCGCGGCTACGGCGGCTCTCTGGAAGGCCCGACCCGCGTCGATCTAGCCGTCCACACCGCCGCCGAGGTCGGCGACGAGCCGCTGATGCTGGCGCTGGACAGCCCCGCCTGGATCGCCCGCGACCGCGTCGCTGGCGCCCGCGCCGCCGCCGACGCCGGGGCCCAGGCCCTCGTCCTCGACGACGCCCACCAGAACCTGGCCCTGAAGAAGGCCCTCAGCCTGATCGTCGTCGACGGCGAGACCCGCAACGACGAATGGCCGTTCGGCGACGGCTCGGTCTTCCCGTCCGGGCCCATGCGCGAGCCGATCAAGGCCGGCCTCGCCCGCGCCGACGCCGTGGTCATCCTGCTCCCCGCCGACGCCCCCGCCGCCGATCCCGAACTGGTCCAGACCTTCGCCGCCCTGCCGGTCTTCATCGCCCGCCTCCACCCCGCCGCCCCGCCGCCGCCCGGCCCGCTGGTCGGGTTCGCCGGCATCGCCAAGCCGTGGAAGGTCGAACGCTCCCTCAAGGCCGCCGGCGCCGACCTGAAGGACTTCGCCCCCTTCCCAGACCACGCCGCCTTCCGCGACCAGGACCTGCGCTTCCTCGCCGACCGCGCGGCGCAGTTCGGCGCGCAGCTGATCACCACCGAAAAGGACTGGTCCCGCCTGCCGCCGGAGTGGCGGGAGCGCGTCGTCAGCTGGCCGGTGGCGGCGGTGTTCGAGGACGAGGCGGGGATGTCCCGCTTCCTTCTCCCCTTGCGGGAGAAGCTGGCCGAGCGCAGCGAGGTCGGATGAGGGGTCTCTCCGGCCGAGTGTGACTGACGAGACGAGGACGGTCGGCCCGGTGCGACCCTTCATCCGTCAGCCTTCGGCTGCACCTTCTCCCTCAAGGGGAGAAGGATCAGTCCTCCCGATAGACCACCCCGCCCCGCATCACGAACCGCACCCGCTCCAGCTCGGTCACGTCCGCCAGCGGGTCTCCCGCCACCGCGATCAGGTCGGCCGGCATGCCCGGCGCGATCCGCCCCGCCTCCGCTTCGATCTTCAGGTGCGCCGCCGCCCCGACCGTCGCCGACTGGATCGCCTCCAGCGGCGTCAGCCCGGCCCTCGTCAGCAGGGCGAACTCCCCGGCGTTGTCGCCATGCGCGGACACCCCGCTGTCCGTCCCGAAGGCGATCCGCACCCCGCCCTCATGCGCCCGCCGCGCCATCTCCAGCATCAGCGGCCCGGCCTGCAGCGCCTTGGTCGTCTGCGCCGGCGTCAGGAAATTGTCCGGCCCCGAAGCCACCCGGGCCACGAAATCCCCCGCCATCAGGGTCGGCACCAGCCACACCCCCTCGCGCCGCATCAGCCGGATCGACTCGGCGTCCAGATAGGTCCCGTGCTCGATCGAGTCGCCGCCGGCCCTCAGGAAGCTGTTGATCCCGTCGGCCCCGTGCGCGTGGGCCGTGATCTGTCGTCCCATCCGGTGCGCCGCGCCGACGATGGCGGCCAGCTCCTCGTCCGAGAACTGCTGGCCCAGCCCCGCCGCCGTGTTCGACAGCACCCCGCCCGTGGCCGTGATCTTGATGATGTCGGCGCCCGAGCGCACCTGCAGCCGCACCGCCCGCATGCAGTCCTCCGGCCCCGAGCAGACGCTCTCCGGCGACAACAGGTGCATGACGTCCTCGCGGAAGCCGTTGATGTCGCCATGCCCGCCGTGGATCGACACCGACTGGCCCGAGGCGATCACCCGCGGTCCCGGCACGTCGCCGCGCCGGATCGCGTCGCGCAGGGCGAAAACGGCCTCGTTGCTCCCGCCCAAGTCGGCCACGGTGGTGAAGCCCGCCATCAGCGTCCGCCGGGCGTAGCGCGCGCCGACCATGGCCTGTTCGGCGTTGGACTGGGTGACCTCCTCCAGCCGCCCGTTCGGGTTCTGCTGGCCGGTGAGGTGCACATGGCTGTCGATCAGCCCCGGCAGCACGAAGGAGTCGCGCAGATCGACGATCCGCCCCTCCCCGACGAAGCCGTCGCGGATTTCCACGACCTGGCCGCCCCTGATCACGAGAGTTTTATCGCGCAGGATGGAACCATTCGCCGGGTCGGCCAGAAGCCGCCCCACTTGCACGAACGTGGTTCCCTCGGCGGGGGAAACCGGTGCGAGGGCGGGCGTTTGCGCCGCGGCCGCGCCCGACAGGAATATGGCGGTCGCCGCCAACAGCGCTGTGATCGACTTCACGAAACCCTCCCCGAACGGCTTGTTCACCTTAGTCCGCCTACGATCCGCGCCAAGGCTCAGGTTGCTACGCGGGTCACGATTTGAAACAACCCGTGACTTCTTGAACGTGCGAGGGGCGTCGCATGCAGTTGGCGAGACGTGGATTCATTCTGGGCGGCGCGGCTCTGATGTCGGGGTGCGCCACCGCGGCGGCCCGGCCGGTCGCCGGCCTCGCCCAGGTGCAGGTCCCGCCGACCCCGACGATCCAGGTCGGACGCGCCCCCGAGATCATCACCTCCCAGCTCAACTCCACCCGCCCGCTCGATCCGCGCGGCTCGGTGCGCCAGGAGCTGATGGACCGGGCCATGGCCGCTCTCGACATCCATCAGGGCAGGATCACCCGTCGCGACCGCATGTACCTGGTCGACTTCAAGAAATTCTCCGGCGACGAGCGGCTCTACGAGGTCGACCTGCACGGCGGCGCCGTCACCCTGATGCGCACCAGCCACGGCCGCGGCTCCGACCCGGCCCACACCGGCTTCGCCCAGCAGTTCTCCAATACCCCCGACAGCTACATGTCCTCGGTCGGCGCCTACGCCACCGCCGGCGCCGGCTTCGGCGCCCAGCAGGGGCCGAACGTCCTGCTCGACGGGCTGGAGTACACCAACAACCTGGCCCGCGAGCGCGCCATCATCGTCCACGGCGCCGACTACGCCGACCCGGACTTCCTCGCCCGCGAAGGCAAGCTGGGCCGCAGCTACGGCTGCTTCTCCGTCGCCCACCACGACCTGCCGGTGCTGCGCGAGCGCATGGGCGAGGGCCGCCTCCTCTTCGCCTGGGCCTAGAGCGAAATCGGTTGAGTTGGACGCAGTCCAACTCGGCTCAGATTTCGCTCCAGCATTGAGCCTGGACCATTTTTTGGATTCAGGTCGATCCGACCTGAAGCAAAAATGGTCTAGGGCGCGGGCCTGGGCGCCGCCGCGGCGCGAGGCGCGATCCGCCAGACCGTGTTCGACAGGTCATCCGCGACCAGCAGGATGCGCCGCGCCGGATCGAACACCACGCCCACCGGCCGGCCCCTCGCCTGGCCCTGATCGGTCAGGAACCCCGTGACGAAGTCGACCGGTTTGCCGCTCGGCCGCCCGTTCGCGAACGGCACCCACACCACCCGGTAGCCCGAGATATCCTGCCGGTTCCAGCTGCCGTGCTGGCCGACGAAGGCGCCTTCCGAGAAGGCCCCGCCGAACCCGCCGTCCCGCGCGAAGGACAGGCCCAGCGCCGCCACGTGCGACCCCAGCGCATAGTCCGGCCGGATCGCGGCGGCCACCAATTCGGGCTTCTGCGGCCGCACGCGCGGATCGATGTTCTGGCCCCAGTAGCTGTAGGGCCAGCCGTAGAAGCCGCCCTCCCGGACAGAGGTCAGGTAGTCGGGGACCAGCTGCGGGCCGATCTCGTCGCGCTCGTTCACCACCGCCCACAAGGCGCTCGTCGTCGGCTCGATCGCCAGCGCGGTCGGGTTGCGAATGCCCCGCGCCACCGTCCGACGGGCTCCGGTCGTGCGGTCGATGGCCCAGACCACCGCCCGTTCCTCTTCCAGCGCCAGCCCGCGCTCGCCGATATTGCTGTTCGAGCCGATGCCCACATACAGCGTCTGGCCGTCGGCGCTTGCCGCCAGTGACTTGGTCCAGTGGTGGTTGATCTGCGACGGGAGCTTCGTCACCTCCTCCGCCGCGGCGGTGATCCGCGTCTGGCCCGGCTGGTACGGGAAGCGCACCAGGGCGTCCTGCTCGGCGACGTAGAGATAGCCTTCCACGAAGGCGAGACCGTACGGCGCGTTCAGATTGTCGATGAAGACGCTCCGCACCTCCGGCCGCCCGTCGTTGTCTGCGTCGCGCAGAAGCGTGATGCGGTTGCCGCTCGCGACCTTGGTGTTGCCCTGCTTCTTGATCACCCCGGCGATGACGTCCTTGGGTCGCAGCGCCGGCGCCCCGCCGCCCCGCCCCTCGGCCACCAGGATGTCGCCGTTCGGCAGGACCAGCATCTGCCGCGGAATCTGCAGGTCCGTGGCCATGGCCGTGACTGTATAGCCCGTCGGCACGGTCGGCAGGGCGTCGCCCCAGCCGATCGGCTTGGCGATCTTCATCGGCGGCAGCAGCGTCTGGCGAACGCCCGGCAGGTCCGGCTCTGGCCCGGTCTGGTCCAGCCCCGGGTCGCTGCGCCCGCAGGCCGCCAGCGCCAGCACGGCGACGGCGCATGTGATCGAGCGGATCATCGGATCACCTCCCGGTCCAGCCGGCCGGAAAAGGCGATCACCCCCGCCGCCAGCGCCAGCAGGGTGCAGATCAGCGACAGCGTCACCCCGAACGCCCCGACCGAAGTCCAGGCGTCCTGGCTGTGCTTGAAGGCGTTGATCAGGCCGAGCACCCACATCACAGCGACCACCGCCGCGTAGACCATCCGTACGCGGCGCGCAGGCGTCCGCCACGCGAACAGCAGCCGGATCAGGCTCCACGCCAGCACCGCTCCGCCGCCGACGAGGGCGCCCGCGATCAGCCAGCTTGAGAAATTGGTCCACTGCACCTGCGCCGTGCGCAGATAGGCGATGTCGGTGATCAAGGCGGTGGTGAACAGGGCGATGGGAAAGGCCAGCAGGATGCCGTGAACCGCGCCCTCCGCCGCCGACGCCCCCGCTCGAAGACTTTGCATCCCGGTCGCTCCCTGCCGCTCCAACCTTTGCAATGCGCGGGCGCGAACAAGGTTCAGTGTGCGTCAACCCCCGGCGGAGCCCTGCTCCCGCTCCATCGCCCGCCAGCCGATGTCGGTGCGGTGGAAGCCGCCCGGCCAGTCGATCTTCTTGATCGCGGCATAGGCCCGCTGGCGCGCCTCGGCGATGTCCTTGCCCCGGGCGCAGACGTTCAGCACCCGCCCCCCGGCCGCGACCAGCTGCCCGTCCTTCTGCCGCCGGGTCCCGGCATGGAACACCTGCACGTGCGGGCCGAAATTCTGCTCGGCCCCGCGGATGATCGACCCCTCCAACGGACTGTCGGGATAGCCGCTGGCGGCCAGCACCACGCAGATCACCGTCTCCGGCAGGAACTCCGGCGGCGCGACCCGGCTCAGGTCGCCGCGCGCGCAGGCCAGCAGCAGGGGCACGATGTCCCCCTCCAGCCGCATCATCAGCACCTGGCATTCCGGATCGCCGAAGCGGGCGTTGAACTCGACCACCTTGGGCCCGGCCTCGGTGGCCATCAGCCCGGCGTACAGCACCCCGCGATACGGCATCCCCTCGCGCGCCATGCCGGCGATCACCGGCTGGACGATGTCCCGCTCCGCCGCCTCGACCAGCGCCGGCGTGAACACCGGGGCCGGCGAATAGCTGCCCATGCCGCCCGTGTTCGGCCCCAGGTCGCCGTCATAGGCCCGCTTGTGGTCCTGCGCCCCGCCCAGCAGCAGCGCCCGCTGCCCGTCGCAGACCGCGAACAGCGAGCCCTCCTCGCCGTCCATGAACTCCTCGATCACCACCCGCGCCCCGGCCGTGCCGAAGCGGCCGCCCAGCATCCGCTCGATCTCGCCCTCGGCGTCGCGGCTGTTGGCGCAGATGGCCACGCCCTTGCCCGCCGCCAGCCCGTCGGCCTTGATCACATAGGGCGGCTTGAACACCGACAGGGCCTGCCGCGCCTCGTGCAGCCGCTCATAGACGCCGTATCCCGCCGTGGGGATCTCGTGCCGCTCCATGAAGGCCTTGGAGAAGGCCTTGGAGGTCTCGAGCTGGGCCGCCTTCTTGGTCGGTCCGAAGCAGGGAATTCCCGCCGTGGCCAGCCGGTCGGCGAGACCCGCCTCCAGCGCCGTCTCCGGCCCCACCACCACCAGATCGGCCTTCATCTCGCGCGCCAGGGCGCACAGGCCGTCGGCGTCGGTGACCTTCAGCGCGACCCGCTCGCCCAGCTTGTCCATGCCCGGGTTGCCGGGCGCGATGACCAGCCGCCGCACGAGGGGCGACTGGGCGATCTTCCACGCCAGGGCGTGCTCGCGTCCGCCCGATCCCACCAGCAGGATGTTCATCCCCCGCGCAATGACCGCACCCGCGAAGGCGGTCAAGCGTTCCGCCGCCATCCAGGCCCCGCACAGCCCCGAAAAGCCCGGCTTCGCTCGCGCGGATGTGAGGGAGCTCGCGCCGTCCGGTTAACCCATGATGTTGCCTGCCGCGCCGCTTTGTGGCTGATTTGGCGTCCAATCCTGATCGACGGAGGCGTGCCATGGGCGTGTTTCTGCAGTCGCTGAGGGACGGGGGGCCGTCCCACGCGGTGGAGAAATCGGACGAAGGCTTTGTCGTGCTGCCGCGGCGAAGGGGCGATCGCGCCGCCTTCAACCGGCTGGCCCGCGAGGTGATGGAGCATTCGGGCGACGATTACGTCGCCCTGCCCCGCTACGACGGTCCCTCGAACTACGACCGCGTCTTCATCATCCCGCTCGAGGGCTGAACGGCGGTCCTTGGTCGCCGGCGATGATCCGGGGCGATTGCCCCCGGCAGGGCCTGCCGCGCCGGCGCCCTTGTGCGAAACGCCGCCTCGCGGGCGGCTCTAGTCGATATCGATGGTCAGCCTCTGGTCCGTCGCGCGTCGGCGCTCCGCGCCATCCGGCCGATTGATCCGGCGACGATCGGGTCCGAAATAGCCGTCGAGCTTCACGAACGGACGGGGCTTGAGGATCAGCATTTCCAACCGGCCGATCAGCGCCTTGGCGGTCACGGGCTTGACGAGAAACTCGGACACCCCGGCGTCCCTCGCCTCATAGATGCGGCGCCGGTCTGCATGGCCGGTCAGCATGATGATGGGAACGAACGGGTCCCGGGAATCCGGACTGTTGCGGACGAGCCGGACGAACTCGGTGCCGTTCAAAGGGGCCATCTTGTAGTCGACGACGACGACGTCCACCGGCTCGGACCGCAGAACGCCCAACCCCGAGGCCGCATCACCCGCCTCCAGAATGTTGCGGACGCCGACGCCTTCGAGAACCGACGCCGTGATCGCCCGCATCTGCGGACTGTCATCCACGATCAGAATGGAGAGGGCGGCAAGTCCGGTCATGGAGCACCCATAGAAGACCTGTCTTAAAGGCCCGTAACCCGGGCCGTTCGGGTTTGATGTCCGCCCCACAGCCGCCGGCATTCCCCCCGCGCCGCCCTGCCGCTACCATTCCCCCATGAGCGACGACTCCTACGTCTTCGAGGGCCCGGCCGACGAACCGGCGGCGCCGCGCGACAACAATCCGCCCCTGTCGATTTCCGAGCTGTCGTTCGCGCTGAAGCGCACGCTCGAGGACCGCTTCGGCCATGTCCGGCTGCGCGGCGAGATCTCCAAGGTCAACCGCCACGCCTCCGGCCATGTCTATCTGACCCTCAAGGACGACAAGGCCTGCATCGACGGCGTGGTCTGGAAGGGTCAGGCGCGCGGCCTCGGCGTCCAGCCGGAAACGGGGCTCGAGGTCATCGTCACCGGCAAGATCACCTCCTATCCCGCCCGCTCCTCCTACCAGATCGTCATCGAGACCATGGAGGCCGCCGGCGCCGGCGCCCTGCTGGCCCAGCTGGAGCGGCTTAAGGGCAAGCTCCAGGGCGAGGGCCTGTTCGACCCGGCCCGCAAACAGCCGATCCCGACCTTCCCGACGGTCATCGGCGTCATCACCAGCCCGACCGGCGCCGTGATCCGCGACATCCTGCACCGCATCGCCGAGCGCTGGCCCTGCCATGTCATCGTCTGGCCGGTCGTGGTCCAGGGCGAGGCCGCCTGCGGCCAGGTGTCCAACGCCATCCGCGGCTTCGACGCGCTGAAGCCCGGCGGTCCCATCCCCCGCCCCGACCTGCTGATCGTCGCCCGCGGCGGCGGCTCGGTCGAGGACCTGTGGTGTTTCAACGACGAGGGGCTGGCGCGCACCGTCGCCGCCGCCCGCATCCCGATCATCTCCGCCGTCGGGCACGAGACCGACACCACCCTGATCGACTTCGTCTCCGACCGCCGCGCCCCCACGCCCACCGGCGCCGCCGAGATCGCCACCCCCGTGCTGGCCGACCTGCGCGCCGCCGTGCTCGACCTCGACCGTCGGCTGGTGCGCGCCGGCGGCCGGCTGATCGAGGAGCGCCGCACCCGTCTGCGCGCCGTCGAACGCGGCCTGCCGGCCCGGCCCGAGGACCTGCTGGCCCTGCCGCGCCAGCGGCTGGACCACGCCGGCAGCCGCCTCGGCTCCGCCCTGCACCGCAATGTCGCGGTCCACGAGCGCCAGCTGATCACCGTCGCCGGCCGCCTGTCGCGGGGGGTGCTCGACCGCGCGCTGGAACGCCGCCGCGACCGCCTCGGCGCCACCTCGGCCCGCTTCGCCCCGACGATGGCGCGCCGGCTCGATCACGACCGCACCCGCCTCGCCGCCCTCGCCCGCGCCCTGTCCAGCCTCGACCCGAAGCGGCCCAAGCCGGGCTTCGCCCGCGTCGAGGACGACGCGGGGGCCATGATCGCCGCCGCCGCCGCCCTCCGGCCGGGCCAGACCGTTCGCCTCGTCTTCGCCGACGGCTCGCGCGGGGCCCGCATCGACGGCGACGGCGACAGCCCCCCGCCCGCCCGTCCCAGACCGGCGCCGCCGCCCCGGCCCAAGGCGCCGCCGCCCGGGCAGGGCGACCTGTTCTGACAGGCGAAAGCCTTGGCGCCGTCGCGGCCGCCGGGCTAGCCTCGACCCATGACCGAGCCTGACGCCGAACCCGCCACTCTCCACTTCGCCGATGGCGAGTTCGCCGTGCTCAAGCGCGGCCGTTTCGTGACCTGCGCCGTCAGCGGCAAGCCCATCCCGCTGGAAATCCTCCGCTACTGGTCCGCGACGCGCCAGGAAGCCTACGCCGGTCCCGGCGAGGCCCTGCAGCGGATGATCCCGGCCCGATGATCCCCGACCGCCGCGCCCTCCTCGCCGGAGCCGCGGCCCTCGCCGCCGGCGGGCCCGCCCGGGCCCTTCAGCAGGCTGGCGACCTCGACCTCTCCGGCCCCCTGGTCCAGGGCGGCCATGTGATCGGCCGCACCTGGCCGCGCGCCCTGGTCTTTGTCGACGGCGAGGCTTTGACCGCCGCCTCCGCCAGCGGCGCCTTCTTCGTCGGCTTCGACCGCGACGCCCCGTCCAGCACCGAGATCGAGGTCCGCGCCGGCGGCCGTTCCGCGCGGCGGACGCTGCAGATCGCCCCCGGCGACTTCCCCAGCACCCGCATCGACGGCCTGCCGCCCGCCACCGTCCAGCCCTCCGACCCGGCCCTGCTGGCCCGCATCGCCCGCGAGGTCGAGCTGAAGACCGAGGGCTTCGCCAGCCGCCTCGACGCCGACCAGTTCCGCGACGGCTTCGTCTGGCCGCTTGAGGCCTTTCGGGTCACCAGCCGCTGGGGCGCCCAGCGCGTCCTCAACGGCACGCCGGCCCGGCCTCACTACGGCATCGACCTGGCCGCGCCGGTCGGGACCGTGATCCGGGCCCCCGCCGACGGCCGCGTCACCCTGGCCGAGCCCGACCTGCATTTCGAGGGCGGCCTGACCCTGATCGACCACGGCCAGGGCCTGATCACCGCCTATCTGCACCAGTCCCGTCTCGAGGTCCGCGCCGGTCAGGACGTGCGCCGCGGTGATTCGCTCGGAAAGGTCGGCATGAGCGGCCGCGCCACCGGTCCGCACCTGTGCTGGCGCATGAAATGGCGCAACCGCAACATGGACCCGTCGCTTCTCGTGACAACCTGACAGCGTGTAAGCGATTACTCTGTTTCCTGATCAATGGTCAGTCATGGACCGGTAAGCAATCGGCCCCTAGGATTCAGCATTCACGCGCCGCAGGGCGCCTTTTCGGCCACTCCCATGACGTCCCTCGCCGCCCTTCAGATCCTGCTCGTCGACGATAATCCGCACATGCGGACGATCGCCTCGGCCGTGCTGAAGTCGGCCGGCATCAAGAAGGTGCTGGAGGCCGGGGACGGCGGCGCGGGCCTGCAGATGCTGCGCGACCACGCGGTCGATCTGGCCATCGTCGACTACAACATGTTCCCGCTGGACGGCGTCGAGTTCACCCGCCTGGTCCGCAACAGCCCCGACAGCGCCAATCCCTACCTGCCGATCATCATGATGACCGGCCATTCCGGCAAGCAGCGCGTCTATGAGGCCCGCGACGCCGGCGTCACCGAATTCCTCGCCAAGCCGATCACCGCCAAGGGCGTGCTCGACCGCATCCAGTCGGTGATCTGGAAGCCCCGGCCCTTCGTCAAGACCGAGGGCTATTTCGGCCCCGACCGCCGCCGCGCCTCGCCGTCCCATTTCCGCGGTCCGTTCCGGCGCGCCACCGACGCGGCGCGCGAGCCCGCCACCGACGCCTCCAGCATCGTCACCGTCTAGGCGTCCTCCGCCCTCAGCGCGGCGTAGACCCGGTCGGGCCAGCGCTTGTGGACCCAGAACCAGTCCACCGGGCTCTCGCGCACCCGGTCCTCGATGAAGCGGGTGATCGCCTGCACCCCGCGCGCGATGTCGGCCGGCCGGTCGCCGGTCTTCTCCAGCGCGATCGGTTCGTAGACGGTCAGGCGGAAGCGCACCCCCGGCAACCGCACCACCGACATCGGCTGCAGCACCGTCCCGAACCTCAGGGCCAGCCGGCTCGGCCCCGGCGCCGCATTGACCGGCTGGCCGAAGAACTCGACCTCCGGCCCTTCCGAGAATTTCTGGTCGTTCATCAGGGCCACGGACTCGCCCCGCGCCATCCCTTCCAGAAGTTCCCTCGCGCCCTCGCCGCCCTTCGGCGCGAACAGCTTCACCCCGTAGCGCGCCCGCGCCGCGATGATCTGGGCGTCGACATAGGGGTTGTTGGCGGCGCGATAGGTGATCTGGCAGGGCACCCCCGCCCCGACGATGGTCGCCGCCAGCGTCTCGATATTGGCGAAATGGCCGCCGACGAAGACCACCGGCCGGCCGCTGTCCCGAATGGCCTCCAGCCGCTCGCGCCCGACCACCTCGATGCGGTCCTCGGCCACCAGCCGCTCCATCACCGCCGTCTCCGCAAAGGCGCGCCCGGTCTGCTCCCACTGCGCCAGCGCCAGCGCCTCGCGCTCGGCCGGGGTCATCTCCGGAAAGGCGATGCGCAGGTTGCGCAGCACGGTCCGCTGCGTCCCCGTCCTCGGCCCCAGCGTTCTCAGCAGCCAGCCGCCCAGCCCCGACGCCCGCTCGACCCCGAGCAGCCGCATGAAGCCGACGAAGCCCGCGAAGCCCGCAGCCTCCAGCCGCCAGATCAGGTCCTGGCGGAACGACACCCGGTTCGCGCCCTCACCAGGCAACGGTGATCCCGCCGTCCACCACCAGCGTCTGGCCGGTCATGTAGCTCGACGCCTTCGACGCCAGATACACCGCCGCCCCGGCGATCTCGTCCGGCTGGCCGATGCGCTTCAGCGGGGCGGGGTCCGTCACCTGTTTCAGCAGCTCCGGGTTCTCCCACAGGTATTTGGCGAAGTTGGTCTGCACCAGGCCCGGGGCGATGCAGTTGACCCGCACGTTCGACGGCCCCCACTCCACCGCCAGGTTGCGGGCCAGCTGCATGTCGGCCGCCTTGGAGATGTTGTAGGCGCCGATCAGGGCGTTGCCCCTCAGGCCGCCGATCGACGACACGATGATCACCGACCCGGCCTTCCGCTCCAGCATCTGCGGCGCGACCATCTGGATCAGCCAGTGGTTCGAGACCACATTGTTCTGCAGGATCTTGCCGAACTGCTCGTCGTTGATCCCCGCCATCGGCCCCGCATAGGGGTTGGTCGCGGCGTTGCAGACGAGGATGTCGATCCGCCCGAAGGCGGCGTTGGTCTCGTCGACCAGCCTCTGCAGCTCCTCCTTGGAAGCGATATTGGCGGTGACCGCGATGGCCCGGCCCTCGCCATGCTTCGCATTGATCGCGCCCGCGACCTCCTCGCACGGCCCCGCCTTGCGCGACGAGATCACCACCCGGGCCCCGTGCTCGGCCAGCCGCTCGGCAATGGCCTTGCCGATGCCGCGCGAGGAGCCGGTGACCACGGCGACCTGGCCGGTCAGATCGAACAATTCCATCGTTAACCTCGAAGCCTGGGGAGAATCCGTGCACGAACGCTAGGCGAACTGCCGTGATACCCCGATACTCGGGCGATTCCATCCGGGAAGGCGGAACAACCGTTTCCATGCGCGCCCTGACTCAAGGCTTCCTGTTCTTCGGCTACCTGTTCCTGTCCATGACGGCGGGCGCCTTCGTCTGGCGCGCCGGTCTCGGGGCCGGGGCGGGCGCGGCCGCCGGCATCGCCACCCTGGGCCTGCTGGCGGCGATCCACACCCTGGTCTCCGGCAAGGCCGAGCGCGCCGCCCTGAAGAAGGAGATCGACCAGGTCCGCGACGCCCACCGCCTGCTCGCCGACGCCATGGAGTCCACCCAGGGGGCCCTGACCGAACTGGCCCAGGCCATCGAGAGCGGCGCCCTCTCCTCGACCGAGCAGCTCTCGGGCGAGGTGCGCATGCTGGAATCCCTGATCCAGCAGATGAGCGAGTCGATCGACCAGCGCATCGCCCAACCGGCCGCAGCCAACCCCTACGAAGCCCGCCACCAGCAGCAGTCCAACGCCCTGCTCCAGACCATCCACGAGGCCCTCGCCGAGAACCGCGTCGATCTCTACCTGCAGCCGGTCGTCTCCCTGCCCCAGCGCCGGACCATCTTCTACGAGAGCTTCACCCGCCTGCGCGCCGCCGACGACCGGGTGATGATGCCGGCCGAATACCTCTCCGTCGCCGAGGGCGAGGGCCTGGTCCCGGCCATCGACAACCTGCTGCTGTTCCGCTGCGCCCAGATCGTCCGCCGCCTCGCCCGTCAGGACCGCAAGGTCGGCGTCTTCTGCAACGTCGCCCTGTCCTCGCTCGGCGACGAGACCTTCTTCCCGCAGTTCCTCGACTTCCTCAGCGAGAACCGCGACCTCAACCAGGCCCTGATCTTCGAACTGGGCCAGGCCACGTTCGACGCCCGCGGCGCCGTCGAGGCCCGCAACATGGCCAAGCTGGCCGACCTCGGCTTCCGCTTCTCGATCGACAAGGTCCAGACCCTCGACCTCGACTTCGCGGATCTTCAGCGTTCCGACGTCAAGTTCATGAAGGTCGCCGCCGACCTGCTGATCGAGACCCTGCTCGACACCGACGCCGCCTCGGCCCTGCCGGCCCTGCGCGACATCTCCGCCGCCGACTTCGCAGGCGTCACCCGCCGCTACGGCATCGAGCTGATCGCCGAGAAATGCGAGACCGAGCGCCAGATCGTCGACATCCTCGAACTCGACATCTCCGTCGGCCAGGGCCACCTGTTCGGCGAGCCCCGCGCCATCAAGGAAGCCGTGCTGGCCGAGACCGACCCGCCCGCCGACTTCATCCGCTCCACCCTGCGCAGCGCCG
Organism: Brevundimonas sp.; assembly: GCF_035627055.1. Classification (GTDB taxonomy): domain Bacteria; phylum Pseudomonadota; class Alphaproteobacteria; order Caulobacterales; family Caulobacteraceae; genus Brevundimonas. Next base: position 1,919 of record NZ_DASPMM010000024.1, on the reverse strand, counting down.
ACCACCGGCGGCGGTTCGGCTAGGCGGACGGACCCCGTTCGGCCCAGACGCGTTTCATCTCCGGAACCCGCCCGGGGCGCCGGAGGAGATCAGATGGCCGACATGGAAGCCCAGGTCGCGGAGGCGCTGCGGAGCGAGCTGCAGCGCCAGGCCGAGGCCGGCGAGACGCTCATCGTCACCGAGGTCGAAGGCGGCCTGACCGTCTATGGCCTCGTCGATCTGGAAGCCCTGGCCATGGCGGCCGTCGGCGCCGTGGCGGGCGGCCCCTAGGCCTCGCGCACCGGGCGCCTCGTCACTTCCCCGCCGGCGCCAGCCGGTGCGCGCCGCACAGGTCGCAGAATTCCCCGCCTTCGCGCCGGCGGTCCGGCCGCCAGCGGTGGCGTTTGCATTTCAGGCGTCTGACCAGCTTCCGGATCCAGCGCATTCACGTCCCCCCTCGGTCACCGCGGAAAGCGCCCGGGCGCGCGCCGGTCGTCTCCCCCGGCGCCAAGTTGCACGGGGAAGTAAACGATTTCCTGCGCGTCGGGCCAGCGGCGGCTCAGTAGGCGGGCGCCTTTTCGGGCGCGGTGGTCCCTTCGGCCCCGGCGGCGGGGGCCGCGCCGGTCGCCGGGGGCGTGGGGGCGTCGCCTGCGGTCGTGTCGCTCATGTCCGGCGTCTCCGGCATGGCCTCGGCCACGGCCTCGTTCTCCGGCTCGGGCGCGGACTCGGGGTTGTTGCAGGCGGCGAGGCCTGCGGCGACGGCGGCGGCGGTCAGAACGGTCTTGAGATGGGTCATGAAGTCCTCCGCCGCGACAACCGGCGGGCGCGGGCTCCGTTCCCTCACCAGCGCCGGTCGCCGTCGCGCCAGTACACCCGTTCGCGGCCATAGCGGCCGTCGTTGTTGTAGCCGCCGAAGCCGTAGCCGCAGGGATCGTCCTCTTCCGACAATTCGCGGCCGATCAGATAGCCGGCCGCGGCGCCGATGGCCGCCCCGGCCTCCCGGTCCTCGCTGCCCGCCACGGCCGCGCCGATGGCCCCGCCCAGCACCGCCCCGGCCGCCATGGCCCGGTTCCGGTTCTGGGCGTAATCCCGCTCGCACGCCGAGGCGTAGGTGTCGGTCGTGGCGCAGCCGGCCATCATCAGGCCGCAGGCGCCGACCGCCGTCATGGTCAACAGGCATCGCATCGCGCATCTCCCTCAGACCCCGACCCAGACGGAACACCCGGTCGCGCCTCCCCGTTCCGCCGAGGGGCGCGCGGCGCCGTCCGTCGCCTCCCCGTCGCGCAGCGATGGGGAGGGGGGATCCTGCGAAGCAGGGTGGAGGGGCGGGGCCGACGATCAACCGCATGGCGACCACTCTGCCGAGGGAGCCGCCGCCGGCAGGTTCATCACCAAGGCCACGAAGGAGGCGCGAAGGACACGAAGGGAGCGAGCCCCTTTCTTCTTTCGTCATCCCGGGACAAGGCGGCGCGCGCGAGCCCGAAGCTGTCAGGAGCGCCGCTGCTTCTCGTCTCCTCCCCGTTCGCTCGCGAATGGGGAGGGGGACCATTCCGGCGACCAGCCGGAATGGTGGAGGGGTCCGCCGATCACTCAGAGGTCGTGCTCTGGACGCCACCCCTCCACCCCTCCACCGCTTCGCGGTCCCCCTCCCCATCGCTTCACGACAGGGAGGAGACGGACCGGCATGACGCTGTGCTGACAATCCGGGAATCCATAGTCGGGTTCAGCGAGCCAATATCCAGCAGGATCAACGACATGACCTGCTGCTAAGCCCCCTCTCCTGCGCACAGCATCCGGGAGGCGCATAATTGACCCATCCCGTCGGTGGGGAGGGCGTCGGATCCACGCTCCTCGATGGCGGCGGGCTGTGGTCGAGCGATGAAGCCCGGGGGCGGAGACTCCGGGGGTCCTCGCGGAGGTCGATGGATGGCCTCTGCTTG
>NZ_DASPMM010000023.1:0-102986 GCF_035627055.1 Brevundimonas sp. | reverse complement strand
CGGTCTGCCGAGCGCACTGGGTGGCTTGTTCTCCCTGGTGAGCAACGGTTCGATCAGCAGCATCGCGGCCATCTTCATCGTGCTGATCGTGGCACTGGTGACGTACGCGGTGGTGTTCGTCGAGCGGGGCCAGCGCAAGATCCTCGTGAACTACGCCAAGCGCCAGGTCGGCAACAAGGTGTACGGTGGCCAGACCAGCCACCTGCCGCTGAAGCTGAACATGGCCGGCGTGATTCCGCCGATCTTCGCCTCGTCGATCATCCTGTTCCCGGCGACGATCGTCGACTGGTTCACGCGCGGCAAGGACTCGACGAACCCGGTGATCGGGTTCCTGAAGGACCTGGCGGCGTCGATGGGACCTGGCGAGCCGATCCATGCTTTGCTGTACGCGGTGGCGATCGTGTTCTTCTGCTTCTTCTACACGGCGCTGGTATTCAACAGCAAGGAAACGGCGGACAACTTGAAGAAGAGCGGCGCGTTTGTTCCGGGCATCCGTCCGGGCGAGCAGACTGCACGCTACATCGACAAGATCCTGATGCGCCTGACCCTGGCTGGCGCGGCGTACATCACTGCGGTGTGCCTGCTGCCGGAATTCATGCAAGCCCAGTGGAAGGTTCCCTTCTACTTCGGCGGCACGTCGCTGCTCATTATCGTGGTGGTGACGATGGATTTCATGGCCCAGGTGCAGAACTACGTGATGTCGCAGCAATATGAATCGCTGCTGCGCAAGGCGAACTTCAAGGGCGGTCTGCCGACCCGCTAAGGGTGGCACGGAGAACGAATGGCAAAAGACGACGTCATCCAAATGCAGGGGGAGATTCTCGAGAATCTCCCAAACGCGACCTTTCGCGTGAAGCTGGAAAACGGCCACGTGGTGCTGGGCCATATCTCGGGTAAAATGCGCATGAATTACATCCGCATTTTGCCCGGCGACAAGGTCACGGTGGAGTTGACGCCGTATGACCTGTCGCGGGCCCGCATTGTGTTCCGCACCAAGTAAAACAATTTAAGTAATCGAACCGAAGAGAGTGCAAAATGAAAGTTAACGCTTCAGTCAAGCGCATCTGCCGCAACTGCAAGATCATCAAGCGCAAGGGTGTGGTCCGCGTCATCTGCGTGGAGCCGCGTCACAAGCAGCGTCAAGGTTAATTTCGAGGAATAACGAATGGCACGTATTGCAGGGGTTAACATCCCCAACCATAAGCACGCCGTCATCGGCCTGACCGAAATCTACGGCATCGGCCGTCCGCGCTCGCAGAAGATCTGCGCAGCCGCTGGCGTGGCGACCAACAAGAAGGTCAAGGACCTGGACGACAACGAACTCGAGAAGCTGCGCGACGAGATCGCCAAGTTTGTCGTGGAAGGCGACCTGCGCCGTGAGCTGTCCATGAACATCAAGCGTCTGATGGACCTGGGCTGCTACCGTGGCATGCGTCACCGCAAGGGCCTGCCGGTCCGCGGCCAGCGCACGCACACCAACGCCCGCACCCGCAAGGGCCCCGCCAAGCCGATCGCCGGCAAGAAGAAGTAAGACAGACACATGGCCAAGGAACCGGGTCGCGTAAAGAAGCGCGAGCGCAAGAACATCACCTCGGGCGTCGCCCACGTGAATGCGTCCTTCAACAACACCATGGTGACCATCACCGACGCGCAGGGGAACGCCATCTCCTGGTCGTCCGCCGGTCACATGGGCTTCAAGGGGTCGCGCAAGTCGACCCCGTACGCCGCCCAGATGGCCGCCGAGGACGCCGCCAAGAAGGCCGGCGAACACGGCGTGAAGACGCTCGAAGTCAACGTCTCGGGTCCCGGCTCCGGCCGTGAGTCGGCCCTGCGCGCCCTGCAGGCCGCCGGCATGACCATCACCACCATCCGCGACGTCACGCCGATGCCGCACAACGGTTGCCGTCCGCCCAAGCGCCGCCGCGTCTAAGCGACACGACCGACTATTTCTCCGCCGGTCCTGCCGCCCCTGACGAGGAGCGAGGGACCGGCGAACTCCGTTTTCGAGGGACATCCATGATCGAACGTAACTGGCAAGAGCTGATCCGTCCCGAGAAGCCGCAGATCGAGGCCGGCTCCGACCCGCTGCGCAAGGCGCGCTTGGTCGCCGAGCCCCTGGAACGCGGCTTCGGCGTGACGCTCGGCAACGCCCTGCGCCGCGTTCTCCTGTCGTCGCTGCAAGGCGCGGCCGTGACCGCCATCCAGATCGACGGCGTCGTCCACGAATTCTCGTCGCTGGAAGGCGTGCGGGAAGACGTCGTCGACATCGTGCTGAACATCAAGCAGCTGGCCCTGCGCATGCACGCTGAAGGCCCCAAGCGCATGACCCTGCGCGCCACCGGCCCCGGCGCGGTGACGGCCGGCCAGATCGACGTCCCGTCGGACATCGAGGTGCTGAACCCGGATCACGTCATTTGCACGCTGGACGACGGCGCCTCGGTGCGCATGGAGCTGACGGTCCAGAACGGCAAGGGCTACGTCGCCTCCGAGCTGAACCGTCCGGAAGACGCCCCGATCGGCCTGATCGCGGTCGACGCCCTCTATTCGCCGGTCAAGCGCGTCGCCTATCGCGTCGAGCCGACCCGCCAGGGTCAGTCGCTGGACTATGACAAGCTGATCCTCGAGGTCGAGACCAACGGCGCCGTCTCGCCGGTTGACGCGGTGGCCTACGCCTCGCGCATCCTGCAGGACCAGCTGCAGATCTTCATCACCTTCGACGAGCCCAAGAAGGCGGTCGAACAGGCGGACGGCAAGCCCGACCTGCCGTTCAACCCGGCCCTGCTCAAGAAGGTCGACGAGCTCGAGCTGTCGGTCCGTTCGGCCAACTGCCTGAAGAACGACAACATCGTCTACATCGGCGACCTGATCCAGAAGACCGAGGGCGAGATGCTTCGCACCCCGAACTTCGGCCGGAAGTCGCTGAACGAGATCAAGGAAGTTCTCGCGACGATGGGCCTGTCGCTCGGCATGGACGTGCCGAACTGGCCACCCGAAAACATCGAAGACCTGGCCAAGAAGTTCGACGACCAGATCTAGTTTCAACCCTCCGCCCAAGGCTTTCGGGTCGCGGAGCGGTTAGAATGAGAGAACCCCAGGTCCGCTTTCGTGGAAACCAGGGTGAGTAGGAGAGACCCCGATGCGCCACGGCGCCGCCTATCGCAAGCTCGGCCGTACGGCCAGCCACCGGACCGCGATGTTCGCCAACATGGCTGCGTCGCTGATCAAGCACGAGCAGATCACGACGACCCTGCCCAAGGCGAAGGAACTGCGTCCCTTTGTCGAGAAGCTGGTCACGCTCGCCAAGAAGGGCGACCTGCACGCGCGCCGTCAGGCCATCAGCCACGTCCGTGACGTGCCGCAGGTGGGCAAGCTGTTCGAAACGATCGGCCCGCGCTACGCCGACCGTAACGGCGGCTACATCCGCATCATGAAGGCCGGCTACCGCCACGGCGACAACGCCGCCATGGCCGTGATCGAGTTCGTCGACCGCGACGTCGACGCCAAGGGCCAGGACTCGGGTCCGGTCTACGCCATCGAGGGCGACGACGAGGCGTAAGCTTCGCTCGTTGGGGCCAAAAGAGGGGCGTCGAGCTGGTCTCGCCGCCCCTTTTCCTTGCGCGCCGATCAGTCCGCCGCGGTCTCGGCGGTTTGGGCCGCCCGCCGGTCGCGGGCCAGCAGACGGGCGATCACGCCGGCCTGGCTGTCGGGGTTGAGGCGGTTCTGCTCGGCGGTGTAGAGGCCGCGCAGATAGGCCATGTCCCACTCGGTCAGGCCTGACACCGCGTCCGGGGCCTCGAACAGGTTCATCACCGTGTCGTAGCCCGCGCTGTCGGCGTCGTTGTCGATCTGGGCCAGGGTCACCATGGCGAGATAATCGGCCACCTGCTGCACCGACAGGCCGCTGATGTCGTCGATGTCGGCGATGATGATCGTCCGGAACAGGTCGTCGCGGATGTCGCTGCGGATGCGGGACGCGAAGGAGACGTGGAACTTCGGCGCGGTCGGTCCGCCGCCCCGGGGGTTCGTGTCTCCCGCCAGGCGGATGGCGCGTTCGCCCAGTTCATTGACCGGCATGCTGATCTGCCACCAGCGCACCGGGCGCTCGGCGGCCTGGAACTCCTCCAGGGCCTGGTCGCCCTGGGTCATCTGCAGACTGCCGACGTCGAACCTGCGCGGGCTCCGCTCCACCATGAGCCGGGCCAGGGCGGCGCCGTCGTCCGCGGCGATGATCAGCACATTGGCCTCGCAACCCGGAGCCTCGGTCTGCACGCCCAGGGCGTCGGCGACGTCCGAGATCCGGTCCACGACCGCCTGGGCGACATCGCGGTGCAGATTGGCGACGCCCACGCAGAGCGGCCTGTTCCAGCGCGCCAGGCCCCGGCGACGGGTCGGGGCCGCGACGTCGTCGATGAAGTCCCGGGCCATGGTCTCCAGCGCCCGGGCGTCGACGACCACATCCTCCAGCCGGGTGACCGGCTCCGCCTCCTGCGGGCGCGCCTCCTGCATCGGCTGCGAGACGAGCGCCAGGGACAGGAGGAGCGGAGACAGCATGACCTATTCCTTGGACAGATCCTGCTTGCGGAACCACGCCAGGGCCCCGGCCAGCGGCAGAAGCGTCCACAGCGCCACGCTGATCCAGGCCTTGAGGACGATTCCGTCGGACAGGGCGGCCGCGCGTTCCCCGCCGGCGATGGCGGCGCTGATCGCATCCACCGCCGCGCCCGGGTTGATCAGGACAGCAAGCCAGGCGTCCGGCAGGATCCCCATCGGCATCAGCATGTTGGGCGAGAAGAACTGGGCCACGCCGAGCACCATCGGCACGAACAGCGCCGCCAGCAGCGAGCGCGTCACGGTCGCGGCCAGCATGCCCATCATCGTGAACTGCAGGATGCGCAGCCAGGACAGGGCGAACTGGCCCGCGAACCGGGCGAAGGCCTCGCCGGTCGCGCCGAACACGACGCTGCGGTCGAAGATCGCGGCGCGGATGAGGTTCTCGATCACGGCCGAAACCAGCATGAACAGCATGGCCAGCAGCGCCAGCCCGGTCACGGTGGCCAGCTTGCCCAGCAGCAGGTTCGGGCGGCTGTTGCGGGCGCTGATCAGCCGCCACGTCTCCCAGCGGTAATCGCCGGCGTACAGGGTCGCCGCGCCGATCAGCACAAAGGCCAGCACCAGGGGATTGGCGAGGTTGCCGGCCGCCTGGACCATCGCCTCGGCCATGTCCAGTTCGCCGCCGGTCACCATCATCTCCCGCAGGCCGGGAGGCGCGTCCTTGTCGGCCAGCAGGGCGGCCGCATTGGCCTTGATGACGAACTGGGTGATCGCGCCGATGGCGACGGTGATCAGGGGGACGAACAGCACGCTCCAGAACAGGGTGGTGCGGTTCTTCGACAGGCGGAAGCCTTCCGCGCGGATGGCGTCAACCAGCATGGATCGTCTCCGGCGTCTGCACGGCGCCCGTCTCGGTGAAGAAGATGGCCTCCAGGTCGGTGCCGACCCAGCGCGCCTCGTCGATGTCGACCCCCGCCTCGACGAGGGCGCGGATCAGGGCCGGACCCTCGTCGCGCCGCACGTCGGCCATGACGGCGGCGCCGTCCCGGGTCCCCTTGGCCCCCAGCACGGCCAGCGCCTTGTCGATGGGGCCGACGGTCAGGCGCAGCCGCTCGCCGACGGCGGTGAGCTCGCTGACCGCGCCCTCGCGCACCAGCTTGCCCTTGTTGAGGATGGCGACGCGGTCGCAGACGCGCTGGACCTCCAGCAGCTGGTGGCTGGCGAGCACGACGGTGACGCCGTCCTCGTCGGCCAGGCTGCGGATCAGGGCCCGCATCTCCTGGATCCCGGGGGGATCCATGCCGCTGGTCGGTTCATCCAGGATGACCAGTTCCGGCCGGCTCATCAGGGAGGCGGCGACGCCCAGCCGCTGCATCATGCCGACGGAGAAGCCGCGCACCTTGCGGTCCGCCGCCTCGGTCAGGCCGACCTTCTGCAGCCAGTGGGGAATGTCGGTGGCGGCCCCGATGCCGTGCTCCAGCGCCAGCCAGCGCAGCACCTGCCGCGCGGTCATGTAGGGCGGGAAGCGCGGCGTCTCGATCATCGAGCCCATGCGGCGCATGTGCGCCACCTCGGTGACGGCACCGCCCATCACGCTGGCGGTCCCGTCCGTCGCCCGGATCAGGCCCAGCAGGATGCGGAACAGGGTCGACTTGCCGGCGCCGTTGGGACCCAGCACGCCATAGACCCCGCCTCGGGGAATGGACAGGTCCAGCCCGTCGAGGGCGCGAACGGCGCCGTAGGTCTTGGTCAGCCCCACGACCTGGATAACGGGCGTTTCAATAACAGCGGTCATGACCCAGCTTGGCCTTGCGTCGGCGGCGGACGCAAGCCGTATCGCCATTAAGGTTTGGCAACCTGCCCTGCGGCCGCTTGGCGCCGGGGGTTTCCCGGCGCAGTCTCCGGCCCGAACTTGAGGCGGGGGCGTTCATGGCGATCAGGACCTGGGGCGTGCCGGCGGCGCTGGGCGAGGCGCGGGTGCTGCATCCGGGGCCGCTGCGCTGGCTGAGGGCGCTCGGCTGGATGGTCGCCCTGCTGTTCGCGATCACCATTCCCGCCGGACTCGCCATCACCGGCCTCGACTCCCTGCTGCCCGAAGGCGGTCCGTCCTATGTGATCTCCAACAGCGTCGGGGCGCTGCTCTGCCTGCTGCTCTACGGCCTGCTGGTCTGGGGCGGCGAGGCGCGTCGCCCCGACGAGCTCGGATGGCGCGCCTTGCCGGTCGACCTGGTCGCCGGCCTGCTGATCGGCCTGCTGATGTTCGCCGCCGTCATGGGGCTGATGAGCGTCTTCGGCCTGTACGATATCGCCTGGAAGGGCCCGGCCTCGGCCTGGGAGGCCGCGGGCGCCTCCATCCAGTCGGGCGTGATGGAGGAGGTGCTGATCCGCGGCGTCGTGCTCCGGCTCCTGTGGCGCGCCTTCGGCCCCTGGGCCGCCTTCGCCATCTCCGCGGTCCTGTTCGGCGCGGGCCACCTGGGCAATCCCAACGCCAGCGTCTTCGCCGCCCTCTGCATCGCCGTCGAGGCCGGGATCATGCTGGGCGCCTTCTACGCCCTGACCGGACGGCTGTGGGTCTCGATCGGCGTCCATGCGGCATGGAATTTCACCCAGGGCTACCTGTTCGGGGCCGCGGTCTCGGGCACGGATTTCGGCCCGGCCGTCGCGGTCAGCACGGCGCGGCCCGGTTTCGCCGACTACCTGACCGGCGGCCCGTTCGGCCCCGAGGCGTCCCTGCCGGCGCTGATCGTCGGAACCCTGGTCGGCGTGGGGGTGCTGGTCATGGCCTGGAAGGCGGGCCGCTTCGACCGGCGGCCGGCGGCCACGGACGCGGCGTCCGGCTGACGCCCCGCCCGTGGTGCGCGACGTCTTCCCGCGCTAGACGCCGGGCATGAGCCTCCTTCCCTCCCGTCACGGACGCGCCGCGCTCGGCTTCATCTTCGTCACGGCGGTGCTCGACATCGTGGCCATGGGCATCATCATCCCGGTGCTCCCCGGGCTGATCGAGGACTTCGTCGGCTCCAACGCCCGGGCCGGGGTGATCAACGGCCTGTTCGTGGCCCTGTGGGCGGGGATGCAGTTCGTCTGCTCGCCGATCATCGGCTCCCTGTCGGACCAGTACGGCCGCCGTCCGGTCATCCTGATCAGCTGCGCGGGCCTCGCCGCCGACTACGTCCTGATGGCCCTGGCGCCGAACCTGTGGTGGCTGGCCCTGGGACGGATCATCGCCGGCGTCACCTCGTCCAGCTTCACGACCATCTACGCCTACATGGCCGACATCACCGAGCCCGAGAAGCGGGCGCGGGCCTATGGCCTGATCGGCGCGGCCTTCTCCGGCGGCTTCGTCCTCGGACCGGTGCTGGGCGGCTTCCTCGGCGAGTTCGGGCCGCGGGTTCCGTTCTGGTTCGCCGCCGGCCTGTCCGGCGTGGCCTTCCTCTACGGGATGTTCGTCCTGCCCGAGAGCCTGCCGACCGACCGGCGCATGGCGTTCAGCTGGGCCCGGGCCAACCCCGTCGGAGCCCTGATCCTGCTGCGTCGCCATACGGAGCTCAGCGGACTGGCCGTGGTGAATTTCCTGCTCTACTTCGCCCACCATGTCTTCTCGGCCGTGTTCGTCCTCTACGCCGCCCTGCGCTACGGCTGGGGTCCGGGCGAGGTCGGCCTGCTGCTCGCGCTCGTCGGGGTGCTGGACATGCTGATGCAGGGCGTCGTCGTCGGGCCCGTGGTCAGGCGTTTCGGCGATCGGGCCACCATGGTCCTCGGCCTGTTCGGCGGCGCCGTGGGCATCGCCGCGATGGGTTGGGCGCCGAACGGCCTGTGGTTCATCCTGGCCATGCTGCCCAACGCCGTGTGGGGACTGGCCATGCCGACGCTGCAGTCGCTGATGACCCGCCGGGTCGGGGAGGACGAGCAGGGCCAGCTGCAGGGGGCCAACATGAGCGTGGCCTCCATCGCGGGCGTCGCCTCGCCGCTGTTCTTCGGCTGGATCTATTCGATGTCGGCCGGGGAGGGGGCGCCCCTGCCGCATCCGGGCCTGGCCTTCTTCCTCGCCGCCGCGGTCCTGCTGCTGGCGGCCCTGATCGGCTGGGGCGTCGGACGGCGGGCGGAACGGGAGGAAAGCGGAGCCGTTTGAGCCTCCGTCGCCTTGATCCTGTCGAAAAGTCGGGGCGAAATCGCCCGGACAGGCCCTTCATTCAAGCCGGACCATGATGAAGACCAGCACGCTCGCCTTCGCTCTCGCCCTGACCCTCGCCGCCTGCGGCCAGTCCAACGACAGCCGGGCCCAGGACGGCGTCTTCGCCGACAACCGCGTCCTGCCCGCCGACGCCCAGTCGATGAAGGCCAGCTTCGCCCCTGTGGTGCGCGAGACCGCCCCGGCCGTGGTCAATATCGCGGCCATCGGCGTGCAGCAGGTCCGCGATCCGTTCTGGGGCATTCCCGGTCAGCGCCAGACCGGCTCGGTCGGCTCCGGCGTCATCGTGCGGCCCGACGGGGTGGTGGTCACCAACAACCACGTCATCGAGGGCATGCAGCAGATCCGCGTCACCCTCAACGACCGGCGCGAATTCTCGGCCCGGGTGGTGCTGGCCGACGCGCGCTCGGACATCGCCGTGCTGCAGCTGGAGGGCGTCAACGAACGCCTGCCGACGCTGAACATCGACGACCGCGAGGAACAGCAGGTCGGCGACCTGGTGCTGGCCATCGGCAACCCGTTCGGGGTCGGCCAGACGGTGACCAACGGCATCATATCGGCCCTGAACCGCACCGAGACCGGCATTTCCGACAGCGGCTCCTTCATCCAGACCGATGCGGCGATCAACCCGGGCAACTCCGGCGGGGCGCTGGTCGACATGGACGGCGACCTGATCGGCATCAACACGGCGATCTTCTCGCGCTCGGGCTCCTCGTCCGGGGTCGGGTTCGCGGTGCCCGCCACCATGGTCCGGCGGGTGGTGGACTCCGCCGTCGGCGGGGCCAAGGCGGTGGTCCGCCCGTGGCTCGGCGTGAAGGGCGAGAGCGTCAGCGCCGACATCGCCCGCAGCCTCGGCCTCGATCGCCCGCAGGGGCTGGTTGTCACCGACGTCTGGCCGAGCGGTCCGGCCGCCCGGGCCGGCCTGCGCCAGGGCGACGTCATCACCGCCATCGACGGCGCCGAGGTCAACGACCAGGGCGGTCTCAATTTCCGCGTCGGCACGCGCGAGCCGAACGAGTCCGTGCAGATCGCCGTGCTCCGCGACGGCCGGCCCGAGACGCTTGAGGCCCGCGTCCAGCGCCTGCCCGGCGACGCGGATATCGACGAGGCGACGCTGATCCGCGAAGGCGGCCTTTCGGGCGCGCAGGTCCTGACCCTCAACCCGGCCCTGGCCGACAGCCTCGGCGGCGACCCCTTCGCCTCGGGCGTGATCGTCAGCCGCGTCGACAGCCGCGGCTATGCCCGGCGGGGCGTGGGCCTGCAGGCGGGCGATGTCATCCTCGCCGTGAACGGCCGGGCGGTGACCTCCACCCAGCAACTCGTCGACCTGCCGCGCGGGACCCAACTGACGGTCGAGCGCCGCGGCCAGCGAGGCATCCTGCTGGTCCGCTAGCCGCGCTTCGGCCCCGTCAGCGACCAGACGTGGCCGAAGGGGTCGCGGAGCTTGGCGTTGCGACCGTAGAATTGGTCGGCGGCCGGGCGGATCGTGACCGCCCCTTCCGCTTCAGCCCGCTCCAGCCAGGCGTCGACGTCGTCGACCGCGAGCGCCACCGTCGCCGTCGTGCCGCCCAGCGTATCGGGAGCGAGCGTCCCGACCCGCTCGATCAACTCAGGAAATTCGTCTGACAGGTAGATCGCGCCGCCGTTGCCCAGCTCGACCATGGCGTGGCCCAGCCGCCCGTCCTCCATGTCGTGGCGCTCGACCTGGCGGCCGGCGAAGGCCCGTACATACCAGTCCAGCGCGCGCGCCCCATTGCGCACCATCAGATAGGGGACGACCGGCGGGTCCGGCGGCGTGTAGGCGGTCATCCATCCCCCTTAATCGGGCTGCCGATCGACCAGCTGTGGCCGAACGGATCACGCAGCTGGCCATAGCGGTCGCCCCAGAACTGGTCGGCCAGAGGGAACACCGGCACGGCGCCGGCCAGAAGGGCCCGGGTCCACCATTCCTCGGCGTCGTCGACCTGCAGGTGGATGGTCACGCCCTTGGGCGCGATGTCGGCCTCGCCGCCCCATTCTGGAAACTCGTCCGAGAGCATGACGCTGCCGCCGTTGATGTGCAGATGGGCGTGGATCAGGCGCTCGCCGTCGTCCGCCAGCTGGCGCCGCACCTCCACCGCCCCGAAGGCCCGGGCGTAGAACTCGGCCGCCGCCTGCCCCCCCCGCGAGGGAATGGTGAGATAGGGCGTCACCCCGGTCAGCGGCTTCGGCGCATCCACCTGTTCCATCGTCGCGATCTCCTCGTGCGCCATACTAACGCGTGAAAACACCGCCGGTAACGCCTATCTCTGGGCGCGCATGACCGACCTGTTCGAAGCCTCCGGCATCCATCCCCCCGACGCGCCCCTGGCCGACCGCCTGCGCCCCCGCACCCTCGACGAGGTGGTGGGCCAGGATCATCTGCTCGGCGAGGGCGGACCGATCCGGCGCATGGTCGAGGCCGGGCGGCTCGGCTCGATGATTCTGTGGGGGCCGCCCGGCACCGGCAAGACCACCATCGCCCGCCTGTTGGCCCAGGCCGCCGGCTACCAGTTCCAGCAGATCAGCGCCGTCTTCTCCGGGGTCGCCGACCTGAAGAAGGCGTTCGAGGCGGCCCGCATGCGCCGCGCCGCCGGCCAGTCGACCCTGCTGTTCGTCGATGAAATCCACCGCTTCAACCGCGCCCAGCAGGACGGCTTCTTGCCGTTCGTGGAGGAGGGGATCGTCACCCTCGTCGGGGCCACGACCGAGAACCCGTCGTTCGAGTTGAACGGCGCCCTGCTGTCGCGGACGCAGGTCTATGTGCTGAAACGGCTGGACGACGCCGCCCTCGATCAACTGTTGATTCGCGCCGAGGCGCAGGAGGGCAAGAGCCTGCCCCTGACGCCCGAGGCGCGCCAGGCGATGCTCGCCCTCGCCGACGGCGACGGCCGTTACCTGCTGACCATGTCCGAGGTGCTGTTCGACCTGACGACGACCGAGCCTCTCGATGTCCAGGCCCTCGCCGGCATCCTGCAGAAGCGCGCGCCCGCTTATGACAAAAGTCGAGAAGAGCACTACAACCTCATATCCGCGCTGCATAAATCGGTTCGCGGCTCCGACCCGGACGCCGCCCTCTACTGGCTCGCCCGCATGCTGAACGGCGGCGAGGATCCGCTCTATCTGGCCCGCCGCATCGTGCGCATGGCGGTCGAGGACATCGGCGAGGCCGACCCGCTGTCGCTGCTCGTCGCCAACGCCGCCAAGGATGCCTACGACTTCCTCGGCTCCCCCGAGGGCGAGCTGGCCCTGGCCCAGGCGGTCGTCCACCTCGCCACCGCGCCCAAGTCGGTCGGCGTCTACGAGGCCTTCAAGGCGGCGAAGCGGGCTGCCGCCGAGACCGGCTCCCTGATGCCCCCCGCCCACATCCGCAACGCCCCGACCAAGCTGATGAAGTCGCTCGGTTACGGCAAGGGCTACCAGTACGACCCCGACACCCCCGAGGGCTTCTCCGGCGCGAACTTCTTCCCCGACGAAATGGAGCGCCGCACCTTCTACGCGCCGAAGGGCGAGGGGCATGAGGCCAAGGTGAAGGAACGGCTGGAGCGCTGGGCGGCGCTGCGGGCGAGGATGCAGGCCGGCGACGAACCGACAGGGTAACCGTTGCCGTAACCCCGATTTCGGACCATCCTCCCGGGCATCGACAATCCTTGGGAGGGGACGATGATCGACTCGATGACGACCCGTACGCCGTGGCACCTGTGGGTGGTGGGCCTCGTGGCCGCGCTGTGGAACGGCTTCGGCTGCATGGACTACGTCATGACCCAGACGCGGCGCGACGAATGGTTCGCCCAGATGGGCATGACCCCCGATCAGCTGGCCTATTTCAACGCCATGCCGGCCTGGACCCACGCGGCCTGGGCCATCGGAGTCTGGGGCGGCCTGCTCGGCGCCATCCTGCTGCTGCTGCGCAGGAAGCTGGCGACGCCGGTGTTCGTGCTCTCGTTCCTCGGCTGGCTGGCCGGAGCCGTCTACGCCTTCGGCATGTCCGACGGCATGGAGGCCATGGGCCCGATGTGGCCGATGCAGATCGTCATCGGCGGCGCCTGCGTCTTCTTCATCTGGTACGCCTGGACCATGTCGAAGAAGGGCGTCCTGCGTTGAGAGCCGGGGGCGCCGGGGCGCGCGCGCCCTGGCATCTCTGGGCGGCCGGGATCGTCGCCATCCTGTGGAACGCCGGCGGCTGCCTCGACTACGTCATGACCCAGGTCCAGGGCGACGCCTGGCTGGCCAATATGGAGCCGACGCAGACCCTGCTCGACTGGTTCCACGGCCTGCCCGCCTGGTACGACGCGGCCTGGGCCATCGCCGTCTGGGGCGGGCTGCTGGGCGGCGTCCTGCTGCTCGCCCGCCGCAGATGGGCCACGCCGGTCTTCGTCCTGTCGCTGCTCGGCTGGACGGCGACGGCGGTCTACGCCCTGGCGTTGTCGAACGGCATGGAGGTCATGGGCGCCTACTGGCCGATCCAGATCGTCCACCTCGTCATCGGCGCCCTGTTCGTCTGGTACGCCATGGCGATGAGCCAGCGGGGCGTTCTGCGCTGACGGGCTGACGGGGGAGGGCGGTTCGCGTATGCACGCGCGGTGACCGACCGCGCCCCCGTTTCCCTGTCCGACGACGAGATCGCCGCCGTCCGCTCGTGGGTGCTGCACGAGGACCCGCACCTGCTCGTCCTCAACAAGCCCGCGGGCCTGTCCAGCCAGGGCGGGCGGATCAAGGCGCACACCCTCGACGACCTGCTGTGGGCCTTCATGCGCTCCAACGGCAAGCGGCCGGAACTGGTCCACCGGCTGGACCGCGACACCTCCGGCGTCATCCTCGCCGCCAAGACCAAGCCGGCCGCCGGCTTCCTCGGCAAGGCGCTGCAGATGCGCCGCTTCCGCAAGACCTATCTCGCCCTCGTCTCCGCAGCCCCCGAGCCGCGCACCGGCACGATCGACGCCCCGCTGGTGCGCCAGGAGATCGGCCGCGAGAGCTATATGCGCGTCTGCGCCTTCGACGCCCCGGGCGCGCAGGGCTCGCAGAGCCGCTACCGCACCCTGTCCGCCTCCGAGGACGGCGCCCTGGTCGAACTGGAGCCGCTGACCGGGCGGATGCACCAGCTGCGCGTGCACATGGCCCACATCGGCCGCCCGCTCGTCGGCGACCCCCGCTATGGCGGCGCCCTGACCTTCGCCGGCCGCGCCGCGCCGCGCCTGATGCTGCACGCCGCGAAGCTCACCTTCCCCCACCCCGAGGGCGGCGACCGCACGGTCGAGGCCCCGCTGCCGGCGGATTTCGAGGCGCTCAGACAAGCTGCGGAACTGTAGGAACATTCGCCGCCGCCCGGCGCTATTTCAGGGAAACGCCCGGAGCTCCGCCATGAACCGCCTGAGCCTGCCCCTGATCGCCGCCGCCGGCCTCGCCCTGTCGGCCTGCGCCAGCCTCGCCCCCTACGGCCCGCAGATGGGCCCGAACGGGCAGGGCTATGCCGAGCAGCGGATCGAATCCAACCGCTTCCGCGTCACCTACAACGGCGTCGGCGCCCCCGGCCCGGTCGCCGACTACGCCCTGCTGCGCGCCGCCGAACTGACCCTGGCCCAGGGCTACGACTGGTTCGAGGTCACCCAGCGCTGGACCGACGGCCGCCTCGACAGCGCCGGGGGCATGCGCCCCACCGTCTCCATCGGGGCGGGCTCCAGCCGCTATGGCGGCCGCTACGGAAGCTATCGCAGTTCCGGCGTCGGTGTCGGCGTCGGCCTCAACTTCACCGGCCCGTCGCCGACCTCGACGACGCTGGAGGTGGTGATGGGCAACGGAGAAACGCCCGACCGCCCGAACGCCTATGACGCCAGCAGCGTTCGCGACAGCCTCGGCTGGAGAAGGGGCTAGGGTCTAGGGTCTAGGGGCTAGGTAAACAGGATTGGAGTTCGGGGATCGTGGGGCTCGGCAGAGCCTCCGGTGGGACGCGCTCTAGCCCCTAGCCCCTAGCCCCTAGCCCCTAATCCCTATCTGCCGCCCCGCGTCAGCGCCCGGTACTCGACCAGCCGCTCCTTGTCGCGCCGCACCTGCTCGCCGACGGCGTTGTCGACGTCGAGAGAGGCGTAGCGCACCCAGCCCTCGACGCCGAGCTTGTCCTGGATCGCGGTCACCGGCGTCTGCCAGCGGAAATACGACAGCCAGGTCACCAGCACGCCGACCAGCACCGCCAGCCCCTGCAGGCCCCGGAACGCCGTCTCGCGCCCTTCCGGCGCCGGCTCGAGCGCGAACACGGCCAGCCAGATCAGCAGAACCAGCGGCGTCACCAGCCGGGAGAACCAGCGCATCCAGTAGCGCTCGCGGCGCACGCGCCACAGCTCCATCTGGACGTGCTTCTCAAGATACTCCATGCGCGCGCCCAGCCACATGGTCAGCCGGGTCAGGAACATGGCGCGCTGGCCCCAGCCCTTGCCGTCCTGCTGGAACTGGGTCTCGGCCTGGTCGGACAGGGCCCGGGCGTTGGTGAACAGGTTCTGGATCTCGCGCGTCCGCTGCACGATCTCGCGCGACAGCTCGTACGAGTCGTTCTCCAGCCGGAACCGGTACTGGATGAAGAGGATGGCGTTCAGGGCCCAGAAGCCCGCCAGCACCAGCAACATGCCGCCGCCGGCCAGGGCCAGCCCCATCGGCTCGGTGCCGGTCCATTGCGCGAACAGGGTCGGGCCGAAGGTGGCCAGCAGCATCAGCCCGATCAGCGCCAGCGTCTGGTTCAGCCGCTTGACGGCCACGTGCACGCACAGCGCCTTGAACACGCTGCGTCCATAGGCGTGGATGCGGCTGCGGATGTCCTGCTCGGCCGGGAACCGCTCCTCGATCTGGCGCGCGAACAGCACGTGGAAGCGGTCGGGTTTCCCCTCGGTCTCCCAGAAGGGGAAGATGTCGAGCGGCTGGTTGAAATACTCGTCGATGTGGGCCGAGATGTTGGCCACCACCGCCGGGTCGGTCGAGAAATAGTCGCTGTCGCCGATCGGCCGGGTGATGCCCTCGTTGGAGCGCGAAGGGCCCAGCCCGCGCGGCGGACCCGAGGCGGGGATGGCGCGGTCGGCGTGGTCGGCCGCTCCGGGCGGCGGCGGATTGGCCGCCGAGCGCAACGGATCGCCGACCCGGGCGTCATAGCCTTGCCCGCCGTGGCCCCCGTCCAGGGGCGCTCCATGCGGGTTATGGGCGTGGCTGTGGTCGTCGTGCGACATGACGCTTCCGGCGGTCCTTCTGATCTCGGTCGGCTCAGCCTAGCAGATCGCTCCGCCGCACCGATGCCGTTCTCTCACGACGCGAAGCTGCGCCGTTGGCCTCCGGTATCGCTGTTAACCGAGCCCCCGGGCAAGTGAAGTTTCGGTCAGAACGGATACCGCGCCATGGCCGCCGCGCAGGCCAGCAGCGGGATCAGCAGCAGCGCCTCCAGCCCGACCCACCAGCGGGCCCGCCGCAGCTCGTCGGCCGGCGGCGTGAAGGCCGCGTCGCCCGCCGCCGCCTTGCGCCATTTGAAGAACAGCAGCGTCGGACCGATCGACAGCAGGCCGATGGCGACGAACAGGGCGATCTTGGCCCAGAAGAAGGGATTATCCTGATAGAAGGCCCAGCCCTTGCCGCCCCAGACCACCCGGCTGACGCCGATGACAATCACCAGCACGGCGGTCATCCCGAAGCGGGCGTCCAGCTTCACCAGCCGGGCCGGGTCGAAAGCGGACGCCCGCAACATCACGCCCTCCATCGCCAGGGTGGCGACGAGGCCGAACACCGCGATGTGGTGCAGGACGGCGAGGATGAGGTCGGTCATGGAAACCTCCACTTACGGTTCAGCTCCAGGTCAGGACCGCCGCCAGCAGGCCGAGCAGAAGGCCGGTGACGATCGGCCAGGTCGGGAGCTCCCGCTGCTTTCGCGCCCATCGAAGGACAAATGCGAAAACAAGCCCCCAAAATGCGCCCACTCCAGCTGCGGCGGCAAAATGCCAGAACGAGAACATGTGCGGGCGGCCCCCGGCGGTGGAACTGGCTCGAAGCAACGTGGCCTCACACGTGCGGCCACGATGTGTATAAGCCCCGCACCATGACACGTTTTCTCATCGTTGCAGCAGGGGGCGCGCTCGGGGCCGTCGCGCGCTACGGCGTCGGCGCATGGTGCGCGCGCCTGCTCCCGGCGGCGCAGTGGCCATGGGGCACGCTCGCCGTGAACGTCTTCGGCGGCCTGCTGATGGGCCTGCTGACCGGCTGGCTGGCCTTCCGGGGCGGCCTGCACAGCGAGTCGATCCGCCTGTTCGCCGCGGTCGGCCTGCTCGGCGGCTTCACCACCTTTTCGGCCTTCTCGCTGGAGACGGCCCTGATGATCGAGCGCCGCCAATTCGCCATGGCCGGGGGCTATGTCGCCGTTTCGGTGGTCCTGTCGATCGCCGCCCTGTTTGTCGGCCTGATGGTCGCCCGCCGCGCCTTCGGAGCCGCCCTTTGACCGACGAGACCGCCGAAAAGCCCGACGCCCCGAAGCGCGAGGTCCAGACCATCTACGTCGCCGAGGCCGAGGACGGCATTCGTCTGGACCGCTGGTTCCGCCGGCGCTGGCCGCACCTGTCCAACATCCAGGTGCAGAAGATGGCCCGCAGCGGCCAGATCCGCGTCGACGGGGCCCGCATCAAGCCCGAGGGCCGCCTGACCGCCGGCGCCGCCGTGCGCGTGCCGCCGATCCCGGACGACACCTCGCGTCAGGCCGGCGACGCCCACACCCTGAGCCCGCAGGATATCAAATTCGCCAAGTCCCTCGTGCTCTACGAGGACGACATGGTCATCGCCATCAACAAGCCGCATGGCCTCGCCGTGCAGGGCGGGACCAAGACCAGCCGCCACGTCGACCGGCTGCTGTCGGCCTGGGGGGAGGGGATGGAGCGCCCGCGTCTGGTCCACCGGCTCGACCGCGACACCTCCGGCGTCCTGCTGCTCGGCAAGGGCCCCGAGGCGGCCAAGCGGCTGGCCGGCGCCTTCGCCCGGCGTCAGGCGAAGAAGACCTACTGGGCCATCGTCATCGGCAATCCCAAGCCCGCCGCCGGCCAGATCGACATGCCGCTGAAGAAGACCGGCATCAACGACTTCGAGATGATGCGCCCCGCCGACCGCAAGGACCCGCGCGCCGAGCCCGCCGAGACCGCCTTCGCCACCATCAGCCGCGCCGCCCACCGCGCCGCCTGGATGGCCCTGCGCCCCTTCACCGGCCGCACTCACCAGCTGCGGGCGCACATGGCCGGGATCGGCCACCCGATCCTCGGCGATCCGAAATACGGCGACGACAAATCGCGCGAGCTGTCCGGCATCCTGAAACTGCAACTCCACGCCCGCAGCATCGAGCTTGAGCATCCCCGCGGCGGCATGCTGAAGGTCGTGGCTCCCCTGTCGCCCGAGATGAAGGCCGGCTTCGCCCACTTCGGCTTCGAGGAAGCGGAAGGCAACGAGAGCGACCCGTTCGAAGGGGTGAGGCGGCAGAGATGAGACCCCTCGCAGTCTTCGACATCGACGGCACCCTCGTCGACAGCCGCGCCTCGATCCATCGCGCCGCCTGCGAGGCCGCGCGCGACATCGGCCTGCCCGAGCCCGACTACGACCGTGTCCGCCAGATCGTCGGCCTGTCGTTGGAGCACGCCATGGCGACCCTTGAGCCCGGTCTCGACCCGGCGACCCTCGCCCGCTTCGTCGCCGGCTTCCGCGCCAGCTTCAACCGCATGTACGCCGAGGGCCACGAGGAGCCGCTCTATCCCGAGGCCATGAGCGCGCTGCGCCGCCTGCACCGCGACGGCTGGCGGCTGGCGCTGGCCACGGGCCAAAACCGCCGCGGCGTGGCCCGCAACCTCGCCCGCGAGGGCTGGGCCGACCTGTTCCTGTCGTCCCACTGCGCCGAGGACGGCCCGGGCAAGCCCGATCCCGCCATGCTGCACGCCGCCATGGCCGCCTGCGACAGCGATCCGTCGCGCACCGTCATGATCGGCGACACCGCCCACGACATCCAGATGGCCATCAACGCCGGCGTGCTGCCGCTGGGCGTCGCCTGGGGCTTCCACACCATCGAGGAACAGCGCGCCGCCGGGGCCCGCCACGTCGCCAGCAGCTTCTCCGAACTGACCGTGGTCCTCGACGGTTTCGCCGACATGACCCGCGCCGCCTGAGACCTCCGATGAGCCACATCCCGCCCCTCGATCCCAACGTCGCCGCCCGCAAGGGCTTCCGCGAGTCCGAGGAACGCCTGAAGCGCTTCTGGACCGCCGTCGATGTGGCGCAAGGGGAGGGCGGCTGGAGCGTGACGCTCGACGGCCGCACGCCGAAGACTCCCGCCGGGGCGAAACTGACCCTGCCGACCGGCGCCGCCGCCCGCCTGGTCGCCGACGAATGGGCCGTCCAGGGCGAGTTCCTCGACCCCGCGACCATGCCGGCGACGCGTCTCGCCTCCACCGCCATTGACCGCGTCAGTCAGGCCCGCGACCCCGTCGCCGACGAGATCGCCGCCTTCGCCGGCTCCGACCTGCTCTGCTACCTCGCCGACCACCCGACCGCCCTGGCGCTGGAGCAGGCCCGCGAGTGGACGCCGTGGCGCGACTGGGCGGCGCTGGAGCTCGGCGTCCACCTCGAACCGGCCGAGGGGATCATCCACCGCGCCCAGGACCCCGGCGCCATCGCCCGGATGCGCGAACTGGCTCTGCGGCTTGACGACTTCGGCCTCGCCGGCGTGGCCATGGCCACGCCCCTGCTCGGCTCGGCGGTGCTCGCCCTCGCGGTCCAGCGCGGCGTGCTCGGCGGCCAAGCCGCCTTCGAGCTGTCCCGCCTCGACGAGGCCTTCCAGGAGCGCCAGTGGGGCGTCGACGCCGAGGCCGCCGAACGGACCGCCGCCCGCCGCGCCGAGGCGGCCCTGCTGGAGCGGTGGTTCCGGGCGCTCGAAGCCTGACTTTCCAAGGCGGAAAATAATCACTTGCCAATACGGAAAGTGACGCTACTCTTTCCATATCGGAAAGTGAGAGTTCGCCATGACGCAAGACCCCAACCCCCACGAGGCCCTGGCTTCGATCCGCGAGGCCCGCACCGGTCTCGCGCCCCCTGCCGACTATCCGCTGGCCTACGACCTGGCCTACGGCGCCGTGTGCGCCCTGCTGGTCGCCGGGCAGGGTCTGCCGACGCCGTGGTCGGTGATCGTCCTGCCCATCGCACTCGGCGGTCTGGCTGCCCTCGTCATGTGGTGGCGCAAGACCTACGGCTGGTGGGTCAGCGGCTATTCCCCCAAGCGCGCCCGCTGGGTGGCCTTCGGTCTGGTCGGCGTGTTCCTCGGCCTGGTCGGGCTCAGCCTCTACGGCCGCGTCGTCGGCCCGTCGTGGCTCTACCTCGTGTCCGGCGGCATCGCCTTCGTCGCCTCCATCGCCGCCAGCCGCCTGTGGCTGCGCGTGTGGCGCAAGGAGTTGGCGGAGGGCCTGAAGTGAGCCCGGTCCCGGTCTTCGACCCCGTGATCCACGCCCCCGGTCGGCTGCAGATCTGCGCCATCCTCTCGGGCGTGGACGACGCCGAGTTCGCCATGATCCGCGACCGCATCGGCGTCTCGGACTCGGTCCTGTCCAAACATCTCAAACAGCTGGAGGAGGCGGGCTACGTCGCCCTGGCCAAGGCGCCGTTCGACGGCCGCCAGCGCACCTGGATCAACCTGACCCCGGCCGGCCGAAAAGCCTTCGCCGCCCACGTCTCCGAACTCCAGCGCCTGGCCGCGATGACGGCGCCGCAGCCGATGGGGCAGGGGTTCTCGGGCTGAAGGAAGTGACAGTGCTAGTGAGCAGAAGAAACATGCGGCGCCGCCCGCCCCTCCTTGCTCACCCCTTCGCTCACTGACACTAGCACTCAGCTGTCCCCGCTTGCCTCCGCCCCTGGCCCTCCTTAAGCCAGCGCTCAAGGAGACGCCCCATGCAAGACATCCTCGACCAGCTCGAACAGCGCCGCCTGGCGGCCCGCCTCGGCGGCGGCGAGAAGCGCATCGCCAGCCAGCACGCCAAGGGCAAGCTGACCGCCCGCGAGCGCATCGAGGTGCTGCTGGACGAGGGCTCGTTCGAGGAAACCGACATGTTCGTCGAGCATCGCTCGCACGACTTCGGCATGGACAAGCAGCGCATCCCCGGCGACGGCGTGGTCACCGGCCGGGGCACGATCGGCGGGCGGCTGGTCTACGTCTTCTCCAAGGATTTCACCGTCTTCGGCGGCTCGCTCTCGGGCGCCCACGCGGCCAAGATCGTCAAGATCCAGAAGATGGCCCTGACCAACGGCGCCCCGATCATCGGCCTGTTCGACGCCGGCGGCGCCCGCATCCAGGAGGGCGTCGAGAGCCTCGCCGGCTATGCCGACATCTTCCTCCAGAACACCCTGGCCTCGGGCGTCATCCCCCAGATCAGCGTCATCATGGGCCCCTGCGCCGGCGGCGACGTCTATTCCCCCGCCATCACCGACTTCATCTTCATGGTGAAGGACACGAGCTACATGTACGTCACCGGCCCCGACGTGGTGAAGACCGTCACCAACGAGGTGGTCTCCCACGAGGACCTCGGCGGCGCCCGGGTCCACGCCGGCAAGTCCGGGGTCGCCGACGGCGCCTTCGAGAACGACCTCGAGGCCCTCAGCGAGGTCCGCCGCCTGATCGGCTTCCTGCCCCTGTCGAACCGCGAGAAGCCCCCGGTCCGCGACAGCTATGACGACCCCGAGCGCGACGAGCCCAGCCTCGACACCCTGGTCCCGGCCAATCCGAACCAGCCGTATGACATCAAGGAGTTGATCCTGAAGACGGTCGACGAAGCCGAATTCTTCGAGATCGGCCCCGATTTCGCGAAGAATATCGTCACCGGCTTCGGCCGCCTCGACGGCCAGACGGTCGGCGTCGTCGCCAACCAGCCCCAGGTCCTGGCCGGCGTCCTCGACATCGACTCCAGCCGCAAGGCCGCCCGCTTCGTGCGCTTCTGCGACGCCTTCGACATCCCTTTGGTCACCTTCGTCGACGTGCCCGGCTTCATGCCCGGCACCCGCCAGGAGTACGGCGGCCTGATCAAGCACGGCGCCAAGCTGCTGTTCGCCTACGCCGAGGCGACGGTGCCCAAGCTGACCGTCATCACCCGCAAGGCCTACGGCGGCGCCTATGACGTGATGAGCTCCAAACACCTGCGCGGCGACGTCAACTACGCCTGGCCCTCGGCCGAGATCGCCGTCATGGGCGCCAAGGGGGCGGTCGAGATCATCTTCCGCAAGGAAGCCGGCGACCCGGAAGCGCTGGCCGCCCGCGAGGCCGAGTACAAGGCCCGCTTCGCCAACCCGTTCGTGGCGGCGTCGCTGGGCTACATCGACGACGTGATCATGCCGCACGGGACGCGGCGCCGGCTGATCCGGGCGCTACGGACGCTGAAGAACAAGCAGCAGGAGAACCCGTGGAAGAAGCACGATAATATTCCGCTGTAGGTTCACCTGAGCCTCCGCTCCCCGACGGCCAGGCAGGTCTTCGCCTCACGCGCCGGCGCCGAGACCGCCCCCGCCGCCCTGGCTTCCACCCTTCCTTTCGTCATCCTCCGGCAAGCCGCGTAGCGGCGCCGACCGGGGGACCCAGCGGCGCGCGCGAGCGCGACCCTGTCGGGAGCGTCGCTGTCGAAAACAGCCAGCCTGAACAGATCGCCTTCGGCGCCGCTGGGTCCCCCGGTCTCGGCTTCGCCTCGCCGGAGGATGACCAAAGGAAAGCAAAAGGCGGGGCCGTACCTCCGCTTCACGGGCCGTCAACGACCCTCCCGGTCAGCTTCCGACAGGATCGCCCGGTTGCGTGACCGCGCCGGGCGACGCAATCTGCGGCCACATCGAGGAGAGACCCGCATGCGCTTCACCCTGACCCTTCTGGCCGCGGCCGCGATCGCCACGGCCGCGACGGCGCAGCAGTCGGCGCTCGCCAGCGTCCCTTTCGACGCCGGCCAGGCCGCCCTCAATCCGCAGACGCTCGCCGGACTGGATCACTCGATCGCCCCGCTCCGCCAGATCAGCGGATCCTGGTCGCTCACCGTCATCGGGCACGCCGACCCGTCGGAAGGGGAAGCCAAGGAAACCGACGCCCTGTCCGATCGCCGCGCCGGCGTCGTCCGGGACGCGCTGGTCGCCCGCGGCGTTCCGGCCAGTCTCATCACCACCATGGCCCGGGGCGCGTCCGATCCGGCCCCGGGTGCGACCGGCCCCGCGGATAACCGGCGCGTCGAAATCACCATCGGCCGCGGCAGCGGTTGGTGAGCGGTTCCGCCCGTGGCCGGCAGGCGCCTCGCTGAACAGGGTTCCCCCCCATGCTCACCCTCCACGCCTTCGGAAACGTCCATCCCGCCGTCCACGGCGAGACCCGCGACCTGCGCGTCCAGTGGGCGCTGGAGGAGATGGGGCTGCCCTACACCGTGCGCGGCTGGGACCATACGGCCGGCGAGACCACGGGCCCCGAGTTCTCGGCCATCAGCCCGTTCAACCAGCTCCCGCTGCTCGAGGACGACGGCCTGGTCCTGTCCGAGACCGGCGCCATCCTGATCCACCTCGCCGAGACATCCGGCCGCCTGATCCCCGCCGACGCCCGCGGCCGCGCGCGGGTGATCCAGTGGTGCCTCGTCGCCCTGTCCACCGTCGAGGGCCCGATCCAGCCGCTCAAGCTGATCGACCTCGGGGCGCTCGGCGAGCCCGGCGAGGTGCGCGGCGCCCTGACCGGCTGGACGCACCGTCTGCTCGGCAATCTGAATCGCCGCCTCGAGGGCCGGGACTGGATCGGGACCGACGACTTCACCATCGCCGACCTGCTGCTGGCCTCGGTGCTGCGCCAGCTGCGCCACACCGACCTGATGGACGGCTATCCCGAGGTGAAGGCCTTCTACGAGCGCGCCATGGCCCGTCCGGCTTGGCAGCGCACCCTCGACCTCTACGCCGAACGGCTGGGCGCCGACCGGGCGAAGATCGGATAGGCGCGATGATCGTCCTCCACGCCTTCGCCAACATGTTCCCCGGCGGCGTCGGCGAGACCAAGGACATCCGCATCCAGTGGGCGCTCGAGGAGATGGGCCTGCCGTACGAGGTCCGCGGCCTCGACTATCTGGGCGGCGAGGCCGACAGCCCCGCGTTCGCGGCGATCAGCCCGTTCAACCAGATCCCGGTGCTGGAGGATGACGGCCCCGACGGGCGTCTCATCATCGCCGAGTCCTGCGCCATCCTGATCCATCTGGCGGAAAAGTCCGGCCGCCTCATGCCCGCCGACGAGGCCGGTCGCCTCAAGGTCATCCAGTGGTGTTTCGCCGCCGCCGGCACCGTCGCGCCCGTCCTGTCGATGATCGCCATGACCGACGCCGGCTTCATGGGCCGGGACCCCGCGACACGGGACTTCCTCGTCGGCCTCGCCCACCGCTGGCTGGCCGGGCTGGAGCGCCAGCTGCAGGGCCACGACTGGATCACCGGCGACGCCTTCACAATCGCCGACATCACCTTGGCCGACGTCCTGCGCGAGATCCGCGAGACCGACCTGATGGACGGCTACCCGAAGGTGCAGGCCTTCTACCACCGCGCCTTCGCCCGTCCGGCGCGCCGCCGGGCCCGCGAACTGACCGCCGAACGGATGGGGGTAGCGGTGGAGGCCATCGCCTAACCCGCCCTTCTCCCCTTGCGGGAGAAGGTGGCCCGCGAAGCGGGTCGGATGAGGGGTCGCGCCAACGGCTGGTGATTGGCGGCCCCACCGGTCGATGACCTCTCGCCGCTCTGGCGACCCCTCATCCGTCAGCCTTCGGCTGCCACCTTCTCCCGCAAGGGGAGAAGGAACTCACCCCTCAAACGCCTCCAGGATCGGGCACGGCCCCCGTCCGCCGTCCGCGCACGCCCCCGCCAGCCGATGCAGCGCCGCCCGCGCCGCCTCCAGGTCCGCGATCCGCGCGTCCAGCTCCGTCAGCCGCCCCTGCGCCAGCGCCAGCGCCCCCGACCGGTCCTCGCCCGCGTCCAGCGCCAGCAGCTCGCCGATCTGCTCAAGGGTGAAGCCCGCCGCCTGCGCCGATCGCACAAACCGCAGCCGCCGCACGTCCTGGGCCCCATAGCGCCGGACCCCGCCGCCCGACCCGCCGCCCTCCGGCCGCGGCGGCGTCTCCAGCAGGCCGCGCCGCTGGTAGTACCGCACCGTCTCCACGCCGACGCCGCCCGCGGCCGCCAGCCGCGCGATGGTCATCTCAACCCCTGTTCCGGGCATGCCTTGACTCCGTACCATGCTACGGACCCTACATGGGGCGCGGACCGTTATCGGCAACAGGAGAAAGCCACCCCATGTCCGTCGCCCGAAAGACCGCCGTCCTCCATCGCATGGTCATGCCCGACCACATCTGCCCCTACGGCCAGAAGTCGCTCTGGCTGCTGCGCCGCAAGGGCTACGCCGTGCAGGACCATCACCTGAAGACCCGCGAGGAGACCGACGCCTTCAAGGCCGTGCACGGGGTCAAGACCACGCCCCAGACCTTCATCGACGGGGTTCGCATCGGCGGCCACGACGATCTGCGCCGCTTCTTCGGCGAAAAGGTCCCCGGGCCCGGCGCGACCAGCTACACGCCGGTGCTGGTGGTGTTCGCCGTCGCGGCCCTGATCGCCGCGGTGGTGGTCTGGTGGCGCGACGGATGGGTGGTGGCCAGCTTTCCGCCGACCTTCATCGCCGTGGCCATGTGTCTGCTGGCCATGCTGAAGCTGCAGGACGTCGAGAAATTCTCGACCATGTTCCTCAACTACGACCTGCTGGCGCGCCGCTGGGTCCCCTACGGCTACATCTACCCCTTCGCCGAGCTCGGCGCGGGCGTGCTGATGCTGGCCGGCGTCCTGACCTGGCTGTCGGCCCCCGTCGCCCTGTTCATTGGCGGCGTCGGCGCGGTCTCGGTGTTCAAGGCCGTCTACGTCGACAAGCGCGAACTGAAATGCGCCTGCGTCGGCGGCTCCAGCAACGTCCCCCTCGGCTTCGTCTCCCTGACCGAGAACCTGATGATGATCGCCATGGCCGTGTGGATGCTGGCCATGCACTGACGTCCCCTGACGATCGGCGCGGCCGGGGCTGCGCCGGCGGCGCGGCCGTGGTCTCTTGCGCCCGGGAGACCTCGTCATGATCCGCGCCTTGCTGCTCGCCCTCGCCCTGTCGCTCGCCCTGCCGGTCGGCGGCGAGGCCTGTCCGCGCCCGATCGATGGTCCCGGCGAACGGATCGCCGAGGGACGCTGGGCCACGGTCGCCGTCGCCACCGTCGTCGCCGTGGAGTCGCAGGCGCCGGAGCGGCCCAATCGCGCCTTCACCGCCGAGTTCCGCATCGACCGGGTGGTCGAGGGCCATCCGCAGGGCGGACGGCTGCGGATGCGGCACGAGGAGCGCACCGAATGCCCGCGCGTCCTGCCCCTGCCGGTCGAGGGCGAGGCGTGGGCGGTCTATCTGGAGTGGGACGCGCGCGGCGACGGGCCGGTGACCGACGCCTGGCCGCTGACCTGGGCTCGCCGCCTCGACCCCCGCTTCGGCGGCCGCGCCGACGCCGATATCCGTGACCTGGAGGCGCCGCGGCGGTGACGAGCCCAGGTTCGTGCTGACAATCCGACGCCTGTCTTCATACTTTCGGGAACAAAAGTCTGCCGTTCCAGCGACTTGCGAAAAACCCAGCGTCATGAACCCGCCGCAGGGGCGGGGTGCCGTACACTGGTCCTTCGTGTCGCCCGGTCTTTGGCAACCGAACCCGCCCCGCCGCCGAAGCGGACGCTTCGGACGCAGTGCACTCTGTGGACTCTATGCACTCTATGGACGCGAATTTCGGCTTATTACCCGGGTGAAATCGGCCCTCCGACCAGCGCCGCCCGCTCCTCCGCCGTCAGCATCCGCCACTTGCCCTCCGGCAGGTTGTCCAGCTTCAGCGGCCCGATCCTGACCCGGATCAGGTCCACGACCTCCAGATCGACCATCTCGCACATCCGCCGGATCTGCCGGTTGCGCCCCTCGCGCAGGACGAATTTCAGCCGGTGCGACTCCATCCGGCTGACGTAGGCCGGGCGCAGCTGGCGCCCGTCCAGCATCAGGCCGTGACGCAGGATCTTCAGCTTCTTCTCGGTGATGTCGCCGGTCACCCGGACCAGATATTCCTTGTCCAGATCGGACTCCGGCCCGATCACCGCCTTGGCCACCACCCCGTCTGACGACAGCAGCAACAGCCCGCGCGAATCCTCGTCCAGCCGTCCGATCGGGGGCAGGGAGACCTCGTCCGCGGGCGTCGGGCCCTCGCCGACGCGGTTATTGTCGGTGACCAGCCGGACCGCCGGGAGCTTGTTCGGCTCCGGCTGACCGGAGACGTAGCCCATCGGCTTGTGGATCATGAGGGTGACGCCCTCGGCCAGCGCCGCCGTCGCCCGCGCGTTCAGCGTCAGCGTCTGCCCCGGCTGCAGCTTACGGCCCGCGTCGGTGACCACCTCGCCGTCGACGGACACCAGTCCCTCGGCGATCAGCGCATCCGCCTCGCGCCGCGAACAGATGCCCGACTGGCCCATGAACTTGTTCAGCCGGACGGGCTCGTCCCCCTGGTAGGTCCTGGAAAGGCTCATCGCACCCGCCGGAACAGCAGCGTCAGATTCTCGGCCGGCATCTCCACCCGCCGCGTCAGAGCCAGCCCTTCCGCCTTGGCTGCCGACGCCACGGCCTCGCGGTCGCGCAGGCCCCACGCCGGGTCCCGGCTCTTCAGGCTCTCGTCGAAGGCGGCGTTGGACGGCGCCAGCGGAACCTCCGCCTCCCGATACGGCCCATAGGTCGCCAGCAGCCCCCCGACCGGCAACACCCGCCGCGCCAGCCGCATCAGCCCCTCCGTCGCCGCCCACGGGCTGATGTGGATCATGTTGATGCAGACCACCGCCCCGAACGGCCCCTCCGGCCAGGTCGCCTCGTCCAGCACGTCCAGCGCCAGCGGGGCCCGCAGATTGGGCAGGTCCGCCGCCTCCGCCCAGGCCGCGATGCTGGCCCGCGCCTCGGCCGACGGGTCGCTCGGCTGCCACTCCAGCCCGGGCAGGGCGCCGGAGAAGGCGGCGGCGTGCTCGCCCGACCCGGCGGCGATCTCCAGCACCTCGCCCCGCGCCGGCAGGTGGGACTTCAGCACCTCCAGAATCGGCCCGGTGTTCCGCTGGACGGCGGGCGAGGAGAGGGCTCCCCGGGGAGTCGCTCTGACTGGATCCATGGTCTGCATGGCGGCTCCGATACCCCGCGCCGCCGCCCGCCGCGACCGGAATTATGCAGGCGAGGGGGCGGCCGCGCCTCGCAAGAGGTTGAAAGTTGCAGCGGTTGACCTTGCGTCCGCTTCAATGTCATTCCGGCTGAAACATTGCGTGATCTGCGCATGGGAGCGCCACGGCGGCGTCAGATCGCCGGGCCACGTTCAGGAGAGTTCGAGTGACCGCATCCGCCATCCCCGGCCTTCATCCGGCCCCGACCGACCACGCCGGCCTCGTCGCCTGGGTCGAGCAGATCGCCGCCCTGACCAAACCGGCCCGCGTTCACTGGTGCGACGGCTCGCAGGCCGAGAAGACGGCCATCGTCGCCGACCTGATCGCCAAGGGCACGCTCAAGGAACTGGACCAGACCAAGCGTCCGGGCTGCTACTACGCCGCCTCGGACCCGAAGGATGTCGCCCGCGTCGAGAGCCGCACCTTCATCTGCCCGGCCAATGAGATCGACGCCGGCCCGACCAACAACTGGGCCGACCCCGCCGAGATGCGCACCCGCCTGAACAGCCTGTTCGACGGCTGCATGGCCGGCCGCACCATGTACGTCGTGCCCTTCTCCATGGGCCCGCTGGGTTCGAAGATCAGCGCCCTCGGCGTCGAGATCACCGACAGCGGCTACGTCGCCGTGTCGATGGGCATTATGACGCGGATGGGCAAGCCGGCGCTGGACGTGCTCGGCTCCGACGGCGTCTTCGTCCCCGCCGTGCACACCTTGGGCGCGCCCCTCGCCGAAGGCCAGGCCGACGTGCCGTGGCCTTGCAACGAGGAGAAGTGGATCGTCCACTTCCCCGAGACCCGCGAGATCTGGTCCTACGGCTCGGGCTACGGCGGCAACGCCCTGCTGGGCAAGAAATGCTACGCCCTGCGCATCGCCTCGGTCATGGCCCGCGACGAGGGCTGGCTGGCCGAGCACATGCTGATCCTCAAGCTGACCGATCCGAAGGGCCGCGCCAAATACGTCGCCGCCGCCTTCCCCTCGGCCTGCGGCAAGACCAACCTGGCCATGCTCCAGCCGAGCCTGCCGGGCTGGAAGGCCGAGACCATCGGCGACGACATCGCCTGGATGCGCATCGGCGACGACGGCCGCCTCTACGCCGTCAACCCTGAGGCCGGCTTCTTCGGCGTCGCCCCCGGCACCAGCCGCAACACCAACGGCAACGCCCTGGCCACCCTGGCGACCAACACCGTCTTCACGAACACGGCCCTGACCGCCGACGGCGACGTCTGGTGGGAAGGCCTGACCAAGGAAGCGCCGGAGGGTCTGACCAACTGGAAGGGCCGGCCGCACGACCCGTCGTCGGGCGAGCCCGCCGCCCATCCGAACGCCCGCTTCGCCGCGCCTGCCGGCCAATGCCCGGCCATCGCCGCGGAATGGGAGGACCCGAAGGGCGTGCCCATCGACGCCATCCTGTTCGGCGGCCGCCGCGCCTCGGCCGTGCCGCTGGTCACGGAGGCCTTCGACTGGGACCATGGCGTCTTCATGGGCTCGTCGGTGGCCTCGGAAGGCACCGCCGCGGCCGAGAACAAGGTCGGCGAGCTGCGCCGCGATCCCTTCGCCATGCTGCCGTTCTGCGGCTACAACATGGGCGACTACTTCGCCCACTGGCTGTCGATGAAGGACCGCACCGACGCCGCGAAGCTGCCGCGCCTCTACTTCGTCAACTGGTTCCGCAAGAACGAGGACGGCAAATTCGTCTGGCCCGGCTTCGGCGACAACGCCCGCGTCCTCAAGTGGATCGCCGAGCGCCTCGACGGCGAGGCCGAGGCGGCCGACACGCCGGTGGGCCGTGTTCCG
The DNA here is from genome assembly GCF_035627055.1 of Brevundimonas sp. Lineage (GTDB taxonomy): Bacteria > Pseudomonadota > Alphaproteobacteria > Caulobacterales > Caulobacteraceae > Brevundimonas. The sequence continues at coordinate 73,164 of NZ_DASPMM010000023.1, read as the reverse complement.
ACGCCGGGATCGCTGGACTTGTCGGGTCTCAACCTGTCCGAGGCCGATCTGTCGACCCTGCTCGACGTCGACGCCGATGTCTGGGCCGAGGAGGCCGCGCTGATCCCCGCCTTCTACGAGCGGTTCGGGGAGCGGCTGCCGGCGGCCCTGTGGGACCAGCACGCCGCCCTGACGGCCCGCATCGAGGAAACCCGCGCCGCCGCCATCGCCGCGGAGTAGGGGCGCTCAAGCCGCGAGCACCGCGCGGCGAGCGATAGCGCCTTGCAAAACTGGTCCGGGCGGTCGATCTGATCGCCCGTGACCTCTTCCCCGGATGTGATCGTCATCGGCGCCGGCGTGCTCGGCCTGAGCACCGCCGCCGAGCTGGCCGGCCGGGGCCATGCCGTGACTGTGGTCGACCCCGGCGGAGCCAATGCCTCTTCCATAGCCGCCGGCATGCTGGCGCCGGCGCTGGAGGCCCTTCTCGACGACGTCGACCCCGAACGCGCGGCTCTGCTGAAGCGGGCCCGCGACCTGTGGCCTGCCTTCGCTGAAAGCCACGGCCTGACGCTGCACCGCGAAGGCGCCGAATGGCGCGGCCCCGATGCCCCGGCCGCTGTCGCCCGCCTGAAAGCGCTCGGCTTCGAGGCCAAGGCCGGGAAGGACGCGCTGATTACGCCGGACGACTGGCGGATCGAGCCTGCGACGGCCCTGGCCGGGCTGGGCCGAACGCCCGGTGTAGCCGTAGCCAAGGGCCGCGTGGCGCGCCTGAGCGGCGACGCGCGTCGCTGGCGGGTCGAGACCGGCGACGGCCGCAGCTGGTTCGCGCCGACGGTTGTGCTGGCCACCGGCGCGGCCGCCGCGATCGCGGGCCTTCCTGGGCGGGTCGCGGCCCTCGTGGATGCGATCGAGCCGATCCGGGGCCAGCTGACCCATGTGGCCATGGACCCGCCCGCCCGAACCGTGCGGGCGCCGGGCCTCTATATTGCGCCGATGGCCGGCGGCGCGGTTGTCGGGGCGACAATGGAGCCGGGCCGCCGCGATCTTGAGCCCGATCTCGAGGAGGCGCGGTCGCGAGTCGAGGCCGGGCTGGCGCTGCTGCAAGCGTCGGCCGAGCCGGGCCTGACCCGGGTTGGCGTGCGCGGCGCGTCGCCGGACGGCCTGCCCCTGGCGGGGCCTTCGGGAGAGCCCGGCCTGCACCTCGCGCTCGCTCCCCGCCGCAACGGCTGGCTGCTCGGCCCGCTCGTCGCCGCCGTTGTGGCCGATGGGATCGAGGGCGCGGCGCCCGTGCCGGACGCCGCCGCCCTCGATCCGCTCAGATTCGGCTGATCAGTCGGCCGGCGGCGGGTTGAAGCGGATGGCGATGTTGACCCGCGACCCCTCGGCGGCCCCGTTCACCGTTCGTGGGGCGATCTGGAAATACCGCGTCAGACCTTCCGCCGCCCGGCCGAAGCCGTAGTTCCCGGGCGTCTCTCCGGCCACGTTGCAATCGGCGACGCGACCGTTCGGCTGGACCAGGCAGTTCAGCGTGACCAGACCGCCGACCCCGGCCCTCAGGGCGCGGTCCGGATAGGCCCGCATCAGCTGCTCCGCCGAAGGTTGGCGAACCCAACGCGGGCTGGTGATCACCGCCGGCGGCTGCGGCCTGACGACCGTCGGCGCGACGTCCACCACCGGTTCCGGCGCCTTGTGGTCGAAGGTCAGGGTCGAGCCTTCGGCCGGGTCGTCGCCCTGGACTGTGGCCAATACCTCATCGGTCTGCGGGGGCGCCGGCAGTTCGTTGAAGCGGGTGGTGGGCGGCGTCGGTCTGTCCTCGGCCGGAACCGGCTCCGGCGGCTTCGGGATCGGCCTGACCAGATCGACGACCGTGATGGGGCCCTCGTCCAAAACCGGCGGCGCGAGTTCGAACCGTTGGTAGTACAGGGCCACGCCCAGACCGATGTGGCCGGCGGCGACGACCGCCACGGCGATCCAGGTCGTTCGGGTGAAGCGCGGCGTCCTGCGTTCGTTGTAGTCGAAGGGGCTCACCAGTCCGGGGCCGTCCGCGGTTCTGATCATCATGGCCGTCATCCCTGTCGTTCGCCGCCCCCGCAGCGTTCCACGGCCAAGTTGAGCGCTTCCGTTGGGGCAGCTTTTGGGCGAGCTTCGCCATGAAACGGACACGGCCGGACCTGCGCCAAAGGTTAAGGGTCTGTGGACGACGGTTTCGATGTTAGGATTTGATTAACCACGAAGCCGCAGCGTCATAGGCATGAACATCGGAGCGATTCCATCCTCTGGCGGGGTCGAGGCGGCGATCCGGCGCGCCTCGAGCGCGACCGGCGTGGACGCCGATTTTCTGATGAAGACGGCGCGGCGAGAAAGCGCCATGAATCCCTCGGCGCGTGCCCGCACCTCCTCGGCTGCCGGGCTGTTCCAGTTCATTGAACAGACCTGGCTCGGCACGGTGAAGGCTCATGGCGCCAAGCACGGCTACGGCCAGTACGCCGACCTGATCCACCGGGGCTCGGATGGGCGGTGGCGAGTCGACGGGTCGGCCCGGAACGTCGTGCTGGACCTGCGTTTCGATCCCCAGGCCGCCTCCACGATGGCGGCGGAACTGACCGCCTCGAACGCCGCCTACCTTCGGGGCCGGACCGGCCGGGAGCCGGGCGCAGGCGATCTTTATGCGGCGCATTTCCTCGGTCCCGCCGGGGCGGCCCAGCTGATGGAGGCCCTCGAGCGACGGCCGGGAATGAGCGCGGCCTCGATCTTTCCCGAAGCGGCCTCGGCCAACCGTTCGATCTTCTTCCGCGACGGCCGCGCGGCGACGGTCGCGGAGGTTCACGCCAACCTGCAGCGTACGGCCGGGGAGGGCGCTCCCGCGGCCTCGGCCGGCTCGGCCCCGGCGGCGCCCGCACTGTCGGAGCGGGACCAGATGCTCGCCGCCCGCCTGGATCGCCTGAAGCAGGACCAGAGCCTGCTTGCCTTGCTGCTGGGGCAGGACGGCGGCGGCAAGGGCGGCGGCTTCGGCGGGGCCTTCGCGCCTGAAGGCAACTCGAGCGTCTGACCGCGAATCCCGCGATGGTAAACGGCCCGTTAGGGATGGCCGTTCAATGCTGGGCGGCAAAGCCTGAGCCAGAGCGCCCGACATGACCGCCTACCGCGCCCGCCTGACCGAAACCGACATCCGCCGGCTGATCAAGGCCACGGACGACGACGAGCGCGCCGCGGCCGCCCACAAGCTGTGCCGCAACATGGACAAGGCTGAACTGACCGGCGAGGAGCGCGAGGCGGCGCAAAAGATCCTGCGCATGCTGGCGCACGATGCGGCGGAGCTGGTGCGCCGCGCCATGGCGGTGACGCTGAAATCGTCCGATCTGATTCCCCGCGATGTTGCGCGCCGGCTGACCGCCGACGTGGACAGCGTGGCGCTCCCGCTGATCAATTTCTGCCCGGCCTTCACCGACGAGGACCTGATCGAGATCGTCCAGGCCGGGTCGGCCCTGCGCCAGGTCGCCGTCGCGGCGCGGCCGGCGGTCGGACGCGACGTGGCCACGGCGGTGGCCGAACTGGGCTGCGAACAGGCCGTCAGGACGCTGGCCGCGAACGACCACGCCGACATCGCCGAGGCGGCGCTGGGCCGCTGCGTCGACCGATTCGGCGCCTCGCCGGAGATCGTCGCCGCCATCGCCTACCGCCAGGTGCTGCCGCTGTCGGTGTCCGAGCGGCTGGTCGAACTCGCCTCCGACGCAGTGCGGGAACATCTGGTCACGCGCCACGCCGTCGCCCCCGAGACCGCCATTCGCCTCGCCGTCTTCGCCCGCGAGCGGGCCACTGTCGATCTGGTCGATCAGGCGTCGAACCACGCCGACCTGGCCGCCTTCGCCGCGGGGCTGAACGCCCGGCGGGCGCTGACCGGCTCCCTGTTGCTGAGGGCGCTCGCGCGGGGGCAGATGGCGCTGTTCGAATATGGCCTGGCGGAGTTGGCCGGGACGCCCCACCCGCGGGCCTGGCTGATGATCCACGACGCCGGACCGCTCGGGCTGAAGGCGATCTATGACCGCGCCGGCCTGCCGCCCCGGCTGTTCCAGGCGTTCCGCGCCGGCGTCGACACCTGGCGAGCGCTGCAGGCCGAGGGCGTGGACACCGCCGGTGACGAATTCCGTCAGCAGATGCTGCAACGTTTCCTGACCCAGCGACCGAACGCGCCGCGCGAGGACCTGGCCTATCTGATGGAGCGGCTGGACCAGGAGCCGACGCCGGCCCGCGCGTCGATCGGCGCCGCCGCCTGAATTGAAAACGCCCGCCGGCGGCGGGCGCTTCATCATACGGTTGGAGGGGTCAGCCGAGGTGGTCGGCCACGCCCGCTTCGAGACTTTCGGCCAGCGCGCGCCCGATCGGGTGGTCGTCGGTCTGAATCTGGTCGCGAACCACGGCCTTGATGGCGTCGACGTGGGCGTCGATGAGGGCCCGGGGCGCAGCCATGCGCTTGGCCGGATCGTCCATCATCTTGCACAGCGAGGCGGCCAGGCGGGTCACCAGCGGATACTGGTAGGTGGCCCCAAGACCCTTCAGGTCGTGGGCGCGGAAATACAGGGTCTCGGCGGTCGCGGCGTTATAGCCCTGGCCTCGGATGTCGGCCTGGGCGCTGTCCAGCTTGACGATCTCGTCCTGGAGCCACTGGCCAAACTGCGAGGACATCGCCTTCAGGGCCTCTTCGGCCTTGGCGATGGCGTTCGCGTCAATGCCGCCGAAGGCGCCGCCGACCTTGAGGCGCAGCGTGTTGGGCGGGCGGATGACCTGGGCGGAATTGCTCACGGGCGAGCTCCTGAAGACGAACCGCCTTAATAGTGAGGGGACAGGTTTAAGAACCGGTGCACATCATCAGGAGGCGAATTGCTCCGCCAGCACACGCTCCTCGAACGAACGTCCGGCGTCGAACAACATGGTCAGGGCGATGTCTCGGCGCTCGCGCACCTCGACCCGCGTGACCTCGCGCACTTCGAAACTGTCGGCGGTGGCGCTGACCGGGCGCTTGTCGGATTCCAGCACCTCGAAACAGACCCGGGCCGTGTGCGGGAGCAGGGCGCCGCGCCAGCGCCGGGGCCGGAAGGCGCTGATCGGGGTGAGGGCCAGGACCCGCGCGTCCAGCGGGATGATCGGACCGTGGGCGGACAGGTTGTAGGCCGTCGATCCGGCCGCGGTGGCCACCAGGCAGCCGTCGCACGACAGCTCTTCCAGCCGCACCCGGTCGTCGACGGTGATGCGCAGCTTGGCGCTCTGCCGCGTCTGGCGCAGCAGCGAGACTTCGTTGATGGCCAGGCCGGTCCGCACGGCGCCCTCGCCGGTCCAGGCGTCCATCTGCAGCGGGTGGATGACGGCGCGCCCGGCGGTGGCGAGGCGCTCTGGAAGATCGTCCTCGTTGTAGTCGTTCATCAGGAATCCGACGGATCCGCGGTTCATGCCGAACACCGGGGTGCGCCGCTGCAGATTGGCGTGCAGCGTCTCGAGCATGAAGCCGTCGCCGCCGAGGGCGACGATCACGTCGGCCGACGCCGGATCCGCCGACCCGTACAGGTCGATCAGCCGGTCGCGCGCCGCCAGGGCCTCGGGACGGTCAGAGGCGGCGAAGGCGATGCGAATATCCGGTCGGGTCACGCGCCTACGCAAGCCGAGCGGGCAGGCGAAGTCAAACGGCCGTGGATCAGCCCTTGATCAGCGCCCGGAAAGATCGCGCCGCCGAGGTCGGCGACAAGGCCCCTCGCAGCCAGACCCGCTCGCCGGCGTCGCCCGGGAATCCGTCATTGAGCAGGCGGATCTCGGCGAGCAGGGCCGGATAGACCGCCCGATCCACGCCCACGGAGGCGCAGGCGTAGAAGAGCGCCTCGGGCGTCCTGGCTTCGAGGGCCTGACGAACCTCCGCCACGGTGAATCCGCCCAGGGTGGCGAGGGCGTGGACGAACAGGCCCAGGCGCCGTTCGCGCACCGCCCGGATCAGATAACCCGCCCGCAGTTGTCCGGCCGCCTGGAGTTTGGCAACGAGCCGCCGCTCCATCTCGTCCCGGTCGGGGTCGTTGGCCGGGGCGGGCGCCATCGTCTGGGTCCGGGCGTCATAGACCGCCTGCTCAATAACCGGCGCCAGCTTCCGCTCGTCGACCTGGAATCGGGCGCAGATCGACTGACGCAGGGCGACGCCGACCCATTCGTACATCTGCTCGGCCAGTTGCGCCGTCAGGCGCGGATGGCGGGTCAGGGGCCCGCGCAGGGCGGCCACCCGGCGGGACTGCTCCACCAGCCGGCGGATGCCGTCCGCGCTGATCTCTGCCGTGCGGTTGAAGGCGAGGGCGGTGAGGGTGGCGGGTTCACCCCGATCGATGATGGCGTCGGCGACCCGGCCGCCGAGGTGCGGCCGGCGGGCGATCTCGATCTGGTGTTCGAGGGTGGCCTCGACCAGCACGCGCAGCAGGTCGTCGTCCTGGAGGATCGGACTGGCGGCGAGGATCGGACGGGCGATCTCGATTTCGTCCAGGGCGAGGACGTTGATCAGGGCGGGCGGGGCCCAGTCGGCCTGGGCCAGGCGTCCGGACAGCAGCTTGCGCACGTCGCGCTCCGCCTGCCGGGCCAGCGTCAGGAAGATTTCGCTCAGGACGGGGGACAGTTCGCCGGTCGGAGGGCGCGCGTCGCACAGCGCCACCACGCCCAGCAGCAACCGCTCGCGCGAGCCAGGGCTGGGGTTGCGCGCCAGCGCCAGCAGGTCCGGATAGGCCGGCGGCGAGGCCAGGGGAGGGGAGCGGAGTTGAGCGACGGTCAAGGGCGTCTCCGGCGCGCCGACGATTCGGCTCCGTGAAGCGTAGCGGCAGCCCGCTAAGGCAGGGTTAACGGAAGCTGAATCTTGACGGCGGCCCGTCCCGGCGCGAGCGTGCGCCGCCGCACACAACCATGAGGACGCAGACCATGGCCGACGGAACCACCGCTTCGCTGAAATCGCGGGTCTCGGACGCCGAGTGGAACGCCCGCGTCGAGCTGGCCGCCCTCTATCGGCTGGTGGCGCTGCACGGTTGGGACGACATGATCTTCACCCACATCTCGGCCCGCGTGCCGGGGCCGGAGAAGCATTTCCTGATCAACCCCTATGGCTTCTATTTCGAGGAGATGACGGCGTCCTGTCTGGTCAAGGTCGATCTGGAAGGGAACATCGTCCAGGAGACGACCAGCTTCATCAATCCCGCTGGTTTCACCATCCATTCCGCGATCCACGCGGCGCGAGAGGACGCCCACTTCGTCATCCACCTGCACACCGTCGCGGGCGTCGGCGTGGCGGCGCAGCAGGAGGGCCTGCTGCCGCTCGGCCAGAACGCCTGTTTGCTGCAGGAGCAGGTCGCCTACCACGGCTATGAAGGGCTGGCGCTGAACCATGACGAGCGCGAGCGGCTGGTGGCGGATCTGGGCGACAAGCCGCTGATGCTGCTGCGCAATCACGGCACGCTGGCCGTCGGTCAGACGGCGGCGCAGGCGTGGATCGGCATGTTCTTCCTCGAGCGGGCCTGCGCCCAGCAGGTCGCGGCGCTGTCTGGTGGTCGGGAGCATGTGCTGCTGGCCCCCGACGCAGCCCAGGCGGAGACCCGCGAACAGGGCAGGGGCATCGGCTTCGTCGCGGCCCTGGCCTGGCCGGGCGCCCTGCGAATGCTTGACCGGAGATCACCGGGCTACGACGTGTGAGCCGCGCGGGCGGACTGCTGATCGGACTGGCGGTCGCGGCCCTCGCCTCGCCTGCGGCGGCGGGCGCCTGGACCCGGTCCAAGGGCAAGGCCCTCGTCATCGTCAAATTCGAGCAGATGACCGCGGATCAGGGCTTCGATCCCGACGGCGGGCTCGCCGACCTGCCGGCCGAGCGGCGGGACACCGCGCTCGGCGTTTTCGCGGAGTATGGCCTGACCGAACGGGTGACGCTCCAGTTCAAGGGCGACTGGCAGTCAGGAGAGGACGCCTTCGTCGACTATGAGGGTCGCGGCCCGATCGAGCTCGGGGTCACGTGGCAGGCCTGGCGTAACGATCAGACGGCCGGCAGCCTCTACGTCGGGTACGCCGACGGCGGAGAAGGCCGTAACGCCGGCTATGCCGCCCCCGGCGAAGGCGACAGCGACTGGGAGGTGCGGCTTTCGGTGGGCCGCAACTTCACCAGCGGACCGGACACGGCTCCCCGGCGATCGTTCGTTGAAGCGCAGGCGGCCCGGCGGATGCGGCAAGGCCTGCCCGACGAGACGCGCCTCGATTTCACCTATGGCGTTCACCTCGGCGACGACTGGTTGCTGCTCAACCAGGCCTTCGGCGGGATGGCGGATGGGGGCGGCCCGCGCTGGCTGTCGGTGGAGACGTCGGTCGTTCGTCATTTCGGCGACTGGAGCGTCCAGGCCGGCTGGCGGCAGGCGATCCTGGGCCGGGAAACGCCGCGTTCAGGCGGCCTGACCGTGGCCCTGTGGCGAAGGTTCTAGTCTCCCGCGAAAATGCAGCTTGGCCTAGACTACGGTTGAGCTTGGCGCTAACTCGTCCTTGCGCCGGAGGGGCGCGGGGGAGTCTCCTATGAAAAGAGTAGCGATCGCGCTTGCCGCGACACTGGCGCTTGGCGCCTGCACCACGACCGAGCGCGTCAGCGTTACACAACCGGGCGACCGGGCCATGACCTGCACGGAGCTGCGGGACCAGTTCGCGAAGCTGGATGAAATTCGCCGCGACGGCCAGAGCGACCAAGGTGTCAACGCCGCCAACGTGGGCGCGGTCCTGTTCTTCTGGCCAGCGGCCGTCGGCAACTACTTTTCGGCCCGGGATGCGATCGAGGTCGCGGAACGCCGCCGCGAACACCTGATGACCATCTACAACGACAAGAACTGCGACAGCCCGGCCAACGCCAACCTGATGGTGCAGGTGCCGGAAGCGCTGCTCACGCCCGTCGGCCGCGGCATGCACTGACCGAAAGGGTCTCGACCCTGCTGGGCCCCGTCGGAAACGGCGGGGCCCTTGTCGTTTCAGAGTGCGATTTGACGCACCTGCGGGCGACGGATTTCCAAAGGCCAAGCGTTGCACAGACTTTAGTTGCGTCGACGGCGGGAGCCGCTAAGTCGGCTCGTCCCTCGCCCGGAGCCTGCGCCGCGTGATCAAACGCCACTTCTTCCTCGTCGCCGCCGCCGTCCTGCTCGGCCTGATGGTCGTGGCCGTGATCCTGCGCATCGCCTTCGCCAGCGACGAGAAGGGCGCCGGACCGGGCGGTCGCGGGGGACCCGGCGGCGGGCGAGGCCAGACGGTCTCGGAGGCCGTGGCCACGCCGCGCCAGTTCAGCGACGAGATTCGGGTCCTGGGCGTGGCCCGGGGGCGGCGCTCGGTCAACATCACCTCCTCGACCAGCGAGCTGATCACCCACGTGCTGTTCACCGACGGGCAGCGGGTCGCCGCCGGCACGCCCCTGGTCGAACTTCAGGCGCGCGAGGAGGACGCCGGCATCATCGAGGCCCGGGCTCGTGCGGAGCAGGCCCAGCGCCAGTACGACCGCTACAAGGAACTGGCCGATCGTGGCATCGCGCCGCGGGCCACGGCCGAGCAGTATCTGTCCGAACTGCAGACCGCCCGCGCCTCGCTGACGGCGGCGCAGGCCCGGCGCGGCGACCGCGTCATCCGGGCGCCGTTCGCCGGCGTTCTGGGGCTCAGCACCGTGACCGCGGGAACGCTGGTCAATCCCGGCGCGGTCATCACCACGCTGGACGACACCGCCGTGATCCGGGTCGATTTCCCGGTTCCGGAACGGTATCTCGGCGTCCTGCGCACGGGGACGCCGATCACCGCTACGGCCGACGCCTTCGGCGAACAGACCTTCGGCGGCCGCATCGCCCTGATCGACACCCGGGTCAACGAGCAGACCCGCTCGGCCACGGCCCGCGCCGAGATTCCGAACCCCGGCGGGCGTATCCGGCCTGGCATGCTGGTGCGGGTCGCCGTGCAGCAGGGTGTGCGCACGTCGCCGGCGGTGCCGGAGGCGGCGGTGCAGTACGAAGGCGACGGCGCCTTCGTGTACCGCATTGCGCGGGGCGAGCGCGGCACGACGGCCCAGCGGGTCGAGGTCGAGACCGGCGCCGTCGAAGGCGGCTTCGTTGAAATCCTGTCGGGGCTGGACGCCGGCGACCGCGTGGTCGGCTCCGGCCTGAACCGCATCCAGCCCGGCGCTCCTGTGCGCGTGGCCGGCGCCCGGACCGCGGCTCCGACGAAGGGCGCGCGGCCATGATGCTCTCGGACGTCGCCGTCCGGCGTCCCGTCTTTGCGGCGGTGGCGGCGATCGTGCTGTGCGTGATCGGCGCGGCGGCCTTCTTCTTCCTGCCCGTGCGGGAATTGCCGGACGTCGACCCGCCGATCGTTTCGATCAGCACCTCCTACGCCGGCGCCTCGGCCGAAGTCATCGAGAGCCGGATCACCGAGCCGATCGAACAACAGATCGCCGGCATCCAGGGCGTCGAGCGGATCAACTCGACCAGCCGTGACGGCCGCTCCAACGTCTCGATCGAATTCTCGCTGGACCGGGACATCGACGCCGCCGCCAACGACGTGCGCGACCGGGTCTCGCGCGTCGTGGGCCGTCTGCCGGACCAGGCGGACCCGCCGACGGTGGCCAAGGCGGACACCGACAGCCAGCCGATCATGATCCTGTTCCTGCGCTCCAGCACGATGGATCGCCTGGCGCTGACCGACTACGCCGACCGGTATCTGATAGACCGGCTGGCGACCGTGCCGGGCGTGGCCCAGGTGCAGATCTACGGCGAGCAGCGCTATTCGATGCGCATCTGGCTCGACCCGGCGGCGCTGGCCGCGCGCGGCCTGACCGTCAACGACGTCGAGAGCGCCCTCACCAGCCAGAACGTCGAACTGCCGGCGGGTACGCTGGAGTCGGGGCAGAAGGACTATACCGTCCGGGTCGCCCGCACCTACGCCCGCGCAGAGGATTTCCGGCAGCTGCCGATCGGCACCGGCGGCTCGGCGACCGCGGCGACGACTCAGGGCGGCCAACCCGCGAGTGCGGCAGCGCTGCCGAGCGGCGCCACGGGCGCCATCCAAGGCTCGGCCAGTTATGTCACCCGCCTGGGCGATATCGCCCGGGTCGAGGAGGCGCCAGCGGAGGACCGGCGTCTGTTCCGCGGCAACGGACTGGATCAGATCGGCCTGGCCATCACGCGTCAGGCCCAGTCGAACGACCTCGCCATTTCCGACGGCGTCGAGGCGATGCTGGAGAGCATCCGCCCCAGCCTGCCGCCGGGCGTCGAACTAGTCGTGGGTTCGGACAACTCGGTGTTCACCTCGCATGCGATCGACGAGGTGTGGATCACGATCGGCATATCCCTGGCGCTGGTGGCGCTGGTGAATTTCATCTTCCTGGGCACGCTGCGGGCGGCCTTCATCCCGTCGATCGTGGCCCCGATCTGCCTGCTGTCGACGTTCATCGTGCTGGCCCCGCTCGGCTTCTCGCTGAATCTGCTGACCCTGCTGGCCCTGGTGCTGGCCATTGGGCTGGTGGTCGACGACGCCATCGTGGTGACCGAGAACATCCAGCGCCGCCTGGACCACGGCGAGCCGCCGCTGGTGGCGGCCGAGCGAGGCGCCCGCCAGGTGTTTTTCGCCGTGGTGGCGACGACCATCGTGCTGCTGTCGGTGTTTGCGCCGCTGCTGTTCCTGCCGGGCTATGTCGGGCGACTGTTCGTCGAGCTGGCTGCGGCCATCGCGGCGGCGGTGGCGTTCTCGGCCTTCCTGGCGCTCAGCCTGTCGCCGATGCTGGCCTCGAAGATCCTGCGTCCGGCGGCAGGCAGCGGCTGGCTCGCGCGCAAGGTCGACCGCGCCATGGATGCGCTGAAGAACTCATACCGGAACTCGCTTGAGGCCCTGCTGGGCCGCCGCATCGCGGTCTTCGGCGTCGGCGCGCTGATCCTGCTGGTGGCGGGCGGCGCCGCGGCGATGTTCTTCACCCTGCCCAACGAACTGGTGCCGGACGAGGACCGTGGACGGGTCACGATCCGGGTCCAGGGCCCTGAAGGCGCCGGTTTCGACTACACGCGCCGGATCATGCTGGGGCTGGAACCGATCCTCGCGGAGTATTCCCAGGCCGGCGAGGTCGACAGCTATCTGATCTCCGCACCCGGCTTCGGCGGCGGCAGCTTCAACTCGGGCAATGCGGTGCTGACGTTGAAGGACTGGTCTGAGCGGGAACGCTCGGCCGACGAGATCGCGCAGGACCTGAACGGCAAACTGCGCGGCCAGACCGACGCCCAGGTCAACGCCTCCGTGCCCGGCGCTTTCCAGCGCGGCGGCGGCAACTCCAACTCGGTCGAAATGGTCGTCACCGGCGCCGAATACGACGAAATCTACACCTGGCTGCAACCGGTGTTGGCGGCGGCCTTGCAGAACCCCGGCTTCTCGCGGCCCCGGCTCAACTATGAACCGAACGCGCCGCGTCTGCTGGTCGATGTCGATCCCGAGAAGGCGGCGGCCCTCGGCGTATCGTCACAGGCGATCGGGCGGACGCTCGAGACCATGTTCGGGTCGCGGCGCGCCACGACCTATCTGCGCGGCGGTCAGGAATATGACGTCATCCTGCAGACCGAACGGGCCAACCGCCGCAGCGTCGGGGATCTGGAGTCCCTGTACGTCGAGACGGGTGCGGGTCGGCTGGTGCCTCTCTCGGCGGTTGTCACGACCCAGACCTCGGGCGACACGCCCGATCGCCGGCGACTCGACCGCCAGCGGGCGATCACCCTGAGCGCGGACCTCAATCCCGGCACCACCCTCGTTGATGCGACCGACTTCCTGACCCAGGTGGCCAGTGAACAGCCGCAGGGCGTGGTCACGACCCAGTGGGGCGGGGCGGCGCGGGATCAGAAGGAGGCGGGCGGCGCCGTCGCGGCCGCGTTCGGCCTGGCCCTGCTGCTGGTCTTCCTGGTGCTGGCGGCGCAGTTCGAGAGCTGGATCACCCCGGCAGTGATCATGCTGACGGTGCCGCTGGCCGCCGCCGGCGGCCTGTTCGGCCTGGTCATGGCCGGCTCGAGCCTCAACATCTACAGCCAGATCGGCCTGATCATCCTGATCGGCGTGGCGGCCAAGAACGGCATCCTGATCGTCGAATTCGCCAACCAGCTGCGCGATCAGGGCCGGTCGATCCACGAAGCCATCGTCGAGGCGTCGACCCTGCGCCTGCGCCCGATCATCATGACCTCGATCGCCACGGCCTTCGGCGCCCTGCCGCTGGTCTTGTGGCAGGGCGCCGGAGCAGGCAGCCGCCAGACCATCGGCGTGGTGATCTTCGCGGGGGCGATGTTCGCGACCCTGCTGACGCTGTTCGTGGTGCCGGTGATCTATGGCGTGCTGGCGCGCTTCACCAGGTCGCCAGAATACACCGCCCGCAAGATCGAGGAGTGGGAAGCCCAGGAGGCCACCGCCAACGACACCATTCCCGCCGCGGCGGAATAGATCAGGGCTGCGCCGCCGGGGTGTAGCCCGTCTCGACCTTGAGGAAGGCGATGACATCGCGGCGGTCCTCCGCATCGGGGATGCCCGCGAAGCTCATCTTGGTGCCCTTGAGGAAGGTGCGCGGGTTCTCAAGCCAGTGGTCAAGATGCTCTGCGTCCCAGGCGAAGCCGGCCTGCCGGACCGCCGCCGAGTAGTTGTAGTCCGGCTTGCCGCCGGCCGTCCGGCCGAAGACCCCGTACAGGTTGGGCCCGGTCATGTTCGGCCCGCCCTCAGTGAGGGTGTGGCAGGAGCGGCAGCGAGCGAAGACCCGGCGGCCGTTGTCGAGATCGGCCTGATCGTAGGGGGCGGGCAGGGTGGCCAGCAGCGCGGCCTTCTCGGCGGCGGTCGGAGCCGGCCGGGTCGGTGCGGATGGGGCCGGAGCGCCGTCGCCCTGGCTGCAGGACACGACGCTGAAGCCGGCGAGGGCGATCAGGACTGAACGGTTCATCGAAGCCTCCGTAAGGGCCCAGTGATAGCTCAACCCGGGCCGACGACAACGGCCTGCGACGCTTCGGCAGGGTGGACGGACCGCTATCGCACCTGATAATCACTGTCAGAAAGGCGCGGGTCGCGCCGTTGCGTGAGCGTCATGTCCGACACCTTCAGACTCAGCGAGGCCCGCAAGGGCGCGGCGGGCATCATCGTTCGCGTTGGCGGCCACCAGCGGGAGGACGAGCACACAGCCGAACTGGAGCGTCGCCTGCTGGAACTGGGCTTTGTCGAAGGCGCCCGCGTGGAGCTGATCCACGAAGGGCTGTTCGGCCGTAATCCCATTGCGCTGAAGGTCGACGACATGCGCGTCGCCCTGCGCCGGCACGAGGCCGCCAGCATCTCGATCCGCCCCGAGGCCGCCGTCTGATGGACATGCAGGTTCGCAGCGCCCGGGTGGCGCTGGTCGGCAATCCGAACAGCGGCAAGACGGCCCTGTTCAATGCGCTCACGGGCGCCCATCAGAAGGTCGCAAACTACGCCGGCGTCACGGTCGAGCGGAAGGAAGGCTTCATCCGCAGCGGCGGCCGGACCCTGTCCGTGCTGGACCTGCCCGGCACCTATTCGCTGCGGGCGCGCAGTCCGGACGAGGAAGTCACGCGGGACGCCGTGCTGGGACGGCTTGCCGGCGAGACCCCGCCGGACGTTATCGTCGCAGTCGCCGACGCCACCAACCTGCGCCTGGTGCTGCGCCTGATCCTCGAGCTGAAGTCCGTGGGCCGGCCGATGGTGCTGGCGCTGAACATGTATGACATCGCCCAGCGGACCGGGCTGCGCATCGACCTGGAGCGCCTCCAGGCTGCTTTGGGCGTGCCGATCGTCACCACGGTCGCGACACGGCGGCGCGGGATCGAAGAGCTGGTCGCCGCGATCGAGACGGCGGCCGCCGCCCCTGCGGCGGGTGAAGCCACATGGTACGCGCCCGACGCTGAAGGGCTGCGCGGCAAGGCCGCCGAGGCAGAGCGCATCATGAAGGCCTGTGTGCGCCCGCCCGAGCGGCCCGACACCCTGACCGGCCGGATCGACGGCCTGCTGCTGCATCCCGTCGCCGGCCTGCTGATCCTCAGCGCCATCATGTTCGTCATGTTCCAGGCCGTCTTCGCCTGGGCGACGCCCGCGGCCGACGGCATCGAGAGCCTGCTGACGGGACTCGGGGCCATGGTCGCCGGCGTCGTTCCCGACGGAATCTTCCAGAGCCTGATCGTCGACGGCCTCATCGCCGGCGTCGGCAGCGTACTGGTCTTCCTGCCGCAGATCCTGATCCTGTTCCTGTTCATCATCCTGCTCGAGGATTTCGGCTACATGGCCCGCGCGGCCTTCTTGCTCGACCGGATCATGGGCGTGGCGGGACTGCACGGGCGGGCCTTCATTCCGCTGCTGTCCAGCGTCGCCTGCGCCATTCCGGGCGTGATGGCCACGCGAGTCATCGACAACAAGCGGGATCGGCTGACCACCATCCTGGTGGCGCCGCTGATGACCTGTTCGGCGCGCATCCCCGTCTACACCCTCATCATCGCAGCCTTCATTCCGAACCGGACGGTGTGGGGCTTCGCCAACCTGCAGGGCCTGGTGATGTTCGGCCTGTATCTGGCGGGCGTGGTGAGCGCTCTGACCGTCGCCTTCGTGATCCGAAAGCTGTTCTGGAGGAGCGCCGTCGAGCCGTTCATGATGGAGCTGCCGGCCTACAAGGCGCCCGATCCTCGCAGCGTGGCCTTCAACCTGTGGCTCCGGGCCCGAATCTTCCTCGAGCGGGCGGGGCGGATCATCCTGCCGCTGATGGTGCTGATCTGGGTGCTGTCGACCTTCCCCTATCCCCCGGAGGGGGCGACCCAGCCGGCCATCGACTACAGCTTCGCCGGCATGCTCGGGAAGGCGCTGGAGCCGATCTTCGCACCGATCGGCTTCAACTGGCAGATGGTCATCGCGCTCATCCCGGGCATGGCGGCGCGGGAGGTGGCGGTGGCCGCGCTCGGGACTGTCTATGCCGTGGCCGATCCCGAGACCGCCACGGCTGTGCTGGCCACGACCCTGGCCGGGCAATGGTCGCTGGCGACAGGGCTGGCGTTCCTGGCCTGGTACATCTTCGCGCCGCAGTGCGTGGCGACGCTGGGCGTGGTCAAGCGCGAGACGAACTCCTGGAAATGGATGTGGGTGATGGTCGCCTACATGTTCGCGCTCGCCTATCTGGCGGCGCTGGTCACCTATCGCGTGGCGGTCACACTCGGCGCGGGTTGATACGCCGCCGAGCGAACAATGGTTGACAAAACCTTTCCGATCCGGCGATTCGTTGCGGGTCCGGGGAGAACAAACGTGCTGTCGCCGCTAAAACCTCTGCTCTGCAAGCATGATTTCTACTGGTCCGAGCGTCATGGCTCGGATCGGTGCCGCCGTTGCGGCAAGCGCCAGACGGCGGAGCCTGTGCTCGCCGCTGCGCATTCGGGTCTCGGCTTGGCGGCCGGCGGACTGGGCTCCGCGCCGCTCTCGTTGGGGGCCTCGTCGGAACTGCGGCCGACAAGCGGGAGCATTATCGATTTCGAGGAACCCCGGGCGCGGCTGGCCGTGCGTACGCCGGAGACGATCCGGCCGAGCGCCAAGGTTCTGAAGGCGCAGGCGCAGGAGCGGCGGGCCGGCCTGCTGGATCTGCTCGATCGGCTGGCCGAGGGAGACCGGCCGACGCGCGAGGAGACCCTCGACGTCGTGCTGGCGGTCATCGAGGACGCCCACTCGGCCAATCCGGTGCTGTTCGGCCCCGATGCGGCCGGGCATTTCGCCCGCCTGCATGACGCCCGATCGGCGCCCCGATGCTGAGCGCCGGAGCCATCCCCGGCCGGGGTCGTCCCCTGATCGCCATGCTGCGGGGGCTGTTCTGCCGTCACCAGTGGGACATGAGCCGCAGCCGCAAGGGCACCTTCGTGTGCCGGGCGTGCGGGGCCCGACGGGCCTGACGCGACTGGTGCCGGTTGCAGGAATCGAACCCGCGACCTTCGGTTTACAAAACCGCTGCTCTACCAGCTGAGCTAAACCGGCGTCCGTCGTGACGGCGGCCCTTATGCTGGCGAGCAGCGGTTGACGCAAGCGACTCCCGTCAGGCTTTCGGCTTCATCCGCAGACCGCCGATGATGGCCCCGCCAACGGCGTAGACGACCAGCAGATGGCTCCAGTCGATGGGCAGCAGGCCCATGGGCGAGGTCTCGTAGATGAAGCCGTAGGCCGAGGTCATCAGGGCGAAACAGACAGCGGCGACGAGGCCGATCTTGAGCCCGGCCATCCAGCCCGCGTCGCCGTCCCGGGCGATGAACCAGCCGAGGCCCACCATGGTCACGAAGGTCTGCACCAGGCCCCAGGCCATCGGCAGCATCGACATGTCCTCGCTCTTGGTCATGCCGGTGAGCTGCAGCCAGGTCGCCTCGAAGATCAGGCCGTACCAGAGGAAGCCGATGAAGAAGGCGGCCACGGTGGCCACGATGATGCCCAGCCAGTTCAGTTTCGCGTTCATGAATCGCCCCTCCCAAGGCGCGCGGTGAGTCCGCTGCCGGACAATAGCTAAGCTAGTGGGCGCGGGCGTCAATGAACGGCGTTCAGTCGAGCGCGGCGGCGATGCGGTCGGCGAGGGCGCGCAGGGCCTCGGGCTCGGCCATGGGGGCGTGGCCGTGGCCCTTCATGGGCCGGTCGGACCAGCGGGGGACGATGTGGAAATGGAGGTGGAAGACGGTCTGCCCGCCCGCCTCGCCGTTGAACTGCATGATCTGGAAGCCCTCCGGGTCCAGCGCCCTGACAACGGCCCGCGCGGTGCGCTGGGCGGCGGCGATCAGACGCGCCAGGACGTCCGGCTCGATGTCGAGCAGGGTGCGGGCGGTGGAGGTCTTCGAGACGACGAGGACGTGGCCCTCGGACTGGGGGAAGACGTCCATGAAGGCGAGGACGTGGTCGTCCTCCCAGACCTTCACCGAAGGGATTTCGTCGCGGAGGATCCTGGCGAAGATGTTGTCGGGATCGTAGGGGGCGTGAAGGGTCATGGCGCGTTCCGGATCTGGCGGGCGAGGCTAGCAACGGCGGCGCGGGGAGGGGAGCCCCGGCGGCGCTGGGGTGTTAGGGTCAAGGTCAAGAAGGAGTCGACCATGCTGCGGTTCATCGTCCAGTTTCTCGTCACCTGCCTGGCCCTGTGGCTGGCGGCCCAGATCGTGCCGGGGGTGGCGTTCAGCGACACGCCGAGCCTGCTGCTGGCGGCGGTGCTGCTCGGGATCGCCAACGCCGTCGTGCGGCCTGTGCTGACCTTTCTGACCTTCCCGCTGACCATCCTGACCTTCGGCCTGTTCCTGCTGGTGGTGAACGCGGCGGTGATCGGTCTGGTGGCGGCGCTGCTGGGCGGCTTCATGGTCGACGGCCTGTGGGCGGGCGTCGGCGCGGCCATCGTCACCGGCGTGGTCAGCTGGGTCGCGGGCTGGTTTATCGGGGGCGAGCGGCGGGCGGACTGAGTCACGACAGGTCCTTGCGGAAGGGCGACAGCTCCGTCGTCATGGCGCCGATCTCGGCGTCGACGGCGGGGCGTTCGCGGGCCAGGTAGTCGGCCACCGGCGCGCGCAGGGCCGGATCGGCGATGAAGTGGGCGGAGTAGACCGGGCTGGGCAGGTAGCCGCGGGCGATCTTGTGCTCGCCCTGGGCCCCGGCTTCGACGCGGGACAGGCCGCGCTCGATGGCGAACTCGATGGCCCGGTAGTAGCAGAGCTCGAAATGCAGGAAGGGGACCTCCTCCAGCGCGCCCCACTGGCGGCCATAGAGGGCGTCGCGGCCGATCAGGTTGAGGGCGCCGGCGATCGGCGTGTCGTCCCGGAAGGCCATGACCAGGGCGATGCGGTCGGCCATGGTCGCGCCGAGGCGGCTGAAGAAGTCGCGGGTCAGATAGGGCCGGCCCCATTTGCGCGCGCCGGTGTCCATGTAGAAGGCGAAGAAGGCGTCCCAGTGGGACTCTCTGACATCACTCCCGGTGAGGACGCGGATGTCGAGGCCGGCGTTGGCCTCGCGGCGCTCGCGGCGGATGGTCTTGCGGCGGCTTGAGGAGAGGGCGGAGAGGAAGTCCTCGAAGCTGGCGTAGCCGCCGTTGCGCCAGACGTACTGCATGTCCTGCCGTTGGAGCAGGCCGGCCTCGCCCAGGGCGGTCCACTCGTCGCGGGTGGGGAAGTTGACGTGCAGCGAGGAGAGGCCGAGGCGTTCGACGAGGGCCAGGGCGCCCTGCAGCAGGGCCTGCCGCACCGTGGCCGCGTCGGCGTCGGGATGAGCAAGGAAGCGGGGACCGGCGACGGGGGTGAAGGGCACGGCGGCCAGAAGCTTGGGATAGTAGCGGCCGCCGGCGCGCTCATAGGCGTCGGCCCAGCTGTGGTCGAAGACGTATTCGCCCTGGCTGTGGCCCTTGAGCCAGAGGGGCATGACGCCGAGGACGCGGCCGGTCTCGTCGGCCAGCGACAGGTGGCGGCCGGCCCAGCCCTCGCGCGGGACGGCGCTGCCCGAGGCCTCGCAGGCGTCGAGGAAGTCGAAGGAAACGAACGGGTCGCCGGACGGAGACGCGCAGGCGTCCCAAGCCTCGCGGCCGATGTCGGCGACAGTGTTATGGACGTGGAGGGTGAACGTCATGCCCGGCTTCCGCGAAGCGGGTTCATCACAACGGTCACAACGAGATCACGACGAACACGACGGGACCTGCGCCGGGGCCCCGCTGCCGTTGTGCCCGTTGTGATCTCGTCGTGTTCGTTGTGGAGAACCTTCCAGCCTTTCCGCGTCGGGCTGAGGCAGGAGGCCCGCTTCGCGGGAGGGCGCATGGGCCGTCAGCGGACTTCCACGATGGCGTCGACTTCGACGGCGAAGCCGAGGGGGAGTTTGTAGACGCCGACGGCGGAGCGGGCGTGGCGGCCCTTGTCGCCGAAGACCTCGACCATCAGGTCGGAGCAGCCGTTGATGACGGCGGGGATGGCCTCGAAGTCGCCGGCGGCCTGGACGAAGCCGCCCAGCTTGACGACCCGCACGACGCGCTCGAGGTCGCCGTCGAGGGCGGCGGACATCTGGGCGAGGAGATTGACGCCGCACATCCGGGCGCCCGCCTGGGCCTGCTCGGGCGAGACGTCGGCGCCGACCGTGCCCTTCACGCCGCCCGACGCGTCGTTCGACAGCTGGCCGGAGATGTGGAGCAGGTTCCCCGCGCGCACGTAGGGCACGTAGTTGGCCACGGCCTTGGCGGGTTCCGGCAGGTTGATGCCGAGTTCGGCGAGGCGGGCGGCGACGGTCATGGGAAGCTCCTGATTGGGAATTGGGGGCGGTTTAGCGCGCCGGATGGGCCGCGTCGATGCGGCCGGGCCGCCCGGCTGATCCGGACGGAGAAATACCGTCCGTAGCGTCCGTAGAGTGCACAGAGTGCGTAGAGTGCATAGCGTCCGTAGAGTGCGTAGCGTGCGCAGCTCGCCTGCGCTTCGGACGTGTTCGATTGTCAAAGACCGCCGCGGAAGGGCGCATTGTGCGCCCCCCGGCTCCTGCGGCGGGCAAATCGCGTCGAGAAAAGATCAAACGATTGGTATTGCCGAAGAATATCCGCCGAACCCGACCGTAATTCCGCAGATTGTCAGCACAGCGTCATGTGTTCTTGCTCCCGTCATCCCGGGAGCGATCGCAGCGAGACCCCGGGACAGGGCGGCGCCGAAGGCGACCTGTTCAGCCAGGCTCTGTGACAATGGCGCTCCCGACAGCTTCGCGCTGACGCGCGCCGCCTCGTCCCGGGGTCGGCGCAGCTTCGCTGCTTGCCCCGGGATGACGAAAGAGGAAATGGGCGTCCTCCGTTCCTTCCCGACTGTCGCAGGGTCACCCCTTGAGCGCCCGTCCCGCCACCACGGCCCCGGCTCCGAATTTGGCGCGGAGGCGGTCGATGGCCGTCTCGGTCTTGAGGGCGCGGGTCTCGGCGCTGTCGAACAGGGCGGAGGGGGCGTCGACGGCGTCGTGGACATCGCCCATGCCGATGCCGATCAAGCGATAGGGGCGGCCGAGCTCAGGGGCCATCAGCTCGCGGCCGGCGGCGAACAGGGCGCGGGCGGTCTGGACCGGCTCGGGCACGGTGACGCGGCGGGTGACGATCTTGAAGTCGGTGCGGCGCAGCTTGAGCACGATGACGCGGCTGGCGACGCCGTCGCGTCGGGCCTTGGAGGCCAGTTTCTCGCACAGGGGCCAGAGCTCGGCCTCGAGATCGGCGGCGCTGGTCAGGTCCTCGTTGAAGGTGGTTTCGGCGCTCATGCCCTTGCGGTCGGCCTCGGGATTGACCCGGCGGGCGTCGCGTCCATGGGCCAGGTCGTGCAGGCGAAGGCCGGTCTCGCCGTAGCGTTTGATCAGGTCGCGCGGATCGGCGGCGGCGAGGTCGCCGACGACAGCGTAGCCGTCGCTCTGCAGCGTCTTGCGGAACACGGGACCGACGCCGGGGAGGACGCCGACGGGCTTGGGCGCCAGCAGGCTCTGGGCCTCGGAGCCGATGACCGAGAAGCCGCGCGGCTTGTCGAGCTCGGAGGCGATCTTGGCGAGGAAGCGGTTGGGCGCCAGGCCGATGGAGACGGTCAGACCGGTCTCGTCCTCGATGCGCTTCTGCAGGCGGACCAGCTGGAGCGCGGGCGCGCCGCCGTTGAGGCGTTCGGTGCCGGCCAGGTCGATCCAGGCCTCGTCGAGCGACAGGGTCTGGACCAGGGGGGTGAGCTCGCGCACCGCGCCGAAGATCTGGGCGCTAGCGGCCTTGTATTTGGCGAAGTCGGGCTTGATGACGACGGCGTCGGGGCAGGCCTTGAGCGCCTTGAACATCGGCTGGGCCGAGCCGACGCCGTACAGGCGGGCGATGTAGCAGGCGGTGGTGACCACGCCGCGCTTGCCGCCGCCGACGATGACCGGGACATCGCGCAGCTCCGGCCGGTCGCGCTTCTCGACCGAGGCGTAGAAGGCGTCGCAGTCGAGGTGGGCGATGGTGAGGGCGGCGAGTTCCTCATGCCGGACCACCCGCCGCGAGTCGCAGGCGGGGCAGCGCTCGACGAGGGCGTCGGCGGTGTGCAGGCAGTCGCGGCAGATGGATTTCATCGGGGGTGGATTGTGCCCGACGCGGGCCGTCGTGGGGAGCGGATTCGACGACCGCCTTCCGCGTAGCGCGACCGAACGAGGTTCATCACAACGAACACAACGAAGCACGACGAACACGACGGGACCTGGGATGGGGCGCGGTCTCTTTGTGCCCGTTGTGAGTCCGTTGTGTTCGTTGTGGTGAACCTGCGGTCCGTCGACAGGAAGGCCGGCTTCGCCGGCATCGGCGCTTCACGCCAACTTAAGAGACCGTGGGGCAGGGTGCACCCGAAGAAGGCGTGCAAGCCTCCGATCCATCGCGTCCCGAGAGGGGCGATTCAGGCCGGGTGATGATGTCGAAGACGGTCCTCATCGTCGAGGATAACGAGCTGAACATGAAGCTGTTTCATGATCTGCTCGAGTCCCAGGGATACCGCACCCTGCAGACCCGCGAGGGATTGCAGGCGCTCGCCCTGGCGCGGCAGCACCGGCCCGACCTGATCCTGATGGATATCCAGCTGCCCGAGATCAGCGGCCTGGAAGTCACCAAATGGCTGAAGGACGACGAGGAGTTGAGCCACATTCCGGTCGTCGCGGTCACGGCCTTCGCCATGAAGGGCGACGAGGAACGGATCCGGCAGGGCGGCTGCGAGGCCTATATCTCCAAGCCGATCTCGGTGGTGCATTTCCTCGACGTGGTGCGCAAGCATCTGGGAGTGGTGGAGGCCGCCGTCCCATGACCGCGCGCATCCTGGTCGTCGACGATGTCGAGCCGAACGTCCGCCTGCTCGAAGCCAAGCTGACCCTCGAATACTACGAGGTGCTGACGGCGATGGACGGCGCGACGGCGCTGGAGATCGCGGGGGCGGAGCGGCCCGACATCATCCTGCTGGACGTGATGATGCCCGGCATGGACGGGTTCGAGACCTGCCGGAGGCTGAAGGCCGATCCGGTCACGCGGCACATTCCGGTGGTGCTGGTCACGGCGCTGGACGGGCGGGAGGACAAGATCAAGGGGCTGGGCGTTGGGGCCGACGACTTCGTCACCAAGCCGATCGACGACGTCATCCTGTTCGCCCGGGTCAAGTCGCTGGTGCGGCTGAAGGCGGTGATGGACGAGCTGCGCGAGCGCGAGGAAAGCGGGCGCCGCATGGGGGTGGATTCCGACGGGGCCGGGCGGCTGCGCGGGTCCGGCGGCCGGGTGCTGATCGTCGACGACAACCAGCTGCAGAGCGAGAAGATGCTGGCCCACCTGACGGCCGAGCACCGGCCGGTGGTGGAGAGCGATCCCGCCCAGGGCCTGCTGGCGGCGCGCGGGCCGGTCGACCTGATGATCGTCAACGTCTCCAGCGCCGAGTTCGACGGGCTGCGCTTCGTGGCCCAGGTGCGCTCCAGCGAGGCCTCGCGGCGGACGCCCATCCTGGCGGTGGTCGATCCGGCCGACCGGCCGCGTCTGCTGAAGGCGCTGGAGTTGGGGGTCAACGACATCCTGCCGCGCCCGGTCGACTCCGAGGAGCTGATGGCGCGGGCGCGGACCCAGATCAAGCGCAAGCGCTACGCCGACTTCCTCAAGGAGAAGCTGGACTACAGCCTCGAGATGGCGGTCACCGACGCCCTGACCGGGCTGCACAACCGCCGCTACATGGCGGGACAGTTGCAGGCCATGGTCGGCCGCGCGGCCCAGGGCGGCGACCCGGTGGCGGTGCTGGTCATGGACATCGACCACTTCAAGTCGGTCAACGACGGCTTCGGTCACGACGCCGGCGATGAGGTGCTGCGCGAGTTCGCGGTGCGGCTGGCGACCAATGTCCGCGCCATCGACCTGCCGTGCCGGCTGGGCGGCGAGGAGTTCGTGGTGGTCATGCCGGGCGCGTCGCTGGAAGCCGCAGCGCGCGTCGCCGACCGCATCCGCCGCGATATCGAGGGCCAGCCCTTCCCGATCATGGGCGGGGCCGAGGGCCTGACCGTGACCGTGTCGATCGGCGTCGCCGCAAGCGTGGCCGGCGATACGCCGGAAGCCCTGCTCAAGCGCGGCGACGAAGGCGTCTACGAGGCCAAGAGCCGGGGCCGGAACCAGGTGATCTCGCGCGCGGCCTGACCGGCCGGGTCTGCTCCGGGGCGGCCCCTCAAGACTTGTGAACGGCCGATGAAGGCGGGCAGGGCACCCGGTTCAGGGGCGGGGCCGCATGACCGGTCCATGACCCAGTCTCCGCTCGACGCCTTTGACGAAGCCCCGCGCGTGATCGCGTGCGAGGGGGAGGTCGTGATCAGCGGTCCGCTGGTCAGCGCGGCCTATACGCTGCACGCGGGACGGGCTCTGCTGGCGAGCCTCGCCGAGGCGCTGGAGGAGGCGGAGCGGCAGCTGCACGGCTCCAACGGCAACGAAAAACGCCCGGCCTTGCGACCGGGCGCCTGATGTTCGGAGCGGCCTCGCGAGGCGAGGCGGAGACGGCCTTACTTGATCTTGCCTTCCTTGAACTCGACGTGCTTGCGCACGACCGGGTCGTATTTCTTGACGACCATCTTCTCGGTCATGGTCCGGGCGTTCTTCTTGGTGACGTAGAAGAAGCCGGTGTCGGCGGTCGAGTTCAGGCGGATCTTGATGGAAGCCGGCTTGGCCATCGGGAATTACCTTTGCGACGGCGAAAGCCGCTGAAATGAGAGGCGCGGAACATACTCAGGCGCGTCCGGAAGTCAACCGCGCGAAAGGCGCATTGAGCCCGGGGCCTGAGCGGGTCAGGGTGGGGCATGAAAACCCTGACCCTCGCCGCCGTCGCCGCCCTGTTCCTGTCGCCGCTCGTGGGGGCCTGCGCAAGCACGCCGGAGCCGGCGCATCCGCAGGACGCCTTCATGGCGCGGCTGAACGCCCTGTGCGGCCAGAGGTTCGAGGGAAGGGTGGTGAGCGCCGATCCGGCCGACGCGGATTTCCGGAACAACCGGCTGGTGATGCACGTGCGCGACTGTTCGGCGGGCGAGGTCGGCATTCCGTTCGCGGTGGGCGAGGACCGGTCGCGGCGCTGGCTCATCACCCGAACGACGGCGGGCCTGCGGCTCAAGCACGATCATCGCGATCCGCAGGGGGTGATCCACGGCTATCACATGTATGGCGGCGATGCGGTCGGGCCGGGGACGGCCGAGCGGCAGGAGTTCCCGGTCGACAAGGAGTCGATCGACCAGTTCGTGGCTGGCGGGGCGACTGTCTCGACCACCAACGTCTGGGCCGTCGAGGTCCATCCGGAGCGGATGTTCGCCTATGAGCTGCGCCGGCCGGAGGGGCGGTTCATGCGGGTCGAGTTCGACCTGACCCGCCCGGCGACCGACTAGAGAAGGCGCCAACCGGCGGCCGGGCGAACCGTGGCGCAGGCGGGAGAGCCGTCCTTGCCGCGGCCGGGCAGGACGACTTCGAGCGTCCGGCCGGCGCGCGCCTGATCCAGCAGGCCGGGCGGGATGTCGTGGATGTCGATCTTGGCGCGGCGGCTCCACGGGCTGGCGCAGTCGCCGGCCGGGGCTCCGATTCGGATGTAGACGAAGCGCCGCTGCGGTCCCTCGCGGCGCACGAACGGGCCGAGGACGCGATTGTCGGCGGCCAGGCGGATGGGGACCTCGAACGAGATCGGCCCGTCGCTGGCGGTGACCGGCTCGAAGGGCGCATCGTCCTTCTGCAGGCTGTAGCGGACGCCGGGGACCGGGTCGGCGATGGTCAGGCGCAGGGTGATCGGCGTGTCGGCCATGACGGCCTCCCGGTGGCGGCCGACGGTGCGACGTCAGGCGCCGTCCCGCAAGGCCTTCAGCAGGGTCTCGGCCCGCGAGACCCGCTGGAACACGTCGTCGGCGTCGCCGGTGACGCAGCCGGCGTCCCAGTTCAGCTGCTGGTCGTCGTGCCCGGACTGGGACCAGACCAGCCGGCCGTAGGGTCCGTCGGGAATGGTCCGCTCGCACTCGAAACGCACGCCCTCATAGGGCCTGAACAGGTCGCGGAGGCGGTCGAAGTCGGCTTCGGACACGGCGAAGGTCCGGGCCGGCCCGTCGCCTTGCGACCAGCGGCCCTCGCCGCCGCGGGGGATGGACCACGTCTCCGTGACCCGGCCCCAGTAGAGCCAGGTCAGGGTGATGCGCTCCGGGTCGGCCAGGCCCGGCGGCGGGGGCGGCGGGACCCAGCGCTCCTTGGCCATCTGTTCGACGGCGTAGTAGGCGCGGCTGAGCGACCGTTCCTCCTCGTCGTGGCCCTCGGCGTAGCAGATGGACTCATGCGGGCGGCGGGTCTCGACCCCGTTCTCGCGCCAGACGAGGTAGCCGTTGTGCTCCCAGGATTCGTCGCGGCCGCAGATCAGGCCCTCGGCGCGGTAGGGCTCCAGCAGGGCGCGGATGCGGACGTAGTCCTCGTGGCCGACGGGGAAGGTGAAGTCCTCCCGGTCGCTGGTCCTGAAGCGGCCCTCGCCGCCGTCCTCGACGGAGAAGAACATGGCGCCCGGATGGTAGACGACCTCGACCTTGTCGGGCGGACCGGCGGGGCCGGACGGCGCGGCCGGGGAGGCGGCTTGGGTGGCGCAGCCGGCGAGCAGGGCCGCCGCAAGGATGATGAGATTTCGCATGTCGGACCCTCCCAAGTCGCTCCCGTCGCCACTAGAGCGCAGGCGGGCGGGGTTGCACAACCCTGAGTCCGCGGAACGTCAGGGATGATCAGGGGCCGCCCCGCCCTGATAGTCCACGACGTGGCGGCCGCGGACCATGCGCACGAAGGGCAGGGGTCGGTCCGGACAGGCCAGCCGCTCGGCGACCTCGGCGAGGACGAAGCGGGTGATGGCGGGGAGGTCGACGGCGCGGGCCTCGTCCAGCGGGAGCCAGGCGATCTCGTCCAGCTCGCCGGAGCCGGCGGTGGGCTCGGGGTGCAGCAGGGCGGAGGCGTCGGCCATGAAGAAGCGGGCGTCGAAGCGACGGGTGCGGCCCGGCGGCGTGACGGCGCGGGCGATGTAGGACAGGGCCGCGAGGTCGGGCAGGGCCCCGGCGGCGCGGAACTCGCGCCACGGGCCGGCGACCGGGGCGGGCGGGGCCGGTTCGGCGAGGAGCAGGCCCGTCTCCTCGAAGGTCTCGCGCACGGCGGCGAGGGCGAGGGCGCGGGCGCGGCGGGGCGTCACCTCGCGAGCCAGGCGGGCGAGGTCGGCGGGAGGGAGCTCGGTGGCGGAAGCGGCGCCGGCGTCTGCGCGTTCGACCCGGCCGCCGGGGAAGACCCATTTGGAGGCCATGAAGACGTGGCCCCGCGCGCGGCGGCCCATCAGCACTTCGGCGGCTCCGTTGCGCCTGCGGGTGAGAATGAGGGTGGCGGCGTCCCTGGGGCGCTGACCGCCGCCGGTGCGGGGCGCGTCCTTCAGGTCCTGGGCGGCGTCGAAGGGCTCAGTCGAGTGGGGCACCGGTGAGGATTAGCACCGCCAGATCGTGGTCGGGGGTGAAATTGCGCCGGCGCATCTCGAACCGGGTGGGGCTGATGCGACGCACGCCCTCGCCGCAGAAGCTGACGAGATTGGCGGGGTCGCCCTTGTCGACGACCACCCGGAAGTCGCCGATCGGCTCGGCCCAGTTGGCGCCGGTGGTCAGGACGTAATCGATCCAGGTCTCGGTCAGGTACTCGCCGCGGTCCCGCTTGCGCCGGGCGGCGTCGGCGAAGGCGTCGTCGGCGCAGTAGGTGGTGGCGGTTTCGTTGAACCATTCGCTTTCCATCAGCTCGGGATCGCCGAAGGCGCTGCCGGCCGAGCCGCCGGTGGCGGGGACGTAGCGGTGGTCGACGTCCAGCTCACGCCCCGCCGGGAAGACCTGGGTCCAGTAGTGGGTGGTCTTCAGGGTCCACAGCGGCGCGAAGTCGACGTAGGTTTCAAGGCTGTCGGCGTAGCCCCTGTCCTCGATCAGGCCGAGGCTGATCAGTCGGTCGATCCGGTCTCGCGGCAGGGCGGAGAGGACATGGCGGACGGTGTCGGCGTACGGCGACAGCGGCACGCCCAACCCGCGGAGCAGGGCGGTGTGGTCGACGCCGTCCTTCATCGCCTTCTGCTCGACCTCGGTGGCGACCGGAACGCCCGCGACCGTGGTCGTGAAGCGCAGATCGGCCGGATCGGACAGGGCGACGTCCCCTTCGCCGCCGCCGACGATGTCGGGCAGGGGGAAGGCGACGATGGTGCTGATGTCGGCGGCGGTGCGGTTGAGGAAGGCGTAGCGGACCCGGATCTCGGCAGCCGAGATGAACAGGTCCTCGGACCGCATGACGATGCCGTCGGTGCGCTGGAGCACGAGGCCTCCGGCGCCCATCGAGGCGACGCTGTCGTTGGCGACGGCGGGCGCCGCCAGGCAGGCGGCGGCGAGCGCGGCGAGTGCTGTCTTGCGGATCATGAATGTCCCCTCCCCGAGGAGGCTATCCCAAACCGCAGAGCTGAAACACCGTCCTTCTCCCTCAAGGGGAAGGCCGCGGGGC
Organism: Brevundimonas sp.; assembly: GCF_035627055.1. Classification (GTDB taxonomy): domain Bacteria; phylum Pseudomonadota; class Alphaproteobacteria; order Caulobacterales; family Caulobacteraceae; genus Brevundimonas. Next base: position 44,651 of record NZ_DASPMM010000023.1, on the reverse strand, counting down.
GAGGGGCTAGCGCCGCTTGCCCTTGCGGACGCCCTTGAGGCCGCCGGAGGGTTTGCCGCCGCGGGGGGGCTTGGGACCGCCGGGACGGCCGGCGCCGCGTTTGGGAAAGCCGTCGCCGCCGCGGCCGCGGGTGCGGGCACCGAGGCGGGGCGCGGGGGCGTTCGGATCGCGCGGCGCGGGGTCGGAGAGCATTTCGAAGACCAGGCCGCCGGTGACCGGGGTGGCTTCTGTCAGGCGGACCTCGACGCTGCGACCCAGGGTCCAGCGCTGGCCGGTGCGTTCGCCGACGAGGGCGTGGGTGCGGTCGTCGTGGTGGAAATACTCGCCGCCCAGCGAGGACACCGGCACGAGGCCGTCGGCGCCGGTCTCGTCCAGCCGGATGAACAGGCCGAAGCGGGTCACGCCGGTGATGCGGCCGGTGAAGGTGGCGCCGACCCGCTCGGCGAGGAAGGCGGCCATGTAGCGGTCCATGGCGGCGCGCTCGGCGGCCATGGAGCGGCGCTCGGTCATGGTCACCTGTTCGGCGATGGCCGGGAGTTCGCTGATCTCGCGGTCGGTCAGGCCGTCCTTGCCGAGTCCGAGGCCGCGGATCAGGCCGCGGTGGACGATCAGGTCGGAGTAGCGCCGGATCGGCGAGGTGAAGTGGGCGTAGCGGTCGAGGTTGAGGCCGAAGTGGCCCACGTTCTCGGGGCTGTAGATGGCCTGCATCTGGGTGCGCAGCACGACCTCGTTGACGACCTCGGCGTGTTCGCTGTCGCGGGTCTCGTCGAGCAGCTTGTTGAACCGCTTGGTCGTGGCAGGCTCGCCCTTGTTCCACGGCTTGCCGATGGTCTGGAGGAAGTCGCCGAGGTTGAACAGCTTCTCCTGGCTGGGCGCGTCGTGCACGCGGTAAAGCAGGGGGACCCGCTTCTGCTCCAGCGTCTCGGCGGCGCAGACGTTGGCCTGGATCATCATCTCCTCGATCAGGCGGTGCGCCTCCAGCGACTTGCGCGGCTGGATCGAGCCGATGCCGCCGCCGGGGTCCATCAGCACCTTGCGCTCGGGGCTCTCGATGGCCAGCGGGCTGCGCTTCTCGCGGCCCTTGAGCATGGTGCGGTAGGCGTTCCACAGCGGATAGAGGATGGCCTCCATGATCGGGCCGGTGACGTCGTCGGTCCCGCCGCCGCCTTCGACTCCGTCGATAGCGGCCTGGGCCTGCTCGTAGCTGAGGCTGGCGTGGGATCGCATCAGGCCGCGGACGAATTTGTGCCCGACCTTACGGCCGGCCTTGTCGAAGACCATGCGGACGGCGAGGCAGGCGCGGTTTTCGCCGTGCTTGAGGCTGCACAGGCCGTTGGAGAGGACCTCGGGCAGCATCGGCTCGACGCGGTCGGGGAAGTAGGTCGAGTTGCCCTTTTCGCGCGCCTCGCGGTCCAGCGTCGTGCCGGGGCGGACGTAGGCGGCGACGTCGGCGATGGCGACCCAGACGATCCAGCCGCCCTCGTTCTTCGGATCCTCGTCGCGCTGGGCGTAGACGGCGTCGTCGTGGTCGCGGGCGTCGGCGGGGTCGATGGTGATCAGGGGCAGATCGCGCAGGTCCTCGCGGCCCTTGAGCGACGGCAGTTCCTGGTCCTGGGCCTCCTGCAGCACCTTGTCGGAGAAGCCCATCGGGACATTGTGGGCGGCGATGGCGATCAGGGAGGCGGCGCGGGGGTCGTCCTCGCGGCCGATGGTCTCGAGGATCTTGCCGCGTTTGGGGCCGTAGCGCTGCTCGCCCTTCTCGATGGCGGCGAGCACGAGGTCGCCGTCGCGCAGGCCCTCGGCCTGGGCGTGGGGGACCAGCAGGACATCCTTCGAGCGGCGGTCGACGGGCTCGACCCGGACCTCCTTGTTGGATTTGCGGATGACGCCGAGGACGCGGTTGGTGTCGGTGTCGAGCACCTTGATCAGGCGGGCTTCCCAGCCGTTCTCACCGTGCGAGAATTTGGCCAGGACGCGGGCGCCGAGGCCCGGAGCCGCGCCGGTCTTGCCGGTGTTGTCCGGGACGAGGACGGCGCGCGGCGCGTCGGCCGACGCTTCGACCAGCTGGACGTAGAAGTCGCCGTCGACGTCACGCTCGACCACGTCGGCGACGCCGACCGGGGGCAGGGCGCCGGCTTCGGAGAAGCCCTTGCGGCCGCGCTTGCCGAGTTTGCCCTCGGCCTCCAGCTCGCGGATCATTTCGCGCAGGGCGCGGCGGTCGCCGCCCTTGAGGCCGAAGTGGCGGGCGATGTCGGTCTTTTCGGCCGAGCCGGCTTCACGCAGGAAGGCGATCAGCGTGTCTTTGTCGGGGAGGCCGGCGGGCGGCCTCTTGGGGGATTTTGTCATTCAGTCTTTCACAACGCCGAAACGTCGGCGGGGTTTATGCAGGGGACATCAAGCGTGGCCGCCGCGCGGGCCATGTTGTTGTCCAGGGTCGCCAGCGTCGCGCCCTGTCGCTGCGCGGCCGCGAGATGAATCGCATCCGGGGCCCGCAGTTTCAGGTCATGGATGCGGACGAGGTCGTTCGCCGCGGCGATATCCGCGGACGTTATCCCGACCGATCCGACGAAGCTCGAGAGCCAGCCATCCAGTTCCGCGAAACGATTCTCGATATCTTCAATTCGCAGGCGACGGACCCTTCCGATCCTCGCAATGGCCGCTGAAATCTCTGCAATAGCGAAGTCGCTGACCACGACCCGGTAGTCTCCGCTACGGACCAGGTGATCAACGGCGGAGCTCGTGGGTTCCCGCGCGACAACGGCTACGACCGCGCTGGCGTCCAGATAGAGAATCACTCCGGATCGCCATCACGCATCGCCCGGATCAACTCCGCCGCGGAGATGCCGAGCGGAGGCAGGGCATCCCTTCGCTTGACGAACGCGTCGTAGGCGGCGCGGCGCTCTTCCGGCGTCATTTTCGGCGCCGGGTGGAGGGTTCCCCTCAGTTCCGCAACGGGCTTTCCATGCCGGGTGATGGTGATGCTTTCGCCCCTCTCGACCCGGTCGAGCAGATGGGTGAACTTGTTCTTGGCTTCCGCGACGCCGTAGGTGGCCATGGTTCGCCTCCTGTTCTGGCCATAAATATAGCCATTATTTCCGTCCGGCGCCAGCGGGTTGTCCCGGGCGGGGGCGGGGCCTAGCTTCCGGCCGAAACCGCCGGAGTGAATTGATGTCCCTTGCCGCCACCCCCGTCCTGACCGGTCCGACCGGTTCGCTGCTGGACCTGATCGGCAAGACGCCGATGGTGGAGGTGACGAAGATCGATACCGGTCCGTGCCGGCTGTTCCTGAAACTGGAGAGCCAGAACCCGGGCGGGTCGATCAAGGACCGCATCGCGCTGTCGATGATCGCGGCGGCGGAGCGGGAGGGCTTCCTGAAGCCCGGCGGCACCATCGTGGAAGCGACGGCCGGGAACACCGGGCTGGCGCTGACCCTGGTCGGACAGGCCAAGGGCTATAAGGTGCTGCTGGTCATCCCGGACAAGATGTCCAAGGAAAAAATCCAGCATCTCAGGGCGATGGGCGCGGATGTTCGCCTGACGCGTTCGGACGTGCCGCACGGGCATCCGGAATATTACACCGACATGGCCGAGCGGCTGGCGCAGCAGATCCTGGGCGGCTTCTACGTCAACCAGTTCGCCAACGACGCCAATTCCGAAGCCCATTTCAAGACGACGGGCCCCGAAATCTGGGAGCAGATGGGCCATGACGTCGACGCCTTCGTCGCCGGCATCGGCTCGGGCGGGACGATCACCGGCATCGCGCGCTTCCTGAAGAGCGTCGGCTCGGGCGCCAAGGTCATCCTGGCGGACCCGGTCGGCTCGACCCTGGCCGGCCTCGTCAACGACGGCGTGCCGGGGCCGGAGGGCAGCTATACCGTCGAGGGCATCGGGCAGAATTTCGTGCCGGATACGGCCGACATGGACCTGATCGACTGCGCCTATTCCATCCCGGACGCCGAGGCGATCGCCACGGTGCGCGAACTGCTGCTGAAGGAAGGCGTGCTGGCGGGCTCGTCCTCGGGCACGCTGATCGCCGCCGCCCTGCGCTGGTGCCGCGAACAGACGGAGCCGAAGCGGGTGGTGACCTTCGTCTGCGACACCGGCGCCAAATATCTGTCCAAGGTCTACAACGACGCCTGGCTGGCCGATCAGGGCCTGGGCGAGCGCGAGCTGCACGGCGACCTGTCCGACCTGATCACCCGCAAATACGAGAAGGGCGACGTGGTGGTGGCGGGGCCCGACGACACCCTGGACACCGCCTTCAAGCGGATGAAGGGCGCGGACGTGTCCCAGTTGCCGATCATCCAGGACGGGCGGCTGGTCGGCATCCTGGACGAGAGCGACCTGGTCCATGTGATGAACACCGACGAGATCACCCGCCAGGAGCGGTTCGCCAAGCCGGTGTCGTCCGCCATGACGCGCGATCTCGACACCGTGCAGGTCGGCGAGCCGCTGGACGCCCTGATCCCGCTGTTCGACCGCGACAAGGTGGCGATCGTGCTGGACGGGGAAAAATTCGTCGGCCTGATCACCCGCAGCGACCTGATCAACCACCTGAGCCTGAACCGGTGAGACGCCGGGCCCGATCCGCAGCCGTGGCTCTGATCGGGCTCGCCGCCGTACTGACGGGCGGCGCGGGCAGGGCGCCGGGGCCGCAGGATCCGCCCCGGGTCGGCGTCCCGGGCTGCGCCGACGACGTGCCCGTGCGGGCGTCGCGGGAGCTGATCCGTTTCGAAAGCCGCGGACGTCCGGTCCGGGCCTATCTCTACACGCCCGGCGGCGAGGCGAACGGCCGCGGCGTGGTGATGCTGCACGGCGGCACGGGGTTCGAGATGAACTCCATCCTGTTCGACGCCCACGCCATCCAGCTGGCCTCGCGCGGCTATCGGGTGATCCTGCCGGCCTATTTCGACGCGGCGGCCCCGGACCGGAGCCGGCCGGCGGCGACCGCCCGGGCGTGGCGGCAGGCGGCGCTGGATGCGGCGGGACAGTTGGCGGGCCGGGGTGTTCCGGCCGGCGAGGTGGCGCTGTGGGGCTATTCACGGGGGGCCGGCGTCGGGCTGGACGCCAGTACGGCCGAGGGGAGCGGGATCCGTTCGGCGGTGCTGGCAGCGGGCGCGGGGTCGGTGGAGGAGAGCCTGGCCGGACGCGGCCTGGCGGTGCTGCTGCTGCATGCGCGGCGGGACGAGGCCGTTCCGGTGCGGGCGACGCTGGCGCTCGCTGAAGATCTGCGCGAGGCGGGCGCGGCGGTGCAGACGGCGGAATTGCCGTTCACCGGCCACCAGTACGACCTGCCGACCTGGTGCGACGTGTTCGCCCGCACGCGGGGTTTCCTCGAGGGCCGGACGGAGGCGGGACATGGACCGGCGTAGCCTGCTGGCCGGGGCGGCGGCGGCCGGGCTGGCCGGAGGGGCCCGGTCCCAGGAGCCGGCGCCGGAGCCGACCTACGAGGGCATGACCTTCCAGAGCCACGACAAGGCCATCCGCGCCATCCACTACCGGCCGGTCGGCGAGGGGCGGCGGGCGGCGATCGTGATGATGCACGGCTCGGGCGGGCGGATCACCAATCGCGGACCCTGGCACCAACTGGCCATGCGCTTCGCCGGCGACGGCTATCAGGTGCTGACGCCGCTCTACACCGACGCCTATCCCGACGACGGCATCCGGCCGGAGCGGATGATGGAGGCGTGGCGCGACGTCGGCGAGCACGCCATCGACTGGTTCATCGAGCGCGGCGTCGACCGGCGGCGGACGGCGATGTTCGGCTATTCGCTGGGCTCCTACGTGGCGGTCGACGGGGCGCTGGGCAACAGCCGGGCGGCGGCCGCCACCGGGCTGGCCGGCGGAACGGACGTCTATACGCCGCGGACGCCCCGGCGGCGCATTCCGGTGCTGATGATCCGAGCCGAGGGCGACACCCACGTGCTGCCGCGCAACACCGCCGCCTGGGTCGACTTCCTGCGCGAACACGACATCAACGTCAGGGTGGAAGTCCTTCGGGACTCCGACCACATCTTCACCGCGCCGAAATGGCTGGAGATCTTCCAGCTGTCGTCGGCGTTCTACGGCGGCAACATCGGCCGCATCGACCAGGACACCGCATGAGTTCGCTGAAGAACAGCCAGGGTTTCTCGACCCGCGCCATCCACGCCGGCCAGAGGCCCGACCCGACCACGGGCGCGGTGATGACGCCGATCTACGCCACCTCGACCTACGCCCAGGAGAGCCCGGGCGTGAACAAGGGATATGAGTACGCCCGGGGCAAGAACCCGACGCGGGAGGCGTTCGAGGCCTGCCTGGCCGATCTCGAGGGCGGGGTGCAGGGCTTCGGCTTCGCCAGCGGCATGGCGGCGACGGCGACGGCGCTGGAGCTGCTGGACGCCGGCTCGCACATCGTCACCGGCGACGACCTGTACGGCGGCAGCTGGCGGCTGTTCGAGCGGGTGCGGCGGCGCTCGATGGGGCTGGACTTCGCCTATGTCGACCTGAGCGACCTCAAGGCGGTCGAGGCGGCGATCACGCCGCAGACGCGGATGATCTGGGCCGAGACGCCGACCAATCCGCTGATGAAGCTGGCCGACATCGCGGGGCTGTCGAGGATTGCGAAGGCGCACGGGCTGAAGCTGGTGGTCGACAACACCTTCGCCACGCCGTGGAGCCAGCAGCCGCTGAAGCTGGGCGCGGACATCGTCATGCACTCGGCCACCAAATACCTGAACGGCCACTCCGACATCATCGGCGGGGCGCTGGTGACGGGCGATCCTGAACTGGCGAAGGAGATCAAGTTTCTCCAGAACTCGATCGGCGGGGTGATGGGGCCGTTCGACGCCTTCCTCGCCAACCGGGGCCTGAAGACGCTGGGCCTGCGCATGAAGGCCCACAACGAGAACGCCCTGGCGGTGGCGCGCTGGCTGGAGGAGCGCAAGGGGATCGCCAAGGTGATCTACCCCGGGCTGATCAGCCATCCGCAGCACGAGCTGGCGGCCAAGCAGATGAACGGCCGGTTCGGGGGCATGGTCACGGCCATCATCGACGGCGACCTGTCGCGCACCAAACAGGTGCTGGAGCGGGTGCAGATCTTCACCCTGGCGGAGTCGCTGGGCGGGGTAGAGAGCCTGGTCAATCACCCGGCGATCATGACGCACGCGAGTGTGCCGAAAGACTTGCGCGAGGCGGGTGGCGTGACGGACAGCCTGATCCGCCTGTCGGTGGGCGTGGAGGAGGTCGAGGACCTGATCGCGGACCTGGATCAGGCGCTGAGGTAGGTCAGGCGGCCTTGCTCGGCAGCGCCGTCTGGTGGCCGCTGGCGGGGACGACCTTCTTCTTGGCCGGGGCGCGGACCTTCTTGACCGTGGACGCGGGCGCGGCGGCGCGGCGGGCGGTTTCGGCGTCGATCAGGGGGAGGATTTCGGCGGCGGAGTTCATCTGCACGGCGGTGCCGGATTCCGACAGGCGGGCGGCGTTGGCGCGCAGGGCCTTGAGGTCGGGATCGCTCATGGCGGGGATCATGTCGGCAAGCGGGGTCATGGCAGTCTCCAGAACAGGGGTACGGTGGTCGGGCCGGCGCCGGGATCGGCGGCCGGCCTTTCCGTCAGTCGGAAACTATTCGGCGGCCTTCAGGCGACCGGCCGATTCCTTGCCCGAACGCGAGTCGCGCTCGATCTCGTAGGAGACCTTCTGGTTTTCGTTGAGCGAACCGAGGTCCGAAACTTCAACGGCCGAAGCATGGACGAACACGTCCTTGCCGCCGTCATCGGGGGCGATGAAACCATAGCCCTTGGTGGAGTTGTACCATTTAACAGTGCCGGTAGCCATTTTCAGGACCTCCGCTAGCAGTTGACCGCCGGAAAGAGTCCGGAAGGCCTGTCGGGTCTGAATGGGATCGGCTTTGGACCTCGGTGCGCGATGCAAAGGGACAGCAGCGTTTCGCAGAGAGATCGACGAGCCTGAGGTGGGCCCTTTGCGGAGGAATAGCAAGGGCAGGGGTCCAGATAGCAAAACGGCGGCGAAGGCTTTCGCCCGCGCCGCCGTTCGAAATCATGCGCCAGAGACCGGCGCCTGAACTCAGCCCTCGGTCTTCAGCTGACCAGCGGATTCCTTGCCCGAACGCTTGTCGCGCTCGATTTCGTAGGAAACCTTCTGGTTTTCATCGAGGCCGCGCAGGCCCGCCTGTTCGACGGCCGAGATGTGGACGAAAACGTCCTTGCCGCCGTCGTCAGGCTGGATGAAGCCGTAGCCCTTGGTGCCGTTGAACCATTTCACAGTGCCGGTAGCCATGTTTAGACCTCCGTTTGGCGTTGGCCTCAGGGAAGAGCCCCTGGAGGCCTGTCGGGTCTAAAAGGAGCGGCTAGACCTCAGTGCGAAAGCAGAGGGTGGCGTTTCGCAGAAAGAGATCGACATCCGGGTTGTGCACGTTCCCCGCGGCCAAAGCAAGGCGGGCCTATTCGGCGGTCTCGCCCTCGGCCGGCGCGACGTAGTGCTCCTGACACAGCTTGCGCAGCGCCGCGCTCAGGGTCGGGCCGTACAGGGAGTCCTGGATGCGGTCGAAACCCTCGGCCGAAAGGGCCTGCTTGATGTCGCTGACGGTGCGGCAACGGCCCTCGCGGGCGAGTTCATAGGCGCGTTCGAGCGTGGTCGGTCTGTGAGTCATGCCCCTAGGTAGGCATGACGGGGCGCGATTGCGAGCCTCAGAAGGCGAAGCTGAGGCCGGCGACCAGACTATCGGCGTATTGTTCGCCCGGAACGTCGGCGTCCGTACCGTACCAGCGCAGTTCGGCCTCGAGATTGCGGGTCAGGGCGTAGTTCAGGCCGATGTTGTAGCCGGTGTAGTCGACGCTGTTGTCCTGCTCGCGGCGGCCGATGGCGGCGGAGCCGTAGAGCTTGTCCGTGAAGTCCCATCCGACCTGGGCCTCGGTCCAGGTCCAGGCCTCGGTGGCGCCGGTGCTGTCGGGCGAATACTGCAGGCGCAGGCGGGCGCTGGCGGGGCCGATCGACCGCTTGACGTCGGCGGTGAACTCCCAGGCGTCGTCGTCCACGCCGGGATTGGCGTCGACCTGCCACTTGTGCTTGACGTTGAGGTCGAGGTCGAACCCGGCCACCTCCGGCCGCACCCCGGCGTTCAGGGCGAGCTCGAGCTCGGAGCCGGACGACTTGATCGTCTCGAACGAGGGCCCCGCGTAGAACAGGCCCGAGGCGCTCTCCCATTCCGCCTCGCCCCAGACGAACGGCTCGCCGTCTGTCTTGGAGACGTCCTTGGAGCGGTTGTCGGTGGCGGCGCCGAAGGCGAACGACCACGAGCCGGAGGCGGGGGCTGCGTCCTGCGCCGCGGCGGGCAGGGCGCAGGCCAGCAGGGCGGTCGCGGCGGCGGCGGTCGTCAGGGTGCGGATCATGTTACGGCCTCGGTTGATGCGACCGATCTAGAGCCGCTTCTTGTCGAAATCATCACAGGCCCGCGAATATTCGTCGCGCAAACGGCGAACCAATTGCGACGCCGGCAGGATGTCGTGGATGGCGCCCGCCCCCTGGCCGGCCGACCAGACGGTTTTCCACGCCTTGGCCTCGTCGGCCATGTCGAGCTTGTGCTCGGGCAGGGATTTCGGGTCGATGCCGTTCTCGATCAGCGACGGGGTCAGGAAATTGGCCGGAATGCCCGACACCGCCGGGGTGTAGGTGATGTCCATCGAGCCGGCCTCGACGATCATCTCCTTGTAGTGCGGCTGGGCCTGGCTCTCGGCCGTGGCGATGAAGCGGGTGCCCATATAGGCGAAGTCGGCGCCCATCATGGTCGCCGCGGCCACGTCGCGGCCGGTCGACAGGCAGCCGGACAGGATGATGGTCCCGTCGAAGAAGCCGCGCACCTCCTCCACGAGGGCGAAGGGGTTGACCACCCCGGCGTGGCCGCCGGCGCCGTTGGCCACCAGGATCAGGCCGTCGACGCCGGCCTGGGCGGCCTTCCTGGCGTGGCGGACGTTGGCGATGTCGTGGAAAACCACGCCGCCGTAGCCGTGCACGGCGTCGACCACGTCGCGGACCGCGCCGAGCGAGGTGATGATCAGTGGCACCTTCTCCTCGACCGAGACCATCATGTCGGCCATCAGGCGCGGGTTGGTCGGATGGACGATGTGGTTGACGCCGAAGGCGGCGGCGTCGGGGGTCAGCCGCGCCTTGATGTCGTGCAGCCAGTCCCGATAGCCCTCGGTGGTGCGCTGGTTCAGCGACGGAAAGGTTCCGATGACGCCGGCGTTGCAGCACTCGACGACGAGGTCGGGGCCGGAGACGAGGAACATCGGCGCGGCGATCACCGGCAGCGTCAGTCCCTTTTGCAGCGATGCCGGAATGGCCATGAGATCCGTCCCCGTTGTCTTTCGCTACGGATAGCGGGCTGTCGCCGGGGAAGGCAAATGGAACTCAGGTCTGCGGGGCCGGAGAAGGGGGCGTCGGCTCCGGGGCCAGGATGTAGCGGACGGTGAATGTCACGCGGGCAAGTTCCGCCGCTCCGTCGACCGTGCGCGGCGAGACCCGGGCGCGCGCCGAGGCGACGAGGGCCGACTCCGCGAAACCGAGACCTGGAGGCGTTTCATCCCGGACCTCGCAATTGGTCAGCACGCCGTTCTGCAGGACGATGCAGGACAAGGTGACGCGTCCGGACGCCACCGCGGCGTCCATGGCCGCCTTCGGATACTCGGGGCTGGGCGGGCTGGCCCAGGCCGGATTGGTGATCACCGAAGGCCGCGGCGGCGGCGACGGGCGGCAATCGAGACAGTCCGGCGGACGGATCGCGATGCGGTCTTCCTTGAAGATCGGCGGCGCGGGGACGGGGGCGGGGCTCGCATCTCCGGCGGGCGGGCCGGGGGCATGGGGACGCTCCTGGGCGATCACCCCGAAGGCCGCCAGCCAGACCAGGCTCGCCGCGGCCGCCGAAACGCCGCGGGCGGGACTCAGGCTTTGAAATGGGTTCCGCATGGCCGTATGTCCTCCCCTACAGTCCCTTCATGCCCCGTGCGCCAGTGCGCCCGCAAGTTGAAACCGCCCCGCCATGACCACCGACACCTCAGGCCTGCACCAGCTCGGCCAGATGACCGCCGCCCCGACCAGCCCGGAGACCGCCGTGTTGGAGCGCGTGCCGAACCCGCATGCGGGGACGCTGTATCTGACCCGGTTCACGGCGCCGGAGTTCACCAGCCTGTGCCCGGTGACGGGCCAGCCGGACTTCGCCCACATCGTCATCGACTATGCGCCGGGTGAGTGGCTGGTCGAGAGCAAGAGCCTGAAGCTGTATCTGACCAGCTTCCGCAACCATGGGGCCTTCCACGAGGACTGCACCGTGGCCATCGGCAAGCGGCTGGTCGACCTGCTGAAGCCGCAGTGGCTGCGCATCGGCGGCTACTGGTATCCGCGCGGCGGCATCCCGATCGACGTGTTCTGGCAGACCGGACCGGCGCCGGAGGGGCTGTGGCTGCCGGATCAGGGCGTGCCGACGTACCGCGGGCGCGGGTGAATTCGCCGCGCGCGTCAAATCCTCAGGATTTGCTCATGCCCGGGCGTCCGGCGTCCGCCAGGGTGGCGCCATGACCGAACCGCGCCGTCTTCCGCTCGAACTGTGGGGCCGGCACTGGCTGGAGCGGTTGCAGCGGTGGTCGGACCGGCGCGCATGGAGCCGGTACGGGTTCGAGTTCCTCATGTTCGGCCTCAAGCAGGGCTGGGCCTGCCTGTTCGGCGGGGCCATGCTGGCGCTGCTGCTGGCGACGAAGCTGTGGTGGCCCGAGGGAGCGCCGATCACGCGTTACGACTTCCTGGTGCTGGGCGCGGTGGCGATCCAGGCGGCGATGCTGACGCTGAAGCTGGAGAGCTGGGAGGAGGCGCGGGTCATCCTCGTCTTCCACCTGGTCGGCACGGTCATGGAGCTGTTCAAGACGGCGGCGGGGTCATGGATCTATCCGGAGCCGAGCCTGCTGCGGATCGGCGCGGTGCCGCTGTTCTCGGGCTTCATGTACGCGGCGGTGGGCAGCTACATCGCGCGCATCTGGCGCATCTTCGACATCCGCTTCCGCCACTATCCGCCGCTGTGGACGACGTGGGCGCTGGCGGCGGCGATCTACGTCAACTTCTTCGCCCATCACTGGCTGCCGGACGTGCGGCTGGGGTTGTTCGCCCTGACGGCGGTGCTGTTCGGGCGCGGCTGGTTCTATTTCACGCCGGACCGGAAGCGGCGCTCGATGCCCTTCCTGCTGGGCTTCCTGCTGGTGGCGCTGTTCATCTGGTTCGCGGAGAACCTCGGCACCTGGGCCAATGCGTGGATCTATCCGGGGCAGGACGACGGCTGGGAGCCGGTGTCGCTGGCCAAGCTGGGCAGCTGGTTCCTGCTGATGATGATCTCGGTCGTGCTGGTGTCTTTGGTGCATCGGCCGGAGGAGGAAGGGTCGAGGGTCGGGGGTCGAGGGTCGAGGGATTAGCAGGGGTCGCGTCGGGCTGGCAGTTATGCGCCGGCCCTTTCGACCCTCGCCCCTCGACCCTCGACCCGCTAGAGGAGGCGGCGGAGGGCCGCATGACCACAACCACCAGCGACGTCGTCATCCTCGGCGGAGGCCATAACGGGCTCGTCTGCGCCTTCTATCTGGCCAGGGCCGGGCTGAAGGTGACGGTGCTGGAGCGGCGGCACGTGGTCGGCGGGGCGGCGGTGACGGAGGAATTCCATCCGGGGTTCCGCAACTCGACCGCCAGCTACACCGTCAGCCTGCTCAATCCGAAGGTCATCGCCGACATGGATCTGGCCCGGCACGGGCTCACCGTGGTCGAGCGCAAGGTCTCCAACTTCCTGCCGCTGGAGGGCGGGCGGCATCTGCTGGCCGGCGAGGGCCGGACGCAGGCGGAGGTGGCGAAGTTTTCGGCGCGGGATGCGGAACGGCTGCCGGAGTACGAGCGGCGCCTGGAGGTGGTGGCGGCGATCCTGCGCGACTGGATCCTGAAGGCCCCGCCCAATGTGGTCGAGGGCGGCTGGATGGCCATGCTGCCGGAGTTGCTCAAGGCCGGCGGGCTGGGCAGGCAGGCGGCGGGGCTGGATGTGCAGGGGCGGCGCGACCTGCTGGACCTGTTCGCCAAGTCGGCCGGCGACTGGCTGGACGGCTGGTTCGAGAGCGACCCGATCAAGGCGCTGTTCGGCTTCGACAGCGTGGTGGGGAACTACGCCAGCCCGTACACGCCGGGCTCGGCCTATGTGCTGCTGCATCATGTGTTCGGCGAGGTGAACGGGCGCAAGGGGGTGTGGGGTCACGCGCTGGGCGGCATGGGGGCGATCACCCAGGCGATGGCCAGGGCCTGCGCAGAGCAGGGCGTCGACGTGCGGCTGGAGGCGCCGGTCGCCGAGGTGCTGACCGAGAAGGGCCGGGCGGTCGGGGCGGTGACCGAGGCGGGCGATGTGGTCCGGGCGCGGGCGGTGGTCTCGAACCTGCACCCGCGGCTGCTGTTCGAGCGGTTCGTGGATGACGCGGTGGTTCCGGCGGACTTCCGCGAGCGGATCGGGAACTACCAGTCGGGGTCGGGCACGTTCCGGATGAACGTGGCGCTGTCGGAGCTGCCGAACTTCACCGCGCTGCCGGGGCAGGGGGATCACCTGACCGCCGGGATCATCATGGCGCCGTCGCTGGCCTATATGGACCGGGCGTATTCGGAGGCGAAGCTGAACGGCTGGTCGTCGAAGCCGATCGTCGAGATGCTGATCCCGTCGGCGCTGGATGACAGCCTGGCGCCGCCGGGACAGCACGTGGCCAGCCTGTTCTGCCAGCATGTCGATCCGGCGCTCGCGGACGAGCATCGCGAGACGGTGGCGGACCTGATGATCGAGACGGTCGATGCGCATGCGCCCGGCTTCAAGGCATCGGTGCTGGGACGGCTGGCGCTGGGGCCGCGAGACCTGGAACGGCGCTTCGGCCTGGTCGGCGGCGACATCTTCCACGGACGGCTGACGCTGGACCAGCTGTTCAGCGCCCGGCCGGTGCTGGGCCATGCCGATCACCGGATGCCGGTTCCGGGGCTCTATCTGTGCGGCTCGGGCGCGCATCCGGGCGGCGGGGTCACCGGGGCGCCGGGGCACAATGCGGCGCGGGCGGTGGTGAAGGATCTGGGACGGTAGGGAGCAGGCGGCAGGGAGCAGGCAGAGGGGTCCAGTAGCCCGCGAATAACTTGGCGCCGCTCGGCAAGGGCGCGCGGTTCTTCCCGCTGCCTGCTGCCCGCTGCCTACTGCCTGAGCCTCGCTTCAGACGTCCGCCAGCCCCATCGCGGCCATCAGGGCGTCGCGGACGGCGGCTTCGGTGAAGGGCTTCTGCAGGGTCGGCTGGCCGCGCCATTCGTCGGGCAGGCCGCCCTCGCCGTAGCCGGTCGAGAAGACGAAGGGCACGCCGCGGTCCTTCAGCGCCTCGGCGACGGGGAAGACCTGCTTGCCGGCGACATTGACGTCGAGCAGGGCGGCGTCGACGCGTTCGGCGTCGGTGGCCATCCGCAGGCCTTCGTCGACCGTGGCGGCCGGGCCGACGGGGACGCAGCCCATGTCCTCGAGGATGGTCTCCAGCAGCATGGCGACGAGGGATTCATCCTCGACGATCAGCACGCGGCGGCCTGCAATCGCCTGGCTCATGTGCCCTGCTCCCTGTCCAGTGGAAATGAGACTGTCGCGACGAATCCGTCGTGTGCGTAGTCGAGTTCGATCGTCCCGGCCAGATCATGGCGGACATTGCGTTCGATCAGCCGGCTGCCGAAGCCCTTGCGATCCGGGGGCGCGACGGCGGGACCGCCGACCTCGCGCCACAGCAGCTCGAGCCGGGGCCGGGTCTGGTCGGCGACGCTCCAGTCGACGAGGACGCGGCCGTCCGGCGCCGACAGGGCTCCGTATTTGGCGGCGTTGGTGGCCAGCTCGTGGAAGATCATGCCCAGCGACAGGGCGGCGGCGGGCGCCAGGGCCACGCGCGGGCCGGTGACCGAGACGCGGGTGCTGCCGTGCGCCTCGGTCTCGTGCTGGAGGATGTCCGCCAGTTCCGCGCCCTCCCAGTGGCTGCGCGTCAGCAGGTCGTGGGTGTGCGACAGGGCCAGCAGCCGCGCCTGGAAGCCTTCGGCGAAGGTGCGCGGATCGGCGTGGGACCGCGCCGTCTGCATGGCGATCGACTGGACCGTGGCCAGGGTGTTCTTCACGCGGTGGTTCAGCTCGTCGATCATCAGCTTCTGCCGTTCGGCGGAGCGGACGGTCTCGGTGACGTCGTGGCCCTGGACGAAGATGCCGACCACCGCGCCCGAGGCGTCGCGGATCGGCTGGTAGACGAAGTTGAGATAGACCCCCTCCAGCGGCGCGCCCGGCGCGCGCTGGAGCTGGACCCGGCTGGCGCGGCCCTCGTGTGGCTCGCCGGTCGAATAGACGGTGTCGAGGAACTCGTAATAGCCCTGGCCGACGACCTCGGGCAGGGCGTCGCGGATCGGCTTGCCCGTAATCTCGCGGTGCCCGATCAACTGGGCGTAGGCGGCGTTGTGCATCTGGAAGACATGGTCCGGCCCGGTCAGGACGGCGACGAAGCCGGGGGCCTGCATGAACATGTCGATCAGGCGGTTGCGCTCGCCCTCGAGGCGGCGGTTGTCTTCCTGGACCTGTTCGGCCCGTCCCAGGACGGCGCCGCCCAGCATGACGTCGAGGGCGCTCGACCGCTCGGTCCGCTGGCGGCGGTCCCGCAGCCGCTGAAGCTCGGTGATGTCGGTGGTGTGCTGGAGGATGAACGCCACCTCTCCGGCCTCGTCCAGCATCGGGGTGTGGGTGGCGCTCCAGTAGCGGTCCTCGAACACCTTGCTCCCGTCGTCCAGCTGTCTGGCCATCGGGAATTTGACCAGCGGGACATGATCGCGCTGACGGGTGTCGCGGGCCCGCTCCAGCGAGGCCTGGACCTGACGCACGTTCTCGGGCGCTTCCTCGCCGGGACCCGCGTCGAAGGCGGCGAACAGCGGCTTGCCGATGATCGCATCGCGGCGGCTGTTGGTGACCTCGAGATAGGCCTGGTTGACCCCGGCGATGCGCAGATCGGGCGTGAGCAGGACATAGGGATTGGGCGAGGCGTCGAACGCGCTCGCCAGATCGACCGTCAGGCCGCCCGATTTCGCCAGTTCCTTCAATCCCGTCCCCGACTTGCCCGCGCTGTAACGCCCTGAGCGCGCATCGGTTCACGCGCCCGGCGTGTCTCGTGCATTTTGTCGTTTGGGCCAAGGGGGCGCAGGCCGCTAGTCTGCATCAATGCTGATGGCTTCGTTTTTCGCGGCGGCGTTTCTGATGATCTCACCGGCTGATCCCGCCGACGCGGCGCCCCGGGCGATGGTGGAGCAGGGCGTGCTGGTCGGCCGCGAAGCGAGCGGCGTGCGCAGCTTCAAGGGCGTGCCCTATGCGAGGCCGCCGGTCGGCGGTCTGCGCTGGCGGGCTCCGCAGCCGGCAGAGCCCTGGAGCGGCGAGCGAGACGCAGGGCAGGTCGGCGCGATCTGCATCCAGCCTCCGGCGAACGGCGACAACGGCGTCGGTCCGTTGCCGATGAGCGAGGACTGCCTGACGCTGAACGTCTGGACGACCGCGCCTCCGGGGGAGCGCTGGCCCGTAATGTTCTGGATTCACGGCGGCGGGCTGAACAACGGCTCGGGCACGGCGGCGCTGTACGAGGGGACCAATCTGGCGAAACGCGGCGTGGTGGTGGTTACGATCAACTACCGACTGGGGCGGCTGGGGTTCTTCGATCATCCGGCCCTGGCGGCCGAGCGGGCGCCGGGCGAACCGGCGGCGAACTACGGGCTGATGGACGTGACCGCGGCCCTGCGATGGGTGCAGGAGAATGCGGCGGCGTTCGGGGGAGATCCGGACAATGTCACGATCTTCGGCGAGTCGGCGGGCGGGGCGCTGGTGACCCGGTTGATGATCTCTGAGCCGGCGCGGGGGCTGTTCCACCGGGCGGTGGTGCAGTCGGGGCTTGGGCGCGACGAGGGCACGCCGCTGGACCGGGCGCGACGCGACGGCGGGCTGTCGATGCAGGCGAGGGGGGAGGCGTTCGCCGCCGCGCACGGGGCGAGCACCCCGTCGGAGTTGCGGGCCCTGCCGGCCGAGACCCTCCTGCGGCGAGCGCCGAATTTCTACGGCGGCGACCTGCTGGTGAATGACGGGCTGTATGTGGCCGAGGATGTGGCGACGGCCTTCGCCGCCGGGCGCGAGGCGCCAGTCCCTCTGATCATCGGCACGAACAGCGCCGAGTTCTGGTGGATGAAGCCGTCGGAGCTCAGCCCCTACGGCGCGATCGACGACGCCATGACGCCCGAGGAGCGGGCGGCCTTCCTGGCGGCCTATGGCGGGCAGGAGGGCTACGACCAGTTCGTGCTCAGCGATCTCGTGTTCAACGAGCCGGCGCGCCATCTGGCGCGGCTGCGCGCGCGGAATGGGCATCCGACGTACCTGTACCGGTTCGACGTGGTCTCGGCGGCGATGCCGGAGCCTCATGCGGGGGCGACGCACGCCTCGGAGCGGCAGTATGTGTTCGACAACCTGACCGCCTCGCCGTGGCTGACGAATGAGATGGACCAGCGGCAGGCGGATGCGATGGCCGGCTACTGGACGACCTTCGCGGCGAAGGGCGATCCGAATGGGGCCGGTCGGCCTGCCTGGCCCGAGTTCGGCGACGGACCGGATACGCTGCTGGAGTTCACCAATGACGGGCCGGTGGCGAAGCCGGTTCCGTTCGGCGAGCGGCTGGACCTGATCGAAGCGTATTATGAGCGGGTGCGCTGACGCTCAGGCGAGACCTCCACGGTCGTCATCCTCGGGCTTGACCCGAGGATCGAAGGCGGGGCGGGGCTATTCGTCGGAGGCGGCCCCACGCATGTGACCGCGTCCGGCTGACGGAGCACCGCACGGTCTGGCCCTCGGGTCAAGCCCGAGGGCGACGGGGGAAGGGAGCGGAAGGCGCCTTAGAGCACCGCGCCGTTCGACCTGATCACCTCGGCGTAGAGCAGGCCGGAGTCCTTGATGGTCCGCTCCTGGGTCTGGAAATTCACGTGGGTGATGCCGAAGCGCTTGGAGTAGCCCAGCGACCATTCGAGATTGTCGAGCAGCGACCAGGCCATGTAGCCGCGCACGTCGACGCCCTTGCCGATGGCGTCGTGCAGGGCCTTGAGGTGGTTCTTCAGGTAGTCGACGCGCATCGGATCGTGGATGCGGCCGTCGATGGCGTGGGGCGGATCGTACCAGGCCGAGCCGTTCTCGGTGACCATCAGCGGCAGGCCCTTGGTCTGCTCGTGCAGCCAGACGAGGGTGTCGGTCAGGGCGGGGGGATAGACCTCCCAGCCGGTCTCGGTGTGGGCGTGCTGGACCTGTTTGACAGGTCGTGAGCGGGTCGGCCAGGCGTCGGGCGCGTTCTCGGGCACCGAGCGGGTGTACCAGTTGAGGCCCATCCAGTCGGTCGGCTGGGCGATCAGGTCGAAGTCTTCCTGCGGGAACTCGCGGTAGGCTTCGCCGTAGACGTCCTTCAGCTCCTCCGGATAGCCGCGGCCCATCAGCGGGTCGAGGAACCAGCGGTTCATCTGGGCCTCGGCGCGGCGGCGCGCGGCCTCGTCCTCGGGCTTGTCCGAGGCGGGGTATTTCGGCTCGATGTTGAGGACGATGCCGATCTGGCCCTCGCCGACTTCGCGGAACCGCTTCACCGCGGCGCCGTGGGCGCGCAACACGTTGTGGCCGGCGATCATGGCCTCGAAGGCCGAGCGGTGGCCGGGCGCAAGGGCGCCGTGCAGATAGCCGCCGTCGACGATGACCCAGGGCTCGTTGATGGTGCCCCAGGTCTTCACCCGGCCCTTGAATTTCTCGAACAGGACCTGGCCGTAGTCGGCGAACCAGTCGGCGATGTCGGGGTTGAGCCAGCCGCCGCGGTCGTCGAGGGCGGCAGGCAGGTCCCAGTGATAGAGGGTGCAGAGCGGCTCGATGCCGGCCTCGAGCAGGCCGTCGACCAGCTTGTCGTAGAAGTCGAGGCCCTTGGGATTGATGGCGCCGCGGCCCTCGGGAATCACCCGGCTCCAGCTGACCGAGAATCGGTAGGCCTGGAGGTTCAGCCGCTTCATCAGCTGGATGTCCTCGCGCCAGCGGTTATAGTGGTCGCAGGCCACGTCGCCGGTGTCGCCGTCCTTCATATTGCCCGGAGTGTGGCTGAATCGGTCCCAGATCGATGCGCCGGCGCCGTCGGCCATCGACGAGCCTTCGATCTGATAGGCAGCCGTCGCGGCGCCCCACAGGAAACCTTCCGGAAACAGAAACTTACCTGTGTTTTCCGTAGTCATGTGTAAGGCTCGTGAGACGCGTGGGAACAAATGTGAAGCGGCGGGCGCAGCGAAGGCGGTACGCATGTAGCGCCGTGGACACAACCCGCTTGTGACCAAACTAGGGCACTTGCGGGCCTCATTGCTAGTGTGTCATGTAATCGGTTACACGGAAATGTCGAACGGACCCGCGACAAGCGGGCCGGCATCGCGCACCGGTCAGGGAGGACCACGTTGGCGCCAGGAGCGACCCCGACAACCCGCGCGGAGCGGGCGGCGTGAAGGCCGCGACGATTCGCGATGTCGCCGAACGGGCCGAGGTCTCCGTGGCGTCGGTGTCGCGCGTGCTGACGGGCGCCGGACCGGTCACCGAGGCGACCCGCAAGAAGGTGATGGAAGCGGTCGAGGCCCTGCAGTACGTGCCCCATTCCGGCGCGCGCAGCCTGTCGACCAGCAAGACCCAGACGATCGGCGTCATCCTGCCGGACCTGTACGGCGAATTCTTCTCCGAGCTGATCCGCGGCATGGACGTGGCGGCCCGGGCGCTCGGCTATCACCTGATCGTCTCCAGTTCGCACGACGACGCGGAAGAGGCCTCGGCCGCCATTCGCTCGATGCGTGGACGGGTCGACGGCCTGATCGTGCTGTCGCCGCACCTGGACGCCGCCAACCTGGCCACGACCCTGGCCGGGCGGCTGCCGATCCTGCTGATGAACGGCGGCGCGGGGGCCGGCCGGCCTTCGATCGTCGTCGACAACCACGGCGGCGCGGTCCAGGCCGTGGAGCACCTGATCGCCACGGGACGGCGACGCATCGCCCACATCTCGGGCCCGACCGGGAACCTGGAGGCGGAGACGCGGCTGGCCGGCTATCTGGAAGCGATGGCCCGGGCGAACCTGCCGACGGTGGTGGTCGAGGGCGCCTTCGACCAGGCGTCGGGGCACAGGGCCGGAGCCGAGCTGGCGATGCGGCCGGAGCGGCCGGACGCGATCTTCGCCGGCAACGACATGATGGCCGTGGGCGCCATGCTGGCCCTGCAGGACGCCGGCCTGGCCGTGCCGGACGACGTGGCCGTGGTCGGCTTCGACGACGTGCCGATCGCCGGCCTGATGCGGCCGGGCCTGACCACCCTCAGAATCAACATCGCAGAAACCGGACGCAGCGCCCTCGAGCGCCTCGTCCGCCTGATCAACGCAGCGGGCGAAGCTGTCGCCGACACCGCTTGCGAGGTCGTCCGGCCCGAACTGGTCGTGCGCCCATCAAGCAACCCGGCGACACAGACCCGAACCACACCCGGCGATCGCGCCCGCGAAGCCGTCGGCCCATCACCTCTGGAGGGGGAGAACCCGCAATGACCCGCAAGTCCAAGCAGTATCTGGGGGCCGCATCGGCCCTCGCCGTCGCCATCTCTCTGGCCGCCGCCGGCGGCGCATACGCCCAGGTCACCACCTCCACGATCCGTGGCTCGGTGACCGACGGCGCCCAGGCGGAAGCCGGAGCGGTCATCGTCGCCCGCGACGTGGCCTCCGGCTTCACCAGCCGCACGACGGCCAACGCGGACGGCGGCTATGTCCTGTCCGGCCTGCGGCCCGGCACCTACGAGATCTCCGTCACCACGACCGACGGCCAGACCACCTCGGACCTGGTCTCGATCGGCGTCGGCCAGGTCGGCGAGGTCGACCTCTCCGTGGGCGCGGATGTAACCGCTTCCACAGTCACCACGGACGTGGGCGAGGTGGTCGTCACCGGCCGTCGCCTGGCCGAGGTGCGCACGCCGGAGAACGCCACCAACGTCACCACGCAGCAGATCAACACCCTGCCGCAGATCAACCGCAACTTCCTCAACTTCGCCGCCCTGGCTCCAGGCGTGCGCCTGTCGCAGGACGAGACCGAGCAGCAGATCACCGCCGGCGGCCAGCGCGCCGAGTCGGTCAACGCCTTCATCGACGGCGCCAGCCTGAAGTCCAACATCATCGCCGGCGGCATCATCGGCCAGGACGACAGCCGCGGTAACCCGTTCCCGCAGGCGGGCATCCAGGAGTTCCGGGTCGTCAGCCAGAACTTCAAGGCCGAGTACGAGCAGGCCTCGTCGGCGATCATCACCGCCGTCACCCGCTCGGGCACCAACGAGTTCCACGGCGAGGTGTTCGGGGTCTATCGCGACCAGGACTTCATCGCGCAGGACTATTTCGCGGAGCTGAACAACCAGGAGAAGGTCGACCTGGAGGTCCAGCAGTACGGCTTTGCCCTCGGCGGCCCGATCATCCGCGACCGCCTGCACTTCTTCGGCACCTACGAGCACAAGCAGGAAAACCGCGCCAGCGTGGTCGATCTGGGCGACCGCGCGACGCCCGCCGACGAGACCCTGTTCGCCGACTTCATCGGCACCTTCGCCTCGCCGTTCGAGGAAGATCTGTTCTTCGGCAAGCTCAGCTGGCAGCCGGCGCCTGAGCATCTGGTCGACTGGAGCCTGACCTACCGCGACGAGTCCGAACTGCGCGACTTCGGCGGCGCTGAATCCTTCGAGCGGGCGAACGACCTGGCCCAGACCACGATGTCGAGCAACCTGCGCTGGCAGTGGCGGACGGAGTCGTTCCTGAACGAATTCGCCATCGACTACCGCGACTACAACTACAACCCCGGCGCCGCCAACTTCTCGGAGGTCGGCCGGAGCTATCGGCGGTTCGAGGATTCCAACACGGGCACCCCGGCGTTCGATCCGGACTATTTCGGCGGCTTCACGATCCTGAACACCGGCGGCCGGGACAGCACCCAGGACATCCACGACAATGCGCTGACGTTCCGCAACGACCTGACGTTCACCGACATCGAGCTGAACGGCTTCCACACCATCAAGATGGGCGCGAAGGTCTCGCTGCAGACCTATGAGGTCGACAAGCAGTTCGGGCGCAACCCGTTCTTCCACTTCGACCTCGACGGCCGTCCGGAGCTCAGCGGGGACCCCACCGTTCCCTATCGCATCGAACTGGGCCGGTCGTTCCCGACGGTTGATCTCAACAACGAGGTCGTCGGCCTGTACATCCAGGACGACTGGCAGATCACGGACCAGCTCGAGCTCAACCTGGGCCTGCGCTGGGACTACGAGACCAACGCCAACAACAACGATTACGTCACCCCGGCCAGCGTCATCGCCGGACTGGACCAGTGGATCGCATCGACCGACGGCGGCAAGCCGGCCGGCTACGCCCCGAGCTGGTTCAACCGCGACGACTACATCTCGACCGGCGACAACCGCGACCCGTTCGCCGGCGCCTTCCAGCCGCGCATCGGCTTCTCGTACGACGTCTTCGGCGACCGCAGCACGGTCATCTTCGGCGGCGCCGGCCGCTACTACGACCGGGTCAACTTCAACTTCTCGTACGACGAGATCGTGAAGCCGTTCGACATTCGCCAGAACGCCTTCTTCAGCACCACCGGCCGGCCGGTCGGCGAGGACCGCGATCCGGGGCCGGGCGTCGACCTGCCGGGCGACGCCGGGGATCCGATCCTGTGGCAGTCGTCCTACGAGACCGCCGCGGGCCTGGACCCGGTGTTCGCGACGATCCCGGGCAAGGGCGAGGTGTTCCTGCTGTCCAACGACTTCGAGCCGCCGCGGACCGACCAGGTCAACCTGGGCGTCCGTCAGCGCTTCGGCGACTGGCAAAGCGAGTTCACCCTGGCCTACGGCCAGACGGAGAACGAGTTCACATGGCAGTATCTGACCCGCTGCCGCGAACCGAACCGTCCGAACGACGGCGGCGGCTTCGGCGACAACGGCGGCTTCTGCGGGCCGGGCGGCGACAACCCGTTCCGCGGGTACTTCGTGTCGGACCACAACAAGGAACGCGAGTTCCGCGCCCTCTACGTCAAGCTGGACAAGCCCTACACGGCCGATTCCGGCTGGGGTCTGAACCTCGCCTACACCTGGTCGGAAGCCGAACAGAACGGCGGTCGCGACGCCTTCTGCTTCGACTGCTTCAGCGTGGAGACCTCGCCGGTCCGGCCGACCGACAACGACGAGCGTCACCGGATCGTGGCCAACGGCATCGTCGACCTGCCGTTCGACTTCCAGCTGTCGGGCATCCTGACGCTGGGCTCGGGCACGCCGTTCGACGTGTTCGACGGCCGCGGGGCTGACTTCTACTACCGCCCCAACCACGGCCGGCCGCAGCAGTACAACTTCATCATCCCGAACTCCTGGGCCTACCGGAACCTGGATCTGCGGCTGACGAAGAATTTCGAGTTCATTCCCGGCCAGGAGCTGTCGGTGTACGTCGACGCCATCAACGTCTTCAACTTCGACAACTTCTCCGGCTTCGACGGCGGCACGGGATCGACGGCCAACCCGAACCCCAATTTCGAGCGGCCTTCGCGCGTGTTGTTCCCGACCCGGACCTTCCAGGTGGGCATGCGTTACAGCTTCTGATCCCCCGAGCCTGACGGCCGCCTCCCGCCACGCGCGGGGGGCGGCCGATTTCTTTGACGACCCAGTGTTTGAGTATGAGGATGGAGCCCATGGATCGGCGCCGGTTTCTGATGGGTTCCACGATCGCCGGACTCGGCGCGGCGGGGCTGTCCGGCTGCGCCGCCGCGCGGATGTTCCATCCGGTCGGCCGCCCGGCGGTCGACCCGGAGGTCGAGGAACTGCAGAAGCGGACGTTCGACTGGTTCCAGCATGTGACGCCGCGCGAGACCGGCCTGACGCCGGACCGCTGGCCGACGCAGTCGTTCTGTTCGGTGGCGGCGGTGGGCTTCGCCCTGACCTGCTGGCCGATCGGCGTCGAGCGGGGCTGGATGAGCCGGGACGAGGCGCGGACGCGAACCCTGAACACGATGCGCTTCTTCCATGACGCGCCGCAGGGGCCTGAGGCCACGGGCGTCACCGGCCACAAGGGCTTCTTCTACCATTTCCTGGACATGGAGACGGGCCACCGCTTCGGGCGGACCGAGCTGTCGACAGTCGACACCACCCTGTTGCTGGGCGGGATGCTGTTCGCGGCGCGGTGGTTCGACGGCGACCATGCCGACGAGGCCGAAATCCGGCGACTGGCGCAGGCGATCTACGAGCGGGTCGAGTGGGACTGGGCCGTCGTGCGGCCCAACCGCATCTCGATGGGCTGGCATCCCGAGTCGGGCTTCATCGAGGCCGACTGGCACGTCTACAACGAGGGAATGCTGGTGCTGCTGCTGGCCATCGGCAGCCCGACCCATCCGGTCCCGGCTGCTGTGTGGGACGAGTGGTGCAGCGTCTATGACCGCAGCTGGACGGATCGCTGGGGCCCGGCGCACCTGGCCTTCGCCCCGCTGTTCGGCCACCAGTACAGCCACATGTTCGTGGATTTCCGCGGCGTCCATGACGCCTTCATGCGCTCGAAGCAGGCGGAGATTCCGGGCTTCGACTATTTCCAGAACAGCGTCCGGGCCGTCGCGGCCCAGCGCAACCACGCCATCCGCAACCCCGAGGCCTGGGCGGGCTATTCGGCGGACGTGTGGGGCCTGACCGCGTGCGACGGTCCTGGCGATTTCAAGCAGGTCATCGACGGGCGCGAGCGGCAGTTCTTCAGCTATTCGGCGCGCGGACCGGGCGACCGTGACGACGGCACCCTGGCCCCGACGGCCGCGATGGGGTCGATGCCCTTCGCCCCGGCCGAGGTGACCGCCTGCCTGAAGGCGATGAAGGCGCGCTACGGGGCCGGCATCTACACCGAGTTCGGCTTCATGGACTCGTTCAACCCGACGCTGACCCAGCGCGAAGGGCGGCTGCAGCACGGCCGGATCGTTCCGGGCGTGGGCTGGGTCGACGGCGACTACCTGGGCATCGACCAGGGTCCGATCGTGATCCAGATCGAGAACCATCGGTCGGACGCCGTGTGGAAGCGGATGCGAGGCGAGCCGAACATCGTGCGCGGCCTGAAGCGGGCCGGATTCACCGGCGGCTGGCTGGCTGACGCATGATCCATCCGCGGCCGGATCGACGCGCGGCGCTCGGCCTTCTGGCCGGGGCGGCGGCGTCAGGTCTGGCCGGCTGCGGGCGGCGCGAAGACGGGATCACCCGCCTGACCTTCTGGGCCATGGGCAATGAGGCGACCAACGTCCCGCAAATCCTGCCGGAGTTCGAGCGGCTCAACCCGGGCATCAAGGTCGATGTGCAGGCCCTGCCGTGGACCGCGGCGCACCAGAAGCTGCTGACCGCCTATGCCGGGGACTCGCTGCCGGACCTCAGCCAGGTGGGCAACACCTGGGTCGCCGAGATGGCGGCGATCGGGGCGATCTCGCCGCTGCCGGCGTTCGCCTCGGAGCTGCTGACCGATCAATTTCCGGCGGTGCTGGAGACCAACCGCATCGACGGCCGGGCTGTGGCCACGCCCTGGTACGTCGACACCCGTCTGCTGTTCTATCGGAGCGATCTGCTGGGCGAGGCCGGATACGACGCGGTGCCGCAGACCTGGGCCGGCTGGAAGCAGGCCATGCACGCGGTCAAGCGGGTGGCCGGGGCGGACAAATATGCGGTGCTGCTGCCGGTCAATGAGTTCGAGCAGTTGCTGACCTTCGGCCTGCAGGGCGACGAGCCGTTGCTGAAGGACCAGGACACGCGGGGCAATTTCTCCAGTCCGTCCTTCGTGGCGGCGCTGGCCTTCTACAGAAGCCTGTTCGACGAGGGGCTCGCCCCGGTGGCGTCGGCAGCGCAGATCTCCAATGTCTGGACCGAGTTCGAGCGGGGCTGGTTCAGCTTCTACTTCTCGGGGCCATGGACCATCGGCGAGTTCAGGAACCGGCTGAAGCCGGAGACCCGCTGGATGACCTCGGGCGTGCCGGGGCCGACCGGGCCGGGGGCGTCTGCGCCGGGCGGATCGTCTCTGGTGGTCTATCGCTCGTCGCCGCGTCAGGAGGCGGCGTGGAAGCTGGTGCGCTACCTGTCCGATCCGGCGGTGCAGGCGCGCTTCAACGTCATCACCGGCGACCTGCCGGCGCGGGAGAGCGCCTGGGCCGCGCCCGCGGTGGCCAACGACCCCTACATCGCCGCCTTCAAGGGCCAGCTGTCGCGCGCCGAGGCCGTGCCCAAGGTGCCGGAGTGGGAGCGGATCGTCACCGAGATGCAGATCGTCGCGGAGCGGATGGTGCGGGGCGAATACACGCCCGAGACGGCGGGCGCCGAGATCGACCGGCGAGCCGACCGGCTGCTGGAGAAGCGCCGCTGGATGATGGAGCGGGGCCGGGCATGACCGACGTCCGCCTGAACATGGCCAAGGTGGAAGCCGAGGCCGCCGTCCTGCCGCGCCGGCGGCCCGGCGGCGCCCGCTCCCGCGAGCGCGCCGCCTGGGGCTTCGTGGCGCCGGCCCTGATCGCCATCGGGGTGTTCTTCGCCATCCCGGTGTTCGCGGCCCTGCTGCTGAGCCTGACCGACTTCGACATCTACGCCCTCGCCGACCTTCACAACGTCCGCTTCGTCGGCCTGCAGAACTACGAGCGGCTGTTCGCCAATCCGCTGTTCTGGGGGGCGATGCGGAACACCGGGTTGTTCGCGGTTCTGGGCGTGCCGCTGTCGATCGCGGCGTCGCTGGCGGCGGCGGTGATCCTGAACGCGCGGGTGGTGAAATGGCGACCGCTGTGGCGGGTGATGTTCTTCGCGCCCTACGTGACCACGCTCGTGGCCACCGCCGTGCTGTGGAACTACCTGCTGCACACCCGCTACGGCGTGATCAACTGGGCCATCTCCAGCGTCGGCCTGCCGCCGGTGGACTGGCTGGGTCAGCCGGAGACCTCGATCCCGGCCATCCTGATGTTCGTGGTGTGGAAGATCTTCGGCTACAACATGCTGATCTTCCTCGCGGTCCTGCAGACCGTGCCCGACGACCTGTACGAGGCGGCGCGCATCGACGGGGCGGGGGCGTGGAAGCGGTTCACGCACGTGACCCTGCCGGCCATCGCCCCGACCCTGCTGCTGGTCTCGATCATCTCGGTGGCCGGCTTCTTCCAGCTGTTCGCCGAGCCCTATGTGATGACCCAGGGCGGACCGGCGCAGTCGACCGTGACGGTGCTCTACTTCATGTACGAAGAGGGCTTCAAATGGTGGAACCTGGGGTCCGCCAGCGCCGTGGCCTTCATCCTGTTCGTCTGCATCCTGGCGGTGACCCTGGTTCAGCTGGCAGTGGCCAAACGGATGGGGGCGTACGAATGAACGCACGCCGCATCCGCACCCTGCTGCTCAATCTCGGCGTGGCCTTCATCGCCTTGCTGGTGCTGTTCCCGCTGGCGTGGATGGTGTCGGTCAGCTTCATGTCGACCGGCGAGGCCGCGACCTTCCCGCCGCCGCTGCTGCCGAAGACCGGGACGCTGGAGCACTACCGCGACCTGTTCGTAACCCAGGGGATGGGGCGCTACCTGTGGAACAGCTTCGCCCTGGCGACGCTGGCGACGGGGTTGGCGCTGCTGTTCACGGTGCCTGCCGGCTATGCCTTCGCCAAGCTGCGCTTCAAGGGGCGCGAGCGCGTGTTCCAGCTGCTGGTCGGGGCGCTGGTGGTGCCGGCGCAGATCGGCACCCTGCCGCTGTTCCTGATGCTGAAGGGGATGGGGCTGGTGAACACCTACGCCGGGGCGCTGGTGCCGTGGCTGGCCTCGATCTTCGGCCTGTTCCTGGTGCGGCAGTATTCGCTGTCCATCCCCGACGAGATGCTGGAGGCGGCGCGTATCGACGGCGCCAGCGAGGGGCAGATTTTCCGCCGCGTGGTGCTGCCGACGCTGCAGCCGATCATCGTGACGCTGGCGCTGTTCGTCTTCCTCGGCAGCTGGAACGACTTCCTGTGGCCCCTGATCATCCTGACCGACCAGTCCAACTATACGCTGCCGGTGGCGCTGGCGGCGCTGTCGCGGGAGCACGTGCAGGACATCGAGATGATGATGGCGGGGGCGGTGATCACCGTCGCGCCGGTGCTGATCCTCTTCCTCGCCCTGCAGCGGTACTACATCCGCGGCATGCTGGCGGGTAGCGTGAAAGGCTAGGGTTCCGATGCTGGTTCGTGTCGCGTTGTTCTTCGGGCTGGCGCTGATCTGGGCCGCGCCCGTCGAGGCCCAGACGGCGCGGGTGCTCGATCCGTTCGAGACGCTGACGCCGTGGTCGGCGGACGCCTCGACCGATGTGTCGTCGGCGATCAGCTCCGTGCCCGGCCGCGACGGCAAGGCCATGCGGCTGGACTACGACTTCAACGGGGTGTCGGGCTACGCCTTTGCGGCGCGGGCGATCGATCTGGAGGTCCCCGACAACTACGAGATCAGCTTCTGGCTGCGGGGCGAGATGGCGCCCAACACGCTGGAGATAAAGTTTGTCGACGGCTCCGGCGACAACGTCCACTGGCGTCAGATCCGCGGCTTCAAGGCCAATCTGGAATGGACCCGCTACACCATCAAGAAGCGCCAGATCGCCTGGGCCTGGGGTCCGAACCCGGACCGGACCTTCCGCGGCGCCGAGCGGATCGAGTTCGTGGTCACGGCCGGGGAGGGCGGCAAGGGCTGGATCGAGATCGACCAGCTGGAGCTGCGCGAACTGCCGCCAGAGCCGGGCGTGCCGCCGCGGCCGATCGCGACGGCGACAAGCGAGGACGGGCTCAACGTCGCGGCGCGAGCGGTGGACGACGATCCGGCGACGGCGTGGCGCACCACGGGCGGCGGGACGCAGAGCCTGACGCTGGACCTTGGCTACGAGCGGGAGTTCGGCGGCGTGACGCTGCGCTGGGCCGAGCGGATGGCGGCGTCGGAGTACCGGTTGATGTCGTCGTCGGACGGGCGGGACTGGCGCGAACTGGCGGCGGTGACGGACGGCAACGGCGGCGTCGACTGGCTGCGCACGCCGGAGGCCTCGGCGCGCTGGCTGCGGCTGGACCTGCTGACCCCCCGCGACGAGGGCGGCGTCGTCGGGCAGGCCGGAGCGGGACAGCGGCTGGGCCAGGCGGCGGCGAACGCCTATGCGCTGAACGCCCTGGAGATCGAGCCGCTGTCGTTCGGCGAGACGGCGACCAGCTTCATGCTGGCGGTGGCCGATGAGAGCCGGCGGGGGCTGTACCCGCGCGGTTTCCATGGCGAGCAGCCGTACTGGACGCTGGTCGGCGTCGACGGCGGCGGCGAGAGCGCCCTGATGGGCGAGGACGGCGCCATCGAACTTCGCCGCGGCGGGCCCTCGATCGAGCCGTTCGTGGTGGACAACGGGCGGGTTGTGACTTGGGCCGATGTCAACATCACCCAGGGGCTGCTCGGCGACTATCTGCCGATGCCGGAGGTGACCTGGGCGGGCGACGGCTGGAGCCTGAAGATCGAAACCTTCGCCGACGGTCCGCCCGAGAACCCGCGGCTGTTCGGGCGCTACTACCTGACCAATCTGACCGGCGAGCGGCGGGTGATCACGCTGGGCCTGATGGCGCGGCCCTTCCAGGTCAACGGGCCGGTCCAGTTCCTGACCACGCCGGGCGGGGTGGGACCGATCGAACAGCTGGACTGGACAGGCGGCGAACTGGTGCTGAACGACGCCATTCGCGTTCGTCCGCTCATGCCGGCGGACGCCGTGGCCGCCTCGACCTTCGCGGCCGGCGCCGATCCTCAGAGCCTGCTGGCCGATGCGGCGCGCCGCCGCGCTCCGGGCGAGCGTCTGGTCGAATCCGACGACGGGCTGGCGGCGGGCGCCCTGATCTACGAGATCGAACTCGAGCCCGGACAGACCCGGCAGGTGGCGTGGGTTTCCGCCATGAGCGGCCCGCTCGCGCCGCTTCCAGAGGGGCCGGGCTTCGTCGAGGCGATGCTGGACGAGGTGCAGTCGGCGGCGGCGCTGTCGTGGCGCGAGAAGCTGGACCGTTTCGACCTGACCCTGCCGCCGGGGCAGCAGCGCATCGAGGACGTCATGCGTTCGTCGCTGGCGCACATGCTGATGTCGCGGCAGGGACCGATCCTGCAGCCGGGGACGCGCAGCTATAACCGCAGCTGGATCCGCGACGGGGCGATGATGGCCGAGGGGCTGAACCGGCTGGGCCATGCGGAGCTGTCGGCGGACTACCTGCGCTGGTTCGCGCCGCTGGTGTTCGACAACGGCAAGGTGCCGTGCTGCGCGGATGCGCGCGGGGCCGACCCGGTGCCGGAGAACGACAGCCACGGGGAGTTCGTCTTCCTCGCCGCCGAGACGTATCGCTACACCGGCGACGCGGCGCTGCTGCGCGAGGTCTGGCCGCAGGTGCAGGGCGCCATCCGCTACATGGACGAGCTGCGCGCCTCGACCCGGACGGCGGAGTTCCAGGCGGCGGACAGGCGGCACCTGTTCGGCCTGCTGCCGCCGACGATCAGCCACGAGGGCTATTCCGACCGGCCGGCCTACAGTTACTGGGACGATTTCTGGGGGTTGCTCGGCTACCGCGACGCGGTCTTCATCGCCGAGACGCTGGGGGACGAGGCGGCGGCGGCGCGCTTCCGGGCGTCGGAGGCCGAGTTCAAGGCCGACGTCATGGCCTCGATCGAGGCGACGGCGAGGGTGCACGGCATCGACTGGATCGCCGGGGCCGCCGACCGGGGTGATTTCGACGCCACGTCGACCACCATCGGCCTGTCGCCGGCCGGGCTGATCGACAAGCTTCCGCGAGAGCTGCTCGAGGGCACGTTCGACAAATGGTGGGAGAATTTCACCGCCCGGCAGGAGAACCGGCAGGCGTGGCGGGACTACACGCCGTACGAGCTGCGCAACGTCGGGGCGCTGGTGCGGCTGGGCCGGCGCGAAGAGGCGCTGCGGGCGCTGGACTTCTACTTCGCCGACGTGCGGCCGCGGGCGTGGAACGGCTGGGCCGAGGTGGTCGGCCGCGACAAGCGCGAGCCGCGCTTCATCGGCGACATGCCGCACGCCTGGGTCAGCTCGGACTACATCCGCTCGGCCATGGACCTGCTGGTCTACGATCGCGACCGGGATCATGCGCTGGTGCTGGCGGCGGGGGTTCCGCTCGACTGGCTGGACGGCGAGGGCGTGGGCGTCGCCGGGGTGCGCACGCCCTACGGCGCCCTGACCTACAACCTTCATCGGGACGGACGGACCTACATCCTGACGCTGGACGGACAGGCGACCCCGCTGGGCGGCTTCGTGCTGCAGTGGCCGACGGGCGAGACGCCGCCGCCGGCGGTGCGGATCGACGGCCGGAGCGCGCAGTGGTCCGGGTCGGAGCTGACCATCCCCGCCGGCGCGCGCCGGGTGGAGATGCGCTGATCAGTCCCCGTAGCTGTCGTACCTCTGACCCTGCGCGAGGTTGCCGAAGCGGGTGGTGTCGGCGTCGAACGACAGTTTGACGATGCCGATGGGGCCGTGGCGCTGCTTGCCGATGACGACCTCGGCCTGGTGCTTGAGGCGGTCCATGTCCTCCTGCCACTTGAGGTGCTCCTCGGTGCCCTCACGCGGCTCGGCGCGGCCGAGGTAGTAGCTCTCGCGGTAGACGAACATGACGCAGTCGGCGTCCTGCTCGATCGAGCCGGATTCGCGCAGGTCGGACAGCTGCGGCCGCTTGTCCTCGCGCTGCTCGACCTGACGCGACAGCTGGGACAGGGCCAGGATCGGCACGCTGAGCTCCTTGGCCAGGGCCTTGAGGCCGCCGGTGATCTCGGACACCTCCTGCACCCGGTTCTTCTGGCTGTTGCTCTCGCCCGTCGTGATCAGCTGCAGGTAGTCGACGACGATGAGGTCAAGGCCGTGCTCCATCCGCTTCAGGCGGCGGGCGCGGGCGGCCAGCTTGGACATCGACAGGCCGCCGGTGGCGTCGATGAACAGCGGGCTCTCGCCGATCTCGACGGCGGCGTCGCGGATGCGGCCGAAGTCGGCGGCGTCGATCTCGCCCTTGCGCAGCTTGTCCGACGAGACGCCCGAGGCGTCCGCGAGGATACGCATGGCCAGCTGTTCCGCCGACATTTCCAGCGAGTAGAAGGCGACCACGCCGCCCGAGACGGTCTTGCGGCCCTCGGGGGTCGGCTCCCAGCGGTAGTTGCGCGCCACGTTGAAGGCGATGTTGGTGGCGAGGGCGGTCTTGCCCATCGACGGACGGCCGGCGAGGATCAGCAGGTCGGACGGGTGCAGGCCGCCCAGCTTCTGGTCGAGGTCGTCCAGGTTGGTGGCCAGACCGGCGAGCTTGCCGTCGCGCTGATAGGCCTCCGCGGCCATCTGCACGGCCCCGCTGAGGGCGGTGGAGAAGCTGACGAAGCCGGACGACGGCTTGCCGGTTTCGGCGAGGTTGTAGAGCTGCTGTTCGGCGCTCTCTATCTGGTCGATGGCGGCGGTCTCAGGGGCCGGGGCCTCCTTGATGATCTCGCCGCCGATGCGGATCAGGTCGCGGCGCAGGGCCAGGTCGTAGACGACGCGGGCGTAGTCGGGGGCGTTGGCCGCCGGCGGGGCGCGGTCGACCAGGTCGGCGAGATAGCGCAGGCCGCCGAACTCCTGGAAGGCGGGGTCCTGCTTGAACCGCTCCATCAGGATGGTCGGCTCGGCCAGCAGACCCTGGCGAACGTGGTCCTCGATGGCGTCGTAGAGGCGCTGGTGGAAGGGCTCGTAGAAATGGCTGCCGCGCAGCCGGTCCGACAGGCGTTCGAACACGGCGTTGTCGAACATCAGGCTGCCGAGCAGCGCCTGCTCCGCCTCGAGGTTGTGAGGCAGGGACGGGATGGACGACGGGTCCATAGACGAGGGGAAGGGGACGGGAGCCAGGGCGTTCATCGATCAAGCCATAGCGCCCCGATCCGTCAGAATTGGACGGAAAAGTCGGGCATCCGTCAGATGAACGGGGACACCCCTGTGGATGGCCGGAAAAGCCGTGACAGATCAGTGATAGCTAGCTGGAGCACGGATAGCGCGCGGCCATCCACGCGCGGAATCCGTCCGCGACCGTCATGCGCTGGCGACGCGCCTGTGGGATGCCGTTCAGGAAATCCAGCAATTGCCGCGGATTCAGGCTGATGCTCTCAGGCGGGCAGGCCGGCGGAGAACGGCCGGCTGCGCGATCCGCCCGAATTCCGGTGAGGACGGTGCGGAGGGCCCGCTCCGCCTCACCCTTCAATCGGTGGGCGCTGGGACGGAGGGCGGATGTCGCATTGAGCGGGATGCGGTTCGCCTCGGTCAGGAAGGCATCGAGGGTGCGCTGGTTCTGGGCCGAGACGGCGCTCGCCGCCAGCAGGACGCCCAACGCCATCAGGATCGATGCAAGCCGTTTCATTGAGGGTCCTCCCGTTCGCCGAACAATGACGTGGCGCGGACAAGACACAAGCTTTGCTGAACCGTTTCTGAACGGGAGCCGGCCGCGAAAAAGGGCGCCGCCGTCGCCGGCAGCGCCCTTTCACAGTCTTCAGCCGGTTGGTCGGGTTCAGGCTTCCGAACCCAGGCCTTCCTGCTGGCCGGCGCCGCCGGCGATCATGTCCTGCGCCGCTTCCATCGCTTCCGCGCGGTCCTGGTCGTAGGCGGACTTGATCACGTCCTCGCCCTTCGCCTGGCGTTCGGCCTCGTCGGCCGAGCGGGCGATGTTGATCTTGACCGTGGCGGTGACCTCGGCGTGCAGGCGAACCTGCACATCGTGGACGCCGAGGGTCTTGATCGCGGTGTTGAGCACGACCTGCGAGCGCTCGACCTTGCCGCCTTCGGCCTGGACGGCCTCGGCGACGTCGCGGCCGGCGACCGATCCGTACAGCTGACCCGTTTCACCGGCTTGCCGGATCATGACGTAGGTCTGGCCGTCGATCTTGTCGGCCACCTTCTGCGCCTCGGCCTTGTTCTTCTCGTTGCGGGCCTCGATGGCGGCGCGGTCGAGTTCGAAGGCCTTCAGGTTCGCCGACGTGGCCCGGCGGGCCTTGTCGCGCGGCAGAAGGAAGTTGCGGGCGAAGCCGTCCTTGACGGACACGACGTCGCCGATGGCGCCGAGGTTCTCGACGCGTTCAAGCAGAACGACCTTCATATCACTTCACCACGTAGGGCAGGAGGGCCAGATAGCGGGCGCGCTTGATGGCCTTGGCCAGTTCACGCTGCTTCTTCTGGGAGACGGCCGTGATGCGCGAAGGAACGATCTTGCCGCGCTCGGAGATGTAGCGCTGCAGGAGCTTGACGTCCTTGTAGTCGATCTTCGGGGCGTTGGCGCCGGAGAACGGGCACACCTTGCGGCGACGGTAGAAGGGGCGACGGGCGGGGCCGGAGCCAGCCGGCGCGCCCGGCGACGGGGCAGTCGTATCGGTCATGTTCCGGGTTCCTATTCAGCGACTTCGGCGGCGTCTTCGCGGGGCGTGCGCTCACGCTCGCGCTCACGCTCGCGTTCGCGGCGGGCCAGCAGGGGCGACAGCTCCAGGTCGAGTTCCTCGACGCGGACGGTCAGCCAGCGCAGCACGTCTTCGTTGATCGACAGCTGACGTTCCACCTCGGCCATGGCGGCGGGCGGGCAGTCGACGGCGAGCAGCGAATAGTGCGCCTTGCGGTTCTTCTTGACCCGGTAGGTCAGGTTGCGCAGACCCCAGTACTCGATCTTGGCGACGGAACCGCCGCCTTGCTCGATCAAGCCCTTGATGGTGTCGTTCAGCGCTTCGGCCTGTTGCGCGCTGATATCCTGGCGCGACATGACCGTGTGCTCGTAAAGAGCCATGCGGTGGTCTCCCTTGGTGGGCGTCGGCGCGGGTGGACCGGGTGAAGTCCTGTCCCACGATGGATCCTGAAGCGGCGGCCGGGATGACTTCCCGAACCCTTTGGAATTCCGCGTCAGGACCGAAGCCCTGGAAAGGCGGCGCGTATAGGGGAAAAGGACGCCGGGGTCTAGCCCAGTGATCGGGACAGCCAGCCGATCGGGCCGACCGCGAAGAAGGCCAGGGCGATGGCGTGGATCCAGAGCCTGCGCACGAAGATCAGGGCGACGAAGGCCAGGACGACGACGAGGTCCACGAGATGCCCCTCGACAACGGTCAGGAGGGGTTGGCCCATCAGCGTGCTGCCGAGGATTTCGATGAAAAGCAGCCACCCCAGCGCCGCCGCGAACAGCGACCAGAGGTAGGGGCTGTTGCCCTGGTAGTAGAGCTTCAGATCCAGGCCGCCGGGCGGAACGTCGTCCGGCAGGGCCGCGGCGGCCAGCAGGAACAGGATCACCAGCTCGACCACCAGAGGCAAGAACTGGCCGATGGTCATGGGGCCGCCGTCGGGGCGGTAGATGCTCCACCAGATCTGGATGATGGTCAGGAAGATCAGCAGGGCCGTGGCCGGCGCGGCCCAATGCCATCTGACGCCGCCGCCGGCGCGGATCAGCCGGTTCAGACTGATCAGGATGTCGACCAGGGCCAGGCCGACGATGATCGACGACATGACAGAGGTGTATTCGAACGCGCTCATGCCGCTCCCCCGACCGCGGACCGAGCCTAGGCCGGTTCCGGGCCTTGCGCCAAGAGGTCGGCTATTGCGGCCGCACCACCATGCAGGTCACACGGCGCTCGGCCAGGGCGGCGCAGGCGGCCTGGGCGGCCTGTTCGCTCATGCCGGTGAAGCGCGAGCGGTACCAGCCCTCGGCGTTCTGCACCGTGCGCTCGGCGGCGGTGAACTGGCTGCGGAAGCGGCGATTGACCTCGGTCAGCCAGTCGCGGGCGACGGTCTCGTCCCGGAAGGCGCCGACCTGAACGGCCCAGCGGCCGGCGGATTCGCGCGCCGTCTCCCGCGTCGCCGGCCGCGACGGGCCAGGCCGTGCAGGCGGGGCCCCATTGAGGGAGGCGGTGACGTCTGAGGGGCCTCCGGCGCGCAACAGCGAGGCGACGGTGCGCTCTTCGGACGGGGCAGGGGTGACCCGCGACGGCTGCGGCGGCGGCGACGGAAGGGAGGCGTAGCTGACGGCGGTCTCGCCCTCCTCGTCGGTGTCGTCGGCGGCGGAGGCGTATTCGACGGGGCCAGAGTTGTCCGAGCCGATGCCGAAGCCGCGCTGCTCGAAGAAGGTCTGGGCGACCTGGATGGGCTGGCCGGCACGGCGCAGGCGTTCGACCTCGAAACCGGTGTCCATCAGCTCGACGACATGGGCGTTGCGGCTGGCCACCTTCTGGCCGCCGAGGACGATGGTGATCAACCGCCGTCCGTCGCGCACCGCCGAGGCCACCAGATTGAAGCCCGAGGCCCGGATGTAGCCGGTCTTCATGCCGTCGTAGCCTCCGCCCTGGGCCAACAGGCCGTTGGTGTTGCGGTACAACCGGCCCTGATAGGTCCAGTCGTGCAGGCCGAAGTAGCGGTAGTACTGCGGATAGTCGCGCATGACGGCGCGGGCCAGAATGGCGAGGTCGCGGGCCGAGGTGACCTGGCGGGCGTCGGGCAGGCCGTTCGGATTGACGTAGCGGGTCTGGGTCATGCCCAGTTCGCGGGCCTTCAGCGTCATCTGGGCGGCGAAGCGATCCTGCGAACCGCCGACATGCTCGGCGATGGCCATGGCCATGTCGTTGGCGCTGCGCACCGCCGTGGCCTTCATGGCGTCGTCGAGGGTGATGGTCTGGCCGGCCGCCAGGCCCAGCTTGGACGGCGGCTGGCTGGCGGCGCGCGGCGAGACGGTGATGACGTCGTCCAGCTTGACCTTGCCTTCAGTGAGGGCCTCGAAGGTCAGATACAAAGTCATGATCTTGGTGACCGAGGCCGGATAGCGCCGGCTGTCGGCGTGCCGGGCGAACAGCACCTCGCCGGACTCCGCATCGACGACGATGGCGGCGTAGCGCGGGTTGTCGGAGGGCAGGGCGATCGCCGGCGGCGTGGAGGGAACCACGGCCAGGGAGACGACCAGCGCCAGCGACAGCAAACCACGGCGGATCAGGGCGAAGATCGGCAAGCGCAGGCCTCATACATAAAGCGCGACGGCGGCCCCACCACGCGACGCTGACGAAAGGCTAACATGCGTCATCGGGGTTTCGTGAGGGTAAACAAGCGGTCAACGGAATTGTGAAGCGGTCTCTCCTGTAAGGTGCGCGCGGCTCACGCTGGCGCGTATTGTGCATTGCACAAAACGCCCTTGACGTTTGTTCGCACTTGCACCATATGACGGTCCGTCGCGGTGGGATCGCCTGCCGCGGAACAGTCACAAGCGGCCACGCCGCGACAGGTTCAGGAGCAATACCATGGCCGACAGCGCCGAAACCGTGAACGTCAAGAAGACCGTCGAAGCCGCCACCGCCCAGGTCAAGGCCTCGGCCGAGAAGGCCCAGGCCCAGGCCGAAAAGATGCAGGCCGCCGGCGCGCAGGCTTTCCGTGAAGCCGCCGACAAGTCGGTCGCCGGCCTGACCGAGCTGAACGTCGAGGGCAAGAAGAACCTCGAGGCCGTCGTCGCCTCGGCCACCGCCGCCCAGAAGGGCGTCGAGGCCCTGTCGGCCCAGACCGTCGCCTACACCAAGAAGTCCTGGGAAGACGGCGTCGCCGCCGCCCAGTCGCTGGCGCAGGCCCGTTCGGTCCAGGAAGCGCTCGAGCTGCAGACCGCCTACGCCAAGTCGGCCGCCGAAACCTACCTGGCCGAAGTGACCCGCATGACCGAAGTGCTCACCGCCTCGGTCAAGGACAGCTTCAAGCCGATCAACGAGCGCGTCACCGCCTCGGTCGAGAAGTTCCAGGCCGCCCGCTAAGGCGACCTGCCAAATCAGTAGGCGTACGAGGGGCCCCGGTGGAAACGCCGGGGCCCTTTCGCTGTCCGGCCTCAGTCTTCGTCGGGGTCGCTCCACAGGTTGAGGTGGATCCAGGTCGCCTCCGGCAGGACGGCGACGCCGCCGTCGGTCGGCTGGTTCCAGATCGCCGAGCGATCGCCCGGCGCCCCGTGTGTTCCCCAATGAGGCGCCACCAGTTCCTGGACCCGGTCGAAGGCGGAGCCCTGGTCCGGAGCGGACAGCTCCAGCCACAGGCCGAAGCAGGCATCGAACTTCGGATAGGGATAGACCCGACATTCGCGCACCGCGACCAGCGGGGACAGATGGCCGATCAGCCGCTCGGCCAGTCCGAGGGCGTCGGAATAGGTCGCGGCCGTCGCATAGACCCTGAGCCCCAGTTTCCGGTGATCCATCCGCCCCCTCCCTCGTTTCCATTGCGTCACGCAACGTGTGACTGGACGCCGCTTCAAATCAGGCCATCATTCCCTATCTGTCCATCGACTCCCCAAACACGGACAACGAATGCCGCCGTCACGTAAGGCCGGTGATCAGGAGGGAGGCCTCGGGGCCGCCACCGTCACCGAGACAAAGCCGAAGCTTCAGAAGCCCTCGCTGTATCGGGTGCTGATTCTGAACGACGACTACACGCCGATGGAATTCGTCGTCTACGTGCTGGAGCGGTTCTTCCAGAAGAGCCGCGAGGACGCGACCCGCATCATGCTGCATGTGCACCAGCATGGCGTCGGGGTCTGCGGCGTCTTCACCTACGAAGTGGCCGAAACCAAGGTCGCCCAGGTGGTCGAGACGGCGCGCCGTCACCAGCACCCCCTGCAATGCACGATGGAAAAGGACTGAGAGGAACCTCCATGCCGTCATTTTCGCGTCCTCTCGAAGAGACCCTGCACCGCGCCGTCCACTATGCGAACGAGCGCCGGCACGAGTACGCCACCCTCGAACACCTGCTGCTGGCCCTGGTCGACGACCCGGACGCCGGCAATGTGATGACCGCCTGCAACGTCGACATGGCCAGCCTGAAGACCGCGCTGACCCTCTACGTCGACACCGACCTGGCCGCGCTGGCCACCTCGGACGGCGAGGACGCCAAGCCGACCGCCGGCTTCCAGCGCGTGATCCAGCGCGCCGTCATCCACGTCCAGAGTTCGGGCCGCGAGGAGGTCACCGGCGCGAACGTGCTGGTCGCCATCTTCAGCGAGCGCGAGAGCCACGCCGCCTATTTCCTGCAGGAGCAGGACATGACCCGCTACGACGCGGTCAACTACATCGCCCACGGCATCGCCAAGAAGGCGGGGGGCGAGACGCGGCCGGCGCGCTCCGGCGCCAGCCCCGAGGATGCCGAGGACGCGGCCGCCGCCAAGACCGGCGGCGAGGCGCTGGAGGCCTATTGCGTCGATCTCAACGAGAAGTCGCGAAACGGCAAGATCGACCCGCTGATCGGTCGCCAGGCCGAGGTCGACCGCGCCATCCAGATCCTGTGCCGGCGGACCAAGAACAACCCGCTGCTGGTGGGCGACCCCGGCGTCGGCAAGACCGCCATCGCCGAGGGGCTGGCCCGCAAGATCGTCAACCACGAGGTGCCGGACGTGCTGGAAGGCGCGACCATCTACAGCCTCGACATGGGGGCGCTGCTGGCCGGCACGCGCTACCGCGGCGACTTCGAGGAGCGGCTGAAGCAGGTCGTCAAGGAGCTGGAGACGCACGACAACGCCATCCTGTTCATCGACGAGATCCATACGGTGATCGGCGCGGGGGCGACCTCGGGCGGCGCCATGGACGCCTCCAACCTGCTGAAGCCGGCCCTGGCCTCGGGCAGCCTGCGCTGCATGGGCTCGACGACCTACAAGGAGTATCGCCAGCATTTCGAGAAGGACCGGGCGCTGGCCCGCCGCTTCCAGAAGATCGACGTCAACGAACCCACGGTCGATGAC
The DNA here is from genome assembly GCF_035627055.1 of Brevundimonas sp. Taxonomy (GTDB): domain Bacteria; phylum Pseudomonadota; class Alphaproteobacteria; order Caulobacterales; family Caulobacteraceae; genus Brevundimonas. The sequence goes on along the minus strand of NZ_DASPMM010000023.1, from coordinate 4,782 downwards.
ACGATCAAGATCCTGAAGGGGCTGAAGACCTCCTACGAAGGCCACCACAAGCTGCGCTACACCGACGCCGCCATCCGCACGGCGGTGGAGCTGTCGGCGCGGTACATGACCGACCGCAAACTGCCGGACAAGGCGATCGACGTGATCGACGAGGCGGGGGCGTCGCAGATGCTGCTGCCCGAGTCGAAGCGCAAGAAGGTCATCGGCCAGAAGGAGGTCGAGGCCGTCATCGCCCGCATGGCCCGCATCCCGCCGAAGTCGGTCAGCAAGTCCGACACCGAGGGCCTGCGCGAACTGGAGCGCGACCTGAACCGGGTCGTGTTCGGCCAGTCGGGCGCCATCGAGCAGGTCTCGGCGGCCATGAAGCTGGCGCGGGCCGGGCTGCGCGATCCGCAGAAGCCGATCGGCGCCTTCCTGTTCAGCGGCCCGACCGGCGTCGGCAAGACCGAGGTGGCCAAGCAACTGGCCTCGACGCTGGGCATCGAGATGCTGCGCTTCGACATGTCGGAATACATGGAGCGGCACACGGTCAGCCGGCTGATCGGCGCGCCTCCGGGCTATGTCGGCCATGACCAGGGCGGACTGCTGACCGACGCCGTCGACCAGCATCCGCACGCGGTTGTGCTGCTGGACGAGATCGAGAAGGCCCACCCGGACGTCTACAACATCCTGCTGCAGGTGATGGACAACGGGCAGCTGACCGACGCCATCGGCAAGAAGGTCGACTTCCGCAACGTGGTCCTGATCATGACCACCAACGCGGGCGCCGCCGACAACGCCCGGGCGGCCATCGGCTTCGGCCGCGGCAAGGTCGAGGGCGAGGACGAGAAGGCGATCCAGCGGCTGTTCGCGCCCGAGTTCCGCAACCGCCTCGACGCCATCGTGGCGTTCAAGGCGCTGGACGCCGAGACGATCCGGTCGGTGGTGACCAAGTTCATCCTGCAGCTGGAGGCCCAGCTGGCGGATCGGAACATCACCATCGAACTGACCGACGAGGCCAACGACTGGCTGGCCAAGAACGGCTTCGACGAACTGTATGGCGCGCGGCCGCTGGCCCGGGTCATCCAGGAGAGCATCAAGAAGCCGCTGGCCGACGACATCCTGTTCGGGCGCCTGACGCGCGGCGGGCATGTGAAGGTCGAGCTGAAGGACGGGAAGATCGCCTTCGACATCACCGGGCCGAACGCGGCCCAGTCGAAGGCCATCGAGGCGCAGTCGGCGGACTGACGGCGCCAGCCATGAGTCGAAGAAGGCCCCGGTGGAGACGCCGGGGCCTTTTTCTTTGCCGCCGGCGGGGGCAGGTTGGGCCGAGCGGAGGAGACGGCGGGCATGAAGACGGGCGCGGGGCTGACCGAGCGGCAGAGGAAGTGGTTCGCCACGGTCGAGGCCAATTTCGAGAAGCAGACGGGCCGGCCGGTGGCGGTCTGGGTCGATATCCTGAAGGGCTGTCCGGAGACGCGGCCGAAGGCGCAGGCGGCCTGGCTGAAGGCGACGCACGGGATCGGGGCCAATCACGCGGCCCACATCCTGAGCGCGGCGCGGCCGGCGGACGCCATGGGCTGGGATGATGCGGAGGGCCTGCGCGCCGCCCTGTGGGCCGAGCCGCGCTCGCTGGCGATCCTGGAGGCGGTGGAGCGGGCCGCCTCCGGCGTGGAGGGCGTGATCTCGGGCCAGCGGAAGGGCTACACCTCGTTCAGCCGGGCGGTGCAGTTCGCGGCGATCCGGCCGCTGAAGGGCGGCAAGGCGCTGTTGGGGCTGAAGCTGGAGCCGGCGGCGTCGCCGAGGCTGGCGGAGGCGGTGCGCCGGGAGAGCTGGTCGGAGCGGCTGACGGCGGTGGTCGAGCTGGACGGGCCGGGCGCAGTCGACGCCGAGATCGGCCGCCTGTTCGAACAGGCGGCCGCGAACGGCTAGCGGCGGCGGCGGCCCATGCCGCTGAGCAGAACGGCCAGGCCGGCGACGATGCCGGTGGTCAGCAGCGGCTTGCGACGGGCGAAGTCGAGGCCCTGCCGCGCCTTGTCCTGATACTGGGCCGGGGCCTTGGCTACGAGGCCGTCCAGCCCGTCGATGACGCGGCCGTAGGCGTCGAGCGCCTTGCCCTTCACCTCGTTGAGCCTGCCGTCGAGCTGCAGCTTGCTGTCGCCGGTCAGGCGGCCGAGGCCGTTCTGGACCTGGCCTTCGGTCTGGAGGGCGGCGCCTTCGATGCGCTGGTCGGTCATGGAGAACTCCTTGGATGCGGGGAGGGGAGGGGCGCCCGCTTAGCGCATGGCCGGGGCGGCGGTTCCGGGCCTGCGACAGCGGCGCGCGAATAGTTTTACCCGGGTAATATTGACGGGTGATTTTTACCCGGGTAAAACTCGAAAATACCGTCCGTAGAGTCCACAGAGTCCGTAGCGTGCGTAGCGTCCGTAGCATCCGCCGGGTGTCCCAATCTGCGCCTCCGGTCCGGCCGGCAGGAGAGTGTACGGGGCCGTCCCGTCAAACGCGGTCGTAGGGCCGCAACCCCCGGAGAATTCCATGTCCGTCCCCTCAGACCTGCCCGTGGTCGCCTTCGTCGGCCATGAGCGTATCGCCCGCGCCCCCTTGCACCGCGCCCTGCCCGTGCTCCATGCCGCCGCGGCGGCGGGGCAGGGGCTGCTGGTGTTCGCCCTGTCCGACGGCCGGCCGGTCGACCTCGACCTGCGCGGCGGCCTGGGCGAGGCGAAGGCCCGGCTGGGCCCGGCGCTGGTGGAGGCGGAGAAGCGGGGGCCGGGCCGGCCGAAGCTGGGCGTCACCCCGCGCGAGGTCACCCTGCTGCCGCGTCACTGGGACTGGCTGGCGGCCCAGCCGGGCGGGATCTCGGTGGCGCTGCGCAAGCTGGTCGAGGCGCAGATGAAGGCGGGCGAGGGCCCGGACCGGGCGCGTCGGGCGAAGGAGACGGCCTACCGCTTCATGACCGCCATGGGCGGGGACCTGCCGGGCTACGAGGAGGCCACGCGGATGCTGTTCGCGGGGGACTGGACGGCGTTCGACGCGGTGGTGGAAGGCTGGCCGGAAGGGGTGCGGGAGACGGCGCGGGAGATGGCGGCGGGGGCTTGGCGGAACGGGGAAGCTGATCCTTCTCCCCTTGCGGGAGAAGGTGGCAGCCCGCAGGGCTGACGGATGAGGGGTCGCGCCGGCGGGCGTGATCAGTTCCGTCAGTCTCTCATCCGCCGCCGCCAGGATCGCTCTGACGACCTGCTCGCCGTGGTTCTCGATCTGCTGGTTCGGGAATCGCAGGACCCGGAAGCCCTGAACGCGCAACCAGTCGTCCCGCGCTGCGTCCTCGGCCCGATCCTCGTGCTGAGGGCCGTCGGCCTCCACGATGAGTCTGTGGCGGAAGCAGATGAAATCGACGATGTAGGGGCCTTCCACGAACTTGAACTGCCGCCGGAACTTCAGCCCGCCCAGCCGCCGGTCGCGCAGCAGCTTCCACAGGCGGCGCTCGTAGAGCACCGGCTCGTGACGCATTTCTTTCGCACGTTGTGTGAGCCACTCGTCCATAGGTCATGTAAGACCCTGTCGGCTCCTTCTGTCGAGAGGCCGGTGCGACCCCTCATCCGTCAGCCTTCGGCTGCCACCTTCTCCCGCAAGGGGAGAAGGGAGGGTCACCCCACCTTCACCCGCGTCGCCGCCTCGGGGAGGTCCTCGCCGAACGCCCGCTGGTAGAATTCCGCGATGGTCGGGCGTTCCAGCTCGTCGCACTTGTTGAGGAAGGTCAGCCGGAAGGCCAGGCCGACGTCGCCGGCGAAGATGATCGCGTTCTGGGCCCAGGTGATCACCGTGCGGGGCGACATCACCGTCGAGATGTCGCCGTTCATGAAGGCGTTGCGGGTCATGTCGGCGACGCGGACCATGGCGGCGATGCGGCGCTTGCCCTCGGCGTCGGACCACTCGGGCACCTTGGCGGCGACGATCTCGGCCTCGACGTCGTGGTCGAGGTAGTTGAGCGTGGTGACGATGTTCCAGCGGTCCATCTGGCCCTGATTGATCGCCTGCGTGCCATGGTAGAGGCCGGTGGTGTCGCCGAGGCCGACGGTGTTGGTCGTCGCGAACAGCCGGAAATAGGGGTTGGGCCGGATCACCCGGTTCTGGTCGAGCAGGGTCAGCTTGCCCTGCGCCTCCAGCACGCGCTGGATCACGAACATCACATCCGGGCGGCCGGCGTCGTATTCGTCGAAGACCAGCGCGATCGGCCGCTGGATGGCCCAGGGCAGCATGCCTTCGCGGAATTCGGTGACCTGCTTGCCGTCCTTCAGGACGATGGCGTCCTTGCCGACGAGGTCGATCCGGCTGACGTGGCTGTCGAGGTTGACGCGGATCAGCGGCCAGTTGAGGCGCGCGGCCACCTGTTCGATGTGCGTCGACTTGCCGGTGCCGTGATAGCCCTGGACCATCACCCGCCGGTCGAAGGCGAAGCCCGCGCAGATGGCCTTGGTGGTCTCCGGGTCGAACTTGTAGGCGGGATCCACGTCCGGAACGTGGGGATCGCGCTCGCTGAACGCCGGGACCTTGATGTCCAGGTCGATGCGGCTGATGTGGCTGTCGAGGTTGACGCGCACGCAGGGCCAGTTGAGACGGGCGGCGACCTGCTCGATATGGGTCGACTTGCCCGTGCCGTGGTAGCCCTGGATCATGACGCGGCGGTTGTAGGCAAAGCCGGCCAGAATCGACATCGTGGTGTCGTGGTCGAACCGGTAGCTCTCGTCGACATCCGGCACATGCTCGGTGCGCTGGCTGAAGGCGGGCACCTGCATTTCGGAATCG
>NZ_DASPMM010000022.1:0-391747 GCF_035627055.1 Brevundimonas sp. | reverse complement strand
GCGGAGCCGTCGAATCGCCGTCATATCCTCGGGGTATGGCGCGTTCCAAGCCTGATCTGCCTCGCATGCAGAACCCGGCCCGATCCCGGGTGCCGCTCGCCGTCGGCCTGAAATTGCCCGCGGCGGACACGCGGCCGCTGGAGAAGCCGGCCAAGCCCGCAATCATGATGCGGCAGTACGACCTGATCGAGCGGGTCCGCGCCTACAATCCCCACACCGACGAGGCGCTGCTCAACCGCGCCTACGTCTATGCGATGAAGATGCACGGCTCGCAGCTGCGAGCCTCGGGCGATCCGTATTTCGCCCATCCGATCCAGGTCGCCGGCATCCTGACCGACTACCGGCTCGACACCGCCACCATCGTCACCGCCCTGCTGCACGACGTGGTCGAGGACACCTCGGCCACCCGCGACGACATCGCCGAGCGGTTTGGCGAGGAGATCGCCGACCTCGTCGAGGGCGTCACCAAGCTGTCCCGCCTCGAACTCCAGGCCGAGCACACCCGCCAGGCCGAGAACCTGCGCAAATTCATCCTCGCCATCTCGAAGGACGTCCGCGTCCTGCTGGTCAAGCTGGCCGACCGCCTGCACAACATGCGGACGCTGAAGCACGTCAAGCCCGAGAAGCGCGAGCGCATCAGCCGCGAAACCCTCGAGGTCTATGCCCCGCTCGGCCGGTCGATCGGCATCCACTCGATCGCCTCCGAACTGGAGGAGCTGGCCTTCGAACATCTCAACCCGACCGCCCGAACCGCCATCGAGCGGCGGCTCGAGGCCCTGAAGCTGGAGCATGGCCGCGCCATCGACGGGGTCGCGCGCGAAGTCGAGCGGGTGCTGGAGGAGGCCGGCGTGCACGCTCATGTCTTCGGCCGCCAGAAGACCCCGTACTCGATCTGGCGCAAGCTGCAGCGCAAGTCGGTCGGTTTCTCGTCCCTGTCGGACATCTACGGCTTTCGCGTCATCGTCGAGGCGGAGGACGACTGCTACCGCGCTCTCGGGGTGATCCACCGCGCCTGGCCGATGGTGCCGGAGCGGTTCAAGGACTTCATCTCGACGCCCAAGTCGAACAACTACCGCTCGCTGCACACCACTGTGGTGGGGCCGTCGGGCCTGCGCATCGAGATGCAGATCCGCACCGACGCCATGGACCGCGTCGCCGAGGACGGGGTGGCCGCGCACTGGGCCTACAAGAACCAGTCCTACGGCTTCGACAAGGAGGCCATGGAGAAGGACGGCGGCCGCGACCCGCTGCAGAACCTGCGCCATCTGGTGCAGGTCATCGAGCACGGCGAGGGCGGCGAGGACTGGGTCGAGCACGCCAAGCTCGAGATGTATCTGGACCAGGTGTTCGTCTTCACGCCCAAGGGCGCGCTGATCACCCTGCCGCGCGGCGGCATGCCGCTCGACTTCGCCTATGCCGTCCACACCGAGGTCGGCGACACCGCCGTCGGGGCCAAGATCAACGGCGAGCTGAAGCCGATGCGGACCCAGCTCCAGAACGGCGACGTGGTCGAGATCGTGCGCGGGACCAAGCGCGAGATCCCGGTCGACTGGCGCTCGCTGACGGTGACCGGCCGGGCCCGCTCGGCCATCCGACGCCACATCCGCACCTCCGAACGCGGCGAGTTCCAGAAGCTGGGTCGCGCCACCCTGGAACAGACCCTCACCCGCGCCGGCAAGACCGAAGTCGAGGTGACGCTGCGCCCGGCTCTGGAGCAGCTCGGCTTCGCCAATGACGACGACCTGTACGAGGCCATCGGCCGCGGCCGGGTGTCAGCGGCGAAGATCGGCGAGATCCTGTTCCCGGCCCTGAAGGGACGGCTCAAGGCGGGTCCCGACCGCAAGCGCATCGGCGACGATCAGGGCCGGCTGTTCGTGCGCGGAGGCGGCCTCACCCCCGGCGTCAGCGTCCATTTCGGCCACTGCTGCTCGCCCGTGCCCGGCGATCGCATCGTCGGCATTCTCGAGCCCGAGGCGGGTCTGACCGTGCACACCATCGACTGTCAGCGGCTTGAGGAGTTCGCCGACGACGACTCGGTCTGGCAGGATCTGCAATGGACGCCGCAGGCGGAGCAGGGGGCCGTGGCCTCGGCCCGCGTCCGCGCCACCATCAAGAACGCCCCCGGGGTGCTCGGCCAGGTCGCCACCATCATCGGCGAGGCCGGCGGCAATATCCTCAACCTGGTCATGAGCCACCGGCAACAGGACTTCTTCGACGTTGACATCGACATGGAGGTCGAGGACGCCAAGCACGCCACCGCCATCATGGCGGCGCTGCGAACCAATCCGTCGGTGGACACCGTGGAGCGCGCGCGCGGGTGACGGACGAAGCGCCGGAGAACGCCCCGCAGATGGCGTCGCCCTCCTATCGGCTGGCGGCGCTGGATCAGGATTTCGTGCTCGGCGATTCCATGCGCGGGGTCCGCTTCCTGCTGGAATACGCCAAGGCCGAGGAGGCGTTGCGGGCCTGGGGCGTGCGGTCGACCATCGTGGTGTTTGGCAGCGCCCGCATCGGCGAGGACGGCCGTCCCGACCACATGCGCTGGTACCGCGAGGCCCGCGCCTTCGGCCGCATCGCTTCGGAACGCGGTGGAGCCCTGCGCGGCCGAATCGGGGAGCCGCGAGACAATGTCATCGCCACCGGCGGCGGCCCCGGCATCATGGGCGCCGCCAACCGCGGGGCGGCCGACGTCGGCGCCCCTTCGATCGGCTTCAATATCACCCTGCCGCACGAGCAGGAGCCCAACCCCTGGTCGACGCCGGAGCTGACCTTCCGCTTCCACTACTTCGCCATGCGCAAGATGCATTTCGCCATGCGGGCCAATGCGCTGGTGGTGTTCCCGGGCGGGTTCGGGACCTTCGACGAGCTGTTTGAAATCCTGACCCTTCGCCAGACAGGCAAGGAGCGGGCGATCCCGATCGTGCTGGTCGACAAGGCGTACTGGAACTCGGTCGTCGGCTTCGAAGCGCTGGTCCAGCACGGCATGGTCACGGCCAAGGATCTGGAACTGATCAGCTTCGCCGAGGACGCCGAGGGGGTCTGGAGCGAGTTGCTGACGCGGGGTCTGCACCCGGGCGGCGAGAACTGGGTCGATCCGCACCAACCTTCGCTTCAAAGCGAGAGCGTGACGGGGTAGGGAGGCGCATGACCTCCGAAGACGTCCTCACCGAATTCCGCGACGCCGGCGCCCTGCGCGAGGGCCATTTCGTTCTGTCCTCTGGCCTGCACAGCCCGGTCTTCCTGCAGAAGAACCTCGTGTTCATGGACGCGGCCCGCTGCGCCCGGCTGTGCAAGGCGCTGGCGGAGAAGATCACCGCCGCCGTCGGACCCGTCGACATTGCCATTTCGCCCGCGGTCGGCGGCATCATCCCCGGCTACGAGACCGCCCGCTGGCTGGGCGTGCCGTCGATGTACGTCGAGCGCGAGGGCGGCGAGTTCAAACTCCGCCGCGGCTTCCACGTCGAGCCCGGCCAGACGGTCGTCATGGTCGAGGACATCATCACCACCGGCCTGAGCTCGCGCGAATGCATCGCCGCGATCCGGGCGGCGGGCGGAGAGGTCGTTGCGGCCGCCTGCATCGTCGACCGCTCCGGCGGCCGCGCCGACGTCGGCGTGCCGCTGGTGGCGCTGGCCACGCTCGACGTGCCTGCATATCCCGCCGACGCCCTGCCGCCGGACCTCGCCGCCCTGCCGGTCGAGGATCCGGGCAGCCGCCGACTGGCGAAATAGGGGAGGGCGCGGTGGTCTCGCCCGTCCGACTCGGCGTCAACATCGACCACGTTGCCACCGTCCGCAACGCCCGCGGCGGACGTCATCCCGATCCCGTCCGCGCGGCCCGCGAGGCCCTCGCCGCCGGCGCCGACGGCATCACCGCCCACCTGCGCGAGGACCGGCGGCACATCACCGACACCGACATCGAGGCGCTCAGCGAGCTCTGCGCCGTCGCCGGTCGACCGCTGAACCTCGAGATGGCCGTCACCGACGAGATGCTGACCATCGCCCTGCGCCATCGCCCGCACGCGGCCTGCCTGGTGCCCGAGCGGCGCGAGGAGGTCACCACCGAAGGCGGCCTCGCCGTCGCCGGCCACGAGGCGCGCATCGCCCCCGTCGTCCGCGCCCTGGCCGAGGCCGGCGTCCGCGTCTCCCTGTTCATCGAGCCGGCCCTGGAGCAGGTCGAGGCCGCCCACGCCGTCGGCGCCCAGGTCGTCGAGTTCCACACCGGCCGCTACTGCCACCTCTCCGGGGCCGGCCGGGCAGTGGAGTTCGCCCGGCTGCAGGCCGCCGCCTCCCGCGCCGCCGACCTCGGCTTGGAGGTCCACGCCGGCCACGGCCTCGATTACGAAACCGCCGCCGACATGCTGGCCATCGCGGAGGTGCGCGAGCTCAACATCGGCCATTTCCTGATCGGGGAGGCGGTGTTCGTCGGCCTGACCCAGGCCGTCCACCGCATGCGCGCCGCCATGGACGCCGCCTCATGATCATCGGCGTCGGCGCGGACCTGTCGGATATCCGGCGCATCCAGAAGTCGCTCGACCGCTACGGCGACCGCTTCAGGGCGCGCTGCTTCACCGACCTGGAGCGGACCCGCTCCGACCGCAAGCCCCAGCCCGCCTGGAGCTACGCCAAGCGGTTCGCGGCCAAGGAGGCCTGCGCCAAGGCCCTCGGCACCGGCATGCGGGCCGACGTCTACTGGCGCGACATGGGGGTGGTGAACCTGCCCTCGGGCCAGCCCACCCTGGCCCTGACAGGCCACGCCGCCGAGCATCTCGCGCGCCTGACGCCGCCCGGCCACGAGGCCCGGATACACCTGACGCTGAGCGACGAGCATCCCTACGCACTCGCCTTCGTGGTGATCGAAGCCTTGCCGATGGCTTAATCACGTTATACCGCTTTGCCGCTGAAAGACCGCGGAACAGCGGCCGGGGGACAGGGTCCAGATGAGCGACGAGAACAAGCCTCACGACGAGCATGGCCACGACGCCCATCCCGCGCCCGCCGCGCCGGCGGCCGGGCATGACGACCATGGCCACGAGACTCCGGCCGCCGACGACGCGCAGGCCGCAGCCCCCGAAGCTCATGACGACCACGCGCATGAGAGCCACGGCCACGAAGACCACGGCCATCATGACGACCACGCGCACGACCTCCATCCCGTCGCCGACGCCCATGCGGCGGAGCACGCCGGCCACGGCCATGAAGCCCACGCCGCCGACGACCACGTGACCCCTGCCGAGCCGGCCGCCGTCGCCTCTTCGAAGTCGCCGGTGTGGAGCGATTCCGGCGACGCCCCGTTCGAGGACGTCGACGCCACGCCGGTCTACGCGCGCGGCAAGAAGGGCGGCCGCCGCAAGGGCAAGTCCGGCGCCGGCAACGAGACCGTCGAGATCATCAAGACGATCTTCTTCGCCCTGCTGATCGCCTTCGTCCTGCGCGTCCTGCTGTTCCAGCCCTTCACCATCCCGTCGGCCTCGATGGAGCCCAACCTGTACGAGGGCGACTACATCGTCGTGTCGAAGTGGAGCTACGGCTATTCGAAGCACGCCATCCCGTTCAGCCCGCCGCTGTTCGAGGGCCGCATCTCCCTGCCGCTGGTCAGCCACGAGCCCCGGCGTGGCGACATCGTCGTGTTCAAGCTGCCGCGCGACAACAAGACCGACTACATCAAGCGTCTGATGGGCCTGCCGGGCGACCGCCTGCAGATGATCAACAACGTCCTCTTCATCAACGGCGAGGCCGTGAGGGATGTCGAACTGAGCCGTCAGGACGTCGAGAACCTCTACGGCGGCTCTCAGGTGACCATCAAGCTGCGCGAAACCCTGGCCGACGGCCGGCAGTTCAACATCCAGGACTGGGGCCCGAACAACGTCTCCGACAATACGCCGGAGTTCGTGGTCCCCGCCGGGCACTACTTCATGATCGGCGACAACCGCGACAACTCCCAGGACAGCCGCTTCGACATCGCCGAAGGCGTCGGCTACGTCCCGGCCGAAAACCTGATCGGCAAGGCCGAGATCATCCTGTTCTCGTGGTCCGAGGGCGCGTCGCTGTGGAATCCGGTCAGCTGGTTCTCGAAGGTGCGCCCGAGCCGGTTCTTCACCGTCCTGCACTGATGGCGGCGGACCGGCGGGCCGAGGCGGTTGCGGCCCTGGCTCGCAAGCTCGGCCATGAGTTCCGTGATCCCTCCCTGCTCGAGCAGGCCCTGACCCATGCCAGCGTGGGGGAGGGGGCCGAGCGCGACGCCCGCGGCCGGCCTTTCCTCGACAACCAGCGGATGGAGTTCCTCGGCGACCGCGTGCTCGGCCTGCTCGTCGCCGACCGGCTGATGCGCGACCTGCCGACCGCGGACGAGGGCGAGATGTCGTCGCGCCTGCACGCCCTTGTCGACAAGGCGACCTGCGCCCGCGTGGCGGAGGGGCTTGGGGTCGGCGACGCCATGCGGCTGTCCCCCGGCGAGGCCAAACAGGGCGGCCGCCGCCGTGAGGGCGCGCTGGGAGACGCCATGGAGGCCATCCTCGCCGCGGTCTGGCTGGACGGCGGCATCGACGCCGCGCGCGCCGTCTTCGAGCGGATCTGGTCCGCCGAGCTCATCGCGCCGCCGCGAAAATCGCTGACCAATCCGAAATCAGCCCTGCAGGAGTGGGCGCTCGGGCAGGGCAGGCCGCTGCCGGCCTACCGCATCGTCGAGCGCACCGGCTCCGACCACGCCCCGACATTCACCGTAGAAGCCAGCGTAGCCGGATATCCGCCCTTGACCGCGCAGGGCCGTTCGCGTCAGGACGCGGAGAAGGCGGCCGCCGTCGGCCTGCTGCAGCGTGAAGGCGTGATTTGACCGATCAACAGAACCAGCGAGCCGGCTTCGCCGCCATCATCGGCGCGCCCAACGCTGGCAAGTCGACGCTGGTCAATCGTCTGACCGGAACCAAGGTCTCGATCGTCACCCAGAAGGTCCAGACCACCCGCTTCCCCGTGCGCGGCATCGCCATGGAGGGCGACGCCCAGATCGTGCTGGTCGACACCCCCGGCATCTTCACGCCGCGCCGCCGGCTGGACCGCGCCATGGTCGCGTCGGCCTGGGGCGGCGCCGACGACGCCGACGTGGTCGTCCACCTGATCGACGCCGCCTCCCACATCGCCGCCGAGGGCAAGGAAGGCCAGGCCGCCGACCGCCGCTCGGCCGAAGACACCGAGACCATCATCGCCGCCCTCAAGGCGGCGGGCAAACAGGTCATCCTCGCCCTCAACAAGATCGACGGCATGCGCCGCGACACCCTGCTGGCCCTGTCGCAGGCGATGTTCGACACCGGCGTCTACAGCGAGGTCTATATGATCTCGGCCCTCAGCGGCGACGGCGTCGACGATCTCAAGGCCCGCCTGGCCCGGTCCATGCCGCCCGGGCCGTGGCTCTACCCGGAAGACCAGTCCGCCGACGTGCCGATGCGCGTCCTGGCCGCCGAAATCACCCGCGAAAAGGTCTATCTGCGCGTCCACGAGGAACTGCCCTATTCGGCGGCGGTCGAGACCACCTCGTTCGAGGACAAGGCCGACGGCTCGGCCCGCATCGAACAGACCATCTATGTCGAGCGCGAGAGCCAACGGCCGATCGTGCTCGGCAAGGGCGGCCAGACCCTGAAATGGATCGGCCAGAAGTCGCGCGAGGAGCTGATCGAGCTGCTCGACCGGCCCGTGCACCTGTTTCTGACGGTCAAGGTCGACCCGAAATGGCAGGACAGCCGCGCCCTCTACGCCCAGTTCGGGCTGGATTACGACGTCTAGGCCGGTGTTCCACGTCCCCAGACATTCGGGCGGCCATCCCCGCGTGGCGATGGTCTTTCTCGCCGCGCTGTTCATCCTCGCCGCCGGTCTGGTCGCCTGGGTCACGGTTCGGCCCCTGCCGCAAGCCGCCGCCGCCGAGCCGCCGCCGCCCCGTCCGCCGGTGGTGGTGGTTCAGGACCTGCCGCAGCTGACCGCGCAGCTCGAGCGTTGGGGCGGCTCCGGCGCCTTCACCGGCGGCGTCCTGGTGGCCAGGGGCGACGAGGTGCTGTTCCGCCAGGTCTACGGTTCCGCCGACCGCAGCCTCGGCAAGCCTCTGGCCCTCGACTCCCGCTTCCGCCTCGCCTCGGTGAGCAAGCAGTTCACCGCCGCCGCCATCCTGCGCCTGCAGGATGAGGGCGTGCTCTCGGTCGATGATCCCGTGTGCCGCTGGGTCGATCCGTGCCCCGCCGCCTGGGCCCCGGTGCGCCTGCATCACCTGCTGTCGCACACCTCGGGCATTCCCGACCTGATGGCCCGCCCGGGCTGGGGCGTGCGCCGGGTCACTCCTGCCACGCCGGAAGAATTGACCGAGGAATCCAGGCAGTATGGCCTTCAGTTCGCGCCGGGGACGAAGGTCCGGTACGACAACGCCGGCTACAACCTGCTCGGCTATGTGGTCCAGAAAGCCAGCGGCCTGCCGCTGCAGGACTATCTGCGCGACGCCTTCTTCGCCCCCCTCGGCATGGCCGACACGGGCTTCGAGGATGACGCCTCGGACGTGGTCATGGGCTACGCCAATCTCGCCGGCGGGCCAACGCCGCAGCCGAACCACAACGTCAGCATCATCTTCGGCGCCGGGGCCCTGTATTCGACGCTGGACGACCTGCTGATCTGGGAGCGCGCCCTGCACGGCGGCAAGCTGCTCAGCCCCGAAAGCTATGCCCGGATGATCGCCGACCACGCCCCGGCCGACACGCCCCCCGAGCGCGGCCGGCCCCGCCGCGACTGGGGCTACGGTCTGTTTTCCAACAGCCTCGGACGGCGCGTGACCCCCGCGTTCGACGACCGGCAGATCTACCACACCGGCAGCTGGTCCGGCTTCCGCAACCTGATCACCTACCAGCCGGACGCGGACGTCACCGTCATCGTGCTGTCGAACAACTACCACCAGCGTGAGGCGGTCTTCCTGCTGTCGCAGCAGGGCGTGGCCGAGGCGCTGGGGCGGCCGTTCCCGACCGCCATGGCGCGCTAGGCTTCATCGTTCGCCTGCGCCTGCCGTTCGAGGCGCGCCTGCCGCGCGTCGCTGGTCGCCTCGTCCATGAAGGAGCCGGTCGGCACCTCGCCGTCGCGCCGGTAGGTGGTCACGACCACGCCCTTGCCGGTCACCTCCGTGGCGACGGGGCTCCAGACACGCGGATGGGAGCCGGAGTCGAACAGCCGTTTGCCCTCGCCCAGCACCAGGGGGAAGGTCAGGACCGTCATCTGGTCGATCAGGTCGGCGGCGAGCAGGGCGTGGATGACCTCGCTCGACCCCTGGATCAGGAGATCGCGGCCCTCCGTCGCCTTCAGCGCCCGCACCGCCTCGGCGACGTCGCCCTCCAGCCGATGGCTGTTGGCCCAGGGCGTCGGCGTTCCCGGACTGGCGACGACGTATTTGTTGGCGGCGGTGAAGGCGCGGCCGATGTCGTCGTCCTGATGCGGCCAGAAGGCGGCGAAGATCTCGTAGGTGCGACGCCCGAGGAGCAGGTCGTAGTCCTCGCCCATGGCGCCGTCCATCAGGCCACCCAGCGCATCGTCCCAGAAGGGAAAGACCCAGCCGCCGAAGCGGAAGCCGCCGCGGGGATCTTCCTCCGGCCCGCCGGGGGCCTGCATGACGCCGTCCAGGGAGACGAAGGTCGCGGTTCTGATGGTGCGCATGACGGGCCTCACTCGCTTCCCGGGATGTCTTCGAACAGGCCGCCCGGCATCGGCCGGGTCTCATCATCGAGGAAGGGCAGGATCATCGCCGCCAGCAGGGCTGGATCGCCGAACACATCGATATGCGAACTGGCCGGCAGGATGGCCAGCCGCGCCGGCGGGCTCTCGGTCAGGAAGGGCTGCGAGGCCCGCGCCGTGTCTCCGCCGCCGCGCAGCCGGTACAGCTCGACCGCGTGTTCGGGCCGCACGATGTCGTGGTCTCCGACGATGATGAAGGTGGGCGAGGTCAGGGCGCGGATGTCCTCCGCCGGCCAGTCCTGGCCCCGGTCCATGACCTTGATCTTGTCCACGACGGACGCAAAGGCGTCCGGATCGGGCGCCAGCCGCTTGAACTCCGCCTCCATCGGCGTGCCGGCGAAGATCTCCGGCGTGATCCCGTCCATCATGGCCGAGAAGCCCGGCAGATTGCCGGCCTCGTTGAAGCTGACCGAGGCGATGACCAGATGGTCGACCGCTTCCGGGTGGCGCAGCGCCAGCTGCAGGGCCGCGCCGGCCCCCATCGAATAGCCGATCACGTCCGCCTTCTGCACGCCGGCGTCGGCCAGCACGGCCGCGGCGTCGTCTGCCAGGTTTTCATAGGTGATCGGGCCAGGCAGGTCGCCCGTGCGGCCGTGGCCGCGCTGGTCCACGACGATCAGGGGCCGATCGGTCATCAGGTCGGTCAGCGGCTTCATCGCATCGGATGACATGAAGGCGCCGTGCAGGATCAGCACCGGCCGCTTGCCCGAGCCGAGATCGCCATGGACGAAGTAGCGGACCTCGCCGCCCTCGACGGCGGCGGTGTCGGCGCGCGGCGCGGCCGGAGTGGCGGTCTGGGCCGTGGGGGTCGCGGGGGCGGGCGTACCGGCCTCGGCGGAGGTCGCCAGGACCGCGCCGGCCAGCACGGAGGCGGCGGCGAGAACGGCGAAGCGATGGATCGGCAGGGGGCTCATGAGGCCTTCTCCTTCTTCAGGGCCTTGGTGGGGTCTCCCAGTCTGGCGTTCAGATCGACGGCCGCGCGGGTCAGGGCCGTGACCACGGCCGGATCGACCGCCTCACCCTCCGCCAGGCTCAGCGTCGCCATTTCGTGCTGGCCGCCCGGCTTCAGCCGCGGCTCCAGGTCCCGCAGTCTCTGGCCGCGCCAGAAACCCAGCAGGACCCGCCGCGTCTCGGCCCGGATCAGCAGGACGGGTCCGTTCGAGAGGTAGACGGGATGACCCCATTTGATCACCTCATCCATCCCCTCGATGGAGCGCACGGCTGCGCGCACGGCCTCGGCCTGCCCGCGTCGCCAGCCCTCGAGACCGGCCACATAGGCGTCGGGGTTCGCCGCGGCCGGTCCCATCTTCATCTCAGTCTCCCGTGGAGGCCGGGGCGATTATCGGCCAGGCCTTCACGGCGCCGGCTTCCAGTCGGCCGACGGCATGGTGTTGACCATCCACGGCACGCCGAATCTGTCGATCAGTCCGCCGTAGCCCGGCGACCAGAAGGTCTCGCCGAACGGCATGGTCGGCTGGCCGCCCTCGACAAGCGCGTCGTACCAGCGCCGCGCCTCGGCCACGTCGTCGGTGTGGAGGGTGACGTCGAAGCCGTTCTTGGGCTTGTCGATGTTCTTCGCCCAGTCGACGTCCATGTCCGCGCCCATGATGGCCTGGTCGCCGACCTGCAGCCAGCAGTGCATCATCCAGTCACGGTACTGCGGACCCATCGGCATGTCGGGCGGACCGTCGCCGTACGGTATGGCGGCGGTGATCTCCCCGCCCAGGACCCTGGCGTAGAACTCGAAGGCTTCGCGGCACTGGCCGCGGAAACTCAGGCTGGTCACGATCTTCATGCTCGTCTCTCCTTGAGCAGGTTGAACCGAACGCGAGGCGCCGTCCGCGCCCTTACTGATCTGCCCCTCCGGCCGTGAGGAAGGCCTCCAGCCGTTCGAAGGTGCTGGTCCAGCCATGCCTGTGGCCGACCAGGCTCTGTTCCGACTTCAGGCCTTCGTGGGTGAAGTCCATCACGGTGCCGCCGTCCGGCGCGTCGCTCAGCTGCACCGTCACCAGGGTGTCGACCGGCGGCCCGTCCTCGTGCGACTCGTCCCACCGGAAGGTGAAGACCAGCCGCTCTTCGGGCACGATCTCGCGATAAACGCCCCCCTGCCACAGCTCCTGGCCCGTGTCGGGCGAGCGCAGGCAGGCCCGCCAGGCGCCGCCGACCCTCAGGTCCTGCGAGGCGCTGACCGCCGGCCATTCGACCGGACCCAGCCACAGCACCATGACCTCGGGGTTGGTCCAGGCCCGCCACACCAGCGCCCGCGGCGCATCGAAATGCCGCTGCATCTGCAGGGTGGGGCGGGTGGCGACGTCTTCTACCAGGGTCATCGGGCGGCTCTTCGGCGGGTCCGGTCGCGGCCGGGGAGGGTCAGTGCGGCTTCTTCAGGAGCTCGGCCAACTGGTCGGCGCACTGGCCCCAGCCTTCATGGAAGCCCATCGC
Source organism: Brevundimonas sp. (assembly GCF_035627055.1). Classification (GTDB taxonomy): domain Bacteria; phylum Pseudomonadota; class Alphaproteobacteria; order Caulobacterales; family Caulobacteraceae; genus Brevundimonas. The sequence continues at coordinate 379,558 of NZ_DASPMM010000022.1, read as the reverse complement.
CTCGTGCTGCTTCATGGTCTCGGCGTTCCAGTGGCGCGCCGTGGCGACATAGTCGGTCTTGCCGTCCTCGCGCGGCGTCAGCTCGACGGTGGCCACCATGAACGGCTGCCCGGCCGGCTCCCAGTTCGGCGTCAGGGCGTCGGTCGTGATCCAGCGCTTGTTCGGCTCGACCGCCAGGAAGACGCCGCTGTTCGGGAAGCGCTCGCCGTCCGGGCCGTGCATGATGAAGTTGAACACGCCGCCGGGACGGGGATCGACCTGCACGTCCGAGATGCTCCACGGCTTCGGCGCGAACCACTGCTGCAACAGCTCCGGAGTCATCCAGGCCTTCCAGATCTGCTCGGGCGTTGCGTCGAGGACGCGGCGCAGCACCAGGGCGTGCTGGTGGGCCGCGCCGTCCGTTTCGCAGGGATTGTTTTCAGTGTCCTGGGCCATTCGGGTCCCCTTTCTGGATCTTCTTCAGGTAGGCGTCGAGCCGGTCGAAGCTGGCGTCCCAGTAGCGGCGGTAGTGCTCGATCCACTCGGCGATGCCTTTCAGGCCCATGGGTTCGAGGCGGGCGGGACGCCACTGCGCCTCGCGGCCCCGGCTGATGAGCCCGGCCTTCTCCAGCACCTTCAGATGCTTCGACACGGCCGGAAGGCTCATGTCGAAGGGCTCGGCCAGATCGCTGACGCTGGCCTCGCCCTCGCACAGCCGCGCCAGGATGGCCCGGCGAGTCGGGTCGGCCAGGGCGGCGAATTTGGCGCTGAGCGGGTCGGTTTCCATCGGTCTGCTTCGTATCTAACTGATGGGTTAAATGCGCCGGCAGCCCGGGCTTGTCAACCGCTCGGTTAAATAAAATCCGGAACGGCGCCGGCGGCCCGGTGTTGCTCTTCGGGAAGGGAGCGAAACCGATGAAGGCCCTGATCCTCAACTGCACTCTGAAGCCGTCGCCCCAAACCTCCAACACCGAGGCCCTGGCCCGCGTCGTGATGGCCGAGCTGGACAGGGGCGGCTCCGAAACCGAGCTGATCCGTCTCGTCGACCTCAACCTCAAGCCCGGGGTGAAGACCGACCAGGGCGACGGCGACGACTGGCCCATGGTGCACGCGAAGCTGATGGCCGCCGACATCCTCGTCATGGCCACGCCGACCTGGCTCGGCCAGATGTCCAGCGTCTGCATGCGCGCCCTGGAACGGCTCGACGCCCTGTTCTCTGAGACCGACGACAGCGGCCGCCCCGTCGCCTTCGGCAAGGTCGCGGGCGTGGTCATCACCGGCAATGAGGACGGCGCCCACCACATCGTCGCCACCGTCTGCCAGGGCCTGATCGACATGGGCTTCACCATCCCGGCGCAGAGCTGGACCTACTGGCACCTCGGCCCCGGTCCGGGGCCCGACTACCTCGATACGGACCAGGCGCACGACTATTCCGATCGCGTCGGCCGCAACGCCGCCCGCAACCTGCTGGCCCTCGCCCGCGTCCTGCGCCCCGACACCTATCCGGTTCCGGAAAGCGCCGAGCGGGTCTAGGCTCCGGACCGTCGCTGTCCGGAGGTCCCATGTCCCTGCTGCTCGCCGCCCTGTCGGCCCTGGCCCTGCAGGCCGCCCCCGCGCAGGTCCCCACGCAGACTCCTGCGCCGGCCGCGGAAGAGGCCGCGGTCGCCGCCGTGCTCGACCGGCTCAACGCCGCTTCTACCGCCGCCGACGGCCCGGCCTATTTCGCCCTTTTCACCCCCGAGGCCCGCTTCATCGGCACCGACGCCACAGAGCGCTGGTCGCTGTCCGAATTCCGCGCCTTCGCCGAGCCCTATTTCGCGCGCGGCCGCGGCTGGACCTACACCCCCAGCGCCCGGGTCATCACCGTCGCCCCCATCGCCTGCCGCTGCATCGCCTGGTTCGACGAGGAACTGGACAACGCCGGCTACGGCCAGACGCGCGGCTCCGGCGTCCTGCGCCTCACCACCGACGGCTGGAAGATTGAGCAGTACGTGCTCAGCTTCGCCGTGCCCAACGACCGTTCCGCCGCCGTCGTCGCGGCCATCCGCGGCGACTGATCACTCGCGGACGGCGGCTTCGATGACCCGGTCGATGCCTTCGTTGGTCTCGGCGTCCAGGGTGGCGATCTCGCGGTAGAGCCGGTCGTGCTCGGTCGCCGCCGCCCGCCGTTCGCGGCCGATGCGGTTCAGCTGGTTGAACAGAGTCATGCTGGTCACCGTTCCGCCGCCATAGGCGTTCGGCCGCCACCGGCCCCGGTTGGCGTAGAGCAGGTTCACCTCCTCCTCGCTCAGGGCGATCAGGCGGTCGTGGATGGCGAACACCTTCTCCATCTGCGCCTTGCGGATCACCTGGGCCGTGTCGAAGCGGTCCAGCACCGCCTCGCGGTCGAACCGGTCGACGATGACGTCCGCCAGCGCCCGGCGAGCCTTGGCCTGGCCCCCGTCATAGTCGCGCCGCGCCGCCGCCAGCAGATCCTTCTGCCCGGCGATCGCCTTGCGCGCCTCTTCCAGCCCGTCCGCCGTGCGCAACGTCTCGACGCCGAACCCCTGGTGTCGGCTCAGCAGATAGAGCCGCCGGTAGAAGTCGGTCTCGGCCTGCCGCGCCTCAATGCGGGCTTCCGCCACCGCCGACTTGAGCCGCATCTCATACCCGATCCGGTCTGCATCCATCCCCTTGGCGACGCTCAGCGGCGCCGCGCCCAGCGCCGCCACGGCCATCAGCCAGCCGCTCCATTTCAGCGCGCCGGGCCGTCCGGCCGGCGACAGGAAGACCCCGTTCAGCAAGGCTCCTGCGGCGGCGCCGATGACCAGCGCCGGAATGGCGATGTTGGACGCCGTCTTGATCCACACCAGCGCCCGTCCGCCCGAGGTGCCGTCGCCGAGGATCACGCCGCTGGCGTAGAGACTGATCAGCACCCCGCCCGCGGCGGCGAGGGCGAAGGCCGCGATCAGGAACGGCCACAGCGGCGCCTTCGACTGCCAGCTGGCGCGCCGTCGGCCGGTGAATTTGTCCATGAACGCCCCCCGGCGCTGAAAAAGGCGAAACAGGAGCGACGCTACCTTGCTGGTTGCAAGCCGCGCAAGCCGCCCGCCGGAACGTATGGCCAACACGGACCCGGCAGGCTAACGGAGGCCATGGACTTCACCGACGACGCCTTCGTCCTCTCGGCCCGGGCGCATGGCGACACCGGCGTCGTCGTCGAACTGCTGACCGCCGGGCATGGCCGCCACGCCGCCTACGTCGCCGGCGGGGCCTCCCGCAAGATGAAGGCCTTCCTGCAGCCGGGCGCCAAGGTGGTCGCCGACTATCGCGCCCGCACCTCGGACCACCTCGGCTCGGCGCGGCTGGAGCCGGTGGGGGAGGGGCCCAGCGCCCTGTTCGACGATCCCCTGGCCCTGACCGGCCTCGCCGCCGCCGCCGCCGTGGCGCAGGGCGCGCTGCCCGAACGCGAGCCGCATCCCGGCGCCTTCCTCGCCTTCGAGGCGCTGATGGGGGCCTTCGCCGTGCCCGATGTCTGGCCCGCCATCTTCGTCCGCTTCGAGGCAGGCCTGCTGGAGGACCTGGGCTTCGGTCTCGACCTGTCGCGCTGCGCCGTCACCGGAAGCATGGACGACCTCGTCTGGGTCAGCCCGCGCACCGGTCGCGCCGTCAGTCGCGCGGCCGGCGAGCCCTATGCCGACAAGCTGCTGGATCTGCCGCCCTTCATGCTCGGCGCCCAGGCGGGCCTCGGCCAGGGCGACGTCGGCGCCGGCCTGAACCTGACCGGCCATTTCCTCGAGCAGTTCGTCTTCCATCCCCTCGACAAGCCCCTGCCGCCCGCGCGGGTGTGGATGATCGACAAGCTGCGCGAGGCGGGACGGCTTTAGGCGCTAGACTTCGGACTCCAGTTTGCCGATTCGGACCGCATGACCGTTCACACCCCGCCGCCCGAGGGCGGACGCATCATCGACGAACCCATGAGCGAGGCGCTGTCGCGGCGCTATCTCGCCTATGCGCTGTCGACCATCACCAACCGCGCCCTTCCGGATGTGCGCGACGGCTTCAAGCCGGTGCACCGGCGCATCATGTACGCCATGCACCAGATGCGGCTGAACCCGCAGGCGGCGGCGCGCAAATGCGCCAAGGTCGTCGGCGAGGTCATGGGCGGCTACCACCCGCACGGCGACGCCTCGATCTATGACGCTCTCGTCCGCCTGGCGCAGGACTTCTCGCAGCGCTATCCGCTGGTCGACGGCCAGGGCAATTTCGGCAACATCGACGGCGATAGCGCCGCGGCCATGCGCTACACCGAGTGCAAGCTGACGCCGGCCGCCGTCCTGCTGATGGACGGCATCGACCAGCACGCCGTCGATTTCCGCCCCACCTACGACGACCAGGACGAGGAGCCGGTCGTCTTGCCGGCCGGCTTCCCCAACCTGCTGGCCAACGGCTCGTCGGGCATCGCCGTCGGCATGGCCACCTCGATCCCCCCGCACAATGTCGGCGAGCTGATCGACGCCTGCCATCTGCTGCTCGAGCGGCCCGAGGCGACGACCGAGGAGCTGGCCCAGATCGTTCCGGGACCGGACTTCCCGACCGGCGGCGTCGCGGTCGAAGGCCACGCCTCCATCCTCGACGCCTATGAGACCGGCCGCGGCGGCGTGCGCCTGCGCGCCCGCTGGGAGACCGAGGATCTGGGCCGCGGCGTGTGGCGCATCGTCGTCACCGAGATGCCCTATCAGGTGCAGAAATCGAAACTGATCGAGGCGCTCGCCGACCTGATCGAGAACAAGAAGGCCCCTCTGCTGGCCGATGTCCGCGACGAGTCGGCCGAGGACATCCGGCTGGTGCTCGAACCCAAGTCGCGCACCATCGAGCCGGAGGTGCTGATGGAGAGCCTGTTCAAGCTCTCCGACCTCGAGGTCCGCTTCCCGATCAACATGAATGTGCTGGACGCCACCGGCACGCCGCGGGTCATGGGCCTCAAGGCCTGCCTGCAGGCCTTCCTCGATCACCGCCGCGAGGTGCTGGTGCGCCGGGCCCAGTGGCGCATCGAACGGGTCGAGAAGCGGTTGCACCTGTTGGAAGGCTTGAGGATCGTTTTCCTCAACCTCGACGAGGTCATCCGCATCGTCCGCGAGGAGGAGCAGCCCAAGGCGGTGCTGATCGCCCGCTTCGGCCTCACCGAGGCCCAGGCCGACTACATCCTCGACACCCGGCTGCGCCAACTGGCGCGGATCGAGGAAATGGCGATCGAGAACGAATACAAGGAACTGTCGGAAGAACTTGCGGCGCTGCAATCACTGTCCTCGTCGCCCGCGAAACAGTGGAAGCAGATCGGCAAGGATCTGGAGGCCACCCGCAAGGCTCTGGTCTCGCCGCGCCGGACTACGATCTCGGAAGCGGTCGATTCCTCCGCCATCGCCTCCATCGAGGCCTTCATCCCCCGCGAGGCCATCACCGTCATCTTGTCCGAGCGCGGCTGGATTCGGGCCGCCAAGGGCAAGGTGGACGACCCGTCCGAGCTGAAGTTCAAGGAGGGCGACAGCCTGGCCTTCCTCGTGCCTGGCTACACCACCGACAAGCTGCTGGTGGCGGCCTCGGACGGGCGCATCTTCACCGTCGGGGCGGACAAGCTGGCCTCGGGCCGCGGCCACGGCGAACCGCTGCGCCTGATGATCGACCTCGACGAGAAGGCCGAGATCGTCAACCTGTTGGCCCACCAGCCCGGCGGCAAGCTGCTGGTGGCCTCGAAGGCCGGCTACGGCTTCATCGCCCCCGAGGACGAACTGCTGGCGCAGAAGCGCGGCGGCAAACAGGTGCTGAACGGCGAGATGGCCGCGGCCATCCGCGTCACAGGCGACCACGTCGCCACGGTGGGGGAGAACATCAAGGCGCTGATCTTCCCGCTCGCCGAACTGCCCGAGATGGGTCGCGGCAAGGGCGTCAAGCTGCAGTCCTACAAACAGGGCGGCCTCGCCGACGTCACCGTCTTCGACAGCGCCCATGGCCCGGAGTGGACCGACGGCGGCGGCCGCCGCCGCCAGTGGCCCGACTGGAAGGACTGGCTCGGCAAACGCGCCGGCGCCGGCCGTCAGGGCCCGAGGGGACTGAGGAAGTTTAGGTGATGGACTGGGAGGTGACGCCGATTTCACTATCCGCCGCCCCGCGCACGCCCCATATTCAAGCGTGGCCGGAGCCCGGCCGGGAGTGGAGATCGATATGCTCACGACCCTGATCGTCATCGGCGTCATCGTCGCCGTGGTGCTGTTCGTCGTTGTCGGCGGCTACAACAAGCTCGTCGCCCTCGACCAGCGCGCCGACCAGTCGTTCGCGGACATCGACGTCCAGCTCAAGCAGCGTCAGGACCTGATCCCCAACCTGGTCGAGACCGTGAAGGGCTACGCCACCCACGAGCGCGGCACCCTCGACGCCGTCACCCAGGCCCGCGCCGCCGCGGCCGGGGCCACCTCGGTCAACGACAAGGTCCAGGCCGAGAACATGCTGACCGCCACGCTCGGCCGCCTGTTCGCCGTCGCCGAGGCCTATCCGGACCTCAAGGCCAACACGAACTTCCAGCAACTCCAGACCGAGCTGTCGGACATCGAGAACAAGCTCGCCGCCGCCCGCCGCTTCTTCAACAACGCGGTCAGCGAGTTCAACGCCGTGCGCCGCCAGTTCCCCACCGTGGTGTTCGCCGGCATGGTCGGCTTCGGCTCGGACAAGCCCTTCTTCGACGTGGGCGAGGCCGATCGGGCCACGATGAGCGCGGCGCCGCCCAAGGTGAGCTTCACGGCTTGAGGATTGCGTAGATGGGCGCCGTAGGGCTCCAGACCCATATCTGGGCGAACAACACGCGCTCGATCCTGCTGCTGGTCGCCTTTCCGGTGCTGATGATCGGCATCCTGTATGGCGTGCAGCTGATCCTGATGGGCTTCGGCTTCCTGCCCGGGACGGGGCGGGGGCTGGGCGACGACATGGCCTTGGCCGCGTCCTGGCTGGGCTGGACCGTGCCGACGGCCTTCGTCATCGCCGGCATCTGGTTCGCCATCGCCTATTTCGGCAACCAGGCCATGATCGACGCCTTCACCGGGGCCCGGAAGGTGGACCGGCGCACCGAGCCCGGCCTCTACAACCTGCTGGAAAACCTCGCCATTTCACGAGGCCTGCGGACCCCGGCACTGCGCATCATCGAGACCGACAGCCTCAACGCCTTCGCTACCGGCCTGCATGAGGGCCGCTACAGCGTCACCGTCACCCGCGGCCTGCTCAACACCCTGGACCGCGACGAGCTCGAGGCCGTCCTCGCCCACGAGCTCACCCACGTCATCAACAAGGACGTGCGGACCATGGTGATCGCCTCGATCTTCGCGGGCATCATCAGCGTCATCGCCGAGCTGGTGTTCCGGGGCCTGCTGTATTCCCGCGGCGGGCGGCGCGACAACAAGAACGCCATGCCGCTGATCCTGATCGGCCTGGCCTTCGCCGTGATCGGCTTCGTGCTCGCCTTCGTCATCCGCATGATGCTGTCGCGCACCCGCGAGTTCGTCGCCGACGCCGGCGCCGTCGAGCTGACCAAGAACCCCGACGCCATGATCTCGGCCCTGCGCAAAATCGAGGGCCGCTCCTCGATCAAGGGCCCCGACGAGGTGCAGCAGCTGTTCCTCGACAACCAGCCTGACGGAGTCGGCCTCGAAGGCCTGTTCGCCAGCCACCCTCCCATCCAGAAGCGCATCGACGCGCTGGTGAGGTTCGGGGGAGGGCGCGATCCCGGGCCCCGGTCGGGAGACGGGCTGTCGCCCTTCGACACCTCGGTGCCGGCGGCAGGTTAGGGCAGGCGCTCCCAGCCCAGCCGGGTCAGCTGCTCCAGCGGCCGGAAGCCGGCCTTGTAGTCCATCTTCTTCGAGCCCCGGACCCAGTAGCCCAGATAGACGAACGGCAGCCCCACCGTCGCCGCCTGCCGGACGTGATCCAGGATGGCGAACCGCCCCAGGCTGCGCGCCTCCAGCGCCGGGTCGAAGAAGCTGTAGACCATCGACAGGCCGTCCGAGAGCAGGTCGGTCAGGCACACCCCGACCAGATCGCCCGGCCCGCCATCGGGGGAGGGCAGGCGGTATTCGATCAGGTGCGTCCGCACCGCCGTATCCTCGACCATGGCCACATAGTCGAGCCAGCCCATGGCGGTCATCCCGCCGCCCGGATGCCGTCCGTTCAGATAGCGGCGCAGCAGGTCGAACTGCTCCATCGTCGCCTCGGCCTCGACCAGGTCGCGGGTCAGGTCGTCATTCCGCTTCAGCACCTTGCGCTCGGACCTTGAGAAGCTGAACTCGGGTACGGGCAGCCGCACCGACACGCAGGCGTCACAGCCTTCGCAGGCGGGGCGATAGGCGATGTTCTGACTGCGCCGGAACCCGGCCTGGGTCAGCTCGTCGTTAACGTGCGCGCCCTCGCTGAACGGCAGGTTGGCGAACACCTTCCGCTCCGTCTGCCCCGGCAGATAGGGACAGGGGGCTACCGAGGTCATGTAGAAGCGAAGCTGACGCGAAGGGACGAACTGGGTCACGGGCGACAGCTCCCCACCCAAATCCGACGACAGTTTGGCGCCCGCTGCAGCATGCCCCGATTTGGCGCTGCGTCGCGCGCCGCGGCAAGGCCATTCGCCCGACGCAGGAGCGGCGGGCGGGCGGTCACAGGCTGGTGTCCGTCGGCAGCACCGGCGCCTCGCGCAGCAGCACGATGGCGATCCGGCGGTTCCCCGCCAGCGTTGGGTCGTCGGGATACAGCGGGTCCGAGCCTGCCTTGCCCGAGACCTGATAGACCCTGTCGGGATCGACGCCGGCAGCCTGGAGGATCTGGCGCGAGGCGTTGGCGCGCGCCGCCGACAGCGGCCAGTCGTTCGGGCTCGTCGCCCGGTTCGAGCCCGGCGCGGCGGAGGTGTGGCCGGTCACCGAGATGCGGTTGGGCAGCTGGTTGATCACCCTCGAGATCGCCCGCAGCAGCAGCTGGGCGCGCGGGTTTGGCCGCGCCGAGTTCTGCTCGAACATTGAGCGGCCCTCCTGATCGACCAGCTGGATGCGCAGGCCCTCCGGCGTCTGGTCGATGATCAGTTGCTTCGACAGCTCGGCCAGTTCCGGCATCGACTGCATGGCCTGGCGCAGGGACTCCGCCGCCGAAGAGAATTCCGCGGCCTCGCGGCGCGCGATCTCGTCGCGCAGCGCCGCCTCGCTGGCGGCCGCGAGGCTCTGGCTCTGGCCCGCCTCCTGCGGCGCGTCCGGCGGGGCCTCCGGCGCCAACTGGCTGATCACCGACTGCGAACCCGATCCCTTCGCGCCGTCGTCACCCAGAGAGGTGCCGCCGAGGATGCCGCCCGATCCGGAGGTGGTCTGCGACACGCTGGCCGGGGCGAAATACTCGGCGATGCCGCGCTTCTGCTCCGGATCGGTCGTGTTGATCAGCCACATCAGCAGGAAGAAGGCCATCATGGCCGTCACGAAGTCCGCATAGGCCACCTTCCACGCGCCGCCGTGGTGGCCGCCGCCGATGACCTTCTTGACCTTCTTGATGAGGATCGGACGATCGCTCATGGACATCGGGGGACTCGCGAGACGCCTACGTTCGCCGTAGAGTCGGCAGTCGGCGTTAAGAACCCGTTTGCGATAATCCGCTCACGCGATCGGGGGTGAGGAATCTGAACTTGCCGGGCGTCCGGGCCTCGCCTAGTCGTGCGGTGTGACCGTTCCCGCTGCCCCTGACGCGTTCGACATACCGGCCTACCGACGGGCCCTCGGCGGATTCGCGACGGGCGTCTGTGTGGTCACCGCCCACACGGAGGAGGGGCCATTCGGCATCACGATCAACTCCTTCACTTCGGTTTCGCTGCGGCCGCCGCTGATCCTGTGGTGCCTGGATCGTGCGTCATGGCGCCATGACGCCTTCGCCCGGGCCGATCATTTCGCCGTCCACATGCTGCCGGTCGAGGACCGGGACATGTCGGACCGCTTCGCCTGGGGCGTCTGCCGACTGTCCTCAGAGGAGTTCGACAGCGCCATCCCCGAGCCGCCCCGGCTCAAGAACGCCCTGACCCGGCTGGACTGCGTCGCGCGCGACCGCATCGTCATGGGCGATCACCTGACCATCGTGGGAGAAGTCCAGCGGTTCGAGACCCGGCCCGGCGACGCCCTGACCTACTATCGCGGCCGGTACGGAGCCGCCGTCGAACCGCAGACGTGAGGACCCCTGAATGAAGATCGGTTTCGCGGGCCTCGGCGTCATGGGCGCGCCCATGGCGCGTCATCTCGTGCAGGCGGGCCATGAGGTCGCCGGCTTCAACCGCTCGCCGGACAAGGCGCGAGCCTGGGCCGCCGCAACGGGCGGTCGGTTCGCCGCGACGGTCGAGGACGCCGCGCACGGCTCCAACCTGTTCCTCCTGTGCGTCGGCAACGACGACGACGTCCGCGAGGTGGTCGCGGCAGCGCTGCCGTCAGTGGGGGAGGGGGCCGTGATCGTCGACCACACCACCACCTCGGCCAAGGTGGCGCGGGAGATGGCGACGCTGGCGGCGGGGCAGGGCGCCTTCTTCATCGACGCGCCGGTGTCGGGCGGCCAAGCCGGCGCCGAGAACGGCCAGCTCAGCGTCATGGCCGGCGGTGACGCGGCGGCGCTGGCGCGGGTCGAGCCGGTCCTCATGCACTACGCGAAGGCGGTGAAGCACATGGGGCCCGCCGGCAGCGGCCAGCTGACCAAGATGGTCAACCAGATCGCCATCGCCGGGGTCGTCCAGGGCCTGGCCGAGGCCGTTAACTTCGCCCGGACGGCCGGCCTCGACACCGACGCGGTCTATGACGCCGTTTCCAAGGGCGCGGCGCAGTCGTGGCAGATGGACAACCGCTGGAAAACGATGGCGGCCGGCCAGTTCGACTTCGGCTTCGCCGTCGACTGGATGCGCAAGGACCTGGGGTTGGTGCTTGACGAAGCGCGGTCGAACGGCTCGCATCTGTCGCTGACGGCGCTCGTGGATCAGTTCTATTCCGAGGTGCAGTCCATGGGGGGATCGCGATGGGACACGTCGAGTCTGGCGGCGAGGCTTCAGAAGCCCCGACCGACGCCTGGGGGCTCTGGAACCGGCTGAAGACCTATTTCCCGACCTGGAGCCTGCTGCCGTCCAGCCTCTACACGCCCGGCGCCTGGGGTTATATGGGCGTCGACTTCATCAGCGGCTTCCGCCGCAATCGCTCGACCCGCCAGACCTTCGAACTTCTCGCCGGCGTCGACAACCGAACCTTCGACGCAATCTCGGCGCTGGCGAACCTGAATGCCCGACGACAGGACCAGATGCTGCGCGCGGTGATCATCGCGTACCTGACCATCCCGGTATCGATCATCGCGATCCTGGCCGAGGTCGCGGGCGACAGTCTGATGTCGTTCGTGCGGGCGAACCTGGAGACATCGGTTCAGTTCGGCGTGGCGGTCACATTGGGACCGGTGGTCTATTATCTGAGTCACTGGCGGTCGCGGCAGATTGTCAGTGTCCTCGATTTGATCCGCATCGAACGCGGACAGTCGCCGTACACGGCGCTGGAACTCAGGCCGGAGTGATATCCCGAATTTCGCATAATATATCTTAGGCGCGATACGGACCGGGGATTGGACCTCGCCAACCCCGCCTCTTCCCGCTACCCCTCCTGCCGAACCTCGGAGTGATCATGGCGGGTCTCAAGGACAAGCGCGGCTTCATCGACAAGGATCGGCTCGACCTGTCGGAGCGTCAGGCCGTGGAATACTGGATGAAGCGCTGGGGCGTTACCCGCGACCAGATCGTCTCCGCCCACCGCAAGGCCGGCCGCATGGTCAAGGACATCGCCGCGGAGCTTGGCAAGAAGCGATAGCCGCAGGCGCCGCCCTACAGGTGCAGCACCCGCTGATAGGCGTCGAGCGAGGCCTCGTGCATGGCTTCCGACATGGTCGGGTGCGGATAGACGATGCCGTGGATGTCCTCCTCAGTCGCCTCCATGGTGATGGCGGTGACATAGCCCTGGATCATCTCGGTGACCTCGGCCCCGATCATGTGCGCGCCGATCAGTGCCCCGGTCTTCGCGTCGAAGATGGTCTTCACAAAGCCCTCGATCTCGCCGGCGGCCACGGCCTTGCCGTTCACCCGGAACGGGAACCGGCCGATCTTCACCTCCCGCTTCGCCTCGCGCGCGCCCTGCTCCGTGATCCCGACAGACGCGACCTGCGGCTGGGCATAGGTGCAGCCGGCGATCGGCGAATGGACGTTCGGGGTCTTGAAGCCGGCGATGTGCTCGGCGGCGTGGATGCCTTCGTGTGAGGCCTTGTGCGCCAGCCAGGGCGCGCCGGCGCAGTCGCCGATGGCGTACAGCCCCTTCACGTTGGTCTGGCAGTGGCCGTCGATGGTGATGTGGCCGCGATCCATGTTCACGCCAAGCGCCTCAAGTCCGATGCCGTCGGTGTTGGCGGTGATGCCCACCGCCGAGATGCACACCTCGGCCTCCAGCGTCTCGGCCTTGCCGCCGGCCTCGATGGCGACTTGCACGCCCTTCCCGCCTTTCGAAACCCTGGTGACCTTGCAGCCGGTGCGGAACTTCATGCCACGTTTCTCGAAGGCCTTCTGGGCCGCCTTCGAGACCTCCTCGTCCTCCACCGGCATGATCCGGTCGACCGCTTCCACGATCGTAACTTCGACGCCCAAGGCCCTGTAGAAGCTGCCGAATTCCACGCCGATCGCGCCGGAACCGATAACCACGATCGAGGCCGGCATCTTCTTCGGCGCCATCGCCTCGCGGTAGGCCCAGATGCGGTCGCCGTCGGCCTCCAGGCCGATCTGCGGGATGGCCTTGGCGCGGGCCCCGACCGCCAGCATGACGGCCTTGGCCTCGACCGTGCGCGACCCGCCCGCCTTCAGAGCAATGACCACCTCGGGCGCGTCCCCGCCCTTCTCCAGCTTCGCCGAACCCTCGATCACCTCGATCTTGTGCTTCTTCATCAGGAAGGCGACGCCCTTGTTCATCTGGGCGGCCACCCCGCGCGAACGCTGGATGATGGCGTCGAAATCAAATCCGGTCTTCTCGGCCGACAGACCGTAGTCCTTCAGGTGCGACAGGCTCTCGTACTTCTCGCCCGACTTGAGCAGGGCCTTGGTCGGGATGCAGCCCCAGTTGAGGCAGATGCCGCCCAGGTTCTCGCGCTCGATGATGGCTGTCTTCAGCCCCAGCTGGCTGGCGCGAATCGCCGCCACATAGCCGCCCGGACCGGAACCGATGACGACCAGATCGAACTCAGCCATGCCAGAATCTCCTTGAGCAGCGCGTCTTAACGCGCCGGAGCCGCGAAAGGCACCCTCCCCGGCCCCGGACGAAACGAAAAGTCAGGCGTTGATGAAGGCGATGAACGCCTCGGGGTCCATGACGGAGATCGCGACGGCCAGGCCTGCCGGAAACAGCACAAGACCCCCGTAGAGCGCGAGGTGCGCCGCCCCGCGCCACAACGCCTGACCCATGCTCACCCCGTAGTAGCGTCTGGCGGCGAGCGCGAAGTACGCAAGGTAGGGAACCACCACCGGCCAGGCCGGCGCTCCGACCCCGAACTTGTTGACCAGCGCCAGCAGGCTCAGCAGGACAAACGCCGTGACGTGGGCCCACATGGCGAACACCAGATGCTCCACCAGCAGCCGCCGGCGGAAGAACGGGGCAAGCAGCAGGGCGTACATCGGCATGAGCAGCCACAGGATATTGGGCAGCCAGCTGGCCAGCCGTTCCGAAATTATCCCCTGTTCACGGTTGGACTGGTTCTCGTAGACCAGGTTCTGGCGGTCCTTGTTGGTTACGGCGCGTTCGGCCGATGCCGTTATGGCGGCGGTGATGGCGGGATCGATCGCCGGTTCGACGCGCCGCTGCATCCAGACTTCGCCCTGGACCGCGTTCTGCAGATGGACCGTGGCCCCGTCGGCGTCGGCTGTAGAGACGACGGGACTGGCCGGATCCAGGACCCGGCCGACGTACTGATAAATCTGCACGTCGGCGAAATTCAGCGTGAGCAGGAACAGGGCGGTGGCGACGACAAACAGCTTGGTCGGCGTCTGATACCGGCTTCCGGCGCCCGTTCGATAAGCCTCCAGCAGCCGGCCGGGCCGGGTCGCCAGCGCGGCGAGGGTTCGCGCCGTGCGGCCGTCGACCAGGTTCGTTTCGGAGAAGGCTTCGGCGGCCCATTCCCGCAACGGGCGCGGCCGGGCGTGCGTGTCCTGGCCGCAGTCGTGACAGTACCGCCCGCGCAGACCGGCCCCGCAGGCCGGACAGGCTTCCCCTTCGGTGGTCACAGCGCGCCGGACATTGAATCTTCCCCCGCACCATCTTGAGACGGTCCGCAGGCGGCGTGCAAGCCCGTTGCTCAGGCCAGCATGGTCACCGGGTCCTCGATCATCGCCTTGAAGACCTGCAGGAATTTGGCCCCCGTCGCGCCGTCGACGACGCGGTGATCGCAGGTCAGGGTGACCGACATCACGGTGGCGATCGCCAGCTGGCCGTTCTTCACCACGGGACGCTGCTCGCCCGCCCCCACGCTCATGATCGCGCCCTGCGGCTCGTTGATGATCGAGGCGAACGACTTGATGCCGAACATGCCGAGGTTGGAGACGCTGAAGGTGCCGCCCTGGAACTCCTCGGGCTTCAGCTTGCGGTCCCGGGCGCGCTTGGCGAGGTCCTTCGACTCGGCTGCAATCTCGCGCAGCGACTTGGTCTCGGCCTTGCGGATGATCGGGGTGATCAGACCGCCCTCGATGGCCACAGCCATGGCCACGTCGGCGTTGTGGTGCATGGCCAGGCCTTCGGGCGAGTAGCTGGCGTTGGCCTCGGGCACGGCCTTGAGGGCCATGGCGGAGGCCTTGATGACGAAGTCGTTGACCGAGACCTTGATTCCGTCCTTCTCGAGCAGGGCGTTGACCCTGGCGCGCGCCGCCAGCAGGCCGTCGATCTCGCAGTCGATCTCGAGCGGGAAGTGCGGCACGTCGCGGAAGCTGTCGGTCATGCGCCGGGCGATGGCCTTGCGCATGCCGTCCAGCGGCACGAGGTCGTAGCTGCCGTCGGGAATGCCCATCTGGGCCAGCGACTGGACCTTGCGGGCCTCGCCGGCGGAGGCCGGGGCTGCGCCGGTGGACGCCGGAGCCGCGGAGCCCCTGGCGGCGCCCTCGACGTCGCGTTTGACGATCCGGCCGTGCGGGCCGGTGCCCTTGATCGATTTCAGGTCCACGCCGTTCTGCGCCGCAATGCGGCGGGCCAGCGGCGAGGCGAAGACGCGCTCGCCGTCGGCCTTCGTGGGCGCCGGAGACGCCTTGGGAGCGGCAGCGGCCTTCGGCGGCTCGGCCTCCCCGGGCTCCGCCTTCGGCGCTTCCGCCCGGGGAGCCGGAGCGGCCGCGCCGCCCTCGTCCTTCAGCCGGGCGATCGGCGTATTGACCTTCACGCCTTCCGAGCCCTCGGCGACGAGGATGTCGGTGACCTCGCCCTCGTCGACCGCCTCGACCTCCATGGTCGCCTTGTCGGTCTCGATCTCGGCGATGACGTCGCCGGCCTTGACCACGTCGCCGACCTTGACGTGCCACTTGGCCAGCACGCCCTCTTCCATCGTGGGCGACAGGGCGGGCATCAGGATGTCGGTCATTGCGCGCTCCCTGTCTGGTCCCCGGTCTCCGCGACGGTTTGGACGTTCTGCGCCTTGAGCGCTTCGCTCATGCCGCCCAGGATCTGGTTGTAGGCGGCGCGCTCGTCCATCCCGTGCCGCACCTTGTAGCCGTGCGCCATATGGGTCGCGGCGTAGGCCAGCATGCGGCCGAACATGGCGGGATCGTTGAAGGCCGGCTTGATCGCCATGACCGGTTCCTTGTTCGACCACCACATCCGCAGGATCTCGATCGCCTCGGGATCGGCGGCGACGCTGGCTGGCGTCTTCAGCTGGTGTTCCTCGGCCTGGCTCATGCCATCACCTGCTTCACGGCGGCGACGATCTTGTCGGCGCCCGGCAGCGACAGGGCCTCGAGGTTGGCGGCGTAGGGCAGCGGCACGTCCTCCTGATGCACCCGCAGCGGCGGGGCGTCGAGGTAGTCGAAGGCGTGCTCGATCACCCGGGCCACGACCTCGGCGCCGACGCCCATGGGGCCCCAGCCTTCCTCGGCCGAGACCAGGCGGCTGGTCTTCTTCACGCTCTCCACGATGGTTTCATGGTCGAGCGGACGCAGGGTGCGCAGGTCGACCACCTCGCAGGAGATGCCCTCCCCGGCCAGCTGCTCGGCGGCCTGCAGGGCGAAGCCGACCATGCGGCTGTGCGCCGTGATGGTCACGTCCGTGCCTTCGCGCCGGACCTTCGCCTTGCCGATCGGCAGGACGTAGTCCTCGACGTCCGGCACGTCGAACTCCAGCCCGTACATCATCTCGTGCTCGAGGAAGACGACCGGGTTGGGATCACGGATCGCGGCCTTCAGCAGGCCCTTGGCGTCGGCGGCGTCATAGGGGGCGATGACCTTCAGGCCCGGCACCTGGGCGTACCAGGCCGAATAGTCCTGGCTGTGCTGGGCGGCGACGCGGCTGGCGGCGCCGTTCGGGCCGCGGAAGACGATGCCGGCGCGGATCTGGCCGCCCGACATGTACAGGGTCTTGGCCGCCGAGTTGATGATGTGGTCGATGGCCTGCATGGCGAAGTTGAAGGTCATGAACTCGACGATCGGCTTCAGCCCCGCCATGGCCGCGCCGACGCCGAGGCCGGCGAAACCGTGCTCGGTGATCGGGGTGTCGACGACGCGTTTGTCGCCGAACTCCTGCAGCAGTTCGCGGCTGACCTTGTAGGCGCCCTGGTACTGCGCGACCTCCTCGCCGATCAGGAAGACGCCCTCGTCGCGGCGCATCTCCTCGGCCATGGCGTCGCGCAGGGCGTCGCGGATGGTGGTCTTGACCAGTTTGGCGTCGGCGGGGATTTCGGGATCGCGCAGCTCCACCTTCGGGCCCTTGGCCGTGTCGTCCTTCTTCTCGGGATCACCCGACCTGTCGGCGGGCGGCTCGTCCGCGACGGGGCTGGCGGCGGGGGCATCAGCCTTGGGCGGCGGTGCGGCGGCTCCGTCCTCACCCGCCAGACGCGCGATCGGCGTGTTGACCTTGACGTTCTCCGAGCCCTCGGCGACGAGGATTTCAAGCACCTCGCCCTCGTCGACGGCTTCGACTTCCATCGTGGCCTTGTCGGTTTCGATCTCGGCGATAACCTGGCCGGCCGACACGGTGTCGCCCGCCTTGATGTGCCACTTGGTCAGCGTGCCCTCTTCCATCGTGGGCGACAGCGCCGGCATGAGAATGTCGGTCACGAATCAGGCCTCCACGTAGACGTCGGTGTAGAGCTCGGACGGGTCCGGCTCCGGGCTTTCCTGGGCGAACTGCACGGCCTCGGCGACGATGCCCTTGACCTCGTTGTCGATGGCCTTGAGCTCGTCCTCGGTCGCCTTGGCGGCCGCCAGCAGGGTCTTGATGTGGTCGATCGGGTCGCGGGTCGTCTTGACCTGGTCGACCTCTTCCTTGGTGCGGTATTTGGCCGGATCCGACATGGAGTGGCCGCGGTAGCGGTAGGTCTTCATCTCGAGGATGAAGGGCCCGCCCCCTTCCCTCGCCCGCTTGACGGCGCGGGCCACGGCGTCGCGCACCGCCAGCACGTCCATGCCGTCGACCTGCTCGCCGGGGATGCCGAAACTGGCGCCGCGCTCGCTCAGCTGGGTCGTCGACGACGAGCGCTCGATGCTCGTGCCCATGGCGTACTGGTTGTTCTCGATGATGTAGATGGCCGGCAGCTTCCACAGCTGGGCCATGTTGAAGCTTTCGTAGACCTGGCCCTGGTTGGCCGCGCCGTCGCCGAAATAGACGAAGGCGACCGAGTCATCGCCGCGGTAGCGTCCAGCGAAGGCCAGGCCGGTGCCGAGCGCGACCTGGGCGCCGACGATGCCGTGGCCGCCGTAGAAGCCGGTGGCGGTGTCGAACATGTGCATCGAGCCGCCCTTGCCCTTTGACGAGCCGCCGATGCGGCCGGTCAGCTCGGCCATGACCTCCTTCGGGTCCATGCCGGCGGCCAGCATGTGGCCGTGGTCGCGATAGCCGGTGATGATCTTGTCGTGGCCCTGTTTGACGCTCTCCTGAACGCCGACCGCCACAGCCTCCTGCCCGATGTACAGGTGGCAGAAACCGCCGATCAGACCCATGCCGTACAGCTGGCCGGCGCGCTCCTCGAAACGGCGGATCAGCACCATCTCGCGATAGAAGCGCAGCAGGTCCTCCTTGGAGGCCGTGGGCGTATTGGGCAACTTGGTCGCCTTGCTGGAATCAGCTTTGGCGGCGGGGGCTTTCGCCATCCGTCATCTCCCGGCTGGGCCGCGGGTCCGAGGCCTCTTGTCGTTACGGAAAGGGGCTTTAGCAGCCTTCGTTCCCGAAAGGCAAAGCCGCCTCACGGGGATGTAACGAAAGTTCACGCCCTGGGCGTGGGGCCTTCCGCCGCAGCCGGCGTGGAGACGCGGATCACGTAGTCGCGCGGGTCCGAGAAACCGAGCACGGCGCGGGCCCGCTCCTCGAGCAGATCGCGCGACAGGCTGTCGGTGCGCAGGTAGCGGACGCGGATTTCGAGGTCGCGGCGCTGTTCGAGGATCTGGGCCAGCTGGGCCTCGCGGCGCAGCAGCATGGCGTCGCGCTCGCCGCCGCTCAGGAGCCCGCGTTCGCCCGTCAGGGCCTGAACGCCCAGATAGGCGATCAGCAGCAGCAGCATGGCTGACGGGAAATACGGCTTCATCCGCTCGGGCACTGACGGACGCTCCTTCTGAGCGGGAACTCGTGATCAACGAGTTCTGACCGAAAATGCCTAACGAACCGTAGCTTGGCCGCAGCCGCTGACGCTATTTCAGCAGCATGCCGTCGCCGTAGTAGGCGCCCTGGTCGCCCAGCATTTCCTCGATGCGGAGCAGCTGGTTGTACTTGGCCGTGCGGTCCGAGCGGGCCAGGGAGCCCGTCTTGATCTGACCGCAGTTGGTGGCGACGGCGAGGTCCGCGATGGTGGAGTCCTCGGTTTCGCCCGAGCGGTGGCTCATGACGGCGGTGTATCCGGCCCGGTGCGCCATATCCACTGCGTCAAGAGTTTCGGACAAGGTGCCGATCTGATTGACTTTAATCAGGATGGAATTCGCCAATCCCTCGCCGATGCCGGCGGCCAGGCGGGCCGGGTTGGTGACGAACAGGTCGTCGCCGACGATCTGCACCCGGTCGCCCAGCCGGTCCGTCAGCAGCTTCCAGCCGTCGAAGTCGTCCTCGGCGCAGCCATCCTCGATCGAGACGATCGGGAAGCGTTCGCACAGGTCGGCGAGGTAGCCGACCATGGCCTCCGCCTCCAGGGTCTTGCCCTCCCCGGCCATGACGTATTTGCCGTCCTTGAAGAATTCCGTCGCCGCCACGTCGAGGCCGAGATGGAAGTCCTCGCCGGCCAGATAGCCCGCCGCCTGCCCGGCCTTGGTGATGAAGCTCAGCGCCTCCTCGGCCGAGGCCAGGTTCGGGGCGAAGCCGCCCTCGTCGCCGACGTTGGTGTTGTGGCCGGCGTCCTTCAGCTGCTTCTTCAGGGCATGGAAGATCTCGGCGCCCATGCGCAGGGCTTCCGAGAAGCTGTCCGCGCCGGTCGGCAGGATCATGAACTCCTGGATGTCGATCGGATTGTCGGCGTGGGCCCCGCCGTTGATGATGTTCATCATCGGGGTGGGCAGGATGCGGGCCGAGACGCCGCCGATGTAGCGGTGCAGCGGCAGGCCGGCCGAGATGGCGCTGGCCTTGGCGCAGGCCAGGCTGACGCCAAGGATGGCGTTGGCGCCCAGTCGGCTCTTGTTGGCCGTGCCGTCGAGGCCGATCAGGGCCTCGTCGATGCGGCGCTGGTCTTCGGCGTCCATGCCGCTGAGGGCGTCGAAGATCTCGCCGTTGACGGCGTCGATGGCCTTGCCGACGCCCTTGCCGCCCCACAGATCCTTGTCGCCGTCGCGCAACTCGACCGCCTCGTGCGCGCCCGTGGAGGCGCCCGAGGGCACCGCCGCGCGCCCGAAGCTGCCGTCATCGAGGATGACATCCACCTCGACCGTCGGATTGCCCCGGCTGTCGAGGATCATACGGGCGGCGATGTCGGCGATATCGGTCATGGGGACGGCTCTGTCACGGAGGAGATGGGTCGCTCGCGTTTAGCCCGCGCGGGGCCGCGGGGGCAAGGAAGGCGTGGCGGGGCACGTGGCCGGAATGGCCGCGAAAACATCGGCCGCTTCGGCACTCCGGCCAGTTCGGGGTCGCTGGCGGACGGGGCGGAGACGGAGGTGCGGCGGCTTCATCCCGCCAGTCTGGTCGACCAGCCCGTCAAAAGCCGACGCAGGTCCTCTCAGGCGCAGCCCTCGACGTACTGGATGCTGGGCCCGCCGCCGGCGATCGACTGCACGCGGCCGTCCTGGCCGATCTCGTAGACGAGGCCGCGCGCGGCGGCGATCTGATGATCGGCCGTCGACCAGACCGTGATGTATTCAGAGGGAGCGGGCTCGTACTTGTGCGGTACGACCTCGGCGGCGGCGCCGTAGACGCGCTTCACCTCGGCGGCGTGGTCGCCGATGTTCAGCGCCCGGTCGGTCTCGATCGTGGTGTTGCGGGTCAGCCAGACGCTGGTCAGCACACCGTTCTCGACCATGACCAGCAGCCCCTCGGGCGCCCGCGCCGGACGGAACATGTCGCAGGAGGCGGGATCCGGCCCGCCGACGGCTTCGGGATCGGAGTCCGGCCCGAGCGCGGCTTCGACCTCGGCCCGGGTCATGCCGATGCGCAGGGGGCCGAAGCCCTGGGCGGTCAGCTTCTCGGCGGCCGAGACGGGCGCACCCGGCTCCATCGGACTGGTCGGAGCGGCCGGGTCGGCGGGCGCATCAGCCGACTCGGGCGGAGGCGCGCCGCAGGCGGCGAGGGACAGAACGGCGACCGAACCGAGGGCGACAAGGCGGATCATGGGAGGTCTCCAGCGTTGCGATGCCGGACACAAGGCACGAAAACGGCGCGCGAGGCTATCGCGCGCCGTGAAAAGCTTCGTCGGCCCCGGACACCGACCTTGGGGCCCGAACCGGTCGAAAGACCTAGTCTTCCTTCGGGGTCAGAACCTGGCGGCCGCGGTAGGTGCCGGTCTTCAGGTCGATGTGGTGCGAGCGGCGCAGCTCGCCCGTGTCCTTGTCCTCGGTGTAGGCGTTCGTGCCCAGCGAGTCGTGGGCGCGGCGCATGTTGCGACGCGAGGGCGATACTTTGCGCTTCGGAACGGCCATGTCCGTCTCAATCTTCTTAGGGTCGGGCGCCAAGGGTCTGTAAGACCGAAAGCGCGAAAACAATTGCGGCGGCCCTCGGAAGAGCCGCCACGTGAGCGCGGGCTTATGCCTGAACCCGCCGGGGAGTTCAAGTCTGGAGACGCGCGCTCCAGACCGCCCGCGAAAGCCCGTAGTAGAGGCTGTCCTTCCACTCGCCGCCGACATGCCAGGTGCGTTCGGCGAAACCGGTCCTTGCCCAGCCCAGCCGCTCGAGCAGGCGAATCGACGCGGCGTTGTCCGGATCGACATCGGCGGTCAGGTCGTCGAGGTCGCGGGTGGCGAAGACGTGGTCGATGGCGGCCGCCACGGCCTCGCCCGCCAGTCCCCGACCCCAGTGGTCTGGATGCAGGATGTAGCCGACCTCGGGCAACCGCCAGAAGCCCGCCTTGCCGATCACGCGCCCGTCCTGCTCGATGACGAAGTCGGGGTTGTCCGGCCCGTTGGCGATCATGCCGTTCAGCCAGTCCTGCGTCTGTTCGAGGCTGTCGTGCGCCGGGGTCGACCACCAGCGCGTCGCGCGCGCGTCCGACAGCACGGCGTGCATGGCCTGAAGGTCGTCCTCGCGGGCGCTCCTCAGCTTCAGGCGGGCGGTGACGATCTCCATGTCCCCGCCAGTGCGGCGCGCGGGATGAATGGTCAAGCCAGTGGGCGTTCCATGACCACGAAATGGAGGTCGTCCCGCAGCGGCAGGCCGAACCGGGGATTGCCGTACGGGAACGGCAGGGTCTCGCCGGTCAGGCGATAGCCCAGCCGCTCATACCAGGCCAGCAGGGTCTCGCGCTGTGGAAACGCCGAGATGCGCACGCGACGGGCGTCGAAGCGGTCGCGCAGGGCGTCATGCGCCGCTTCGACCAACCGCCGCCCCAGGCCTGCGCCCTGCAGGGTCGGGCTTACCGACAGCATGCCGAAATAGCCCGTGCCCTGCCCTTGGTCGGCGATCAGGATGCAGCCGATCAGCGCCTCCCCTCGCCAGGCCGTCAGCAGGGCCTGGGCCGGGTCGGCCAGAATGTCGGCGAGGTCCTCCGGGTCGGTGCGCTGGCCGGCCAGCAGGTCCGCCTCCGTGGTCCAGCCGGCCCGCGACGCCTCGCCGCGATAGGCGCTTTCGATCAGTTGGTGCAGGGCCGGAATATCGGCCGGCGTCGCATCGCGGAAGGTCAGGTCAGTCATGCACGAGACCCTCCGCCGCCGCCTCACCGATGGCCAGTGAGCTGGTCAGGCCCGGGCTTTCGATGCCGAACAGCGCCAGCAGGCCGTCGACGCCATGGACGTCGCGGCCATGGAGCTGGAAGTCCGGCTGCGGCTCGCCCGGCCCGTGCAGCTTCGGTCGGACGCCGGCGTAGTCGGGCGTCAGCGCCCCCTGCGGCAGGCCGGGCCAGAAGCGGCGGATGTAGTGTTCGAACTCCGCCGCCTTGGCCGGATCGACCGAATAGTCCTCGCCCCCGACATATTCGAGGTCCGGCCCGAACACGGCCTGCCCGCCGAGATCCTTGCGGTAGTGGGTGCCCAGCGCGCCCGGGATCGGCGGCGGATAGATCAGCCGCTCGAACGGCGCCTTGCCGGTCAGCCGGAAGTAGACGCCCTTGCCGAAATGGCCCGCGGGAATCCGTTCGACAGGATAGCCGGCGATGCGCCCGGCGACGTCCTGCGCCGCCAGACCGGGAGCGGTGACCAGCAGGCGGGCGGTCAGGGTCGCCCCGCCCTCCCCGCCCGCCGTGACCGCGAACCCGCCGCCGGGCAGCGGCTCGGCCCGTTCGAAGGGCGTGGAGATCACGACCGAACCGCCGGCGTCCTCGATCTCGCCCTGCAGGGCCAGCATGTATCCGTGGCTGTCGAACACGCCGCTCTCGGGCGACAGGATGGCGGCATGGGCGTTCAGCCCCGGCTCCAGCGCCCGGACCTGGGCGCCGGTCAGATGCTCAAGGTTCTCCACCTCGTTGGCCGTGGCCTGTTCGAAGATAGCCTCGATGCGGGGGACCTCGGCCTCGTCGGTCGCCACCACCAGTTTGCCGCAGCGGCGATAGTCGACCTTGTGGCTGTCGAGGAAGGCGTACAGCTGCCGCCGACCCTGCACGCAGAACCGCGCCTTCAGCGAGCCGGTCGGATAGTAGAGGCCGCCGTGAATGACCTCGCTGTTGCGCGAGGAGACGCCCTGGCCGATGTGCGGTTCCTTCTCAAGCACCAGGACGGAAAGGCCGCGCGCCGCCAGCGATCGTCCGCAGGCCAGTCCGACGGCCCCGGCCCCCACGACCACGGCGTCGAAATCGAAGCTCATCCCTTGGGGCCGTAGAGATGCGCCGCCCGGGCCTCGAAACAGTGCATCAGCTTGCCGACGGCGCGGTCGAAATTGGCCTGCAGCATCATGTCGAGCAGCCGCGACTTGAAGGCGAAGTCGATGAAGAACTCGACGCGTGTGCCCTCGGGGTGCGGGAAGAATTCCCAGCGGTTCTTCAGGTGATGGAACGGGCCGCGCAGCAGCCCCACCTCCACCTTGGGCGCATTGCGGTCGTGCCGGACCCAGGTCGAGAACCGTTCCTTGAGGAAGGAGAAGCCGACGCCGGCCTCGGCGTCGACCAGGGTCACGCCCGGGGCCTCGTCTCGCGCGCCCCAGACCCGCATCGACGACACCCACGGCACGAACTCCGGATAGGCGCGCACGTCGGCGACCAGCGCGGCGAGTTGTTCCGGCTGCCAGGGGAGGATTTTGGTGACGCTGTGGACGGCCAACGGCGGCTCAGCGGCCCGTCTGAGCCAGACGCGCCGCCTTCAGCCGCGCGAAGTCCTCGCCGGCGTGGTGCGAGCTGCGAGTCAGGGGCGAGGACGACACCATCAGGAAGCCCTTGGCCCGGGCGATCGCCTCATAGGCCTTGAACTCTTCCGGCGTCACGAACCGCTCGATGGCCGCGTGTTTGCGGGTCGGCTGGAGGTACTGGCCGATGGTGATGAAATCGACGCCGGCGGAGCGCATGTCGTCCATCACCTGCATGACCTCTTCGCGGGTCTCGCCCAGGCCGACCATGATGCCGGACTTGGTGAACTGGTTGGGGTCGCGCTCCTTGACCATCTGCAGCAGGCGCAGGCTGTGGAAGTAGCGGGCGCCCGGCCGGATCTTCAGATACAGCCGCGGCACGGTCTCGAGGTTGTGGTTGAAGACGTCCGGCGTGGCGTCGATCATCACCTCGGCCGCACCGTCCTTGCGCAGGAAGTCGGGCGTCAGGATCTCTATCGTCGTGCCCGGCGCCTGCAGGCGGATCTGGCGCACCACCTCGGCGAAATGGGCCGCGCCGCCGTCCGACAGGTCGTCGCGGTCAACCGAGGTGATGACCACGTGGTTCAGCCCCATCTGCTGCACCGCCAGACCGACCTTCACCGGCTCGTCGGGGTCCAGGGCCTGCGGCAGGCCCGTCTTGACGTTGCAGAAGGCGCAGGCCCGCGTGCAGGTGTCGCCCATGATCATCAGGGTGGCGTGCTTCTGGCTCCAGCACTCGCCGATGTTCGGGCAGGCCGCCTCCTCGCAGACCGTATGGAGACCCTTCTCCTTCACGATCGCCCGGGTGGCGTTGTACTGGCCCGAGCCGGGCGCCTTGACGCGCAGCCAGTCGGGCTTCTTCAGCACCGCCGTTTCGGGCCGGTTCTGCTTTTCCGGGTGACGCAACTCGGCCGGCGTCTTCGTCAGGGTGTCGATCAGCGTGACCAAGGCGTCGCGGGCTCCGGGCGTTGCGAAACCGCTATGTCGTCTTTCCGGGTGGCGAAGGCAAGGCGAGGCGGAACCTCACGCAAGGTAACGTATCTTTTCATCGCCACCGCCCCGCTCTAGTTTGCGCGTTCGGACAAGGCGCGGCCAACGCGCCACGGAGGCTGTCTTTGCGCGTACCCCTGGACCCCAAGGCCGTTGAGGAAACGATCTTCGACGCCCTGATCGCGGCCCGCGAAACCTACGGCGACAAGGAGATCCTGGAGGACCAGGATCGCAAGCCCCTCACCTACACCGGCCTGATCCGCGCCGCCTTCGTGCTCGGCCGCAAGATCGCCGCCATGACCGAAGTCGGCGAGCGGGTCGCCATCCTGTTGCCTTCCAGCATGGGGGTGGTGGTCACCTTCTACGGCCTGCACGCCCACGGCCGGGTGCCGGTGATGCTCAACTTCACCTCCGGCGAGCGCAACGTGAAGGCGGCCATCAAGGCGGCCGGGGTCGGCAAGGTGCTGACCGCGAAACGCTTCATCCAGCAGGCCAAGCTCGAAGAGCTGATCGGCCATATCGAGAGCGTGGCCGAGGTCGTCTGGCTGGACGACGTGCGCAAGTCGATCGGCCTGCCCGACAAGCTGTACGGCCTGATGGCCGGGCTGATGCCGAGGCGGTTCCGGGTCAGGACGGAGCCGTCGTCGCCCGGCGTGGTGCTGTTCACCTCCGGCAGCTTCGGCGCGCCCAAGGGCGTCGTGCTCAGCCAGTGGAACCTGGTGGCCAACTGCCGCCAGGTGGCGCAGCACATCGAGCTCAAGCCCGAATGGGTGATGTTCAACCCGCTGCCGACCTTCCACTGCTTCGGCCTGACCGGCGGGGTGCTGCTGCCGCTGCTGCAAGGCATGAAGGCGTTCCAGTACCCCTCGCCCCTGCACGCCAAGCAGATCGTCGAGCTGCTGCCGCAGGTGAAGGCGTCGATCCTGTTCGCCACAGACACCTTCCTGAACCAGTACGCCCGCGTGGCCGGGCCGGACGACTTCGCCACCCTGGAGTTCGTGGTGGCCGGGGCCGAACGCGTACGCGACGAGACCCACCACCTGTTCAACACCCGCTTCCACGGCCTCAAGCTGCTGGAGGGCTACGGCGCCACGGAGGCCGCGCCGGTCGTGGCGGTCAACCATCCGGACCGCAACCGGCCCGGCACGGTCGGCCAGGTCCTGCCCGGCATGGAATGGCGTCTCGACAAGGTCGACGGCATCGACGAGGGCGGCCGGCTCTATCTGCGCGGGCCCAACGTCATGGAAGGCTATCTGTCGGCCGACGATCCCATGGCGATCGAACCTCTGGCAGACGGCTGGCACGACACGGGCGACATCGTCGCCATCGACGACGAGGGCTACGTCTGCATCCTCGGTCGGGTGAAGCGGTTCGCCAAGATCGGCGGCGAGATGGTCTCGCTGACCGCGGTCGAGGGCCTGGCCAGCGCGGTCTGGCCCGAGGCGCGCCACGCGGTGGTCTCCGTGCCCGACAGCCGCAAGGGCGAGAAGCTGGTGCTGGTCACCGACCGCAAGGACGCCGACGTCTCGCGCCTGGCCGAATGGGCGCGCAGTCATGGCGCGCCGGAACTGGCCGTGCCCAAGAAGATCATGCGCGTCGGCGAGGTGCCGGTGCTGGGCACAGGCAAGACCGACTACGTCGCCATCCAGCAGATGGTCGAGCTCGATAAGGCCGCCTGAGTCCGGAAGCGGACTCTTGTTGTAACCGACACCGACTCCGTTCCAGACTGGCCGTCCCATTGAGGGAGGGACCCATGTTCGACCGGTTTACCGCCTATCAGCCGCAGTTGCTCAGCCTGCTGCGCATCGTCACGGGCTTTCTGTTCGTCTGCCACGGCACCGCCAAGGTGCTGGGCTTTCCCGCCGCCGAGGGCCTGCCGCCGATCGGCTTCAACCTCGCCGGCCTCTCGGGTCCGTTCGAGCTGCTGCTCGGCGCCCTGTTCCTGATCGGGCTGTTCACCCGTCCGGTCGCCTTCCTGGCCTGCGGCTTCTGCGCCGTCGGCTATTGGGCGGTGCACGGCACCCAGTCGCTGCTTCCGTTCACCAACGGCGGCGAGACGATCGTCCTGTACTGTTTCGTCTTCCTGTATTTCGTCGCGGCCGGGCCCGGGCCCTGGAGCGTCGACGCGGCGATGCGAAAGCCCGCCGCCTAGCCGATCCGAACGCCTGTCATCGAGATCGATCCGCCCTCGATGACGTCGTTGAAGAAGCTGACGTCGTCGCCCGGCATCCGCTGGGCGGCGACATACAGCAGCGGCAGGAAATGCTCGTCGGTGGGCACGCTCAATTGCGCGTCCTCGGCCAGTCCGACCCAGTCGATCAGGGCCTCGTCATCGCCACGGACCAGGGCCGCCTTCACCGCCTCGTTGAACTGCGTCGCCCACGCGTAGGGCTCGCCCCCTGCCCGCTTCCAGGTGCGCAGGTTGTGCACGAAGTCGCCCGAGCCGGCGATCACCACCCCCTCGTCCCGCAGCGGCGCGAGACGCCGGGCGAGTTCGAAATGGCCGCGGGCGTCGAGCCGACGGTCGAGCGAAAGCTGCACCACGGGGACGTCGGCTTCGGGCCAGACATGGGCCAGCACCGACCAGGTCCCGTGATCCAGCCCCCATTGCTCGGTCGGCGCGGCGCCGGTCAGGGCTGCGACCCGCAACGCCAGCGTCGGTGAACCCGGCGCCGGATACTGCATCGCATGCAGTTCTGCAGGGAAGCCGCCGAAATCATGGAGGGTTTGAGGTGAAGCTTGGGCGGTCACCGCGAGGCCTTCGGTTTCCCAGTGGGCCGAGACCATGACCACGCCGCGGGGCTTGCCGATCGTGCGGCCGAGCGCGCGCCAGGCGTCCGCATGGGGGCCGCCGAGCGCGTTCATGGGCGAGCCGTGTCCGAAGAACAGGGCGGGTTGGCGTGTCGGCGTCATCGTCATTCCTCAATCTGTAACAAATGATGTGCCAGATATGGGGGCTGTGTTCTGAACGACAACCATCCGCTTCAGCCCCGGATGCGCGGCCCCACCGGGCAGACGCGGTCGTAGAAGTCAGGCGGCGCCGGCGCGGCTCCGCCATGGAGCAGGCGGAAACGATGCTCCACCACCATCGCCTGCTGCTCAATGTTCAGGTCACCCCAGCTGCAGTCCATGCCGGTCGGGTATTCGTAGGAGGCCGGCCGGTCGCCCGCCCTCAGCTTGCCGGTCAGCAGATTGACCCCCTGCTGGGCCTGCCAGACGTGGGTCAGCTCATGGATCAGCACCGCCTGCGTGCGCAGCGGCTCCGCGGCGATGTCGGCCGCAAGGGTGTGACGGGGCCAGACGATCCACTCCCGTCCGAACCAGCGGCCGGCCACGAAGGCGCGGTCGAACGGCCACGGAGCGGTCACGAAACGGATGCTCTCACAGCGCAGGGCGTCGCCGAACGCCTCGCGCGCCAGGGCCGCCTCCCCGTTGGTCAGCGGCCGGATCATGGGGCCGCCGCAGTCACCGCATAGTCGCCGGTGGGGCTGACCCATTCCCAGTGCCACGGCTCATAGACATAGGGCACGAAGCCGAACCGCCCGGCGTTCTTCACCAGCCAGCGGTAGGTGGCGGTGCGGGTCATGTGCAGCCGGCTGGCCGGCGAGGTGTTGTCGACCCCCAGGTCGGCGAGTTGGCCGACATACAGGTCCACGGCGGTGCCGGTGCGGTGCGGCGAGCAGACGGCGCGGCGCAGGCCGTCGCAATTGCCCTGGGCGGCGCAGCGGGCGGCGTCGGCCTCGGGATCGCGGAAGGCGGAGAAGATCTGCAGCAGCTCGGGGTCGGCGGCGACCTCCGGAACCTCGGCCCGGGCGGCGGCGACCAGCCGCCGGTAGGCGTCCAGCACGTCGCGGCGCAGCAACCGGGTGAGGCGGTCGGCGTGCTCCTCCGATTCGACGAGGTAGCCGAGCTGGTACAGCGGCGGCGGCTCCGGGCACGGCTCCTCGCGCACCCGCGCCATGATGAACGGTCGGCGCTCCTGCCAGACCCCGCGCAAGACCTGGAATGTGGCCGGGTCGAACCAGCCGGTGGGCGGCAGGGCGTGGGCGTACTGGAACTCCGCCAGGGCGCGGGCGAAGACCGGGGAGTTGGGAGCGCAATCCGTGCCGATCTCCCTCTGGATCAGCGGCAGATAGGTCTCCCAGCCCCATTCCGCGGCGCCGTACGGGGACCATTCGAGGGCGTAATGCGAGACCCCGTTGGCGAAGGCTGGCGCGCCCCATTCGACGGCCCCGGCCTCGCAGGCCTCGGCCGCGCGGGTTCGCCCCTGCGCCCGCGCCTCTCCCGCGCCCGCGATCGCCCCGAGAAGGAGCGGCAGGGCGGCCAGCATCGACAGGAAGACGCGCTTCGACATGGTCCAATGGTGACCCCAGGCCTGTGTCGACGGCAAGGCCCTTCCCTTCGTGCCGGACACGGCGCGGCGGGTGCTCGCGCGCGACGCTCAAAATCGGCATGGTGAGGGGGCGGGCGACTCATCCGCCGCGCTCCGGATCCGTTCATGACCGACGCCGCCTCGCCCGCCCCGGCTCCCAGCGCGCCGCGCCGCTCCAACCTCGTGCTGGCCGCCTTTTCCGGGCCCTGCCTGCCCTACGCCGCCGTCGGCCTGCCGCTCGCGGTGAGCCTGCCCGCCTTCTACAGCCAGTACGTCGGTCTCGACCTCGCGGCGGTCGGCGCCGCCTTCCTGCTGGTGCGGATGATCGACATCTTCTTCGATCCCGTGGTCGGCTGGGGCATGGACCGCACCCGCAGCAAATGGGGCCCCTACCGGACGTGGCTGACGCTCGGCACGCCCGTGCTGATGCTGGCCGTCGCCTTCATCTTCTTCGTCAAGCCGGGGGCCGGCTTCGGTTATCTGTTCGGCTGGCTGCTGGTGCTCTACCTCGGCTTTTCGATCACCACCCTGGCGCAGCTGGCCTGGGGCGCGGTTCTGGCGCCCCAGTACGACGAGCGGTCGCGCCTCTACGGCTGGTGGCAGGCGGCCAACATCGTCGGCGTGCTGATCGCCCTGTTCATTCCGACCGTGGTGATGAAGGCCGACCTGGGCAGCTATGAGGACGGGGTGCGGGCCATGGGATGGTTCATCCTGATCAGCCTGCCCGTCACCCTGCTCGCCGCCGTGCTGATCGCGCCCGAACCCCAGACCGTGAAGGCGCAGCCGCACGGCGCGCTGAAGGCTTGGATCGCCCTGTTCCAGCGGCGGGTCGTCCGCAAGGTGCTGCTCTGCGACCTGTTCCTCGGGATCGCCCCCGGCATCACGGGCGCGCTGCTGTTCTTCTATTTCGAGAGCATCAAGGGCTTCGACCGCGGCGCCAGCCAGATCTTCATGGTGCTGTATTTCGTCGCCGGCCTGCTGGCCGCGCCGTTCTGGAGCTGGCTGGCGGTGCGGCTGGGCAAGGACCGGGCCCTGCAGATCGCCTCGGTCGCCTTCGCCGTCCTCTACGCCCTGGTCGGCTTTCTGCCGACGGGGAATTTCACCGTCACCGCCATCGGCCTGTTCATCGCCGGCCTGCCTTATGCGGCCGGCCTGCTGCTGACCCGCGCCATGATGGCCGACGTCGCCGACGAGGTCCGGCTGGAGACCGGCGACGACCGCATGGGCCTGCTGTTCTCCTTCCTCAGCCTGACCACCAAGCTGGGCTACGCGATCAGCGTCGGCGTGCTGATCATCCTCGGCTGGGTCGGCTTCGACCAGACGCCCGGCGCGGCCAACGGGTCTACGGCCCTGACCACCCTGTCGATCCTGTTCCTCGCCGTGCCGACGGTGCTGCTGTTCGCCTCCGCCTGGGTGCTGAACCGCTATCCGCTCGACGCCGCCCGCCACGCCGAGGTCCGCGCCCGGCTGGCCGAGCGGGACGCCGCCGCGGCCGCGGAGCCCGCATGACCCCGATCGACCGCCTCAACGCCATCATGGCGAAGCTGCGCGATCCGGTCGGCGGCTGCCCCTGGGACGTCGAGCAGACCTTCGCCACCATCGCGCCCTACACGCTGGAGGAGGCCTACGAGGTCGCCGACGCCATCGAGCGCGGCGATTTCGACGAGCTGAAGAGCGAACTGGGCGACCTGCTGTTCCAGGTCGTCTTCCACGCCCGCATGGCCGAGGAGCAGGGTCTGTTCGCCTTCGACGACGTGGCGAACGCCATCGCCGACAAGCTCGAACGCCGCCATCCGCATGTCTTCGGCGATGAGGCCGCGAAACCGGACGGCGCCGCCCAGAAGGCGCGCTGGGAGGACATCAAGGCCGGTGAACGCAAGGCCAAGGCCCAGCATGGCGTGCTCGACGACGTCCCGGTCGGCCTGCCCGCCCTCGCCCGAGCCGCGAAACTGACGAAGCGCGCCGCCCGCGTGGGCTTCGACTGGCCCTCCACCGACGAGGTCTTCGACAAGCTGGACGAGGAGGTCGCCGAACTCCGCGCCGAGATCGCCGCCGGCGACCTCGACAAGGCCCGCGACGAGATGGGCGACCTGCTCTTTGTCCTCGCCAATCTGGCCCGCAAGCTGGGCGTCGAGCCGGAGGACGCCCTGCGCGGCGCCAATGCGAAATTCGTCCGGCGGTTCGGGTTCATCGAGGCGGAACTGGCGAAGGACGGGCGGACGCCGGAGCAGTCGGACTTGGCCGAGATGGACGGGCTGTGGGACGCGGCGAAGGCGGCGGAGCGGGCCTGAACCCCGACCACTCGCGTAGATTGTAAACGATAGACACGTAAAACGCACACACCTACCGTCTCCTCCCTGTCGCGAAGCGATGGGGAGGGGGACCATGCGAAGCATGGTGGAGGGGTAGATGACCGCACTCCTGACAGTCGAAAGAGCCCGCGCCCTTCGACGACGCTTGTCGCCGCCCGAGGCGCGGCTGTGGGTCCAACTGCGACGCCGCCGGCTTCGCGGGCTCAAGTTCCGGCGCCAGCACCCGATTGGCCCCTACATTCTCGACTTCTACTGCGCCGAAGCGAGACTGGCGGTTGAGGTGGACGGGCAATGCCATGATCAGCCGAACCGGATCGCACATGATCGCCGACGCACCGCCTGGCTGCGGGAACAGAATATTCGGGTGATGCGACTGGCGGCGGAGAGCGTGAGGGTTCACCTCGATGATGTGCTCGACTTCATCGCGCGGACGGCCCTGGAGCGGCGCACCGGCTGACCCCTCCACCATCCGTCGCCTGCGGCTCCGGATGGTCCCCCTCCCCATTCGCTGCGCGAACAGGGAGGAGACAAGCTGATCAACGCCCGGCGCCTGCGCTCAAACGCCGAACTGCCGCTCGAACCGCCCCAACGCCGCCGGGTGCAACCGCACTACGACATGCGTCCGGCCCTCGTCGTCCGTCTCACGCCCGGTGACCCGGCCGTTTTCGTAGAGCCAGGCCAGCGCCTCGCCCTGTGACGGGTCCAGCACCAGCTCCGTCTCCGGATCGTCGTCGATCAGCGAGGCGATGGTCTCGCGCAGCAGCTCGATCCCCTCCCCGGTCCAGGCCGAGACCGCGACGGCCTCGCCCTGCGCTTGCAGACGCTCGGCCTGCCCGAGCACCGCCTCGCGGGTCTCGTCGTCCAGCAGGTCGATCTTGTTCCAGACTTCGAGCACCCGCCGCGTCTTGCCCTCCGGCGTCTCGATCTGCTCCAGCACCGCCTCGACGTCCTTGCGCTGGGCGTCGCTGTCGGGCGAGGCGATGTCGCGCACGTGCAGGATCAGATCGGCCTCGCCGACCTCTTCCAGCGTGGCGCGGAAGCTCTCGACCAGTTCGTGCGGCAGGTCGGAGATGAAGCCGACCGTGTCGGCCACGATCGCCGGCCGTCCCTGCGGCAGGCGGATGGTGCGCTGGGTGGTGTCCAGGGTAGCGAACAGCAGGTCCTTGGCCAGCACCTCGGAGCCCGTCAGCCGATTGAACAGCGTCGACTTGCCGGCGTTGGTGTAGCCGACCAGGGCCACCGTCGGGAACGGGACCTTCTGGCGTTGCTTGCGGTGCAGGCCGCGCGTCCGCCGCACCTCCTCCAGCTCGGCCTTCAGCTTGACGATGCGGTCGGCGATCAGCCGCCGGTCCAGTTCGATCTGGGTTTCGCCGGGGCCGCCGGTCGAGCCGGTGCCGCCGCGCTGCCGCTCCAGGTGGGTCCAGGTCCGCACCAGCCGCGACCGCTCATAGTCGAGCCGCGCCAGTTCGACCTGCAGCCGGCCCTCCTTCGTCCGCGCCCGGCGGCCGAAGATCTCGAGGATCAGGCCCGTCCGGTCGATGACCTTGCAGTCCCAGGCCTTCTCCAGATTGCGCTGCTGCACCGGCGACAGATCGTCGTCGACGACCACGGCCTCGGCCTCGGCGGCGCGCACCAACGCCGCCAGCTCTTCAACCTTGCCGGAACCGAACAGGGTCGCGGGCGCAGGCTTGCGGACCCGCACGATCTCTTCGCCGCGCACATCGAGGTCCAGCGCACGCGCGAGGCCGACGGCCTCCTCCAGCCGCTCGGTCGACTGCCGCGAGCTTTCGCTCGCGCCGAAGCCCGAACGCTCGGGGTGGATGACGAGGGCCCGGATCAGCGGGACGGCGTGGTCGATCAGT
The DNA here is from genome assembly GCF_035627055.1 of Brevundimonas sp. Taxonomy (GTDB): domain Bacteria; phylum Pseudomonadota; class Alphaproteobacteria; order Caulobacterales; family Caulobacteraceae; genus Brevundimonas. The sequence goes on along the minus strand of NZ_DASPMM010000022.1, from coordinate 345,933 downwards.
TGGGTGGCCAAGTGGGCGTATGCTCTCTGGGATCAGCGGGGGGCGACAGATAGGTATGGAAGGCCCGCGCGGCTATCCCCCAAACCCTCAGTCCTCGTCCGCTTCCGGCTCGTACAGCTGCACCGGCGCCGACGGCATGATGGTCGAGATGGCGTGCTTGTAGACCAGCTGCGACTGGCCATCCCGGCGCAGCAGGACGCAGAAATTGTCGAACCAGGTGACGATGCCCTGCAGCTTGACCCCGTTGACGAGGAAGATGGTCAGCGGCGTCTTGGTCTTGCGGACGCTGTTGAGAAAGGTGTCCTGAAGGTTCTTGGACTTGTCTTGCGACATGGCAGGTTCAGCCTGTTCTTGTTGTTTCACTGGCCGATCGACGCCGGCCCGGGCACCATAAACGCCCCCGCGCCGGTCGCAACGCCTAGATGGCGTCGTGGCGGGCCTGTTCGATGTAGAGCGCGCGCAGCTTCGTCGCGACCGGCCCCGGCTTGCCGTCGCCGATCTTCGCCCCGTCGATCGACACCGCCGGCATCACGAAGCCGCTGGCCGAGGTGTAGAAGGCCTCCTTGGCCCGCTTGGCCTCATCGACCGAGAAGGCCCGCTCCTCGACCTCAAGCCCCTCCTCGGCCGCCATCCGCATCACCGCGGCGCGGGTGATGCCGTGCAGGATGTTCGACTGGGTATCCCGCGTGCGCAGCTTGCCGGTCTCGTCGATGATCCAGGCGTTGGTCGAGGAGCCTTCGGTGACCAGCCCCATCTCGTCGACCATCCAGGCCTCGGCGGCGCCGCGTTCCTTCGCCGCCTGCTTGGCCAGCACATTGGGCAGCAAGCCGACGGTCTTGATGTCGCAGCGGCCCCAGCGGATGTCCGGCTGGGTGATCACGGCCACGCCCTTTGCCGCCGCCGCATTGCCTTTCGACAGCGGCAGCGAGCGGGCGGTGACGATCACGCTCGGCGGGGTGCCTTCGGGCGGGAACGGGTGGTCGCGCCGCGCCGTGCCGCGCGTCACCTGGATGTAGACCAAGCCTTCGCGCACCCGATTGCGCCGGACCGTCTCCTTCAGCACCTGCCCCAGCGCCTCGCGCGTCATCGGGACCGGAATGCGGAGTTCGGCCAGGCTGCGGTGCAGCCGGGTCATGTGGCCGTCGAAATCGGCCAGGCGGCCGTCGAACACCGACCAGACTTCATAGACCCCGTCGGCGAACTGGAAGCCGCGGTCCTCGACGTGCACCGTCGCGTCCGCGTGCGGGCGGTAGGCGCCGTTGACGTAGGCGACGCGGCTCATGCCTCGACGACTCCCTCTTCGTCCTCGTCGACCGCGCCGCGCGCGGGCGAGACGCCCAGAGACTTCAGCTTTCGGTGCAGGGCCGAGCGTTCCATGCCGATGAAGGCGGCGGTGCGCGAGATGTTGCCGCCGAAGCGCATGATCTGCGCCGCCAGATACTCCCGCTCGAACACCTCGCGGGCTTCCCGGAGCGGTAGGGCGATGATCCGTTCCGCGCCCAGCGAGCCGCTCGCCCCGGCGCTGGTCGCCTCCTGCGGCAGGGCGTCGGCCCCGATCGGCTCGCTCGGATCGCCCGTGGCGAGGATCAACAGCCGTTCGACGTTGTTCCTCAGCTGGCGGACGTTGCCCGGCCACGGATGGACCTGCAGCACGGCGATGGCGTCGTCGCCCAGCCGCCGCCGCGGCAGGCCCTGGGAGACGGCCAGCGTCTCGATGAAATAGTCGACCAGTTCCTGGATGTCCTCGCGCCGCTCCGACAGGGCCGGCACCCGGATCGGCACCACGTTCAGGCGGTGGAACAGGTCCTCGCGGAAACGGCCCTCGGCGATCTCCTGCTTCAGGTCGCGCGAGGTGGAGGTGATCACCCGCACGTCGACCTGCACGTCCTGCTCGCCGCCGACGCGGCGGAAGCGCTGCTCGACCAGCACGCGCAGGATGCGGCTCTGGCTCTCGCGCGGCATGTCGCCGACGTCGTCGAGATAGAGGGTGCCGTTGTGGGCCCGCTCGAACACGCCGATCTTGCTGGGACGGCCGTCCTGGCCCTCCTCGCCGAACAGTTCGAGATCGAGGCGCTCGGGCGTCATCCCCGCCGCGGCGATGGCCACGAACTCGCCGCGCGAGCGGGCGCTGGCCTCGTGGATCTGGCGCGCGACCAGCTCCTTGCCGCAGCCGGGCGGGCCGGAGATCAACACCCGGCTGTTGGCGGGCGCGACCTTGGCGATGGTGCTGCGCAGCGCCTGCGCCGCCGCCGACCGGCCGATGAAGCCCGTCGGAGCCGCCACCTGGGCTCGCAGCCGGCGGTTCTCGCGCTTCAGCGACGACGCTTCCAGCGCTCTTTGAACAACCACCACCAACCGATCGGATTTGAACGGTTTTTCGATGAAGTCGTAAGCGCCGCGCTGCAGCGCGGTGACGGCGGTTTCGATATTGCCGTGGCCCGAGATCATCACCACGGGCAGGTCGGGATCCAGTTCCTTGATGACGTCCAGCAGCTCCAGTCCGTCGAGGCCGCCGCCCTGCATCCAGATGTCCAGCAGGGCCAGCGACGGCTTGCGGGCCCGGATCGCGGCCAGCGCCTCGTCGGAGTTGGAGGCGACCCGGACGGCGTGGCCTTCGTCCTCAAGCAGGCCGGAGACCAGCTCGCGGATGTCGGCCTCGTCGTCGACAACCAGAATATCGGCTCCCGTGGATCGCATGTCGCCTCGCTATTCGTCGGCCGTGACGGTCGAGGCCCGGGACGCTTTCGCGTCCCTGCCCCCGGCCGCGGCCGCTTGCAGTGGAGATTTCAGGGGGAAGACAAGGCACACCCGGGCGCCGGTCAGCTGCTCGGCGTCGGCCAGCTTCAGCTCGCCGCCGTGCTCCTCGCAGATGCGTTTGACGATGGCCAGGCCAAGGCCGGTGCCCTTTTCGCGGGTGGTCACATAGGGTTCGGTCAGGCGGTCGCGGTCCCGCGCCGGCAGGCCGACGCCGTCGTCCTCGATGACGAAGGTGGCGACGCCGTCCTCCACCTCCAGACGGGCGGAGACGCCCGGGCGCTTGCCGTCCTCGGCCTTGGGCGCGATCGCCCGCCGCGCCGCCACCGCCTCGCCGGCGTTCTTGAGGATGTTGGTCAGGGCCTGCCCGACCATGCGGCCGTCGGCGTGCAGGATGACCGCGGGCAGCGGCTCGATGAGTTCGACGCCGATGTCCGGCGCGGCCACGCGCTGGGCGAACACCGCCTCGCGCAGCAGTTCGGCCGGGTTCTCGGCGGTGAAGCGCGGCGCCGGCATGCGGGCGAACGACGAGAATTCGTCGACCATCCGGCCGATGTCCCCGACCTGTCGGATGATGGTCTCGGTGCAGCGGTCGAACACCTCCAGGTCGTCGCCGACCTGTTTGCGGTAGCGCCGCCGCAGCCGCTCGGCCGACAGCTGGATCGGGGTCAGCGGGTTCTTGATCTCGTGAGCAATGCGCCGGGCCACGTCGCGCCAGGCGGCGTTGCGCTGGGCCGTGACCAGCCGGGTGATGTCGTCGAAGGTCAGCACCATCTCGCCGCCGACGCCGCCCTCGATCCGCACCCGCAGGCGGCGCGTCTCGCCGCCCCGGCTGACGTCGATCTCTTCCTCGATGTGGGCCTCGGCGCGGCCGGCGAGCTCGCTCAGTTCGGGCGCCGCCTCTCCGAGCGGCCGGCCGATGATGTCTTCGCCCGCAGTCAGCCCGAGAAGCTCAACCGCGCTGTCGTTGATGGCCGAGACCCGCCGGCGCTTGTCGACGCCGATGACTCCGGCCGAGACGCCCGACAACACCGTCTCGATGAACCGGGTCCGGCCCGTGGCCTCCTCGCTCGCGGCGCGCAGCGCGGCCTGCTGCGCCTCGAGGTCCCCGGTCATGCGGTTGAACGCGGCGTTCAGGTTCTTGATCTCGCCGGGGCCGTCCTCGCCCTCGACCCGGGCGGTCAGGTCGCCGCCCGCGACCCGGTCCGCCGCTTCGACCAGCCGGCCGATCGGCGCCGAGATCGCGGTCGCTGCGGACATGCCCAGCCACACCGCGCCGACCAGCACCAGCAGGGCCGTCTCGATGTAGCTCAGGGCGAAGGCGGCCTGGATGCGTTCGCGGCTCTCGGTCGCCTCGCGGTAGGCGACGATCGCGGATTCGCCCTGGCGCATCTGGGCGATGAGCCCCGGCTGCAGGGGCCGCACGAGATAGAGGTAGGCGTCGCCATAGCCCGACAGCGGGTACAGGGTCCGGATGGTGTCCGGGTTTTCGGTCACGTCGATAGGCGCGTTTTCTCCCTGGGCGGCCTCTTCCAGGTCTTGCCGCGAGGGAGCGAAATAGGGGGGAGCATTGGCCAGTTCGCCACGCGCCAGCACCTGCCCCTGGGCGTCGACGATATACAGCGCCGGGTAGCCGAACAGGTCGGCGACCTGGGCCAGAAGCTCGGAGAACTGGATCCGGTGATCGAAGCTGGAGCGCGCTTCCGGCGCCGCCAGCTCGTTGGCGATGGTCGCGAGGTCGGATTCGACCTCGATGCTGATGTCGCGGACGTAGGCCCTGCCGATGTTGGCCCCGTTCTCGACCGCCGACGACACGTTGTCGCTGAACCACTGGTCGACGCCCCGATTGACCAGCACGCCGAACACCAGGGCGATCAGCACCGCCGGGACGAGCGCGACCAGGGAGAACAGCGTCACGAAGCGCAGGTGCAGCCTCGAGCCGGCGTGGGTCCGCTGCTGGAACAGCAGGAACACCCGCCGTCCGACCACGATCGCCAGACCGCCGATCATCAGCAGGTTGACGCCCAGGACGGCGAGGACGGCCTGGCTCGCCGCCCCCCGGGCCCCTTCCCCGCTGGCGCCGGGCGCCACCGCGACCAGCCAGATCGCCGCCACGGTGATCAGGAAGGCGATGGTGTAGGCGATCAGGAAGGTGTTGCGCCGGCGCTCCTCTGACCAGCCGGCGAGCCAGCGCGCCAACCCTTTCGAAGGGGCGGCGTCGGGCTCGGCTGCCGTGGAGGGCGTGTCCGTCATGCCGCTCCAGCTTCGGCGAACTGTGGCTCAATATCAACAGCCGAGTTGCCGGAATGTGTCACCGTTCGCCACAGCTCGGCCAGGGCGGTCTCGACCTGCCCGGGGTCGTCGATCCGGCACAGCCGGGCCTTGGCCGCGCGCCGCTCGAGCGGATCGGCGGGCCACGGGGCCTGTTCGACGTACCAGCCGAGGTGTTTGCGGAACATCTTCAGCCCCAGCGGCATGCCGTAGAAGGCGACCGAGGCGCGCAGATGCTCGAGGACGATGGCCAGCCGCTCCTCGACGTCCGGCTCCTGCAGCACCGCCCCGTCGGCCAGCGCCCTTTCCAGATGCGCCGCCAGCCACGGACGGCCATAGACGCCACGGCCCAGCATCAGGGCGTCGGCGCCCGACTGCGCCAGCGCCGTCCGGGCGTCCTCCGCCGTGACGATGTCGCCGTTGACGATCACCGGCACGCCCACCGCCGCCTTGACCTCGCCGACAGCGCTCCAGTCGGCGACGCCGGTGTAGAACTGTTGCCGCGTCCGGCCGTGCACGGTCACCGCCCGGACGCCGAGCGCCTCGGCCCGGCGGGCCAGTTCCGGCGCATTGCGGCTGGCGTCATCCCAGCCGAGCCGCATCTTGACGGTGACGGGCCGCGAGGTGGCGTTCACCGCCGCCTCGATCAGCCGGCAGGCCAGGTCCGGCGTGCGCATCAGGGCCGAGCCGCAGGCGGCGCCGGTGACCTCCTTGGCCGGGCAGCCGAAATTCAGATCGATGATGTCGGCCCCGGCCCGCTCCGCCATGCGCGCGCCCTCGGCCATGGCCGCCGGATCCCGGCCGACCAGCTGGATGACCGTCAGCGGCAGGCCCTCGCCCACCGCCGCGCGCCGCACCACATCGGGCCGCGCCCGCGCCAGTTCGGCCGCGGCGACCATCTCGGTGGCGACATAGGCCGCGCCCAGCCGGCTCGCCAGCCGCCGGAACGGCAGGTCGGTGATCCCGGTCATGGGGGCGGTCAGGACCCGTCCGGGCACCTGCACGTCGCCGATCTGGAGGCCGCTTCGCATGAGGCGGGCAGATAGGGGTTTTGCCGCCCCGGGTCCAATCCGGGGCGCGGACCTCATAAGGCGGCGCTTGCGGCGCGGATGCCGAGACCGGCCTCCCCACGCAACGGGCCCTCGTCAGCGCCGCGCGCGGTGGGTAGAAGCGGCGCCATGAGCTTTTCCGCGATCATCGTCGCCGCCGGAACAGGATCCCGCGCGGGCGGACCCAAACAGTGGCGCCCGCTCGGCGGACGGCCGGTTCTGCGCTGGTCGGCGGAAGCCCTCTTGTCCGCCGGCGCCTCGGAGCTGGTCGTCGTCGTCGCGCCCGGATCCGAAAGCCTGGCCGAAGAGGCGCTGGCGGGGCTGGCGGGCTGGTCCGCCGTGGCCGGCGCCGCGACCCGGGCCGCTTCGGTCCAGGCCGGGCTCGCCGCGCTCGGCGCAGGGGCCGAGGCCCGGGTCCTGATCCACGACGCCGCCCGCCCCTTTCTCGAAGCGGCGACGATCGAGCGGGTTCTGGCGGCTCTGGAGACTCATGAGGCCGCCCTGCCCGTCCTGCCGGTCGCCGACAGCCTGAGGCGCGGGGCCGACGGCGTCATGGGCGAGCCGGTCAGTCGCGACGGCTTGTGGCTGGCGCAGACTCCGCAGGGGTTCCGGCTTGGCGCCATCCGCGCCGCCTACGCGGCCTGGCCCGACGAGTCGCCCCCGACCGATGACGTCGAGGTCGCCCGGGCGGCGGGTCGGACCGTGGCCATGGTTCCGGGCGATCCCCGCCTGATGAAACTGACCTGGCCGGAGGATTTCGCCATGGCCGAGGCCCTGCTGCCGCGCCGGACCCGTGTCGGCCAGGGCTTCGACGCCCACCGCTGGGGGCCCGGATCCTCGGTTTGGCTGTGCGGTGTGGAGATCGCCCACGACCAGACCCTGATCGGCCATTCCGACGCCGATGCCGGCCTGCACGCCCTGACCGACGCCATCCTTGGGGCCATGGGCGACGGCGACATCGGCGACCATTTCCCGCCGAGCGATCCGCAGTGGAAGGGCGCGTCGTCCGACCGCTTCCTGAGCCACGCCGTCGAGCGGCTCCGCGCCCGGGGCGGGCGGCTGGTCAATGTCGACGTCACCCTGATCTGCGAGCGGCCCAAGGTGAAGCCGCACCGCCAGGCCATGCGCGAACGCCTCGCCGCCCTGCTGTCGCTCCCGCTCGACGCCGTCAGCGTCAAGGCCACGACGACCGAGGCGATGGGCTTCACCGGCCGTGGCGAAGGCCTCGCCGCCCAGGCGATCGCGACCGTCGACCTTCCGGCCTGACTACACCGGCCGTTCGGGCGGCGGCCGGAACGCCCGCCACAGCGAGCCGAACAGATTGACGTAGTCGTCCGTCCACGGCCGCACCGGGGTCGCCGGCGACGGGGACCAGTCGGAGTTCGTCCGGAAATCGGCCAGACCCGCCTCGGTCGGCGAGATGACCAGGGCCTCCGTCGAGGCGATGGCCATGTCGGGCTGGCTGAGGTCTTCCAGATACAGATTGTGCAGGCTCGGCTTGGCGAGCGCCGCCGCCGCCGCGATGGCCGGAAGGGTGATGTCCAGGTTGCGGTTCGACAGGTGCAGCAGCACCACACCGTTCGGCTTCAGCAGCTTCAGATAGCCATCGATGGCCTCCACCGTCAGCAGGTGCGTCGGCACCGCGTCGGACGAAAAGGCGTCGATGATCAGCAGATCGTACGACCCCGCCGGCTCGCGGTTCAGCGTCAGCCGGGCGTCGCCCAGCACGGTGCGGACCTCGCCCGCGGCGCAGTCCGAGATGTAGGTGAACCAGCGCGGATCGCGCGACAGCCGGTCCACCATCGGATCGATCTCGAAGAAGGTCAGCCGATCCTCGGCCCGCTTGTAGGCCGCCATGGCGCCCGAGCCCTGGCCGACCACGCCGATGTTGGCCGGTCCTCGGGCGCCGACGATGGTCGCGGCCTGCCCGATCGGGGTCTGGGCGTTGTAGTAGAGGGTCGGCTGGCAGTCGAAACGGCTGTCGCGGGCCTGGGCCCCGTGCAGGGTCGTGCCGTGCATCAGCACATGGACCGCGCCGCCCATCCGCTGATCGTCGATCTTGGCCACCCGCATGACGCCGAAGAAGCTGCGCTCCGAATAGCTCCAGTCGTAGACGCGCACGACGTATTGGGACGACAGGGCGACCATCGCCAGCACGGCGATGAAGGCCAGGGCCCGGTCCCTCAGCAGGAAGGCGCACACGGCCGCCGGCCCGAGGATCCACAGCGCCAGTTGGTCCACGCCGAACGGCGAGATCGCATAGAATTTCGCCCGCGCGGCGTCGTCATAGGTCAGCCAGGCCGAAAGCAGCACCGGGATCAGGGCCAGCAGCGCGGCGGCGACCAGTGCGCCCGTCTCCTCGGGGCGCAGCCTCCCCTTGCCCCACGGCCGCGCCAGGCCCACCAGGACGAGGACCAGCGGATACTCCCAGACCATGTTGAAGATCACCGGCGCCAGCAGGGCGGTGAAGGCGCCGCCGACCACGCCGCCGACCGACAGCAGCAGGTAGAACTCGGTCAGTCGGTCCGGCGGCGGCCGTCGCGCCGCCAGCGTCTGGTGACACATCAGGGCCGCGAAGAAGAAGGCCAGGATGTGCGCCGCGAAGGCGATCGGCCATTCCAGGGTCCGGAACGCCACCAGCAGAACGCACACCGCTCCGACCCCGCCCTGGATCAGCAGGGTGAGGGGCAGCGGAATCCACGGTCGGGCCTGGAAGGCGATCACGAAGGTCAGCAGGTACAGGGCCAGCGGAATGACCCACAGGAAGGGGGCCGAGGCGACATCGGTCGACAGGTGGGTGGTCACGCCCAGCATCAGGCTGGACGGCGCGGCGGCGAGCAGGACCAGCTTCGCCTTCTCGCGCCACGGGATCGGCGCGGTCTGGGCCAGCTGGGCCGGTTCGGCGTCTCGGTCGAGCCGCCGGCTCCAGACCACGAAGGCCAGGCCGGCGACCATCAGCAGGAAGGCTGCATAGCCGCCGCTCCAGCCCATTCTCTGATCCGCCAGATTGGTCAGCGGCTCGATCAGGAAGGGATAGGACAGCAGCGCCAGGAAGCTGCCCAGGTTGGACGCGGCATAGAGGACATAGGGGTTCTTGCCGTCAGGATAGCCGGCCCGGACCCGGGCGAACCACGCCTGCAGCAGGGGCGCGGTCGCCGACAGCACCGCGAACGGCGCTCCGACCGACAGGGCCAGCGTCGCCAGCAGCCAGCCGATCGGCGCGGCCGGATCGGGATCGCCCAGCCAGCCGTTGATGTGCAGCGGCAGGAACAGCGCGGCGGCCAGCAGCAGGATCAGATGGATCGCCACCTGCAGCTTGATCGAGGCGATCCTCTGCAGCAGGTGGGCGTACAGATAGCCGCCCAGCAAGGCGGCCTGGAAGAACACCATCGCCGTGTTCCACACCGCCGGCGAGCCGCCGAGCATCGGCAGGACCAGCTTGGTGACCATCGGCTGGACCACGAAGACCAGCGAGGCCGAGGTGAAGATGGCCAAGGCGAACAGCAGCGGAGTCAGCCGGTCGGTGGGTCGCACGGCGAGGCCGCCGGAGTCGCCAGTGGTGTCGCTCATGCCCGCCCCGTATGCTGGCGCCGCCCCCGGGCGCATTGCACCACCCTGAACCGACTCGCCGCCGCTTCGGAAGGCCCCCGTCCCATGTTTCCAGACGACATCCAACGTCTCGCGCGCAGGGCCATCGACGCCGCCATGGCGCGCGGCCTGATGGTCGCCACGGCCGAAAGCTGCACGGCCGGCCTCGTCAGCGCCGCCCTCACCGACGTCGCCGGCTCGTCGGCCGTCGTCGAGCGCGGCTTCGTCACCTACAGCAACGCCGCCAAGGTCGAGATGCTTGGCGTGCCGGCGACCCTGATCGAGCGCTACGGCGCCGTCTCGGAACCGGTCGCGCGCGCCATGGCCGAGGGGGCGCTCGCCCGCTCCACGGCGCAGGTCTCCGTGTCCGTGAGCGGGATCGCCGGGCCCGGGGGCGGCTCGTCGGACAAGCCGGTCGGCCTGGTGCATTTCGCGGCGGCGGGACCCGCGGGACTGGTCCACGCCGAGCGACGGTTCGGAGATATCGGCCGGGAGGCGGTCAGGCTGGCCAGCGTCGCCGTTGCGCTGGAGTTGCTGCTGGACCGGATCGGCGCATGATCGTCGACGCTCGAGGCCATCGCTGCCCCACCCCGAGTCTGCGGCTGCAGAAGGCGATGCGCGACGCCGTCCCGGGCGCGCGCCTGACCCTGCTCGCCACCGATCCCATGGCCCGGATCGACGTGCCGCACCTGATGGCCGGCCTCGGCGGCCGGGTGATCTCGATCAAGGAGGCGGACGGCGTGCTGGCTATCGCCGTCGAGACGCCCGCCGCTCAGACAGGCTGACCACGGAGTCCGGAAGCGGTTCCGCGGGTTCCAGGTCCGGGGCTCCGGTCGACCGCTGGACGATCTCCATCTCGGTGGCGAAGGCGCCGCCGTAGAAGATGGCGTTGACGTTCCACGACAGCCAGATCAGCAGCACCACAATGGCGCCGACCGAGCCGTAGGTGGCCCCCAGCGGAGCGATCTGCTCGACGTAGATGGCGCACAGCCAAGACGAGACGGTCGACATCACCGTCGCCACGATCCCGCCGACGATAGCCGGGAACCAGGCCACCGGGGTCCTGTGGGACATGGCGTAGCGGTAGAGCATGGTCAGGCCCACGCCGAGCCCGAGCGCCGGCCACAGGCCCACGAGCGGCAGGCCGCCGCCATCTCCGGCCACGCCGGGGCCGGTGTGCTCCAGCAGGCGCGAGGTCACCACGGCGCCCGAGACGACGGTGAACAGGGCGAAGGCGAACAGGGCCACGAAGAAGGCGAGCAGGTTGAATTTGAGGAAGCCGTGCGGCTCCGTTTCGTCATGGATCAGATTAAGTCCAGCCAGCAGCGCCTTGAATCCACGGTGGGCCGCGTATCCGCCGATGATCAGGGCGAAGGCGCTCTGGGCCGAGACGGTGCGCGCCGACGCGTGCGCCAGGCGGTCGATCTCGGTCATGAAGATGGCCCGCGCCGCGTGCGGCATGACATCGGCCAGCGCCGCGGCCTGCTCGCTGACCTGCCCGATCGACAGCACCGCCTTGTAGAAGCCGATCAGGATGGCGATGGCCGGAAACACCGCCAGCAGGGCGAAGAAGGACACGCCGCCCGTATAGAGCATGACGTCACGACCCCAGCTGCGGGTGAACGCCCGGACGGCCAGCCGCCCCCACAGCGACGGCGTCGCCCAGCGGGCCGCCTGCTCAATATCCGTCCTGGCCTGCAAACCTGTATCCCGTCCCGCCCCTGATGCGCTTCCCTTTAACCCAATTCGCGGCTGGGGAAAGGATGGCCGCGCCGGTTGCCTCGCCCCGGCGACCCTCGCTATGGTCCGCCCGCTTGAGAGCGCGGCCCGGGTGGGGGGCTGCTGGAGACGCCGTCTTGACTTCCGATCCGCGCATTCTGGTCGTCGCGCCCGATGACGACCTGATCGGGTCCCTGTGCCAGGGGCTGGATGCGCTGGGCTGGCGCACCGTCACCGCCCGCTCCCTGGCTGGAGCCGTCCAGGTTCTGATCGACTGGCCGCTCGAGACCGTGATTCTGGACGCCCGCATGCCGGAGGCCGCCGAAGGCGTCGCCGCCCTGCGCCAGACGGTTTCGCCGCGCCGCCTTCCGGTGATGGCCATTGGTCCGGAGGCGGTCGCCTGGGCGCCCGGCGTCGCCGACATCGCCATGTCCGGCCCGCCGCACGCCGCGCAGGCCGCCCTGCGCCTGGAGAACCTCGTCCGCGCCGCCATCGCCGAGGAAGAGGTCACCCTGCGTGAGGCGACCTTCGCGGCCCGGGGCGAGCCCCTGCCGGTCGCCGAGGAGCACGCCAGCCCGCTACGCGTCCTGGCCGCCGGCAAGCCCGACCGCCATTTCCTCGGCCTGTCCAACGCGCTGATCGCGCTCGGATGCGAGGTCGTGGCCGCGCCGACGCCCTACACCGCCTTCGACTACCTGCACGAGCGGCCGTTCGACGCGGCGGTGCTGTGGGGCGCCGAGGATCACGCGCCCGCACTGTCGATCGCCTCGGGCATGAAGCGGAACACCCGCCTCTACCACATCCCGGCGGTGCTCTATCTGCGCGGTTCGGGCGAGATCAACCTGTCGGAGCTGTACAACCGCGGCTTCGCGGACGTCGCGGCCGCCGACACGCCGGAGGAAGAGACCGCCGAGCGGATCGTCGCACTGGCGCGCCATCACCGCCGGCACGTCGCCATTCGCAAGGCGCTGGAGAGCGCCCGCGGCTCCGGCCTGACCGACGCCACGACCGGCCTGTTTACGCCCGAGCTGTTCGCCAGCCATCTCGCCCGCGTCGCCGAAGGGGCGCGCCTGCGCCGCCGGCCGCTGTCGGTCGTCGTGCTGCGGGTCGCCGAGACCCCCGCCGTGGCCGAGGCCCGCGCCGGCGGCTGGCTCGATCGCGCCCTGCCCCAGATCGGGGCCATGGTGTCGCGGCTGATCCGCACCGAGGACACCGCCGCCCGCCTGTCCGCCGATGTCTTCGCCCTCGCCCTGCCCGCCACGCGCGGCCCGTCCGGACGGGTCGCCGCCGACCGGATCGCGGCGGTGATCGGCTGCACCGCCTTCGACGCCGGCCCGGACCGCTCGCCCTTCGTGGTCGAGTTCGAGGTCGGGGTGGCCGAGGTCGGCCCCGGAGAATCGCCCGCGGCGGTTCTGGAGCGGGCCTCCGCAGACATCCGCGCCAGGGCGGACTGACTAGAGCGAGCCGATGACCGACGCCGACAAGCCGCTGCAAGATCACGTCCTCGTCGAGGTCGCCGTCCCTGCCCCCGCCGACGCCGTCTGGGCGGCCCTGCGCGATCCGGAGAAGATCAGGGACTGGTTCGGCTGGGAGACCGACGGCCTCAAGGACGAGATCGACTTCATCTTCGTCACCCACGCCGAGGCGGACGAGGCCCGCGGGGTCGTCAACTTCGTCGGCGTCAATGACCGGTACGAGGTCGAGCCGCGCGGCGATGTCAGCCTCGTCCGGGTGGTTCGCTCCGCCCCGGCCGGAGAGTGGTCCGAGGCCTTCGACGGCATGATCGAGGGCTGGATCTCCTTCACCTGGCAGCTGGCCTTCGCCTTCGCCCGCCATCCCGGCCAGCGCCGCCGCACCCTCTTCTTCTCAGGCCCGCCGCGCGAGGACCGCCTCGCCCGCTCCCTGCTCGGTCTCGACGCGGCGCCGGCCGCCGGCGAGCCCTGGTCCATGCCTCTCGGGCCCGAGGGTGACGCCTCCGGGCAGGTCTGGTTCACCGCCCGCCACCAGATCGGCGTCTCCGTGGACGCCTGGGGCGACGGCCTCCTGGTCGTGGTCGATCAGCCGCCGACCGAGAACAAGCCTCGCGGCTCCACCATGCTGACCCTGACCACCTACGGCCTGTCGGACGCGGCCCTCGCCGACCTGCAGGCGCGCTGGCAAGCCTGGTGGGACGAGCGTTTCGAGACCGTCGCGCCGGGCTGCTAGGCCGCCCCCGCGACCCGCGCCAGATCGGCGGTGATGCGCTCGGCGACCTTCAGCCGGTCCTCCGGCGTGTCCCAGTCGCCCTTGACCACGATCTTCTGGTCCGGCCGGATCTTCCAGAAGGCGTGGTTCTTCTGGATCAGGCCGACCAGCCCCATCGGATTGGGGAACTCGTTGTTGCGCAGGGTCAGCACCGCCCCCTTGGGCCCGATGTCGATCCGCTCGATACAGGCCGTCTTGCAGTTGGCCTTGATGCCGACGATGCGCAGCAGCTGTTTCGCCTCATCCGGGAGCGGCCCGAACCGGTCGATCAGCTCGGCGGCCAGCGCCTCGCGGGTCTCGTTGTTCTCCGCGTCCGACAGGCGGCGATAGAGACTCAGGCGGACATTCAGGTCCGGCACATAGTCTTCCGGGATCAGCACCGCCGCGCCGACGTTGATGGCCGGCGACCAGCCGCGGTCGACCACGCCTCCGCCCTCGCCCGCCTGACGCAGCTCGGCGACCGCGTCCTCCAGCATCTGCTGGTACAGCTCGACCCCGACCTCGCGGATATGGCCCGACTGTTCGTCGCCCAGCAGGTTGCCGCCGCCGCGCTGGTCCAGGTCGTGGCTGGCCAGCTGGAAGCCGGCCCCCAGGTTGTCCAGCGACTGCAGCACCTGCAGACGCCGCTCGGCCGACAGGCTCATCGGCTTCTCGGGCGGGGTGGTCAGATAGGCGAAGGCCCGCGCCTTGGCCCGTCCGATCCGCCCCCGAATCTGGTGCAGCTGCGCCAGGCCGAACATGTCCGCCTTGTGCACGATCAAGGTGTTGGCGGTCGGAACATCAAGTCCCGACTCAACGATGGTGGTCGACAGCAGCAGGTCGTAGCTGCCGTCGTAGAAGGCGCTCATCACGTCTTCCAGCTGGGTGGGCGACATCTGGCCGTGGCCGACGACAAATTTGATCTCTGGGACCTGCTCGCGGAGGAATTTCTCGATGTCCGGAAGGTCGCTGAGGCGCGGCACGACGTAATAGGCCTGACCGCCGCGGTATTTCTCGCGCAGCAGGGCCTCGCGGACCAGCACCGGGTCCCACGGCGTGACATAGGTCCGCACCGCCAGCCGGTCGACCGGCGGGGTGGCGATGATCGACATCTCGCGGATGCCCGACAGCGCCATCTGCAGCGTCCGCGGGATCGGCGTCGCCGTCAGGGTCAGCAGGTGCACGTCGGCCCGAAGGGACTTCAGCTTCTCCTTGTGCTTGACCCCGAAATGCTGCTCCTCGTCGACGATCACCAGGCCGAGGTCCTTGAACCCGACCTGTTCGCTGAGCACCGCATGGGTGCCGACGACGATCTCGAAACTGCCGTCCTTCAGCCCCGCCCGCGTCTCCGCCGCATCCTTGGCCGTCACCATCCGCGACAGGTGCCGCACCTTGATCGGCCAGCCGGCGAACCGCTCGCTGAAGGTCTTGAAATGCTGCCGCGCCAGCAGGGTTGTCGGGCACACGACCGCCACCTGCTGACCGCTCATCGCCACCACGAACGCCGCCCGCAGCGCCACCTCGGTCTTGCCGAAGCCGACGTCGCCGCAGATCAGCCGGTCCATCGGCGTGCCCTTGCCGAGGTCCTCCAGCACGTCGCCGATCGCGGCCAGCTGGTCATCGGTCTCGTCATAGGGGAAGCGGGCGCAGAACTCGTCGAAAAGGCCCTGTGGCGGGGTGATCGCGTCCGAGGTCCGCAGCGAGCGCTTGGCCGCGAGCGCGATCAACCCCTCGGCCATGGCGCGCAGCCGCTCCTTCGCCTTCGCCTTGCGGGCCTGCCAGCCGGCGCCGCCCAGCCGGTCCAGCTGCACGCCGTCGGCCTCGCTGCCATAGCGGGTCAGCAGGTCGATGTTCTCGACCGGCAGGTACAGCTTGGAGTCGCCGGCATAGAGCAGTTCCAAGCAGTCGTGCGGCGCCTCCTGGATCTCCAGCGTCTTCAGCCCCTCGTAGCGCCCGATGCCGTGGTCCAGGTGCACCACCAGATCGCCGGTGGTCAGGGCCGAGGCCTCGGCGAGGAAGTTCGACGCCCGTCGCTTCTTCTTCGGCCGCGCCAGCCGGTCGCCGAGTATGTCGGTCTCGGAGATGACCGCGATGTCGTCAGTCTCGAAGCCGTGCTCCACCGGCAGCACGCCGCGCAGATACAGGTCCTTCGGCGCCTTCTGGACGTCGGCCCAGTCCCGCACCGCCACCACATGCTCCAGCCCGTGGTCGGCCAGCATCGAGGCCAGCCGCTCGGACGAGCCCTCCGTCCATGAGGCGAAGAGCACCCGCTTGCCGGCCGCCTTGATCGCCTCGGCGTGGCGCGCCACCGCCTCGAACAGATTGACGCTGTCCTGCGCCCGCTCGGCCGCGAAGCTGCGCCCCAGCCGTCCGCCCGCGTCCTCTCCCGGGCCCGTGAAGGGGGAAAGCCGCCGCACCCAGCGGCCCGCCAGGGCGCTGTTCCAATCGCTCTCGGGCAGATACAGCCGCTCCGGCGGCAGGGCCCGGTAGGCGGCCCCGCCCTTGCCCATGGCCGCGTCACGCCGGGCGTCATAGGCGTCCTTGGTCAGGGTCCAGCGCTCGGCCCGCGCCGCCTCGACCTGGTTGTCGAGGAACAGCTTCGCGTCGTCGGGCAGATAGTCGAACAGCGTCTCCAGCCGCTCGTAGAACAGCGGGAGCCAGTGCTCCATGCCCTGCCGCCGCGCGCCCTCGCTGATCGCCGTATAGAGCGGATCGTCGCCCGCCGCCCCGAACAGTTCCAGATAGCCGGTCCGGAACCGCGAAATGCTCTCTGGATCAAGCAGCGCCTCGGACACGGGGGCCAGCGACACGTCGCGCAGTTGCCCCGTCGACCGCTGCGTCGCCGGATCGAAGGTGCGGATCGACTCCAGCTCCGAACCGAACATGTCCAGCCGCACCGGCTCCTCGAAACCCGGCGGATAGACGTCGATGACCCCGCCGCGCACCGCGAACTCGCCGCGCTCCGACACCGTCGAGGCCCGCATATAGCCGTTGGCTGCGAAATACCGCTCCAGCGCCGCCGTATCGAGATCGAGACCCACGGTGGTCTCGAACCCGGCCCCGCAGGTCACTTCCCGCGGCGGCGTCCGCTGCATCGCCGCGCCAACGGTCGTCACCAGCAGCAGGGGCTTGGTTTCGTCGGGGGCCCGCTGCGCCAACCGCGTCAGCGCCGCCATCCGCTCGGCCGACACCGACGAGGTCGGGCTCAGCCTGTCATAGGGCAGGCAGTCCCACGCCGGAAACTCCACCACGTCAATGTCGTTGGCGAAGAAACGGAAGGCCTGCACGAACTCGCCCATGCGGGCGTAGTCGCGGGCCACGAAGGCCCCGACGCCGCCATCGGCCCGCAGGCGTTCGGCGACCGTCAGGGCGTCCAGCCCCTCGGGCGCCCCACCCAACTCCTGATCGCTGCGTTTCGAGACCTGCGCGTCCATCAGCCGGCGCCCTCCGCCACCGCCGCGGCGACATGGTCGGCCATGAAGGTCCGGATCTTCGCCATCACCGATGTCTCGTGCGTCGCCGGCGTCGGCTCCGTGCCGATGATCCAGGCGTAGAGTTGGTGGTCGTCGTCCTGCGCCAGCAGAGCCTCCAGGGAATCCAGTTCAGCCTCGGTCAGGCTCGGCCCGACCCGATCCACGAACGGCCCCAGCACGAGGTCCGCCTCGCGGAACCCCCGCCGCCACGCCCGGAAAGCGATGCGGCCCAATCTCTCTTTCAGACGTGCGTCGGTATCGGCCACAAGCTTCCTTGCCCGGTCGGTTCGGGTCGACCGCCGCCCGGAGGGACGGCTCTCGACAATGAGTGCGGTGAGATAGCGTTCCAGACCGGCTTTCGCCAGCTATGCTGTCGCCGATGCGGCCGCCGAGTCTCTTTCCCCTGTTCGCCGAGGTCTCCACCCTGAAAGGCGTGGGGCCGAAAATCCTGCCGCTCGTCCAGAAGCTGGCCGGGCCGCTGGTGCGCGACCTGCTGTTCCTGTCTCCCTCGGGCCTCATCGTCCGCCGGCCCATGACGGCTGTCAGCGCGGTGGAGGGGCTGGTCGGGGTGTTCGAGGTCGTCATCGACCGGCTGATCGTGCCCGGCAAGCCCGGCGCGCCGATCAAGGTCCGGGCTGTCGACGACACCGGCTTCGTCCACCTGATCTGGTTCGGCGGCTCGGCCCAGCACATCGACCGCCTGCTGCCCAAGGGCCAGCGCCGCCTCGTCTCGGGCAAGGTCGAGAGCTTCAACAACGAGGTCCAGATCGTCCATCCGGACATCTTCACCCCCGCCCAGGCCGACAACATCGCCGCCGTCGAACCGGTCTATCCGGCGACCCATGGCCTGACCTCGCGCGTGACCCGCAAACTGGTGCAGGCGGCTCTCGAGCACGCACCGGATTTGCCGGAATGGCAGGACCCCGCCTGGCTCGCCAAACGCCGCTGGCCCGGCTGGCGCGCGGCCCTGGCCGCCCTCCACGCCCCGGCCGCCGAGCCCGACCTCCTGCCCGACGCGCCCGCCCGCCAGCGCCTCGCCTATGACGAGCTGCTGGCCCACCAGCTGGCCCTCGCCCGCCGCCGCCGCGCCCGCCAGATCACCCCCGCTCCAATCATCACCCCCGGAGACGCTTCCGAACGGGTGCTCGCCGCCCTGCCCTTCACCCTGACCGGCGCCCAGACGCAGGCGATCGCCGAAATCCGCCGCGACCTCGCCTTGGGCGAACAGATGGGCCGGCTGTTGCAGGGCGATGTCGGCTCGGGCAAGACCGCCGTCGCGGCCCTGGCGCTCGCCGACGCCGCCGCCTCCGGCTTCCAGTCCGCCCTGATGGCCCCCACCGAAATCCTCGCCCGGCAGCATTGGCAGCGTCTCGCGCCGATGCTGGAGGCCGCCGGCGTTCCCACCGTCCTGCTGACCGGCCGCGACACCCCCGCCGAGCGCCGCGCCCGCCTCGCCGCCCTCGCCTCCGGAGAGGCCAAGGTCGCCATCGGCACCCACGCCCTGTTCCAGGACGCCGTCCGCTTCGACCGGCTGGCGCTGGCCGTGATCGACGAACAGCACCGCTTCGGCGTCAACGAGCGCCAGCGGCTCCAGGCCAAGGGCGACCCGCGCACTGGCGGCGTACACCTGCTGACCATGTCGGCGACCCCTATCCCCCGCACGCTGGAGCTGACGCAATACGGCGAGCTCGAGGTTTCCCGCCTGACCGAGAAGCCGCCGGGCCGCACCCCGGTGACCACGGCCGTCGTGCCCCAGGCCCGCATCGGCGAGGTCGCCAAACGGCTCAAGGCCGCGCTCGACAGCGGCGCCCAGGCCTACTGGATCTGCCCGCTGGTGGCCGAGAGCGAGGCTTCCGACCTCGCCGCCGCCGAGGCACGCGCCGCCGACCTGCGCCGCATCCTGGGTGTCGAGGTCGGTCTCGCCCATGGCCAGATGCCCGGAGCCGAGCGGGAGGCGGTCATGGCCGACTTCGCCGACGGCCGCACGCCCCTGCTGGTCGCCACGACCGTGGTCGAGGTCGGCGTCGACGTGCCCAACGCCTCGATCATGGTCATCGAGCACGCCGACCGCTTCGGCCTGGCCCAACTGCACCAGCTGCGCGGCCGGGTCGGACGCGGCACGGCGGCCAGCACCTGCCTGCTGCTCTACGGCGGCGGCGGCGACAGGCTTGGCGAGACCGCCCGGATCCGCCTCGAAACCCTTCGCCGCACCGAGGACGGCTTCGAGATCGCCGAGGAGGATTTCCGCCTGCGCGGCGGCGGCGACCCGCTGGGCCTGAAGCAGAGCGGCTTCCCCGCCTACCGTTTCGCCGATCCGATCCGCCACCGCGAACTGCTGCTGGCCGCCGCCGACGACGCGCGGCTGGTGCTCGGCCGCGACCCGGACCTGACCTCGGCGCGCGGCGAGGCTGTGAAGGTGCTGGAGGCCCTGTTCGACTGGCGCAACGACCGGCCGGGCGTCGACTAGGACGCCCGCTGCGCCCGCCATGCCGCCAGTCGGGCCTGAGCGTCGGCTTCAATATCGCCGTAGAACAGATTGTACGGACGCGATTTTCGGCGATCCGCCCAGCTGCCGGTCTGGCGGAAGGACTCCGACTCCGGCTCGGTGTGGCGCAGCAGGCCGTCGCGGCACTGGGTGGCGATCTCCCGCGCCAGCAGGGCCGGGTGCGCACCCCA
This sequence comes from Brevundimonas sp., assembly GCF_035627055.1. GTDB lineage: Bacteria > Pseudomonadota > Alphaproteobacteria > Caulobacterales > Caulobacteraceae > Brevundimonas. Next base: position 326,180 of record NZ_DASPMM010000022.1, on the reverse strand, counting down.
TTCCAGTCCGGTGGCGTTGGTGGCGCCGCGGTTCTGGCGCGCGTCGACCGGGTCGGTCGAAGTCGTTCCTGTGACCGGGTTGACGCACAGGGCCTGCCGGTCGCCCAGTTCCACCAGCCGCCCCCGCGCATCCCAGACCAGGGCCCGCCGCAACCGCCGGCGTGCGGCCCCGTCGTTGCCCTCGCCTACCGGGGAGAAGCCCACCACGCAGCCGACCTGCTTTCGGGTCTCGCAGGCGGGGACCAGGGACGACAGACCGTCGGCCGGGGTCACCACGTCCATCAGATAGGCGCCCACCAGCCGCGCCCGCAGCGCCGGATCGGCGGCCACCCGCTCGCGCAGCAGCCGCTCGACCAGTTCGCCGCCCTGCTCCACCCCGGCCAGCACGATCGGACCCTCCGGGTGGCGTTCGAGCCAGCTGTCGAAGGCGGCGGCGACGTCGCCGTAGGCGAAGGCCCGCGCCTCACGCGCGTCGTCCCGCAGCGTCAGGCGGGTGTAGAGGCTGCCCTGCCGGTATCGCGGCGCGCTGACCGTCCCCAGCCGGGCGAACGGTCCGGCGTAGTTGGGCAGCACCACCCGGCGCAGATAGGCGTCGGCCTTGGGCTCGCCGATCGGGCCGTTCCAGTCGCGTCCGCCGTCGAAGGTGGTCGAATGGACGAAGAACACTGCGGCCGGGCCGGCGTCCGGCGCCCGCGCGTCCCGCAGCGCCCAGGCGTCCGGCCGCCCATAGTCGGGTGCAGGCGGCGGCTGATAGGTCTGGAACGGCGCCTGCGGGTCGAGCCCGGCCCTGAGAATGTCGCCGCGCCAGACCGCCAGCGCCGCGGTCAGCAGGAAGACCAGCGCGAAGCCGATCCAGCCGGTCCACTGCCGGGCGGTCAGCTTCGGCCCCTTCATCGATACGGGTCCGCCGTGGCCAGGAAGTCCTGCACATAACGCCGGACGCCCTCTTCCAGCGGCGTCGACTGGCCGCCGAAACCGGCCGCGCGCAGTCGCTCCATCCGGGCCTCGGTGAAATACTGGTATTTGTCGCGGATGCTCTCGGGCGTGTCGACGTATTCGACCCGCGCCTCCTTGCCCGCCGCCGCGAAGGTGGCCTCGGCCAGGTCGAGGAAGGACCGCGCCTGTCCGGAGCCCGCATTGAACACGCCCGACACCGCCGGCGTGTCCAGCAGCCAGTCGACGATGTCGACCACGTCGTCCACGAACACGAAGTCGCGCAGCTGGCCGCCGTCGGCGTAGTTGGGATTGTGCGAGCGGAACAGGGTCACCGGCTCGCCGGCCGCGACCTTGGGCCAGATCTGCGCCACGACCGACTTCATCCCGCCCTTGTGGTACTCGTTCGGCCCATAGACGTTGAAGAATTTCAGCCCCGCCCACTGGCTCGGCGACTGGCCCCGGTCGGACTGCCGCGCCGCATACTGGTCGAACAGCATTTTCGAATAGCCATAGGCGTTTAACGGTCTCAGCGAAGCCAGTCCCTCAAGACTGTCGTCATCCTCGAACCCCTGTTCGCCGTCGCCGTAGGTCGCCGCCGATGACGCATAGACCATCCGGGCGTCCCGCAGGGCGCACCAGTCCCAGATGTCCCGCGACAGGGTGAAATTGGTGCGGATGATCAGGTCGGCGTCCGCTTCGGTCGTCGACGAGATCGCGCCCATGTGCACCACGGCCTCGATCCGCTCGGCATGCCGCTCCAGCTGTTCGAACAGCTCCCCCGGCTGCCAGAAGTCGGCGATCGGGTGTTTGGCGATGTTCTTCCACTTGCCGAGGGCCGCGTCTTCCAGCCGGTCGCAGACGACCACGTCGCGCCGGTCCTCGGCGCACAGCCGCGCCACGATGTTCGAGCCGATGAAGCCGGCCCCGCCGGTGACCACGATCATCCGCCGGCTCATCGCTCGTCCTTCATCTTCTCGATCGTCTTCGTGGTGGAATAGCCGTCTTCGAACGTCGCCAGCCGCACCTCGCCGCCCCAGCTCTCGACCAGGTCGCCGCCGACCACGCCCTCGCGGGTGTAGTCCGCGCCCTTGATCAGCACATCCGGCCGCAGCCGCTCGATCAGCCCCAGCGGCGTCGGCTCGTCGAAGCTCGTCACCCGGTCCACGCTCTGCAGCCCGCCGATGACCACGGCCCGGCTGTCCAGGTCGTTGATCGGCCGCCCCTCGCCCTTCAGCCGCCGCACCGAGGCATCGGTGTTCAGCGCCACCACCAGCCGGTCGCACCAGCTGCGCGCCTGGGCCAGATAGGCCACGTGGCCCCGGTGCAGGATGTCGAAACAGCCGTTGGTGAAGCCGACCTTCAGCCCCTGCCGCCTCCAGCCCTCGACCACATGCGCCAGCTCCTCCAGCGGCATGACCTTGGCGTGGGCCCCAGCCGCGTGCTGGCTCATCTCGGCGTCGATCAGCTCCGCCGGCGTGACCACGGCCGTGCCCGCCTTGCCGACCACCACGCCCGAGGCGAGGATGGCGAACTCCACCGCCGTCTCCAGCGAGGCGCCCGCCCCCAGCGCCAGCCCCAGGGCCGCCAGGCCGGTGTCCCCGGCCCCGGAAACGTCGAACACCTCGCGCGCCCGGCCCGGGAAATGCTTCACGGCCTCGCCGCGCCGCATCAGGCTCATGCCCTTGCCGGCCCGCGTCACCACCACGGCCTTGGCCGTCGTGGCCTGCAGCAGCGCCCTCAGCGCCGCCTCGACCTCCGCGTCGTTATCGACAGGCAGGCCCGTGGCCCCGGCCAGCTCGCTGGCGTTCGGCTTGATCAGGTCGACGGCGCCGTAGCGGGCGAAGTCGCGTCCCTTTGGGTCGACCACGACCGGCGCGCCGCTGTCCTGCGCCGCCTTCAGCGCCTGGCCGATGACCAGATCGCTGACCACGCCCTTGGCGTAGTCCGACAGCAGGTAGACCGAAGCCCCGGTAAATGCGCCGCTTTCCTCGCCCATCAGGGCGGCGGCCTCCTCGTCCAGCCGCAGCAGCTGCTGCCCGGCGGCGACGAAGCGCGTCTTGACGATGGTCGCCACCCCCGCGCGCCGCTCCACCGCATCCTCGATGCCGTCCTCCGCCGCGATCAGCGCCGCCAGTTCGTCTCCGGCTGCGTCCTGTCCGGCCACGGCGCCCAGCCGCGCCACGCCGCCCAGCGCCGCCACGTTGCGCGCCACATTGCCGACCCCGCCCGGCATGGCCGTGGTCCGCCGCGTCCGCAGCACGGGAATCGGCGCTTCCGGCGAGATCCGGCTGACCTCGCCATAGACGTAGCGGTCCAGCATCAGGTCGCCGACGCACGCCACCTTCAGCCCGCGCACGCGCTCCAGCAGCGCCTGCAATCCGCCGAGATCGAGTGTCCGTTCAGCCATCCCCTTGGCCTATCGGATTCACGCGGCCTTCGCCATCCGCGCCTTGGTCAGGTCGTCATAGGCGATCAGGTCCGCGCACAGCGCCTCGAACTGGTCCAGCGGCACCATGTTCGGCCCGTCGGAGGGGGCGTGGTCAGGATCCTGGTGGGTTTCCATGAACACCGCATCGACGCCCACGGCCACGGCCGCCCGCGCCAGCACCGGCACGAACTCGCGCTGGCCGCCCGAGGAGGTGCCCTGCCCGCCCGGCTGCTGCACGCTGTGGGTGGCGTCGAACACCACGGGGCAGCCGATGTCGCGCAGCACGGGCAGGGCGCGCATGTCGCTGACCAGGGTGTTGTAGCCGAAGCTGGCCCCGCGCTCGCAGGCCATGACGTTCGGATTGCCCGCCCCGACCACCTTGGCGATGACGTTCTTCATGTCCCAGGGCGCGAGGAACTGGCCCTTCTTGATGTTGACCACCTTGCCGGTCGCCGCCGCGGCCAGCAGCAGGTCGGTCTGGCGCGACAGGAAGGCCGGGATCTGCAGCACGTCCACGGCTTGCGCCGCCTCGGCGCACTGCGCCTCATTGTGCACGTCGGTCAGCACCGGCAGGCCGACGCTCTCGCGGATTTCGGCGAAGATCGGCAGCGACCCGGCCAGCCCCAGCCCCCGCGCCGCATTGGCGCTGGTCCTGTTGGCCTTGTCGAAACTGGTCTTGTAGATGATGCCGGCGTTCAGCCGCTCGCCGATCTCCTTCAGCGCATGCGCCATCTCCAGCGCGTGCTGGCGGCTCTCCAGTTGGCACGGTCCGGCGATGAAGACGATGCGCTGCCCGCCGCCGATGCTGACCGGGCGCTTCAGCCCGTCCTTGATGTCGATGATGGCGTTCGGCTTGGACACGGCGTTGTTCCCGGACTGAATGGCTTGGCGACGCGCTCCCTGAGCCGCGTTCAAGGCGATCAGGTGGCGTTCGACGGTCGGCTTGGCAAGCTACACGGCGGCCGCGCGCAAGGCCACCGGCCAGCTTCGCCGGGGGGATTGACGATCCGGGCCTTCCGACCCCACCTTTGCCTCCATGACGACGGTGACCGTCGACCGCCAGCAGGCCGCCGCCCGCACGCCGCGCGGGTTCGGCCTGCTGTTGCGCCTGCTGGCCTCCAACTGGACCGTCGGCCGCCTGACCGTGCTGCTTCCCGGCGGCGCCAGCCACATCCTCGAGGGACGTGACCCCGGGCCCTCCGCCACGCTCGACATCCGCGACTACCGATTCGCCGGCCGCGTCCTCGCCTCGGGCGATATCGGTTTCGCCGAGGGCTATATGGCCGGCGAGTGGGAAACGCCGCATCTCGCCCATCTGCTTGAGGCGCTGGCCCGCAACGGCGAACACATCCGCCGCCTGATGGTCGGCAACCGGGTCATGAAGACCCTCCACTGGCTGTCCCACCGGATGAACCGCAACAGCCGCTCTGGCTCGCGCAAGAACATCCACGCCCACTACGACATCGGCAACGCCTTCTACGCCGCCTGGCTCGACCCCTCGATGACCTATTCGTCGGCCCGGTTCACCCGCGCCGGAATGGCGCTGGAGTCGGCGCAGCGCGAGAAATACGCCGCCCTCGCCCGCACCATGGACCTGCAGCCCGGCCAGTCGGTGCTCGAGATCGGCTGCGGCTGGGGCGGATTCGCCGAGTTCGCGGCGAAGGAGATCGGGGCCCGCGTCACCGGCATCACCATCTCGCGCGAACAGTTCGACTTCGCTCGGCGGCGGATGTTCAACGCCGGCCTGTCCGACCGGGCCGACATCCAGCTGATCGACTACCGCGACGTGCAGGGCCGCTTCGACCGCGTCGCCTCCATCGAGATGTTCGAGGCCGTCGGCGAGGAGTACTGGCCCGCCTATTTCGGCAAGATCCACGATGCGCTCGAGCCCGGCGGCCGGGCCGGGCTGCAGATCATCACCATCGAGGATTCCGCCTTCGCCCGCTACCGGACGCGCACGGACTTCATCCAGAAATACATCTTCCCCGGCGGCATGCTGCCGTCCGAGGCGGCCCTCAAGCCTGTGGTCGCCGCCGCGGGGCTCGACTGGCGCGGCCTCGACCGCTTCGGCCAGGACTACGCTGAGACCCTGCGCCTGTGGGACGAGCGCTTCCAGGCCGCCTGGGACGACATCCGCCGCCTCGGCGGCTTCGACGAGCGCTTCCGCCGCCTGTGGCGCTTCTACCTGGCCTACTGCGAGGCCGGTTTCCGCACAGGGCGGACGAATGTGGTCCAGCTCGGCCTGTCCCGCGACTGAGCCGGACCTGCTAGACTGGGCCCATGCCCGACCTGCCGCCGCTGATCTCCACCGCCGACCTCGCCGCCTGCCTCGGAGAGCCGGACCTGCGTCTGGTCGACGCCAGCTGGCATCTCGACGGGCGCGACGGCCGCCACGATTTCGAGGCCGCGCGACTGCCCGGGGCGGTGTTCTTCGATCTGGAGGCCAGCTCCGACCCCGACAGCGATCTGCCGCACATGCTGCCCTCGCCCGCGGCCTTCGAAGAGCGCATGGGGTCGCTGGGCCTGAGAGAGACCGATCATGTCGTCGTCTACGACACCGTCGGCATCCGCTCCTCCGCCCGCGCCTGGTGGATGTTCCGCGTCATGGGCGCGCCGCGGGTGCAGGTCCTCGACGGCGGCCTGCCGAAATGGCTCGCCGAGGGGCGGCCGGTGGAGTCCGGACCGCCGGCCCCGGTGCGCCCCGCCGCCTTCGCCGCCCGGCTGGTCCCGGAGTTACTGGCCGACAGCGAGGCCGTTCGGGCCGCCCTGGCCGGCCAGGCCCAGCTGGTCGACGCCCGCGCCGCCGACCGCTTCCACGGCCGCGCCCCGGAGCCCCGGCCCGGCCTGCGCCCCGGCCACATGCCCGGCGCCCTGAACCTGCCCTTCCCGCGCATCCTCAGCTCCGACGGGACCATGAAGCCGTCCGGCGAACTGGAGGCCGCCTTCCGCGCCGCCGGCGTCGATCCCGATCGGCCGATCGTCACCAGCTGCGGCTCCGGCGTCACCGCCGCCATCCTCAGCCTCGGCCTCGCCGCCCTCGGCCGCCCGTCCCGTGTCTACGACGGCAGCTGGGCCGAATGGGGCGGGCGAACCGATACGCCGGTCGTCGCGGACTAGGACACGACAGCCGGGCTTGTCAGGGGAGGCGTTCCTCTCCAGCCTGCCTTGACCCGCGCAGACATCGGAGACGGCCATGAAGGTCATTGCGATCGCAGCCTGCATCGGCCTGTTGGGTCAGGTCGGAGGCGCGCCGGACGACGGGACCGGATCGAACGGCGTCGGACCGGGTGCGGCGCGGATCATCGCCGCGGACACCATCGAGGTGGAGGGTGCGCGCATCCGGCTGTGGGGTGTGAGCGTGGCCCGGTCAGCCGGCCCCTGCCCGGACTACGGTCCCGGCATGGACTGCATCGCCGGCGCCCTGTGGGAGCTCGAGAACCTGATCAAGGACTATGATGTCCGCTGCGACCGGATGGGTCCCGAAGAGCCGGACGGCCGCAGGGCCGGGCGCTGCGAAGTGGGCTACGACGAATGTTACGGCGTCACCTGCCAGATCCGGTGGCGCGACGTTTCGGAGGAACTCGTCGCCGTCGCCGTCGTGGTCCAGGACCGGACCGAGAGCGGCGGGCGCTACGACGAGGTCGAGCAAACCGCCCGATATGACGGCGGCGGCGTCTGGACCGGGGACGACAGCGCCGGCCAGTCGCGGCGTCGGCGAGACTAGGCTCCGGCGGCGACGGCGTCGCCGCTGCGATCCCGGGCCTCGGCGCTCAGCCGCTCCACCACGGCCGTCACGAAGCCGCGTTCCTCCGCCGGCTCCGCGAAATGGCGCGCGGGCGACAGCACCCAATAGGGATCGACTGGGAATGTCTCCGTCACCGCCGCCAAGCGGGTACCTGCATCGCCCTAGGCTTTCGGGGCGACGGGCTCGGCCAGTCCGGGCGGCACGATTTCGTCGCTCTCGCCGCGCGACACCACGGTCGCCGCCACCAGGTCGCCGGTGACGTTCAGGGTGGTCCGGCACATGTCGAGGAAGCGGTCGACGCCGAGGATCAGGCCGATGCCTTCGGCCGGCACCCCGACCATCACCAGGATCATCGCCACGACCGGCAGCGATCCGGCCGGCACGCCCGCCGTGCCGATGCCGCCGAGGATGCAGACCAGCATCACGATCACCTGCTGCCACAGGGTCAGGTCGATGTTGAAGAACTGGGCCAGGAACAGCACCGTCACGCCTTCGAACAGGGCGGTGCCGTTCTGGTTGGCCGTGGCGCCGACGGTCAGCACGAAGCGGGCGATCTTGCGCGGCAGCTTGAGCTCGAACTCGGCGGCGCGCAGCGACACCGGCAGGCTGGCGTTGGACGAGGCGGTCGAGAAGGCGACCACCATAGGCTCCCGGATGGCCTTGAAGAAGCCCAGCGGCGAGCGGCCGCCCAGGGTCCAGACGGCGATCGGATAGACCACGAACATGTGGATCAGCATCGCCCCGACGGCGACGCCGACATAGGCCGCGAGACGCACCAGCAGGTCCCAGCCGAACAGGGCGGCGAGGTTGAACATCAGGGCGGCGATGGCGAACGGGGCCAGTTTGATCACCAGGTTGATCAGCTTCATGGTGATCTCGAACAGGCCCAGCACCACCTCCTGCAGCCGGTCGGTCGCCGGGCTGCGCGCCATCACCAGACCGATGCCGAACAGCAGGGCGAACACCATCACCGGCAGGATCTGGTTCTCGGCCGCCGCCGTGAAGACGTTGGACGGGATCAGGTCGAGGAAGAACTGGCCCAGATTGATGGTCTCGGGCGCATTGCCGACGATGGAGGCGGCCCCGGCCCGGCCCTGCTCCAGAAGCGCCTGGGCGAGATCCGGGTTCACACCGTCGCCCGGCCGGAACACATTGACCATGATCAGGCCGATCAGCACGGCCACGGCCGAGATCAGCACGGTGAAGGCCAGGGTCTTCCACCCGGCCCGGCCCAGCGCCTTCAGGTCGCCCATCTCGGCCACGCCGATGACAAGGGCCGAGAACAGCAGCGGAATGACCAGCATGAACAGCAGGCGCAGGAAGATCTGCCCGGCCGGTCCGGTGATGTTCGACGTCAGCCACACCACCCACGGCGCATCGGCGCCGACCGCTAGGTTGACGAACAGCCCGCCGGCCAGGCCGACGATGAAGCCGATCAGCATCAGCCAATGCAGGGCGATCCCGCCGCGTTTCGTCGTTTCCATGCGTCCCCCCGGCCCTCGGCCGTGTCGTTAGCGGATCGGCAGGGCGTAGATCAGGCCGCCCGGCCGAGCGTTCCATTGTGCGTTAAGGCCCCGCGCCAGGTCGAGAGATGAATCGGGTCCGATGTTGCGGTTGAAGATTTCACCATAGTTGCCCGTGGCTTCAATGGCGTTCTTCGCCCATTCCTTTGACAGACCCATCGTCGGGCCGAGATCACCCTCGACGCCGAGCAGCCGTCGAATCTGCGGATCGCGCGAATCTTCGGCGAGGGCGTCGGCGTTGCCCGCCGTCACCCCCAATTCCTCCGCCAGAATCAGGGCGTTGAGGGTCCAGCGCACGATCGACGTCCACGACTCGTCGCCGCGCTTCACCGCCGGTCCCAACGGCTCCTTGGAGATGACATCCGGCAGGATGGCGTGCTGCTCGGGGTTGGACAGCAGGGTCCGCGCCGCGGCCAGGGCCGAGATGTCGGCGCTGAACGCGTCGCAGTCCTCGCGGGCATAGGCGTTGCGCGCCGCCTCCTCGTTGGCCGTCACGACGGCGCGGTAGGCGATGCCGCGGGCCCGGAAGAAGTCGGCGACGTTCAGCTCGGAGGTCGTCGCCCGCTGCACGCAGATGCGCGCCCCGTTCAGCTCCGCCGCGCTGGCCAGGTCCAGCGAGCGCCGCACCAGGAAACCCTGACCGTCGTAATAGTTGACGCCGGCGAAGCGGACGCCTTCCGACAGCTCCCGCGACAGCGTCCAGGACGTGGCGCGCCACAACACGTCGATCCGGCCGCCGCGCAGGGCGTCGAAGCGCTGGCTCGAGGTCAGGGGCACGAAGCGAACGGCGTTGGGATCGCCCAGGACGGCGGCGGCCAGGGCCCGGCAGAAGTCGGCGTCGAAGCCGCGCCACTCCCCCCGGTTGTCGGTATAGGCGAAGCCGACCAGCCCCTCGTGCACGCCGCAGTTCAACCGGCCGCGCCGCTTGATCGCCTGCAGGGTCGGACTGGTGAATTCCGGGGCCTTGGTGGCGGCGACGACAGGGGGACTGTCGGTTTCGGTCTTGCGATCGCCGCCGCCGCACGCCGCAGCGGTCAGGGCGAGCAGCAGGGCCACGCCCGCCGCACCGGCTCTCCGAATCCCCTCTGTCCGCATCCTGTTCCTCGCCCCGGCGATTCCAGACCTTGCGCCCCCGGCAGCTTTAGAGGCTTTTGAGCCGCGAACCGCAACCCTCGACCGGCCGCCGACCGCCTCATGCCCGACCGTTCCGATCGTACCCGCCTGATCGCCTCCGCCACCCGGCGCGGGGCGGGTCGCCGTCCTGTCAGCCCGCCGGTGGAGCGGGCCTCGACCCTGCTCAACGATGCGCCGGGCGCGATGCGCGACGAGGCCGCGGGTCCCGTCTACGGCATTGAGGATCTGACCGCCGCCCGCGAGCTGCGCGCCGCCCTCGCCGATCTGGAAGGCGCGACGGACGCCTGGCTGGTTCCCTCCGGCCTCGCCGCCGTCACCGTGCCTCTCACCGCCCTGCTCCGCCCCGGCGATCATGTCCTGGCCAGCGACGCGCTCTACGGCCCCAGCCGCCGCTTCCTGAACCGCCATCTGAAAGCGCGCGGCATCGCGCCGGCCTTCCACGCGCCGGACGCCTCCGTCGCCGAAATCCTCGCGGCCATGACGGACCGCACCCGCCTGCTGCTGATCGAATCCCCCGCGTCCCTGACCTTCGAGCTCGTCGACGTGTCGGCGCTCGCCGTCGCATGCCGTGAGCGGGGCGTGATCACCGTCATGGACAACACCTGGGCCGCGGGCCTCGCCTTCCGCCCCCTCGCCCACGGCGTCGACGTCAGCGTCCAGGCCGTGACCAAATACGTCGGCGGCCACTCCGACCTGCTGATGGACTCCATCGCCGTCTCCCGGCCCGCCATAGCCCGCCCGATCGCCGAAACCATCGAGGACCTCGGCTGGCGCGTCTCGCCCGACGACGCCTGGCTGGCGCTGCGCGGCCTGCGCACCCTGCCGCTGCGCTACGCCGAACAGGCCCGCTCCGCTCTCGCGGTCGCCCAATGGCTGCGGACCCGCCCCGAGGTCGCCCGGGTCCTCTACCCCGCCCTTCCCGGCGCCCCCGGCCACGACCTGTGGGCCCGCGACTACACAGGAGCCGCCTCCATCTTCGGCGTCGTCATGACCGGCGGATCCGAGACCGCCGCCCACGCCCTGATGTCGGCGCTGGAGCTGTTCGGCCTCGGCTATTCGTGGGGCGGCTTCGAAAGCCTGATCACCCACGAGACCGGCCAGCTCGCCTTCCGCAAGACCGCACCCGCGCTCGCCGGCGAACTGCTGCGCCTCCACATCGGCCTCGAGGACCCGACCGACCTGATCGCCGACCTCGAAACCGGCCTCGCCGCCTGGAACCGGGCCCGCTAGCCATGCCTCGCCCCGTCCACTCCGCCTGGATCACGGATCAGGCGTCGGGCGCGTCCGCCGGGGCCTTCACCTCTCTCTTCCCGTGGTGGAGCTTCACCAAGACGGTCCTCGCCGTCGCGGCCCTGCGCCTCGTCGAAGCCGGCGAACTGGACCTGGACGTCCCGCGCCCCGGCCGCGCCTACACCCTGCGCCAGCTGCTGGCCCACCGCGCGGGGGTGCCGAACTACGGCGGCCTGCCCGCGTACAGCGAGGCCGTCGCGCGCAACGAGGACGCCTGGAGTCGCCGGCAGCTGCTGGATGCCGCCGGCGCCGATCGTCTCCTGTTCCAGCCCGGGACTGGCTGGGCCTACAGCAACATCGGCTACCTGTTTGTCCGCGAGGCCATCGAGGAAGCGACCGGGCGACCGCTGGCCGCGGCCCTGCGCGATCTGGTGCTGGACCCGCTCGGCCTGAAGTCCGCACGGCTGGCCGTCACCCGGTCGGACTTCCGACAGGTTCAGTGGCCCGCCCCCGGTTCCTACGACCCGGCCTGGGTCTATCACGGCTGCCTGATCGGTTCGGCGCCCGATGCGGCCGGGCTGCTGCACGCTGTCTTGGGCGGCGCCTTGCTGGAGTCGCCCTCCGTCCTGCTGGAGCGCCGCACGTCGCTGGACACCGCGTCGCGGGCCGGTCCGTGGACCGAGTGCGGCTATGCCCTCGGCCTGATGATCGGGCGCATGGGCGAGGCGGGCCGCGCCATCGGCCATTCCGGCGCCGGGCCGGGCGGCACGGCCGCCGTCTATCACTTCCCCGACCTCGATCGGCCGGTGACGGTCGCGGCCTTCACGGACGACCCGGACGAGGGCGTCGCCGAAGCCGAAGCGCTCGCCGTCGCTGTCCTCGCCCAGGCCTGAGCCCCGCCTCAGTCCAGCTTCGCCCGCGCCGCCTTCAGCTTGGCCTTCAGATCGTCCCGCGCCTTGCGCTGCCGCTTCGCCAGCTCCCGCGCCCGCCGCTCCAGCGCCTCCCGCTCGGCCTCCAGCGCCGCCGTCTGCTCCGCCTGCGCCTCGTCCAGGGCGTCGAGCTCCGCCTCCAGCGCCGCGACCTTCGCCCGCGCCTTTTCGTCCGATTTCGCCCTCTCCGGCTTCGGTTTCGCCTTGGGAGCCCGGGTCCGCTCCACCTGGCCGATATCGACCGACAGCCCGCGCTCGATCAGCTCCCCCGGCGAGGCCAGCGCCGCCGCCTTGTCCGGTCCGACGTCGATCTCCCGCGCCGAGCCGTCCTTGAACAGGTCCCGCTTGACGCCCCAGGCCTCCAGCGCCTTGGCCCGCGACGGCGCCGCCACGGTCCACGAATGGAAGCCGTCGGAATAGCAGAACACCTTCAGCTTGCGCGCCATGGCTCAGTCCAGTTCGATCCACGCCGGGGCATGGTCGCTGGCCCGCTCGCGCCCGCGCACCGCCTTGTCGACCCCGGCGTCGGTCAGCCGCGCCGCCGCCGCCGGGCTCAGCAGCAGGTGGTCGATGCGCAGCCCCGCGTCCCGCTCCCACGCCTGCCGGAAATACTGCCAGAAGGTCCATGGCGGCGGGTCCTCCGGGTATCGCTCGCGCAGCGCGTCGGTCCAGCCCTGCTCCAGCAGCCGCGCGAACGCCGCCCGGCTCTCCGGCTGCAGCAGGGCGTCCTTCTTCCACGAACGGCTGTTGTAGATGTCGGCCTCGGTCGGCACGACGTTGTAGTCCCCCGCCAGCACCACGGGCGCGCCGCTCTCCAGCAGCGTCGCCGCATGGGCGTTCAGCCGCGCCATCCAGGCCAGCTTGTAGTCGAATTTCGGCCCCGGCTGCGGATTGCCGTTGGGCAGGTACAGCGACGCCACCAGCACCCCGTCGACCGCCGCCTCCAGATAACGGCTCTGCAGGTCCTTCGGGTCGCCGGGCAGGCCGCGGCGCGTGACCACGGGCTCCGCGTCCCGCGCCAGGATCGCCACCCCGTTCCAGCGATGCTCGCCCAGCCAGACCGCGTGGTAGCCCAGCGCCCGGATGGCGGCGGCGGGAAACTGCGCATCGGTCGCCTTCAGCTCCTGCAGGCAGGCCACGTCGGCCCGCGCCGCCTCCAGCCATTCCAGCAGGTTGGCCAGCCGGGTGTTGACCCCGTTGATGTTGAAGGTGGCGATCTTCACCCGTCCTCAACGGCGCCGCTCGCCGTCGGTTGCCGGCGCTCCGCCCGGGCTGGACGGAGCGCCGGCCGGGGCTCAGTCGCTTTCGCTGTCGTCCTCGGTCACTTCGGAGAAGATGAGGAAGCTGGCGACGGTGACGGCGGCGAACACCAGGCCTGCGGGAATTCCGCCGGCCAGTTCGTCGCTCGCCCCCGCAGCCGGTCCGACGCGGTCGGCGACGCGGGGTGCGGCGTCGGCCTGTGCGAACGCCTGGGTCGCGGCGAGGCTCAGGCCGACCGCCGCGGCGATCAGGGTCTTCTTCATGAAGGGCTCCGGTCTGGCCCCCGCAGCCCTCAGGAAACCGGTCCGACGCGACATGGTTGCGGAACAGCGCTCGGCGAAGGCCGCTGGCAGGCGTCGGTTTCCGTCGCCTGCGAAGTGGCGCGCCCAGCAGGACTCGAACCTGCAACCGTCCGCTTAGAAGGCGGGTGCTCTATCCGGTTGAGCTATGGGCGCCCGGTCAGGGCAAGTAGCGCGGCCCGGCGCTGGCGCAAAGCCTGCGGCTCAAGCAGCGGGCGTCCGCGGCGCGAGCGATAGCCGCGCCTACGACCTCAGTGCGTCCAGGAGACCTTGCGGTTGGTGGCGAAATTATCGGCGTAGGCCTTGATGATCACCGGCGGCTCCTGCGGCTCGTGCAGGCGGAACGGGATGCCGTAGCGCTCGGCGTAGGCGATCGCCTCTTCCCTGGAGTCGAAGTCCAGCCGCACCTGGCCGTTCATGTCCGCCGAACTGGTCCAGCCCATCAGCGGATCGATCGTCCGCGCCGACGCCGGCTCGAACTCCAGCCGCCACTGTCTGGTCTTGGCCTTGCCCGACTGCATGGCGGTTTTGGCGGGGCGGAAGATGCGGGCGAGCATGCGAAACCTCTTCGAACCGGCCGTCGCCGGGACGTCCGGCTCTAGAAGCCTTCAGTCCGCCGATCAAGACTCAGGCCTCTCGACCCCGACGACGCCAGTGTGGCCGGGCACGAAATCCGTCCGGTCCCGAACACAGGAACCATCCCGGTGATCATGCTCTTTGCAGGCGGGTCGGGAGGACAGCCTGTGATTGTAAACGAGTACAAGGGCGGCGGCCGCCAGGCTCGCCTGGCCGCGCGGACCGGCAAGGGCGGTCTGCTCTACCGCCTGTTCATGAGGTGGTTCGGCGCGTCGAAATTCCGCGCCTAAGCGTTCCCCTACTGGTCGGGGCGAGAGGATTCGAACCTCCGACCCTCTGCTCCCAAAGCAGATGCGCTACCAGGCTGCGCTACACCCCGATCCAGAGCGGCGCTCTTTGCCACGCGCCGACCCGGGCCGCAATGTCGGTGGCGGCCGATGGCTGGCGCTAGCCACTAGCGACGAGCCACTCGTCACCTCACTCCGACGCGAAGAAGGGATGCCGCACCCGGTCGCCGGCCCTGGCGCCGATCTCGTCGGCGCGGCCGCCGCGGATTTCCAGCACCCCCGCCGCCGGCCCGTTCGAGGGAATCACCGCGTCCGAGTTGGGCGTGGCGTTGCGGGCGATCGAGACGATGCGGCCGTAGGAGTCGATGTAGATGATGTCCAGCGGGCTGGGCGTGTTGTGCATCCAGAAGCCGCGCTCGGCCACGTCCGGGAACTGGAACAGCATGCCGCGGTCGTCAGCCAGGGGCTCCCGGTGCATCAGGCCGCGCTGGCGCTCCATGTCGTCGTCGGCGATCTCGACCATGAAGGCGTGCTCGCCGGTCGAGGTGACGACGGTCAGCGCCTCGAGCGGTTCGCCGTTGGGACCCTGTCCCGATCCCGCGCCCGCGCAGCCGGCCAGCAGAACCAGACCGGCGAGGCCGGCCAGAAAGCTACGACGAAGCAACATCATTCCACCCTCGAAATCGTTCCGCTGGGGATTTGCGCCGATCATCGCGGCCGCGGCAAGTCCCGGCGTCACCGCGGTCTACCGCCGGAACGCGCGGGGCGGGATACCGGTCAGGCGCTCGGGCGGATTTCCGCGACCACCAGCCCCTTGGGGCCCTCGGCGAAGCGCACCGCCACCGCCTCGCCCGGCAGCAGGTCGTCCAGGCCGCAGCGCCGCAGCGTCTCGACGTGGACGAAGATATCTCCGGGCTGGCCGTCCCGGACCACGAAGCCGTAGCCCTTGGTGCGGTTGAACCATTTGACCACGGCCGTCTCCATGACGCCGCCGCCGTCCTCGAGGGGGGGATGGGCCCGGCTGTCCCGCTTCAGGCCGTCATAACCGCCCCGCCGCGGCGCGCTGACCGCGTCGGGATCCCCTTCGCCGAGGTCGTGAATCTCGGTCGCCTGCCAGCCCTTCGGCCGGCGCGCGCAGTCGCAGCTGATGGGCGCGCCTTCCGCCGCCGTGTCGCGGCCGCTGTCGCGCAGGCTCGAGATGTGCAGCAGCACATCCTTCATGTCGGTCAGACTCGGGTCATCGGGCACGATGAAGCCGTATCCCTTGCCGGGATCGAACCATTTCACCCGGCCGGCGATACGCACCGTCTCGACCGTCTCAACGCCCTCGTAGTCGGACACAGCCTTCCCCCAGCCCGCGCGCGTTGCGGACAGGCTTGTTTAACACGGTTCTGCGAAGCCCGGAAAAGGCAAAAACACGGGTTTCGGGCCAAAGCCGAACATTTTTTTCTACTGATGCCAAAAACCGCCTCGACCTGCGTGCCGCCGGCCTTGAGATCGCTACCGCAGAGGTGGGATCGTGCCGCAAGGGCTCCGCGGCGGACGTGCGGCGCCGCGCAGACGCGCTTCCCGCCGGGAGGGCGGCCTGCGCAGGCTGGCGATATGAGGGAAGGCCCCGCGTGGCAGTCCCTAGGGGAGTCGAACCCCTCTTTTCAGGTTGAAAACCTGACGTCCTAACCGATAGACGAAGGGACCGCGGCGCGGGGAAGCGGCGATATAGCCGCCGATTCCGCGGGGTGCAAGCGGCTTTGCCGTAGAAAATGGTCGCGGCGACCGGCCTTTACGCCATGCGCGGATCGGCGATGTCCTCGATCTCGAACTGGACCCCCCGGCGGCCGTTCCAGTCGTCCGCCTTCAGGCGGCCCGCGACGCTCAAACCGCCCTGCCCGGCCAGCAGCGCCTTGCCCGAGGGCAGGTCGGCGCAGCGCCAGGCGATGGCCTTCACCGCCGCGCCGTCGGCCCCGACCAGCCGGCAGCGCACATGGCCGCCATTCATGGCCACGGGCTCGCGTACGGCGACATGTTCCAGCGCGAACAGCGGCTCGGGATTGGCGGGTCCGAACGGCGCCAGCTGCTCGAACTGTTCGAACAGGGCCCGCGTCGCCGCGCCCGGATCGATCAGGGCGTCGATCTCGACCCCGTCCAGCGCCTCCGCCGCCGCCTGTTCGCCCGCCATTCGCTCGTTGAGGAAGTCGCGCAGCCGGCCGATCCCGTCCGCCCTGACCGTCAGCCCGGCCGCCATGGCGTGGCCGCCGCCGGCCATCAGCACCCCGGCCTCCCAGGCGGCCTGCACCGCCCGGCCCAGGTTCATGCCCGGCTGCGACCGGCCCGAGCCCTTGCCGACGCCGTTGATCGCATCGACCCCGATCACCACCACGGGCTTGCGCCAGCGCTCACGCAGCCGCCCGGCCACGATCCCGACCACGCCGGGGTGCCATTCATCGCCCTCGATCACCACCACGGCCGAGCCGTCCGCATGGGCGCCCGAGGCCTCGACCATCCGCGTGGCCTGCTCCGTCACCTGCCGCTCGACTTCGCGCCGGGCGATGTTCAGCGCGTCCAGCTCCTGCGCCAGAGCCATCGCCTCCTCCGGGTCGTCCGTCGACAGCAGCCGCGCCCCCAGGTCCGACTTGCCGATCCGGCCGCCGGCGTTGATGCGCGGTCCCAGAATGAAGCCGGCATGATTGCTCTTGGCCGGGCCGGCTTCGCTCCCCGCCGCCGCCAGCAGCGCCCGCAGTCCCGGATTGCCCCACGCCGACATCCGCCTCAGCCCGAGGCTGGTCAGGGCCCGGTTGAACCCGGTCAGGCCGGTGACGTCGCAGATCGCCCCCATGGCCGCCAGATCCAGCCACTGGCGAATATCCGGCTCCTTGCGGTCCCCGAACATCTCCCGCCGGCGCGCCTCGCGATTCAGCGCCGCGAGCAGGACGAACACCACGCCCGCCGCCGCCAGATTGCCCTGCCCCGAGTTGCAGCCCGGCCGGTTCGGATTGACCACGGCGGCGCAGACCGGCGGATGCTCGCGCATCATGTGGTGGTCGATGACCACGACCTTCAGCCCGATCGCCGCCGCATGGGCCACCGCCTCATTGGCCGCCGCGCCGCAGTCGACGGTGATGACCAGCTCGGCGCCCGACGCCTTCAGCGTGTCGAAGGCCTTCGGGCTCGGCCCATAGCCCTCGGTAACCCGGTCGGGCACATAGATCGGCAGGTCTGCGCCCATGGCCCGGAACCAGCGCACCAGCAGGGCCGCGCTCGACGCCCCGTCGACGTCATAGTCGGCGAACACATGGATCGCGGCCTGCGCCTGCAATACGTCGAGGATCGCCTCCGCCGCCGCATCCATGTCCATGAAGCTCGACGGGTCGGGAAACAGCGCCTTCAGCGTCGGCTGCAGGAAGTCCGCGCCCTGGTCGGCCCGCACCCCGCGCGCCGCCAGCGCCCGCGCCAGCGGCTCGTCGAGGTCCAGCGCCTGCATATGGGCGCGGATCAGCCCCGCCTCGGCCGGCCTCTGCCGCCAGGCGCGCCCGGACAGCGAGCGGGAAACCCCCAGAAACGCGGGCAGGCCTCCCCCGTCGGCCATCAGAACGGCCGTCGTGTATGGATGCGCTGGATGGTCCGGGTCGAGGAATCCATCACCAGCGTATGGGTCGTGACGAAGCCGTCGCGGACCTGCACCCCGTCCAGCATCGCGCCCTTGGTGACGCCCGTGGCCGCGAACACCGCATCCTTCGAGACCAGTTCGTGCAGGTCGTATTTGCGATCGAAATCCTTCACGCCCGTGCGCTCGGCCCGGGCCCGCTCGTCGTCGTTGCGGAAGATCAGCCGGCCCTGGAAATGCCCGCCGACGCATTTCAGCGCCGACGCGGCCAGCACGCCCTCCGGCGCCCCGCCGGATCCCAGATACAGGTCGATTCCCGTCTCCGGTTCGGCGGTGTGGATCACGCCGGCCACGTCGCCGTCCGTAATCAGCAGCACCTTGGCCCCGACCTCGCGCAGGGCCGCGATCAATTCAGCGTGGCGCGGCCGGTCCATGACGCAGACGGTGATGTCGCGCGGATCGACGCCCTTGGCCGAGGCCAGCGAGCGCACATTCTCCTGCGGCTTCATATCCAGGTCGACTGTGCCCGGCGCGTAGCCCGGCCCGATGGCGATCTTGTCCATATAGGTGTCGGGGGCGTGCAGCATGCCGCCGCTCGCCGACATCGACAGCACGCACAGGGCGTTGGCCATGGCCTTGGCCGTCAGGGTCGTGCCTTCCAGTGGGTCCAGGGCGATGTCGATCGCCGGGCCCTTTCCGGTCCCCACCTTCTCGCCGATGTACAGCATCGGCGCCTCGTCGCGCTCTCCCTCGCCGATGACGATCTTGCCGTCGATATCGAGCTTGTTCAGCGCCGTGCGCATGGCGTCGACGGCCAGTTGGTCGGCCTGCTTCTCGTCGCCGCGGCCGATCTGGGCGTAGCTGGCGATGGCCGCTAGTTCGGTGACCCGGGCGGCGTCGGCGGCCAGCGTGGAAGCGTAGGGGGCCGGTCCGGCCATGGGCGTTCTCCTGAGACGATGATCCCGGGATTCTGTCGTCCCGGCGACCGTTAGTGGGAATTAGCGGCGATCGACCGGCGGCGGGGCGCGACCGCGCTCGCGGGCCTGGCGGGCGAAGGCCTCGATCTCGGCGGCGGTTTCCTGCGTCACCGGCGCCACCTGCACCGCCTCGACCCGCGCCTGCACGGCCTGGGCCCACTCGGCCGGATTGCCCGTCAGGGTCCACTCGAGCCGGGCGGCGTCCTCGGCCAGGGCGCCGCTCGCCCGGTTCAGCGTCGTCACCCGCGCCGCGATCTGCGCCGGCGCCGGCTCCGGCTCCAGCGACCGGGGGAAGTCGGCCCAGCGCGGATACTCGCGATTCGCATCGACCAGCGCCTGCACCCGCGCCGCCACCGGCGAGGTCGGGTCCGTTTGCGGATCGAACGCCCCCGCGCAGCCCGTCAGAGCGGCCGTGGCGACGGCGGCGGCCAGGACCGCTGCGAATTTCCGGATCGGCGCGTTCATGTCAGGGGCGGTCATATGCCATGATCATCCCCGGCGGAAGGGCGACGGCCGCCCCTACGACCGATCCTGACGTCTCCCGGAGCCTTTTCGCGCATGGCCAAGCGTCCGCCCTCCCCGCCCGCTCCCGCCGCCGCGGCGGCGCGTCCGCCCCGCAAGCCCGGCCGCCCGACCTCGGCCAAGCCGCCCCGCCCCCGCGCCAGGCCGGCCGCCGCCGCTGAAGAGCCCCTGCCCGAGCCGCCCCAGGCCGCGCCGGAACCGCCCTTCGCCTTCCCCGGCGAGGACCAGCGCCAGATGATCGAGACCCTGTCGCTGAACCTGGCCCGCGCCGCCATGACCGCCCAGTCGGCCATCGCCGAGGCCGCCCTCGCCCAGGCCGACCGCCCCGCCGCCCTGTCCCCCGACCCGTTCAACGTCGGCCCCGCCATGACCCAGGTGATGAGCGGCCTCGCCTCCCGCCCGGACAAGCTGTTCGCCGCCCAGGCCGACCTGTTCAACCGCTACATGGACCTGTGGGCCTCCACGACCCGCCGCGCCGCCGGCGAGGAGCCCGCCGCCCCGTCGAAGGACAAGCGCTTCAGGGACCCGGCCTGGTCCGAGAACCCCATGTTCGACGTCATGCGCCAGTCCTATCTGGCGACCGCCGACTGGATGAACGGCCTCGTCTCCAGCGTCGAGGACATCGACCCGCGCACCAAACGCCGCGCCGAATTCTTCACCAGACTGCTGACCGACGCCTTCTCCCCCGCCAACTTCCTCGCCTCCAACCCGGCGGCCCTCAAGGCTCTCGCCGAGACCAACGGCGAGTCGCTGGTCAGGGGCATGCAGAATTTCGCCGCCGACCTGGAGCGCGGCCACGGCAAGCTGAAGATCAGCCAGGCCGACTACGGCCGCTTCGAGGTCGGCAGGAACGTCGCCACCGCCCCAGGCCAGGTGGTCTGGCGCGACGAGCTGTTCGAACTGATCCAGTTCGACCCCGCCACCGACGAACAGCGCCAGATCCCGCTGCTGATCTTCCCGCCGTGGATCAACAAATACTACATCCTCGACCTCCAGCCCGAGAACTCGATGATCCGCTGGCTGTCCGGCCAGGGCTTCACCGTCTTCGTCTGCTCCTGGGTCAATCCTGACGTCGACAAGGCCGGCTACGGCTTCGACGACTACCTGCAAAAGGGCATCTACCGCGCCGTCGAAAAGGCGCTGGAACAGTCGCAGGCCGACCACATCAACACCGTCGGCTACTGCATCGGCGGCACCCTGATGGGCGCGGCCCTGGCCCATATGGCCGAGCACGGCGACGACCGGATCACCGCCAACACCTTCTTCGCCGCCCAGCACGACTTCGCCGAGGCCGGCGACCTGCTGCTGTTCACCGACGACCACTGGCTCAACGAGGTCGAGCAGCAGATGGACGCGGCCGGCGGCGTCCTGCCCGGCGCGGCCATGGCCGAGACCTTCAACGCACTGCGCGCCAACGACCTGATCTGGTCCTTCTTCGTCAGCAACTATCTGATGGGCAAGGACCCGCCCGCCTTCGACCTGCTGTTCTGGAACGCCGACCAGACCCGCATGCCGAAGAAGCTCCACCTCGACTACCTGCGCTCGATGTACGGCAAGAATGCTCTGTCAAAGGGCGAGTTCGAGATCGGCGGCGTCCGCGCCGACCTGTCGAAGGTGCGCATCCCCCTCTATTTCCAGGCCAGCCGCGAGGACCACATCGCGCCGATGAACTCGGTCTACCGCTCGGCCCGCGCCTTCTCCAACGCCGACGTCACCCTGACCCTGGCCGGCTCGGGCCACATCGCCGGCGTGGTCAATCCGCCGGCCGCGAAGAAATACCAGCACTGGATCAACCCCGCCCTGCCCGCCTCCCTCGCGGAATGGCAGGCGGGCGCGCAGGAGCATCCCGGCAGCTGGTGGAACCACTGGGCCGACTGGCTCCACGCCCGCTCCGGCGGCTGGGTCCCCGCCCGCAATCCGAAAAAGGGCCCGCTGCCGCCGATCGAGCCGGCCCCGGGATCCTATGTGAAGGTGAAGTCGTGAAGCGTTTCGAACCCAACCTGCTGCTGGCCCTGTCGACCGGCCTGGCGCTCGTCCTCGTGGTGGTGACCACCAGCTTCTACGGCGCCTCGGCCCAGCTGGCCCGCAACCTGCTCCTGGCCGGGGTCTGCTCGATCGGCTTCGTCCTGCTCAACCCGGTCCTGCAGCGGCGCATGAAGCTGCCGAAGCGCCCGCCGATGATCCATGCCGACAGCCCCGGCACGGCCGCCTGGGCCGGCCTGTTCCCGATGGCTGTGATCTGCGCCGCCGCCGTGCCGATCTTCTGGCCCGGCCATGACTACGGCCTGCTGGTGATCATCGCCGCCGTCTGGTTCGGCGTCACCCTCGAGTCGGCGATCAAGGCCTCCCGCGCCGGCTAGGCCGGCGTAAATCTCAGCGCCACGCCGTTGTTGCAGTAGCGCTTGCCCGTCGGCCGCGGCCCGTCGTCGAAGACATGCCCCTGATGCCCCAGGCAGCGGGCGCAGTGGTATTCGGTACGCGGAAAGCCGATCTCATAGTCCGTCTTCGTGCCGATGTTGGCCGCGATCACGTCATGGAAGCTCGGCCAGCCGGTGCCGCTGTCGTATTTCCACTGCGAGCGGAACAGCGGCAGGTCGCAGCCGCGGCACACGAAGGTCCCACGCCGGTGCTCCCCGTTCAGCGCGCTGCTCCCCGGCCGCTCCGTCGCCGCATGCCGCAGCGTCTGATAGCTCGCCGCCGGCAGCCGCGCCCGCCACTGGGCGTCCGTCAGCCGCCGGAACGGCGAGTTCGCGTATTGTCGCTCGGAGGCGTCAGCCGCATCCGGCGAGCAGCCGCTCACGGCGACCGCGCCGGCGGTCAGCATCAGATGGCGGCGGGACAGCTGGGTCATGATGCTTGATAGGTCGGGAACCGCGCGGCGGTTTCAAGCCCTCGATGAATGAGTGACAGTGTCAGTGAGCGAGAGGTGAGCCAGATCGCCGGGCTTCCTGCTCACCCCTTGCTCACTAGCACTGGCACTGTTCAAGAGGGCCCTCCATGAGGGAGTGACAGTGTCAGTGAGCGAGAGGTGAGCCAGATCGCCGGACTTCCTGCTCACCCCTTGCTCACTAGCACTGGCGCTTTTCAAGAAAGGCCGGTCTCTTCCGCCAACCCCAGCATCAGGTTCAGGTTCTGCACCGCCGCCCCCGACGCGCCCTTGCCCAGATTATCCAGCAGCGCCACCAGCCGGACCTGCGCCCCGCCCCGGTCGCCGAACACATGCAGCCGCATCCGGTTGGTCCCGTTCAGCCCCTCCGGATCGATCCCGGTCATGGCCTCGGTCGTCTCCAGTTCCGCCACCTCGACGAACCGCGCGCCCGCATAGGCCTCGGCCAGCGCCCCGTGCACCACCTCCACCGACGGCGATCCCGGCAGCGCGCCCAGGTGTAGCGGAACCTCCACCAGCATCCCCTGCCGGTAGGCCCCCACCGCCGGCGCGAACAGCACCGGCCGCTCCAGTCCGGTGTGCGTCGTCATCTCCGGCACATGCTTGTGCTTCAGGGTCAGGCCATAGGCGCGGAACGCCTCCGCCCCCGCCTCGAACTCCGCGATCATCGCCTTGCCGCCGCCGGAGTAGCCCGACACCGCATTGACCGTCACCGGCCACCCCGCCGGAATGATCCCGGCTGAAACGAGGGGCCGCACCAACCCGATGAAACCGGTCGGATAGCAGCCCGGGTTCGACACCCGCGTGGCGCCCGCGATCTTCTCCCGCTGCCCCGGCGCCATCTCCGCGAAGCCATAGGTCCAGTCCGGATCGACCCGGTACGCCGTCGAGGCGTCGATCACCCGCACCCTGGGGTTCTCGATCATCGCCACGGCTTCCCGCGCCGCCTCGTCCGGCAGGCACAGGATCACCGCATCGGCGGAATTCAGCGCCTCACGCCGCGCCTCGACATCACGCCGCCGGTCGCCCAGCAGGATCAGCTCCAGATCGGAGCGCGCCTCAAGCCGCTCGCGGATCTCCAGCCCCGTGGTCCCGGCCTCGCCGTCGATGAAGATCGTGTGGGTCATCGAACGCTCCTGTCCCTTCTCCCCTTGCGGGAGAAGGTGGCCCGCGCAGCGGGTCGGATGAGGGGTCGCACTGACCCGACAATCTGGCGTCTTTCCGGACGCGACGCACGAGCGGCCGGAGCGACCCCCCATCCGTCGGCCTTCGGCCGCCACCTTCTCCCGCAAGGGGAGAAGGAAACCAGAAAAGGAAAAGGGCGCTCCGGTTTCCCGAAGCGCCCCCATCCATAACCGCTTTCGCGATCCGCTTAGCGCTTCGAGAACTGGAAGGACTTGCGGGCCTTGGCGCGGCCGTACTTCTTGCGCTCGACGACGCGGGCGTCGCGGGTCAGGAAGCCGTGCGGCTTCAGGACCGGGCGCAGCGCCGGCTCGTAGTGCGTCAGGGCGTGCGACAGGCCGTGGCGGATGGCGCCGGCCTGGCCCGACAGGCCCGAACCCTCGACCGTGCAGTCGACGTCGAACTGGGTCGTGCGGCCGGTCACTTCCAGCGGCTGGGCGATCATCATGCGCAGGATTTCGCGGGCGAAATACTGCATCTGATCCTTGCCGTTGATGGTGATCTTGCCGGTGCCCGGCTTGATCCACACGCGGGCGATCGCGTTCTTGCGCTTGCCGGTCGAATAGGCGCGGCCCTGCGCGTCCAGCTTCTGGACATAGACCGGGTGCTCTTCGCCCGCGCCCGGGGTCTGCATGGACTTCAGGGCGTCGAAGCCGGTCAGGGCTTCGGTGGGCGCGGCTTCGGCGGCGGTGTTTTCAGCAGTCACGTCGGTCATGCTCAGACGCTCCGGGTGTTCTTGGGAGAAGCCGACTTGAAGTCGATCGTCTCGGGCGACTGGGCTTCGTGGGTGTGGGCCGGACCGGCGAACAGGCGCAGGTGCGTCATCTGCTTGCGGGCCAGCGGGCTTTCCTTGGGCAGCATGCGCTCGACGGCCTTCTCCAGCACGCGCTCGGGGAAGCGGCCGTTCAGCACCTTCTCCGGGGTCGTCTGCTTGACGCCGCCCGGGTGGCCGGTGTGACGGTAGTAGATCTTGTCGGTGTTCTTCTTGCCGGTGAACACCACCTTGTCGACGTTGGTGACGACGACGTAGTCGCCGCAATCGACGTGCGGGGTGTAGTCGCCGCGGTGCTTGCCGCGCAGACGGTTGGCGATAAAGGTCGCGAGGCGGCCCACCACGACGCCTTCGGCGTCGATATGGATCCACTTCTTCTCGACCTCGGCCGGCTTCAGCGAAGCCGTGGTGCTCTTCAGCATGACGAGGGTTCCTGGGGAGACGAACGAAGGGCCCGTCCCGAAGCCGGGATGAGCGGAAGGCGCGCTGATAGAGGAAGCGGCGGGCCAGGTCAATGCGGGTCGTGGGGCGCGCAGTCGCGTAGTCGGTTGTTTTCACACCGTTTATCGGGTGAGGTAGTAAAATACCGCATATAATTCCCTTCTCCCTCAAGGGGAGAAGCAAGCGATGCTGCGCTGCAAATCCCGCCTCAACCTCCCTATCTTCAGAGCTCAACCCGCTGTTTCCGCTCCACATCCTTCCGGACCCAGCGTCACGAACCCGCCGCAGGGCGGGACTCCCGCATAATGCGACTTCGCACGGCGCCCTACCGTACCGGTCTTTGACAATCGAACTCCCGTAAGCGCCGACCAGGCGCATCGGCCGACCCGACCCACCGCAATCTGTGCACTCTGCGCACTCAACGCACTCTATGCACTCTGTGCACTCTTCGGACGCTTCGGACTGATTTTTGAGTCCGGATCCCGCCGCCGCCCATCGTCACAGAACCCTGATGACCTTCGGCCCCGACCCCGCCATAACGGCGCCCAGCCCTCCGGAGAGTCCCATGCGCCTGCCCCGCCGCCACCTTCTCGCCGGCTCGGCCGCCGCCCTCGCCTTCGGAGGCCTCGCCCGCAACGTCCAGGCCCAGGCGGCCACGGAGGAGACCTACCTCAATGAGGTCCCCGGCTACGGGCCGCTGGTCCGCGATCCCGAACGTCTGCTCGACCTGCCCGAGGGCTTCACCTACCAGGTCATCTCCCAGACAGGCGACACCATGGCCGACGGCCTCTACGTCCCGGGCCAGCCCGACGGCATGGCCTGTTTCGATCTCGGCGACGGCCAGGTCGCCCTCGTCATCAACCACGAGCTCAAGGGCTCCAGCGGCCTGCATCGCAACCTCGGCCCCGGCGGCTTCCATCAGGAGCGCATCGGCCTGCTCGACCCGTCGAAGGCCTACGACACCTACAAGGACGGCCGCGCCCTGCCCGGCGGCACGACCACCCTCGTCTACGACCTTGCGACGCGCCGCACCGTCCGCCAGCACCTGTCGCTGGCCGGCACCTCGACCAACTGCTGCGGCGGCCGCACCCCCTGGGGCAGCTGGCTGAGCTGCGAGGAGACGGAACAGACCCCCGCCAACGCCGACGTCGCCAGGCCCCACGGCTTCGTCTTCGAGGTCCCCGCGACCGCCGCCGGCCTGGTCGACCCGGTCCCGCTCAAGGCCATGGGCCGGTTCGATCATGAGGCGGTCTGCGTCGATCCCCGCACCGGCGTCGTCTATCTGACCGAGGACAAGACCGACGGCCTGTTCTACCGCTTCCTGCCGACCACGCCCGGCCGGCTGGTCGACGGCGGCCGCCTCCAGGCCATGGCCTTCCGGGGCAGGCCCGGCGCCGATTCGAGCAATCAGGACGGCCGCGAATGGTCCGTCGGCGACTGGCGCGAGGTGGTCTGGATCGACCTGGAGGACGTGGAGTCCCCCAACGCCGACCTGCGCATGCGCGGCCACGCCGACGGCGCAGCCCTGGTGGCGCGCGGCGAGGGCGTCGTCTGGGGCGAGGGCGAACTTTACCTGACCGCCACCGCCGGCGGCCCGCTGAAGCGCGGACAAATCCTGCGCTACGTGCCCTCGGCCGACGAGGGCCGCCCCGGCGAGGCGGTCCGGCCGGGCCGTATCCAGCTGTTCCTCGAAAGCGAGGACATCCGCAGCCTGAACATGGGCGACAACCTGACCGTCGCGCCGTGGGGCCATCTGATCGTCTGCGAGGACAACTACTCCACCGAGACCCGCAACCATCTCAAGGGGGTGACGCCCGAAGGCCGCACCTACACCATCGGGCGCAACGCCTTCACCGGAAACTCCGAGTTCGCCGGCGCCTGCTTCTCGCCCGACGGACAGGTGCTGTTCGTCAACATCATGTACCCGGGCGTGACCTTCGCGATCAGAGGACCGTGGACCTCGGTCCGGACATGAACAGCCGCGGCTGTGAGCGGCGGACCAGCCACAGGTTCACCGTCGCCGTCGCCAGCACGAGCACAGCTCCCGCCTGATGCAGGGCTCCAAGCCATAGCGGCACGGCGTTCATCAGGGTGGCGATCCCCAGCCCGGCCTGCAGCCACAGCACCGCCGCCAGCACGAAGGCCGACAGGCCCAGCCCCTCGGCCAGCCGCCAGCGCCACGCCTGCACCGCATAGATGCTCCCGCCCAGCAGCAGCCCGTAGGCGACCAGCCGGTGATTGAACTGCACCAGCGCCTGGTCATGCAGGAAGGCCAGCGCCCCCTTGCCCCACTCGACCGGCGCCAGCAGCTCGCCGTTCATCATCGGCCAGTCGGTGTAGACGAAGCCCGCCTTGGCCCCCGCGACCAGCCCGCCCAGCAGGCACTGCAGGAAGACCGCGCCCAGCAGGATCGCCGCGCCGCGGCTCCACCCGACCGGATGACGCGAATGCTCCTCGCCGTTCCAGGCCTCCAGCCCGGTCCAGATCAGACCCATGAAGATCAGCAGCGCCAGTCCCAGGTGCGTCGCCAGCCGCTCCGGCGCCACGTCGACGCGCTCGCTCAGCCCGCTGGACACCATCCACCAGCCGATCAGCCCCTGCAGCCCGCCCAGCGCCAGCAGCGCCGCGCAGCGCCAGATCAGCCGCCGCGGAATCTTGCGCAGCACCAGCAGGACGAGGAACGGCAGGGCGAACACGGCGCCGATCAGCCGCCCCAGCAGCCGGTGGAACCACTCCCACCAGAAGATCCCCTTGAACTCGCCCAGCGTCATGCCGGCGTTGACCTGCTCGTACTGCGGAATGGCCCGGTATTTCTCGAACGCCTCGGCCCAGTCGGCCGCGCTCATCGGCGGCAGGGCCCCCATGATCGGCTTCCACTCGGTGATCGACAGCCCCGATCCGGTCAGGCGGGTGACGCCGCCGACCACGACCATGGCGAACACCAGCGCCGCCGTGATGAACAGCCAGATCGCGACCGCCCGGCTCTCCTCGCCCCCGCTGAAACGCTTCATTCGACGCCCGCCGTCCCGACCGTTACACTAAGCCGCGCGCCGCTGGTCCGACGCCCGACTGAGCGGTATGCCCGCCCGTGGCGGCGAGATCGAGTCGCTTTTGGACGCCTGAGCGTCGCAGGTCAGGAGAAGCCGGGTGCAGTACGCGGAGATCATCGTCGCCGTCCTCGGGGCTTTCGCCCTGGCCTGGACCGCCGACCAGCTGACGGGCCGGCGCGGCCTGTTCGCCACCTCCCTGGTCTCCGGCGTCGCCGCCGTGGCGGGGTGGTTCCTGGCTGTTCGCGTCTTCGCGGTCTCGACCACGGACCAGTGGACCTGGGTCGGGTGGTCGCTGGTCGCCTCCGCCCTCGCCCTGGCGACCTTCTTCCTGTTCCGCAACAAGCGCTGACATGGGCCCGCGCACCCGCCGCTTCATCGCCATGCTCGGCGTTCTGGCCTTCCTCGTGGTCTGGATCTGGGGCGCGATCGCCATCCGGGGCCTGTTGCCGCCGGGCCCGATCATCGACTTGGTGGTCTTCGCCGTCGCTGGCATCGGCTGGGGCGTGCCCCTCTACCCCCTGTTCAAATGGGCCGAGCGCCCCCGCGACTGACCCGGAATTGCCAAGGCCCGTCCGTGATCGAGCGTGCCTGAGGGTACCTGTGCGACTGCGCTATTCGCTTGGCAGCTGTTCCGGGCTGTGAGCAAATTCACGGTTATGGGACCCGTCGATCAGAGAGCGCAGGTCAACCCGTTCGCTCCCGGGTATTACGAAACGGACGAGCTGCGGGGCTTCGGTTTCCGACGCGTTGGCGAAGGCGTCCGGGTCGCGAAGAACACCACCATCGTCGGCCTGGAGAACGTCACCCTTGACGATCATTGCCGGATCGACGGTCACTGCACCATCGTGGCAACCGGCGGAACGCTTCGCCTGGGCCGTTACGTTCACGTTCACACCAGCGTCGTGATCGGTTGCCGGGGCGGCGTCGTGCTTGACGACTACAGCGGCGTTTCCCACGGATGCAACATCCTGTCGGCCAGCGACGACTTCAGCGGCCAGTGGATGCACAATGGGACCGTCCCGGCTCATCTGTGTCGCCCAACGATTGAGCCCGTCTGGATCGGGCGGCACGTGGCAGTTGGGGCGGGCTGCACCTTCCTTCCCGGAGTAACGCTTGGCGACGGGGCGGCTGTCGGCGCTCATTCGCTCGTCCAAACGGATGTCCCGCCGTGGGTCATCGTGGCGGGTACGCCGGCCCGGCAGGTCGGCGTGCGCTCGCGGCGGCTCCTCGCGCTTGTGCCCCGTGAAGATGCCGCGGCCTAGACCCTCGTCGCGGCCCTTGTGGACGCCGCCCAAAATGAAGGCCCGCCAACCACACCTAAGTAGCCGACGGGCCTCGCTCTTCTCTGGTCGGAGCGACAGGATTCGAACCTGCGACCCCTTGACCCCCAGTCAAGTGCGCTACCAGGCTGCGCCACGCTCCGAGAGGGGCCCCCTATAGACGGGGCGCCCGCCCCCCGCAAACCCAAAAACGAAGGCTCAGGCGGTTCTCGAAAGAACCGCTTCCAGACGCGCCCGCGCGCCCTCCAGTTCGGCCAGAACCTGACGCAGCCGGATCGACGACGCACCGCTCTGCGGCCTCGGCGCGGCCTCCGCCGGAGCGCCGCCTTCCGGCTCGAACGCCACCGTTCCGTCCGGGTCGCCATAGACCGCCAGCCGCTTCAGGCCCTGCTCGCGGTGCAGGCGCTGGACGCCCTTGATGGTCAGCCCATCCTCGTGCAGCAGCCGCTTCACGGCTTTCAGCAGGACCACGTCCTGCGGCCGGTAGAAGCGGCGTCCGCCGGCCCGCTTCAGCGGGGTGATGAACGGAAATTTGGTCTCCCAGAAGCGCAGCACGTGCTGCGGCGCGCCGACCTCGTCAGCGGCTTCGGAGATAGTTCGGAAGGCGTTCGGGCTCTTGGCCACGGCGCGTCAGGCGCTCACGACGGCGTCGTGAACCCGGCCCTTCATGATCTGCGAGGCGCGGAAGCTGATCACCCGACGCGGATGGATCGCCGCCGGCTCGCCCGTCTTCGGATTGCGGCCCATGCGGGCGCGCTTGTCGCGCACCTGGAAGACGCCGAAGCCCGACAGCTTGACCGTTTCGCCGCGCTCAAGGGATTCGATGATCAGCTCCAGGGTCCGCTCGACCAGGGCCGAGCACTCCTGGCGCGACAGGCCGACCTCCTCGTGGACCGCCTCACACAGGTCCGCCCGCGTCAGGGTCTGGTGCTGAGCCAATGGTCCGCTCCCCTTGAAAAGTCCGTCGGGCCCATAAAAGAGCAAGCGCCTTCAAATGGAAAGGCGAATTGCGCCCTACAGGCGAAAGGCGCAGGCGCCCCAGGTCAAGCCGCCGCCCATGGCTTCGGCCAGAACGAGATCGCCGCGCTTGATGCGCCCGTCCTGAATGGCCGCGTCCAGCGCCAGCGGGATCGACGCCGCCGAGGTGTTGGCGTGCATAGCCACGGTCGAGATCACCTTGTGCTCGTCCAGGCCGAGCCGGTCGCCGACGCCCTTGATGATCCGCTGGTTGGCCTGGTGCGGCACGAACCAGTCGACGTCGGCCACCTCGATGCCCGAGGCCGCGCAGCAAGCGGTGATCGCCTCGGCGATGTTGACCACGGCGTGACGGAACACCTGGTTGCCGGCCATCCGCAGATGCCCGACCGACCCGGTCGTGGCCGGCCCGCCGTCGACGTAGAGAAGGTCGGTCTTGGACCCGTCGCAGCGCAGGGCGAAGCCGAGCAGGCCGTGGTCGGCCTTGGTCCCCTGCCCTTCCCGCGGCTCGACCACCACGGCCCCGGCGCCGTCGCCGAAGAGCACGCAGGTCGACCGGTCGGTCCAGTCCATGAGCCGGGTCATCTCCTCGGCCCCGATGACAAGGGCGCATTTCGCATTCCCCCGGGCCACGAAACCGTCGGCCACGCTCAGCGCATAGACGAAGCCGGAACACACCGCCTGGACGTCGAAGGCAATGCAGGTCGGGATGCCCATCTTGCGCTGGACGATCGAGGCGACTGACGGGAAGGTCATGTCGGGCGTGGTCGTCGCCACCACGATCAGGTCGACGTCCGCGGCTTCACGGCCGGCGTCGTGCAGAGCCCGTTTCGCCGCCTCGACCGCCAGGTCGCTCGTCGGCTGGTCGTCCCGCGCCTTGTGCCGCTGGCGAATGCCGGTGCGCTCGACGATCCACTCGTCCGAGGTGTCGACGATCTTCGCCAGATCGGCGTTGGTGACGACCTGTTCCGGCAGGAAGGAGCCGACGCCGGTCACGGCGCTGCGAATGACGCTCACTGGGGAGTCTCCATGGCCGCGCTGCCCGCGGCCGGTTGTTCGAGCACGACGGTCAGCCGGTTCAGGCTGTCGCTGACGGTCTTCAGATAGTCGCTGCGAGCCAGATCGACAGCGATGCGGATCGCATTTCCGTAGCCCTTGGCGTCGGCGCCGCCGTGGCTCTTCACGACGATGCCGTTCAGCCCCAGCAGCGGGCCGCCGTTGACGGCGCTGGGATCGATCTTCTGGCGCATCCGCCGCAAGGCCGGCAAGGCCAGCAGGGCGCCCGCCTTGGCCGGCACGCTGGAGGTCAGCGCCTCCTTCATCAAGGCCGAGATGAACCGCGCCACGCCCTCGGCGGTCTTCAGCGCGATGTTGCCGGTGAAGCCGTCGGTGACGACCACGTCGACCGTGCCCTTGGCGATGTCGTCGCCCTCGACGAAGCCCTTGTAGTCCAGCCCGAGTCCGCCCTCGCGCAGGATGCGGGCGGCCTCGCGGACCTCTTCATGGCCCTTCATGTCCTCGGAGCCCACATTCAGCAGGCCGATCGTCGCGCGGCCGCCGCCGTGCACCGCGGCGTGGAAGGCCTCGCCCATGATGGCGAACTCGACCAGCTGTTCGGCGTCGCTCTCGATATTGGCCCCGACGTCCAGCACCGCCGTGACGCCCCGCAGGGTCGGCCAGCTGGCGACGATGGCGGGTCGCTCAAGCCCGTGAGCCGACATGCGCAGGATCAGCTTGGAGATCGCCATCAGGGCGCCGGTGTTGCCGGCCGAGACCACGGCGCCGGCCTCGCCGGTCTTCACCGCCTCG
This sequence comes from Brevundimonas sp., assembly GCF_035627055.1. Classification (GTDB taxonomy): domain Bacteria; phylum Pseudomonadota; class Alphaproteobacteria; order Caulobacterales; family Caulobacteraceae; genus Brevundimonas. Next base: position 294,337 of record NZ_DASPMM010000022.1, on the reverse strand, counting down.
ATGGCGTTCCACAGGCTCGAGCCCTTGCCGCGCCGCATGGCCTGGGCCGGCTTCTCGTCCATGGCCACGACCTTGTCGGTGTGGCGCACGACACAGATGTCTTCCGTCAGGCTGCATTTCGCCATCTCGGCGCGGATGGCCGCCGAGTCCCCATGCAGCAGGAACCGCACGCCGTCGCCGCCGTGACGCCGGCGATAGTCACGCACCCCCGCCACCACGACCGGCGGGCCGTGGTCCCCGCCCATGGCGTCGAGCGAAATCAGAACTGGGGATGGCAAGCCGTTTCGACTCCGTCGCGCCGTCAGCCCGGCGCTCGTCTGGGGCGACGATAGCGCCGCACCGGGGGGATGCAACCGCGCCGCCCCGGCGTCAACCTTCGTCGGAAGGCCGGAGTTGCTTCAGCACCGCGAAGGGCGAGATTTCCGTCGGCTCCGGCGGCTGCACGAACTCGGCGCCGGGCTTGCGTGGGAACGGGTCCAGCAGCAGGGCGAGCTGCTCCACCGCATACTGCCCCAGATCGACCTGCCCGCCTTCGATCGGATCGGGCGATTCGTCGTCGAGGGTGATGACGATCTCGTCGGAGTCCTCGTCCACCGCCTCAGCCAGCGCGATGCTGAACGGCGCATCGATCTCGACCGGGAGCGGGTCGAGGGTGATGCCGCAAACTTGCGCCAGGCTGGCCTTCACCCGTCCCGACAGCCGCCAGCCGCCCGGCGACGGCGCCAGCGTCATCTCGGCCACGAAGGCGTCCAGCGAGGCGAGGTCGAGCGCCTTGGCGATCCGGGTGCGGGCCGCGGCGTCAGGCTCCAGGGTCCGCGTCACCCCGCCGCCGACCTGATGCAGCCGGACGGGTTCGCTATAGGGCAGGTCCACGCCGCTCATGCCTTGATCTCCGCCCAGTCGGGAGCCGTCGTCACGGCCTTGAAGTCCTGCGCCGCCAACCGCGCCCGGCTCGCCAGCGCATACGCCGCCAGCGTCTCGCCCGCGGCCGGATCGTCCCGCTCGAACACGTTCCGCGCCAGTCCCTCCGCCAGTGCGGCGTGGTCGCCGGCCCGCAGCGGCGGTTCGTACGCGGTCATGCGTCCGTACATCGCCTCGCCAAGCTTGCGCATCTTCTTGCCCACCGAGATGTCGCCCACGCCCAACTCCCTCAGCGCATGATCCAGGGCCGAGACATAGGTGTCGAACAGGAGCTGGGCCGTGTCCGCCCCGCCCTCGCCTTCATCGCGCAGCCGCATGACCAGCAGCAGCACATGCAGGGTGTAGAGCTCGAATCGGGCGTCGATCCGATCGGCGACGCCCAGTTGAGTGTAGAAGCGGGGATCGCGGGCCTGCCGCACCGCCAGCTCATACAGGGGCTCGCCGAGGCGCTCGCGAGGACGGGTCCGGAACAGATTCTGAAGCATGATCATGCGGCCCCTTTTCCGCCGCGCCGTTGAACTAAGGCTCGGGTCCGGTTAGGTCAAAGACCTTGTTCTCTCGCAGGCGCCGTCCATGCTCCGTACCAAGCTCCTCCTCGCCGCCCTTTCGGCTGCCGCGCTGACCGCGGCCTGCGCCCCCGTGGTGGGCCAGAACGGCTTCCAGGCGATCGACGCCAAGCCGACCGACATCGTCGCGGGGACGGACACCAAGCAAACCGTGCTGACCAAGCTCGGCACCCCGTCCACGACGTCGACGTTCGAGCAGGACAACATCTGGTATTACATCAGCCAGGTCACCGAGAAATACACCTACAACCGCCCGCACGTCACCCAACGCACCGTCACCGAGATCACCTTCAACGACGCCGGCCAGGTTGCGGAGGTGCGCACGCTCGGCCTCGACGATGGGCAGCAGATCGCCATGAACAGCCGCGAAACGCCGACCCGCGGCCGCCAGCTGACCATCATCGAACAGCTGCTCGGCAACGTCGGCCGCGGTCAGCTGCCCCGCACGGACGAGGACGAGCCCGGCCAGCGCCGCCCCGACTGATCGCCCCCCGGCTCGCCCGACACGAAAACGCCCCGGAGATCGCTCTCCGGGGCGTCTTTCGTTGCGCGCCGCCGCGCCCGTGAAGGACGCGGCGGCCACGCGGGGATCAGAAGATCTTGCCGCTCGCCAGCACCGCGAGAAGCAGCAGGGCCACGATGTTGGTGATCTTGATCATCGGGTTCACGGCCGGGCCGGAGGTGTCCTTGTACGGATCCCCGACCGTATCGCCGGTCACCGCGGCCTTGTGAGCCTCGGAGCCCTTGCCGTGGACGACGCCGTTGCGATCGGTGAAGCCTTCCTCGATCACCTTCTTGGCGTTGTCCCAGGCGCCGCCGCCCGAAGTCATCGAGATGGCCACGAACAGGCCGGTCACGATCACGCCCATCAGCATGGCGCCGAGGGCGGCGAAGGCGTCCGCCTTGTCCGACAGGAACAGGATGGCCACGAACAGCACGATCGGCGACAGGACCGGCAGGAGCGACGGCACGATCATCTCGCGGATCGCCGCCCGGGTCAGGATGTCGACGGCCCGGCCGTACTCGGGCTTGACCTCATAGGTCATGATGCCCGGGTTCTCGCGGAACTGTCGACGCACCTCGGCGACGACCGACTCGGCCGCGCGGCCCACCGCCATCATCGACATGCCGCCGAACAGGAAGGGCAGAAGCCCACCGAACAGCAGGCCGACGACCACATAGGGGTTGGTCAGGGCGAAGTCGACGACGCCCATGTTGGCGAAGAACGGGAACTCCGCCGCATTGGCCGAGAAGTATTGCAGATCAGACGTATAGGCCGCGAAGAGGACGAGGGCGCCGAGGCCGGCCGAACCGATGGCGTAGCCCTTGGTGACGGCCTTGGTGGTGTTGCCCACGGCGTCGAGAGCGTCGGTCGAGTGGCGGACGTCCGAAGGCAGTCCGGCCATCTCGGCGATGCCGCCGGCGTTGTCGGTGACGGGTCCGAAGGCGTCCAGCGCCACGATCATCCCGGCGACGCCGAGCATGGTCGTGGTGGCGATGGCGATCCCGAACAGGCCCGCCAGCTGGTAGCTGGCGATGATGCCGACGATGATCGTCAGCGCAGGCAGGGCCGTCGACTCAAGCGAGACGGCGAGGCCCTGGATGACGTTGGTGCCGTGACCGGAAACCGAGGCGTTGGCCACCGACCGCACGGGGCGGAAATTGGAGCCCGTGTAGTATTCAGTGATGACCACGATCGCCGCCGTAACGGCCAGGCCGACGAGGCCGGACCAGAACAGGTCCATGGCGTAGATGGCCTCTCCGCCGGCGGGGGTGACGACCGCGTTGTCCGGCAGCAGCTGGGTGATCACCAGGTACAGGGCCCCGATGGAGAGCACGCCGGTGACGATCAGACCCTGATAGAGGGCGCCCATGATGTTCTGCTTCTTGCCGAGGCGGACGAAGAAGCTGCCGATGATGGAGGTGACGATGCAGACGCCGCAGATGGCTAGCGGCAGCAGCATCATGGTTTCGACATAGGGCAGGTCGCGGAAGAAGATCGCCGCCAGCACCATGGTGGCGACCGTGGTCACCGCATAGGTCTCGAACAGGTCGGCGGCCATGCCGGCGCAGTCGCCGACATTGTCGCCCACGTTGTCCGCGATGGTCGCCGCGTTGCGGGGATCGTCTTCGGGGATGCCGGCCTCGACCTTGCCCACCATGTCGCCGCCGACGTCGGCCCCCTTGGTGAAGATGCCGCCGCCCAGACGGGCGAAGATGGAGATCAGCGAGGCGCCGAAACCAAGGGCGACCAGACCGTCGATGACTTCGCGGCTGGTGCTGTCGAAGCCCATGCCCTGGGTCAGGATGGCGTAGTAGCCCGCCACGCCCAGCAGGGCGCCGCCGGCGACGAACATGCCGGTGATGGCGCCTGAGCGGAAGGCCAGGTCGAGACCCCTGGACAGACTCTCGGACGCGGCCTGGGCCGTGCGCACGTTGGCGCGGACCGAGATCAGCATGCCCGCGAATCCGGCGAGGCCCGAGAGGACCGCGCCGATCACGAAGCCGAAGGCGGCCCATTGGCCGATCAGGAACCAGGCGGCGATCAGGATGACGACGCCGACCATGGCGATGGTCATGTACTGCCGCCGCAGATAGGCCGAAGCGCCTTCCTGGATCGCGGCGGCGATCTCGCGCATCTTGTCGTTGCCGGTCGAGGCCTTCATCAGCGAGGCCGTCTGGACCAGTCCGTAGAGGACCCCCAGCGCGCCTGCGGCGATGACAAGCCACAGATAGTTACTCATGGCGTTTCCAAACCCTGTGTTTCTAGAGGCGCCCGGACCCTTGGCGCGGCGGGCGTTTTCGCCTCTCTCCGCCTTCCGGTCCCCCCGTGCGCACCGGACGCGAGTCTGCGTCCCTGGGGAAATGCGGCGGAAACGTGCCAAATGCGCCGGGGCGACGCAACAGGGTTAGTGAAGGCGGCTCAACCCGAGGCGACGCCGGTGCGGCGGCGGGGCGCCTGGCTGATGACTTCGACCCGCGTCACGGCTCCGCGTCCGGCGATGGGAACGGCCGCCCGCATCAGGCTGGCGGACAGGGCGGCCGCATCGATCCGGGTCCAGTCGTTCTCGACCACAAAGGGCGTCCGGTGCCCGGCGCGGACCAGGGCGTCGCGCAGATAGGCCTCTTTCGGCCGCATCGATTCGGGCGTCGCGGAGCCGCCGAGATGCAGCCGCAGCGAAACGAAGACGTAGTTGCGGATGCGCCCGCCGGAGATGATCGGCAGGCCCACGCCGGCGATGCCCAGGCTGGCGCCGGGAGCTGGCGCATGTTGGGCGTTCGCGTCCGCGCCGGCGGCGACGGCCGGCAAGGCGACGGAGGCGGCGATAAGGTCACGACGGCGCATGCGGCGATCGTCGCGCCCACGCCTTGAGATTTCGTTGTCAGCCGTGGGTGAAGCCCGGCCGATCGATGGCGATGGGCTGGCCGCCGAAGCGGGCGACAATTCCCTGCCCCGCCACGACACGGCCGATCCGGGTCAGGCGGAGGTGGCGCTTGTCCGCCTCGCGGCGCAGGGCGGCTTCGTCGGCGGCGCGGGCCGTGAAGGCCAGTTCGTAGTCGTCGCCTCCCGTGGCCAGGCTTTCCAGCGCCGCCTGCTCGTCGACCCGGCCATCGAACCAGGCTTGGCCGGCGGCGGAGCGCGGCGTGAGTTCCAGGTCAATCTCGATGCGGACCCCGCCCGCCTCGGCGATGTGATCGAGGTCGGCGATCAGACCATCCGAGACGTCGATCGAGGCGCTGGCGAAATCGCGGATGGTCCCGGCGAATTCGACGCGGGGATTCGGCGCCCGGTACTGCTCGATCAGCGCGGCCAGGCGATCCGGTTCAAGGGACAGCTTCCCCTGCGCCGCCTGCAGGCCAAGCCAGCCGTCGCCGACCGAGCCGGTGACGAAGACCAGATCGCCGGCGCGGGCTCCGGCCCGGCCGACGGTGCGGCCCTTGGGCGTCCAACCGAGCAGGGTCATCGAGAAGCTCGCGGGCCCGGGCGTCACCACGGTGTCGCCGCCGAGCAGTGCGACGCCGAACGCCTTCTGGTCCGTCCGCAGGCCATCGACGAAGGTCATCCGCTCGGGCCAGCCGCAGCGCTCGGACCAGTGGCAGGCCAGCAGGTAGCCGAACGGCTCCGCGCCCTTGGCCGCCAGATCCGACAGGTTCACCCGCAGCAGCTTCTTCGCGACCGTGTCCAGAGGATCGGTCGGGAGGAAGTGGACGCCCTCGACGATGGCGTCCTTGGTCAGGACCAGATCGTGGCCGGGTTTCGAGGGGACGACGGCGACATCGTCCCTCAGGCCCCGCCCCCACTCCGGATGGGCCAGAGGCGCGAACAGGCGCCGGATGGTCTCGAACTCTCCGGCGACGTCGACCGCGGCCATCAGGAGGCGCGGGCGTCCCTGGCCACGCCGTCCAGCGCGGCGTTGACGAATTTGGCCTCGGCGTCATCGAAGAAGGCCTTGGCCAGTTCGACATATTCGTCGATGACGATCTCCTTCGGCACGTCCTGACGCTCGCGCAACTCCCAGGCGCCGGCGCGCAGCAGGGCGCGCAGGGTCGAGTCGAGCCGTTCCAGCCGCCAGTTGGACGCCAGCCGGGACTTGACCGCCGCGTCGATGTCGCGCTGACCGCCGACCACCCCGCGCACGATCTGCGCAAAATAGTCCTCGTCGGCCTCGGCGAGCGGTTCGCCCTCGATATCGGCGTCAAACCGATGGTGCGAGAATTCGGTGATGACGGTCTCGACGCCCTCCCCGGCCAGTTCCATCTGGTACAGGGCCTGGACGGCGGCGAGGCGGGCCACGGTGCGGGCGCGGCGCTGCTTGCTGGTCAGCTGCGGCTCGGCGCGCTGTTTTTCGGCCTCGGCGAGTTGCTCGAGCACGGACTGGAGGCTGGCGGGTTCGGTCACGACGCCAGTCCTACGCGCAGGCGCTTGCGCAAGGCAATCAGGTCGAGACACGCGCGGGCCGCGCCGCCGCCCTTGTCGCCCTCGCTGAGGCGGGCCCGGGCCCAGGCCTGGTCCTCGTCCTCGGTCGTCAGAATGCCGTTGCCGACGATGACGCCCTTGAGGCCGAGGTTGCGGAGCCCCGCCGCCGACTGATCGGCGACGATCTCGAAATGATAGGTCTCGCCACGGATGACGCAGCCCAGCGCCACATAGCCATCATAGCGCGGCGCAGTCGGGAAGCGGCCGGCTTCCTCGGCAAGGGCGATGGCAGTCGGCACCTCGAGCGCGCCGGGCACGGAGACCACATCGAACTCGGCGCCTTGGGCGCGCAGGGCGTCCTTCGCCCCTTCCAGCAGGGCGTCCGCCAGGTCGTCATAGAAGCGCGCCTCGACGATGAGGACGCGGTAGGGGTCGCTTACGATTGGTCTTCTCCGTCCATGTCGCGCCAGCCGACGATGCGCAGGCCGTAGCCTTCCAGCGCGGTGGGATTGGGGCGGGTCGAGCTCATCACGATCATGTCGCGGACTCCGAGATCCAGGAGGATCTGGGCCCCGACGCCGTAGTTTCGGATCGCCCGGTCCACCGCCTTGGGCTTCTCGACGCCCGCCAGCCGTTCGGCCAGCCCGTGCAGTTCGGGATCGCGCAGGAAGACGGTCACCCCGGCGCCGGGGTGGTCGCTGATCGCCTTCAGCGAGCGCGGCACATAGTCCTGCCGCGCCTCGACGTGGCCGAGCAGATCGGCGGCGAAATCGACCTGGTGCATCCGCACCAGCGTGGGCTTGCCGGGCTCGATCTTGCCCTTGACCAGGGCCACGTGTTCCACGCCCTCGATGGCGTTGCGGTACAGCATCAGGCGGAACGGGCCGCCGTGGATGCTGTCGAACGGCGTGTCCATGACCCGCTCGACCAGTCGCTCGGTCCGGCGGCGATAGGCGATCAGGTCGGCGATCGTGCCGATCTTCAGGCCGTGCAGCTGGGCGAAGGCGACCAGGTCGGGCATGCGCGCCATCGTGCCGTCTTCGTTCATGATCTCGCAGATGACCCCGGCGGGCGTCAGGCCGGCCATGCGGCTGATGTCGACGGCCGCCTCGGTGTGGCCCGTGCGGACCAGCACGCCGCCGTCGCGGGCGACCAGCGGGAAGACGTGGCCCGGCGAGACGATGTCGTCGGCGCCCTTGCCGGGGTCGGCGGCGATCTGCACCGTCCGCGCCCGGTCGGCGGCCGAAATGCCTGTGGTGACCCCCTCCTTCGCCTCGATCGAGACGGTGAAAGCGGTGCCCATGCTCTCGCGGTTTTCCGCAGCCATCGGCGGCAGGCGCAGCTGGCGGGCGCGTTCGGCGGTGATGGCCAGACAGATCAGGCCGCGGGCGTGGCGGGCCATGAAGTTGATCTGGTCCGGCGTCGCGAACTGGGCCGGGATGATGACATCGCCCTCGTTCTCGCGGTCCTCGGCGTCGACGAGGATGTAGGGCTTGCCGTTGCGGGCGTCCTCGAGGATGTCCTCGATCGGACTGATCGGGCTGTCGTTCATGTTGGCCGCCAGTTGCATCACGCCGTCTCCTGCCACCGCGCGAGGTATCGCGCCAGCATGTCGATCTCGAGATTGACCGCGTCGCCGGGATTCAGGCTCCCGAGCGTCGTGGCCTCCCACGTGTGAGGGATGATGTTGACCTCGAAACAGCTGCCTTCGACCGTGTTCACGGTGAGCGAGACGCCGTCGACGGTGATCGAGCCCTTGGGAGCGATGTAGCGGTGCAGGGGCGCGGGCGCCTCGATGCGCACCCGGTGCGAGCCGGCCTCCCGCTCGACGGCCATGATCCGGCCGAGGCCGTCGACATGGCCGGAGACGATATGGCCGCCCAGTTCGTCGCCGAGCTTCGCCGCCCGCTCGAGATTGACGCGCCGGCCTTCGGTCCAGTCGCCGAGACTGGTCTTCGACAGCGTCTCGTTCGAGACCTCGACCGCGAACCAGCCCGGCCCCTTCTCCGTGACGGTCAGGCAGCAGCCGGCATGGCTGATCGAGGCGCCGAGGTCGATCGTCGCCGTATCCCACGCCGTCTCGATCTCGTAGCGCCGATCCCGATCGGTCGGCCGGACCGAGCGGACCCGGCCGATGTCTGTGACAATGCCTGTGAACATTCAGAGTCTCTCGTAGCGCTCCCACAGGTCGTCGCCGCAGGGCTCCGCCGCAAGACGGCGAAAGCGCCGCGCCTGACCGAGCTCGTCGATGGCGAGCGAACCGATGCCAGGACGCCCCTCTGCGCCGAGCAGGATGGGGGCGCGGAACCATTCGATGCGGTCGACGGCGTCGGCGCGGAGGAAGCTGCCGGCGACCTCGCCGCCGCCCTCGACGAGCAGGGAGATCAGGCCACGGTCTCGCAGGGTCGTCAGCGCATGACGCAGCGAGACCCGCCCGTCGCGCCCGGTGTGGATCTGAATCACCTCGACCCCCGCCCGGACCAGCGCCGGCGCCGGCAGCTGGATCGTCAGGACGATCACGGGGGACTCCCCCGCCGAGCGGGCCAGCTTCGAATCGGGATCGAGGCGCTGACGGCTGTCCATCACGACACGGACGGGCTGACGGTCCTCCAGCCCCGGTTCGCGGACGGTCAGCAGCGGATCGTCGGCCAGGGCCGTGCCGATGCCGACGAGGACAGCGTCGTGGGTTGCCCGCAGCCGATGGCCCTCGGCGCGGGCCGCTTCGCCCGTGATCCACTGGCTCTCGCCGGAGGCCGTGGCGATGCGGCCGTCGAGCGAGGTGGCCAGTTTCAGGGTGACCCGCGGGCGCATCAGCTCCGCTCGTCGTCCAGACCCTCGTCGCCCAGGAATTTGGCGAAGTCGTTGGTGTGGCGGAAGTCCTTGTAGACCGAGGCGTAGCGGACGTAGGCGACCTCATCGACGCCCTTCAGCGCCTTCATGATGAAGTCGCCGACGGTCGAGGAAGGGATCTCGGTCTCGCCGAGGCTTTCCAGCTGGCGGGTGATGCGGCTGACCAGCTGTTCAATCTGTTCGGGCTGCACCGGCCGCTTGCGCAGGGCCACGGCCAACGACCGCTCGAGCTTGTCGCGGTCAAAGGGCGTGCGGCGCCCGTTGCGCTTGAGGATCATCAGCTCGCGCAGCTGGACCCGCTCGAAGGTGGTGAAACGCCCGCTGCACTGCGGGCAGGACCGCCGGCGGCGGATGGCGGCGCCGTCGTCGGACGGGCGGCTGTCCTTCACCTGGGTATCCGGATTTCCGCAGAAGGGGCATTTCATCGGCGCGTCATCCGTAGATCGGGAAGCGGCGCGTCAGCTCGCGCACCTCGCCGGCGACCCGTTTCGAGACGCCGGCGTCGGCCTCGTCGCCGCCCTTCATCGAATCGATGACGTCAGCGATCCAGTGGCCGACCTGCTGGAACTCGGCGACGCCGAAGCCGCGGGTTGTGCCGGCCGGGGTGCCGAGGCGGACGCCGGAGGTGACGGTAAAGGGCGCCGTATCGAACGGGACGCCGTTCTTGTTGCAGGTCATCAGGGCGTGTTCGAGCGCGGCCTCGGTGGCCTTGCCGGTGACGCCCTTGGGCCGCAGGTCGACCAGCATCAGGTGGCTGTCGGTGCCGCCCGAGACGATGGCCGCGCCGCGCTCGACCAGCACCGCGGCGAGGGCTTGGGCGTTGGTAACCACCTGCTGCGCATAAGCCTTGAACTCGGGCTTGAGCGCTTCGCCGAAGGCCACGGCCTTGGCGGCGATGACGTGCTCCAGCGGGCCGCCCTGAAGGCCGGGGAAGACGGCCGAATTGATCTTCTTGCCTAGCTCGATGTCGTTGGACAGAACCATGCCGCCGCGCGGGCCGCGCAGGGTCTTGTGGGTGGTGGTGGTGACCACGTGGGCGTGCGGCAGCGGGTCGGGGTAGACGCCGCCGGCGATCAGGCCGGCGTAGTGGGCCATGTCGACCATCAGGTAGGCGCCGACGCTGTTGGCGATCTCGCGGAAGCGCTTGAAGTCGATGTGGCGGCTGTACGCGCTGGCGCCGGCGAGGATCAGCTTCGGCTTCTCCTGCTCGGCCATCTGGGCGACGTGGTCGTAGTCGATCAGGTGGTCGTCCTCGCGGACCTTGTAGGTCACCGGGCGGAACCATTTGCCGGACTGGTTGGCGGGGGAGCCGTGGGTCAGGTGACCGCCGGCGGCGAGATCCATACCGAGGAAGGTGTCGCCGGGTTGCAGCAGGGCCTGGAAGACGGCCTGGTTGGCCTGGGCGCCAGAGTGCGGCTGGACGTTGGCGAAGGCGCAGTTGAAGAGCTGCCTGGCCCGGCTGCGGGCGAGGTCCTCGGTGACGTCGACGTATTCGCAGCCGCCGTAGTAGCGGCGACCGGGGTAGCCCTCGGCGTATTTGTTGGTCAGGACGCTGCCCTGCGCTTCGAGCACCGCCTTCGAGACGATGTTCTCGGACGCGATCAGCTCGATCTGCTCCTGCTGGCGGCGCAGCTCACCCTGGATGCCGCCGAAGATGTCGGGGTCAGCCTCGGCGAGGGGCTTCGAGAAATAGGCGTCGTGGGTGAAGGCGGTCACTGCAGGTCCCCGGGATTGGCGGCGATCCATTTAGGCCCGGGGGACGGTAACCACAACATCTTGTGGTCAGCGGGCGGCGAGCGCCCGTTTCAGCTTGGCCAGGGCGATGCGCTTGAGACCTTCGGGCTCGGCGGCCGGGCCGAGGGCGGAAACCTCGAGGCCGCTGGCGACGTGGATGGCGGCGCATTTCAGATACGGGCCGTTGCGGGTCAGTTCGAAGATGACCTCGCCGAGCTCCGGATCAGGCGACGGCAGGGAGGCGCGCCACGTTGCAGTGGGTCCACAGCCTGTCCATGGCGGCGACGAGGTCGTCCATCATGGCGTCGGTGTGGTTCGGCGACGGCGTGAAGCGCAGGCGCTCGGTGCCCTTTGGCACGGTCGGATAGTTGATCGGCTGGACGTAGACGCCGTGGTCCTCGAGCAGCATGTCCGAGATCATCTTGCAGTGCACGGGGTCGCCGACGTGGACGGGCACGATGTGGCTGACCGAGGGCAGCACCGGGATGCCGGCGGCGGCGAAGCGGGCCTTGAGGGTGGCGGCGCGCTCCTGATGGGCCTCGCGCACCTCGGGGTGGGCCTTGAGCCAGCGCACCGAGGCCAGGGCGCCGGCGGTCAGGGCGGGCGGCAGGCTGGTGGTGAAGATGAAGCCGGAGGCCCAGCTGCGCACGGCGTCGATGATCATCGCGTCGGCGGCGATGTAGCCGCCCATGACGCCGATGGCCTTGCCGAGGGTGCATTCGACGATGTCGATGCCGTCCAGCAGGCCGTCCCGTTCGGCCACGCCGGCGCCGGTTGCGCCGTAGAGGCCGACGGCGTGCACCTCGTCGAGGTAGGTCAGGGCGCCGTATTTTTTCGCCAGGGCGATGGTCCCGGCGAGGTCGGCGATGTCGCCGTCCATCGAATAGACGCTCTCGAAGGCGATCAGCTTGGGCGCGCCGGCGGGGGCGTCGCGGAGCAGGCTTTCGAGGTGTTCGAGGTCGTTGTGCGCGTAGATGTGCCGCTCGCAGCCGCCGTTGCGGATGCCGGCGATCATCGAGGCGTGGTTCAGCGAGTCGGAGAAGATGATCAGCCCGGGCAGGATGCGCTGCAGGGTGGTCAGGGTGGCCTCGTTGGCGACGTAGCCGGAGGTGAAGAGAAGCGCGGCTTCCTTCTGGTGCCAGCTGGCCAGCTCGGCCTCGAGGTCGACCGCCGAGCGGGTCGTGCCGGAGATGTTGCGGGTGCCGCCCGCTCCGGCGCCGACCTGATCGATCTCGGCCTGCATGGCCTCGAGCACCGCGGGGTGCTGGCCCATGCCGAGGTAGTCGTTCGAGCACCAGACCACGACCTCCTGCTCCGAGCCGTCGGCGCGGCGGCGGATAGCCTTGGGGAACTGGCCGCGCACGCGCTTCAGGTCGGCGAAGACGCGGTAGCGCCCCTCGCTCTTGACCTGCTCAACGGCGGTCTGGAATGCGGCCTCGTAGTCGAACAAACCGGCGGCTCGTCTGGTCATGGTGGATGCCCGGGTTTTGCGCCGCGGGCGGGCGAAAGTCTATCAGCCGGAGCGGTTAAATCGTCGCAACCTTCCAATTGATAACGGTTCTCAGGTCAGTTCGTGCTCAGCCCTTCGGCAGCTCGTCCAGCTTGCCGCGCAGCATCTGCAGGATCGCCGAGAAGTCGCGGCCGCCGTAGCCGAGGCCGTTGAACATCTGGAACAGGGCCTCCGTCTGGGCGCCCAGCGGGGTCGAGGCGCCGGACTTCGCGGCGGCGTCCTGGGCCAGTTTCAGGTCCTTGAGCATCATGGCGGCGGCGAATCCGCCGTCGTAGTTGCGGTTCGAGGGGGCGGTCGGCACCGGGCCGGGCCAGGGGTAGTAGGTGGTGGTCGACCAGCTCTGGCCCGAGGACTTGGCGACGATGTCGAACATCCTGACCGGGTCGAGGCCCAGCTTCTCGGCCAGGCCGATGGCCTCGCAGGTGCCCAGCATGGTGATGCCGAGGATCATGTTGTTGCAGATCTTGGCCGCCTGCCCCGCCCCGTGGTCGCCGGCGCGGAAGGTCGCGCGGCTCATGGGTTCGAGCGCCGCCTCGATGCGGGCGAACTCGGGCTCGTCGCAGCCGACCATGAAGGCCAGGGTGCCGGCGTCGGCGGCCATGGTCCCGCCCGAGACGGGAGCGTCGGCGAAGGCGTAGCCGGCGTCCTTGGCCAGGCCGGCGACCTTGCGGGCGGTGTCGACGTCGATGGTCGAGCAGTCCAGCAGCAGGGCGCGGGTCGGGGCGTGGCCGATGATCTGCTGCGTATAGACCGAGTGCACGTGCGGGCCGGCCGGGAGCATGGTTATGACGACGTCGGCGTCCTTCACCGCCTCGGCCACGGAGCCGACGGGGGTGCAGCCGTGTTCGGCGGCGCGGTCGAGGGCGGCCTGCGACAGGTCGAAGGCGAGAACCTTGTGGCCGGCCTTGGCCTGGTTGGCCGCCATGCCGCCGCCCATGTTGCCGAGGCCGATGAAGGCGATGGTGTGGGTCATGGCGTCGTCTCCTGGATTCCGTTGGGGCGGGATTAGCGGCTTGGCGGCGCGGGCGCCAGACGCGGGACGTCGCACACACCAGGCCACGGCGTGGGGCTTTCTGGACCGAAAATGCCGTCCGTAGAGTCCGTAGAGTCCGTAGAGTCCGTAGAGTGCAAAGCGTCCGTAGAGTCCGTTAAGTGCGTAGAGTCCGCAGAGGCCGGATATTCGGCGGGCGCCTCCGGCGGCGCAGGCGGCGAGTTCGATTGTCAAAGATCCGGTGGCGGCGCGATGAACCGCGAGAGGCATTATGCGCCCACCGGTTCCTCAGGCGGGAAGATCGGCCCGAGAAATGCGGATGTGGCTGTAAAGGCTGGAGATAATCCGTCGAACCCGACTATAGATTCGCGCATTGCCAGCACAGCGTCACGCCCTTTCTTTCGTCATCCCGGCGGCGCGAAGCGAACCCCGGGACAGGGCGGCGCCGAAGGCCTGTTCAGGCAGGCTGTGTCCGACAGTGTGACGAAGGGAAGGGAAGCGGCGGCCCGGCGAATCTGAACCTCTGCCCCGCTCCTGTCAGGCGGGCTTCCTGAACCGCAGCATGAATTGGCTGGTCTTGCCCCGGATGGAGGGGTCGAAGACGCTGGCCGTACGCGGGTCGGCGCCGTCGGCGAGGAGGTCGCTCTCGGCCTCGAGCACGAAGCCGGCGGCGGTCACCTCGCGCTTGACCGCCTCGATGTCGATGCGGTGCAGGGTGTCGGCGGCGGACACGCCGGAACCGGCAGCGGCGTGGTGGTCGATGATGACGTAGAGGCCGCCCGGCTTCAGGGCCCGGAACACCGCGGCGTTCACCCTGGAGGCCGTGTCGGCGGAGGCCATGGCGAGGTGCAGGTCGTGGTAATTCTGGGCGGTGAAGACCAGATCCTGACCGCCGGGCAGGTCGGGGGCGGCGAGGGAGACACGGACGGCGTCGACGTTCGGCAGGGCGTCGACGGCGGTCAGGCTCTCGCCATAGCTGGCCTGGAAGCCGATGAACTCGGCCGGTTGCCAGGCGGTGACGCGGCCCTCGGGGCCTACGGCGGCGGAGAAGATGCGCGTGAAATAGCCGCCGCCAATGATCATGTCGGTGACGTTCTGACCCGGTCCGACGCGAGCGAAGGCGAGGGTTTCGGCGGTGTGGCGGGACTCATCGCGGGCACGGTCCTCGGCGGAGCGCACCGGATCGGCCAGGGCGGCCGCGTAGCCAGCGGGATCGGGCGCGACCTCCCCGCCCATGCAGGCGGCGGACGACAGGACCAGCAGGGCCGAGGCGGCCAGAATCAGCGAACGACGCATCACTCTTCTCCTGACGGGAACGGGCTCAGCCCGGCTTGCGGAAACGATAGACGAACTGGTCGGTGCGGCCGCGGATCGCTTCGTCGAAGACGTTGGTCGTGCGGTCGTCGGCCGGGTTGGCCAGGGCGGTGGATTCGCCGTCGAAGATGAAGCCCGCCGCCTCGACCTCGGCGCGGAGCGAGGCGCCCTCGATGCGGTGCAGGGTCTGGACCTCGTCATGGCCCGTGCCGGCCCGGCCGGAGTGGTCGACGACGACGAAATAGCCGCCCGGCTTCAGGGCCGCGAAGATGGCGCGGTTCATCCGGGTCACGTCTGTGTTGAAGGCCGGGATGTGGAAGTCGTGGTATTCCTGGCTCATCCAGATGACGTCGAGCGGCTCGGGGAAGCTCATGCTGTCGAGGTCGCCGTTGACGCGCAGCACGTTCGGATAGGCGGTCACCAGGGCGTCGGCGCGGGCGTTCTCGCGTTCGGCGGTGCGGTTGGGCACGAAGGCGTAGACCTTGCCGGTCTCGCCGACGGTGCGGGCGAACAGGCGGGTGAAATAGCCGGCCCCGGGGCGGATGTCGGCGACCTTGTCGCCGGGCTCTAGCAGGGCGAAGGCCAGCATCCGGTCGGGATGGCGGAACTGGTCACGGGCGACTTCGTCGGCGGGGCGCAGCGGGTCGGCGATGGCGGCGTGGTGGATGTCGGCCAGCCGCATCCCCTCATAGGTGCGCTCGGCCATGCGGTCCTCGCGGCCGGCCCAGGGGTCGGAGCCGCAGGCGGCGAGCGTTGTGACGGCGGCGAGGATGGCGAGAACGGACGGCTTGAGCATGATCGTCTCCTGAACCAGCGGCGACAGCCAAGCTCCGGTTTGGGGCCCATGGCAAGTCCCTGCCGTTGCTGATCCCCTCCCCGTCATCCTCGGGCTTGACCCGAGGATCAGAGGTTGGGCCGGGCTGTGCGCCTGCGAAGGCCCGGGAAGCGGCGCCGCATCGGCTTCGACGGAGCACCGGAGGGTCTGATCCTCGGGTCAAGCCCGAGGATGACGACGGTAGTGGGACCGTTCAGGGAAGCGGCGTCCACTCCTCGCCCGCCGGCAGCGGGGCGAACAGGCGGTCGAGGTCGGCTTCGGTGACGCCGGAAAGGTCGGCGGGCGACCACTGCGGGGCGTTGTCCTTGTCGACGATGACGGCGCGGACGCCTTCCTGGAAGTCGTGGGTGCGGACGACGCGGCCGCCGAGGCGGTACTCCATGGCCATGTTGTCCGCGAAGGACTCCATCGCCGCGCCGGTGCGCAGCTGGCGCAGGGTGACCTTGAGGGACTGTGGCGACTTGGTCTTCAGGACAGCCAGCTGGGCCAGCGCCCACTCCGAACCGTCGGCCTCGAGGGCGGCGAAGATGGCCTCGACCGTGTCGAAGGCGAACAGGCGGTCGATGGCGGGCAGGTGCGGTTCGATCGGCGGCTCGCCGGCGCCGGTCTCGAGCCCATCGGCGACGTCGATCGGATGGGCCGGATCGGCGGCGAGGATGGCGCGGAAGGCCTCCAGCGCATCGGATGGGAGATAGTGGGTGTGGATGCCGAGGAAGACGGTGTCGGCGGCCTTGAGCCGGGCCCCGGTGAGGGCCAGCCAGACGCCGGTCTGGCCCGGCAGGCGCGGCAGGAACCAGCCGCCGCCGACGTCGGGGAACAGGCCGATGCCGGTCTCGGGCATGGCGTAGGTGGTGCGTTCGGTGGCGACGCGGACGTCGGCCGGCTCGGAAATGCCGACGCCGCCGCCCATGACGACGCCGTCGACGAGGGCCGTGACGGGCTTGGGATAGTCGAACAGCAGGTGGTTGAGCCTGTATTCCGCAGCGAAGAAGGCCTTGGCCTCGGACGCGTCCCCTGCCCCGCTCCCGGCGATCATGCGGATGTCGCCGCCGGCGCAGAAGCCGCGCTCGCCGGCGTGGTCGATCAGTATGGATTTGACGGCGTCGTCGTCGCGCCAGGCCAGCAGCGCCTCGATCATCGCGTCGCACATGGCGCGGTTCAGGGCGTGCAGCGCCTTGGGGCGGTTGAGGGTCAGGCGGCCGAGGCCGGACTGGACGCGGGCGAGGACTTCGGGTTCGGGAGTCATGCGGGCGCTGATACGGCCACGCGGAGCAGCGGTCCAGCCTCGGACACGGTGGCGGAAGTCAGGAGGCGGGCGACGGGGCGACGGGAAGGGGCGGCAGACCGAGGCCGCTGTCGCCGTCCAGCCAGCGCGCCGACGGGGCGTCGTGCTCGATCCGCCCGCGAATCATCCCGAATGCCAGCAGAAGCGCCTGCGTCGAATCCACGCCCATGGAGAAGCCCCGCGCCTCCGGGCGGTCGAGCCAGTGAATGATCCAGTCGCAGCGCCAGTCGCCGCGGTCGCGGACAGGCTTCATCCATTCGACGACGATCCGTCCTTCGACGCCCTCGATCTCGACGGTGAATTCGCGGTCGCAGACGAGGTCGGTCATTGGCGCATCATCTCACGCGCCGTGATCACGCGCATGATCTCGTTGGTGCCCTCGAGGATGCGGTGGACGCGGAGGTCGCGGACGATGCGCTCCAGCGGGTAATCCTTGAGGTAGCCGTAGCCGCCGTGCAGCTGCAGGGCCTCGTCGGCGATCTGGAAGCAGGCGTCGGTGGCCATGCGCTTGGCCATGGCGCACCATTTGGTCTTCTCGGGATGGTTCGTGTCCATCGCCCAGGCGCCGCGCAGGACCATCAGGCGGCAGGCGTCGAGCTGGGTCGCCATGTCGGCGAGCTTGAACTGGGTGTTCTGGAAATCGGCGATCGGCTTGCCGAACTGTTTGCGGCTGTTGACGTAGTCCAGCGTGGTTTCCAGCGCGAGGCGGGCGCCGCCCAGCGAACAGGCGGCGATGTTCAGACGGCCGCCGTCGAGGCCCATCATGGCGTAGCGGAAACCGTCGCCCTCCTTGCCGAGCAGGTTGGCGGCGGGGATGCGGCAGTCGTCGAAGCTGACGATGGCCGTGGGCTGGGAGTTCCAGCCCATCTTCTTCTCCTGGGCGCCGAAGCTGAGGCCGGACGCGTCCTTGTCGACCACGAAGGTGGAGATGCCCTTGGGGCCGTCGGCGCCGGTGCGGGCCATGACGACATAGACGTCGGAGGTTCCGGCGCCGGAGATGAAGGCCTTGGAGCCGTTCAGAACGTAGTGGTCGCCGTCGAGGCGGGCCGTGGTGCGCAGGGCGGCGGCGTCGGAGCCGGAGCCGGGCTCGGTCAGGCAGTAGGAGGCGATCCGCTCCATCGACACCAGCGACGGGACGTAGCGGGCGCGGAGGTCGTCGGAGCCGAATTTGTCGATCATCCACGTGGCCATGTTGTGGATGCTGATGAAGGCGGCGGTGGAGACGTCGCCGCGCGACAGCTCCTCGAAGATCACCGCGGCCTCGACCCGGCCGAGCGCCATCCCGCCGTGCTCCTCGCCGGTGTAGATGCCGCAGAAGCCCATCTCGGCGGCGTGTTTCATGACGTCGACGGGGAAATGCTTGGTCTCGTCCCATTCGGCGCTGTGCGGGGCCAGTTCGGCGTCGGCGAAGGCGCGGGCGGCGTCCTGGATGGCGCGCTGGTCGTCGGTGAGGGCGAAGTCCATGGTGTCGTTCCGGAAGCGTGTCGGTTGGGGCGGCTTCTAGCCGAGGCGGGCCGGGCCCGTCGAGGCGGTTGCGTGCATCCAAACAGGGCGGCGGCGGCCTCATGACGGGACAGCGGGGGAGCACGACGAATGATGCGGATCGGCATACTGGCCCTGGCGGCGGTTCTGGCGGGGCCGGCGGCGGCGCAGACGGTGGAGGGGCGCATCCTGCCGGAGCGGCCGTGGGTGGAGCAGACGCGTTACGGCCAGGCGCTGAATTTCGACCTGGCGCTGACGAACCGCGCCGATCATGCGGTCGAGGTGACGGAGCTGGAGGTGACCTTCGTCGGAACGGACGGACGCGACATGCTGATCCGGCGGCTGGACGGCAACGGCTCGGCGCCGTCGATCCTGACCCTTCCCGACCGGACGCTGGAGCCGGGCGAGGAGCAACTGATCTTCAACCCCTTCGAATATGCGCCGCCGGGACGGCCGGTGGGGTCGGTACGGGTCAAGGCGGTGCTGTCGGCCGAGGGGCAGGCGGACGAGACGGTGGAAGCCTCGGCCACGGTGCGGGACGAGGTCGCCGAACGCGGCCTGTCGCCGGTGACCGGGCGGGTGCTGGTCTGGGACGGGCACGACGCCCTCTCGCACCATCGGCGCTGGGACTATCTGCTGCCGCCGCTGAAGGCGTTCGGCTTCGTCAGCAATGCGATGCGCTACAGCTACGACTTCGTTCCGGTCGACTACGAGGGGCGGATGCACACGGGAGACGGCGCGCGCAACGAGGACTGGTACGGCTTCGGCCAGCCGGTGCGGTCGCCGGTGGGGGGACTGGTGGTGCAGGTGCGGGACGATCGGCCGGACGACCGCAGTTTCGATCCGTCCGAGCTGGCGGAAGACATCAATCTGGTGTTCGGAAACCTGGTGGTGATCGACCATCGCGACGGCACCTTCAGCATGCTGGGGCATATCAAACAGGGCAGCGCCACCGTGCGTGTCGGCCAGTGGGTCGAGGCGGGCCAGGACGTGGCGGCGATCGGAGCCTCGGGCAGTTCGCTGTTCCCCCACCTGCACTACCAGCGGGTCGACTCGGCGGACATGCGGGGCGAAGGCGTGCCGTCGGCCTTCCGCGAGCTGAAGCTGGCAGACGGCTCGACGCCGATCAACGGCCATGTCGACAGCGGCGAGACCTTCGACGCCCGGTGAGCGGTCGCAGCCGCGCGGCTTTGCGGGGCCGGAGGTTGGTCCTATACCGCCGCGCATGACCCAGCCGTTCGCGCCCGCCGCCTTTCCCTACGCCCGTCCCCGCCGGCTGCGCAGCCAGCCCTGGGTGCGGAGGCTGACAGCCGAGACGACGCTGACGCCGGCGGATCTGGTCTGGCCGCTGATCGTGCATGACGGGGCCGACGATCGGGTGGCTGTGGCGTCCATGCCGGGGGTGTTCCGGCTGAGCCCGAAGGCGGCGGCGTCGGCGGCGGTCGAGGCGCGCGATCTGGGTATTCCGGCGGTGGCGCTGTTCCCGAACGTGGACGGCGCGATCAAGGACGGGGTGGGCACGGGCGCGACCGATCCGGACGGGCTGATTCCGGAGTGCATCAAGGCGATCAAGGACGCGGCGCCGGAGATCGGGGTCATGACCGACGTGGCGCTGGACTGCTATACCGACCACGGCCACGACGGGGTGCTGGAGGACGGCCGGATCGTCAACGACGCGACGCTGGAGCGGCTGGCGGAGCAGGCCTTCATCCACGCCCACGCCGGGGCGGACATCGTGGCGCCGTCGGACATGATGGACGGGCGGGTGCAGGCCATCCGCGAGGCGCTGGAGGCCAATGGCCTGTCGGACGTGATGATCCTCTCCTACGCGGCCAAATACGCCTCGGCCTTCTACGGGCCCTATCGCGACGCGGTGGGCTCGGCCAAGGCGCTGACGGGCGACAAGAAGACCTATCAGATGGACTACGCCAACTCCGACGAGGCGCTGCGCGAGGTGGCGATGGACATCTCCGAGGGCGCGGACGCGGTGATGGTCAAGCCGGGGATGCTCTACCTGGATATCGTCCGGCGGGTGTCGGAGACCTTCCGGGTGCCGACCTTCGCCTATCAGGTGTCGGGCGAGTATTCGATGATGCGGGCGGCGATGGCCAACGGCTGGCTGGACGAGGAGCGGGCCATTCTGGAGAGCCTGCACGCGTTCAAGCGGGCGGGTTGCGCGGGAGTGCTGAGCTATTTTGCGGCTGACGCCGCACGGCTGCTGAACAGGTGAAGTTCGGCGTCCTCCAGAGCGCGCTCCACAACGCCGCCGACTCTCTCGGTAGCGGGATCGGGCTGATGGTCGGCGTCTATGAGATGGACATCTACGGCGAGGCCGGTCGGTCGCCGGACGGCGTGATCTCCGTCGACTTCCTTACCGGCAAGGTGATTGAAGGCGAGGCGTCTCCCAGCCTTCGAAAGGCGGTCGAGCTCTACAGGACTGCATTCGATGAGCTTTGCATTCGGCACGGCGTCGAGCCGTGGTCCTTCAGGGTCGCAACAGCGCGGTTCGGAACAGACGCAGCCTTGGGGCCGCCCTTCACGGTTCACGTCGAGGATCGTGAAGGGCGGATCGCGACGGACCGCTTCATCGGCAGCCCGGGCCGACGCCTCTAGAGCGGCAGTCGAGCCGTCCAGCCGTCGAACGCCACCTCCACATTCGCTGGAACGGCCGCCGACAAGGCGTTGTAATCGAGATCGATGTGCAGGTTGGTGAGCACCGCCTTCTTCACGCCGGCGCGGGCGATCCAGTCGAGGGTGCGTTCGACGTGGGCGTGGGTGGGGTGGGGCGTCCAGCGCAGGGCGTCGACGATCCACAGGTCGCAGCCGCGCACCGCCCCGAGGGCGGCGTCGTCGAGGTCCGAGACGTCGCTGGAGTAGGCGACGGGGCCGATCCTGTAGCCGACCGAGCGGATCGGGCCGTGGGCCTGGTCGAAAGTGACGACGGGGATGGGGCCCCCAGGGCCGTCGACGGACCAGCTCTGGCCGTGGGGCGGCAGCGGCTGGGCCTCGAGGATGGCCGGATAGCCCTCGACGCTTTCGAAGATGTAGCGGAACCGTTCGCGCATCGCCGCATGGGTCGGCAGGTCCATGAACGCGGGGATGCGGCGGCGGGCGCGCATGGCGAAGACGCGCAGGTCGTCGACGCCATGGGTCTGGTCGGCGTGATCGTGGGTGTAGAGAACGGCGTCGATGTGTTTCACGCCCGCCGCCAGCATCTGCTGGCACAGGTCGGGCGAGGTGTCGATCAGGACGCTGGTGACGCCCTCGGGGCCGTGGCGACGGACCAGCAGCGAGCAGCGGGTGCGGCGGTTCTTCGGCTCGGCCGGATCGCAGTCGCCCCAGTCGCCGTCCCCGCGCGGCACGCCGCCGGACGAGCCGCAGCCGAGAATGACGACTTCCAGTTCGCCCGCCGCGGTGCTCATGCCGGTCTCGGGATGCGGTCGAACAGGGCGAAGAAGGCGTCCGTCGTTTGGGCCTCGGCCTCGTCGCGGGACCAGCCGCGGATTTCGGCCAGCTTGTCGAGGACGTGGCCGACATAGGCCGGCTCGTTGCGGCGGCCGCGGTGCGGCACGGGCGCAAGATAGGGGCAGTCGGTCTCGACGATGATGCGGTCGGCGGGCATGGCGGCGATGATCTCACGGACGTCGGCGGCCGCCTTGAAGGTAGCGATGCCGGAAACCGAGAACCATGCCCCCAGTTCCGCCGCCTTTTCCGCCAGTTCGGGGCCGCTGGTGTAGCAGTGCATCAGGAACCGGAACGGTCCCCTCGCCTGCTCTTCCGTCAGGATGTCGGCCATGACGTCGTCCGCCTCGCGGGTGTGGACGACCAGCGGCAGGCCGGTGCGGCGGCCGGCCTCGATATGCTGGCGGAAGACCGC
This sequence comes from Brevundimonas sp., assembly GCF_035627055.1. Lineage (GTDB taxonomy): Bacteria > Pseudomonadota > Alphaproteobacteria > Caulobacterales > Caulobacteraceae > Brevundimonas. Next base: position 272,054 of record NZ_DASPMM010000022.1, on the reverse strand, counting down.
CGCCTGCGCATCACGCGGGCTGAGGTCGTAGTGGAAATCCAGCCCGCATTCGCCGATGCCGATTATGCGGGGCCGGGCGGCGAGCTCGACCAGCCGGTCGGCGGTGAGGTCGGCGTAGTCCTTCGCCTCGTGCGGATGGACGCCGACGGTGGCCCAGATGTCGTCGTGGGCCATGGCCAGGGCGTGGGTGGCCTCGAAGGTCGACAGCTTGTCGGAAATCTCGACCATCAGGCCGACGCCGGCCGCGCGGGCGCGGGCGATGACGGCGTCGCGATCCTCGTCGAACTGGGGGGCGTGCAGGTTGACGTGGCTGTCGATCAGCATCAGGCGCGGGCCTTGGTCCGCTGCAGGTCGGCGAGCGCGCCGGCGAGGACGTCGGCCCGGTCGAGATTGATGGCGGCGGCGCGGTCGGGCAGTTCCGACAGTCGTTCCCACAGTTCGGCCCAGCGGGCGCCGGACCTGCCTTCCTCGAGCGCGCGCAGCTTCACCGCGGCGATGAGGCGGTCCATCAGGGTCTCGAACCGCTCCTGCCCCTCGGCGCCGCGGAATTTGTCGGCGATGGCCATGACTTCGGCGCGGTCGAGGTCGGGGGCGGCGACCCATGACTGGGCCAACTGGTCGGCCTCCAGCGTGGCGCCGGAGGCCAGGGCGAGGGCCTGGCCGGGCGAACCCGCCGCCATGCCGGCGATGCGGGCGGCCTCCGCGGAGGGCACGCCGGTGCGGTTCCGGACCAGTTCCTCCAGCGCGTGCTGCGGCCAGACCGGGAAGGCCAGCCGGCGGCAGCGCGAGCGGATGGTGGCCAGCAGCCGGCCCGGCGCATGGGTGACGAGGAACAGCACGCCGCGCTCGGGCGGTTCCTCAAGAACCTTCAGCAAGGCATTGGCGGCGTTGAGGTTCAGGTCGTCGGCGGCATCGATGATGGCGACGCGGTATTTCGCCTGCGACGGGCTCTTTGAGAAGAATTCGGGCAGGTCGCGGGCCTGGTCGACCGAGATGGATTTCTTCGTCTTGCCGCCCTCGACGGCGCGTTCGAGAATCAGCAGGTCGGGGTGCGACTGGGCCGTGATCAGGCGGGTCACGGAATCGTCGGGGCGGGTTCCGAGCAGGCCGCGCGACGGATCGGGCGCGGCCCCCAGCAGGCGGCGGGCGGCGCGGTAGGCGAAGGTCGCCTTGCCCGACCCCTCCACCCCGCAGAGCAACCAGGCGTGGTGCAGCCGGCCCTTGTCGAAGGCGTCGAGGAAGGCGGCCTCGGCGGCGGCGTCGGGGATCAGGTCGAAGCGGTCGCGCGGGTGTTCGCTCACAGCAGTCGGCCCTCGACGGCGGCCCAGACGCGGGCCTCGACCGTTTCGAGGTCCCCCTCGGCGTCGATGATGACGCAGCGTTCGGGATGGGCGGCGGCGATGTCGCGGAAGCCGCGGCGCAGCCGCTCGTGGAACTCCAGCCCCTTGGATTCGAAGCGAGTCTCGAACAGGCCGCGGCCGAAGGCGCGCTCCAGCCCGACCTCGACGGGCAGGTCGAACACCAGGGTCAGGTCCGGCTGGGTGATTCCGACGATGGCGGCGTCCAGCCTCTCGATGAATTCCGCCGGCGTGCCGCCGCCGGCGCCCTGATAGGCGCGGCTCGAATCGGCGAAGCGGTCGCAGACCACCCAGCGGCCGGCGTCCAGGGCCGGACGGATGGTGCGCTCCAGATGATCCGAGCGGGCGGCGAACATGAGCAGGGTCTCAGTCATGGCCGACCAGCGGCCGGCGTCGCCGTTGAGGGCGAGGTTGCGGATCTCCTCGGCGCCATCGGAGCCGCCTGGCTCCCGCGTCTGCAGCACCTCCAGATCCCGCGCGCGCAGGCGGTCGACGAGCCGGGCGACCTGGGTCGACTTGCCGGTCCCCTCCCCGCCTTCAAAGGTGATGAATCTGCCGTGGGTCACGGGGGCACAATGGCGGCCCGGGACGGGTTCGCAAGAGTCTAGACGCCGGAAATCGTCGTGGCTTCGGGATAACCCCGCGACATCACGGCGCGGCGGGAACGCTCGGCCGCGCCGGCGTCCGGCCACGGCCCGACCAGCACCCGGTAACGGCCGGGACCGGCCACATCGACAGTGGCGCCGCCGCCCAGATGGTCGGCGGCGCGGCGGGCCTGGCGGGCGTCGGACCAGGTCCCGGCCTGGACCCAGACGCCGGCGGGCGTGGGCGCGGCGGGCGGCGACCACGCGACGGGCTCCGGGACGGGCTGCGGCGGCGTCGGCGGGGCGGCGGCCGGGACATAGGGGACCGGCCCGCGATCCGGCTCCGGACGGGCTTCGGCGTACTGGAGAACCTGACCGCCGCCCAGACGCGGCGCGCGGCCGAGATAGCGCACCCGCACCTCGCCCACGCCGGCGCGACGCAGGTCGAGAGCGTCGGCGGCGCCGCGGGACAGGTCGATGATGCGGCCGTCGACGAAGGGCCCGCGGTCGTTGACGCGGACGACGATGCGGCGACCGTTGGCGAGATTGGTGACCTCGACCAGCCCCGGCAGCGGCAGGGTCTTGTGGGCCGCGGTCAGGGCGTTCATGTCGAAGCGCTCGCCGGTGGCGGTGGGGCGGCCGTGGAATTGGTCGCCGTACCAGGAGGCCATGCCGGTTTCGTCGTAGTTCGGCTGCTCTTCAGGGCGGTACCAGCGGCCGCGGATCTGGTAGGGCCGCATGGTTCCGGAGACGATCGGGGCCGGATCGGTGACCACGGGGACGGCGCCCGGAACCGGTCGGCCCCCGGAGCTCGCCCCGCTCGCGCAGGCGGCCAGAAGCGACAACAGGCCGGCGACCAGAACACCCTTGAGAAGTTTCGCAGCCATGGCCCCGCCCTCGATGGCGGCGAGTATGGCGCACAAGATTTCCGCTTTGGTTAACGGGACGTTTGGCGGTATGCGGCGGGTCCGCTCGCGGGACACGGACAGGTGGCCGAGTGGTTTAAGGCAGCGGTCTTGAAAACCGCCGTAGGTGTGAGCCTACCGTGGGTTCGAATCCCACCCTGTCCGCCATGCGGGCGACTTTATCGTTACGATACAAGTCGTTGCAATCACATTTGTCTAACTTTTCGAGAGCGTTCGACAGAGTTAGACAACAGATGTGCTGGTTACGTTCTCGCGATGCGCTGCATCGCTGAGGTCGCGAGCAACCGTTGGCCGGCGGCTCGGGTGTAGCGCTCGACCTCTTTGAGACTGCGGTGACCAGTCACCGACATGATCATGTGCGCCGAACATCCCGCCTCCGCGAGACGGCGCGCCGCCGCCTTCCGCAACCCATGGGCAGAAGCGCCTCTCGGCAGACCCGCGAGGTTCGCGGCCTCGCTCACCCACTGACTGAACCCCTTCGCGGTGTACGGCTGCCCATGCTTGGTGACCACGAACGTCAGATGAGCGGTGGGCGCGGCGTCTAGTGAAGCCTGGAGTCGGGCGTGAACCGGCAGTTCGAGCACCTCACCGGTCTTCTCCTGCACGACGCGAATATACCTATCCCTCACATGCTGCGGGCCCATCCGCCTCACGTCGCCTGAACGCTGCGCCGTATACAGCAGCAGATCGAAGGCCAGCCGCTCCTTGGTTCCGAGCGGCCACCGCGCTTCGAACTTGGCGATGTCATCTTCAGTCCATGTGAGGAAGCCGTCGGTCCGACGTTTGAGCGGTTTGATGTGGATCGCGGGGTTGTCGTCGCGCCAACCCCGATCCGCCCCGAACGCCAACACCACGCGAATGACCTTCAGCAGATTGTTCGCCGCGGCCGACCGATCCGCCATTCCGTCGATGATTCGTCGAATATGCTTCGGCTGAAGCTGGGCCACCGGCAGCGATCCGCAGCGCATTGCGCCGAGCTTGAGATCGCGAAACCGGTCCAAAATCCCCTTGTAGGTACGGCGCGTCGTCGGCCGCAGGGACTGCCATTCTGCGGAGGCGTAGAACTCGACCGCGAGCGCGTCGATCGAACCAGGTTTGGTGCGCGAGGATCCAATCGGGGGGAGCAGGTTCTTCTGTGCGCTCTCATACCAGGCCCACCACGCTTGGCTGTCGAAGAGCGCCGTGGTTTGGCTCTCCCGGCACCCCTTCTTGCGGAAGCGCCAGCGCACCACACCATGACGGTCGCGGTAGTAGCTCGCATACGGGGGCCGGCGGTTCACAAGATCGCATCCCAAGGGTTCTCTGGGGCCTCTGACGGCAAGGCGGAGAAGGCCTCATCAAGCTCATGCCGGTCCCAGATCTTTCGCCGATCAACCCCCTTCGCCGGCGGCATGCGCCCATCGGCCACCAGTTCATCGAATTTGCTGACGCTCAGGCCGATGTATTCGGCCGCAGCGGATCGGCTCAGACCACGGGGCGGGCAGCTCTGCGGTAAGACCGAAACGCGCCTGCGGCGCGCAGTTTCAAGACCGGTTGCGGTCATAGCGCCCTCACTCTTTGGGCGAGCTCCGTGAGCCGCTCATCGACGAGACCGAGAGCGACAGCGCGCTCGTAGAGGCGCTTCATGATCTCGGTCGCATTGACGACTGTCAGTGCGAGCACGACGTCGTCAGCCGCGACCAGCTGCTTCACACGCGCGAGCTCATCGAAGAGCGACGTATGCGGCGCGATGAGCGGCAATATGAGGGTCACGGAATCTTCGCCTGGTTCGGTTTGGGTGATGAAACCGCCGTACATGAGGTCCCCAGGCTGTGAAGCTTCAAGCTCGACCAGGTCGTTGAATTCCGCCCGAACCGCTCGACCAGCGTCCTCATAGCTCCTCCCAAGCCTGATGAAGGCGTGCGCGAGCGCGACGCGGTAGGCATCCTCGGTCGAGAACTCGCCCCAGCTCCGCCCAGCTTCTCGCTGAGGCCAAGGCGCGTGACCGCGCATCAACATCGCGTCAAAACGACGAGCCGTCATGTCGGTCAGGCGGATCATATCCGCGCGGCGGAGCTTCAGATTACTCATGAATGGAAATCTAGCAGGGGTCGCTGGATTGCGCAAGCCGTGAAATCTAAGTTCCGGCCATCCGTAAGTCTTTCAAACTACGTATCTTTCTGCTTGACCAACTGAGCAGTTCCTGCTAACATATTGATACTGCGCGCATTCTCACCGCAGCTTTCCCCCAACAATCTAACGCGATCGAGCGACGCAATCCTGCGATCGTTTGCGCGCGCCTGCGTGAAAGGAGACCGCCTATGCCAGGTCGGCAAGCCAAACTGCTGTCTGACTCCGTCATCCGTAAAGCTCTCAACCGCATCGAGCGACGGCCCACCGCCGCTCGAGATCGCGTCATCTTCTTGCTCTCGGTCAGAGCAGGTCTGCGGGCGTGCGAGATCGCGGGCCTTGATTGGTCGATGGTTACGGATCCGAGCGGCCGGATCGCCAACCTGATGACGGTGCAAGACAGCATCGCCAAGAAGGGTGGCGGTCGGCGGATACCGATGCATGACGAGCTGAAGCGCGCGCTGCAGGCGTACGGAAGAAGCGTACACCGAACAGGCCCGCTGCTCCCCTCCGCGCGTGGCGGGGATCACCTGCGCGCCAACAGCGTCGTGAACTGGTTCGTGGAACTCTTCTCAGAGATCGGGGCGACCGGCTGTTCGTCGCACTCAGGTAGGCGGACCTTCATCACGATGTCGGCGCGCCGAGCTCACCGAGCGGGAGCGTCGCTGCGCGACGTTCAACTGCTCGCGGGGCACCGGTCGATCGAGGTGACGCAGGGGTATATTGATGGCGATAGCGACGCACAGCGCCGCCTCGTCGCTTCGCTGTAGCGGAGTGCGAAGCCATGACCTCAACCACTCCCCTGCCCTTCAAGCCGATCGCAGTCGCGCTAGAGACGATCAAGCTCGAGAAGCGGTCTGACGACGTCAAATTATCGGGGATTGATCTCGAGAGCGGCCGCCGCGTGAAGATCAAGGTTCACTTCGTCGATGACGTCAGAACCTCGACGGATCCCATCTCCGACCTGGTGATCCTGCTTAGCCTCGAACGCCTGCTTCCCTGACGCCAAGCGTCAGCACCTCAGACTTCAAACTCATCAGGAGACTTCAATGACCGTCGAAAGACGCGAGCGCATTCGTGCGCTCAACGACCAGCTGCGCCGAACTCACACCGGCGGGCGCATCTTCATCACACAGGGTATCGTCGGCCTAGGCGCCGATATGGTGCGGGCCGCCCTGCGGGCGACGCAGGAGTTCGACCAGTTCGACGAACGAAACGACCCCTACGGCGAGCACGACTTCGGAGCGGTGACGCTCGGCCAGCACCGGGTGTTCTGGAAGATCGACTACTACGACCAATCCCTGACCTCCGCCGCCGTCGATCCAAGCAAGGAAGACGGCTGCGTTCGCGTGCTGACGCTCATGCTGGCTGAGGAGTACTGACGGCATGAGGGCGGTGAAACAGGGAGAGCTGGATGCTCTTTGCGGGATCTATGCTCTGATCAACGCGCTTGAGGTCGCTGGCGTCACCGGGCCGCGCTCTCCGATGCACAAGCAGCTGTTTCGGCGACTGACGCTCGGGCTGCCGGCAGAGCGCTTACAAGCGGCGATGTTTGACGGATTGGACAGCGAAGACCTTCTTGAGACGGGCAAGAGGGCCTTTCGATGGTTGGGCCGCAGACACAGAATCCGCGTCTCCCTCGAGCGGCCTTGGCATGACGTGGACTTCCCGACCCTCGACGCATTTCTCGCGAGCTTGCGTGAGACTGCTCGCTCACCGACAGCCGCGGTGATCGTGAACGTCCACTTGCCTGGTTTCTCACACTGGTCAGTCGTCCGGCGCTTCGACAGTCGGCGCGCCTTGCTGAGGGATTCCGGGAACCTGCGTCAGCTTGAACTCGATCGGTTCTCGCTCGATCGCGGGCGTTATCGGTTCAGCGCGATCGACACCCTGCTCGTGACCCGATCCAGTCGCACCAGATCAACGCTTCGGCCAAACCCTCGCCAGCAAATCTGATGGATTGGCTTCCAAGGCCGCGATGATGCGCATGAACTCGACCACGTCGAGCCGTCGCCGCCCCGTCTCGTATTTGGAGACATAGGTCTGATCGACCCCGAGCCGCTTGCCCAGCTCTTCTTGGGTGAGCTTGGCCTCGACCCGCACAGCCGCCAACGCCGCCATGAGCGCGCGGTGCTCATCGGTGTGCAGCCCAGAAAGCCCTCTGCGATCGCCAGCCATGAAGCGGGGCTAGGCGGCGCGGTTGGCCATGCTAAACAAGCATAATAGGAGATTGAGAGATGAATTCCGGAGAGCCCGTCGCCGCGGTCGGGGCGTCACGCATTTGGAAGTTAGGAGCCTTGGCGATCGCAATGACCGCCGCGACGGCATGTGACGGCGAGCCGAATGGTTCACAAGCCGCCGCCGCCGACACAGCCCTGCGAATGCTGGAGACTGGCGACGGTCGAGCGTGTGCGGCTCCAGCGACCACGCAAACCGTCCTGCAGCTCGCGCGCCAAGCCTTTCGACCCTATCGGTGGAGCGAGGGCGAAACGCGGGCCTATCTCGACGCGGTCGGACTGGAAGCGGTCGAAATAACCGTCGCTGAGACAGACACATCGGCGCCGTGGATGGAGTGCGAGGCGACGTTGCGCGCTTCGGAGGGGCCGCAGTCTTGGGAGCAGCGGATTGGCTATAGGCTCGCCAAGCAGGTCGACGACGCGTCGCTGAGAGTCGAGCTACACGACGCACGCTCGACTTCAGCCCTGTTGAACCGGGCGTCCGAAAGCTACGTCAGGGACGTCATCACCCCTGCCCGCCAACAGAACGCCGACGCCGCTGCAGCCCCCCTCTGCGCCACGTTCCGACAGTATCGCCAAACCTTGAGCTTCCAAGAGATCTCGGACCTGAAGCACGAACTCCACCAGGCCGCAGAGCGTCAGAACCTCGTCGGACTCGGGCCGCTCGGCTCCACCTGCCTGAGCGAGATGGAGACCGAGCTTCGCGCGCCTCGACACCGAGGCGAAGCATCGAAGGACAACCGTGTGGCGCCCGCGGGGCCCCAAGCCATTACAGCCCCGCAGCAAGGCCCGTCTGCACCGGCCAAGGCCAATCGGATTGCGTCGACGATGCCGCCTGGGACCACGGGTCAGGACCACGACTGAGCGAACCGCGACTTTGAGAGCTCTGAACACGGCCATCTGAGAGGGCCTCGCAGAGTCCGCTATATCCCGCGGGCGTTGACGGTCATCCAACCCCCGCAAGATGGCCGGAGCTCAGCCGTTGGCTTGGATCTCCCCAAACTTTCGACGGAGCCCCGACAATATCCAAAAACGCTTCGGCCCCAGCCTGTGAACAACGGCGGCCAGCTCCACGGCCTGCGTGACCGTCAGCTTGGTATCGCGAGTTTGGGCGACGCCGTTCCTGTCCCGGTAGCTGCGTCTGCGCTGATGGTGCTCTAGGAGGAGGGCTCTGGAGTTGTAACGACCGACACGGAAGACATCGAGGTCGGTGCTCAGGGTTTTGGCGACGATGGGTTTCAGCACCCGATCTCCATCGCCGTCGCAGCTGAAGGCGGAGCGGCAGAGCTGACGAGCGCCTTCCCGCACCCCCTCGACCACAAGCAGGACGTGGGCGTGCACCGACCAATGACTGACCTCGCCGACAGCGGATCGGTCATTCCAGGCGACATCCACAAACCCCATCATGCGCTGCTGACCGTACCGAGCGAGGTTGCGCGCACGCCGAGACATCCAGCCTCGAACATCGCAAATAAGCCTCGTGCTCAGCTCCCCCTCCGCGCATGTCCATTCCGGCCGGCACACGGTGAGAAAGATGACCTCATCCCCTCGCTCCAGCGCGTCGATGAATCGGTAGACTTGAGCGACCGCAAGACGGCGCTCCGCCGCGACGAGACGTTGGCAGAGATTGGGCGGAAGCTCTTCCGTTCCAAAGCGTCTGGCTGGTTTCGGAGATAGGCCGAGGCGCCAAGCGATACGCTGAGCTTCGCGATTTCGGCGGGTGAGCTCGTGCGGCAGTTCGTCGTGCAGGAGGTGAAACATCGGATTATCCCTTCGCCGCGTGATTGCGGTGAAAGGAATTGCGATCGCCGAAACTCAGCGGGCCGACCGGAGACGCACACGTGAATCGGAAGTTATTCCGCCTTAGAGCGGAACAGATTCCGTCGTCGGCGATGCGCGGAATGTCGCGACGCGCACCTGTCGGGCGTGGACTGCGGGGCTGGTGATTTATCGGGGCTAGGACGCCGTTGAAGCCGGCTAAAGGGCTAGTTTAGCGGATTAGCGGATCGGGAGCCTGAAGGCATGCTGTGTAGCTATTACTCAGTACAGCTATACCCCACATACCTAGTATAGCCCGCCTAGAGCCCTCCCCGCGGACCAGCGAGTGAGCCCCGGAAAATGGCAAACAACGATGTCTACGCACCGCAGTTGACGGCGCTCATGCGCGGCACGCCTGGTCGCGCCAAGTCTGCGGCCGAGCGCGCTGCGTTCATCGTCAACCTCGTCGACGGGTGGGACAGAGACGGGTTGGGGGACTGGCGGGACGCGGTTGCGGTCGCCGCTCGGCGGCAGAAGGTGCACTCGCGAAGCTCTACGGTGCTTCTCGCCAAAATCTTATGGGGTGTGGACTCGAAGCGGGCGGCTGAAATCGGCCGGATCGCGGAAAAGTTCCGGACCCGTGACGGTTCTCAGCTGATCAAGGACGTAGAATCTTATGGGGGCGTCAAGAAGGTTTCCAGGTCCGACTTCAAACCGCCGAAGCGGCCTCGGATCAGACGAGCGCCTAGCACCTGAGGTGACTCGCGCGGCAAACTGGCGAGCGCGAAAATGAGGGGCTAATTTAGCCTGCCAAACCCCTTAGCGCCGCGAACTAAGCCTCCAAACCGCTTTATTTTCGGACGAGGATTCAAAGCGCGCAGATTCAGTCTGCGAGCTCGAAAATCCAGGCCAACGCACCTTCCCCCACCCTCCGACTGCGCCCGCCCTGCCCTACAGTCTGTCTGCCCCACCAACGCCTGCCCAAACCGTCGCTTAGTGCGAAACCCGAGCTTCAGTGCAGAATGTGTCTAACGCACTGAGCAGAGAGTGCCGGCGCTCGCCGATGCGGGCCGCCGCCTTGGTCTGGGCCGCTTTGCGCCAGAAGCGGACGTTATCTCTCTGCCCGAGAGTGGACCTTCGGCTCGCTGACTTCGCTAGGTCCGCCTAGACCCTTAGTTGGAGCTCGGGGGGCAGGGCTCGCAGGCCAATCCAGCACATATATGTTCGTATGCCGTCCGCGCCTTGATCCGACTGGCGTCCGACCTCAGGGGCCAGTCCTCCAGGACAAGGCTATCGGGCCGTTTTTTCGAGCGCCCGATAGTCTTGTCAGCGGTTGTCGCCGAAGATGCTGTCGACGATGCCGTTGTCGTCCAAATCCTGGATGGTGATCGGGTTCACGCTCGGGTCCAGATCGACGAGCCGCGCTTCCTCGATGGCCTGCTGCATCGAGTTCACGACCTTCCGAGGCGTGCGGAAGGAGATCTGCCCCACCAGTCCGTCGATCGCTTCGGGCGTGAAAGGGAAGGCGCCGGTCTGATCCTCAAGAGTGGCGTCGACGCGCCATTCATCCATGATCTTGATGGCAAAACTGGCGGCGGCCGCCTTGTCGAGCACCGCGAACTCGATCTGACGATTGACCCGGCCAAGGACGTACTCGGTCAGGATCATCGGCACGACCTCTTGAACCACGGACATGGCGACCACTAGGCCGAAGCAGTTCGGGCAGCCATCATAAATGTGGCGCAGGAGATCGTTGACGTCCAAGACCTCCTTGGAGGGTGCCGCTCGCAGGACATCAACTTCGTCGATCAGCAGATGGACCGATTGCCGGAACCGCATCGTCTCATTTTTGAAGCGCATCTCGTGAACGAACAGATTTACGATGCGCGTAAACGCCGTCATGGCTTGGTAGTCCGAAAGATCCTTGGGCGCGAGGAGCGCCAGGATTTCGGGCTTTCCTTTGCACGCGTAGAGCTTCTTGGCGAAATTATAGAGCTCTACCGACGGCAGTAGCTTCTCGATGACCTCTTCATTGTTGGCGTCAGCGCCAAGGGCGTGCTCGTGAATGTATTGAATGATGCATCGCATCAGAAACTGCTGATAGGCGATGACGTCGTCGGCGAGCGTCGTCTTAGCTAAGAGATCGTCTTTGAACGCGCCCGCGAAGGTCAGCCGCCCGCGATCCTTTTTCAGCGTGGGAATGAGGTAGGCGGCCGACTTCAGGTCCGGGCTATAGTTCCGTAGCCAGTGCGCGGCCCACAGCAGCGCATGAGATTTCCCCGTGCCGAAGTCGCCGTACAAAAGCAGGAAGTTGGTATTGCCGACCTGCTCGGCCCGAGACCGCGCGAGAAACCGTTCGAGCAGGCCGCGCTCTTTCTCATAGCCGGCCCAAATGGACAGGCGAGGATCGTCATCGAAGGTGGCGTTCGACCGGAACGGATTGTCCACCAGATTGCATTTCGCATAGAAGGTCGCGTGGTCGATCATCGAAGGCTCCATCTAGGAATGCAAACGGCGGTAGGTGACGATATCGGTGGCCTCGTCCACGAGCCGTAGACAATATTCAAAGGCGTCATCGTAGTCCGGACTTGGCACCTCGTAGCACAGTTCGTCTGTGGTCCCGTGACTGCCCAGCGCGAACGCGGGTTCCAGGAGTTCCGCCGACCCTATGATCGCGATGTTGGCGGCGGAGCTTCCCCCCTCGAGCGCGAGCTCGGGATTGACCTCCATCAGACTGAGGCGCGCATTGATCGACCTATGGAACAGGACATCGATCTTCCGCCTAGCCAGTTCTTCGAACTCCCAGAGCTTGTTGTTCTCTGGCGGCCGCGTCACGAGGGTGACCGACCCGTTCCGCCACAACACTCGGTCGATCAACTCACCCACAAGGCCGGTCGGACCCAACAGGGCGCTCGATATGGAGGGCGAGATGAGGATCAAACTGCGGTGTGGGACAAGAGCCCTTTCAGCATAGACCTGAGCCAGCTTTCTCGGATGAACCGAGCCCAAGAAGCGGGTGTCGCCGAGGCGTGAATCGCCGAGATCGATCTCATTATCCGGCGCCTCAACGACCTGGGCGGTCTCGGCCAGTTTTTTTGGCGCCTTGAGGTGATCGGAAATCTTATGCTCGCCCGCGCGGTAGGCGTAGACGTCGTCGTCCTTGCGCAAGAAGATCAGCCGATAGGCGCTATTGCCTGTGCTGATGTATCGGATCCAGGCGTCATCCACGCCGTCGTGCCGATGGTCGTCGTCCATGATGGATAGAAAGTCGCCCTTCCGATCCACCAACTTCTTCAGAGCGCGCTTGGCGAACGCCGGCTCAGGATGAGCGATCAGATCAGCCAAGAATTCGCGGCAGATGAACAGAGCCATGGATTAGCGAAGCGCGATCGCGAGTTCAGCCTCTCTGGACCGCCGCGCGGTCAGCCGAGGGCTGTCGGCCTCCATCTCCCGGTCAAACACCGCCGGCAGAGGCAGCGGCGCTCGGCCCAGGCTTTTGGCGATCTCCAATCGGTACAACACCCGCCCCAGCATCTGATTGCGAACCATCCGTTTGGACTGATTGATCGACCAATACAGGGAGAACCAGCGCTCGACGTCGCGGATCGCCTGCTCATGGACGCCCGGCCCCCAGGGCACGGGCTCGCCGATCAAGCCTAGCCCCCTCGCAATCACTACCATGAACGACCAGGAATCCAACCTGGGATAGTAATTTCCTGATCCGATCCCGGTCGCATCGACCTCATGGTCCAGAGGCCACATCGCGATGCACGAGGGTCCGCCGAAGCCGGCGTCGCTGACAGCGTCCAACAGCTGGCGTCCCTGGTTCGTCGGGTTGCCCGCCACATCCGCGAGTCCCAGCGCGAGCGCCCAGGCGCGACGAGTGACAAGTGTCTTCCTGAGGTAGTCGGCGCTGAGCTGAATGGCCGGACGAGAGACTGGCCCAGACAGCGGCCCCTGACCGAGCGGCGCGCCCACGGGCGGCAGCCCAAGACCGCGGCCCTGACCGCCGCGGCTGCCGCTGTTGTTGGACTGAAGCTCGATGTTCACGGCCTTGTAGAACCTCTTGCGTAAGTCCGCCGTGGCGAAGCGGTCCTCGAGGATGCTCCACTTGTGCTCGATCATCCGTTCGATGCTTTCCCGAAACCCCTCTTCGTCAAAGCCGGACGCCAAGGCGTTCAAAAAGATGTCGCCATCGGCCGAAACGATCGCGTGGGTGAGGTAGAAGGCCGAAGCGCCCTCGTAATCGATAGCGTCCCTATCGCGCCAAGCCACCCCGAGCGCATCGCCGACTTCAAGGACCGCGACCTCTCCGTTCTTCACCGAGACGACGCCTAGGCTTCGCAGAACGTCGAGCACATTGAGAGTCCTGAGGTGCCAGTCCTTTTGGACGAGGCGAACGACGTCGCCGTAACCGAAGACCTCGGCCTCGCCATAGGCTACGCCGAAGGCTCTGACGCGATCGAGCAAGAACTCCAGCCCGACCGAATAGCCGATCTTGCGTATAAAGGGCGTAAAGTCGCTAGAGGGGGCTGTAGCCAGCATGGGCTGTGATCCTGGGACGCATTTGGAGCAACACCACGCGGCTCGTGCCTTGATCGCCGATGAAGCACTGACCGGCATCAAGCAACCGCACCATGTCCCCGAAATCTGTGAGCTTGGTGGCGCTGACCCGCATGCCGGAAAGCGTCTTGGTCGGGATGCGACTAATGGAGGCCGCGATGTCGCTGGAGAAACTGAGTCTGTGGGCCAGCGAGATGTTGACTTGGCTGAGGACACGATCGTCCACGGCCGAGGGCTGTTGGGTCGCCAGAACCAGCGACAAACCGGCGTCTCGCCCGCGCTTCACATATTCAACCAGCGCCGCCCGCCCCGGCGACGAGCCCTGGCTCGGGCAGACCACATGGGCCTCATCGATGAGAAGCCACACGCGGCTCGGGAAGTTCTCAGCCTGCTCTCCGGTCGAGAAGAACTCATCCACCCGCCGCTTTTGATGATAGCGCCCCATGGTCGTGAACAGCTGGCGCGCGAGGATGGCGGTCACCAGCGCCTTGTCCTCATCCCTTAGCTCTCTGAGCATGAAGACATTGCAACGCCCTCCGACTAGAAGCGCTGAGATGTCGAGCCCATCCTTCGAAAACAGGCCGGTCCGCTGATAGTCTTCGAGCCGATACTGAAGGACTTTCCTTGACCCCTCCGCGACGCCCGGCCAGTTGGCGGCCGAAGCGATGTAGGTGATCATCTCCTCGACCGAATAGTCCGAGCCGGCGAACCGCTCGAGCGTCTTGGCGAGAATATGGCCCTGCGGGCCATAGATCTCCTGGCCCAGGAGGCTGCACCACTCCTCATGAAGAACATCCTTCGGGCGGATCTGCAGCGGCTCTTCATCACCGAGGAACCGGGTCGCTCCGGGCGGAACGAAGAACTTCACGTCAGCGAGCTCAGACGGGGAGAGATTCCATTCATCCAAGGTCGCCTTTTGAGCGGCATGGATGGGCAGGTCGTCTTTCGGCGAAAAGCGCAGGGTCCAGAATTGGCTCTGGGTATCGATCAGAAATGAGGCGATCGGCGTGACGTCTCGCTGCACGGGCGAGGCGGTCTTCAGCCTGGATAGGCCCTCGATCAGGATGCCGAGGTCCACGCTCTTTCCGCTGCCCCGCGTACCGGTGATGTAGACCACATGCGGAAAACTGGTGTCGAGCCAGGCGTCGGATCCGAGATAGCTGGTCCCTGTCCCGGACTCGAGCACCTTGCCGAGGTAGAGGAGATCGCTGGCCTCGGCGTTGATGGTCTGGCGTCCGAAGATGATGTTACGCCCCTTGGACACATAGGTCTGCTTCACCAGGGGATCGAGCGTGACGTAGGGGCTCGTGTCGATCGTCCGCCCGAACGTCTCTGAAATCTTAGTGCTAAACGGCATCCAGCTGCTCCCGCCATGTCCTGCGGGTTCCACTGCCGCTGGTCGACAGATAGATCACTTGGGACGGTTTCAACGCCTGGAGAAAATGACCGTGGTTTGCGGCCGCCACAATGGCGATCCGGCCTTCCTTCTTGACCGTTTCATGCAGGCGCTGGGCCACAATCCGCGCCGAGATGGGGTCAAGGTCAGAGCAGAACTCGTCGATTAGCCAGACCGGATCGTCCTGCAGCATAAGGTTCGCCAGCATGGCGCGGTAGCGCTGTCCCCGGCTCAGCATCCAATAGGGTTTCAAGAACAACAGGGCCTCGCTCAGTCCTACTCTCGCCAGGGCGTGGAAAGTGCGCTCCGGCCCGAAGCGCTCGGCCAAGACTTCGAAGATCGGCAGATCTTCCGGGAGGGGACGCAACCATCCCGCGCGGTAATCCGTCGGCGATACCTCTCCCGTCATCTTGGCGGTGTCCTGCCGCCAGGATGGGTCGAGCGCGCTCAGCAGCATGCTCTTGCCGCAGCCGCTGGCGCCGGCGACGAAGGTGACGGAGCCTGGCGCGGCGCTGAAATCGATCGGGCCGATGAGCTTGAGGGACACAGTGTCATCGACGATGCCGAAGCCGTCCATGATCATTCGGGTCTGGGGGGTGATGGGAACCTGATAGTTCGACCAGACCTCAAGCGCCCGCACCTGCAGATCGACGCGAGCCACATCGCGTTTGGATCGAGCCCGGTTCGGGAGGTCGACGCGGGCCTTCTTCACATAGGCGTTGGAATAGTCATCGAGGCCGATCATGTAATAGGGGATCGGCGAACGCACGATCGGCCTGAGCGCCAGCCATTCCGACACGTCCATGCTGGCCCAGGAATCATCGGACTTCACCACATCACCGATCTTGGCGATGAGGGAAACCGGATCCTCGCCCGACGCCGCCCGATATTTGTTGAAAATACCGTGGTACTTCCGCTGCAGGCTCATAATGCCAGAGACACCGGACGCGCCGTTTTCCATGCTGGTGAGATCTTTGGCCAGCCGCGCCCGATTGCCTTCGGTCTCGCCAAGGTAGGTGAACCCTGAAGACGATACGAAATCGATGTGCTTCAGCATCTCCGCAGAGATCTCGAGGAACAGACATTTCTGACCGGCGATGTGCCAGCGGTCCCGCGCGAAGCGGATCGCGTTGCGAACGAGCGGACCGGCCAGGGCGGCGCCCCTATACTCGGGATGCACCACGACTCGCGCGATCCGCGCGATGCGGTTGACGAGCGACT
Source organism: Brevundimonas sp. (assembly GCF_035627055.1). Classification (GTDB taxonomy): domain Bacteria; phylum Pseudomonadota; class Alphaproteobacteria; order Caulobacterales; family Caulobacteraceae; genus Brevundimonas. The sequence continues at coordinate 255,902 of NZ_DASPMM010000022.1, read as the reverse complement.
GCCCGCCTTTTCTCCAGGTCTCCCAGGAGACGTCCAAGGTAGGGTGGTCAAACTGGCTGGAGAAGGCGCGGTGCCGCGGCTTAGCCATCATCAACGGCATCTGCAGCTCGATATAGCCGATGGTTCGCCAGTCGGATCCGAGCCTCAACTGCAGCACCAGAACCGCGCGCCGGCCGCCGAGCCGCTTCTTCTCCTTCGGCGCTCCAGGACCGCCGGAGAGGTTCGTGCCGCGGTAATGGAAGCCCTCTAGGTAGGCGAAATCGGCCATCTCCGCGGTGGTCGTGATCTCAGAGACGCGCGCCTCAACCTTGTCGCCGGCGAAATCGATCGTTTCAACGGTCTCGAAAGCGGGCGTCAGCACAATGCTTTTCGCGCCGCTCTCGACCCGGCAGGCGATCAGTCGCTCAACGCCCTGTCTCATCTCAATGACGTCGCCCGGGCCGACCATGGCAAACCGATGCAGGTCGATCTGAACTGTCGAGCCATCCCGCGCTGTTAGCGACACGCGCTTGATTGCGCCGCGTGGGGTCGTCGACCGAACCACGAAGCCTAGCGTCTTGTCTTCCGAGACCACTGGTTTGGTCAACTGACCGTCCGCCACGTCTTACACACCGTCGTTAGATCAAGGCGCCGCCAAGAGAGACAGGCGTTCAACCGAAAAGCCAACTCGTCGATCTCCTCGGTCCCCAGACCGCGCCCCCTGCATTGGACTGTAGGAGAAGGCCAAGCAAGTCGCCCACAACCTGTGAACGTCGCGGCCGCAATCGTTCGGTCGAGCCTCGCGCCGTAGTCGCGATCCTCGATGGCGACAAGAGCCAAACTTGTGAAGGGAGCGTCGGTGTCGTCCATAAGGGACCTTCACGACGGTCGCTATGAGCCAGATGTGGACGACCTTCCCTACCCTCACGGACGTCCGGCCTTGGCCGCGAAGCGGAACTCCCGTGAGTCTGCAAAGAGTCAGAATCGGACCTCGCGAATTGAGCACCGCGCGCCCTCGGTGTCTTTCTCCACATCTGCACTGACGCTGTTGCCGGGCCATACGCCCACGAAAGCTTTCAGCCATCGGGCTCAGCCTTACGGAAGAGAGACCCGCGTGACACTGCGCGCTATCGCTACCTCGCAGGAAGCTCGGTTCTCCTCCGCGTCGAAAGAATGTGCTCGCGCGCGGTCTCCATCACAAGGCTCTCGACGTCGCGTTGCAAGTTGCCTGGCTGTCACTCGTCCGGTCTAGGCAGAATGCTAGCAAGCTCCCCCTCAACGTCGAGATCATATTGCGCCGCCAGTCGCGCCACCTCTTGCCCTACCGTGGCGCGGAAGGCTCCCAGCGCAAGAAATGCCCCGGCTGACAAACCATTTGGTTCCGTATCCCATTGAGCGAAGCGAAACTCGATCTGGGTGTCATCCAGGTACCGACGACACGCCGCTCGAATGACGCGAAGGGCTTGAGTTGCGTAGTCTCGAGGCGAGAACCGTTTGAGCGCCTCTGTGCAAATCCCCCGAATCTCGTTGATCGACTCGTCGACCTGCGATCGAACTTCGAGCCAATCAGGGTTGTACAGAACCCGCCTGTCCTCCAACTCGATGAGAAGCTCTCGCACCCGGTCACGATCTGATGGGCCCGGATCCGCCCATTGAACTCCCCCCAATGGGGTGGAGATGCCGGTGATGCGTCTCGCGGTCTCCGCCGAAACACGGGCGACGGGTCTGAACGGATTTCTCATCACTCTCCTCAACGAGCAAGCACGCACGGAAGGCGGCTGCAGCCCCCCCGCATAGCAGACATCCTCCGATCGAGCTTACACAGACCCACTTGCGCGCCCTTCCGATGCAGGCCTCCCACGGCTACGCTTCGAGTGCTTAAGGAGATAGTTCGAACATGTGCGGATTGGATTGGAACGCGGTGAGCGCCATCGCCACACTGTTCGCCGGCTTTGTGGCCCTCGCGGTGCCGTTCGTTCTTGAGATGGTGCAAGCTCATGGACGACGAAGGGCTGCGGAGGAGGCCCTGACGGGCTCGGTCGCGGAAATTGTGAGAGCCGTCAAGGAAGCCCTGACCTCATATTCGAGCGTCCATGTTGAGCTGTCCAAAAGCCATCTCGTCGGCGACTACAGCCTGCGCTTTCAGGATTTTGGAGAGCGTGGCCAGCGCGCAGCGGAAGTGATCAGTCTTCTGGTCGCTCGGCCCGGGCTGACAGATGGCGCCATTCGCTGTGGAGTGGAAGGAGCGGAACTCGGTCGTCAAGTCAATCAAGCAGCTCTCGAGGCCGCTGCAGATCTGAAGGCCAACAAGCAGGTCGCGCTCTCCAGACTTCTCCGGAATGCAGTTCGCGCGAGGCGACTAACGCGACAGATCGATCGGCTCATTTCCTATCATAGAGTGCCAAACGAGGTCTCGGAGACATGGCCGGAGATCGAAAGGGCCTACCTCGCCGCGATGAACACAGGCGCTTTTCCGGATGACGCCCCCTGAGCTTATCCGCAGAACCCCAGAGGCGGCGGGCGTCGGTCTCAATTCGCGGCAGACCCGAATGCCAGCACTCCGCAGTGCGCCGCTTCGTCGTTCCGATTCCGGCCTTAGCAGGCTTCTCGCTCCTCCGATTACACGCGGCGAGTTATTGACTTGCATACATGAGTGGGATAGTTTGGCATTCTGGTGATGCGGCGCTGCGGCGCTGACGTCCGCCTACGCGGTCTGGCTTTAAGGCGTCAGATCCGTCGGCTGATCGTATCTGCGGATACGACGATCAGATCTCCCTGAATTTCAACATCGACCCTTCCTGCGTCAGGAGATCGAACCATGCCGACCTCTCACTCAAGAACTCTTCAGCAACAAGGCCGTCGCCCGGTTTTCCGAAAGGCGACAGCACCAGCGGCGACCGAGGCCCCACGAAAGACCGAGGGATCGCAGCGGCGCCGATCAACACCCGCTTCAGCCAGCGCAAAGCATCGCTTTCGGCCCGAAACGCCGCTGCCAACCGATCGAACCTACCCTGAGATCGACGAACACATTCGAGGCACGATGGAGGGTTCGTTGGATTATGGGGAAAACGAAGGCCAGTTCACAGAAACGCACCAACAAACCCTTTGGAGAGTGATCGACGATCTGCGGGATGAGGGGGTCGCGACGAGCTACATCGTGATGGCGCTGCTCGACAATGCAGTGGATCTGACGGCGACGCAGCTGGTTGCGGAGGGCGACGCATACCTCCCCTTCGTGGAAGCGACCGCTGCGATCTTCAACCACTACGCCACTCTCGGCGTCGCCGATTGCAATCAGACTTGGTGAAGCCCCAGGGGGGCCATCTGAAGAGTGCGTTTGTCTGGATGTGCACTGAGCACAGGAAAGTCGGCTACGCGGCCACAGCTGCCCGCTCGTCGATGGAGGATGCGTTGGCCGTAGGGCCGAGCGCAGGCCAAGCGGAGGCGGCCGTGTTTCGCCCATCCTCGACTCCGTTTGTCGTCGGCTCGTCTCAAAGCGTCGCTTAGCTGTCGAACGCGTTGTGGGGTGAGAATGTGCAGGTCCGGCGCAAGGCGGCGCCCACCTTGTATTCGCACCACGTCTGCAAAATGCGCAAAGCGCGGTTCTGGGAAGATCCGCTCAGTACACGGAAGTCCAACGCTTACGGTGCGATTCGGCCCATCGCCGCTCTGGTCGCCAGCACCTCGGCGATGGATTGCCCGCCGGGACCGATAGGGGCTGTCAAAGCTCGCTGGACGATGGCCGCCGCCGCCTCAGCTTTGCCGGCCTGTTCAAGGAGCAGGCTGCTCACCAGCGTACCGCCCAGGCTGTGGCGGTCCAGCCGCAGCGCAATCTCCGCTCGCCGTCGGGCGTCATCCGGACGACCTTCCTGGAAATCGAGCAACGCGAGCCCGCCGTGCGCCTCGCTAAAGGTGTCATCGAGAGCGATGACCCGTTCGAAGCGCTCTCGCGCCATTTCAGCGTCGCCCGCAATCAGCCATGCCCAACCAGCGGCTATCCAGGAGCCGAGGTGATCGCCGAAGGTTTCGGCGGCCTGATCGAACCGTCTGGCGGCGTCAGTCGGCATGTCTCCCGAGAGGAGCACCGCTCCCATGCCCAAGTGACCGCGGGCGAGGTCGGACCGTAAGGCCAATGCCTGCTCGAAGTGTTCGCGCGCCTGCGCCGACCGACCCTCAGCCATGGCCAGCATGCCGATGGCGGCTTGGCCCTCCGCCGTCGTGTCGGCCCGCCCAGCCCAGCGAGCCGCCCGTTCCAAATCCTCGTGATCCAGCGCGGCGGTCGCCAGAGCTGACCACAAATCTGGGTCGTCGCTGCGCCCCTCCCAGGCGTCGCCGACCACCAGCGCTTCCTCGAGGCGACCGAGATGATGCAGGGACCGCACCTGTAGGGCGGCGGCCTGCGAATTTTCGGTCGCCTGCGCGAGCGCCTCCAGCACGCCGGCGTGGTCATTCAGGCGGCTGCGGGCCCAGGCGAGGTTGAAGCGCAAACCCGGATCAGCCGGGCGGTCGGCCAGCAGGCTGGAGAAGATGCTGGCGGCATCGGCGAAGCGATCGTCGGCGAGGGCGCACAGGCCGAGCAGATTGATCAGGGACGGCGGCGGCGGCGCTACCGCAGCGTGGCGCTCGATCAAAGCCGTCGCCTCCGCTGGCTCGCCTGCGAGCCAGGCGGCGTCGGCGGCTTCGGCGATCAGGCGCAGGTTGTCGCTGTCCGCCGACAAATAGTCCTTTAGCCGCTCGTATCTCGCCGACGCCCCAGCCGCATCGTCCATGGTGCGTTCCGTCCCCTGCTTCCGTCGCAGACTAGGGCGTCCGGCTCCGGGGGCGCAATCGGCGGAGGCCGGAAATATGTTTCTCTTGCAAATCCGAAGCTTGCGGGAATTCGGACCCCGATACTGAAAATATCCGTAAACTCTCGCCGCATCCTCCCGATGAAGAACTGTCGGGGAAGTGTGCGGCCGCACGCGTCCTCTAGTCGGGGAGTACGGACGCATGGTGGCGACGGTCATCGGATCCCGTTTGGGACTGGAGCAGACTTCGGGGTGGGTTCTTGGCTCGCGAGGGCAGCTCGGCTCCTCCGCCCTCGGCCGCGCCGGCGAAGGCGTCACCGTCAACGCCATGACCGGCAATCTGGTGGTGACCAATCAGGACGAGTTTCTGGTCGGCCTGGGTCCGGACAACGCGATCTCGCGCGCCTACAACAGCCAAGGGGCGTTTGACGGCGACAACAACGACGGCTGGCGGATCGGCTCGCGCCGCGTGACGGTCTCCGGCGGCGTCCCGAGCCGCACTGACTGGGACGGGTCGGTCGTCACCTATGTCTCGACCGGGACCAACCCCTGGCGGACCACCGAAGGCGGAGGGGCCTACGACACGCTGGCGCTGGACACGGTGTCTGGAAAATGGACCTGGACCGACGGCGACAGCCGCATCACCGAGACCTACGAGACGTATGACGGCGGGACCAATTTCCGCATCACCAAACAGTCCGACACCGACGGCAACAGCCTGACGTTCACCTATACCGGCGCGGGCCTGATCTCGCGGATCACCACCCAGGACGGGGCTTACACTGATTTCACCTGGTCCGGAAACAACCTAACCCAACTGGTCTCGACCTATCGCGATCCCCAGACTCCGGTGAACTGGCTGACGCAGACGCGGACGCGCTACGCCTACGACGCCCTCAACCGCCTGACGTCGGTGACGGTGGACCTCAGCCCGACGGACAATGCCGTCACCGACGGCAAGACTTACATCACCACCTACACCTACGACGGAACCTCGAACCGGGTGGCCTCGATCAGCCAGACCGACGGGTCGCGGGTGGACATCGGCTATGAGGCGAGCGGCGCCTATCGCGTCACCTCGATCACCCAGAGCGTGGCGGCCGGCGTCAGCCGCACGACGAGCTATACCTACGTCAGCGCGACCCGGACCGACGTCACCGATCCGGCCGGCCTGATCACGTCGCTGGAGTATGAGACCGCCACGGGGCGGCTGACGAAGATCACCGAACCTGCCGCGACTCAGGGCGGCACGGCGCAGGTGCGCGAGTTCACCTACGACACGCACGGCAATTTGCTGCGGGTCAAGACCTCGCCGACCAGCTGGACCGACTATGTCTATGACGACGCCAACGGCGACGGAACCGGCGGCGATCACAACGGCCTGTGGACCCACCAGTACCAGCGCACCGCCGCCAACAGCTATCTGGCCGCCCGCCGTACCTATAACGCCGCCAACGCGGTTCTCACCGACACCCGCTACCAGTCGCCGGACGCCAACAACACCGACGCCGTCATGCCGGGGGATCCGCTGACCACCCGCTACGCCTATGACAGCGAGAACCATCTCCGCTTCATGGTGGCGGCCAACGGCGATGTCACCCGTTACGACTACCGGCCCGACGGGATGCTGATCCGCACAACGGCGTTCACCGGCGATGGCTACAATCTGACCGGTCTGGCGTGGACCCAGTCGATCACCGAGGTGGCGCTCCAGAACTGGGCGGCCAACCTTACGGACAAGACGCAGGCCCAAATCACCGAGGTGATCTACGACAGCGTCCGGCCCACGATCGTCCAGACCGTGGCCTACTCCACCGTGCTTTCCAGCGGCGGCGCGGACGGCGGCTCGGCCGCCACCCGCACCAACTACGTCTACGACCAATCCGGCCGGCTTCTCTCCCGCATCGTCACGGGCGTGAGCGGCGCCGAGACATTCGTCTACGACGGTCTGGGCCGGATGGTCAGCTCGGTGGACTTCACCGGCTCGACCACTTCGAGCATCTTCCTGGACGCACTCGGCACGACCGTGATCCGGCGCGCCGACGGCCTGAACGAGATCTCGGTCTACAACCGCGCGGGGGAGCGGGTTAGCCGCACCGAAACCGACCGAGGCGAGAACCTCGTCAACCTGACCGGCTGGCCGCAAGGCGCGGCGCCAAGCGGCACGGCGACCGTGCCGGGCTGGCCCAACCCGGCCGCCTACGCCAACGAGACGCAGTGGGCGGTGATCGCCGGCCCGGCTGGTCGGGAGGTCGTGGCCATTCAATCCGGGCAGACCGTCAATAACGCCAATGGCGGCGGCAACTTCACCAATCCAGTTCCAGTCGACCCGACCAGGGCGATGGAGTTCGTCTTCTATTTCCGCAAGTCTGACCTGACCCGCCACTCGATCTATTTCGGCCTCGAAGGGGTGAGCGGCACCGTCGAAAACGGCACGACGGGCGTCGACAACAACAATCCGTACTTCTTCAGCGCTTCGGCGGCGGCCCAAGCCAACCTCTTCCAGAGCGATCGATGGTACAAGGTCGTCGGCTACGTGCTTCCTCAGGGAGCGGGCCTCGTCGCCGCCGGGTCGTTGGGTGGGGTTTACGACACCACGACGGGCGCGAAGGTGGCGTCGACCACGACCTACCGCTGGAATGACACCCTGCCAGGAAACCCGCAGGTCCAGGCGCGCTTCTTCGACTACTACGACGAGACCAACCTCGGGTTCTCGACCTATTTCTATCAGCCTGAGATTCGCGAGTTCTCAGCCGAACTGATCAATGAGCTACTGCCGGCCACGGGGACGCAATACCGCTACGACAACCAGGGACGGCTGCGCGTCCAGGTCGATCCGACGGGCCTCGCCACCCATCACCTCTACGACCGCGTCGGGCGTAAGGTCGCCGAGATCGACGGCGATGGCTCGCTGATCGAGTACAAATACGACGCCGCCGACCGGCTGGTCGCCACGGTGCGGTACGCGACGCGCCTGACTCCGGCGCAGATCGCCAGCCTGACCGACGCTGCCGGAAATCCGACGGGCGTGGAGCTGGCCGCCGTTCGTCCGGCGGGCGGGGCCGACGATAGCTGGACCTGGACGGTCTACGACGACGCTGGCCGCGTACTGCAGACCATCGACGGCACAGGCGCGACCACGTCCTACGCCTATGACGGCGCCTCACGGCTGCTGTCGGAGATCCGCTACGCCGCCCGCCTGACCGCAGGTCAACTCACCGGATTCAAATCGACCTTGCCGACCGCCCTCGTCCTTCCGGGAGCGACCGCAGGCCAGGACCGCATTACGCGCTACTTCTACGACGCCGCAGGCCGACGGATCGGAGCGCTGGACGCAGAGGGATTCTTCAGCCGCGTCGTCTACGACCGGGCCGGCAGGGTGATCGGCACCGACGCCTTCGCCGAGAAGGTGACCAACGCGACCCTGCTGCAGACCGGAACCTACGCCGCCCTGCTCGCCGAGGTGCAGTCGCCGGCCAATCCGGGGAACATCTCGACTTGGTCAGTCTATGACGGCCGTGGCTTCCTGCGCGGAACGGTCAACGGCGAAGGCGAGGTCACACTTTACGACTACAGCCCGCTCGGCCACCTCACCCAGGTGGTCACCGGCCGCAAGCTCGCCGCTGTCCCGACCAGTCAGCCGACCTTGGCCCAACTGGCGGCCGCGCCCCCCTCGCCGGTGATCGAGACGGTCAACTACACCCGCAACGGCTACGGCCAAGTGCTCACCGAGAGTCGCGCAGTGACCGGCGGGACCGAAACCATCACCTATGGTTATGACGCGCTGCGCCGGCTCGTCAGCGTCACGACGGACGTGGTATCCGGCGACGACCGAACGACCCTGCAACGCTACGACCGGCGCGGCCGCCTGATCGGGCAGTTGACCGCCCAGGGCGCCGTCGCGCTGGCGGCCTTGGGTGGCAGCCCGACCAAGGCTGACGTCGACCAGATTTACCGGCGTTGGGGAACCACCTACACCTACGACGATGCAGACCGGTTGATCGCGCAGACCGACCGCGACGGCACCTACGCCGCCGCCGGCGCCAAGACGCTATTCTTCTACGACGCCGACGGTCGCCTGACCCATGAGGTCAACGCGCTCGGCGAGGTCGTCCAACACAGCTATGACGCGCTCGGCCGGCTGATCGAAACCCGCGAGCATATCGGCCGCATTTCGACCGCCGGGCTGACCGGCGGGCCAGCGGTCGCGGCCCTGACCAGCCTGATCGTCAACAGCGGCTCTGATCGTCGCACAGCTTACGCCTACAATGTCGACGATACGGTGAAACAGACGACGGTATGGGTTTCGAGCGCCGCCAGCGCCGCCGGAACCACGAACTCGGTTACGACCGCCTTTGGCTACAACGCCTTTGGTGAGATGGCCTCGCGTACGGATCAGTTGGGCGAGTTCAACGGCGCGGTGGTCAATCGGCTCAGCACCTATGCCCGCGACCGTCGGGGCGCGGTGACCCAAACCGTTGAGGACAGCGGCGGGATCGACCGTGTGACCTCGGCAACCTACGACGCGTTTGGGCGCGCTATCACCACGACCGACGCCCGCAACAAGATGCGCAGCAACTCTTACGACCGTGCCGGCCGGATCGTGGAGCGGTTCGACGCCCTCGGATACAAAACTACCTACGAATATGACGCGCGCGGGCATACGATCAGGGTCACCGACCGCCAGAACAACACGACGCATTTCACGCACAGCGCCTTCAACCGGCAGGTGATCATGCTCACGCCCGAGGGCGTCGAGACCACCACCACCTATGACGATCGCGGCCTGACCGTCGCCTTCAGAGACGGCTCCGAGCGGGAAGTGAGCTATGTCTACGATCGCAACGGCAACCTAGTCAGTTCGACCAACGACCTCGGCGAGACGACGGACTACGACTACGATTACGCCGACCGCCTTTTGGAAACCACGGACGCGAGCGACCGAAAGGTCAGCTACACCTACGACGCCGCGAACCGCCAGCTGACAAGGACCGTCGACCCTGCAGGACTGAACCTGGTCACCACCTACGTCTACAACGGGCTGGGCGAGCAAATCCGCGTCACCGACGCGTCGGGTGTGCGCACCGACTACAAGTTCGATGGCCTAGGCCGGACGACCGAGATCATCGTCGATCCGTTAAATCTGGCGCTCACGACCCAGTACCGTTTCGATCGCCAAGGCAATCTGACCCGCCTCCTCGAAGCCGCCGCCTCGAGCGCCGAGCGCTCTACCTTCTTTACATATGACGCACTCAACAGGCTCTTGAGCAAGCGGGTCGGCGAAGCGGTTCTGAACGTCAAGAGCGAGTACGTCTATGACGGCGAGGGGAACGCCACGCTTCGTCGCGACTATCTGACGAGCGGACAGTATGTCGAGACCCGCTTCGTCTACGATGCCGAAGGGCAGCTGACCCTGACCGTCGACGCCGCCGGCGGCGTCACCCGCAACGTTTATGACGCCGAAGGCCGCGTTGTTCGGACCATAACCTACGCCGACGCGCTGACGGCCGGCGAGCGGACCGGACTAGGCGAGGCGCCGACCGCCTCGCAGGTCGAAGCCAAGGTGACCCTCAACGCCGCCCTCGACCGCTCCAACGCCTACATCCATGACGAAGACGGCCGGCTGGTGTTCAGCGTCGACGCCGTCGGGGCAGTGACCGAGAACCTTTACGACGGTGCGGGAAATGTGGTTCGCCAGATCCGCTACGCGAGCCTCTACACGGCTTCGCAGACGCCGACGGAGGCGCAGCTGCGCGCCTGGACGCCGGGGAACGGAACGGGCGCCCGGATCACGCGGGCGATCTTCGACGCCGCTAACCGTCAATCCTATGCCATCGATCCCGAAGGGTTCGTCACCGCCTTCGTCAACGACCCCGCCGGCCGGACGATCCGCACCTTGCGGTACGCCGCCGATTCCGACATGACCGGCCTGGCTTCCAACCCGACGGAAGCCCAGATGGCGGCTTGGGTCGCTGCCAACGCCGCCGCGGGCGTGCGCAAGACCCAAATCATCTACGACGGCGCAGGGCGCGCAAACTATGTGGTCGACGCCGCCGGCTATGTCAGCCGGACCACCTATACCGGCGAGCTGGTGACGGAGGAGGCCCGGTTCGCGACCGCGCTGTCGGTTCCGGACAACTCGACCACGGCGGCCGTGGCGGCCTTGCTCGTCGTCCATGAAACCGCGGCGGCCAAGACCAGCTACGGATATGACTCCGCCGGGCGCCAGATCACCGTCACCGACCCGATGCTCGGCGTGACGACGACCGAACTGAACGGCCTGGGCAAGGCGGTCAAGGTCACCGATCCGAGGGGCTCGATCGGCTTTTTCTATTACGACACCGCGGGTCGGCTCACCCTTCAGGTGGATCCCGAAAGGTGCTGGACCCGGACCACCTATTGGGCCGGCGACGAGGTCGCCACCGTCACGCGCGGCGCGCTGAAGGCAACCGGAACGCTTGTGGTCGGAACACCACCGACCACGCCCGCCCATGCCGATGACGCCGTCACCAGCTTCGAGCGCGATAATCTCGGCCGGATCACCAAGACGACCGACGCCGAGGGGCATTTCGAAACCTACACGCTGAACGCCTTTGGCGACCGGACCAGCGTCACCAACAAGATCGGCGGAACCACCACCTACACCTACGACCTGCGTGGCTTGATGGTCTCGGAGCTCCTGCCGATCACCTCGATGCAGGGCTCTACCCCTGGCAATGTGGTCAACCAGTTCCAGTATGACGCATTCGGCAATATGACCCGCTCGATCGAGGCGGCGACGTTGTCCGAGCAGCGGATCACCGACTTCGAATACGACAAGCTGGACCGGCTGACGAAGAAAATCGGCGAGCCGGTGACCGTAACGTCATCGACGAACTTCTCGACCTCGAGCGTTACCCCGACAGAGACGATCAAATACGACGCATTCGGCAATGTCATCGAGACGGTCGATGCCGGCGGCGCCCGGACGCTGTTCTATTACGACGCCCTCAATCGCAAGACCGGCGAGATTGACGCATTGGGAACGCGCCGCACGTGGATGTACGACGCGCGCGATAACGCCATCTGGGCCAGAGTCTACGACACCCAATCGGCGCTTCCGGCAACGGCGGGCGGGACAATGCCCGCTCCTACGGGGACCTACCGGGAAACGACCTTCACCTACGACAAGAACAACCGACTCACGTCCACCTCCGTGGCCAGCCTCCGCACTGGGCAGTACGTCTCGGGCACGGGCTATGCGACGACGCTTGGAACGGTCACGAGCCAGCAGGTCTGGGACCCGGCCGGAAACCTTGTCGAGGTCACAGACGGCCGGGGTGTGACGTCCTACCGCTTCTATGACGGGCTCGGCCGCCAAGTCGCAGCTGTCGACGGCGAGGGCTATCTGACGACATGGGCGCGCGATGCCGAGGGCAACGTGCTCAAGGAGGTCCGTTACGGGATCAAGGTTGTCGGCGCCGTCACGTCGGGTCGCCTGATCTCGTCGCTGCCGCCGCGGACAGCGAGCGCTTCACTTGGCGACCGCATCACCGATTTCACTTACGATCGCAACGGGCGGCGCGAGACTGAGATTCGCCGAGGTGTTGAAGTCTACGCCGGTCCCCCCGATGCCGACCGGATGATCGTCGCGGACGCCACGATCACCTACACCTATGACGGCCTCGGCAATGTCCTGAAGAAGACCGAGGCCAACGGCGACTATGTCGACTACGGCTACGATTTGATGGGCCGGCAGGAGACTGCGCTTGCCTCCGCCTTCACCGACCATCTGGGCGCAAGTGTCCGTCGTCTGACCACGACCGCCTACAACGGCTGGTCCGGCGTGACACGCGTCGACGACGGCAAACAGGGCGGCCTGCTGGCCGACGCCCGGGTCACCACCTACGCCTACGCAGCGGGGCGCCTGAGCTCGTCCACCGACGCCACCGGGTTCACAGTCAACTTCGGCTATGACGCCGCGGGACGGGTTGTGAAGGAAAGCTATGACCGGGTCCGCGGCGATGGCGTCACCGTCACCGAAGGCCGCCGGTATACCTATGACGCGCTGGGCCGCGTCACTCTGGAAAGTTCCGCTTCCACCAACGGAACCTGGTCGTTCGGCGACGGACGGGGCCTCGTCTACAACGCCCACGGCGAGGTCACCTCGAAGACCCTGAACGGCGTGGTCCAGGAGACCTTCTCCTACGACACGGCCGGACGGCTGTGGCGATCGACGGCCGGAGACGGCGTCGCCCGCTACATGCTCTACGACGCGGCGGGGCGGGTCACTCTGACCGTGTCCCCCGTCGGCGGCATGGCGAATTACGCCAACGTCGAGACCCTGACGACCTGGCTGACCAACAGCGGGGCTTACACCATCGGTGCTCAGGATCCAGGCAGCGCGGTCCTGACGTTCAGCCTCTACGACAACCGCGGCATGGCCACCGGCACGCTCCAGCCTTTCGCCCAGCTCAGCCGCGACGTGACCACCGGCGTCTACACGACCGCCACGATCGGCCGCAGCCGCGCCTACAACGCCTTTGGCGAGGTGATCTCCGAGACCGATGGCCGAGGGTTCACGACCGATTTCATCTACAACACCATGGGCCGCATCATCGAGCAGCGTAGCCCGGAGGTGGCCTTCACCAACGAACAGGGGGTGGTCGCCAACGCCCGCCCCACTGAGCAGCGCCGCTACGACATCTCCGGCCGTCTGGTCGCCACTCGGACCGCCAACGGCTACTGGACGAGCCGCACCCTGCTGGCCGGCTCCGGCCACAACGGCGAGGAGGCCGTCGTCACCGGCGAGCTCTTCGCCGACCAAGGGACGAAGGCCTATGGCGTCGATGTCTTCGGCGATGTGCGCAAGGTCACCGACCAACTCGGCTTCGTCACCCTGCAGAATTATGACAAGGCTGGCCGGCTGATCTCAGTCCAGCATCCGGGACGAGCGGCGTACACGCCCGGCAACAACACCGGCTCGCTGGTTCAGCTGACCGACTATTACGGGTACGACGGCCTGGGCCAGCGCATCCAGCACTGGAACAGCCAGTTCGGGACCAGCTTCAAGGAGAAGACAGTCTACGACCGTGAGGGCCGCGTCGTTTCACAAACTGATTTCGAAAGCCGCGCCACGACCTACGCCTGGATCTGGGACGCCACCCTGACGACCACGGGCGTCGGGACCTTCGGGGGCTGGATCAAGACCACGACCCACGCCTCGGGCAAGGTCGGCGTGGAGAAGCTGGACGGGTTCGGACGCCTGACCGCCAAGACCGACCTCGGCGGCCGCACCTACGCCATGGGTTACGACCAAGGTGGCCGCCAGATCACTCAGACCTCTTCGGCCGGCCAGAACTTGACCTGGAACTGGTACAACACCGGGCTGATGTCGCGGCAGACCGATGCCGTGGCGGGCGGCACGCGCGTCGATTACGCCTATGACGCCAACGGGTCGCGGACGCGCGAGCGCTACGCTACCGGATCGACCGTGCGTCAGGATGGCTACGCAGAGTATGACGCCTTGGGCCGCTTGACCCGGTTCGAAGATCGCTCCGCCAATGCTTCCGACCCCACCCGAACGGTGTGGACCTACGACCTGAACGGCAACATCCGCTCCAGCCAGAGCAATTTCCGCAACGTCACGGCCACACCATCCACCCCGACCGTCGCCGGCGCCACCCTGTGGAACCGCTACGACGGCCTGGACCGGATGGTCCAGGTCGAGGCGGCCATGACGGACGGCGTGATCTGGGGCGGGCGCTACCTGGAGTATGACGCCGCCGGCAACCGGCGGCGGATGCTGACCAGCACCTCCGTCCAGACGGACATCGTCACCGGCACGGAGGCCGTCTGGGTCCCGGACCCAGGCGGCGGCGGTGGTGAAATGGAAGAGCTGCCCGGCGAGGAGTCCGGTCACTGGGAATACTACACCACCTACGAAAACCGTCCCGGCTTCGTGGTTGAGAACTATGACTACACGGCCGACGGCTACCTCTCGCGGGTCGGCAAGTCGCAAGACGAGTGGAACACCACGACCGACACCGTCGTGCGTTCCGCCATCACGTGGAAGTCGGAGGACGTCCGCGACGCCATGGGGCGGCTGACCTACCGGTGGGAGAACTCCGGCATCCGCACCGGGGTCAGCACGACCTACACCCGCACCGCGACCTACGACAAAGCCGGCCTGGTTCTGACCGAACAGACCTTCACCTACGTCAACGACAACATCTTCACCGGCGTCACCGCCCGCTTCAACACCCAGAACACCACCTACAGCTATTTCGAAGGCTCGACCTGGCGCGGTGTTGTGACCTCGGTCACGACCACAGGCACCACCGACGTCTGGCCGCTGGGCGGCTCTACAACACCCTCGGCACCGACCAGCACGACCTATGGCTACAGCTGGTGGGACGACGCCCGGCAAGCGACCATCACCTACGATTCCGACACCGGATCGGGCTCCAACGCCCTGCACACCTCGACCTTCAACCTGGATGTCAACGGACGCGTCTCGACGGTGGTCATCAACGACGACCGCGACCGCACCGTCACCTTCGTCACCGACGCCAACGGCCAGGTGCTAACTCGCACCGAACTGGACAACAACGCCAGCCTTGCCGATCCGAAGGACCAGTATTTCTACTTCAGCGGCCGACGCATCGGCGAGGTCACCAACAACGGCTCCTATGTCTCGACCTACCAAGGGGCGATGTACGACCGCGCCAACACCGGGCCGGCGACTCCGGCCCCGTTCCAGAACGGCAACTACGCAACCCACGCCATTGACTTCGACCTCGCCTATGAGGCCCTGACCCCGCACAGCATCCGCTCGGGCGGGACCAGCTGGACCATCCGCGACGGCGACACCCTGCAGGGCATCGCCGCCGCCGTCTGGGGCGACGCCTCGCTCTGGTACATGATCGCCGAGGCCAACGGCCTGACCTCGGCCTCGCTGCTCACCGCGGGCCAGACGATCACCGTCCCGGCCCGGGTCGGCAACGTCCACAACACCTCCCAGACCTTCCGCCCCTACGACCCCAACCAGACCCTCGGCGACGTCAGCCCCACCCAGCTCAAGCCGCCCAGGAGCGGCGGCGGCTGCGGGCCCATCGGGCAGATGCTGATGGTGGTGATCGCGGTGGCGGTGGCGGCGATCGTGGCGCCGTATGCCACGGCGGCCCTCGCCAATACGGTTGCCGGCGCGGGCACATTCACGGGCGCCGGCATTGCGGCGGGGACGACATCCGTCGCCGTAGGCACCTCAACGATAAGCGTCGGTATTGGCTCGTTTATCGGTGGCGGCGCTATCGCCGGGGCGGCGGGATCGATCGCCAGTCAGGCGTTCGGGGTCGCAACCGGCATTCAGGACAAGTTCGACTGGAAGGCGGTCGGCATGGCTGCGATCGCCGGCGGCGTCGGCGCGGGCATGGGACAGCTGATTCCGGGCCTCTCCGGAGCCGGAAATGTCGGCAACAACTTCGCGCGAGGTCTAGCCCGGGGCGCCATCGGCAACGCCGTGACGCAAGGCATCTCTGTTGCGACCGGCCTGCAGGAGAAGTTCGACTGGACGGGCGTCGTTGTGGGGGCCGTGGTCGGGGGTGTGACGTCAGCCGTCGATAGCCACCTCAATCCCAAGGGAGTTCGTCATGAGGCATGGAGCACCGAGGGTGCGCGTCTGGCGATAACGTCGGGCGCGACCGGAGCCTTTGCAGGAGCTGCAACCCGGTCGGTGCTGACGGGGACGAATTTTGGCGACAATCTCATTGCCGCGCTGCCGGACGTCTTGGCGACGACAATCGGGAACGCGATCGGAGAACGCGTGCACGCCCAAGGCGCGAAAACCCAACCTAGCATGACTGCGGAAGACCTATGGAATAACGCCCGCACCCGAGTGGGCGGAGAAATTTTGGATAACAGCCAGATCGCAAGACTGGAGAGCGCGACTGCACCAGAATTGATTTTAGAAAGCGGTTTGTCGACCGAATCTGGGGCGATTGCGAACGCAAGATATAGCGCTGCAGAGAACACCATCTCCGTTAACGCCGAACTTGTAAAATCTGCAGCGAACTCAACAGAAGCGTCTGCAGCCCTATACCTCGCACTTACAGAAGAATACGACCAAGCAGCGGCCGACATTGCAGGAGTGTCTTTTGACCAACCGACTTACCGTATAGACGAGGGCGCTCTCTTTGCTATGGATCAGGCGTCCAGTGACCTCAGCTCAATGCGGTTCTCAGGACATGGCCAGTTCGACTTTCAGTTGAATATCGCCGGCAATCAGCAAGTGTTCACAGTGCGGCAGCATGAACTGGCGGTGGTCACAGAACGAACATTCACTGCCGAGCGGCTTCTTGCAGACGTCCAAGACGTAGGTGGCAGTTACCAGGTTGCGGGTCGGTCATCCGGACCAGCCTCAAACTATACGCCATACGAACTGTCGCTCATAGCGCGGCGAGATCGAGCTAACGCAACTCTATCCCTGTATTTGGATCAGAATGCGGTTGCCACCATTGCTCGTTACGAAAGTGCTCGCGAGCTTCACGGATATGTCCCCACAGCAAGCAGTGGTGTTACAATCGCTAGTGGCTTCGACATTGGGCAGCATACTGAACCCCAAATCAATAGCTTTGGCTTTCCTCAAACCTTGACGGATAAGCTGAGGCCACATGCCGCTTTTGGACATGGGAGAACGCGAACAGGAGCCGCTGCCCGCGCATCCCTACGAGCTAGTCCTCTTACAGTGACGGCCTTGGAGGCAGAAACCATTGATGCGGTCATCTTCGCCTCAAAGGTCGTAACCATCGCAAATCGCTATGATAGAGATCATGCCAGAATCCACCCCAATGATCCGCTAATGTTCCGCGATCTAGATATGGGTTTCAGGACTGTAATAGTCGACGTTGGTTTCAACCATGGTGAATATTACGGCTCATCCTCTAGGAATACCACAATGCGAACGCTCTGGACGCAGTTTGTGGGACGTGACTGGCCCGGATCCATGGCTACACTGCAGGGAATGGCAACGGGTAGCTACTACCCCGCCGATCAACGCGGCAACCGGACACGCCGCCTTGCCAACCGCACCATGATCGCCCAAACTTTGGCAACAATTGCGCAAGCTCGTGCAGCGCCCAATGGTACACCTAGAACGAGGTAAGCTCTTATGCGCGTGGTCGTAGCGGCTTTCCTCCTTATGCTGTGCTCGGCTTGCAGCACACCAAATGGGGCCCCCAGTTGGAAGAACCCCTATTTTGATACAGACCAGCCGGCTTCAAACGGGTGCCGGGACCGAAGTGTAAGGGTAGGGCCTACCGACCTCTCAGAGGTCGCATCAAAAATGGTCCAGGCTGAATCCGATCTTGGTGTTGCGCTACTTTCCGACGCTGCCAGAAGCAATCTCGAATGGGCCAGAGGAAGTGAGTTCGCCGAAATCGCGAATGACTCGCCGTTGGCCGCATTTCGCACCCGAACAGGTGGTAGAGATATTTGTTTTGCTCTCGACTGCTCTTCTGTTGACGAACTTCCAGCCCTAGTCTTCTCGTGTCAGCGAAATTATTGCGTTAGCAAGACGGCGGCTTACATTGATCGAGATGGCGAACTAACGGCCATCGGGATTTTTGATTTGAATCAATATTCCTCTCAATCGAGAGGCGAGCCTCAAAGAATGATAATCTTTACCGAATCAGACAATGCTCAAAGAGAAACTGTTACTAGGCTTTTTGCTGCATGGAACGTTCTGTTGAATGATTTTTCAGTATTGAACTCGACAGCATTTATACCAAACATGGCGAAACTTGAAGAAATAGACGATAGTTATAGTCGAGATGTATTCATTAGAGGGTGCGAGATTTGACTTCGACCGGAGCGTGCCGTCAGCCCGAGCCGGTTCAGCACCATTTAGTGCGCGCATCTGCGCAGACAATCCTCGTCCGTCGAGAGCCACGCGAATCGTCCCCGCCACAGATGCGCGGTCCACAAGCTCCCGACAACTGCCCTTTGTATTCCCCCCGCGAGTTGACGTTGATCCAGCACTCGTGATCTCGGGGTGAGCGTATGGGTGTGGCAACGTCATCCACGTCGTCGACTTTGACCGGGCCTTTGAGGCCCTGACCCCGCACAGCATCCGCTCGGGCGGAACCAGGTGGACCATCCGCGACGGCGACACCCTGCAGGGCATCGCCGCCGCCGTCTGGGGCGACGCCTCGCTCTGGTGCATGATCGCCGAGGCCGACAGCCTGACCTCGGCCTCGAACAACATCCACAAACCTCCCGACAGTCGCGCTTGCAATCCCGCGCCAGTTCACGTTGATCTGCCAGCTGTGATCTCGGGGGAGAGCGTATGGGCGCGGACCAGTCGTTGGGCTTGCTCAACCAGATGCTGTGGGCGGTGCTGACCATCGCAGCTCCGGTGGTGGCCGTGGTCATGATCGTGGGACTGATCATCAGCGTGCTGCAGGTGGCGACCCAGCTGCAGGAGATGACCCTGAGCTACATCCCCAAGCTGCTGGCCGCCGTTCTGGTGCTGATCGCCGTCGGGCCGTGGATGATCGAGCGGATGACCTATTTCGCCGTCCAGGCCATCCGCACTATTCCCTCGATCGGATGATCGCCCCGACGGATTCCCTGACCGGCTGGCTGATCGCCAGCCTGCTGATCAGCCTGCGCATCTCGCCGGTTCTGGCCTTCGCGCCGCCGTTCACCCTGATGCGGGTCCCGGCGCTTTTCCGGGTGCTGCTGTCGCTGGGGCTGAGCGGGCTGATGGCGGCCGGCCTGCCCGGCCTGACCCCGCCGCCGGCCGAGGCCGGAGCGCTGGCGGCGGCGGCGGCGCGGGAGCTGCTGCTGGGCGCGACCATCGTGCTGGCCTTCCAGGCGGCGTTCGGGGCGCTTTACGTCGCCGGGCGGACGGTCGACATACAGGCCGGCTTCGGCCTCGCCGCGCTGGTGGATCCGACGAGCCGGGCGCAGACGCCGCTGGTGGGATCGATCTACGCCTACGCCGCCGGGGTCGTGTTCTTCGCCATGGGCGGGCACCTCGACCTGCTGCGCATCGTCGCCGCCTCGCTGGAGGCCGTGCCGCTGGGCCGGGCGACGTTGCCGTCCGACCTCGGCCCACTGGCGGCCTATCTGGGGACGGTGTTCACCCTGGCGTTCGGCGTGGTCGGGGGGTTGATCCTGGTGCTGTTCCTGACCGACATCGCCATCGCCCTGCTGTCGCGCACGGCGCCGCAGCTGAACGTTCTGGTGCTCGGCTTTCAGGTCAAGACCGCGCTGCTGATGATCGCCATGCCGCTGACGCTGGGGGTGTCGGGCGCGCTGCTGGCGCGGATGTCGTCGACGGTGCTGCAGGCCCTGCCGGCGCTGATGACATGAGCGAGGGCGCCGAACAGGACCGGTCGGAACTGCCGACGCAGCACAAGCTGCAGCGGGCCCGGCGCGAGGGCACGGTGGCGCGCGGCACGGATCTGGGGTTCCTGTCCGTTCTCGTTGGCCTGACCGGCCTCACCTGGTTCGCGGGGGAGCGGGTCGTCGCAGCCCTGATGCGCTCCACAGCCGTCGGCATCGCGGCGACGGACGCCGAGCTGGTCGGGGCGCAGGGCTTTATGGCGCTGACCGGGCGAATGGCCGCGCCGCTGATGAGCCTCCTGCTGCCGATGGCGGGCGGGCTGTTCGCCCTCGTCCTCGTACTGGAGTTCGTCCAGACGGGGCCGGTGTTCTCAAGCAAGGCGCTGCGCTTCGACTTCAACCGCCTGAACCCGGCCACGGGGCTGAAGCGACTGTTCACCGTGCGGATCCTGATCGAGACCGCCAAGGGGGTGCTCAAGCTGGCGCTGTATTCGGCGGTCGCCGCCGTGGTGATCATGGCCGCCCTGAAGGCGGCGCCGGCGGTCACCGACGCCGGCCGGCTGGCGACCTTCATGGGCGCTTCGATGTTGAAGCTGTTCGCCGCCGGCGCCGGCGTCGCGGCCGCCATCGCCCTGCTGGACCAGCTGATGGCGCGGCGCGAATTCCTCAAGAAGATGCGGATGAGCCGGCGTGACGTGAAGCGCGAGCACAAGGACCGCGAGGGCGATCCGCGGCTGAAGCAGAAGCGCAAGGCGCTGCACGGCGAGTTCGCACGCACCAGCCAGAGCCTGCGGGGCATCCGCAATGCCGATCTGGTAGTGGTAAATCCGGTGCATTTCGCGGTCGCCCTCCGCTATCAGCCCGGGATCGTGGACGCCCCCCTGGTCGTTTCCCGCGGATCCCACGCCATGGCCCTGCGCCTGCGCAGGCTGGCCTTCGCCTACGGCGTGCCGGTGATCGTCGACCCCCCGCTCGCGCGCCGGCTGTTCCAGCGCTCCGTGCTAAGCCGTCCGATCCCGGAAGAGCTGTTCCGCCCGGTCGCCGATCTGTATCTGAGCCTGCGCCGCAAGCCGCCGGCGCAAGGGACCCCCACCGATGTTTAAGGGCTTGCTGAGCCGCAATCAGGATCTGTTCCTGGTCTTCGCCGTGCTGTCGATTCTGCTCGTCCTGTTCGCGCCGATCCCGCCGGTCATGCTGGACCTGCTGATCATCCTCAACTTCTCGTTCGCGCTGACCATTCTGCTGCTGACCCTCTACGTCGAAAAGCCGGTCGCCTTCTCCACCTTCCCGTCCCTGCTGCTGGTGGCGACGCTCTACCGGCTGGCGCTGAATGTCGCCGCCACCCGACTGATCCTGACGGAGGCCCACGCCGGCGAGGTGATCGACGCGATCGGCTCCTTCGCGGTGCAGGGCAGCTTCGTCGTCGGGCTGGTGGTGTTCTTCATCCTGGTGGTCGTCCAGTACGTCGTGGTGACGTCGGGGGCGCAGCGCGTGTCCGAGGTCGCGGCCCGCTTCGTGCTCGATTCGGTGCCCGGCCAGCAGATGAGCATCGACGCCGATCTGAACATGGGGCTGATCGATCAGAACGAGGCCAAGCAGCGGCGCAAGACGCTGGAAAAGGAGGCCGCCTTCTACGGATCGATGGACGGGGCCAGCAAGTTCGTGAAGGGCGACGCCGTCGCCGGCGTGATCATCCTGCTGATCAACATCGTCGCCGGCTGGATCATCGGCGTCGCCCAGATGGGGATGGACTGGCTGACGGCCTTGCAGACGTTCAGCCTGCTGACCATTGGCGACGGCATCGTCACCCAGATCCCGGCCCTGATCGTCGCCGTCGCGACTGGCCTGATCGTGACGCGGTCATCCGCCGACCGTCACCTGAGCACCGAGATTCTCGCCCAGCTCACTTCCGTTCCCAAGATTCCCCTGCTGGTGATGGCGGCGCTCTGCCTCCTCCTGCTCATGCCCGGCATGCCGAAATGGCCGATCGCCCTCCTCGCACTCGGCTCCCTAGGAGCCTGGCTGGCGATGCGGCGGCGCAAGCTGGAGGATCTTACCGACGGCGCGCTGGAACTGCCCCGTTCTGAAGTCACGCCGGGCGAGTCCGGGGCGATCATCGAAGTCCAGCTGGGACGCGGCCTGTCCGAGGCCTGGCGGGCCATGAAGCCGGTTCTGACAGAACGTATCTCCGCTCTGCGCGCGCAGGAGGAAAAGTCCACGGGCCTGGTGCTTCCGTCGGTCTCCTTCCATGACAGCGCCGAAGCCGGCGATCTGGAGTACGCAGTCGTTGTGCACGGCGCGCGTCATGGCAAGGGAACGATTCATCCGGATCGCACCTTGGCGATCCGGTCCGCCGGCTCGAGCGCCCCTCTCGAGGGCATAGAGGCGCGGGATCCGGCCTATGGATTGCCGGGCGTCTGGATCGCCGATGGTGAGCGGGAAACCGCGCGGGACGCGGGCTGCACCCTGGTCGACCCGGTAACGGTGCTGATGACCCACTTGGGGGAGGTGGTGCGAAGCGCCCTGCCCCAGCTTTTGTCCCGCACCGACGTCGTGCACCTGCTCGAGGGGGTGCGAACCCGCCAGCCCGGACTGGTCGAGGATCTCATCCCAGCGATCCTCTCGGTTTCCGACGTCCAACGCGTCCTGCAGCAACTGCTCAGCGAAAACGTCTCCATCCGTCAGGTCGATCTGATCATCGACGCCCTCGTCGATGTCGGCCGGCACACCAAGGATCCAGCTGAGCTGACCGAACGGGTGCGCCAGAAGCTTGGATTCAGCATCTTCAGCGCTTTGCGCGGTCCGCACGAGGCCTTGGCGGTCATGAGCCTCAGTCCGAAGCTCGAAACCCAGTTACTCGAAAGCGTGAGGCGCTCAGAGAATCCGGAGTCCCTGATCCTCGACCCCCGACTGGCAGAACAGTTGCTCAAGAAGCTGATCCCGATGGTTGACGACATGGTCGGCCAGCGGTTGTCGCCCGTCCTCCTCTGCGGCGCGGAATTGCGACGCCAGCTCAAGGCCTTCACGCGCAGGTCCGCGCCAAGGCTGGCGGTGGTGTCCGTCGCCGAGGTGCCTCAAACGATCGACCTCCGGTCGTTCGGAGTGCTGCAAACAGAGTGACGAGCGGCTTGCCGCGTCGAGTGTTCGATGTTAGGCCAATTGACGTGGGGGACTTAGTGCAATCGGCGACATCAATACTTTCGGCCGCGCAGAGGCGCGCCGAAGAGGCCGCGCACAATATTGCCAACGTCACCACGCCTGGATACAGAGCGAAGCATAGCTTCGCCGAAGCCCTCGCGAGTATAGACAGCTCAGAGATCGGCGCACCAACGCTGACGACTCTTGTTTCGCTTACGTCGGGGCAACTTTCCGAGACTGGCAATCCGACCGACCTGGCGCTGACCGGCGATGGCTTCTTTGAACTCAGAGACGAAACGGGACCGTTATACA
Organism: Brevundimonas sp.; assembly: GCF_035627055.1. GTDB lineage: Bacteria > Pseudomonadota > Alphaproteobacteria > Caulobacterales > Caulobacteraceae > Brevundimonas. The sequence continues at coordinate 232,359 of NZ_DASPMM010000022.1, read as the reverse complement.
CGCGCAACGGCCAATTCACGCGCGCTGACGATGGCCGCTTGCTGGACCTCGGCGGCCGGGTTCTCCAGGGCGTTGGCGGCGGCGACATCGTCCTTCCGGCGGGGGCGTTCTCGGTCGAAGCGGATGGCGCCGTGCGGTCGGGCGACCGCGTTATAGCGCAAATCTCCGTCGTAAGCCTCGACCCGAGCTCAATCGTGCCCGGACCAGACGGTCTGCTGACGGCCCCGGGCGACCGCGTCTCGGCGCTCGACGCGCCGGTTGTTCGCCAAGGCTTCCTGGAAAGCGCCAACGTCTCGATGGGCGACGAAATGGTTGCGCTGATGGAGGCGGTCCGCCGGGCCGAGACCGGCCAAAGGCTGATGAACGTATACGATGACCTGATGGGACGGGCCATCACCACCCTGGGACAGACAAACGGATGAACGGCGCCTTCTACATCGGGGCCACGGGCCTCAGAGCCCAGGAGCGGGCTCTGGCTGTGACGGCCAACAACATCGCCAACCTCAACACGCCGTCATTCAAGCGCACGCAGGTCCGTTTCGGCGAACTCACCTCGGCCGCGTCCGAACCTGATGGGCTGGCGCGCCCCTCCCTCTCCAGCGGAGCCGGCGTCGCCGCCATGGCGACCATGGCGGTCTTCGACCAAGGAGAGTTGCGCGCGACCGGAAGCGCGACAGACCTCGCCATCCAGGGGCCCGGATTCATCGAGGTGATGGGCGCCGCGGGCCAGCGGCTGTTGTGGCGGGGCGGAACCTTGACGATCAGCCCGGACGGTCTCTTGTCGACGACCGAAGGCCTGCCGCTGCAGGCGCTGATCACGATCCCGGAGGGCGTCACGGACCTCCGCGTCGCGCTCGACGGGACGGTCGCCGCCGCGCTCGGCGAGGACGGGGGCCTGACCGAGCTCGGCCGCATCGACCTGATCAGCATCAGGGATCCGGGAAGCCTGGAGGCGCTGGGCGGAGGACTCTACCGCCCAAGCGCAGACGATTCTGGAGCCGTCATGGTTCCCGGGGAAGAGGGCGCCGGCACGATCGTCCAAGGTGCCTTGGAGGCCTCCAATGTCGCGCTGGCCAACGAAATGGTCACTCTGATGCTGCTGCAACGCGCCTATTCCGCCAGCGCCCAGGCGCTCCAGGCCGGCGACCAGCTCATGGGCATAGCGAACGGCCTGAGACGCTAGATGTCGCCGGCGCTCGCTCTTGTCTTGGGCCTGATGCTGGAACCGGACCCGGTGACCTTCCGCCCGCAGGTCTCGGTGCGCGGCGATGTGGTTCGGCTCGGCGACGTCGCCGACCTTTCGGCAGTGCCGGAGCCCCTCCGCGCCCGCGCTGTCGACACGCCCGTGGCGCGAGTCATTGGCGGATCGCAGTCCCTTTCGATACGGGTGATGGCGGCGCGCGCCCGCGCCGCGTTGCCGGGCCTGTCCCCGTGGCTCGCAATTGAGGGCGATGGCGTGGTGCGCATCACCTCCGCCCCGATCGAGTCGCCGACGGCGCCCGCGAACAGCCCCACCTCCGCGCCCGCGCCGTCCGTATCGGCCGGCGACGTTCTGACCCTGCGGGTGACGGTTGGGCCGGTCACCGTCGAGCGGGAAGTCCGTGCGCTGCAGGCGGGCGTCCCTGGCGGTGCCCTGTTCGTCCGGACGGCGGACGGCGCGGTCCTCCGGGCCCTTTTGGCGGAAGACCTATGAAACCGATCGCGACTGGCCTCGCCCTTTGTCTCGCCGTCGCCCTCCCCGGCCCCGCGGCGGCTCAAAGCCTTCAGTCGGGCTGGACGGGATTGGCGGCCGACCGCACGGCGGCGCACCCGGGGGACAGCCTGACCATCGTCATCGTTGAAATGAGCAGCGCCGCTGCCTCGGCGCAGTCGGGATCGCAGCGGGACACCCGGCTCGCCGGCTCGATCGGGGCGGGCGGACGGGTCGAGGAGTCCGGCAATCTCGGCTTGCAAGGAGAGTACGAAGGGCGAGGCCAGCTGAACCGGTCTGGACGCCTCGTCGGCCAGATCGGCGCCACCGTCCAGGCAGTCCTGCCCAATGGCGACCTTCGGATCGCTGGGAGCCAGACGCTGCAAATCGACGGAGAGCGCACATCAATCCGCTTGACCGCTCGGGTGCGCCGAGCCGACATCAGCGGCGACAATACGGTGCTGTCCTCCCGTCTGGCGGATGCAGAGATCGTCTATGACGGCGACGGCTCTCTATCGCGAAGCGGTTCGCCGGCCCTGTTGAATCGCATTATGTCCTTCTTGGGTCTCTCATGAGTCGCGTGGCCATCCTCATCCTCGCCGGCCTGGTCACGGCGTTTGCCGGTCCGGTGGACGCCCAATCCGTGCAGTTGCGCGATCTTGGACGCATCCAGGGCTGGCGCGAAAGTCCGCTGGTTGGATACGGCATTGTCGCTGGCCTGACCGGCACCGGGGATTCGCCACGCAACCCGATCACTCAACGCGCCTTGGCCAACGCCTTGGGCCGGCTTGGATCCAACCTGTCCCCGGAGCAGGTTCGCAGCCGCAATGTGGCGGTCGTTATGGTGACCGGCGTCTTGCCTCCGTCTGCCAACGCTGGCGACCGGATCGACGTCAACGTCACCTCGATCGGCGACGCGCGCAGCCTGTCCGGCGGGGTGCTGCTGATGACGCCGCTGGCGGGTCCCGACCAGCGCCCCTACGCCGTCGCGCAGGGACCGTTAGTGGTTGGCGGATACCAGTTTTCGAGCCAGGACAACGCCGAACAGCGCAACGTCCCCACGGCGGGGGTGATCAGCGGCGGTGCAACGATCGAGGTCGCCACCGAAGCCCGCACCCTCGACGACAATGGACAGTTGGTGTTTGTCCTGCGCGAACCCAGCTTCATCAACGCCGTCCGGATCGCGGACGCGATCAACGCCTCCGGCGCCGGGGCGCCGGCCTGGGTGGCCGACGCGGACATGGTGCGGGTCGACACTCGTGCCGCGCCGGACGTGTTCCGGCTGGTCGCCCTGATCGAGGCGCTGCCCGTCGAGCCGGCCGGCCTCGCGCGAGTGGTGGTCAACGAGCGGACGGGAACGGTCGTCGCGGGCGGAGACGTGCGGATATCGAGCGTCGCCGTTTCCCAGGGCGACATCCACGTGTCGGTTCGGCAGCGCGAGGAAGGCTCCCAGCCGACCGTCTACGGCGGCCTCAATCCAGATCTCGCGGGCCTGGTGATCCGCAACACCTCGATCACGGTCGAGGAGGATCCGGGCGATGCGGTGATCACCTTCCCCAATACGACCATCAGCGATCTGATGGAGGGGCTTTCCCGCGCGGGCATCGATACGCGCGGAAAGATAGCCGTGCTGCAGGCCATCCGCGCCGCGGGCGCGCTGCACGCTGAAATCGTCGTCCAGTAGGAGCCCGACATGGACCCGATCACCGCCACCCTATTGATGAAAAGCCTGGACGGACTCTCCTTGCGGGCCGAGGCGAACGCCCAGAACATCGCCAACGCCGGCACCCCCGGCTACCGGCCGGTGCGCGTCTCCTTCGAGGACGCGCTGACCGCTGCGGCGCGAGAAGGGCCGGCCGCTCTCGCCGCAGTTCAGCCCTCCCTGGTCCCGGACGCGACCTTTGGAGCGGGCGACGCCCTGAGACTCGATCTCGAGATGGCGGACGCCGCCGCGACCGCAGGCCGATACGCCGCCCTCGTGGAGTTGCTGAACCGGCATGCGCAGATTTCGGCGCTCGCCGTTGGGGGGAGCCGTTGATGGATCCGATGCAGATCAGCCGCACCGGTCTCGACGTCGAATGGCGGCGCATGGAGGTGATCGCCGCCAACCTGGCCAATCTCAATACGACGCGCACGGCCCTCGGCGAGCCTTACCAGCCGCTCCGCCTGGTTTCCGGGCCCCGAATGGACTTCAACGCCCATCTGGCCGCAGGCGCAGGCCTGACAGGCGTTCAGGTGTACGGCGTGGAGCCAACGACCGAGCCCGCCCGCCGTGTCTATGAGCCGTCTCATCCGCACGCGGACGCCGACGGCTACGTGCGCTACCCCGCCCTCGATCACGCGACGGAAATGACCCTGCTGCTCCAGACGGCCCGGGCCTACGAGGCGAATTTGATGGCGCTCTCGGCAGGGCGTCAGATGTACGCCAAGGCCCTCGAGATCGGGCGCCGCTGATGACCGCGCCCGTGGACCCGGTCGCCTTGGGCGTCCTGCCGAGCCTCTCGCCGGACGGCGCCTCGGCCGCGCCGGCGACCGGACTGTCCTTTACCCGGCTGATGTCCGAGGGGGTCGAACAGACCAACGCCAAATTGCTTGAGGCGGATCGTTTGACCCGGGCCTTTGCGCTCGGTGAGGACATCCCCGTTCATCAGGTGACCTTCGCGCTCGAGCAGGCGCGGCTGTCCTTTGAACTGATGAACCAGGTCCGGACCCGTCTCATCGAAAGTTATCAGGAAATCCTGCGGATGCAGGTCTAGGTCCAGTTCGCGTCATGAGTCTGATTGATCGTATCCGGGCTCAACCCGCTGGCGTGCAGATCGCCGCAGCCGGCGCCGCGGCCCTTCTAATCGCAATGCTTCTTGCGCTGGCCTGGTTCGCCATGCGTCCGAAATACGATGTCCTGTTCAGTGACCTGCGTCCGGCTGATGCCGCCACGATTGTCGCGGCGCTTGAGAAGGACAATATCCCGCACAGGATCGATGATGGAGGCGCCACCATCCTCGCGCCAGCCGCGCAGGTGGACGAAATCCGTCTCGGCATTATGGGCGCGGATCTGCCGCTGAAGGGCACGGTCGGCTTCGAACTGTTCAACAAGTCGGACATGGGCCTGACGGAGTTCGCCCAGCGCATCAATTATCAGCGCGCCCTTCAAGGCGAACTGGCCCGCACGATCATGACGATTGAGGCAGTGGATACGGCCCGCGTTCATCTGACCCTTCCCGAACCGTCCATTTTCCGCGCTGATCGCAGGCCCGCGGAGGCTTCGGTTACGCTCACCACCCGCCCTGGGCGAACTCTGACGCCTGAAACCGTTCTGGGAATCCAGCGACTCGTTGGGGCCGCCGCGCCTGATCTGGACCCCGCGAACGTAGTCGTCCTTGATGCTCGGGGCGCGCTTGTGGCTGGCGGCCCGGTGCCGATTGATTCCGCGCTGGCCGATACACCGGCCGACCTCCAGCAAATCGGGGCCATCGAGCAGTATTATACCGCCGCCGTCCGGCGAGCGCTCGAGCCTCTGTACCCAGGGGTGCGGGTAGCTGCGCTCGTCCCTGCGGACCAGTGGGCGGCCGTCGGGTCGGCCGCTCGTGACGAGGCCATCGACCGCTGGCGTCCCGACAGCCGTGACTTCCGATTGCAGATCTCCGTTTCAGCGCCCCGGGGCTTCAATGACACCCAGCGCGACGACATCGGCCGGATCGTCATCGCGGAGACAGGCTGGGCGGCTGAGCGTGGTGACGTCCTGGTGTTTCCCGAATGGGCGGCGGAGCCGCAGCTCAGCGAGCCCGCAGCGGCCACGCCCGAGGCAGTGTCCGCCCTTGAGCCAACGCCCGCCCCACTGGACCGCACTTCGGCTCGCCTGCCCTTCGCCTGGGCAGCCGCTGCGGTCGCGACGATCGTAACCCTGGCGCTGGTCCTGTTCAGACGACGCGCCCCGGCGCGCGGGACGCTCTCCGCGGACGAACGTGAGGCATATGTCCGACGCCTGAGACGCCTGCTGGCCGAGGAGGGTGGCCATGTCCGCTAGCGGCTCGAACCGAGCGCTCCGCGCACTGGTGGCGGAACTCGCCGAACTGGGCGACCGCGACCTGAAAGCCATTCTGGTTGACCTTGATGCCGGCGAGCGGGACTGTCTGCTCGAACTGATGGCCGAATACCGTGATGGCGGAGGAAATCCAGAGGGCGCCCAGGGCCCGGACCTGGCGCTGAGCGACTGGTTGACCGGCCGGTTGAGAGAGAAGGTTTCCTCAGGGATGACAACCTTCGCCGCAGAGGCGCTGCGACAGTCGGCGACCAGCATGGGCTGGCGCGCTGGCGCGCCGGCGGCCCTTACGAAGCGCGGCCTGCCTGCGTGGTTGGGTCGGCGGCCATGAGTGCGGTGATCAAGTCCGGATTGGCCGAAGCCGGATTTCATATCCGCGAACTTGCATCTGATCCCCCACCCCACAGACCTTCGGCTGAGGGGCGGCGTATCGTCGAGCTGGAGCAGCACCTCGAGGCGGCCACATCCGAACTAGCTGAGCTGCGCCGCCAGCAGGCTCAGACCGAAGCCGCCATCACCAAGGCCCGGAGCGAAGGGTATGAGGCGGGCCTCGCAGAAGGAGACCAGATCGCCCAAGATCGGCTCGGAGCTCTCGAAGAGACGTTATCCCAAGCTGCAGCCGCAGCGGTGGTGGCTTTCACCGCCAGTTTGACACGTCTCGAAGAGGCCAGCGGCGAACTGGCGGCCATCGCCCTGGAACGGATCGTCGGCGATGTCGGTTCGCGACAGGACCTCATTGTGGAAACCGTACGCCGGGCGGTCGGCACGCTCTCGGCCGACGCAGTCGTCCGAATTGAAGTCTCCAACCTAGACTTTCCCGACCTTGAGCGGCTGACGGCCATCGCTCCGGAAGGCTGTGCCGTGCGCGCCCCGGCGGAACTTCCCTCCGGCGCCTGCCGTGTTCGACTGAAAATGGGCGAAGTCGACCTAGATCTGGACGGGCAGGTCAGTCGCCTGCAGGCCCTGCTTGATCCCGCCAGGCCTGTCGCGCTGTGACCGCGGCCGCCCGGATCGCCAAACGCCTTCGGAGCTTCGAACCTGGGTTGCGCACGGGCCGGGTCACGCGGATTTCATCGACTTACATCGAAGCCGACGGACCGGACGCCTCCATTGGAGCTCTTTGTGCGATAGATCATCCTCACGGCGAGGCCCTGGCCACCCTAGTCTCTGTAGACGCGTGCCGGGCGGTGCTGGCTCCGCTTGATCCGATCGGCCCGGCTCGTCTTGGCGATCGCGTAAGACTGGTGGGTGCCTCAACTCGGCCGGGTGGCGGGGATGGCTTCGCGGGGCGCCTTGTCGACGGCTTGGGCCGTCCGCTCGATGGCGGTCATCCCATTATCGCGACGCCTTCGAACTTCGCCCGGATTGCGGCGCTGCAGCGCGTTACGCCCCAAGAAGCCGTGGTTACCGGGATTCGCGCTATTGATGGCCTCCTCCCCCTCGCCCGCGGACAGCGGATCGGGATCTTCGCCGCGCCCGGTGTGGGCAAGACAACGCTCTTGGGCCAGCTTGCAGCGCAGGTCATTGCGGACCGCTGCGTCATCTGCCTCGTCGGCGAGCGGGGTCGGGAGGTCGAATCCCTGTGGTCTTCAGGCCTGACCGCGGATGCCCGCAGTCGCACAGCCCTGGTCGCCTCCACATCGGACGAGACCGCCGCGATGCGGGTGCAGGCCGTCGAGCAGGGCCTGGAAATCGCCGCGGACTGGCGAGCGCACGGCCACCATGTCCTTCTGCTGCTGGACTCCGCCACCCGTTACGCGATGGCCTTGCGGGAGATCGGTCTGGCGGCAGGCGAGCCGCCCACGATCCGTGCCTACACGCCCGGCGTGTTCGCGGCGTTGCCCCGTCTGGTCGAGCGGTGCGGGGCCATTCGCGACGGTGGAGCCATTACGGCGGTCATGACCGTTCTGAGCGAGACTGACGATGTCGACGATCCGATCACGGAAGTGATGAAATCGCTTCTCGACGGCCACATCATCCTGTCCCGACGGATCGCCGAACAGGGTCGCTATCCGGCGGTCGACCTGCCGCGCAGCGTGAGCCGACTGGCCGAGAAGGTTATGACGGTCGAGCATCGCGATCTGGCGCGGCAGGCAATGGCTTCGATCGGGAATTACGAGAGCGCCCGAACCCTCATCGACGCTGGTGTCTATGCGACCGGCTCCAATATGGAGACCGACGCCGCCATCCGGCAGCGTCCGGCGCTTGAGGCCTTTCTCGATCAGGCTGACGGCCGGCCCGAGCATCCCGACGCGACTCTTGCCGCGCTGCGCGACGCGCTGAGGAGTTGACATGAGCCGCCGCACCCTCGCCGATGCCCGCCAGGCTCTTATGGTCCGAAGACTCCAGCAGGAAGCGGCGCTGCACAAGCTCCGAGCTCAACAGCAGCGCGTCCAGGCGGCGCACGGCAATCTGGACCAGTCTATCGACAAGCATCTTCTCAGCGAGGAAGCTTGGGGCGCCTCGCTGGACCATATCAAAGATGCCGGGATGATCGGTCTGTGGCGAACGCACACGATCACACTGCGGAACGAGGTTCGAGCCGCCGAACTCGGCTTGGCTGAAGAAACCGCCTCAATGTCTGACCTTCATCTCGTCTGGGGCCATCAAACAAGACTGGCTGAAGCGGTGCAGGGTGTTGTCCGAACGGCCTTTCGGAAGGTTCAGCGCATCGAGGATGAGCGTCGCCTGGGTGCAGCTGAGGATGCCCGGCTTGCCCGGAGGACCGAGGGATGAAGATCGAACCGCGGCTCGTCCACTTTCCCGTCCCGTCGATCGCGGCTGACAAATCCGTTGGGGGCGGGTTCGGCCTTCTCATGTCCCCCGCGTCGCCGATTGACAGTAATGCCTGTGCAGTGAGCTTTCAGGCCCGGGGCATGTTCGGTCGTCACGGCGCGACGGCGACAGACCGGGCCGGGGGGCAGAACCTGATCCTGACGATTCCCCCGCTTCCTCAAGCGGAGACGCCGCGTCCGCCACCTGAGTCCGCCCCAAATGAGCCGACGCCATCATCGGCCTCACGCTTCCAAAGCCTGCGATTGCCCGAGCCTCCTCCCCGCCCTGAGGCGACGGCCTTGGCCGAGAAACGGGGGCGCCCCGACGCCGGCATGGCCGGAATGGTGTCGAAAGCGGGCGAACGCAGTCGCGCCGCCAGGCCCGAAGGAAGCAGTGCGGCTCGCCCGCGGCCGATGCCGCCCTCTCCCCACGTCACGAGGCGGGTCAGTCTCGCCCCGACGGACGAACCTGACGCGGCCGCCCTGATCGTCCGCGCCCTTGATCTGGATCCCCAGGAGATCGCCGAATTCCGCATCCGCGCGCAGGCGCTCCTGCGGGATCGCGGGTTAGCGCTCGACAAAGTCCGCATCAATGGCGAGGATCACCCTGTAGTTGATGCCTCCGGGGGGAGATCACAAGCATGGCGCTAGCGCCCATCAGCAGCGGCGGCTCGACGCAAGGCGCCTTCGGTCTGGATTTTCAGGCGCTGCTGAGCATCATCCTGACACAGCTGACCTATCAGGACCCCCTGAAACCCGTCGACAATTTCCAGTTCGTCTCACAGCTCGCGCAGTTTTCGCAACTTCAACAGAGTCAGACGCTCAACGACCAGATTTCCAGTCTCCTCGCGGCGCAAGGCGCCAGTCAGGCCACCAGTCTTCTCGGGCGAACCATCGACTTCACCGTGAGCGGAACGACGTTGTCCGGGGAGGTCGAGGGCGTTTCCTTCACGTCCGGCGAACCTACCGTCACCATCCGGACGTCAAACGACCAGGTCATTTCAGGCGTCTCGATCGCCGACATCGGCAACGTCAGACTCTAGCGGGAGAAGAGCCAATGCTTGGAGCTATCTACATCGGGCTGAGCGGTATGAACGCCTTCTCGCGCGGACTGCAGGCCATCAGCAACAACGTCGCCAACCTCAACTCGCCTGGATACAAGGCGTCGACAGTTTCCTTCAGCGACGCCTTCAACATCGGCGGACTCGGCTCCTCCTATTCGGGCCGAAATAACCAGTTTCACGGCGCCGGCGTCCGCTTCGGGGCGCAGACCATCGACTTCACCCAGGGTGATATGCGTCAGTCGGGCGGGGATCTCGATCTCGCCGTTCAGGGCGCCGGTTTCCTGGTGCTGAGTCGTGACGGACGGACCTACTACGCCCGCACCGGTCAGTTCGCCGTCGACGACGCCGGTTTCATTTCCCTGCAGGGCAGTGACTATCATCTGAACCTTCTCAACGCCTCCGGTCAGGCCACCGCGATCAACATCGATCAACTCCGGACCAACCCGCCTTCGATCACGCGGAACGTATCGTTTGGCGGCAACCTCTCCACCGGTTCGACCGAAGCCGTCATATCCGATATCGCCGTCTATGACGCGCGGGGCACGCGTCACGTCTGGAAGGTTACGCTCAAGCCTTCGGACGAGACGCCGGCGGTTCCCAACAAATGGTCTGTCACGGTGACAGACGAGACCGGCGCCGTCGTAGGTGAGGAGCAGTCGCTGCAGTTCAATCTGGCCGGAGATGTTTCCGACCCATCCGCTCTCACCTTCTCGTATGAATCCGAAAACGGGGAACAGATCGACGTGGAGCTCGACTTCAAGGATGTCGACAATTTTTCATCGGGAACGACGTCGACAATCCGGGTCGCATCTTCCGACGGCAACGGCGTGGGCACTCTGACCGGCGTGACCATCACAGAGGATGGCCATGTCAAGCTGACCTACTCCAACTCGAAAACCGAAGATCTCGGGGCGGTCGCCTTGGCGTCCTTCCGGGATCCTCAGGCTCTGGAACGCCTGGGGGACGGTCTGTTCCGCAACAACGGCGCCCCGGCGGGTCTCTTCGCCAGCAAGAACGACGGGATGGGTACTCTCGTCCCCCGACAGATCGAGGCGTCAAATGTCGATCTCGCTCAGCAATTCGGTGATCTGATCCTCGTGCAGCGGGGTTTTCAGGCCTCATCGCAGGTGGTCAGCATCTCGAATGACATGATCCAGCAATTGTTCGGAATCCGGGGCCAGGGTTGAGAACGGACGTTTGGGATTGGCTCCCGGACGGGGCGCTGGCCGCGCCCGAGGTTCTGGGTTTGATCGATGCGGCGATCGAGGACTGGAGCCTCCGATGGTTCCGGTCGTGGCGCCTCGTTCGACAGCGTCTGCAGTTTGAAGGGACTTCGCCGGCCGAGCCTGTAGTCGCCTCCGGATCTTGTGTGTTGATACGGGTCTTCACTGCGAATGTAGAGATCATCGCGGGACGTGCTCTCGACATAGATCTGGGGCGCCTGAACCAGACCAGCGACGACCAGGCGGTCGTGGGGGATTTCGGCGAGCGCATAGTCCTTGACCTCGTGCGAGCGCTTGACGCCGCGCTGGCGCCCCGCCGACCATCGACGGGCGACAGTTCAGGCGCGGTCGTTCTGGAATTGAGGGACGAAGAGGGTCGCAAGATCCTGCTGATCGAAACCACGCGCGCTGCGCTCGCGCAAACGAGGCGACGGTCCCTGAAACCCGATCCTGGCCTCCGGGCGCCGCTTCACACGATCGAAGCCGCCATTGCTGACGTTCCGGTGAAACTTCAGGCGAGGCTTGGGTCGTCTCTCGTCCCGATCGGAGAGGCTCGGAGATTGACCCCGGGTGATATCATCGTGCTGGATCATGCTCTCGACGAACCGCTCGATCTGGCTGGACCTGAAGGCACGCGCATCGCTTGTGCGACACTGGAGGATACGGCATCTCCACGTTCCTTGCGGCTACAGGCCGCGCCGAGGGACTCTCGCTGATGACCGCCCGGAAGACGGAGCTCACCCAGACATCGACTGCCGAGAAAGGCGCTACGGGGGCGCCACTCGTTGGTCTCGATTCCGCTGTTTTCAGCGACGTGAAAGTTAAGCTGGACGCCCAGCTCGGCAGCGTCACCATGAGCGTGCGCGAACTTTTGACGCTCAAGGCGGGGGAAATCGTCGCGCTCGAAACCGGTCTGGGAGACCTTGTGGAGCTGCAGATCAACGGCAGCTCAGTGGGCCGTGGCGAAATCGTAGCCGTGAACGATGCCTTCGGGGTCCGGATCGTCGAACTCGCGACCGGGCGATGAAGCGCGGGGTTGTCCTCCTGCTGGCGTTCGGGGGTGCGGCCTTGGCCTCTACCTCCGCTGTCGCGCAGACGCTCGGCAAGGGCGCTGACACTGATATTCCTTGGCTTCGACTCGGCGCGGCGCTTCTGCTATGCATCGGGCTCGCGGTTGGGGCGGCTTATGCCCTCAATCGACGCTTGAACGGCGCCGGCGGACCGCTGGGCCGACCAGATTTGACCAAGCTGCTCTCGACGCTCGTCGCCCCAGGCGGAGCCGGCTCAGCGCCCCGACTGAGCGACATCGAAACACGCCGTCTCTCGACCCAGGTGACGGTATCGGTATTTCGCTGCGATGGTCGGAGCTTCATGGTGACGGCGTCCGCCCAAGGTCATCTCGTTCTGGTCAGCCTTGACGAAGCCCTGGGAGAGGAACCGTGAGGGGCTGGAGGTTGGCGTTATTGGCGGTGGGGTTCGTCGCCTTCGCCGCCTCGGAAGCCTTGGCCGCGCCTGGCGCGGCGGCTGCGGCGGTCCAGACCGCCGACGTTATCCGCATCAGCCTGACCTTAACCTTGTTGGCGCTGATCCCGGCCCTCGCCATCTGCATGACCCCATTCATCCGGATCGTGATCACTCTCTCGATGATCCGCCACGCTTTCGGCATGCCCGAAACGCCTCCGAGCCCGGTGTTGGTCAGTCTGGCGCTGTTTCTCACCGCATTCGTGATGGGGCCGACGCTGTCGACCGTGAACACGCAGGCGCTACAGCCCTTTCTGGAAGGCGCACTCACTGTCGAGCAGGCGATCGACCGCGGGTCGGGGCCAATGAAGGCCTTCATGCTCAGGCAGGTCAGGGACGAGAATTTGCAGACTGTGTACGAGATTGCCCGGAAGCCGCTTCCGGACACGGCGGCTGAAGTGGGCCTCCCGGAGCTCACCACAGCATTCATGCTCCATGAACTGGGAACAGCCTTCAAGATCGGCTTTGTCATTCTCCTGCCATTCCTGCTGATCGACCTGGTTGTCGCCGGAATCCTTCTCTCGCTCGGGATGATGATGGTGCCGCCGACCAGCATCGCCCTGCCGATCAAGGTGCTCATGTTCGTCCTCATCGACGGCTGGAGCTTGGTCTTGGAGGGCGTGGTCGGGGGGTTTCGCTAGTTGACCCGGCCCTCCATCGAACCCGACGCGGACGACGGCCTCTGGCAATCGCTTGAGCGCGACCCCTCAGGACCGGCCCGGGTCCGCATTTTTGAGAAATATCTCCCCTTCTCGCGAAGGATCGCCGCCCGCGTTCGTCGCGAACGGCCCGGCGACGACCTGGACGTCGAGGATCTGCGACAGCACGCTGCGGAGGGCCTGCTCCAGGCGATCGACCGCTTCGATCCCGATCAGGGAACGCGATTCGAGGCCTTTGCCGCACGACGCATCGCCGGAAACGTGATCGATGGGATCGGTGCGTCCAGCGAAGGGCGGCGGCAAACTGCATTTCGCCGGCGCATAAGGACCGAACGCGCCCGATCATTGGCCACGAAAGATCCCGACAACCTGTCGACTACGGACGCACTTAAGGCCCTGACCGACCTGGCGGTCGATCTGGCGCTTGGCTTCATGCTCGACGACGCCGGCGACGCGGCCAATATCGAAAAGCAAGCGCGCAGTCCCAACGCCTACGAGAGCCTGGCCTGGTCAGACACCGTGCACAGGTTGGCGACGGCCGTCGGTTCGATGCCCGATCCCGAAGGGACCGTCATACGCCTCCACTACCTGGAAGGGCTGGAGTTCGCACGGATTGCCGATACGCTGTCGCTGGGACGCAGCCGAATCGCACAGATCCACGCTGCCGCCCTCCAGCGTCTTCGCAAACGCCTTCCCCGCTCGGAACAGCTCCATTTCTCAACGGTGACCGGATGACGACCCAAGCCTCGCAGGTCTGCCCTCAGCCGGAACTGGAGGCGCTCGTTGGACAGTTGGCGGAAGGAGCGGGTACCGACGCTATCGAGAAGGCCTTGCATCTCTACCCCACAGACCCTCGCCTGCTCTTTCTCTACGGCTCGACACTGGCGGGCGACCGGCGCTATCCGGAGGCCCGTATCGCCATGGGACAGGCGGTGGAGGCGGCGCCCGAGTTCTGGATCGCGCGCTTCCAGCTGGGATTTCTCGAATATACATCCGGGGAACCGGATTTGGCCGGCCTGACGTGGGCGCCCCTGACTGGACGGCCCGCTGACGACGCGTTGCGCCTCTTCGCCGAAGGCCTCATGCGTCTGCCGCTCGAAGACACTCCCGGCGCCATTAGCCTGATCCGGCGGGGAATAGCGACGAACATCGAAAATCCGGCGCTTAATCGAGACATGCAGCTCCTGATCGATGAACTGGACCGTTCTGCACCGCCCGACCCTGAACCGACCTCGGAGACGGATTTGCTGCTCCGTCAACTAGGCCAAGGCTCGCGGCGCTGACGGTCGAGATGGAGCCGATTTCCAACGTCGATCGCCTTGTCTCCTTGCTACGGCAGCGTCTGGAGGAGCGGGACAAGACGCGATCCTCTGTGAGACCAGGAAGCCGCACCCCTCAAAGGATCGCCACCGGCATCGCGGCGGCTCAAGCCCTGGCGGCCGTCGAGGATATCGACGACCGCCAGCTCCGGCGCGCGCTGATCCAAGGACTGCTGACGGACCAGTTCGGCGAACAGATGCTGAACGAACCGCGATTTCAGCAAATGGTGGATCGCGTAGTCGGCGCGATAGACGCCGACGCAACAGGGCGTGCGCTGCTTGACCGTCTCAGTCGAGATTTGCGTGCGGCAGCCAAACCGTAGTAGCGGCGGGCAAGACGGCGCGGCCTGACCCTTACCGCGCCGCACGTCGACTACGATATCCTGGTCTCGCGCATCCATTGAGCGACCTTCGCTCTCGGCGATGGTGTCGTGTCGATCGAGGGACCATCGTCATCGCTTTCAGCGGTCAGAGTACGCCTTGTTCGTACTCGTCACGCATCTCAGTCATCTCGAACAAGGAGCGATCCAAACTGGCTCGAAGTCGCTTAGCGGATGTTTCGGATTTGTCTGCTTGAAACGACTCTAACGCAGGCACCGGCGCTTCGACCTCGGTTCGCGCAGCAATGAGAAGAAAGGAGAGGCTTGGGTTTGGCGGGGGCAACGCCAAGTAGGTGTCGAGCATGCCCTTGGTGTTTCGGAGAAGACGGATCAGTCGGGGACCGTCGATGCCATCCACTGGTCGCTCCGCCAGCGTGCGGGCGCTCTCGGTCGCTTTAAGCGCGTCGGTGAACGCTTGTCGCCAGTCAGCTATTTCCTGAGCGTGGTCGGCGAGATCTTTGGTGCGCTGGGCCTGGAGGGAGGCTTCGTGACGCCTTGCCTCCGCATGACCAATCCACACTGCCGCTCCAATCGCGGCGATGCTCCCGAAAGCCTGCACCCAAGCAGCCATTTCTTGGCCAAGCCAGCCGCGGAAGTGGCCCACGACCATCAAGAACGCGACGACCGCGACCACGCCGAGTACGGCGCCGATCACTGACGAAAGCGGTCGGATGATGCTCCAGACGCGAGGCAGCATGGTCGTACGCTGCCACGGCGAAGCCGGTCTGACCATTAGTCATCGTCGCTGATTTGCAGCCTATTCCGCCAAGGCGGTCGGTTCTGAATGTCGGATGTTGAGCGCGTCAATGGTCACTCTAGTGAGTGTCGCGTCACTGCCCTCCCCGCCATAGTGCGCTTGTCGTGATCTGCACTGAGACGGAGGTTGGAGAGGAATGCCTACGAAGCAGTGACCGCTCCTGACTCTTAGCCGACTTTCTAACGTGCCGCTTTGGAGCCGACGCTGGACCTAACCCAATTCGTTCGATGTGATCCACTTGCGGCCCTTCAAAAGTCCGCCGACTGGCATGCTCGAGCTGGCAGGACTCAGGGGCCGTGGCTGGCCGCTCCAAGCGACAAACAGTTCTCGACAGTGAGCCCTCCGCGCGCCTAGCCTCGGAGAGGGCAGGCATTAAGGATGCACCAGTGACGTGAGTGGCGTGGATCGACATAGAGGTGCGTCAGCGCGCTTTAGGAACTTGGTACGTAGTGGCCGAGGCTACTATCAACTATCGGCCCGCATCGCCGAGCAGGTTCTCCTCGACCCCTCGCCCGCTAGCTACGACCTTCCCCCTCATCTCTCCCCGGGGTTGTTCCGCATTCACCCCGAGAGCTGGACTGTCGCAAATTTTGATGATGCCGATTTTCGAGCGTTAGCGCGGATCCGTAGGGAGGGGACCCCAGCAATCGACTTGGCGTTTATGACGCTCGCGGTCGACTACCTTCGATGCAACGTTGATCACATCGAGACTCTGCAGACGTCGGAGTACGCCGTCTCCTCGTCTCTGATCCGGTCCGACTTTAGCCGGACACTCGAACTCCACGACCAGCTAGATCCGATTGATCGACAGTCGATCTTCGCCGTGAAGTTGAACGCCGCGCTGAGATCAAATTCTGATGAAAATATCTTGGCGGCACTCTCCAATCGGAAAAACTCAAACTGGTTTCGTAGTCGGCTCTTCTTTCCTCTCGCCTACTACTTCCTGCACGTGCCGCTTGAGACCGCGATAGAGACCCAACTCTCGCACGTCTTCGGTTCGACGGGGGGCAACGCTGCGGAAAAGAAGACAATTGCCTTTCTGCTGCGTGATGAGGCGGTGGCGGAGGAGAGTCTCGCGTTCAAGCTCTTTATAGGTCTACTCTGCCATCCGTATGACATGCGTGAAATGATCCTAAGTCATTTCGAGGCGGAGGTCTCAGCGGGCAGGCCTCTCCGGTCTGAGTTGCTAGAGCTTCTAAGAACGATCGTCGAGCTACTCCCATACGATCGTGCGACTGACATCCTAGCTCTGTGCGAGAGGAAGGCGATCGCCTTTGCTCACGAGACGCCGGCACCGGCTTTCGCGAAGAGCCTCGGTCTCGACACGTCGACCACTGAGTACCTACGGCGCCTGGTCGACAACGAACCGCCTGGCGATTTCACTGAGGCGGGGGTCGTGCTGAAGGCGTTGGCGGGCAATCGTGATCGGCGATATCCAGATGTCCGTGACTTTGAAGTCGGCGTCACCTTCTGCCGGCGTTACCACTTCACATCGGCCGGCCGGTTCTCAGCTGCGTATATGACGTCTCTGTACATGATCCCGAGGCGGACGGTTGAGGTTGAAGTGCGGGAACTGCACCGGCTGACCGCATTCCTTGGAGCGATCACAGCCTTCATTGGCGCATCACCTCGGGCTAGATCAGCGATCCGAGCAGGCACCTTAGCTGCGGTAGGGCTCTCGCACGAGGTTCTGCAGCACAAAGTCGATCTCGGACTGCGCAAGCCCGAAGCATACCAAGATCGAATGTGGATTAAGGCGGCTCACTGGTACCTGCACGAGATTGAGCAGAGAGGCCGCATTAAAGAATGGATGGCGAGGGTTCGCCAATACTTACCCTTCCGACCGGGATATCTTTCAGGAATTGACTGGGACTGGTGGCGCCAAACGAAGCTCGCGCGAAAGATGAATCTGCTGGCCGGCAACACAGATGCCATATTCGTTCTGTTCCACGAGCTTCTCGAAGAGCGGGCTTTAGCAGGCAACACTCTGCGCCTAGCCTGCGAACCGGTGGCGCGGCGCTTGGGCAATTCGGACGCGTTTGTTAAATGGCTTGTCAGTCAGTTCGGGGACAGCGCACGTCTCTACGTGAGGTTTTTTCTAACCGCGGAAATGATTCTCTGGCTGAGGCTTGTCCCGAACTACGCGGCCGCACTAAGTCAGCGCATGAACGCTATCTCCACAGTAGTCCACGAGTTCGGGCTAGACGAGAGTGACCTGAACCAAGACCACTTGGAGTCTGAGCAGAAAGCCTATACCGCCGCGCTTCTCCTACTGAACGTAGATGATGACAAATTCTCAATCTCGTGGTCCGCAATCGCGCGAGACGCCTTCAATCGCCATGAAGATATATTTAAAACCTATCGGTCGTTTCAGAGCGATGAGCAAATCAGGAACGCGAGTGCAGGCAAGTCCTCTACAAACTACGATTTTCATGGCGGACGCAGTGCCTCCTATGACGTCAAGGGAGTGGACTGGCCCCTCGCGCTAGTCGTCCTAAGCTATATAGACACGTTCCTCGCGCACCCCGCGCATGGGCTGGAGTCTATCCTGGCCGTCCGGATGCGCCATACAGAGTTCCGTAGGCAGTTCGCGAGCGCGATTGAAGAACTGGAGCAGGCCGAATGGAAGGAGCTACCTGTCGAGGAGCGGCGCCGCCTCCTTCCCATGTTTTCGGAGGTAATCAAATCTGCTGGCGCATCATGGGCCGATCAATACCTCCGCCACAAACGTGATAATAGACCGCTCGGCCTCTTCGACATGGTTCCGAGCCAGAAGGAGCTGACCAGTCTCCTAAATCAGTTGGGGTCGCCGGATAGTTTTTCAGAGGTATCCGCCGTCGTGAATGGTTTTCTTCGTTCAAAACTGAAAACACAACTCGAAAACGCAAAGGCTCAACTGAGCTCAGACCTAAAAAGCAAGCTCGACCGCGCGGTTGACGAGCGAAGGGACCGCTTGACCACCGGAATGCCCGGCGATCCGTCGGTCGACGCGGCCGCAAAGGCCCTAAAAAATGTCAACCGCCAAGCCATCCGCAGGATTTCCGAATGGTTTCGCTTGCCAGAAACGGACGGGGTCAATCTCCAGGCACCACTGGCAGATCTTGGCCTCGCTGTTAGCGCCCGATTCGAACGCGAGCTTAGCTCAGGCCAAATCCTCCTAAGCGGGCCTAGTACGAGCGAGACTAGGATCACGCCTCGAGACGAGCACGTTCGCCTGATCTTTGAGCTATGGGGGGAGCTCGTCCAGAACGCACTCAAGCATGGCGACGGGCGCCCGATACGCCTTCGTGTTCGCCTGTATGAAAACAGTGGGCAGCTCGGATTTATCGCGACCACTCTGATGCGGGTGGGCGCGGATGACATCAAGGCTTATCCCGGACATCCCTATAAGTCAGCCAGCGAGGAGATGCTAAGCGACGTGAGGTCCGGCATGCACAAAATCGCGGCCCTTGCAGCCTCGACGTACGGGCAAGCCGTAACTGTAAAAGGCGTTCGCCGCCGCCGAGCTTATCACGCCGTCGTGCCATTACGGTCCTCAGGATCTAGGCAGACCTCGAGTGGGGGCTCCTGATGATCGCTCTCCTGATTGCAGAGGATGACGATCGCAAATTCGGCGATGTGGTCGAACTTCTAGATGTGCAGTTTCCGGGTGTCTTTGAACGTACGCGGGTAACAAATGTGATCGAAACGGAGGATGCAGCTTTGTCAGGCCGATTCACGGCCTGCATCCTCGACATCTCAATGAACATCGCGCCCGGAGCGACCTCTAGTTCGGTGAAAGGCGGCCATGCGGATCTGGGGGGGATGGAGGTGATTGAGAAGCTATTCTACTACGACTCGGACCTGAGGGTAATAATACTGACGGGCTTCGACATATTCGATGACAATTCGCGCGGGCCCACTAGCAAAGTGCTCAAGGGCTTTGAAGAAATCTGCAGCGAAGCCGAGAGGTCTCTCGGCAATAAGCTGATTGCCACGATACGATACGGCAACCCAGGCTGGCAGGACCAGCTAATCCATGGCCTCTCTCTGGTGATCAAGACATGAATATCCTTGTTGTCCACGATCGGAGTGAGGTCATCACCGAGATTAGGAAGGTTCTGAGCGGCAGCGACCTGTGCTTGAGTCGCATAGATGCCGCGCCGGATTATGTGACGGCACGGGATCAGCTCCAAGCGTATGTCTACGATGTTATGATCTTAGATTTGACCTTGCCGCACATCCATGGGAAGGGCGCTCCGAGTCATGGCGTAGTCGAGAATTTCTTAGCGGAGCTCTTCTCACCGACGACTATGAATGTGCCTGGCGATCTGATCGGGATCACGCGCGACGTTGGTGCACTCGCAGATATATCCGCCTCGATAGGCCCTCATCTAATGGCGATTATCCGAGAGGACGATGCTGACGGATGGAAGACCCTTCTTCTTGAACGATTAACCTACGTTGAAGCATCACGCCAAGCGCGTCTGCGTAGCATCTACAGTCATTTCGACGCGGATGTCGCGATTCTTGTGGCTTTGGATAAGGAACTCGAACCTTTCCACGAAATTTTCGAACTTGAGCCGATTGCTGCGGGAGCGGAAACTTACGCCTTCACGTTCAATGATAGACTGGATCATGTGCGGAGAGGCGTCGCCTGCGCCATCGGTCGCCCAGGAACGGCCTCCGCCGCGGCGAGCACGCAGTCCATTATTACCCTTCACCGACCACGCGTTGCGCTCATGTCGGGATTCTGCGGCGGGGTCGAAGGCAAAGCAAATCTTGGCGACCTGGTTTTCTTTGAGCAGGTGTTCGATTGGGATGCCGGCAAGTGGAAGACCGATGATGCGAAGGACCCTCACTTCTTCCCTCGCCCCGAACCTATTAGCATCAGGGGGTCCCAGGCACATGCGGTAGCCCGGCGAATGCGAACAGAAGGGCTGGCAAACGCTCCGTCACGCCTGCACCGAGCCAAGGAATTGTCGCCCAAGTTCGAGGGTTCGGGTGAGATTCTTCTCGAGGCAGCAGGCTCCGGGTCATCGGTAGTCTCTGATGTTGATATCCGCTCACAGATCTCAGCTCTCAATGAAACGATCGCAGCGGTCGACATGGAGAGCTATGGGTTTTACCACGCTTGTCAGCACACTCTTGTTAAACGGCCTGAGATGTTGTGCGTGAAGGCTGTCGCCGACTTCTGTGACATGAACAAGCAAAATAAGGTGCACGCGGCCTGCTGTTATCTCGCGGCCCAAGTGACCTCCGATATCATACTGCACAAATGGACTTTCTGACCCGCCTCGGTCGCTCTGTAGCCCCTCTACAAGGTTCGGGCGACCGTTTCATTGAGTGCCTTCAGCTGGAGTGTAGAGATAGAACATAAGCTGGATGACCTAATCGCCGCGCCTCGGCACGAGAGGCGGCAATCGGTAAGTGCGGCTGTCAGTTCCCCCTGAGTCTCTGCTGCTTCGCCTTCGACTCCTGCGGTGGCTTCGGCCAAAGCTGTTCCGCTTGGGCCCTGAAAACCTGCCAGTCGTGTAGGTCCTCATCGCCGAGGAAATTCGGTTTCACCCGGATAGGCTTCGGCTTTCGGCTTCGAATGGCGTCAAGATCGATTCTGAGAGCCTCGAAACCCTGCTGTCGATGCGATATTGAGGAGACGTGGAGCCGTAGGCGTCTGTCTTCCGCGCGAATGCCAGCAGCCTGCCGGAAGAAAACGCATCGAGGAGTTCGTGCTCCACCATCCGATCGGTGATGTAGCCCTTCTGCTTCGACCATGCCGTCTCCTCGGTGAGATAATCCACCAGATCATAGATCGACATGTCCGGTTTCGTCGGACCTTGCTCAAGGGCTCGGGTCCCCTCCGACACGCCCGCCACTGAAATAAAGATGGCGAGCATGACTCCAGCGACGAAGGCGTAGATGTGCGTCGCCACGGGCGTGCCCGCAATGTCCCAGATCCACAACACTACCTTGCCGACGACGCCCGTGTGGACCCACAGACGATCCACCCCGCTCACCTCGAAGAGCGACGCTAGATTTTCCTGCGCCAGCGTCGTGAGAAGGAAGATCAGCACGGCCACCAGCCAGATGCCCGAGCGTCGAGTGCGATTCGCCATCGGAGCAGACTAGCACCGACCGATACAGCCGCTGCTTCGCCCGAAATAATGGTAGTACGATGGGTGCCTGATCGGCGAGAACAGGACGGCAGTTATAAGACTTTCCTGCGCGACCGTTGAACGAGTCCTTACTCCATGGATGGGGAGCTCGCCGATTTGGTCGCTAGTTAGAGGGCACCCTGCGGGGCATGCGTCCGCTTTCCGGTCGTAGGCGAATGTCCGCTTCTGGCGCAAAGCCGCCTCCCCTCCCCTGCCCGCTCAGTGCAATTGTGCTGATCCGCACTGACGTCGTCGACCGATTGCGCTCACGCTACGAGCTACTGAGCTCGCCTTCTGGTGCGAACGAAACTTGCAATTTATGCGTTCAACGCTATATGCTCTCAACATCATGCTGTCGCATCGCGAACGCCTCGCCGTCTTCTATGAACGCCTTCGTGCGGCTCCCGCCTGCGCTTCGCACGATGAGGCGTTCGCGCTGGTCGCGAAGACGTTGACCGAGGTTGAGGATGAATTCTCCGGGGTTCCCAATCAAATCGAGAACCACCTCCATGATGGCCGAATGTACCCGCCGCTGCCCGACAATAAGTTCCTGGTGAAGGATCGACCGGACCTCACGCGGTATCGCTCGAGAGCCCATCAAATCTACATCAGCGACGATGGTGCGGTGCTGATCGTCAGGGCAGATGAATTGGTCGATCTAAGCAAAGCGAGCTCGAAAGGTGAGGAGATAATCCTATGAAAGCCGATCCGTTTTTTGAACTTCTTGAGGCGCTACGCAGAGAAGGTCTCAACGTACAAGCCGACATTGATGCCCCTTCCGAGCCCAATGGCGAATGGTGGGCGGATATCAGCGTTGAGGGTTGGCGTACGACCGTGAGCTGGCGCGCGTCGTGGAAGTTTGGCGTGTACACGTCTGATGAGGGGTTCGGGTTCAAGCCCGACGAAGTCTATGCAGATCCGCAAAAGGCCGCTCTTCGGCTATTGCAGCTTCGGCGCCGTACTGAGCGCGATAGGAACGGGGCAGCGGCGCTGACTTTGAAAGATGTTCGGCAGCTCACAGCTGTTTCTCAAGAGGTCGTCGCAGAGCGTCTCAACAAGGGGCAGGCTGAGGTGTCGAGACTTGAAGCGCGCGAAGATGCGAAATTGAGCACGATCGACGACTTTGTTCGCGCGCTTGGTGGGACGCTTGAGATCAGCGTGCGTTTTGATGATTTCTCGGGACCGCTCGCGTTGCGATCACCGCGTGCTTCAGGCGGAAGAGCTCGCAATGCTGCTTAACTTGCTCGTGCTGCGCGCACGCGAACCAAACTCGCTTGTCGCCTTTTACGAGGGGCTTGGGCTCCAATTCGACGAAGAGCGGCATGGGAGCGGACCGGCGCATCATGCCGCTCGACAGGGATCGGGCGTGTTCGAAATCTATCCCTGCTCCGCTGAGGACCGGTCGACGGTCGCGACCCGCATCGGTTTCGCGGTCGAAGACGTCGACTTGGCGTGCAAACGCGCGCTCGAGAGCTATGGTACTGTCATTCAGGAGCCTCGCGACTCGCCTTGGGGGCGGCGAGCGATTGTGAAGGACCCAGAAGGCCACACGGTTGAGCTCACGCGCGCCTAGAACGAGCACCCTCCCCACTTGGACCGTTCGGCGCCAGTGCGAATGTCTTCATCTGCACTCAGACCCTCAACCAGAAACCTGTGTGCGAGTGCCACAGGTGGGCGAGCGGGAGGCGATGGCTAGAGGAGATCGACGACCGGCAGGTTCATTAAATGAACGATTTCCGCATCAATGGCGATGCTGACACCCTTCCGACTGCGCCACCCTGCCGGAGCCTCAATCCCTCGACGAGATAGAAAATCGACGACTTCTCTACGGACTACGACGGGATAACTTCGAGGATCCGCCGTCGGAAGATACTGAGCCGCCGCAGCGCTCGCATCGTGGAGTCTTGCCTCCAACGCAAACCGATCATCTTGCATATACGGCAACCGAACCAGAAAGCAGTCCACTGCAGCGACTGTGGCCATCAGGTGCGCGTTCAATCCTTGGCGCAGGTCCCTTCGATCCTGATCTTCTTCCGAAACCGCAGTCGTCGAAATGACGCCAAAGCTTCGGGCCAAATCGTAAACTGCCTCGAAGAACCTGTGATGAGATTCACGGTCGTACGATCGCGTTCCCCTTACTCGAGCAGATTCCCTTACCGCTATGAAGAGCTTTATACTCGCTCGCTCCATGTATGCT
This sequence comes from Brevundimonas sp., assembly GCF_035627055.1. Taxonomy (GTDB): domain Bacteria; phylum Pseudomonadota; class Alphaproteobacteria; order Caulobacterales; family Caulobacteraceae; genus Brevundimonas. Next base: position 208,602 of record NZ_DASPMM010000022.1, on the reverse strand, counting down.
CTGGCTAGCCTCAACGGATGACCTTCCGCCAAATGATAGGCAATACAGCCCTCAATATCTCGCTCCGCAGCCTGCCTTCGTTTGCGCATCAGATCTGTCTGCTGAGGCGGCGGTGCTTTGAGGAATTCATGAGAGCCGCCTGAACCTAGCTGTAACCGCAGCGTCACCGCGTTGAGGTACCTGAGTTCCTGATAGTCAGGGTGACCGCGCGCGGCGGCGGGGCCGTCGGCAAAGGTTGTGCGGAACGCGTCCTTTGCCAATTCGGCGTACTGGACGGCAAGCGAAAATCGCCGCAACCGAATTGCCGAAATGGAACCAATAGCAAAGATCAAATGGGCGAGTATCTCGGGTCGTTCGAGCTCGGCTGGATCTAGGTTCGCGAGGGATTTTTCCACTTCGGCAAGGTTCTGTAGTTCTCTTCCTCCTCCTGAAAGGGGAATCCTTAGGCTGATATTGACTGGCGTTCTGAGAATGTTATCGGCTGCTGAAGCCTCAGCAATGCGGTCACGGATGGACTGGGTAACGAGTGAGTGCCAGATAGTTATGCTTCGCCGAAGTAACAGTTCCGCTTCGTTGGCAAACTGGGCGACAGTGGCAGTCTCGTCCGGAGAATTTGCCAATTCCGGCGTGCGCCTGAGCACACTCTCCCGTCGTTCCTCAAGATAATGCAGAGCTGCGAGCGATGCCCGTCGCTCCAGTGATTGGAATATATCTCGTACGGCGCGGAACTCGTCCTCGACTTCCGTCGCCAGCATATCTTCATCGATTGAACCAAAAAGCGGATCGTCGAAAATGTTATTGCGATCAATGTTTTCGAGTAGCTTCTGCCTAAACCACCAGAGCCCCCCTACTTGTGGGTCATCTAGCCGATGCTCGGCGTCAACCCTCATATTAAAGGGATGCAGCGCAAGATTTGCAGCGACTTGAATACGGGTGAATGGTACCCGATCGTTCTCCGAAGCGCTGTCCCCCTTGAGAAGTTGCGATAGGTTCAGGAGAGGTGCAAAACTCTTAATCGTTCGCACCACAACAGGCTCCCAGGGAGTGGTAGTGTAGACCTCTCCATACCATTGCCAGTATGCCGAAAGAACGGACCAATCTCCCGTAACAAAAACAATCCGCTCATCCTTATCTAGTAGGTGGCGGGCGATATGCTGAATTGCCGCAATCGCCTCCGCGTCCTCCCTGAAACCTGTAGGCCGCTCGGGATCAAATGCTCTTGAGGCCGCTTCTAGCCTGGATATCCAACTGTCGGTGGCCTCAGCTATTTCTGCCCTATCGCCCTCTGTAAGCGGGAAGATCTGTGAGAGCTCGGTTATGCGAGGCCAGATGCCCTCCGCGAAACGATGAAGTTGATCCGGAAGAAAGTCTTCTTGTCGTTTCGCGAAGGCCACGCTGATCGCCCTCGCTCGGTCGAAGTTGGTGCGTTGATCACCATCGAATGCCAAGCGATCTTCATCCAAGCGAAGGTCTGCCTTTGGGCCGCCAGAAGAGAGCCGCTCGAGCTCCCTTAGCGCTACTCGTCTGCTGTGGGCGGCGCCCGGAGCTCTGTATCGCTCGATACATCGTCCCACTATCGCTCTATAGGACAGCCCGACTTGCTGCCTGTGTTGGGCCGTCATTAGAATCGGGTGACCACCCTGGCCCGGCAGATTTCCTGAGAAGAGGTACTCCGCCGTCTGGACTGCATGCATCTCATTCACAAGAATCCAGTATGCTTCTGGGTCCATCCCTTCATCACGCCACTCGGCAAGATGGAACAACGCTGAGTATTTCCGTCTGACTCTGTCCGGAGCTACAAAAAACTGGAAGGCGGTCTGATCAAACACGTAGTATATCCGCCCGTCGCTCCCAGCTGGCTTCGGACGGCAAAAGGCCCCATCATCAGCGTTCAGAGACATCTCGTTAGAGATTTCTAGAAGCGATGCCAGTCGGCGACGGAAGTGGGACGGGGTGTTCATCTCCGACTCTCTTCTTGAGGAGTCAGCATGCCGTTTAGAGTATCCGTTGGAGCGAGGACCAGGGGCAGCTCATGACCAGCCACAAGCACTTGATAGGCAGTTTCATTTACCGACCAGGCCGCCGGCTCGGCGGTTGTGAGTGCCTGGAGGGTCAGCATTAAGGGCCGTCTCTGCTTGTGCTCCATAGGTGCATCGACGATGACCTTCTCCAGCTCGGCTGCAGAATATGTCTCCAGCAGCCGCCCTACCAGGCGTTGGAGTGGCGCTGAGTTGTCACGTTCCAGGCGCAAGAAGCGGGAATTGAGCACCAAACCGGGGATGCTGGCGATGTCGAAACGACCGCGTAGGGCGACGGCCTCGGCTTCGATTATTGGGCTGAGAACGCCGACACGTTCGAGTGCCGCCAGAAGAGTGGCGAGCTGTGCCAAATCTAACCTGTCTCGAGCCTCCGATAGGATGGTCAGCGCTGCCTCATCGTTTTCTTGGGAAGCGCCTGGTAGAAGATTTGCAGCCAAGACGCTGAGCGACGGGGCGAGATTGGGAGAGGCGAGGAGCGCAGAAAGTCGGACCCAAAATCTTAGGGCCTCAATGCTATCCGCTCGTGACCGCCATTGAGCCAGTCTCTGTTCGGTGGCTTGAGCAATAGGGGAGATCCGGCCGCCGACAAGCAGTGAAACTTCGTGGGCAACTGTCCCAGCTAGATCCGTCTCATCGTCAGCCACCGCCAGCGGCCAGAACGGCCGCGGAACACAGGCGGAGCCAAGTACCCACGCATTGAATTCATCGGCGAGCCAGGCGGCCCAGTTGTCTGCGACCATTGTTCCGAAGGAGGGCGAAACGCGTGGGCCTGTCATATCGACGCCACTGCTAGCCGGATAAGCTCGATCGCTGCTTGTTGAGCACCAATCTCAGATAGATATGCCTCGTCGGGCTCGACAACTCGGCATCCGTCCCTCGTCAGAGTTCCGATGACAATGCAGTCAGCGAACTGATCCAGCGGGATACGCGGACGTACCGCCTCTGGCACTCCAAAGGATAGGCCGGCACTGCGCGACCGTTCGATCGCATCGAGCTGGTAAGTCCTACCGTAGCGGTCAGGATTTCCTGGAGCCGGCCAATGACGGAAATGCTTGTGCGTTTGCGCTTCAAGCCGGGTAGGACCGACCGGCCTTGTTGCCGTCCGTCGCGCAGTGGGGAGTTCAAAGCTCAGACGGGAAAGCGGGGATCGCGACACGAATGCGACAACGGTCTGGCCGGGTTTCCATGCGGATTGAGCAATCAGGTCCCTAACTCTCTTTGCAGCATCAGGGCTCGGGCGATGTCTTGCGTCTTCCACTAGGTCCTCGATAACCCCGGTAAATGGCGCAAGCCACGTTGCACGGCCGGAGAGCCCAACCATGGCACCGGCAACCGTGCGCCGATCTCTCACGCGGCGTACAAGGCCGATGGGAGTTTCTGATGCCGATCCCGTCCAGGCGGCCATAGCTACAGGATCGGCGCACTGGAAAGTGACACCCGGAGGCCCGTTGTCGTCAGCGACCTCACTACGCCGATAGAAGTCTGCATCAGCGCACTCTCTGACAGAGTCGAATAGGGAGGCATAAAGGACTCTCCATGATGCTTCATCCCCACGGTGAACAGCGTCCCGGAACTTTCGGTAGGCTGCTCTCAGCTGCCGCCGACAAACCGGCGGCGATATATGGTTTGCCGCGAGGCCAGCGATCGCACCCCCGATATAGGCCCTGACTCTCCGCTCGCTGACTATGTCGCGGTCTGAGAGGCTAAGTTCGTGGAGGACCGCCTTCTTCACGAGCCAGCCTTGGACTGCCGTCAGCGACTGCTGACCGATTACCAAAACATTGGTTGGCGAAAAGGCGGGTTTTGGCAAGGCCTGCGGTGCAGCGCGCTGTACCAAATAGTGCGCCTTTCATGATGTGCACTGAAGCACCGAAAGCGGTTTCCCCAAACGGCCGCTACGGATGGATATCGGACCTTCGTCCCAAGCAGCGCCTCGAAGTCGAGCGGCAGAGCCATGGTTGAGGATTCGAATCCCGCGATCGTTCACCAGCGCCAGCAGACGTTCGAAAACCGGTGTCTTGTGATTCTCCCAACCCTGAGTTCATATGGTGCGGAGATGGGGGGCTTGTGATGAAGAAGTATCTGGCTGTAGTCGCGCTGATTGCCGCGCTAGCTCCAATCCATTATTCCCAGGCGGCCGTTCAGACAGAGCCGACGCAAGTTGAACAGGCGCTCGGAATCGATTTCCGCCAAGTCCTCTGCAGCGTGGGGGGCTGGGCGGCGAATACCTTCTTGGGGCCGCGCGTCGGCTCCGTAGTTGCTGGCGGCGCTGAGGTCGTCGGCCTCTGTCCGGCGGGCACCGCGGCCGGGGCTTCCAATTCGCCAGCCCCGTTTCCAGCCATCGGCGGAACGACTGAGGTCAAACCCGGTCTGCAGTTCAAGGTCCTCAAGGTCGCGGGCACTGGTGAGGCTACGACGGTCACGGCCGCTACGCCTGACACCGTGTACGCTCAAAACGAGGGCATCGTTCTGTTGATGGCCTACAACTCGCCAGGTTACCTCCAGGTGTGGTCGGTCGATGACAACACCGAGACGCTGTTGGAGGGGGTTTTGCTGAGCGGCAGCACGGCGAGTGCGCTCACACTTCCCGACAAGGCCCGCGGGGGGTTCTATCGGTTCACCACCAGCGGGGGCACCGACGTCCTCCGGCTTCGCTTCCTTCCCTGCCGACATGGCTCAAACCAAGCTTTGGAGTTTACTGCGAACAGTTTCGTGGCGGCGCAGGTGGCGACTCAAACGCCTCCAGCCGTGGAGCAGATGACCGATACCCTCCCATCTTGCCCCTTTGTCGGGACGTTTAACGCAGCCGCGGAGAATGACGGCTTCTTCCGGCGACCGCAGGTCCAAGCGCCGGTCTACAATGCTTCGCTCGGGACCCACGCCGCCGTCCTGACCCGAGGAGGTCTCGACAACGCCACCTCGTTGCTGGTCGACGTCCGCCTGAAGAGGAACTGAAAATCGTGCGCATGCTCAGCGCAGCCGCAACCCTTCTCGTTCTTTGGTTTTCGCCCGCTGTCGCTCAACCCATCGACCAAGGTCTGGTGGTTGCTGGTCAAGATGCCGTCCCCCAGGTCGCGCTTCCTGGGGATTCTCTCATTCAAGGCGTCCGGATGAAGTCGGAGCCGATAAATCCTTATGAGGGGACGCCCTTTTGGGAGGCTGGCCGCCCCGTCGGTTATCTTGAGGTCGTTGCGCGCGGTAGCATCACCGACGGGCCCCGCACGATTCCCTGCACCGCTTGGCTTGTTGGGCCCGACGTCATCATAACGGCGTGGCATTGCTTGCCAGGCCTCCCTCAAGCGGCTCGAGAAGCCGGTTGGACGTATGCGTCCGCATCCGTAACGTTTGGCTTTGACGAAATCGGCAGCCCTGGGGTCCGTTACACTGTCGGGAGGATTCTAGAAGCCAACCAGGAGCTGGATTACGCTCTGGCGCGCCTTCTTCGGCCCAATCCCAGTGACCCTCCTCCGGGAGACACCTTCGGCGTGATCCGTGTCTCACGTCAGTACCGACCCGGTGGAGGAGCGCCAGTCTTCATGGTGCATCACCCTTACGGCTATTCGAAACTCCTTCTAAAGGATCCGACCTGTCGCGTGTTCGACCATCCCGCAGGTGGCGCCGAGTTCCTCTACCATCGCTGCGATACGAGGGGCGGAAGCTCCGGGGCCCCGATCCTGATGTACTCGGAAGCAGAAAGTGAGGTTCCCGGCGCGCGCTCGTTCATAGCGGTAGGGCTTCACTCGCACGGGACAGTTGGCGGCCTAGTCAACGACAACGACTCGAACATCGCGGTCTCGGTTGCCTCGATCATCGAGGTCAGTCCGTACCTCCAAGCCGTCGAGTGCGACGATGATTATCAGCGCCCGTACTGCCGCAATATTTCCAACCTCGCCCCAGTCCCGCTGTTGGTCTTCTTCGACTTCGATCGAACCGATCTGACGGTTGAGGGACGTGCTGCAGTAATCTCGTTGGCCGAGCGGATTGCCGCCGATCCCACCATCAACAGAGTTTCGGTGGTCGGTCACAGCGACCCTCACGACCATGCCGCTTCCTATGCGGTCGGGATCGCCAATCGTCGGGCGCGAACGGTGGCCGACGCCCTCGTTGCCTTGGGCGTGAATGGCTCCATGATCACCGTCGAAGGACGCGGTGAAGTGCAGCCGTTGATCAACACTGGGACTACGAACCGTTTGAACCGGCGAGTGGAAATCTCTTACGAGCGTTTGCCGGAAATCCAGCAATGACTGCGGTGGGCCGCCATGCCAGCCAGCAGCGTCTCTCACTCCGCTCTCAAGTGGATGGCGCCGTCCTGCGGCGGATAGGGACCCGTCGCGGCCGGCTGTCGAGGCCCGCCACATTGGACCCGCCTTAACACCGAGCGGACGTTACGGGCCCCTTCCAGTCCGCAGATTGCAGTCTGCATAGCGGCCAACCATTGCTGAAAGTTCTGACGCCGCGACCTACTGGTCATACAGGGGAAAATCAGCGCGGCGGGCGCAATGCTGCCACGCTCCGCCAAGGCGAAGCGGTTCGCCAGCGGGCGTCAGGTGCCTATCAGCCCTTCGATGCGCAGTACAATCCCTCGATCCCCCGAAAGAATAAGCGCGACATACCAACGCTTTGTCTTTCCGCAAAGCTCGGGACGGCCGAGGATCAGCGTGGTGTTGGCGCCGCGCCGCTCCGGGGACGCGCGCTCTTCGCCGGGCCGCCTAGCCTCTCCCTGGAGAGGGCGGCCCAAGGACCCTAGCAGCTATAACGTTGCTGCGATCTTAGCGATCTGGGCGCAGGACATGCACGACGTGGCCGCTCGATGCGGAGTCAGGGCGAGCCGGGTTTGCTGTGCGGAATGGAGACTGAGCGTTCGACCTCTTCGCGAAAGGCGGTCTCTGCTTCGTCGGCCGAGCGGAACACCAGCCTCTGGCGCGTCCGCTGCGTCGCAAGCTCCCAACTGGACGTAACGGGCGCGCGAGATGTCGCCACGTCTATTCGGGTGAGCGTCACCCCCTGCTCTGCGCGAACGACTGTTCTGACTGGCTGCACTCTTGTCTCCCGAACCCCGCCGCCTCTAGCGTCCATTGCGAGCCAAGGTCCCCCCTGACGCGCCGGCCCGTTCAATCGACCTGATCAGTGGGGCGCCGGAGTTGTGAGGAGGTCCCGCGCCATCCTCTCGTATCGCCGTGCCGTTACACTCAGCCAGATCGCCCTCAATGGGTTGCGAGTTCGCATGGAAAGCTCTCGCAGCCGGCCCGCGTGGGCGCGGAGTGCTAAGGCTTCGTCTGCCTGGTTGGCGGTCCCTATGTCATTCATCTGCGCGAAAGCTCTCCGTGTTCTGCGGACAGTCGCCGCCGGGTGTGAAGTAAGCGATTCCCTCCTCGGCGTTCCACCGGCAAAGGCCCCGCCGGGGGATGACGGCGGGGCCTCTCGGTGGACAGGGTATCGAGCATCTGTCGCGGACGCTCAAGCTCGTTAATCCGCTGACATCGCTGATGGTTCCTGTGACGGAAGCCGGACTTGCGCGCGGCTCCCGGAAAGTCACGGGCAAGGATCGCCATAACGATGTCCCTGCGACGGAGCATCGGCAGCGGCGGCCGAAGCGGGCGCGCGACTCGCGACCGAGGTCCCGTTCTTCAGGGCTCATCGCGTTCCGCGCATTTTGCGCTCGACGTCGTCGGCCTGGTTGGCGACGTCCGCGCGCAGGCGGTCTTGGCTTACGCCGAACTTCCCGGACCCAATTGTGCACCCCGTAGTCCTCGATGAGGCTGATGCAGGTGCGGGATTGGCGCCGGGCTCCCCCTTGTCGTCGCTCATGATCGGCTCTCCTTGCAGACCACGACGGTCTGCGGTGTGGGCCGGTTCTGACCCGCTCCCGTTCTACATTGGGATAATGATCAATCGCTCGTAGCCGGCGCCGCCGCGGACAGGCAGGGCGACGAAGTCCTCGCCCGCAGTTTCCACTGCATTGCGAACGAGAAGATGAAACTCGCCGCCGGAGCCGCTGAGGATCAACGAACCATCGTCACGAGCCACGATGTAAGGCTCAGCTGACGCTCGATGCTGTCCAGAAGCCATCCCATCTGGCGAGCCAACACCCGTGTTTACCTTGGGTCAAGTTTTTGGCGGCATCGCGATAAGCGTTCGGGCTTGCTCCTCGCACTCATTGGCGAACTGCTCGAGCGCCTTGAGCGCCAGCGGATCGCTGGTCGCCGTCATGAGACGGCGCGCCCTTTCGGCCTACGCCAGCAACTTCTCGATCTCGGACATGGCGTTGAGTCTTCACCGATCGGGCACAACCTGAAGGGGGCGACAAAGTTCCGCACAAGCGTATCCGTGTTCGCTTGGCCGCGAATGACCTGTGTGAGGGCGAACAACAGGGAACCGCTGCAGTTCCCGTGCACTGATGACGAACGGCGGGGCAAGGGCGAGCAAGGCTGCATGAACCCAAAAGACACATCGCAAACCAGCATCGTGGGTAACCTCACTCTGGCCGATTGGCGTCAGGTCGTGGACAGCGCCAGCGACACCGCGATCGTGACCCTCGACCCACGCGGGTGCGTGACGAGCTGGAGCGCTGGGGCCGCACGCATCCTGGGGTGGGATGAGGCGGAGATGGTGGGGGGGCCGCTGGACAGGATATTTCTGCTTGAGGACCGCGAGAAGCGAGTGGCTGCTGAAATGCGCGAGGCGCTCGCCCACGGACGCGGCGGCGGCGAAGAGGGTTGGCGCCTGCGGAAGGACGGCAACCGGATTTGGGCCACGGGCGAATTGACGCCTCTTCGGGACGCCGAAGGCACAGTGGTCGGCTTCGTGAAGGTACTGCGCGATCGCACTGAGCAAAGGCGCGCCGAGGAAGAAGCTGCGGAGGAGCGCAAGGCACTCGAGATTCTTAACCGCGCCGGCACAGCCTTGGCGATCGAGACTGACCTCCATCAGGTCGTACAGATCGTCACCGACGCGGGGGTCGAACTCACGCGCGCACAGTTTGGGGCCTTCTTCTACAATCTGCTGAACGAGGCCGGCGAGAGCTATACGCTCTACACGCTGTCCGGCGCGCCACGGGAAGCTTTCTCGAAGTTTCCGATGCCGCGGAACACGGCGGTGTTTGCACCCACCTTTAAGGGCGAGGGTATCGTCCGCTCTGACGACATCACTCGGGATCCACGCTACGGCCAAAACAGCCCCCACAATGGAATGCCGGACGGCCACCTGCCGGTGCGAAGCTACCTTTCGGTCCCCGTGATCTCGCGCACGGGCGAGGTGATGGGCGGCCTGTTCTTCGGGCACGAGAAGGCGGGGGTCTTCGGGGAACGCTCTGAGCGCGGGCTCTCGGGTCTTGCCGCCGAGGCGGCCGTGGCCGTCGATAACGCGAGGCTCGCTCAGTCGGCTCAGCAAGAGTTGGAGGAGCGCCGGAAGGCCGAGGAGGCCCTACGTCAACTGAACGCCACGCTCGAACAGCAGGTGGCCGAGCGGACCGCTCAGCTTCAAGCCAATGAAGCCGCGTTGCGACAGTCTCAGAAAATGGAGGCGGTCGGTCAGCTGACCGGCGGCATAGCCCATGACTTCAACAATCTACTGCAGATTATCATCGGCAATCTCGACACCCTTCAGCGCAATCTCGCGGACGGCTCACCGCGTCTCCAGCGCGCGGCTGCCCACGCCATGTCAGGGGCCAGTCGGGCGGCTTCCCTGACGCAAAGGCTCCTCGCCTTCTCTCGGCGACAGCCCCTCGACCCCAAGCCCACGAGCGTCAATGCCCTGGTTAGCAGCCTGTCCGACCTGATCCCGCGCACGCTCGGGGAGACCATTCTCGTGGAAACTGTGCTGGGAGCTGGCCTCTGGCGGGTCGATGTTGACGCGGGCGAGCTGGAAGCAGCGATACTGAATCTCGCCGTCAATGCGCGCGACGCAATGCCGGATGGCGGTCGACTGACCATTGAGACCGCCAACACTCACATCGACGCGGCTTACACGGCCGCTCACGCCGAGGTCGTGCCGGGCCAGTACGTGGTGATTTGCATCTCCGACACCGGCGTCGGCATGGACGAGGCAACGGTCGCGCAGGCATTCGAGCCCTTCTTCACTACCAAGGCCGTCGGCAAGGGCACCGGACTTGGGCTCAGCCAGGTCTATGGCTTCGTCAAACAGTCGGGCGGGCACGTGAAAATCTATTCCGAGGTCAGCCATGGCACGACCGTCAAGATCTACCTCCCGCGCCTCACCGGAGAGGGCGCCAGCGCCGAGGGCGAGGAGGCCCCGCTGGTTCCCGAAAGCGGTGAGGATGAGACTATCCTGGTGCTGGAGGATGATGACGACGTGCGGACCTATTCTGTCGAGGCTTTGCGCGAGTTCGGTTACCGAGTTGTGGAGGCTCACGATGGCCCGTCCGCACTGCGGTTGCTGGAGCGGCAGTCGCGGGTCGACCTGTTGTTCAGCGACGTGGTGCTGCCAGGCGGGATGACCGGCGCGCAGGTCGCGGCGAAAGCGCGTGAGCTGAGACCCGACCTTAGGGTGCTCTTCACGACGGGCTATGCAAGGAACGCCATTATCCACCATGGCCGTCTCGACAAAGGGGTGGAGCTGATCACCAAACCCTTCACGGCCTCCGACTTGGCGGCGAGGGTCAGGGACGTGCTGGACCGGCCCAATGGACCGGCCTGACCTACCAAAGGCGCTGTCAGATTAACGACCGCCGGGACCCGCCCCTGAGGCGCCACAACGCGCTTCCTCTGTCCGTCTCCACCACGGGTTTCGTCTGCTAAGGGTCGGCAGCCGACCGTCGCCGAACAGCGGTTAGCGGACTTCGCAGTCAGGCGGCGTGATCTTCGCGCCAGAGGACTTGATTGCCCCAATACCGGATCAGCGGTTGCGCATCGCTGAAACGAAGCTCGAACCAAAATTGGTCGCCCCAGAGCGCTCCGGTCCCGTCCGTCATGCCACCCAGCACAACCGCCCCGCTGCCTTCCTGGGTCGCGTCCACCACGTGCCACCGCATTGTCAGGCCGCCAATCGATACGTCGATCACGCCGTCCCACTCGTCCGTCGGATCGAACTGGACCGTTTAGGGCCCCTCAGGTCCCGTAAAGGCAAGGCTGAACGCTGCTGGAACAGTGGTTCTCATCCCTCGAGATTGCGTCTGGCTGTTGATGTCCGCAATGGGTGGAAAGCGGACGTCGCCGCTTGCGTCTCCACCATCGGGATGTCTCGAATCCGTTCACGAGTTGCGCGCGTCTCGAAGATCGCAATGCGCGCGCCTGTGGGCTTGCCTCGCACGATGGCGACGGTCGCGCCCCGCTCTGAAAGGAAGCGTCGAAGCCGCTTGCCGTTTCTTCGCCCCCAAACACCGACGTAGCGAATGAAGAGGCCACGGCGATAGACCACATGCCCACTGAAGGCGGCGGAGATTTCCCTTGGCGACATGAACGCTTTCAAAGCTTCACGCTCAACGATGCAAACGTGCGTATCGCCTTTTGGACTGAAAGCCCGATCCCGAAAGGAATAAGCCGTAAGTGGTCCCATACTTGGCAGTTTGATCGTCAAGGCAAACGTCCGCAACGGGTCGGGAGCGGTTGGTCGCCTGAGCGTCCAGGCGTCTAGCGGAAGCCTCGAATGTCGAAGCCCAAGAGGTCGCCTGCGTCCAAACGAGCAATGCAGTCAGGTGAGAGGGCGACCAGTTGCGTAGCAGGTCGGTCCTCAAAAACGATCCTGATCCGCGACTTCGAGTCAGCGGCCAAAACGCGAACGGGATGGGGGAAACATTCCTGCGCGACAGACGCCTCCGATAGGACAAGGCACCCCGGCTTCGCATCCGGAAACGGCTCCACAAGTCGCTCACCGGCCCACCTTGGACTGGGCAGCATCAATTCGATGCGCGAAAGGACGCGGCGCTCCGCACATGGCAGCAGCACAGTGCTGTCGACATTGATCTCGTACGGGTTCGTTGGCCAGCCAGAGTCGATGATCAGGTGCGGGCGCGTTCGCGAATGGGCCAAGAGCCCGGATGGGGTGACAGGCCCAGAAGCTGCGCGGATTAAGATCATCGCTGAAGATACAGCGGAGCCCAATGTCCGCAACGGGTCTATAGCTGACATGCCGCGGCCGACCCGCTTAGGGTCAACTTCCGGGCATCCGGTCAATGTCCGCTCGTGGCGCCGAGTTACTCTTCCTTACCCGGTCTGTTCCTGCCTCGCTCGCGAAATGCGCTAAGCGCGATCCAGACAAGGTGGGTTGATGTTCGCTGAGCCAGAGCACCGCGCAAATGCATCCTTTTGGACATAGGAACGACGGCCTCCACATCGCCGTTGTCACTGCATGGCTAGATTTCAACTCAAGTATTTGGGCCGCGCCGAGGCCATCGAAACGGTCCAGGCCGAATGCGCCGAGGACGCGGAGGACATGGCGCGCCTTCGCCTGTTGTTCAGCGAACCCGGCTTCGCCATCGCCGTCATGTCCGACGGTCAAGAGCTCCGCCGTGTGACTCAGCGGCCTAAGCCATCAGCGCTACACTTCTAGCAAGCAGTCCGCCTCGACGCGCCTGCATGGTCCGACGTTGAAACCATCACCCCACCAACCCTTGGGCGACACCCTAGGCAGCGAGACAACATGACCACGCCAGAGCCTGTGCCTGAACCGCCGCCTATCCCCTGCCCCGAAGACAAACCTTACCCCGGACTGATCTCGCTTGAAGTAGACGCCACGGATGTCGCCCGCTGCATCTTCCAGGTTCGTCAAACGATCCCCGTCGCGCCAGGTCAAGCTATCACCCTCCTTTATCCCAAGTGGCTGCCCGGCTTCCATTCTCCGGCCGCCGCTATCGAACTGCTGGGCGGCCTGGAGATCTGGGCTGGTCAGAAGCGGTTGGCCTGGCGACGAGATCTGGTGGAGGTGCACGCTTTTCATGTCAGCGTACCCGAAGGCGCATGCACCCTTGAAGCCAGGTTTCAGTTCCTTTCTCCGACGAGCGATGTTCAGGGCACGATCGCCGTTACGCCTGTCATGTCGGCCGTTCGGTGGGGAGCCATGGTGCTCTATCCATCGGGCTATTTCTCTCGCCGCATCCAGGTGCAGGCCTCGCTGACGCTGCCGGAGGGCTGGCCATCCGCTTGCGCACTCGACGTCGAGTCAACCGAGGGAAACCGAACCACTTATGAACCCGTGCCGCTGGACATCCTCGTCGACGCTCCCGTGCTGGCAGGCCGCTGGTTCCGGCAGGTAGATCTCGATGATAACGGTCAAGTGCGGCTCAATCTGGCGGCTGACCGCCCTGACATGCTGGCGGCCAGCGACGAACAGCTGGCGCCGCATCGCGCGCTGATCCGTGAAGCTGACGCTCTGTTCGGCGCGAGACATTACGACCGGTACGAGTTTTTGGCGGCTGTCAGCGACGAACTCGGCGGCGGGGGCGTCGAACATCAGCGTTCCTGCGAGATCGTGACGCCCGCCAGCTACTTCACGGCCTGGGACGCGAATGCTCCCAAGCGGGACGTCTTCGCTCATGAGTACGTCCACTCGTGGAACGGCAAGTTCCGGCGCGGCGCGGATTCATGGACGCCGAGCTTCGAGCGGCCAATCCGCAATAGCCTGATGTGGGTCTATGAGGGCCAGACCCAGTATTGGGGCGAGGTACTAGCGGCGCGCTCTGGCCTGTGGTCGCGCCAGCAGGCGCTCGACACTCTGGCGCGCACCGCCGCCATCTATGACAATCGCCCTGGCGGACGCTGGCGGACGCTCAGCGACACGACGCGGGATCCGATCCTCGCCAACCGCCAGCCCCTGCCCTGGCGCAGCTGGCAGCGCAGCGAAGACTACTACGCTGAGGGCCAGCTGTTGTGGCTCGACGTCGACACGCTGATCCGGGAGCTGACCGGCGATTGCCGGTCGCTGGACGATTTCGCGCGGCGGTTTTTCGGCGTCGAGGACGGTCGTACTACGACCAACACCTATGAGTTCGACGACGTCGTGGCGGTGCTCAACGATGTCGTTCCGTACGACTGGGCCGGCCTGCTGAAGGACCGCCTGGAGAGCCGGCACGTCGGGGCCCCGATCGAGGGGTTGGAACGCGGCGGGTATCGGCTCGTCTATCGAAAGACACCCAGCGAATTCGCACTGGCCATGGACGCCGTCAATGGTCTCGCCGACCTCACCTTCTCCATAGGCCTATCAGCGTCGACTGACGGCACCTTGCAGGAGGTGTTCTGGGAAGGGCCCGCCTTCGAGGCGGGCCTCGTTGCGGGGTCAAAACTGCTGGGCGTCAATGGACGTGAGTTCGACGTGGAAGGTCTACGCCAAGCGGTGACGGACGCCGAAAAGACTGGCCGCATCGATCTGCTGGTGCAGCGGGGCAAGCGGGTCAACACAGGCGTAATCTATTATCCAGACGGCCACCGTTACCCGCACCTCGAGCCACTTGAGGGCGCCCGGCTGCGGCTGGATGAAATCCATGCGCCGCTCGCGCGGTGATGCCGTCCTCACAAACGCCGGATTGTGCTTCGGCCTGGATCAGCACTCCGACAGCCTCCTTGCCAGCCTGTCGGCCAGCACAAGAGCGGAGGTCCTGAAGTTCTGCGAAGGGTGGGTAGTGGACGCCCGCGCCCCGCGTCTGACCGGCTGGTCCAGGTGACTTCCGTGAAAGTATTTTCTGTCGTTTGCATCGTGCGAGGCGCATACCAATGCACCCTCACCTCCCCAAACTCGAACTCATGCTCCAGCCGGCGCTTACTGCCGCGGAGCGAGGCGTGGCGGAACTGCACGCCACACTCGAAGCGCTTCCGGCCCCCATTTACACGACTGACGCATCGGGAGTGGTGACCTTCTTCAACGCGGCCTGTATCGCCTTCTCCGGCAGACAGCCGGAGGTCGGCAAGGACAAGTGGTGTGTCACTTGGAAGCTCTACACCGAAAGCGGTGAGTTCTTGCCGCACGATGAATGTCCCATGGCTGTGGCGCTCGCCGCCGCACGGCCGGTGCGAGGAGTCACTGCGGTAGCTGAACGACCGGACGGCGTCCGTGTCACCTTCGTCCCGTTGCCCACACCGATTCTAGACGGCAGCGGGCAGCTGATCGGAGCCGCCAACCTGCTGCTGGACATCACAGAGGTTCGCCAGATCGCCGACCTTCGGTCTCAGGCGCAACGAGCTAGACGTCTACTGGCGGGCCTTAGCGATCCCGTCTCGATCAACGCGCTCACCTCCATGTCGGAGGACTACGAGGCGAAGGCCCGGGACCTTGAGGCGACGATGTCGCTGGCCCTTCCCTGATCTACGGCGAACCGATTTCCCACGTCCGCAGAACGGCCCCAGCCGTCCCGAATGATCTGGTCGGTTCTTAGGACGAGCGAACTGTGTCACAGGAGACCAGGCCGCCCCAATGGGTCGGGACGGGCCAGTCGCCTGAGGGTGAGAAGGTTACCTTAGCGCGCAGACCCCGTGACACAGTCGGGCCGCGTTCCATCACGGGAGCACGGAACGTCACAATGGGAGGAGTTCTTGCAGGCCTGATGGGCGGCCCCCGCTCCCAAGCCCGCCCAGTCCACAGAGTGGCCCGCGCAAGCAGACATCACGCCTGATAGGCCAATGACCGCGAAGACAACAAGGCAGGATTTTGCAAGCTTTGAGCCGGCGGCCATCTTCCATCTCCCCAAGACTTCTCGATTAGCAATGCTGGCCATACAATCCAGGGCTTGCAAGCGGCCGATTTACGAAGTCGCCTTGCACCCAAACCCGGACGTTGACGTGCTTGCCCGAAAGCAGTTGATGCCGACTTCCGCAGGGTCCGGGAGCCGACCGTGCCTAACGGTGGGCAGCCAACGTTGTCCACTCTGTTGACGGCCTGCCGTAAGGCACCTGTGCGATGGTCATTCCAGTTTAGCCAGATGCGCCCGCCACGCCTCGCGACCCAAGGGCGTAACCGTGACCCGCGTTCGGGGTTTTCGGTTGAAGAATCCGCGACCAAGTTCGACGTAGGCTGCATCTTCCAGCCGCTGCAAATGACCTGAGAGGGTGTTGTTGGCGATCTCCAGAGCGGACGCCAGCTCAGTAAAGTCGGCTACGCCTCGATCTGACAGGTAAGCCAGCATTCCTGCTCGGACACGGCTTGCGATCAGTGGATCGACCCCGACGGTCGCAGTCAATGACGCCGCTCTCGCATCAGCAGAACCGCCGGAAGGAAAGCCAGGAGGAGCAGGCAAGCGGCGGTCATCGGCAGGATGGAAGGCGAGTTGCCGACGAGCGCCATCACGATCGCCGAGCCGAAACTGCCGAAAGCAATCAGCAGCAGACTACGACGGTCATTGAGGATGCCGGTCACCCACCAAGCGGTGCCCCACAGCACCAGGAGGACGGACGGCAACATGTATGAGACGGAGATGCTGTCAGACGGTAGCTGGTCTTGGGTGAAGATGCGAAAGCCGACCACGGTCGTGACCAAGCCGATGAAGGCCCCGCTCCAGGTCGCCATCGCCGCCCGGCTCAACCGCACCCGGTTCGGCCCAGTAGTCCGCCAAGCAGTCCATACAAGTGCGGCCAAGAATGCCAGATGAGCCGCTACAAAAGACCAGCGCAGGACATTGGTCAGGAAGCCGGGCTCGTCACCGGGCCGCAGTCCGTTCGCACTGAGCGCAACCTGCAAGGACACCCCTGCAAAGGCGAGACCATAGGCGCCTCCGAACACAGCCATGAGCATGAGGAAGGGTGCTGGCTCGCCCAAGCCTGCGCTGGCGAGTCGTTTCAAAAAAGCGATGTCAGTTTCGTTTGAGCGACTCGATTCGGCTGCGTCGGACACTCGGGCTCTCCATTCCTGACGTGACGACTTTCGTTCGTAAAGTAGTCATGTCAAGAGGGCTCTTCGATTCAGTCGCGTCGGGCTTCCGCAAAGAGTCGGGAGCGAACCGTCACCTTAGGGTGGAAACCGGATGGACTTGCTGCGAAAGGGACCAACGATCAGGAGCCCTCATGGCCAGCAGTGATATTCAGACCGAAATGTCCGAGGTCTACCGGAGCGTCTGGCGCTGGCATTTCTACGCCGGCGTCCTGGTCGCGCCTTTCCTGATGCTGATGGCCCTGACGGGCGCGCTCTATCTGTTCAAGGGCGAGATCGACGGGGTGGCCTACGCGAGCCTCTCGCGTGTCGAGGCGCGGGCGACCTCGGTCTCGCCCGACCGATGGGTCGCCGCCGCGGAGGCGCACACCGGCGGCGAAGTGACCGAAATCCGGCTTCCGAACCGCCCGGACGAGGCCGCGCGACTCGGCGTGACCCAGAGCGACGGCGAGCGGCGTACGGTCTTCGTCGATCCCCAGGACGGGCGCGTCACCGGGGTCACCGGCTACGGCGGGGTCATGGAGACGGTGAAGCGCCTGCACAGCCTCGCGCTTGTCGGCCCGTGGGCCAACTATCTGATCGAGATCGTAGCGGGCTGGGCGATCATACTGGTTGCGACGGGTCTGTTCCTGTGGTGGCCACGCGGGCGGGGACTCGCGGTGCTAGCGCCCAAGGCGTCGTCACCAAGGCGGCGGCCGTTTTGGCGGGATCTCCATGCCGTCGCCGGCTTCTACGCCGCGGCCGTTGTGGCGTTCCTGGTGGTGACGGGGATGCCGTGGTCCGCCTTTTGGGGCGATCAGTTCCTCGGCTATGTGAAGGCGCAAGGGCTGGGGAGACCCGCCCCTCCGGCGGCTGAGCAGGCTTTCGCCCATGCGGAGCACGGGGACGCGCCCGCCGGCGTCGGCTGGACCATGGAGGGGATGGTCATGCCGGGCCACGAGACGGGCTCCCGGAATCTGGCGGCGGTCGTCGCGGCGGCTGACCGGGCCGGTCTGCAGAAGCCCTACATCGTGTCGATCCCGGCGACGGAAGGAACGGCTGTGACCGCGGCCAGCGAAGTCGAACAGGTCGAAGATACGCGCATTCTTTACATCGACGGCGTGACCGGGCGCGTTCGGGCGGACATCGGCTACGCGGCGTTCGGCCGCGGCGCCAAGGCGTTCGAATGGGGCATCGCCGTGCATCAGGGCACGCAATACGGCTGGCTGAACCGCTATCTGATGCTCGGCGGATGCATCGCGATCTGGGTGCTGTCGATCAGCGGCATCGTCATGTGGTGGAAGCGTCGACCGCCGAAGCTCTATGCCCGACGCATCGGAGCCCCAATCGCGCCGCCGGGCGTTCGGGCGCGAGCCGCCGTGCTCGGCATCGTTCTGCCGCTTGCGATCCTCTATCCGATGACAGGCCTCAGTCTAGTTGTCGCCCTGCTGGTTGATCGTTTGGCTCAGGCGCTGGTGCAAACTGGCCGGGTACGAGGACGGCATGTCTCCTGAGGGTCGGAAGCTGACGGCCAAAGGTGGTTAGCGGACGTCCTATTGAGCCCGCGCCCTATGTCCGGGTCGCCGCTAGTTTAAGCGGCTTCCGGTAGAGGCAAGGCTTTCTGGAGCTGGTAGCACTCGCAGGCGTGGCGGCTCAGCGTGTCTCGATCAACAATGCGGATCACGCCTCGGCTGTACTTGATGGCATTTGCGACCTTCAGCTCATTCGCGGCGCTGTTGATCGTGGTGCGCTGGATGCCGAGGAAGTCGGCGAGGTCTTGCTGAGTGAGATCGAGCTGGTCATCACCCCGGCGGTCGGCAGTTGTAAGGATGAAGTTCGCCAACCGCGCCCCCACGGGGTGCAGGCTCGCGCAACCAACCGTAAAGGCGGCCTGGGCCTGATAGTCGTGTGTCAGGCGCAGCAGTTGCAGCCTCAGGCGCGGACTGGCGTCGGCCTGCTGGCGCAGGACGGCCGCAGACAGGCTGTAGACCTCTCCGCTTGCCCGGACCTCAACCCGCCAGGCGGACGGCTCCTCGGCGAGGGACGCGGCCAGGCCGGAAACGCCCTCCACGCCCATCACGAAGGTCTGCGCGGATCGGCCGTCGCGAAACAGCACAGCATTCGACAGGTAGGCTGTCGTGGGGAAATAGACTTGATCAACCTCCTCCCCTTGCTCGGTAAGCAGGGAGCCACGCTCGACGTCCAGCCGGGAAAGATGAGGAAGGAGCGCAGAGATGTCGTCGGCGTGCATGGCCGCCAAGGTTTGATTTCGGAACATCTGCAATCACCCGTGCTCTGCTGGACGGAGTGCGCAGCGGAAGCTGAAATCTCTCAGTCGCTGACAACTGTTGTCTGGCGATAACGCCACAGTAGCACCGAACTTGCGTCCGAAGATACGCCATATCTCGACAGGGAACTTCCGACATGCGTGGACAAGTGCTGCCACTCCGAGAGCAGCGCCCCCACGAGGTTACAATACGAAGTTGCGATCGAGGCGCCGGTCTGCCGCTCCCGGCGTATAGGCGGCGCAAACCAAGCGGCCCACGATCAGAACCTCCCCCTTGCAGACCCTTCCGCCTGGCGGACTTCGAAGGCGTCGAGACGCTGGGGCACGGAGTTACCGTCAGACGGCCCGCAGCATAAGAGGCTGCATGCTATAAAGTCCGGACGAGCAATCGTAGGGGTCCAAGAGCCGTTTGGCGGCTCAGGATCAGGCGCTCCGGTCCTAGGACGGATCGGCGTGGACGGAGGCATGGCCGCCCCTGCGCATGTGGCTTTCGTCGATCTGGTCGATGAGCGCCTTGCCCTTCTCCTTGCCGACCATCTCCATCAGGGCGTCGATCTTGGCCTCGACGCGGTCGTCGTTCTCCTTAGAGGACGGCGAGCCGACGTAGAGGAAATAGGCCAGGCCGACGACCTGCCAGAGCAGCTGGAGGAACTCGGACTGCCAGTTCTCGAAGGTGTCGCGGCTCATCTCGATCAGGTACCGCGACAGCTGGGCGGCCTGGCCGTGGGACGACTGCTCCTCGACGAAGGCGAACCAGCCGAAGCCCCAGTGAAGGCCGAACGAGATGGCGAAGAAGCCCAGGGTGATCCAGGCGTAGGCGTACTTCTTCAGCATAGGTGGACTCCGGTTCTCGACGGCAACGCTTCGGCACCGCCCTTCGTTGCTTTCGGCTTGTCCCTCAGGAACTAAGCGACATGGCGGCTCTGTCAGCCCAACTTAGCCAGCCGGTGATCCGAGGCACCCAGCCTCCTTGCTATGGCGAATCCGGCAAGCCCGTTCCGCGACTTCGACAGCTCGCCCGAGGTGATCCGCCTCGTGATGACGATGTACGTGAAATACCCGCTGTCGCCGCGCAACGTGGAAGACCTGCTCGCCGAGCGAGCGATCGACATCTGCCACGAGACGGTGCGCCTCTCGTGGCCCTCTTCAGACCGATGTTCGCAGCCGAGATCCGCCCTAAGCGGGTCCAGAAGAAACACTTGATCTGGCGGGGCGTGCCGGGGGCTTCAGCAAGACCGACGCAACTCATATGTCATTCGCTCATAAGACGCTTCGCGTAGATCGTGGCCGATCACACTCCGTCGCTAGTCGGTCTTGAACGACCATGAGGCGGCGGCAGCCAGCGACCGATGCCCGCCTAGTCCGCCCAGTCCCAGACATGCGGAACGTGGGTCGAAACCGGGAGGTCCGGACCGGAGCGTTCCCACTGAGACCTGAACAGGTGATCGAGGGGGGGCTGCAGTTGGGGCAGCCGCATGTCGTCCTCCAAAGGAGTGAGGGGCGGCGTCACGAGCGGAAGCAGGTCGAAAGGCGCCGCCAGAGCGGGCTCGGGATCAGTGAATGGAAGCGTCCATGCCCGATCCCCGGTCGACACCTGCTCATCAGAATTATCGACTTTCTCGTCGTTGGCGGTCGCCGCAGGCAAGACCAGCGGGTCCCCGGAGACCGGTTCACCGCCCAGGAGCTCTGAGACAAGCCGTCCTTCGGGCCGCCCGTCAAAGGCCCCCAGCGAATACAGACGCGCGAGATCGACTGTCACACCGTCCCCGAACCTGATGACCTCGATCCCCGACAGGCGATCCGCGCCTTCAGGTCCCTTCAGAAGGTACTCGCCTTCCTCTGTCCTGAGGAGACGACAGTCCGTCGTGGAGCCCCATATGAGGTGGAGCGTGTCCCAGCCCCCGCCACCTCGAATGATGTCGTTTTCGCGCGCCGCGAAAATCGTGTCGTCCCCGCCGCCTCCGTCAAGCACGTCCCGGCCCTCGGTGCCGCGCAGGATGTCGTCACCGTCGTCGCCGAACAGTTCTGATCCGTGTGCGTAGGTCGGCTGGACAACGTGATCGGGAACCGTGACGTGAAGCGTGTAGGACTCACCGGCCACGGGAGGTGCTGACACGACCGTCTCTCCCGAGCCGCTCGCATACGCTCCAACCTGGACGTAATAGGTTCCGGGCGTGACCAGTCGGAAGTTCAGGAATGAGTCGCCCGGCGAACCGCCGTCCCCGTCGTAGGTGCGGTCGTCGTTTCGGGCGATCTCGACCCCGGCCGCGTTGAAGATTCTGATGACGGAATCAAACGACGCTCCGTCGACATCGAAATTCACGTCGGAGTTCGCCCCCACGGTGAAGGCGTAATACTCGTACCCGCCGTGCGTCGAGGCGATGACGGTCGCGTGGGGTTGTCCGAAGCCGGGAACGCCCTCGTGCGCAAGCCGGTCGAACGATTGATCCAGCGACACGGCCGTTGAGATCGAACCGTTGGCCTGGTCTGCCCGCTTAACGAGGTCCTCGGCGCCGCCGGCCTCCACCCATGATCCGGTCAACTCGTCATCGCCGCCGCCGCCGTGAAGAACGTCGACGCCGCCGAAGGCTTGAATGTAGTTGTCAGCCGCGTCGCCGGTGATGCGATCGTCAAATCGCGAGCCGACCACGCGTTCGAAACCGCCGACGATGTCGGCGCCGCTCCAGCTCCCGGCCATCAGTCCGGCTTCGAGGTCCAGCACGACACCGCTGCGGGAGCTCGCCAGGTCGAGAGTGTCTGTGCCTTCCCCGCCAGAGAGAACGTCATCACCTGCATCAACGTAGATGATGTCATTGTCCCCTCCCCCATCAATGAAATCGTCGCCCCGTCCGCCAATCAGTTGATCGTGGCCGCCCAGACCGTAGATCTGGTCATTCCCATCCGATCCGCTGATGGTGTCGGACGAGCCTGACCCCCGCGCGAGATCATCCGTGATGTCGCCGCTCACGATCAGCCCGCCGGGGGCGACAAGCTGAACCAGCGCATCGGAGAACTCCAAATACTCGACGTTGCGGACGAGGTTGGAGCCCCCGGGCCCGGACACGAAACAGTCGGGTCCGTTCCAGGTGATGGTGTACGCCGCCTGGAGACCGCCAAGGACCAGAGTGTCGGACCCGAGTCCGCCGTCGACGCGGTTGTGTCCGGCGCCGGTCGTGAACCGGTTGTCGCCGCTGCCGCCGAAGAACTGCTCGTCCCCGGCGCCGCCGATGGCGTTCTCGATGACGGTCCCGACCGCTATCGAGACATTGCCGATGTTGCCGCCGACGTTGGAGAAGCCGCCCTGCCTGAGGTCGATCACCTGATTGGTCGAATATCCAGAAAAATCGAAGGTGTCCGAGCCGCCCGCGTCCCACACCGCGAACACCGGAACCGATCCTGCTGACGCCGAAAACCAGGCGCGTCCGGCGGTCGAGTTGAAGCCGTAGACGGTATCCCCCGTTCGCGTCTCGTAATTGGCCCCGTACAGCCGCTGCGCAGCCGCGATGTCGTCCAGCATCGGCGCCGACGCATAGCGGCCGGACCCAAAGAAGGCGCCGGTCGCGCCTTCGCCGAAATAACTCATCACCGTGTACTGGTTCGAGTCTTCGTAATAGCTGGCGTTCCTGCCGTAGGTGATGGCCACGCCCGGCTCCGCGTCGTAATCCCCTGCATGGAGCAGGCCGATGGCGTGGCCGATTTCATGAACGAGTGTGAGTTGGCCGTAGCCCCACATGGCCGGCGCAGCATTGTAGGACAAGGACGCATTGACCCATACGTCGCCTTCCACAGCGCCTGGGGCGGTGGAGCCCGGGAGGGCGGCGAAGGCGGCGGCGCCGTCAGCGCCGCTCGAATAGTTGCCGAAAAGGATCGTCGCGTCGTCCGAATAGCCGCTGCCGTCGTCTTGCCGAATGAACGTGATATCCGCGACGTCCGACCAGGCCTGCAAGGCAGTCAGCGTGGCCTGGATTTGACGGGTGGTGAACGGCGAGAAGCCGGAGACATCGAGGGGCAGTGGTCCCGAGGTGGCGCGGAACGCAAACGACACGACCGCGCCTTCTCCCAGGGCGCTCCACGACAAACCTGCCCGCGTGAGCTGGGCGGCGGCGTCGGACACCGTGAGGGATGGCTTGTCCGAAATGGCGTCATCCCCGCGACGGTCGGCGTTCAGAGCCTGCCATGACGGCCAGCCGGCAGACCCGCCAGGACCTCCTTCGGGGTGAGAAATCTGACGCATGACCTAACCTGTTCGAGTGCCCGGCCCGGGACATAGCATAGCAGGAGCCGAACCATGCAGGCGCATTCTGCACGTCCGGGATGTGTTGGCTGAGCCTACCCGCGGACGGAGAGGCATCCGGCGGATCGCGTCAACGAACTGAAGCGGACGCTCTGAACGTCTGAAATGGGTGGTTAGCGGACCTTGGTCCGGACGGTGCGGCGAGCTACCGTAACGGAATGATCGACGCCCCCACCGTGTATGCCGTTCTGGCCTTAACCGTGATCTATGCGGCTGCGTTTTTCTTATCCCCGAATAAGACAGCCCAGCTATGGGCGCGGGATGACATGCCGGTTCATGAGATCATGCAGCACTTTCGCTACTGGGAGAGGCGGCGGGTCTGGATATCCGGAGTCGGCTTCGGGGCTTGCATGATTTTGGCTTCGTTGTTCGCGACTTCCGTCATCCTTCCCATCGTTTTGTTCGTCGGCCTGATGTCCCTTGCGGCAGCGGACGCATTTCAAACCCGGCAGTTATCGCGTGACCTCCCAAGCTGGTCGCCGAGCACCGGGATTTTTCCGAACAGCGGCAGAATGGGTCCTGTCCTCGACTTGCTATTTGGAGAGAAGCCAACCAGCCACAGGAAGAACAAGTAGCCGCTCGTGAGATGGTCCGGCGCATTGTCCGGAAAGGGTCGGGAGCTGACTGTCGCCCGGGAGCCGGAAGCGGACCTGGCAGTCGAACTCAGCCGCTTCCCAAGAGGAGCACCGCGCAAAGCACCGCAGATCCACGGACTGGAAGCACCCAGGTCAACTGGGAGTGACCTGGGTGAAAGACGGAAGTCATGGCGCGTCAAGCTCGCGCTAACCACCAACCCTCCATCCAGCATCGGCGACTGCTATGGCGTCCATCAGGAGGGCGAGCATCGAAAAGATCAGAAGCCAAATGAGCGCCAAGATGACCAGCCGACCCCGTGGGGCGACAGCCGCCACCGCGCAGGTCACGTAGAAGGTCGCTATGAAGGCAGTGTAGCCCGCCCCCCCGATGAAAGCGAAGCCACCCGTCAGGACGGCGATGGTTCCGACATTGAGGACATTGATCAACAGCACAGCTCCGAACACCCACCTCCTGGTCGCCCAGAAGTGATCGTTCAGACCCTCCCCGCGCTTGAGCTTGGTGATGCGCGGAAAGATCAGATAAGCGGCGATGAAATAGGTACCGGCTGCGACGAGGCCGTGAGTGAAGACCGACATCGACAGCGGCGCGCCGCGGTAGAGCTGCCACGCTTGAAGCCAGTATGAGCTGAGGTCCAGCGCCAGGAAAAGCGCGAGCATCAGGGTCAGCCGGCTGAGCTTCAGCGAAGAGCGGTTCTCAATAGCCCGAGCGACCCCGGTCAGTAGCTCGACTACGGACAGGCCAAGCACAAGACTGTAAAATCCGAAGAAGTACTCGAACTGGCTCATCCGTCCTCCAAGAGTCGAAGAACCTCGTTCTAGAGCGAACGAACCGTAGTGGCCACTCGCGCGCTAGCCGGTGAGGCGATGTCCACCATGGCTCGCGAGCAGACCGTCGCCAGGGTGGAAAGCGGAACCGGAAGCGTTACTGTGCCTGAGGAGGCATTGGGATGCCGTCAATCAAATCGGTCACAACAGCGTATTCCTACGGCACGCCGGTCGCCTTTCTTTCGGCAATCGCGCTTTCGCGGTTCGTTGGACCTTGGGCGTTGTTGGCTTTTTTGGCCTACCTCATGGTGGGGCCGTTTCTATTGGCGTGTCCGAGGTGCGGCCTCGTCACATCAGGCCGCGTGTGGACGAACCGAAAAGGTCGCGAGCGGCGCAGCCCATTCTATCACCTACCAAACCCGGACTATTGCAGCCGTGCGCCCTCGACTTCCGCACTCACTCCTTCACTGCGCAGTTCGATTAAAGCAACCAACGTCCGCTATGGGTGGAAAGCGGACATCAGTTCGTCGGCGACCTGGACCTGCTCTTACGGCTGTTGCGGACCGACAATCTCGAATTCTGAGTAGGAGTTCGGCACGATCGCGACGCAGAGATGGGAGAGGGCGCAACGTTTAAGTCGACCATTCACCGTCACGAAAAGGCGACGCTCGGTGCCTTCAATCTCATCCAGCATCTTGCGAACATCGTCTACACCCGGAGCGTCCCGGCCCTCGACGTCGATCTGAAGAGCCCGTCGGCACTCAGGTCCATTCAGTCCGGCGAAATGACTGTAGTCGGTCTCATACGGCGCGCGAACGGTAACGGTCTGACCTAGCAGCCGGTCGTCGTCAGCGATGATTTCACAGACACTGAAGGTTTTCGCGAGGGTGGTTTCGGAGAGCCGGATATGCGCGTCAGAACCCAAGGTGGGCGCGCAACCGGAGACGAAAAGACAGCCCAACAGGAACTTTCGCATCCGCAACGATTAACCCCCGGTCGCCTGATGGGGAAGGAGGAAGCACGTCCGCAATGGGTCGAGGGCGGCAAGTCGCTTACGGGTGGGAAGCGGACGTTGGCCGCGTGTTATGTTGCGCCATGCCCAAGACGAAGAAGGCTTCCAGTGCGAGCCCTTTCAAGGATGAACTGACGAGCCGTCGTCATCGGCTGATGATGTGGGGGCGACTGCCCGCCTTTCTCCTCGGGGGCGGCGCGATGTATCTCGCCGACCCGTTTTGGCCCGGCATGGTGGTGTTGGGCCTTTGGTATGCGATCTGGCTCATTTGGGTTGCGGGAGTGTTCGAACACTGACGATGCGAGCTTCCGCAATGGGTCGAGAGCGGTCTGTCATCTAAGGGTCGGTAGCGGACCGTCGCCCGTGGGTGGAAAGCGGACGTTGAATGCGTTCAGGAGCGCACGGGTCTCGCTTTGCCTCCCAAGCGGTCCAGAACCTCTGCTGCTTCGTCAGGCCCCCGCATAGCGCGCTCGGCGTCCTCTCGGCTAAGATGCAAGCTCAAGAGGCCGCCGCCATGGCCCCCACTTTCAAACACCATGCGATAGCCGAGAAGCTCTTTGAAAATCTCCACGCCGTAAGATGAGAATATCGGCTTTGACATGATCCGATGCTTTCGAAATCGGGCATTGCGCGCTGGGGTGCGATTAGGCTGCCCGACCGAGGCTATGTCCGCAATGGGTCGTGAGCCGACCGTCGCCTGTTGGCGGCTTGCGGACGTTCCTCTCCGCAAGGCCTGTGCCCTGGGCGCTCTGGAAGGTACTGGGGAGCGAAGGGTTGAAGATCAGCTGCGGGGCCACCTAACCGAGAGCTTGGCGCAGGGTCACTTCAAGGTCACGCCTACGGAACGGCTTGGCCAGCACTTGGACCGCCTCAAAGCCAGCAGGGGCGCCGCCGGGGCCGTAGCCGCTGGCGAAAGCGAATGGCAAACCGCGGTCCGAAAGCGCACCGGCGACTGGATCGACTCGGTCGCCACCGAGATTGAGGTCGAGCAATGCGAACTCGAAACCGCCGTCGGCGATCCGCGCCAGCGCCTCCGCTACGCTCGTCGCGCTTGCAACCACGACGCAGCCGAGATCCTCGAGCATGGATTCGATGAGCATGGCCACGGCCGCCTCGTCCTCGACAACGAGCACCCGCAGACCTTTGAGGGCGGTCATCCCCGCGTCAGACCGTGAAGCCAAAGCGACATTCGAGACCACTCGGCTCGAAGCGCTGCTCCAGCACACCGCCTAGGTCCCTGCGTATGGTGCGCTCGATCAGTCGATGACCGAAGCCCTGCCGGGCCGGCGATTCCGTCGGAGCCCCGCCTCGCTCGATCCAAGCTAGGTTCAACTGGCGTTCGTCGCCCGTGACATCGATCGACCAGCTCAGGTCCAGTCGCCCCGCTGGGGAGGCCAAAGCGCCGTATTTGGCGGCATTGGTGGCCAGTTCATGGATCACCATGCCCAAGGCGAGACCCACCCGCGCGGTCAGGACGAGGTCGGGCCCCTCCAGCCGAGCGTTTCCGGGGACCTCGTCCCTATAGGGCGCGAGTTCCTCCTCCAGGAGTTCGATCAGCCCAACGCCGGTCCAGTGTCGACGGGTCAGGAGATCGTGCGCCTTGCTGAGCGCAATCAGCCGATCTTCGAACCGTTCTGTGAAGGCCTCTGGGGTCCAGCGCTGCGTCTGCAAGGCGATCGACTGCACGGTGGCCAAGGTGTTCTTCACCCGATGATTCAACTCGTCGATCAGCAACTTCTGGGCCTCGTCAGCGCGCTTGCGCTCAGTGATGTCGACCAGGACGTTGATGGCCCCAACCACGGCTCCTGAGCTGTCGCGCAGCAGGGTCGGATAGGGTGTGAAGGTCAGCCGCGACCCATCGGGCCGCTCCGCTACCGCCTCAAGCCCGCGCAATTCCTCACCTGTCATCAGCGCCAGCGCCATCGGGCATTGCTCATGCTCAAGCCGCGTTCCGTCCGGCCAGAACAGCTTCCAGGTCACGCACCAGCGGTCGACGCCGACGGTTGGGTGCCGGCCCGCCATCTTCACCGCGGCTTCGTTGAAATAGGTGATGTGCCCGTTAGGATCGGTCGTGTAGACCGCCGTTGGCAGGGCGTCGAGGAGCTCGCGAGAACGGCGCTCATTCTCCTGCAACCGCAGCTCGGCCTCGCGCCGCTCGCTCACATCCTTCACCACACGGACCCCGTGGGCGAAGCCGCCGTCCGCGTCCGTGGCCGTCGAACTCAAGACCTCGACGTGAACGACCTCGCCCCCCTTCCGGACATATCGCTTCTCGAGGCTATAGCGGTCGCGGCGTCCCGCGACCTGATCGGCGTAGAGGGCTGCATCCTGGGCTCGATCATCTGGGTGCGTGAGCTGGGCGATAGTCATGCCGAGCAATTCGTCACGACCGTACCCAGTCAGCGCCTCGAAGGCGGCGTTAACCCGGATCAGCCGCCCTTCGCGGTCTGCGTCTGCGATGCCGACAGTGACGCTGTCATAAGTTGCCAGCAACTGGCGCTCGGCCGCCAGCCGCGCCTCGTCAGCCTCGCGCGCGGCCGAGACGTCGACGGTGAAGCAGCGAGTGTTGATGAATTGGCCATCACGGAACAGGACGCTCGAACTGATCTGCACATGTTTGATTCCGCCATTCCTGGTCCGCAGCCGGGCGGGATATTTGTCCAGCCGTTCGCCTGCGCCGAGCCGGCGCAGGATATCGGCGATGGTTTGGGGATCAGCGTGGAAGTCGGCGATGGGGCGCCCAACATATTCCTCGGGCGCGTAGCCAAGGAGCTCCAGTTCGGCTTTGTTGGCCCGTAAGATCAAACCGTCTCGGTCGACGATATGCAGGCCGATTGAGCCGTTCTCGAAGAAGTCCTCGAAATCAGGATCGCCCGCCGCTGCGAGCGGCGGCCTCTCGTTCAGCGTTGACGAATGCATAAGCCCCCCCCGGTCGCGCTTCGCGCGCCCATGCACGCGGAATGCACACCCGCGTCCGCGGTTCCACGCCCAATGTCAGAATGTCGTACCCGCGGGACTTGAGGATGGCCGCCATTGGCGAGAGCCGGGGCTCGTAGACGGGGGTGCGGACCTCAAGAGCCGCCGGTCACGGATTGGCCGAGCTTCCAGTCAAACACGTCATCGACCTTCAGCGCCGCGCCATGCAGGAGGTCATGGTCTCGGTTAACCTTCACCTCGTACCTCCACCGGGAGTTTGTCTTCTCTCAAGCCCTTGAAGCTGGCTTGGCGGAGCCTGCCGCTACCTGTCCATTCGGCAATCTCGGCCTGCGCCACGAGCTCGGGCTCGAGGAAGTGAAGCCGGTCGCCGCCGCTGGCTTTCGGCTGCTCGCGGGCGAAGCGTGTGAGGGGTCGAGCGAGGGCCTTCAGTCGGGGTCGCAGCTCCTTGAGTTCCCGCTCGCCGAAGCCGTTTTTTATCGAGCCCGCGTACCGGAGCTCCCGCGCTCATAGACGCCAGTGAGAAGACCTTTGAAGCGGCCATCCCGGCCTGCCTTCCAGCCCCCGACCACAACCTCCTGCCCCGGCCGGCATTTGACCTTCATGAAGGCGGCGCTGCGGCCCGCCTTGTAGTTCTCGCCGAGCTTCTTGGAGACGACGCCTTCCAACCGGATGCGGCAGGCGGCCTTCACGAGGTCCGCCGGGCTAATCCCCTCAAAGCGGTCGACGTAACGGAAGCGCTTGGTGATCCCAGGGCCTGCCGCCTCAAGAACTTGCTGGAGGCTCTTCTTTCTCGTGGAGAGGGCGTAGGGGCGCAGGTCCGTCTCGCCTCGCGAGAGGATGTCGAAGACGAAGTAGACCGAGCGGCCGCTGGTGCGGCGGTTCAGGTCTGCACGAAGCGCCGAGAAGTTCGGCTCCCCATCGGGACCAACGGCGCAAAGCTCACCGTCCAGTATGCAGTCCTCAAGCGCCTCGGCATCCGACGAGTGCGCCTCCATCTTGTCGGTCCAGTCGAGGCCGTTCCGGGTGTACCAAGTGGCCACGCCAGCGCGGACGGCCAGTTGGAAGCGGTAGCCGTCGTATTTAATCTCATGAATCCAGTCCCGGCCCTCGGGCGGCTTGCCTACGAGAGTGGGATGCGAGAGCGGTTGGAACACCGCCGGCATCCGCGGCGTGATCTCGATGTCCTGCTTTTTGCGGGCCATGGAGTGAGTCGAACGGCAAGCGGAGTGATTCGCTCCCGTTATTCGGATGTGCTGAGGCACTGCGAGCAAGCAAGGTCCGGAACCCGACAGAGCGTGACGTGTTCATCGGCCATGTCCGACGAGCTGTCTGTCCGCGATCCGGCGCATCAAGGCCCGCTGAACCGCGCTGCGGACGACGGAGTCGTGGTGGTGCAGGATCCTCCAAACGAACCGATGCGCATGACTCCGGACGAAGCCGACATCTCGGGCATCCGGATGCTTGATGCGGCCGATCGGGCGCGAAAGGGCGGTGACAAGGAGGCCCAAAACGATGACTGACGACAAATCGAAATCCGGCGGCCAGGATCGCACGCGCATCAGTCTTGAGCAGGATTATGAGGTCCGCGACTGGAGCCAGAAGTTCGGCGTGAGCGAGGACACGCTGCGAGCCGCCGTAGCCAAGGTTGGCAATGTGGCCAATGACGTCCAGCGGGAGCTGCGGGGTTCTTGATCAACGCCGAGGACCGAGAACTCGATCGCCAGTGGCGCGCCCTATTCGGCCAGCCATTGCCGATGCTCGGGAGCGGTGAGATCGTTCGCACGATCTTGGCACGTCACCTCGCCAAGACTCCTGACCCGTCTCGTCCGACTGGGGAGGCCAGGGCGCGCAAGGCGCCCTAAGCGTCTTCCGGCAGGATATGCACGCAGTCATAGAGGCCGTCCGGACCCCGCCGGGCGAAGGCGGCGAAGGGACCGACGTACTCCACCGCGCGACGGGCCAAAGCGTCGAACTGCTGTTCTCGTCCGGGCCGGGGGAAGATCAGAAAACCGTCGGTAACCCGCTCGATGCGATGATCGTCTGACGGCTCGGCAAGGGTCGTCAGGAACAGGGTCATTTCAGGATGGTAGCTGGGCCGTGGCATTCTTGATAGTCGCCTACCTCCGGGGCGCACCCCTCCCTCCTGAGCAAGCGCTAGCGCCTCGGCCTCCCATTCGGCGGCACTTTCCCGAAGTTTTCGCCGGAGGTCGGCATCGCTCATTGCTGTGGCCAGACGCCGCGCCCGATTAGCGAGGTCTTGTAGCCATTCGATCTCGGTCATCTGGGCTTGCGCAATTCAACGCGTCACGAGGTTCAAGATCGGTCGCTCTCGCGTGCCGATCCAGCGAACGGGTCCGGGCAGAGGTCTCAGTGGACGGCGCTCGTCGCGCATGATCCACCCTTTCGTGCTGACGGCCCTGAGCCTGGCTGCCCCATGGCCTCTCGAAACTGCTTCATCGTGGCGTAGCATTCGCAACTCAGACGCTCGATCCCCGCCGCATCGCGGATATCGATCTTCCCGCGGGAATAGCGGATCAGGCCCTCCGCCTTCATGTGGGACGCGATCGCAGAAATCGTCGTGCGCTGTGTCGCGACCATTGTGGCGAGAAACTCCTGGGTCATCTCAAGGTGGTCCGAGCCGGCCTTGTCCCGGCATACCAGCAGCCACCGCGCCAGGCGGGGCAGGGCCGAGTGGGTGGCATGGCAGGCAATCTCCTGACGCGCCTCGGTCAGGAGCAGCTCGACGTGCTGACTGACGGCCCTGCGCAGGGAGACGCTGCTGTCGAACGCCTCGCGATAGCGATTCACGGGAATACGCAAGGCGCGCGCTTCCATCTGGGTGATGATCATCGAGTGAATGACCCCACCCCCGCAGGCTTCAATAAAGCCGACGCCGCTTTCACGTCCTACGGATGAACTCTCAACATGGGTGCCGTCGATGAGCACTGATACCACCGACAGCATGCCGCTCAGGGGAAACCAGACATGGGTGACGTCATCACCCGGGTCGTAGAGGACATCCCCGGGCCGCAGGGTCACAGGGTTTAGGTCCGCCCCGATACGGTCGAGATCGTCCTTAGCAAGCGTATCAAGCAGGAAGTTCCCGGTCATCTGTCGTCTAACGGACAAACAGCTTCGCCGTTCCAGCGGCCTCAGCTCCACATCGAAGCGGCGATCATCCGCACAGCGGCAGGCGGTCGGCGAAGTCGGGAATACTCGGGCGACGTGGAGCGCTTCCTGAAAAGCAGCTGATTGACCCGTCTGTCCGCATCCGTTCACAGGAACCTCTGCCATTGCCGGCGGATTGATGAGATCGGGCCCGGCCTTTCCATTCATGCGTGCTCGTCAGGCCCCGCCGCTTTACGGCTCCGGCTTGACCAGAAGGTTGGCGCGTTCTCCACGTTCCGCACCTTGTCGAACGCGATCTCGCCCTTCTCACACTTCGACAGCTTCCAACCCCTTGGCGCCTTCGGCTCCCCGACCCACAGCAGACGCCAGGAGGCTCCGCGCCACACAGCCCCAGTGGAGCAATGTGGGATGGCGGGCGTTTGTCGACGGATGGCAAATCCCTTTCTCCGCAAGATGGCTTACGGAGCCGATCTCACTGCCGAGGATCGAGCCCTACTCGCCGACATGTCGTCGAACCCCCGGGAGGTGCCGGCGCGAACAAATCTGGTGAGCGAAGGCGACAAGCCCCGGAACGTCCATCTCGTCATGTCCGGCTACGCCTGTCGCTACAAGGTCTTGCCCGACGGAAGGCGGCAGATCATGGCGATCTTCGTTCCCGGCGACGTGTGCGATCTCCACGTCCAGATACTGGGTGAGATGGACCACAGTATCGGAACCTTATCTGACGCGAGCGTGGTCGAAATCTCGCCCGCCCAGATTGACGAACTCATCGCCAACCCTCGCATAAACCGGGGTCTGTGGTGGATGACCCTTGTTGACGAAGGCACCCTACGGGAGTGGCTTGTCAGCATGGGGCAGCGCGGCGCGGTGGAGCAGATGGCGCACATTTTTTGCGAGCTCCACCTGCGATTACGATCTGTCGGTCTGGCTGAGAACGACAGCTTCAACCTGCCCGGAACGCAGGAGGATCTCGCCGACCTGATGGGTGTCACGGCCGTTCACGTGAACCGCACTCTTGCTACGTTGCGGGAGAAAGACCTCATAAGGATCGACCGCGGCCGCTTGACGATCCCGAGCGTCGATCGTCTTCGGGCGTTTGGCGGATTTGATCCCAACTACCTCCATCTCCGCGACGGCAGGGGGCGAGGCGATCAGATGCGGGAAGCACCGGTAACACGGTCACCTGATCCTTGATGCCCCGCTACTTCTTTGACACCTCTGACGACGAAGTCTGGTCCAGAGACACGCAGGGCTTGGAGTGCGCCGACCCGCAGGCCGCTCGCCATGAGGCCATCAAGTCGCTGCCCTACATCGCCCTGGACGCTCTGCCTGACGGCCCGCAACGGCAATTCGCGGTAGAGGTTCGGGACGAGGGGGGACGGCGCCTCTTCAGCGCCGAACTGCTGTTCCGGTCCGAGTGGCTGGCGGAAGCTTGAGACTGGCGAGGTCCGCTTTCCACCCCCTTGGGGGCATTCCTCGTGTCCGCTTTGGGGTCGGGGGCCGAGCCTCCGCTTCTCTCACAATCAGTCTGCCCTCCCCTCGCGATCAGTGCGCTTTTCGCAATGTGCACTGAGGATTTCGGCTAGGCCGGCGGGACGACCGCTATGCGCCAGGAGGAGACCTTGGCTCCTCGCCGAAAAGCGGACGTTCGTTGAGGACACAATAGAGACAGGCTAACCAACGGCATGTCGTCGCCGCATGCCCAGCTGGAACTCGCTAGAGACGGTGCAGAACTAGCCCCAGCGCTCGACCGCGTCACCCTTGCCGCACTAGAGCAGGTCCTCGTGGGCGAGCCTCGGGGCGTTGCTGGTGTGAGGCTCTTTGGCGTTGATGGCCTGAGCTCCTTCCTTGCGGCCGGCGGCCCGATCGGCTCCGTCGCTGGGCAGAGACTCGGACCGACGGCACGACCGGTGCGGGCGATCCTCTTTGATAAGACACCATCGGCGAACTGGTCGTTGGCCTGGCATCAGGACCGCGTGGTCGCCGTGCGCGAGCGCATAGAAGTTGATGGCTTCGGACCTTGGACCCGTAAGCATGGCGCGCTGCACGTAGCGCCCCCGTTCGAGGTTCTGGCCAGCATGCTGACCCTGCGCGTCCACCTCGACGCTGTGCCCGAGACCAACGCCCCGTTGCTCATTGCGCCCGGGTCGCATCGCCTCGGGAGAGTCCCTGAGGCTGATGTTCCAGCCGTACTGAGCAAGTGCGGGGTTGCAATCTGTCTGGCCGACGCCGGGGACGTGTGGACCTACGCCACACCGATCCTGCACGCGTCCGAACGAGCCTCCGCGGCGACGCACCGCCGCGTTCTGCAGGTGGACTATGCCGCGGAGGACCTTCCAGGCAGACTGCAGTGGCTTGGCGTCTGACTAGCGCCAAAAGGGGGCATTATTATGCTGCCCGCGAGCAGACTTTGGCCGGCGGCTCTTTTAAAGGTCCTCTGCGGACGGTTACTGCCCCGCTTCCTCTGCCGAAGGTGCCCAAGTGCTGGTCACGTCCTCCAAAGCAACGCGTACGGATCTCATTCTCTGTCGCTTGCCTTCGTAGAGGCTGGAACATAGTTCCAACGGCTTTTCTAAAGCTAAGGTCGAAAGTTGGAGCCTGATACACTCGGTCACCTTCGTGGTCGCAAGTGCGAGCGGACCGAGCTAGCTCAGACGAAGATGCGGCTAATTGAACCTAGTCTAGCGGGATTGCATGACGGCGGGATCCCTCCTAGCTATATTATAGGATATCTCTGCGTCGTGTTCTGAAAGCCCAAGAGATTTAAGTATCGCCTTCGCTGGCGCTTTTTGATCCAATCGAACACAAGCGTCAAACTTGTCCATCATGCCACTTTCGACAAGCCGTTCATTGGTGGTCATCCCCGACCATTTAGAGATCATCGCCATCTTCCGTCTCTCCAGATCACCACTACACTTCGAACGTCGGGCGCACGTATGACAAACTCGGTACCTCCGCCAGCGTATCCGTCCGCAGCCAGTGCGGTCCTCATAGTAACCTTGCTGGGATCGCTTAGATAGCTTCTGGGGAAAATCCCTAGAGCTACTCGATTCATCGCATTGGCATTCGGGATTCCCCAGCGCTCGCGGATAGCATCAGTGTTACCGTATCCAAGAGCCGATATAGGCGCCCAGCTTCTTCCGTCTTGACGGGCGGTTCCGCCATAGAAGCGGGCGACAAGGACGTAGGCGTCAGGGTTGCGGCGGTAGGCTTCAGCCACGCCGGCAACGCGTCCCTCCTCATGGGCTTGCCGGGCCCCAAAGAATGCCGCAATCGGACCCAGTATTCGACCAATCCCCGATTGGGGGTTGTTGTCGTTAGCCGCCCCAGGGGGGGCTCTGTACGGACGTCTGTGTTCATAGGGTGAGGGGTCGGTCGGTGACTCTAAAGCTTGGAATCCTGGGTGCGCGCCAATCTCGCGGCAGTAACCGTAGAGGCAGGTATAATCTGGGATTCCCGGGCCGGACCATGCAAACTCTCCCGTCGGGTCGATTGCATTAACTGGATCATTCCCGATGTAGGCATACGCGTTCATCTGATCCTCGTACCCGACCGGATCCGTCTGCAGGAAACGGCCCAGCGCCGGCGAGTAAACCCGCGCCTTGTAGTGCCACAGCGGGGCGTCGCGCAGGCTGATCTGGCCGGTGTAGCGGAAGCGGGAGCCGGAGGCGTAGCCGTGGCCGGCGTCCGGCTCGCCGTACGGGCTGTAGGTGTAGGGCGCCCCCTGGACCGTGCCGTCGGCGCCGGTTGTGGCGATGATCGAGCCTTGGACATCCGTCTGCAGCCAGCGACGGTCAGTCAGGGTCGAGCCGGCGTACCAGACGACCGGATTGTCCACGCCCGCGGCATGAGCATAGCGGCTGGTGACGGCGTTGGAGCCGTCGTATTCGGCCACCAGACGATCGCCGTCGTAGAGGAACTGGGTCGTGCCGGACGCGCCTGTGGTCTGGCGCAGCCGCCCCAGCGGATCGTAGGCCAGGGTCATCGAGGACGCGCCGGACACCGACGTCAGCCGGTTCTCCACGTCGTACTGGTAGGTCCGCTGGCCGTCCGCGGTCAGATTGCCGCGCAGGTCGTAGCCGAAAGTCGTCCCGGCCACCGACACATAGCGGTTCAGTCCGTCGGGCACATAGGCCAGGTTCTGCGCCGCCGGCGTGAAGGCGTAGAGCGCATTGCTGATGCCGCGGGTGCGCACCTGGGCCGCGGGATTGAAGCCGAGGCTGAAGCTCACATCCCCCGCCGTATTCGCCGCATTCTGGTTCAGGGCATAGTCGCGGCTGTTGGTCTGGAAGGTCCAGTTCGTCGAGGTGTCGTTGCCCCAGTCGACGTGCCTCAACCGCCCGAGATCGTCGTACACGCCGTGGAACAGCCGCTGTGGCTTGGTGGCGAGACCGTTCTCGCGCATCTGGAACAGCTGGCCGTTCACGTTCCAGACGTACTCGATGTAGTCGGACTGGCCGCCCACAGTGGGCCAGTAGAGCCGTGTCCGCCGCCCGGCCAGGTCGTACTGGCTGGTCAGGGTGCGGCCGTAGCTGGTCTCGGTCAGCTGGCGGCCCAGCGCATCCCAGGTCCAGGTCACGCCCGCGCCCGTGGCCGCGTTGTCGAACCGGGCGGACAGGCGCCGATCCAGATTGTCGTACGTCGAGAACACGTCGTCGGCCGTTCCGCCGCCGGGAACGGTCTTCACCGTCTGCCGGTTCAGGGCGTCATAGGTGAAGGCGATCGTCTGGTTGTCGCGCAGTCGGCGGCTGGTCAGGTTGTCGGCGGCGTCGTAGCCGTACTGCTCGTAGTCCGTCGCGGATGGCGCATGCGCCCCTGACGTGGTCTGCGGGAAGTGCAGCCGATAGAGCCGGTCGAAGCCGTCGTAGACATAGTCGGAGCGGTTGCCGTTGGCGTCCTCGGTCCAGTCGATCTGGCCGTTCAGCGTCCAGGCCTGGGTGCGGGTCCTCTGCGCCAACGGCGTGCCCGATGCGTTCCAGACCTCCGTCACCCGGTTGAGCGCGTCATAGACGGTCCTGCTGATCCGGTCCGGGCCGTCGGGTCCGTCCGGCGTCGTGAGGCTGCAGGCGTCGGTGGAGCCGGTCCAGGTGGCGGGGTTCATCCGCTGAACCGTGCAGCTCAGTCGTCCGGCGGCGTCATAGGCGTACTGGGTCACGCCGATCACTGCGTTCCCCATGACCTGGGTGTCGCGCTCCTTGCGGCCTTGGGCGTTGTAGGCCGTATCTGTCCGGCTGAGCTGGGCGAAGACGGTGAAGGCCGTGTCGCTCTGGCCCGTCGTGGTCCCCTGCTGGGCGGACTCGACCTGCCCGTCCGGATTGTAGACCGTGCGGGTGGCGGGGAAGCCGAGAGCGCCGGCGCCGTCGGGGTCGGGCAGGATCGTCCCCACCTGCTGGCGCATGGCGTCGTAGACCATGCGTCTCGTGTCAGAGACGCCCGGCAGCGGGCCGTCGACGTCGATCGCGTCGCCGTTGACGTCCCAGGTGGTGGTCGTGACCGCCGACAGCAGGCCGTCGCCCGAACCGGCGGTCGAGGTGACCGGCAACAGATTGCTTCCGGTCGACAGGCTGCCCGCCTGGTACGTCGTGTAGGCCACCGCCTCGGTCGCCGTGCCGGAGCAAGTTGCGGCCGTGGCGCAGGTCGAGGTCTGCGTCAGTCTCCAGACCGGCGGCCCTTCGACGAAGGTAGTGGGGCTGTTCCGATACCAGGCGTTCAGCTGGGCATAGGTGTTGTGCGTCTCGGGCCGCACCGCTCCAACGGTCGGCGCGGGACGGATCACCGTGTCGACGCCGCCGTGGCCGAAATAGCTGATGTCAGTGATGTTTCCGCGCGGATCTTCGATGCGTGTCGGACGGCCGCACCGGATCGGAGTCGAGCAGTCGCCGTAATGCGCCGTCAGGCTGGTTGTCTGGCTCTCGTCCTTGGAGGTGCGGACGATGCCGGTCAGATCGCCTCGGGCGTTGCGCAGATACTGAATCCGGTTGCCCTCGGGATAGGTGACCTCCCGTAGTCCCACCGCATCCTGGATGACCTCTGTCACGACCTCTGTCGGCTGGCCGGGCGTGTTGGTGATCCGCACGAGGCGGTTCAACCGGTTGGTGACCGGATCTCCGGTCGGATTGTCCCATGCGATCCTGTAGGCGGTCGCATGGTTCAGGGGATCGGTGACCGTCGTCGTCGTGAAGTAGAAGTCGTCGCCCGGGTTGGGCCAGGTGGTGGCGCTGTAGGACCATGTGCCGGCGCCGTCCGATGCGGTGGCGACCTGGCCAGTGAGATTGTAGCTGACGGTCAGGTTCTGGCCGGTCGTCACGCTCGGGCGCGCCACTCCGGTGACCCGTCCTCCCGCGGGCGACAGCAGGCGGAGCGTTCGGCCCAGGGCGTCGGTCACCGAGCGTTCGGTGACCGTCGTGGAGCCGGTCTGGCCGAAAGTCAGGCTCGGCCAGGTCCGGCTGAAGGTGCAGGACGTCGCCGCCGGCGCGCAGTAGTCGACCGCCATGTTGATGGCGGTCACCCTGGTGAACCGGCCCCAATCCTCGCCCGCCCCTTCGCTGGCGTAGTCGAAATGAAGGGCATAGCCGAGGTTGTTGGTGACCGACTGGATTCGCCGTTGAGCGCTCGTGCCCGTGCCTCGGGACGTGTAGGTGAAGTCGATCGCCTCGCC
This sequence comes from Brevundimonas sp., assembly GCF_035627055.1. Taxonomy (GTDB): domain Bacteria; phylum Pseudomonadota; class Alphaproteobacteria; order Caulobacterales; family Caulobacteraceae; genus Brevundimonas. Next base: position 170,098 of record NZ_DASPMM010000022.1, on the reverse strand, counting down.
GTCAGGCTTCACGATGCGAGTGATGACCCCCTGGTTGGCGCGGTAGGGCCAGTAAGTCGACAGACCCTTGGCGAAGGTCGCGATCGTTCCGTCGTTGGCGGTGTAGGTCCAGATGTCGCCGCTGAGCGTCAGGGTTCCCGTGCCGCTGCCCGGCACGACTTCGTAGTTCCCGAACCCGTCGGAGCGGAAATCCACCGACTGACCCATGACGGTGACGGTGTACCACTGGTATTGGGGGAACTGCTGGTCTCTCTTCTGGTAGACGCCTCCGGAGATGCTGTGCCGCCACGCATTGGTGCTTCCATCCCAGGTCGCGGAATAGGACAGGCCGCCCTGGTCCGGCTGTCCGACGCCGATGGTCGTGGTCGGCACCGACAGCGACAGGCCGACGAGGCTGATCCCGTTGCCGTCCGTCAGCTCATACGGTTTCGGCGGATCGATTTCGGTCTGGGCGGCGGCGGCTGTCGGCAGCGCGCCGAGCAGCAGACCGGCGCACAGCGCCGCGGCCGCACGTCCGAAAAGGGAGACAAAATGGGGGATGGTGGAAAGTCGGGTCATGGTCTGCTGATCCCTCATTCCATGTTCATCTTGACGGTCACCTGTGCGGTGTAGGCGACGTTGTTCGCGGCGTCCGTGACTCGGCAGCGCCAGTAGGAGAGCTTGGGCGGGCCGACCGGAGAGCCGGTGTAGATCCACTGGGTGGCGGCCGAGTTGGGCGTCGTCGCCTCGGTGGCGGTGTTGCCGGACACCCGCTCCCAAGCGAACCTGTACGGCCCCAGGCCGCCCGTGGCGGAGGCTGTCGCGGGTCCGGCGTCGGAGGAGATGCCGCCCTCCACGGACGTGGGATTCACCGAGGCGACGGGCGGCGGCGGCGTTGGGCCGGTGTAGGCGACGGAGCGATTGCCGGCGGCGTCATAGCCGTAGATGGTGACCGTCCCATCGGGATAGGTGACCTTCGTCAGCCGTCCGAGTGCGTCATAGGCATACTGGATCGACTGAGCCCGCGCCGGCTTCGCCGTCAGAAGAAGACCTCCCGGGCAGCCCGCCATCAGGCCGCCAAGCAGCACACGCCGATCAATAGACATTCACGCCCCCAACTCGCCTCAGTTGCACCGTTCGCCCAACAGGCGAGTGAGTCAATATGGCAGAGCTATGCGTCAAAAGCGGTCGTAGGAGGCGGAGCGCCCGTTCAAGGTCATCACCGACAAGGGCCTACTCGCGCCAACACCGGACATTGGCGCCGCGGCGGGAACCGGACATGACGGCCAAGGCCGCCGAAGGGCCGCTCCCGACCCCTAGCGGACTTTCATTCGGCAATCCGTTGTCTCGCCTTGCTCGACTTAGCTGACCGGCCGTGTAGCATCTCGGGTGGGAGGCTAGTCATGCTCAAACGGTTCGCGGTGCTCGGCACCTTGGCTCTCGCCTCCTGCGGCGATGGTTCGTCCGCACCCCCGCCAGCCGACACGTCCTCAGAGTTTGTCCAAAGCACCTCCAGCACCGGTATGCCGACAGCTACACGGACGATTGAGTTTGAAGCCTGCCTCGCCGCAATTCGCAGCATGGCTAACGATTTCGCTATCGCGCCCGTGAACATTGTAGAAAGCAACGATCTCCGGATTGTCCGCTTCAATACTAGTGACGGCTCTGTGCTGGTGACGTGTTCACGTCCGGACCGTAAGATGATTGTTGTGCAAAGCCCTCATCAGGGCTGAACGAGTCGGCTTCCACCGTCAGACAAACGTTCGCCCCTTGGGGCGGCCCGCTAACCATCCCGAGGCGACCTTCCGCTCTCGACCCATTGCGGACATTCTAGCATTGTCGGATCGTGCGCTCATGAAGCTGAGTTATATGGCCCTGAGCGTTTTCGTTTTAACCGCCAGTTGCGCGGCACCGGAGGCCCAAGCCCCCGGCTCGGTTTATCGAGATTTGCCCGAAGCCGATTCATACTGGGTGCCGGAAGGCGTGGAGGTCAGCAAGATCATCGCGGCAGCGGGAGAGTGTGGAGCACGTGTCGATGGGGGCATCTATCATCACATTCCAATCCCGCCCGGCTTTGCCAATCACGGCTTTCACTTTGTCGGTGAGAACTCAAGCGAGGCGATGATCTGCACCGTGAATCGTCTAGGGGCCGTTCTCGCATTTAGGGGGCGTTCGCGTTCGCGAACGGCTCACTAGTGAGCGCGCGAGCGTCCGCTTCCCACCCTCAGGCGACAGACCGCTTCCGACCCGTTGCGGACGTTCAGACTTGATGTCAGCGTTGCCGATGCGCTTTTTCCTACTTGCCTGCCTGCTCATTGCCGGGTGCGGATCACGCGCCAGCGTCGATTTCGATCAGGAGCGATGGCGGAACGCCGACCTCGGCACCCGTGAGCGCGCCCACATGGTCGGCAGCCTACTGAAAGAGCATCCCCTTGAGGGCATGGAGCGCGCCGCAGTCGTTGAGCTGCTCGGAGAGCCAACCCCTACCGACAAGTGGGACGGAAGCGAGATGATCTACGTCCTTGGGCCCGATGGAAGCATGATGCCCATCGACCATGAGTGGCTGTTGATCGAGTTGGATCAGGAGGGCCAGGTTTCGAGCTATCGGATCGTTGCGGACTAACGTCCGCTTCCCACCCTTAGGTGACTGTCGGCTCCCGACCCATAGGAGACATTAGTCCGGCGTCGGGTCGTAGACATCGAGGCTCATTGTAACGCCGCGCTGACCCATCGCTTGCAGCGTTCCCGGGCAGATTTCGAGCCCCTCGTTTCCCGCGTCCATGAACAGACCGCAGAAAATGTCGATCCTGAACCGGCTAGAAAGATCGGACCACACCGATATGTCAGACGTTAGGGAGGCGAAGATTTGCTGTATCTGTGCGTCGAGATTTCCCGGCTGCTTGTCAGGGACCTTGAACCGCCACGACCCCGATTTTTCGATGTATTGTCGTTGGGACTGTCCGCCTCTCACGTCGCCCTTTCGGGCAGATTGTGTGGGCGACGCGGCCAACATCTCGCTGACCTCGTCCGGGTTCAAATCATCGCCGAAAATCCGCAGGCAAGCTTTCGTTTGAGCAATGACGGCCATGGACCCAGCTTAGCTGTCGCAAGTTCCGCTTTCCACCCAAAGGAGCCAATGACCGGGCCTGCTTTCGGCCCGGTCGTGTGTCACAGGTCAATCTGTTCTGACATCTCCAGAGCGTCGTCCACCTCGATGCCAAGATACCTGACGGTGCTTTCCAGCTTTCTGTGGCCAAGCAGGAGCTGGCAGGCGCGAAGATTGCCGGTCTTTTTGTAGACGAGAGCCACCTTCGTACGCCTGAGGCTGTGGGTGCCGTAGCCCTGAGGTTCCAGGTCGATCATCCGGACCCACCGATCCACGAGCCGTGCGTACTGGCGGGTGCCGATGTGCTGACCCGGTCGGCTGCGGCTCGGGAACAGCCAGTCATCGTCCCGGTGGCCGCGGACCTCCAGCCAGGCGGCGATGGCGTCACGCGCAGGCTCTGTGATCTCGAACGGCACGGGCCGCCCGGTCTTCTGCTGGATGACGATCGAACGCTGGCGCAGCGCGCCGCCCGGAGCCACGTCACTGACCCGGAGGCGAACCAGGTCACAGGCGCGCAGCTTGGCGTCGAGGGCGCAGTTGAACATCGCAAGGTCGCGCACCCTCCTCGCGACCTTCAACTGCTGTCGAATGGCCCAGATGTGCTTCGGCTTCAGCGGCGCCTTGGGGCCGATCAGACGGCCGGCATTCCACGGGCGCCTCGGTTGGATGAACAGGTCAGACTGGCGCATGGCCAACCTCCATTGAGGTCGCCTCCCTGTCGATTCCTATCCTACTCCCGCAGCAGCCCTTCAGCGCCAGGAGCGGACATTGGCCTCCGAGAGGAAAACGGACATCGTCCGATGGGTTCGCGGCGAAGCGATGTAGTTTGTAATCGCTGCAGCATGACCAACGTCTCGGCGTAATAACGTCTCGCGCCCTATCATGTGCCGGCATCAAGCCGCCTCAAGGTCCGATCAGCTCACGGACTTGGCTCTGTACGCCGGATCGGCACCATGTCAGGTTGCTTGTGGTGTTGCTGAGTTGCGCGGGGAGCGAGTTGACGAAGAATAGGGCCACGACCGAAGCTGAGAAGCCCGCGAAGAAGAGCCCAGCTCACCCCACACCTTTCGCACTGCACCCAGCAGTGTCCGCGTTCGCGCAAGTGGCGGCCTCCATGTCCTACAAAGGGGGGGGCGAACGCCGCGTGCCCCTCCGGAATATGACCTTCTGGACGGGCGCGGGCTTCTCGAAGTCGTGGGATCTTCGATCGCCAACCGGAGCCCAGCTCTTCACGGTTCCGATTGAGGAACTCGAGGACGTCTTCAGCCTGGAAACACTGGCGCGCCTCTTCGGCTACCAAGACAGTTCGGAGGACATCTCGTTCGAACGGTTCCAGCAGCTCGTTTACCTGCTCGATGTCCAAGAGGCGTTTCCCGAGATCCGGTCACGATATTACGACCTCGCCAACATCGGCATCATCCGGAACAAGCTTCGCAACGCGATCGCGGCTCGGTTCGAGACGATGTGCCCCAAAGTGCACCTACGAGAAGATACCCAGAAGTTCACCATGGCGACCGCATCGACCGAGCAGGCCGACATGGTGAGGTTCTTCCGCAGACTTTGGGATCAGTCCGACGGATCGTCGGGACTCGCGGAGGGCCTCCGATACCATTTCATCAGCACCAACTACGACTTCATCATCGAAACCATTCTCGACGCGTTCCTCGCGCCAGACGATAGCCATTTCCTCTATACCTATCGCGGCGTGACGCCGGCGCGGCTCGAAGGATTCACGATCGACCTCTCGAACCGCGACCACTGGCTGATGAGCCACATCCTCAAGCTGAACGGTGGGTTCGAGATCTTTCGGGAACAGGATGGCTACGTCTTCGACTACACCGCCGGCGCGCTGGAGCGCCCCGATGGCCTAGCGCCGAACATCATCATGCCCTCGCGGGAACAGGTCTACACTGACTCCTACTTCCGCGAGATCTTCGCCAAAGCCGTCCGCTTGATGCGGGACACCTCCGTCCTCGTCATCGTCGGCTACAGCCTGCCGGTGGAAGACGCCGTCCTTCGGTTCATCATCCGGCAGTTCGCCGAAGAGGGCGAAGACGCCGTCGATAAGCACATCTTCTACGTCGACATGCTGCCTGAGACAGAACAGCGGGCGCGCTTGACGAGCCTCTTCACGTCCATTGAAGCGCATGGCGTGCCGCGGATCCACTGCTTCTCCGGAACCTTCGCCGCCTTCGCCGCTGCCTGCGAACCACTGCTCCCGTAGCCGAATTGAATGGAGAGCTGCCGCAGACCACGCCGCGCCTGCAGAGCGCCAGAAGCGGTCCTTGGCGAACTGGCCTTAAGTTGACGTTGAATTGAACTAGAGAGCCGCCGGTCGTCGCAAACGCTCCCACACATCGGGGCTCGGCCACCTGACGTAGTGACGGACGAGTCGCCGAGGATGCAGCGCGAGGTATCGATGGTAAGACGGAGCGATGAAGACGCGCGCCTACATCGATACCAACTGTTTCATACATCTCAGGGACCTGAAAGACCTGCCCTGGAGCGACCTGCTCGAGGACGCGTCGGAGATCGAGCTCGTTGTCGCCCCTGTGGTGATTGATGAACTAGACCGTCTGAAAACCAATCGCGAAGGAAAGCGACGTCGAGATCGCTCCCGGGCGGCACTAGATCTCCTTGAGGCCGCCTCGATCGAACCTGGCCATGTCGTGCCGTTAAAGATTGGGCCGAAATCGCTCACCCTGCGGCTGCTGCAGGGACGACGGATCGATTGGGATCGCTGGCCAGACCTCGACCCGGCACGCGCCGATGACCAGCTAGTGGCCAGTGCATTGGACGATGACTACGACGGACAAGTCGTCTTGGTGTCCTTCGACCGGGGCCCGCTAATCCGCGCACGCATGTCCGGCCTCAAGGCATTCGCATCGCCCGGGTCCTGGCAGCTCCCGGACGAGGCGGATGAAGAAACGCGTGAGGTGGCGCGGTTGCGTCGAGAGTTGAGTGCGGCGCAAGCGACACGGCCAACCCTGGTTTGTACTTTCGACCATATGGACGGTAACGGCATTATCCAGCAGATCCTGCCGCAGTTGCCGCCGCTGTCCGCGCAGGTGCAGGAAGGGTTGCTGAGCGAGCTGGTCCACCGCTTCCCAAAGGCGAGGCTCCGCGCCACCGGAAGCGATCTTTATGACCTACCCATGATCTCGGGATACTCCGGTGTGGGTGATTGGGAGGTCAAGAAGTACAGCAGCGACTATGCGGCGTTCGTCGGAAAAGCTCGCGACACCTTCGCCAATCTACACAACCGAGTGATGGAAGGGATGAGATTTGTCCAAGCCACCTATCATCTCGAAAACTCGAGCCAAGTTACGGCCCCGAAGCTGCTCGTCCGCTATCGCGCCAACGGAGAACACCTGCTGGTGGTGAAGGAGAGCACGCTCGAATGCTTGGGTGGAGCGCCCTGCGCACTCGATCCGCCTGACGTTCCGCGGGAGCGCTACATCTCTCCCTTAGCTGGACTCCACCAACGGGACCGCGACCCGACAGGCTTCTACTGGCTGGACCAGCCAGATGCCGAGGGCAACGCCACTCTGAAATGCGATGAGTTCAGGGCCGGGCGGCGTTGGAGCGATACCGTCTGGGCCCTAGTCGATCCGGGCCAGTCGACACTCGAGCTCGATATCCATGTGAGCGCCACCAATCTCGCCGCGCCCGTGCACCTCACTCCGCGGATCGAGGTGCGGGAGGTTGACGCAGACTGGAGCGAGCCTCGGGTCTTGGAACGCCTACCGGCTTGGGTCGCTGACGTTCTTGGCGGCGAGAGGCAAACCGCGTGAAGGCGCGACCACTGAGGTAGAGGGCAAGCTCTTTGAGGCTTGCTGCCCTTGCACGATGCGGAATGTGCGTAGCGGGAGTGACTGCACGGGCCGCCGGACGGATGCTAAAATTCTGTGACCTCACCAAGCGCGCGGCGCAGGAAGTCGTCATCGATGTCTCCGAGGAACAGAGTACTAGAGCCGTTCAACCTTTTGGCCTCCTCGGCGAACGCTGCAAAGGCCGCCTCGGATTGTTCGATCCGACGGATGTCCAACCGTCTCGCCTTGTCGCTCGACCAGACATCCTCGCCGTCCTGAACGGTGCAGATCATGCGAAGTCGGGTGGCGAAGGCGACGCGGGTGTCGCCCAAGTCGAAGAAATCGACGTAGACTCCTTCCTGGGGGGATTTGTCGTGATCGGGTTCGGCCGAATGGACGCTGTTGATCGTGAAGGTGAAGTTCGGCTTGCCCGGCATGCCGAGATGGCGCGCCATGACTAGGGCCTTCGCGGCGCCGGAGATGGGCTCCATGGCCGTCGGCGCCGTCGGGAGATCGAGCTGGTCGGCGAGTGCGATGGCCGCCTCAACGGCCAGCAGCGTATGGGAGACATGGACGGGGATTTCAGCCGGCGCGGCGTCATAGCTCCAGGTCAGCGGCTCCCGGAGCAAGGGCGACCGCAGGCTGAAGTCCACCCGGCGGGCGCGCAACGCCTCCATGAGGCGCCAGAACCGCCGCCAGGCCGGTAGACTCAGGATGGTTGCCTCGGCGCCCGAGACCGTGGTCTGCAGACCGATCCGGCCGCCTTCGTGTTCGACGGTGAAGCCGCCAAAGGTCATGCGGGATCGCGTGACCAAGCCTTTCGGGCCCGGAAGCGTCAATCGATGGTGTTCGCCATTGAAGACAAGACGATCTCTTGCCCCCTTCCAAGAAACCGTCAGCTCGCACTGCGCCTGCGGCGCGGGCGTGAATCGCACCTGCCCCCTTCCCCCCGGAACGTCGCTGGCCGGCAGGTCGATGTCGAACCGGGTCTCGACGACGTCGGACAGGCTCGCCGTCCAAGGGCGCTTGCCCATCAGAACGTCGAACAGGCCCTCCGCGTCGATGCCGTGCAGGGTGATCGTGCCGCGCAGCGGGCGGTCCCCCTTGCCGAGAGTCGCCAGCTCCCGGGTCTTGAAGGACGGGTAGCCCTCCGGTCCCGCTTGCCTGTGAGCCTCGGCCAGGCGTTCGCGGATCGCGGGACCCGAGAGGGTCTTGAGCCGATCCGACGCCGTTAGGGGCAGGTGGATGACGCTATTGTTGAGCGCCTTGACGCCGTCGCTCTGGTAGCGGCGCAGGGCCTTGAGGACCTTGGCTAGCCGGTCGCCCTTAAGTTCCACCAGATAGAGGGCCGTGCAGTCGCGGGTGGTCCGATCGTAGAGAAGGGCCGCCACGAAGGTGGCGTCCTTCTGTTTGGCGAGCTTCTCGGCGGCGGACAGACTGAGCCGGACACACGGTCGACGGTCCTTCCAGATCGCCTTCACCTGGACATAGGTGGTCCAAAGGACCGTCCGCGCATCGAGCGGAACGCTCACCTCGTTCTCCGCCGGGGCCTGGAGCATGTAGTCCCAGCCGCCGCGATCGCGGATCGCCTTGTTGACGATCAGGGGGCCCTTGGCCGCTAGGGCGGCGAACTCGGCCTCCCCCACGTCGCCAAGGTCGTCGGAGCTCAGGAGTTCGAGGGGGGATTGAAAATCGTCCGAAATCACGCAGGAACTCTAGGAGGTTCGGCCAGCGCGTGTCGATCCGGAAGCGGCCTCAGCCGATCCCCGTCCATGGGTTTCGTCAGCGGTCCGCCCTCGCCATTTATCTCCGCGTGCAAATCGCTGCGAAGTTACCCCCGTGTATCTCGATCTCTGCCAGAGGAACGCGGATGTAGGACGCCTTCGAAGACCTGCTCTGTCCCGTCGCACGCATCGGGCGGCGCGGCCGGCTGCTTCCGCTCGAGCAAGCGTGACGCAAGGCCCTCGCCCGTGACTGATCCTATGAGCGAGTATCCGGTCTGACACGCTGCGGCACCGTTGTCGGCTGTCCGCTCCGGTCGGGTGCCCTGACTTTGCGATTGGATGACGCCCAAAACCGCCGATTTGAGTCATCTGCAGCGGTCTCCGACGTCGCGAACGCGCATCAGGGGACATCGGATCAACGCCGGGAAGCGGACCTCTTGGTTCAAGCCCACGAAAGGCCACGTCGCGGTTGGGTTGCATGATCTTTCGTAGGGGCTAGCCTCCCATGAACAAGTTTTGGGGGAAAGCATGAGCATTGAGTATCCGAGGGGTTCTGAATGGAGAGAATGGGATCTCCACATCCACACCCCTGCCTCGTTCTTCTGGAAGGGTCCGAAGTTTGTTGGGGACATGAATTCGGCCGCGAACATCGCCCTTGTCGATGAGATGATCGACGCGATGAACAAGGCTAGGCCGGCCGTGTTCGCTATTATGGACTACTGGAGCTTCGATGGGTGGTTCGCGCTGAAGAACCGACTCGCGCAACCAGGCGCGCCTGCGCTCACCAAAACAGTGTTCCCCGGGATCGAGCTGCGTGTGTGCTCGCCCAAAGGGCGTCTCAACGCCCACATGATCTTCTCGGACAATGCGCCTGAGCAAGAGCTCCGGGACTTCGTATCCGCCATGCGGATCGAGCTGATCGATAAGCCGCTCTCGCCGGCCGCTCTGAGGGAGTGCGCTCGAGATGCCGGCGCGGACAAGCTCAAAACGCACGGATATAAAAAGGAAGTTGTCGATAGCGACGATGAAGTCGCGCTGAGGGCTGGCTACGAGATCGCAGAGCTCAAAGTCGAGCCATACAAAGAAGCTCTGAAGCGGCTGCCCGTGGGACTCGCGGTCGGCTTCATGCCCTGGGGGACGTATGACGGTCTCGGCGGTATCAACCCAATGGAGCATTACGCCTACGCCCTGAGCCTGTTTCGGGCTTCTACGATATTCGAGGTAAGAGACGATCCGACTTGGCAAGCCTTTGTCGGAACGCGAACGCCTCAGAATGAGAAGTTTTTCGATGCCTTTCAGGCTGCGCTCGGCGGAGTGCCAAGGTTGCCTGTGTCAGGCAGCGACGCTCACTGCTTTGTAGGCGTCGAGGGGGATAACGACCGCCGAGGCTACGGCGACTATCCTTCTGGTCGGAGAACTTGGATCAAAGCCGATCCGACATGGGAAGGCCTTCTGCAGGCTATCAAAGAGCCGGAGAAAAGGTGCTTCATCGGTAGCTCCCCCCCGAAGCGGGAGAAGGTAAAGGCAGACCGCACCTTCTACATCGACAAGGTGGGACTTCGGAAAGTGGACGGAAGTCCTTTGACGGATGTCTGGTTCGACGGCGTTGAGCTGCCGCTGAATCCTGACCTTGTGGCCGTCATTGGGAACAAGGGCAGCGGGAAGAGCGCCCTCGCAGATGTCATCGCGTTGCTAGGTAACTCGAAAGATCCACACCACTTTTCCTTCCTTCGGATTGACCGCTTCAGGGGAAAATCAGGAGAGCCGGCCCGCCAGTTTGATGGCGCGCTGCACTGGCTAGCGGGATCACCTAACGAAGCAAACTTGGCAGACAATCCGTCGAGCGATCGGGTCGAGTTGGTGAAATACATTCCGCAGGGCCGCTTCGAAGCCCTGTGCAACGATCATGTGAGCGGAAAGTCTGATGGCTTTGAGCTGGAGCTCCGGTCTGTCATTTTCGACCATCTCGGCGAGGCGAGACTGGGAGCTCTCAGCTTCGATCAGCTGACCGAGACCCAGGAGAAAGGCTTTAGGGCGAAACTCGCCGAGCACCGGAAAAATCTAGCCGAGCTGAACCGTAAGATCACAGCGATCGAACGGAACATGCATCCGAGCATCAAGAGCAATCTGGATGAGCAGATACGGTTGAAAAATCTTCAGCTTGAGGAGCTTGACGCGTCTAAGCCTCAGGAGGTCGCCGAGCCCACAGGAGAACTGAACGAGGAGCAGAAGAAGGCAGCTGCCCGGCTTGGGGAAATTTCAGTCGAGCTCAACACCGCAGCAGCGCTTGAGAAAGCGGCCAACGAACAGCAGGCCCTCGCGCGGACCAAGCTACAAGCAGCCAAAAGTGTCCTCGATAGGGTCGCCATTCTTGAAGGACAAATCGCCCTCTTTGAAGCCGACGTCGCGGAGGATCTTGCTACCGTCGGGATGCAACTCTCTGTCGTGTTGCAGGCCAAGATCGACAAAGCCCCTCTGCAAGCGGCTACTGCGGCGTTCGAGGGTGAAATCAAAGAAGGCTTGGATAAGTCGGAGCAGGCGAAGGCTGAAAGGCAACGACTGGAAGCCGAGGCTGTTGCGCTTCGGGAGAAGCTCAATGAGCCTCAACGCTTGCGACAATCCTACTTGGAAGCATCGAAGGCGTGGGAAGCTCGGCGAGAAGCTCTTGTGGGGGATGCCGACACCCCGGACACGATCAAGGGTTTGGAAAAGCGCCGCGAAATGATCCTGAGCCTGCCGGAGCGTCTTCAAGTACGCTCCGGCGAACGCCTCGAACTGGTCAGAAAAATCTACGATATCCTCTCCCAACAACGAGAGGCCCGCTCCCTCTTGTTCAAGCCCCTACAGGATGTGATCGAGGCCAACTCCCTTATCAGGGAGGAGTACAAGCTCCAGTTTGAGGCGAACCTCAGCGTGTTCCACGAGGCTTTCTCGGAAACGCTCTTCTCGATGGTCAAACAGCACGTTGGCGACCTGCGCGGCGAAGATGAGAGCAGAGCAGCTATCAAGCTTCGGGCGGATCAGGTGTCGTTCAACACGCCTGAGGGAGCCGCGAGCTTCGTGAAGTCGGTCGCGGATTTGCTAGAGGATCATAGCCGAAAATCTGAGCCTTCCGGGAAGGGCATCGCCCCGCTCATGCGCAAGGAAAGGCAGCCCGAGGAAGTTTACGACTACGTCTACGGACTTGAATATATCGAACCGAAATACACGCTTCTTTTCCAAGACACGCCGATCGAGCAGCTTTCTCCGGGTCAACGGGGCGCGTTGCTGCTTATCTTCTACCTTCTTGTTGACCGGGGCAGGAACCCGATCATTCTCGATCAACCGGAGGAAAATCTGGACAACGAAACGATTGTGAACCTTCTGGTTCCTGTGATCTGTGAGGCGAAGAAGAACCGTCAAATCATAATGGTGACTCACAACCCGAATTTGGCCGTTGTATGCGACGCGGAGCAGATCATCCGGGCATCCTTCGATCGCAGGCACAATTCGTCCATCAGCTATCACTCCGGTTCGATAGAAGACGGTGTCGTTAATTCGCACGTCGTCAACGTGCTTGAGGGCACTAAGCAGGCGTTTGACAATCGAAGCGGGAAGTACCGGTGAGCGTGGTGGGGACTGGACGTACCCATCTGCAGTGTCCGCAGCGGACCGCGTCGACGGCTCCGGTGAGTCAGTTGCGTACGCACTGGATTAGGTACCAGCGCCGCCTTCAATGCGGACCTTACGAAGAGCCTCGTTGAGTCATTCCTAGTCGATGGCGATGGATCAACTTTGGGCCGTAATGACGGGGCCTTTGAGGATTGAGGCAAGCCGCGCTCGCAGCGGCACGCGACCGCCTAGGCAGGGGGGCCTTACGCTGCGCGCTGTCTAGCCAGGGCCAGCTGCAGGTCGTCCCACGCCGACTTGAGGACAGGCTCAAGTCGGGTTCTGGCCGCCAGAATGTTCGACTGAGACGTTAGAAGCTCTCGCGGCCCGGCCTGCAGTCGGCCCACTAGCTGCTTTCGCCGGGTCTCGATCGTGTCCTCCACACGACGGGTCTCGCGCGGATCCACCGGGGCCGCGGGGTTGAACCGGAACCGGCTTTCATGTTGCCGGCGCCAGCCAACGAGCGCATCGCAGAGCGAGGGCCCGAATCCCCGCACATTGAGGACCTTGTAGCGCTCAACATCGGCCGCGGTCTCGATGCCGAAGGACGCCAACGTCGCGGCCCGACCGGGACCGACGCCCGGAATCTGCGCCCGATCAATGCGGAAGCGGTCCAGGTACTGAACCTTCTGGTGCGCCTCACGCTTCGCCTGGAGTTCAGCCAAGAGCTTCACCCTGCGCGCGGGAAGACCCTTCAACTCGGTATAAGCTTCAGACAACTGACCTTTCAGGGTCAGGAAGGCGGCGACGGTCGCTTGAGACCTCCACCGTCCCTCCAACTGGTTCCAGGTCGCCTGAGCCGTGCTGACGGCGGCGGCCAGCGCCTGGCGCCTTGCCGCCGACACGCGAGGCCAAATGGCGAACGCCACTCCTGCACCGATCATGCCGCCCATAGGGCCCACCCCGCCGTCGGATCCGCACGCGACAAGGCCGATGCAGACCGCCGCCACCGAGGCCGCAATCCGCACCTGCTTCGGGAGGGGAGACGGGACGTCCATCCCGGCGGGAGGCTTCCAGAGCCCCGCGGAGGGGAGCGCCGGGTCGGGGGGCGGCGGCGTGACGCGCTCGATCTGGCTCCACAGGGCCGCGATGTTGATGACCTGCCCGGCTTCACCCCGGATGCGATGGCCAAAAAGACGCGCGCCGGTCTGGCCTTCAATCACGCACCAAGGGCATCCAGCCAGATGCGAAGGATAGAAATGCGCGCCTGAAGCGGTGCAGGGCTTGAGGGCGGCTTTCAGCGTGTCGAGCGCCGAGACCCAGTCCGCCGGGGTCGGCCGGGGGCGTCCCGGCGTCGGGGCGAACGCGGCATCGAACAGACCCGAAATCCTCGGGCCGAGGACCGCTAGGTCGACCGTGCCCGGCGGTCGGTCCATCATCATGGTCTTGCGGTGAGCGCCGTAGGCGAAGCGTCGCTCGGCGATCGCCTTTTCGATCGGCATCTCCCCCCGCCCGGACCAGACCCCCGCGTAGGGGTGACGACCCATGCAAAGCAGATGAAAGATCAGGACCGCCATCCCGAAGGCGTCATGGTCGGGGGTGCGGACCAGACCTTTGAACGATCGACAGTGCAACTCCGGCGGCGTGAAGAGCGCCACTCCGACATCACATGTGAGGACGCCGTTTGGCTTGGGTGTCTGGAATGAGTCGCAGTCGATTAGGACAACACGGCCGTCACGCCCGACAAGAAGATGACCGTGGTTGACATCGCCGATGACGTAGCCGGTGCGGTGCACCGCTCTGAAGGCTCTGGCGACGTTAGAGGCGACGTGAACCAGGAATCGGAAATCGGCCTCCGGGAAGGACCCGGCCCGGCTCTTTGGACTGTAGAGCTCATGGGCATCGGAATGGGCCGCGACTCTGGGCATGATGAAGCCCGTCACCTCCCGGCGGCCATTGAGAACCAGATCCAGCGGCCAAGCCGCGACCTTGGACAGGTCTCTGCCGGGCATTGCGGCCATGAGCCGAAGCTTCTCTACTTTGGCGGGGCTCGGCGGCTTCAGATAGATTTTGGCGACCCGATCGGATGCGTCGGCCAGCGACCACACCGCGCCTTCGCCGCCCTTGCCGATCTCCGCGAGGAGCCTCAGAGGCTTTCCGGTGCTGGCGACCACCAAGTTAGACATCGATCTTTACGAGACCGTCCGGGTGGCGATGACCAGGGTCAGATCGTCATCGGCCCGCTCGCTGACGCGGGGCGAAGCCAGGAAGTCGGCCAGTCCCGTCGACAGATCCTCGACCTCGCCGACCGCCTCCGCCGACCGAAGCGGGGCCAGCACTCCTTCGAAGAATGGATCGTGGGTGCGTCGCTCCGAGTAGTTGAGCGCCAGGGCTTCGAGACCGTCCGTCATAAGGGCGATCTCGAAGACGGACTTACGGATGCCGGCTAGATCGGGCGGGCTGGCCCCTTCTGGATCAGTCAGAAACCGCGTCATGTTGGCGTATTCGCCCTTCTGGGGCCAGAACACCCAGGACCAGCCCTCCTCCGCGTCATCGCGCAGGGCGATCACGCCGTCGCCGATCTGCCCTGCCGCCCCGCCCTCCCGCGTCAGGGCGACAAGCAGTAGGGTACAGGCGAAGTCACGCGCGGGCAGGTTTTCAGAATCCGCTTGGGCCAGCACCGCCGCACGGGCCTCATCGAAGGCGGAAGCCAGCAGCGCCGGCCAGTCTGTCGCCTCCTGATGACCGGCGCGCATGAATGCGAGCGCCTGCCGGACGGCGACCTCAGCCCCAACCTCGGCGCGTTTCGCACTGCCGGCGCCATCAGAGACGGCGGCGAGAAAGACACCGTCGGCCGACCAGACCTCGAACCGGTCCTGGCAAACTTCGTCGCGTTTCAGATGGGAGGAGCCCGTCGTCCTCGCCGCAGCATAGCGCCACATTAGCCGGCCACGGCCCAGCCGTCCGGAGCAGTGGGATTGTCGAGTGGGACAGCATCGCCCGGCTGCGACCTCGAAACGCTGCCGAGAGAGTTTGAAAGCCAGACGAAGAGCTCCCGGAAGGCCAGTCCTTTGAGCTTGAGGGGCGTGCGCGTGGTGAGAGACTTCAGCCGGTCGATATCCGCACCCTCCACCGCCACAGCATAGAACATGAACGCTTTGCTCTCCTCGCCGACGCGGATCGCGGCTGTGGCCGCCGAGACGTCGTCAGTCGGTTCGCCGTCCGTGATCAGGAAGACCCAGGGGCGGTAATAGCCGACCCCATTGGCCCGGTAGGCCGACTTCCGCTCTTCAATAAGGGACAGGGCCGTCTGCACTGCGGTGCCCATGGGGGTGTCCCCAGTCGGCCGCAGATCATTCAGGTAGAACTGATCGGGCGTCACGAAGGTCTGGACCACCTCGACCGGGCCGAAGGTGACGACGGCGAGCTCGACCCGTTTGGCGGCCATGCTGTCGCTCTTCATCTCCTCGATGAAGACCTTCAGGCCCTCGTTGAGATGCTGGATCTTGGCGCCCGACATCGACATCGACGTGTCCAGCAGCAGCACGCACGGGCAGCGCGGTTCAGGATTATCAGCGAACTCCACCCCCGCGAATGGCACTTGATCATAGTCTGACATCAGATCCCCCGAACTGCAGTGACAACGTTGGCCCGACTTGCGGTCCCTCACCACCACCCGTCATAGTAGGACTAACGGGGAGATGGCGATGAAATTCGGATTGAGAAAGCCGAGCTTGCGGAAAAGCTTCGCGGCGCGGACATCCCTCAAGCGGGTCGTGCGACACAGTCTCGGCGTCAAGGCGCCGCGCGGTGCCGGCTGGCTAACCAATCCCAAGAAAGCTGCCTACAATCGGGTCTATGCTCGTTCGACGGTCAGCCTTTGGGGGCTGCTCTCGCGCCTGTTCAAATAGTTTCAGACGAGCCGAAAGCCCGTGTCCTAAGCGGACCTTTGCAATAGCCGCTACGAGTCAAAAGCGGCCCCTCCCCTCACCTTCCAGTGCATTTCTCTTAATGTGCACTGAATGACCGCTCGTCACGGCACGTGGCGCTGGAAGATCCATTGATGGTGGCTCTTTTGCGCCATCGGCGATAGCGTAACCGCTCGCTGTCAGGGGTCGAACTCCCCTCGGCATCGGTCGGGGGGGCCAATGCTAGCGACCAACCATGAAGCCATCTACGACCGCTGGTCCGCTACCCTTCAACAGGGTTTGGAGCGCATCAACTCGCCCGCTGACCCCTATTGCGTCTATCTCGGCAATTGGATTGCAGACATGTCGCAGGTCTACGACCCGGCGGTCGCCGAGTTCGTATTGCAGATCGCTGGGGCGCCCAAAACCTTGGCCGGCAAGCTTCAGGCCTTTGCGTCCGATATTCTCTGGAAGCTTGAGGTGCTCGAAAAGGCCGGTCGCCGCCTCGGTGTCGAAGCTGCCATTCTCGACGATCTCAATGAGGTGAGCGCCGACGCGCGCAAGCACTTGAAAGAGCTGAAGCGGGCCAGGGACCTCCCCAATTTGCGGGTATCGGGACCAGAAGCGTTCGGGTCAACGATGGAGCTTGTCTATACGATCATGCAGTTTCAGTGCCTTTCGCGGTTTGGCAGAAAGGCCGTCGAACCGAAGAAGATTTCCGCGACTGAGGTTTACGCGCTCTTCAACGAGCACTTCGGCACCTACATGCCGCACCAGCACCTCGATCGTCCCCTTGCCTATGACCTGGTCAAGGGCGCCTCTCCCGCTGAGATCAAAGCGAAGTTCGCAAGCTTTGTCACATCGGACCCTGGCCCGGCCGATATTGGCATGAAACGCTACCTCTACGATGCGATTACGGTTGCGTGCGGCTTTCTCAACAGCCTTTCCCTTCGAAGCTCGCTGACGCTCGATAACGCGGATCTCGTGAAGCTCGGCTTCACTCTGCACGTCTTGGAGGACTATTTCGCGCACTCGAACTTTCTCGAACGGTTGATCGTCTCAAACTCGAGTCTCGACGACGAATGGGTCGAAGGCTTCACGCTCAGTGAGTTGGCGAAGCTTGTGACCTCAAACACCTCAATGGAGGCCATACCTCCGGGGCAGCGACCACAAACCGCTTTCGAATTCGTACACCTTCCGAAGGACTTCACGGGCCAGTTCGAACCGCAGGTGGTCACCGGGTTTTTCGGCCCGACCGACGTGTACCATTCCCTACTGCACGCCATCTCCGAACAGGTCGCCAGGTTTTGGGAGTTCACGCCGCCACAGACTTCAGCGCCACCGATCGATCCAGTGGGTTCTGTGCTGGCCAAGGCCGATGAAGTGATCGCGGAGCCGCCGCAGCCGCCGACGGATTTTCTGGATGCCTTCGAGGCGATGCTGATCGCCAAACCGCTCGAGGTCTTGCGCGAGAGAGCGAAGGCCCGAGCCCAGGGCGAAACACCCAAACCGTTTGGGAGGGGTGTGCGAGAGGGCATGAACGACAGCGACGTGCGCGCCAAGGTGGATGCCGCAGGCGTTCCCCTACAAATCTACCCAGAGATCGCGGATCGGTGCGCAGACCACCTCGCCCGCCTGATCGGCCCTCTCTCTGGGGCAGGCGGAGATGAGGCGGGCGAGCAGCGACTTGAGCGTCTGCTGGTCTTGGCTCAGGCCGGAGCCTCGCTGCTGCGTCTTTTGTCGTCTGCAAAGGCCGCAGTCGGTGAAGTCCTTGCCGAGGTGAAGCGCCTGGCGCTCGAATATCCGAGGATAGCCGGTTTAGTGGAGGCCGCCTTCGACCTCGGCGGCGCCGCCAGCGCCAAAGCGCTCACACGGCTTGAGAAAGCGCTCCTAACGGAACCGGAGGTCGGAAGCCATTCGGCCATCGCTAAGGATGAACGGCAGGAGCAACCGACGCTCTATCAGCACGGTGAAAACTTCGCCGCCACGATAGACACCCTGGTTCTCAACACCCTCTTCGGGCTCCACCCTGGCAGCGAACAGGACCCCTCCCCTGACCCGGTCGAGGAAGGGGTGAGCGATGAGAGCGACCCCGCAGCTCCGGCGGAAGCACCCGAAGCGCCAGCCCCTGTCCGCTGGGACACCACGGTTCTGGAGCTTTTGAGAGACCCGATTTGCGTTTACGGCCGACCGAAATATGGCGTCGTACAGGTGCGCCAGGTTGAGGTCGCCGAGGTCAAACCCCAAACCCTGACCGAGGTCATCAATCGCGGCTTCCTGACCTCTGGTTTCACGGGGTTTGAGGACTATGTCGGCACGCTTTCCGCCCTAAACCCCGAGATTGAGTTTGAAGGGGTCCAGTTCAGGTTTCGCCCAGGTTCAGCAACATCCGCCATCGTCCTTCCCTTGGCCAAGCCGCAGGCGGCGCAGGGGTTGCTCGCAATGGCGCCAGTTGTGGCGCTAGATGACTGGCGACGTGACTTGTATTTCGAGGGCAAGGCATCGCTGCAGTCGTTTGTCCGCCGCGGTGCTCGCGCCGAGATCGAAGCGGCTGTCGGCAGAGCGCGCACCACCCGCCAACGGCTCGTGGATGACTACGATTCCGTCCTCCGGCACCTGTTTCCGGACCTGCAAAACCTCACGCTCCGCCAAGGCTATTACGGCGTCGGCAGCGGGAGCTGATCGTTACAGTAGCGGCGGCGGGGTATCGGAGACGTAGACGAGGGTTGTCGGCGCGATGACCTGCCAAGGCGCTTCTACCGGCTCACCGTCGTCAAGGTCTTCAGTCGCCTGGATCATGTGTGCCACGTCCTGGAACATAGGATCACCGATCAATGGCATATCGCCGCCCTCCCAGATCTCGCCGGTGTTGATGAAGTGCAGGAAGGCGGCGGTCATACCGGGTGATACGGGCACGTCGATCACGACCTGTCCGGCCGTCATAGCGGTCTCAAACAGAGGATCGGGATCTTCAAGTCGCCGCAACGTCATCCAGTCGGGCCGATTGCCGAAGACGTAGGGCAGGAATTTGTAGGTCATGTTCTTCAACTCCAGCATTTGGAGAAAGAAGGTGACCCACGGGGTCTCGCGGTGCGCGTCTATGAAATCGACTTCGGGCATAGCGGGCCCCCCGTCCTTTTCATGACAGGGTTTGCCAAACTTCAGAGAGTCGAAGCCTCGGTAATAAAAAGGCGGATAGACGGCGCCGAGAACAAACTTCTGCAGTTCTTCCTCGATCAACTGTCGGTTCTTGAGAGGATTGCGGCCCCTGAGCTTGACCCCCTGATTGATCAGTGCGGCCTGAACCTGGTTGTCGTAGGCAGCCTTACGCCGTTCGTAAGCGTCGCGGATGGCGGTGAACGCCTTAACCTGCCACGACGCGTAGGCTGTGGGTGACGCCGTACAGTGGACCAGCACGTTCAGCGCATGTTCCCAACAGAATGCGTGATAGGTCAAACGTACGCCCGCTTCCTCCCCATTGAGAGCGCACTGAGTTGCAGTTGTGGTCGACTGGGAGAACGCTAGGAGATTATCCCCCAGATGGACTTCCATCTGCGCTGGGACCGAGTTCGACCAGAACGGGCCAGTCCTGACGATCACATCGGTCATCAACACGTTGAGCGCCGCGCTATCGGCCTTGTATCCCTTCGGGATCTCAATCGTTTCCGCACCCGCCCATCGCGACTTGTCAGGCTTGTAATCGACCGCCATGGCGTGGGAGACCGTTATGGGCTGCGGGGCCGGTTCAACCTCGGCGCCATAGATGGCTGCCCAAGCGAGCGCGTTCTGTGGGGTGATCTGGCTGGCGCTCTTCAGTGGGCCTTCCAAGGGCATCGGATAAACTTCGGGGTCGACTGGCTTCGTGATCGACACACCGGCCTCTGACCGCGTGGCTAGGCAGTGCAGCAGAAACGCCAAGGGGCGTTGAACTGTGATGCGGAACATCAAGCGTCGGTCGACCAAGATCAACTGGTGTTCGTATTCTTTGTTGATCGAAAAATAGAAACCTGTCAGCGAGCCGCCGCCGTTCGTCACCTCGAACGAGTTGTTGCGCTGGGTGCGGCTCAGCGTGCGCAAGGTCCGGCGCTGTTCCGACTTATTGCGGATGCGACTCACCGCGTTTTGCACGACCTGTTGGGCGTTCTTGCGCGCCTCCTTGACTGCCTCAGTCGTCGCAGTTGACGTCGTCGAGCCCGCCATAGCGCTGATCGCGACCGTCCCATAGCTGGCGGTGAGCGAAGCCCCTATCTCGGTCTCTCGCTCCTTCTTCGCTTCACGCTCGATCTCCGAGCTCAATTCGAACTCGCTTTGACTGCGGGCTGAGCGTTCCTCCTCCCGCTCCTCGCTCGTGAAGGTGTCCGAGGTTTCCTCAGTCTCGTTCAGCTCTTGGAACGAGGCGATCTTGGTCGACCCCGCCAGAACCGGTTCGGTATGAACAAGTTCGCCCTGCAGGTATTGCTTGAAGGTCTGTCTGACGCGAAACGCCTGCCCCATCCCGAGCACATGCACCTGCGACGACGCCCAGTGTCGAAAGGTGAGATCCTCGAGGAGATCGCAGTAGCAAGGCAGGTCTTTGGGGTCGCAGCCGGGATTTGAGAAAACCCGATCATCGATATCGATGAGCAATGTCCCGATCATAATCGTACCGGTCCAAGCCCCGACGTGATCGGCGAGATGTCGGTCCCTGATGACGCCGATCTCACGATCGAGAAGCGTGATGGCGGCGATCGCGTCAAACCGTCCTCGACCCACGCCTAGCTCGGTGAGCAACGTGCGCGTCGCCGGCGACAGAGTGGCGGCCGGTCCGGTAGCCACTTCGCGGGCCGCTGATTGGAGCGTGCGCAGGCGCTGCTGATCTTGCGCGAGATCGGGTGCTGGAGGCGTGCCGGCCTTGTCATCTCCTGAGCCTGACCCGGGCGAACGTGCGGGGAGCCCTTCTCCGAGCCAGGTCGGGGATTTGGCTGCGGGAAGGCGGACGTCGATGCGAACCCCACCGGATTTCCAGAAGCGCTGCTGAAAGTCGCCCCTCGAATCGGCCTCAGACATCTTGCTCGATAAGACCACGAGAGCGGCGGCCTTGAGGACACGGTTGGTCGCTCTGACAAAATCGCGACGCTGGTTTACCAGGAACTCAGCGAGGACGGTGTCGTGCAGTCGTACGAGAGAGTTCTCAGCGTCGTCGGGCCGTGCGAGGTCGACTGTCGATTCGCCGCTGTCCCAAGCGTCGCAAAGACCGATGAGGTCGGCATACTCCGTCCGCAGACCTGCCGCGTCTCGCACGAGTTCGCCCGATGCCGACGCCTGCAGCGCACGCGCCCGCAAATCCTCAAAGCCCGCGCCCGCATCAATGAGCCGTACCAGATCATCGAGGAACGGGCTTCGAAGGCCAAGCTCCGCGATCGACGGCCGCAGGAGGGTTCGCACTTCCTCCGGGAGGGGCTCGATACCCCCAACCACCATCTGACTCAGAACATTGAACATGGCAGTTCCCCCACCCCGTTGGGAGAAGCCTAGTCCATAGCAATAACTATAGATAGCGGTGACGGATCACTGTTATCTGTGGTGAAGCGACCGACGACCTGCTTTGTCAAAACGTCCCCGTCTGACTCACAGCCCCGCCCGGGATCCTCGCCTACCTCATACGGGGCCGGTGTATTTGTCTCAATGTGCACTGAGCAAGTGTTCAGCGCTAATCAGGCCGCCCGCCGCGCCGCCGCGAAGGCTCCGTCCGGCAAGGCGGTGATCTCGGCGTAGCGGACGAGGGTGTTGAGCGCCTGCACGACGCGTTGCTCGATCTTCTTGCCGCCGCCCTTGAAGGCGCGCGAGACGGCGGCGGCGTCCATCGGACGGCCGGAGGCCTGCAGCAGGGCGCGGATGGCCATGACCTGTTCTCCCTTGTCCTTGGGGAAGGCCGGCAGGCCCTTGTCAATGTCAACGACGGTCGCGCCGAGGTCGAGCTCGCCGCTCTTCGGCGCGGCGGCGCCCTTGGCGAAGCGGGGGATCTGGTAGTCGGGACGCAGCCAGCGGACGTGGCCGGCGGCCTCTTCCTTCGCCCGTTCGGCGTTGAGGGCGACGAGGCGTTCCAGAATCTGCTCGTCGGTCAGGTCGTGGGGCCAGCCGTAGGCGTCGGCGGTCGCCCCGTCGATCTGGTCGTGCAGGTCCTTGAGGATCAGCACCCGGCCACGCGCCTTCACATCGGCCTCGGCCTCGGTGAGGGCGGTCCCGGCGCGGACCTTCTCCAGCACATTGTAGAGGCCGGTCAGGGTTAGGTCCGGATGCTCGGCCTGCACTGTCTTGCGGGTGGCGTCGAGCTCCTCGCCGAGGGCACGGAGGGTGGCGCGGATGGCGGCTTCGTCGGGGTCGGGGAAGGGGAAGGGGTCGAAGGTTCGGCCTTTGTTATACCGAGGGCGATCCTCAAGTGTGCCTCCTGCACGCAGTGCCCAAACACCATGGATGCCCGAGGAGAGGGATGCCAAGTCGAAGGCATCCGAGCTCGCGATTGCTACGATTTCATGGTTCGGGAGAACATCACCATCGATGAACTGGAAGATGCGGTGCTTGGAGGTCCGAGTCGTCGCGATATAGCGGGGCAGCGTTTCGAGGGCAGGCCGGAAGGTCCGCCGAGGCTCACCAAAAATCCACCATCGTTCCCTGAAAGCGTCTCGTCTGTTCGCTTCGCGCTCGGGCTTAACCGTTTCGAGAATGACCTGATACGCTGCCGGAAATGACTGTCGAGCCTCGCTTTCCGACAGGCCAAAAAAGTCAATCACGAAGCCATCGACGTTGTGTTTGGTGAGTTCGCTGCCACCGATATGGCGGCGAATGACCCGCGCCGATTTTCCAACGAACCCATCCCTCTCTTCGAGATAGGTCGCTGTGGCTCGGTCAAGTACGAAGCCCTGCCCGGCCAACATCATTCCATTGCATGACATCCCCTCGTTGGCGGTAAGTGACACGGCGGTTGTGGCGTCAACTCCCACGGTCAGGTCGGAGTTGATCTTGCCTAAGTGGGCCTCAAACTCGATGGCCGGCTCGTCGGTGTCCAACCCACGTTCAGATTTTACATTGAGCAGAAGCCCTTCCTTCTGCCCCGCCTCCGCTACCGTCATGGCAATCCGTACGGCCGCGCTATCGCGGGCAGCACGCGTCCAAGGATGATCGGGGATAGCGAAGATGAGCGAAATCGATGCCTTCTTGCCATTCAGGTGCCGTTCCAGGACCCGCCGTTGAAGGACTTGGCTGATCGAGTTCGTCGTGACCAAGCCGAAGCGTCTCAGGGACGTCTTCTTCCGATCCAACAATTCCGCCGCCCTATCCCACCAGTAGAGAACGAAATCGGCCGCTTCATTCACGTGGGGTTGAGCAGCAAACAGGGCCTCTACATAGGCATGGCCCAACGGACCTCGTTTCGCAGCGCCCTTGCCAAGGAACGGCGGGTTCCCCACGATGAACTCCGCCTCCGGCCATTCGGGCCTCCGCGCGTTCGGGAACACCTGCACCGCCACCCCCTCCCGCATCTCGAACTGCAGCTCCGGATAGCCGTCCCAGGTCAGGACCGCGTCCTTCTGCTGGATGTTGCCGAAGGCCTTGAGGATGGGCTCGGCCGGGTGTTCGGAGCGGTTGCGGTAGTGCTGCTGCAGATAGCCGATCCACAGCACCAGTTCGGCGATGGCGGCGGCGCGGACGTTCAGCTCGATGCCGAGGAACTGGTGCGGGTCGACTTCCTCCAGACCGATGGTCTCGGTCTCTCCGAGCTCGGCCAGGGCCTCCAGCACTTCGCCCTCCAGCCGTTTCATTAGCTCCAGCGAGACATAGAGGAAGTTGCCGGTGCCGCAGGCGGGGTCGAGCACGCGGGTCGTGCACAGGGCGTGATGGAAGGCGCGCACGGCGGCGACCGCCTCCTTGAGGTCGCCGCGCTCCTTCGCATCGCCGGCCTTGAGCTGGGCCGCGTTCCAGTCGGCACGCAGCGGCTCCATCACCGTCACCTCGACCAGCCGCGCGACATAGGATCGGGGCGTATAGTGGGCGCCCAACTGGCGGCGCTCCTTCGGGTCCAGCGCCTGTTCGACCAGGGTGCCAAAGATGGCCGGTTCGACATAGCGCCAGTCGTGGCGCGAGGCGGCCAGCAGTTCGCCGATCTCCTCCTTCGTCATCGGGAAGGCCCGGGCGTCGTGGAACAGGCCGCCGTTGAAATAGCGCAGGTAGGTCTTGAAGCCGGAGAAGAAGCGGTTCTCGTAGAGCGGCTCGTCCATCCGTTTCCACAGGTCGCGGAGCAGGGGGGCGAAGCTGTCGGGGCCGTCGAGGCACTCTTCCAGCAGGGCCGTAAACTGGCCGCGCGGCAGCAGGTCGGCGTCCTCGGCGAACATGGTGAAGATGCAGCGCATCAGGAAATGCGCCACCTCTTCCGGCGGGTGGTTGCGCTCCAGCCGGCGTGAGACGGCGGCGAGGCGTTCGGCGATCTGGCGGGTGACGCGGGCGGCGTGGCGCGACGGGTCGAGGGATTGCGGGTCGGTCCAGATGGCCTTCAGGCGTCCGACGATCTCGGGGCGGCGCAGGTCCTCCAGCCGGATGCGGAAGCCCTTGCGGTCGGGGAAATGGCCGTAGGCCCGGCCCGAGCCGGAGAAGTCGGCATAGACCTCGAATACATAGCCGACGTCGCAGACGAGGATGAAGGGCGGGGCCGGGTGGTCGGCAGGGAGGCGGAAGGCGTAGTCCTCGGCCTGTTTGCGGGCGTTGCGCATCAGCACGTCCCAGCGGCCCTGGCTTGCGGCGGTCGAGGCCGTCTCATCGGCCTTGAACAGGGTCGGCTGGTCGTCGCGTTGGTGAGCGCGGGACTGTTTGGCCTCGAGGATGAAGCAGCCGCGTTTGTAGAGGTCGATGCGCAGGGTCGAGGGCGTAGGACCCTCGGAGTCGCGCCGCTTCACGCCGCGCTCGAAGACATAGTCGTTTTCGGCGGTCTCGTGGCTGGCCGGGTCTGGGCGCGGAAGGTCCAGCGCCTCGCACAGCTCCGACAGGAACATCTGATAGTTGGCCCGCTCGGCGCCGCCGCGGGCCTCGCTCCAGCGAGTGATGAAGGTGTCGATATCCAAGCGCGGCTCCCCTGCCCCTTCATGAGCCAGAAAGGCCTTAGAGAGCAAACGAGAAGACCGATCTCGCCACATGCGGGCGACACGCGCGTACTATCGATACGACGCTCAGTGCGATTTTCCGGATGTACACCCAGGCGACCCGCCGCTTGGACACCAAGCCGGAAAACTTGTCAGCCGGTCTCGACGCCTAGTTTCTCTAGGTACGATCGAAGAGCGGTCCGGACGTCTGCCTCCTGCGCTAGAGCGCAGGCAACTTCGTATCCGGTCCGCACGCCGGCTGGGTTGGCATTGTCCAATGCGTCGGTCCCAAGCAGAGGTGCAAAATCCCTCGTAAGGTCCAGCTTCTTGTGGCGCCACGGAATCGACGGGCCTAGGCGAACCGCGGGCGGTGTTTGACCAAACAGGCTCATGTCGACGTAGCAGTTCGCTCCCGGCAAACCTCCATCGCTCCCCGAGTCCTCAGCGAGGTAAGCAGCCGTGAAGGCGAAGTTTGCTTGCAACTGCGGGACCACATCGAAGTGCGCAGCCCCGCCGGGCGGACGCCCCTTCATCCTGAACCCGGCAGCGACCACCATCCTCGCCCCGGCCTGGTCATTGGTACGCTCAGCGTTGACCCTCTCGAATAGCCGCAACGCGTTTCGCAAGAACGGCAGCGTTCGATCATTGCTGAGGTAATTTAGGTCCCGATACCCGACCGCACCGTCGTTGATGACAAGCGTTGGAAACCGTGAGCTGCTGTGCTCAGCGACAATGCGATGGAAGCGACGGAGGCGACCGATTGCCGATTTCGCCTCGGGATGGGTCGGACTAAACCGGGCTCGGGATATCATTTCTCCGTAGCCCAGGAGATCGATCCAGCACGCAACCGAAGTGTGAAATGGAGGACTTGGAGATCGCCCTCCTGCCGTCTGCGCGACCATTGCCGTCCCTTCCCAAGTCCGCGAACGGATAAGACATCTGTAAACCTTGCGGTCCACTCAGTGAATTCTTCCAGATATCCACCCAGAGCTCAAAACGCTTAGAGGTTGGCCTGGGACCGATCATGGGCAGAGAGTGGGTCGCCTTGATCCAACCCGCCTCATCCACCGAAGAAGCCTTAGCTGCTTCAGTCTTGAGTGAGCCCTATAGATGGATGCGTGCGTAGCGCTGACGCCCGCGCGCGTGTGCGGAGCTTGAGGATGGACGAAATCGACCAAGATCTCGATCTGGAGATCAGCGAAATCTACGAATGGCTGTGCGTTGAGGCCCTCCCGGATCAACGGCCGCGGCTGAACCAGGTGTTCACCCTCTCCAACGATCTGCCGGGCGATGCGCTGGAATTGATGGCGCAACGCGACTGGCTGCGTCCACAAGGGGATGGTCGAGCCATGCTGACCGCAAAAGGCCTCGCGGAGTTGAAGCGACGGGGCTTCGCACCCCTGTGATTTACGCCACTGCCGGTTCTGCAGTCTCGCAGCGAAAGCGGATCAGTGGCCCCGCCGATGGCGGCCACGCCAGCAGCTCAGTGTGATTTCCCTATTGTACCCTGAAGCGCGGTTCGGGTGGGGTTGGCTTCGACCCGCCCTCGGTAACGAGGCGGCCGCGCGCTCTCAGCCAAGCCTCTTGAACCGAACCCGGTCCTTGCCAACCATCAGGAATGCATCGAACCCAGCCTCTCTCCAAGCCTCGCGTTGGACTGGTGAAAGCGCCGGGTCGACGACATTGGCCCACCACTGCGGTCGCGCCGCGCTGTTGGGAAGCAGGGCTCCGAGTCGCCGCTCAATCTCAGCGAAGCTGAGCTCGAACTCGTCGCCCCGTTGGCGTTTGAGATACTCTCGCAGCGGATCGTATTTTCCCATGGGTGCACAGAGGCCTGAACCCGGTCTGCATGCAAGCGCTCGGAAGGCGGACAGCGCCTGATCGAGGGTTGGCCGATCGCGATTCTTACCCCGCGCCGACGTCGCTCAGTGCGATTTTCCGAATGTGCACCCAGACGCAAGATTGCCCAGTGAGGTCTTCTGATCGTACCCCGCACAGACGCCGAACGGCTCAGCATCTTCTCCCGAGCCCTCCCCGCTTCGGGAGTGCGGACGCTCGACCGTGACACGAGGAGTCGGCGTCGTGTTCGGTGTTGTCTATCTGCCGAAGGTGCCCAGAGCATGAAGATATCCGCCCATCTTGGATGTCGCATCTCGTAGGCGGTTCAGGTCCAGCTCGTCCTGCACGTTGATGTCCTGCGCCCGTGCAAACCGCTGGCTGGGGTCGCTCAAGCGAGCGGTTGTAAGTATCCAGAACTGTTGGGACGGACGTAGCGTCTGCGAAAACTCGCGATGGAAGCCCGCACTCCCCCCGAGCGCCATCCACCGGATACTCCAAGCTGGTATGAAATCTACAATGACCCCGAAGAAGGCGCGCACGACGTTTTTGTCGAGGTCAGACCCTGCCTTCAACTCTTTCAGTTCGACGCCCAGGACGGGTGGCCCCCTTAGGATGCGCCGGGCGGATTCTCGCGCATCTCTGGCATCGTCGGCCCACACCGCGCTCACATCGACCTCATGGTCTTCACCACTGGAGCCTGTGAACTCCAAGCTGTTGTGGAGCTCAAACTCGGAGCCAGAGATCGTCACCGCAAAGTAGCTTGGCGCGGGACTGGCAGCTCGTGGGTCAGACAGATGCCCGGGGCCCCCGCGCAAAATGAAGCGGCCTCGCAGTCGGCGCCCGCGGTGGTCCCGCGCCACAACGGTGTTAAAGCCATTCTCACACGCCAGCGCGACGTGGAACAGCACTGCACCTTCTAACGCCTTGCCGCTTCCGGTTTTCAAGTCCGGCGCAATCACGGCCAAGGCATTGGCAGCTTCGGTCAACGCCCCAATCACAGCTGGCGCCCCTCTCGACGAAATATGGCCTGCTCCGCTTCATCTAACTCTTGGGCAAGTACAGCCAAAAAGCGGTCCAGCCGCTTTAACCGCTCACGATCGGTGAGAGACACCAAACGCGGCGCATCGCCGACGTTTTCATCGGCGAGCACAAGGACATTCGGCTTAAGGCCGACCCGACGTGCCAACTCTGGTAGCTCCTGAGTGGCCTCCATTTCTCGCTTCAGCGGGAACAGAAGGCTCTCGCGCAATGCTCGAACCTGAATTCTGCCGGCCTCTAATCGCTCTGATGGGCCTTCTGGGTTTGTCTCACTCAACTCTTCGATCGCGATACGCGCCTGCACGGCCACTGCTGTGAGCGAGCTTTCACTTAGGGCGTTGAGGACCCTTCGCACTTCTTCATCGGGGATGGCCATCCGAGTCTCATTTCCCTTGGTTTGGGGGCGCAAACGTCACCGCAATCGGGCATCGCGTGCGCTTTTCCGATTTCGCTCAGTGCGAAATCCCCCATCTGCACTAAGAGCTCTCGAACCTCTTCAGAGATCGCCACGCGACGCGCCTAGTTGGTAATGAACCTACCCTGCCCGCGCTGTACGCACACCGCGAGCGGCCCATCTGAACCAGTCGGAGCGCGGCTCATGCCGTACCCGCTAATCACGGATCCCCCTTGGGACCCGGGCATCACCTCCGCAGATCCGTAGAGCTGTCCAGATGTGTTCCGAAGCCGATACCCCTCACCATACGGTTGCAGGCTGAGCCCGTACATTCCGCCGAATCCGAGATTGTCCTGAATGCAGTCTCGCATCTGATCGACGCTCCAATCTGAAGCGACGCTCCATTTCGCACCCTGCTCTCGCAACTCTCCTGGGGTCGCGCAGCCAAGCAGGCTTAGGCTAAGCACAATGATCGAAACCGAACGCACGTGGGCCTCTCCAGGCAGCTCATGGAAGCTGGTTTGATAGCGGAAGGCGAACGCGAGGCGCCAGGCCGAAGCGGTCAGTGCGATTGTCTAGATGTACACTGAAGCCCGGGTTGGCGGCGATCAGAGGTGAGCGCGGCCGAAGAATCGGATACCCCGCGGCCCCGGTTTCCGTCGCCTCCCCTGCTCAGATGACCATACGTCCCGAGCGGTCGCTCGCCGACCGCATGACAAGCTACTGCCGGTCCAAGTTCGCGACCTCTCTCAACGACCAACAGCGGACTGATTTCGAGAGGTTCTTGCTTCGCCTCGTCGACCAAGGAGCGCACGCTCCGGCTCGCGGGAAAGGCATCGACTGGAAGGCTGTAGCGGCCGAGGCAAATCTGCCGCTCGAAACCGTCCGAACGCTCTCGCCGCAGATCAGACCTGCGTTCGACGCCATCGCGCGGTCATTCCCCTTCGGACGCCCCCTCAAACCCTCTGCGGCTTCAAAGTCTCGGA
This sequence comes from Brevundimonas sp., assembly GCF_035627055.1. Classification (GTDB taxonomy): domain Bacteria; phylum Pseudomonadota; class Alphaproteobacteria; order Caulobacterales; family Caulobacteraceae; genus Brevundimonas. The sequence goes on along the minus strand of NZ_DASPMM010000022.1, from coordinate 140,617 downwards.
AGCGGGTGTCGGGACCACCACGGGCGGCCGCAGGTTCTCGAGGGAGGTCTGCTTCTCGGAGGGGACGACGCCCCACCCCCGTCATCGAGTTTCCTGACCCCGCTGTCAGTGAATGGACGGACGTGCCCGAGTTCGCTTCGGCGCTCACGCTGCATATGGCGCGGCACGGCGATACGGCCTGGGCGCTGCATCGAGCGATCCTGCGTCCGGGAGAGATCTTCGATCACAAGACGATCAAGAGCTGGATGAACGGCGCCCGCGAGCCTCGCACCGCTGAAAGCCGTGAAATGCTGCAGCGGATCGAGCATCGCTACTGCCTCCCATCGGGGTATTTCGCGGAGAAGCTTGGCCACAGAAGTCGCGCGACTGCAGGCGCGCCGCTTCCCGACGTCACCCGAAGCGAGCAGCGCCGGCTGGCCTGGCATCTGCCCCATGATTTTCGGCGCCGTCCCGCGGCCGAGCAGGCCGAAATCCTGGACTGGGTTCAGAACGTCATCGTGTCGGGGAACACGGAGTATCGCCGCTATCAAGCCGCGGCTTCCCGACAGCGGTTCGCCCTGCGATTCCCCCCTCATATGCATGGCCAGAGCGGAAAGGCTCTGCGAAGAAGCGTGCTCGATGCTCCTCCTAGATTGGTCCGGGAGATGGGTGCGCTTCTGGAGTTCAAGACCGCGCCGCTCACGGCGCTTGGCTATCAACGCAGTGGCGTCTGGGGGCCGGAGACGGCTTCGCAGAAGGTTGAACACCTGTCCTTGCTGTTCGGCGCACTGGCTGCCCCCCCGGATGGCGAAGTGCGGGGTCTCGGCGTTCCACGGTCCGATCTTTCCCTCGGCTTGCTAGTCTTCCCCGCCGTCTGGGATTGGTATCTGAGGTGGCGCTACAAGCGGCGAGGCTTCTACACCGCGTGGGAGTTGGACATGCTGATGGTCGCCATGTCGCTTGTGCGCAAAGATTCCGGCTGGCTCCGCCAGACGCCGGCTGTGGTCGATGGGTTAGTGGAAATCCCCAACCTCGTCAGTCGAGACGATATCAAGAACGCGCGGAACGACTGGGCCGGGGCGTGTGAACGGATGTTCGAATACGCTCGCGCGACGAGCCGGGAGATCAAGAAGATCGCCAGGGTACATCGGGATCCGTTCGAACCCATACTCCCGGTGCTCGAGGCGGAAAGCCCGCTCCGTGAGTACCGGAGGATCACGGAGGAGGTCCTGCGGCTGATGCCAGATGAACGGCACTACCCCAAGGCCGCGGCCGAAGCCGTGCGCAGCTTTCTCATGATCCGTTTTGGCCTGCACCTGGGCGTCAGGCAGAAGAACCTGCGCCAGCTGCTCCTGTGCCCTCGCGGGTCCATCCCCCGGTCGGAGCGTGCGCTGATCGATCTAAAGCGAGGCGAGCTCCGTTGGAACTCCAAGGAGGGCGGCTGGGAGGTCTACATCCCGGCCGTCGCCTTTAAGAATGCGGATTCGTCCTTCTTTGCCGGGAAGCCGTTTCGGTTGATCCTGCCTGACCTCGGAGACCTCTACCGGTACCTGGATGCCTACGTGGAGCGACATCGTGGGCGGCTGCTGAACGGTGCGCCAGACCCGGGAACTCTCTTCGTGAAAAGCGCGTCCTCTCGGACCCGCGACCCCGCCTACGACCAGACCACGTTCTACGAGGCTTGGCGGCTCATCATTCAGCGATATGGCGTCTAGAATCCCTACACCGGGCGCGGCGCCGTGGAGGGCCTCCTTCCGCATGGCCCGCATAACGTCCGCGATGTACTGGCCACGCACGTTCTGAAGATGACCGGTTCATATCAGCAGGCCAGCTACGCCATTCAGGACACCCCTGAAATGGTCGCCAAACATTACGGTCGCTTCCTGCCTGAGGATAAGGCGGCCATGGCCGCTCAGATCTTGAACCAGGTGTGGTCGGCCGCTTAGGCGTCAAACTTGGTTAGTCAGGAAGCGAAATACGCTAGCGATTTCAACGATCAGTTCAGGGTACTTGGTCGACTTAAGCTGCTGATGTTTCAGCCATAATGCTGTTCCACCCTGTCCGCCATCCCGGCGCCCCTGCGGATCCCCGCTCCCGACGCGGGCCGGAACGGTGTCGGACACCGGACGTTTCAGGAACCGCTCGACGAGAGGTTCCCATGAACAAATTCATCCCCACAGCGGCCGCGCTGGCCCTGGCCCTCACTGTCCCCGGGGCGGCGCTGGCGCAGAACCACGGCAACGGCCACGGTCAGGGCGGGGGCCACGGCGCCCAGGACAAGGGCGGTGGCGGTCATCGCGGCGGAGAGGCCCGGGCGAAGGGCCATGGCGGAGGTCAGGATCGCGGGGAGTCCCGCGGACGAGGTCAGGACCGCAGCGGCGCGCCCGCCGCGCGGGCGATGGCGCGCGGGCCAGAGTCTGGCGGACGCGGACACGGCCGGGATCGGGATCGTGCGGAGGTTCGGGTCGAACGGCGCCTCGGCCCGGTGGAGCGGCGGACGGAGCGCAGGGTGCGCACCACGGCGGCGGGACCGATGACGGTCTTCCGGGTCGAGCCGGACCGGGGCCTGGTCGCCGGCTGCCCTCCGGGCCTGGCCAAGCGCAACAACGGCTGCCTGCCGCCGGGTCAGGCGCGCCAGATGGCGGCGCGGGCCCGCTACGACTACCTCTGGAACATCCGCCGCGACGACGGCCTGTACCGCTATGACGACGGTTACCTGTACCGGATCGACCGGAGCGGCTCGGTGCTGGGCTGGCTGCCGGTGCTGGGCGGTGCGCTGGCCCCCGGCGCGGTCTGGCCGCAGCAGTACACCTACCAGCCCGTCCCGACCTATTACTCCGACTATTTCCGGCTGAGCGATCCGTATGACTACCGCTACGCCAACGGCGCGCTCTACGGCGTCGATCCGCGGACGCAGGCGATCACCCAGGTGGCGGCGCTGTTGACCGGTCAGCCGATCACCGTCGGCCAGCCGATGCCGGCGGGCTACGACGTCTACAACGTGCCCTATCCGTACCGGAACCGGTACGCGGACACGCCGGACGGCCTGTATCGCTACAGCGACGGCTACATCTACCGGGTCGACCCGACCACCCAGCTGGTCCAGGCGGCCATCCAGCTGCTCACCTGAGCCGCGCGGCAGGAGACATGGATATGCGGATCATCATGCGCCGGGCGCTGACGCCCCTCGCCGTCCTCATGCTCGCGGCCTGCGGCGGCGGGGACGACAAGGCGGGGACGGGCGGCTCGGAACAGGCCCAGCCCTCAAGCCGGACCCTCGCGGAGACCCTGAAGGGCGCGGACGGCTATGGTTCGCTCGGACGGGCCGTGACCAATGCGGGGCTGACCGGCGTGCTGGAAGGCGTCGGCCCCTATACCGTGTTCGCGCCGGCCGACTCGGCGTTCAGCTCGGCCGGGACCGGCGACTTCGCCGACGAGAGCCTGCGGGCCCAGAGCGCGGCCCTGCTGCGCGCCCATATCGTCCCGGGGGCCCTGACGCGGAGCGACATCGCGGCGGCGATCCAGCGCGACGCGGACGGCAAGGTGCAGATGCGGACCATGGCCGGGACGCTGCTGACCTTCTCCAGGGAGGGCCAGACGGTGACCGTCAGCTCGGACAGCGGCGCGAGCGGCCGGCTGACGGGCGAGGAAGCCTTGGCGAGCAACGGCGTGCTGCAGCCGGTGGACGCCCTGCTGGTCACGCCGCAGGTCGCGTCCTAGGTGGGCCGGCCCGGTCGCGGAACGGCGATCTTGCACCGCACCACGGACAGGATCATGGTCGCGGAGTTGGAGATCGAGACATGCTAGAGTCTCTCCGTTGCGCGATGAAAGGCCACATGTTCGTCGACAGCCGCAGCCAGCCGGGCACCCAGGTGTGCGTGCGCTGCCGCCAGCGGCGGCCGTTCGAACGCCTCGCCCCCCGCCCGCCCCTGGATGAACCGGGTCTCTAGACCAGCCGGCTCTGCACCACGGCGGCCTCGATGAAGCCAGCGAACAGGGGGTGCGGCGCGAAGGGGCGGCTCTTCAGCTCGGGGTGATACTGCACGCCGATGAACCACGGATGGTCCTCGCGCTCGACGGTCTCGGGCAGGACGCCGTCGGGGGACAGGCCCGCGAAGGTCAGACCGGCCTTCTGCTCGATGACCTCGCGGTAGTTGATGTTGACCTCGTAGCGGTGGCGGTGCCGTTCGCTGATGGTCGACGAGCCGTACATCTGAGCGATTTTCGAGCCCGGCTTCAGCGTCGAGTCATAGGCCCCGAGGCGCATGGTGCCGCCCAGGTCTCCGCCGTGTTCGCGCTTCACCCGCTCATTGCCCTGGATCCATTCGGTCATCAGGCCGACGACCGGCTCCGACGTCGGACCGAACTCGGTGGACGAGGCCTCGGGGAAGCCGGCCAGGTTCCGGGCCGCCTCGATGACCGCCATCTGCATGCCGAAACAGATGCCGAAATAGGGGATGTTGCGGGTGCGGGCGAAGCGGGCCGCCTCGATCTTGCCTTCGGAGCCGCGCTCGCCGAAGCCGCCCGGCACCAGCACGGCGTGGGCGCCCTGCAGGCGGGCCTCGCAGGCCTCGCGGTCGCCCTCGAAGGTCTCGGCCTCGACCCAATCGATGTTGACCTTGACGTTGTTGGCGACGCCGCCGTGGTGCAGCGCCTCGATCAGGGATTTGTAGGCGTCCTTGAGCACCGTGTATTTGCCGACCACGGCGACGGTGACCTCGCCGTCCGGGTGCAGGCGGCGGCGGGCGATCTCCTGCCAGCGCGACAGGTCGGGGGCCGGGGCGTCGGTGATGCCGAAATGGGCCAGCACCTCGGCGTCGAGGCCCTCGCGGTGATAGTCCAGCGGCACGGCGTAGATGTCGGACGAGTCCATGGCCTGGATGACGCCGCTTTCGCGCACGTTGCAGAACAGGCCGATCTTGCGCTTCTCCTCGGGCGGGATCGGGTATTCGCAGCGGCACAGCAGGATGTCGGGCTGGATGCCGATCGAGCGCAGCTCCTTGACCGAGTGCTGGGTCGGCTTGGTCTTCATCTCGCCGGCGGTCTTGATGAAGGGCAGCAGGGTCAGGTGGACGAAGCAGGACTGGCCGCGCGGCAGGTCCTGGCCCAGTTGCCGGATGGCCTCGAAGAACGGCAGACCCTCGATGTCGCCGACGGTGCCGCCGATCTCGACGAGGACGAAGTCGACCTCCTCGCCGTCGTCGGTCAGGGCGGGGGTCAGGCAGAACTGCTTGATCTGGTCGGTGACGTGCGGAATGACCTGGACGGTCGCGCCCAGATAGTCGCCGCGCCGCTCCTTCTCGAGGATCGTCGAATAGATGCGGCCGGTGGTGATGTTGTCGGACTTGGCCGCTGAAACGCCGGTGAAACGCTCGTAGTGGCCGAGGTCGAGGTCGGTCTCGGCCCCGTCGTCGGTGACGAAGACCTCGCCGTGCTGATACGGGCTCATCGTGCCTGGATCGACGTTCAGATAGGGGTCGAGCTTACGAAGGCGAACCTTGTAGCCGCGCGCTTGCAGGAGCGCGCCGAGAGCGGCGGAGGCGAGGCCTTTTCCCAATGAGGAAACCACGCCGCCGGTGATGAACACGTAACGGGCCATGGGAGATCACTCTACCGCCGATTCGGGCGGCGTAATGCGGAGACTATGAGGGCGGGAGAGGAAGGCGGGGATAAGGGCCCCGCCCACCTTACTGCGCCGGCGCGGGCTGGGCCGGAGCCGGCTGGGCCGCGGGCGCCGAGCTGAGGAAGTCGTCGAGCGACGGGCCGGCCGGCTGGGCCGGAGCCGGGGCCGTGGCCGGATCGGCGGCCGGGGCCGCGCCCTCCGCGCCGGTCGGTGCGGCCAGGGCGCCGATGGCGTCGCGGTCGACGATCGACTGGCTCGAGCGGTCGATGTTGCCGATGATGGTCAGGCCGATGGCGCAGAGGAAGAAGGCCACGGCCAGCCACCAGGTCGTGACGGTCAGCAGGTTGCCGGCGCCGCGCGCGGTCATGAAGCCCGACGGCCCGCCGCCCATGCCCAGCGCGCCGCCCTCGGAGCGCTGAAGCAGGATCACGCCGGCGAGCGCGACCGAGATGAGGATCATGGCGACGAGGAGAATGGTCTGGAGCATGGCAGCCGATATGTGTGGCGCGAGGCCGCGCCGATCAAGCGGCGGCGTCTATCATCGTTGGGAGGCGGGAGCAAACAGGGGTTGAGGCAGCAGGCAGCAGGCAGCAGGCAGCAGGCAGCAGGCAGCAGGCAGCAGGCAGCAGGGTCCGTGGGCGCGAAGCCGCAGTCAACCGGGAGGAGCCGAAACCTCGCTCTTCTTCTGCTGCCTGCTGACTGCTGCCTAGACGGCGCGGATGATGCCGAGGAAGTCGGAGGCCTTCAGGGAGGCGCCGCCGACCAGGGCCCCGCCGACCTCGGGGACGGCGAGGATGTCGCGGGCGTTGTCCGGCTTGACCGAGCCGCCGTACAGAATCGGCGCGGCGGCGCTGGCCAGGCCCAGCCGCTCGAGCATGGCGGCGCGGACGGCGCGATGGACCTCCTCGATCTGCTCCAGCGTGGGTGTCAGCCCCGTGCCGATGGCCCAGACGGGCTCATAGGCGACGGCGAAGTCGCGGCCGGCGACGGCCAGGGGCAGGGAGTTCATGACCTGGCCGCGGACGACCTCAACCGCCCTGCCCGCCTGGCGCTGCTCGAGCGTTTCGCCGACGCAGACGATGGGCGCCAGTCCGGCCTGGACGGCGGCCTCGGCCTTGGCGGAGACGAGCCGGTCGGTCTCGCCGAATTCCTGGCGGCGCTCGGAATGCCCCACGATGACAAGGGTCGCGCCGGCGTCCTTGAGCATTGCCGCGGACACGCCGCCGGTGAAGGCGCCGTGGGTCTCGGCCCGGCAGTCCTGGCCTCCGACCTCGACGGCCTGGCCGCTGACCGCGTCCGCGAGCCGGCTGAGCAGGGTCGCCGGCGGGCAAATGGCGACGCGGCAGGAGGCCGGCTCCGCCTGGAGTTCGCGTTTGAGGTCCTGGACGACACCCTCGAGATCGGCGCCCAGGCCGTTCATCTTCCAGTTGCCGGCGATCAGCTTCTCGGATTGTTTCATGACGCCTCTCTAGGCGGAGGTTTTCGCCAAGCCAAGCCGTCCGGGCGCTCCATGCGTCGCCATTGTCTTGCCGTGCCGCCCCGTCACACCCTATAGGCCAAGCGACCATCATCGCCGCCCCTCGGCCAGGACCGCCCGCCCATGATCTCCATCTTCCGCAATTTCGCGAAGTCCAAGTTCGCGATGGGCCTGCTGATCCTGACCGCGCTGGGCCTGCTGGTCACCGGCGGCGCCCAGACGGACATCCTCGGCAGCCTGCAGGCGCCCAAGGTGGTCTCGGCGGGCGATCGCAGCATGAGCCCTCAGGAATTCCGCGCGGCGATGGATCGCCAGCTGGACCAGCTTCAGCAGCAGCAGGGCCGATCGATCACCTATGAGGAGCTTCTCGCCCAGGCGGACCTGAACGCCATCCTGATGGGACGGGCCCAGGAGCTGGGCTTCTTCGCCTGGGCCTGGAAGACGGGCATCCGGCCGGGGAACGAGCTGATCCTGCGCCAGATCCGCGCCATCCCGGCCTTCTTCGATCCGGTCACCAACCAATTTTCCGAAACCCTGTACGAGTCCAAGCTCGCCGAGGTGAAGATGACGCCGGAGCTCCTGGAACAGGAAGCCCGGGACCAGTACACCCGCGCCCACTACGGCTCGGCGCTGATGGCCGGCATGCAGCTGCCGCGCATCTACGGCGCGGTGTACGCCAACCTGAACCAGCAGTCCCGCGACGGGCGCTGGTTCGTCCTGACCCAGCAGATGGCCGGGACGGCCCCGCGGCCGTCCGACGCCCAGCTGGCCGCCTTCATGAACCAGAACGCCGCGCGGCTGCGCGTTCCCGAACTGCGTTCCGGCTCGCTGGTCATCTTCAGCAACCCGGCCGACCAGAACATCGCCATCAGCGAGGAGAAGATCCAGGCCCGGTTCGAATTCCGCAAGAACGCCCTGTCGGCGCCCGAGCGCCGCACCTTCACGACCCTGACCGCTCCGACCCGGGCCGCGGCGGACCGCATCGCCAACGCGCTGCGCGCCGGCCAGACCCCCGCCGCCGTCGGCCAGGCCAACAACCTGCAACCTGCCGACTTCGTCGACACGCCGCGCAGCGCGATCAGTGATCCGGCGGTGGCCGGGGCGGTGTTCGGCCTGAACGTCAACGAGGTGTCCGCTCCGGTTCAGGCCCGCATCGGCTTCGTCGTCGCCAAGGTGACCGCCGTCGCGCCGGGTCAGGATGTGACCCTCGCCGACGTCCGCGACCAGATCGTCGATGAACTGCGGGGCCAGGAGGCGCGCGGCGCGATCGCCCGCAGGGTCGAGGCCTATGATGCGGCGCGCCGCGACGGCAAGAGCGTCGACGAGGCGGTCCGCCTGGTCGGCGCCCGGATGGTGCCCATTCCCGCCGTGACCCGCGAAGGCCGCAACCGCGACGGTCAGCAGCTCAACGTCCCCGCCCCCGTGCTGGAGGGCATGTGGAAGCTGTCCAAGGGGCGCGCCAGCGAACCCACCGGCCTCGGCGAGGGCGAGTATTTTGTGGTCCGCGTCGACGACGTCGTTCCGGCCGCCCTGCCGGCCCTGAACGCCGTGCGCGAGCGGGTGACCGCCGAATGGATCGCCCGCGAGAACGTCCGCCTGCTGTCGAGCAAGTCGGACGCGCTGACGGCTCGGCTGCGCGCCGGCGAGGACATCGCCGCCGTCGCGGCCTCGGTCGGGGCGACGGTCACCAGCCGCGCCGGCCTGAAGCAGGACGAGGAAACGCTCGCCCAGGTCGGCGAAGCCGTGATCTCGGGCCTGTTCAACACCGCCCGGGGGCAGCCCTTCGACCAGCCCACCGAGAACGGCATCGTCATTGGCCGCGTCGACCGCATCATCGCGCCCACGCCGGCCGTGATCGCCGACGAGGCCCAGCAATGGCGCGCCCGGCTGGGACCGGCGACCGGCGATCCGCTGTTCGCCGCCGCCGTGGCCGCCGCCGCGGAGCGCATGAAGGCGACCCACGACGAGGCCCTGGCCCGTCAGGCCCTCGGCGTCGAGGCGACGCCCGCGGCGCCGGCGCGACCCGCGGGGCGATGACCGCAGACGACGGCTCCAACCGGGCCGGCTTCGCCGCAGGCTGGTCCGCGGGCCGGCCGCAGGTCGTCGTGCGGCGGCTGGTCGATGACCTGGAGACCCCGGTCTCGGCCTATCTGAAGGTCGGGCACGGGCGCAGCCACGCCTTCCTGCTGGAGTCGGTCGAGGGCGGGGCGGTCAACGGCCGCTATTCGATCATCACCCGCGAACCGGACCTGGTCTGGCGCTGCCGCGACGGCCGCGCCGAGCTGGCGCGGGGTTCCGGCGTGGCGGGGGGCGCCTTCGAGCCGGAGCCCGGCGACCCGCTGGCCTCGCTGCGCCGGCTCATGGCCGCCTCGCGGCTCGAGCTGCCGGGCGATCTTCCGCCAATGGCGGCGGGCCTGTTCGGGGTGTTCGGCTACGACATGGTGCGGCTGCTGGAGCCGCTGGGCGCGCCGAACCCGGATCCGCTGGACCTGCCCGACGCGGTGCTGACCCGTCCGGCCCTGGTGGCGATCTTCGATTCGGTGAAGCACGAGATCGTGCTGGTCTCGGCCGCCTTCCCGGACAGCGGACTGGCGGCGGACGCGGCCTTCGACGCCGCTGTGGCCCGGCTGGACGCCTTCGAGGCGGAGCTGCGCGCGCCCCTGCCCGCCATCCCCGCGCCGGTGCAGGCCCCCGCCCCGCCGTTCCGGTCGCCGGTCGACGAGGCGGCCTTCGGCGTCATGGTGGCGCGGGCCAAGGACTACATCGCCGCCGGCGACATCTTCCAGGTGGTGCTGAGCCACCGTTTCGCTGCGCCATGGGCCGGCGATCCGTTCGCCTTCTACCGCTCGCTGCGGCGGCGCAATCCGTCGCCCTATCTGTTCTTCCTCGACTTCGGAGACTTCCAGCTGGCCGGGTCGAGCCCGGAAATCCTGGTGCGGCTGAAGGACGGGCGGGTGACCATCCGGCCGCTGGCGGGCACCCGGCCGCGCGGCGAGACGCCCGAGCAGGACCGGGCCCTGGAGGCGGAACTGCTGGCCGACCCCAAGGAGCGGGCCGAGCATCTGATGCTGCTCGATCTGGGCCGCAACGACGTGGGGCGCGTCGCTGCGCCGGGCACGGTCGAGGTCACGGAAAGCTTCAAGGTCGAGCGCTACAGCTCTGTGATGCATATCGTTTCCGACGTGCAGGGCCAGGCCAATCCGAAGCTGGACGCCGTGGATACGCTGCTGGCCGCCCTGCCCGCCGGCACCCTGTCGGGCGCCCCCAAGGTGCGGGCGATGGAGATCATAGACGAACTGGAGAGCGAGAAGCGCGGCGTCGGCTACGGCGGCGGCGTCGGCTACATCTCGGCCGGCGGCGAGGCGGACGTCTGCATCGTGCTGCGGACCGCCCTGTTCGCCGACGGCAAGGTCCATGTGCAGGCCGGCGCGGGCGTGGTCGCCGACAGCGATCCGGCCGCCGAGTACGCCGAAACGAAAGCCAAGGCCCGGGCGCCGATGGGCGCGGCCGAGGACGCCTGGCGTTATCCGTTCGGGAACCAGGGCTGAACCGAGACCGTCTCGTCAAAGCGGACGCCCGGCCCCAGCACCATGATCCCCGCCATCATCACCGCCGCCGTCGCGGCCAGCGCCGCCGCCGCGAGCGCGGCCCAGGGGCTGGCGTGTCGGACCGGCGGGGTGAGCAGGATGCGCGCCTTGTCGATGCTGGTGTCGGCCATGCGAGCCCCTCCGCTGGAGGCTCCAGTTCGCCTGATCGTGGTTAACGAAGACTTACCTCAACGGTCGCTTGGCGCGGCGGCCCTCGCCCCCTAGAAGCCAAGGCATGATCCTCGTCGTCGACAACTACGACAGCTTCACCTGGAACCTGGTCCACTACCTTGCGGAACTGGGGGCGGAGACGCGCGTGGTGCGCAACGACGACCTGACCGCGGCCGAGGCGCTGGCGCTGAAACCCGAGGCGCTGCTGCTGTCGCCGGGGCCGTGCACGCCGAACGAGGCGGGCATCTGCCTGCCTTTGCTGGACAGCGCGCCGCTGGACATGCCGATCTTCGGCGTCTGCCTCGGGCATCAGGCCATGGGTCAGGCGTTCGGCGGCGACGTCGTCCGCGCCAAGAGCCTGATGCACGGCAAGACCTCGCCGATCGAGCATGCGGGAAGCAGCGTCTTCGCCGGCCTGCCCTCCCCGTTCACGGCGACGCGGTATCACTCGCTGGCGGTGAAGCGCGAGACGCTGCCGGACGTGCTGGAGGTCACCGCATGGACCGCCGACGGCGAGATCATGGGGCTGGCGCACCGGACCCGGCCGATCCACGGCGTGCAGTTCCACCCGGAATCGATCGCCACCGAGCACGGCCACGACCTGCTGGCCAACTTCCTCGACATCGCCAACGTCAAGCGCACGGCGATGGTCTGACATGGCGGCCCCCGAGACCGATCAGGGCTTCAAACCCCTGCTGGCCAAGCTGGTCGACGGCCGGGTGCTGTCGGATCAGGAGGCTCACGCCTTCTTCGCCGCCTGCCTGAGGGGCGAGCCGACCCCGGCGCAGGTCGCGGCCGCCGTCACGGCCCTGCGCATCCGCGGCGAAACCGTGGGCGAGATCGCCGCCTTCGCCACGGCCATGCGCGAGGCGGCGCTGACGCTGGACCATCCCTACGAGGTCATCGACACCTGCGGCACCGGCGGCGACGGCCAGCACACCTTCAACATCTCGACGGCGGCGGCGCTGGTGCTGGCGGGCGCCGGGCTGAAGGTGGCCAAGCACGGCAACCGGGCGATGAGCTCGAAGTCCGGCTCGTCGGACGTGCTGGCCGCGCTGGGGATCAATCTGGCGGCCACGCCGGCGCAGCAGCTGCGGGCGCTGGACCGGGCCGGCATCGCCTTCCTGTTCGCCCCGACCTACCACGGGGCCATGCGCCACGTCGGGCCGGTGCGGGCCGAGATCGGCTTCCGCACGGTGTTCAACCTGCTGGGTCCGCTGTCCAACCCGGCCTCGGCGAAGCGGCAGGTGATGGGGGTCTATGATCCGCGCCTGCTGGAGCCGCTGGCCGAGGTGCTGGGGCGGCTGGGCGCCGTCCGGGCGTGGACGGTGCATGGACAGGGGCTGGACGAGCTGACCACCACGGGCGCGACCGAGGTGGCGGAGTGGAAGGACGGGGCGGTGCGCCGCTTCGCCGTCACGCCGGAGGACGCCGGGCTGGCGCGGGCCGATATCGCCGACCTGCGCGGCGGCGACGCCGAGGAGAATGCGGCGGCGCTGCGGGCGCTGCTGGACGGGGCGAAGGGGGCCTACCGGGACGTGGTGCTGCTGAACGCGGCGGCGGCGCTGGTGGTGGGCGACAGGGCGGGTGATCTGGCCGACGGCGCGGCGCTGGCGGCGGCGGTGATCGACGACGGCCGGGCGGCGCAGGCGCTGGCCGCTCTGGTCGAGGCCACCAATACACCGATCGAGGCCCCCGAATGACCCTGACCAGGAGCGCGGACCTCCCGGTCCGCAAATCCCGCCGACCGCAAGGTGCGGACCTGGAGGTCCGCGCTCCATGACCGACGTGCTGGAGCGGATCGCCGCCTACAAGCGCGAGGATGTGGCGGCGCGCAAGGCTGTCCAGTCGCAGGACGCCGTCGAGGCGCGGGCGAAGCTGGCGCCGCCGCCGCGGGGCTTCCGGGCCGCCCTGGAACGGCATGTCGAGGAGACGGGCCGCCCCGCGCTGATCGCCGAGATCAAGAAGGCCAGCCCCTCCAAGGGGTTGATCCGGGAGGATTTCGATCCGCCGGCGTTGGCGCGGGCCTATGAGCGCGGCGGGGCGACCTGCCTGTCGGTGCTGACCGACGGGCCGAGCTTCCAGGGCGACGACGCCTTCCTGGCCGCCGCGCGCGAGGCGACCGCCCTGCCCTGTCTGCGCAAGGACTTCCTCGTCGACCCGTGGCAGGTGGCCGAGAGCCGGGCGCTGGGGGCCGACTGCATCCTGATCATTCTGGCGATGGTGGATGACGCCCTGGCCGCCGAGCTGCTCTCCGAGGCCGAGAGGTTCGGCATGGACGCGCTGATCGAGACCCACGACGAGGCGGAGATGGCCCGCGCCTGCAAGCTGGGCGGCGATCTGGTCGGGATCAACAACCGGTCGCTGCGGACGTTCGAGGTCGATCTGGAGACGACGGAGCGGCTGGCCATGCTGAGCCCGGTGCGGGCGTTGCTGGTGGCCGAGAGCGGCATCTTCACGCCGGACGACGTTGCCCGGGTGTCGGCGGCGCATGCGCAGGCCGTGCTGGTGGGCGAGAGCCTGATGCGGCAGGCGGACGTCGAGGCGGCGACACGGGCGCTGATGCGGTAACCGGACCTTAACCGGAACAGCACAGGAACACCTTGTGGACGTTTGCGGTTTGTTCCGCTAGCGTTCTCGCAACGGGATTCGCCGCCGAGGTCGCCATGCTCACGCGCAAACAGCACGAACTGCTGATGTTCATCCACGAACGGATCAAGGAGACGGGCGTCTCCCCCTCGTTCGACGAGATGAAGGAGGCGCTGGATCTGGCGTCGAAGTCGGGCATCCACCGGCTGATCACGGCGCTGGAGGAGCGCGGCTTCATCCGGCGGCTGGCGCACCGGGCGCGGGCGCTGGAGGTGGTCAAGATGCCGGACCAGGCCACGGCGGGCGCGCCGCGCGGCCGGGCCGGGTTCACGCCGGGGGTGATCGAGGGCGGCGGACGGCCGCAGGCGGTCGAGGCCGCCAACGACACGCGCGAACTGTCGCTGATGGGCAAGATCGCCGCCGGCACGCCGATCGCGGCCATCGAACACGAGACCGCCCGCTATCCGGTGCCGGAGGCGATGCTGGGCGCGGGCGAACACTATCTTCTCGAGATCGAGGGCGATTCGATGATCGAGGCCGGCATCCTCAACGGCGATCTGGTGATCATCAAATCCTCCGACACGGCGACCTCGGGCGACATCGTCGTGGCGCTGGTCGAGGGCGAGGAAGCCACGCTGAAGCGGCTGCGCAAGAAGGGCGGCTCGATCGCCCTGGAGCCGGCCAACCGCAACTACGAGACCCGCATCTTCGGACCGGACCAGGTCGAGGTGCAGGGCAAGCTGGTCGGGCTCATCCGCCGCTATCACTGAGGTCAGGGTCGCCGAAGCGGGACCATGGCCGGTCGCCGCGCACCTGCGCCGACCAGACGGCGCGCCAGCGGTTGGCCGCCGCCGGACCCTCGCGCCACAGCTCGACCGCGCCGCCGCGCGCATAGTCGACACCGTCCAGCACCAGACGGCCCTCGCATGAGGCGGGCAGTGCGGGGACCGGCGCGCGGACGCTGACCACGGGCGCGGCTCGGCACAGGGCCTCCATCTGCTCCGCCGAGGGCGCGCGTTTGCCCCACCACAGGGCGAGCGGACCGGCTGCGGGTGTCGAGGGCGCGCAGGAGAAGCGGGTGCAGGTCCAGCCCTCCTCCTGCCGGTCGATGGGCGTCAGACCCCGGCGGCGCGACCAGACATCGACCGCGAACTGGCGCACGCCCGGCCGCGCCACGACCGCCTCTTCCGCCTGAACCCAGGCGGCGTTGGTCCCGCCGTCGCCGATCCACAGGTCGGGCGCCGGCCCGCGGGGCCAGAGCATCACCGCCGCCGCGAACGGCAGGCCCAGCCAGCGCAGCGGTCCACGCCACAGACAGCAGAACAGCACGCCGAGAAAGGCGACCGGCAACGCGACGTCCGGGGCGCTGGCGACCGTCCGCACCGCGCCGGGCAGCGCCGCCGTCCAGGCGCCGATGGCGAGCATCAGCCCAATGCCCTGGGCGGCGAGCCACAGGAAGGGGGCGCCGAGGCCGAGCGGCTCCAGCAGGGCGCCGATGGCGAGCGCCGGCATGATCAGGAAGTCCGAGACCGGCGCCGTGGCGAGATTGGCGGCCAGTCCGTACATGGCCGTTCGGTTGAAATGCTGCATGGCGAACGGGCCTGTGGCGGCGCCCGCGACGAGGCTGGCGAGGATTGCGCCGCCGATCCAGACGCCGCCGCGCTGGACCATCAGGATCGGCCAGGGCGTGGAAATCTCGCGCGGGCGGACCGGCCAGGCTTCTACGAGCGCGACGAGGGCGGCGGTCGCCGCGAACGACATCTGGAAGCCGGGCGTGACGATCGCCTCGGGCTGCAGCAGCAGGACCACGAAGGCGGCGACGGCGAGGGCGTGCATGGTGATCGCCTGCCGGTCGAGCAGGATGGCGATGAAGGCGATGGAGGCGGTGATCGCCGCCCGCTCGGCCGGCGGCGGCGCGCCCGAGATCACGAGATAGGTCGCGACCGCCAGCAGCCCGGCGCCGGCGGCGACCTTCTTGCCCGGCACGCGCAGCGCCAGCCACGGCCAGGCGGCCACCAGCAGGCGCACGAGGAAGAAGGCGAAGCCGCCGACCACGGCCATGTGCAGGCCGGAGATCGACAGGATGTGGGCCAGGCCGGAGTCGCGCATGACCTGGACCTCGTCGGGATCGAGCCAGGCCTCATGTCCCGTGGTCATGGCCGCGGCGACGCCGCCAGCGCGCGGGCCCTGCCGCTCCACGATCCGTTTGGCGAGGTCGAAGCGCAGGCCGTTGATCGCCATCTCGGCCCGCAGGGTCCACGGCGGAGGCGGCAGATAGGCCGGCCGCGCCTCGCCGAGGCCGAAGGCCACCCCGCCCATGCCCTGGAAGAAGGCGGTGCGGCCGAAGTCGTAGGCGCCGGGGCTGGCGGGCGCGGGCGGCGGGTTGAGGATGGCGAACAGCCGCACCGCCTGACCCGGCTCGGGCGCGGCGCCGCGCACGGTGGCCCGCAGGCGCACCGGCGTGTCCTCGGGGGCGAGGCCGCGGATGCGGACCGGGGCGATCACCACGCGGGGGCCGGCCGCGCCTGGGCTGTCGACGTCGACGACCCAGCCCTCAACGACGGTCGGGGCGTCCATGGCCGGGGCGATCGGGGCCGTGACGGCGTCGGCGCGCAGCTTCGTCACCGCCAGACCGAGGGCGAAACAGGCCAGCAGCATCAGCGGAAGCGTCCAGATTCGGTCCAGCCGGGACCGTTTGGCGGCGAGCCAGCCGGCGGACGTGAGGACAGTGAGGGTCAGCAACGGCCAGGCCGGCGGTTCGGCCTTCAGCGCGAAATAGACGGCGCAGCCGCCGCCCAGCGCCACCGGCGCCCAAAGCCGCCAGCGGAGGGACTGGGCGCGGGCCTGCCGGCGCAGAAATTCGACCCCGCGCGCGGGGAGGCTGGGCATGGGCGGCGCGGGCGGTATAACGCCCGCCATGACCTCCCCGTCCGCTTCCGCCCCCGAAGTCGTCACCCGCTTTGCCCCCTCGCCGACCGGCTTCCTGCACATAGGCGGCGCTCGCACGGCGCTTTTCAACTATTTGTACGCGCGGCGGCACAACGGCCGGTTCCTGATCCGGGTGGAAGACACGGATCGCGAGCGGTCCACCGACGCCGCGGTCAAGGCGATCTTCGACGGCCTGAGCTGGCTGGGCCTGTTCGCCGACGACGAGCCGGTGTTCCAGTTCGCTCGCGCCGACCGGCATCGCGAGGTGGCCAACATCCTGCTGGAGACCGGCCACGCCTACCGCGATTTCCTGACCGCCGAAGAGACCGGCGCCCTACGTGACGCGGCCAAGGCCGAAGGTCGCAGTTTTGAATCCCCGTGGCGGGACCGCACGCCTACGGTCGACGACCTGTCGAAGCCGCACACGGTCCGCTTCCGCCGGCCCGCCGACAAGCCCGTCGTGGTCGAGGACGCGGTGCAGGGAACGGTGCGCTGGGAGTCGGCCTCGCTGGACGATCTTGTGATCCTGCGCTCGGACGGCGCCCCGACCTACAATCTCGCGGTCGTCGTCGACGACCACGACATGGGCGTCACCCACGTGATCCGGGGCGACGACCACCTGAACAACGCCGCTCGCCAGAGCCTGATCTATGACGCCCTGGGGTGGACCCGGCCGACCTTCGCTCACATCCCGCTGATCCACGGGCCTGACGGCGCCAAGCTGTCGAAGCGGCACGGCGCGCAGGCGGTGCATGAATACGCCGAGATGGGCTACCTGCCCGAGGCCATGAGAAACTATCTGGCGCGGCTGGGCTGGGCGCACGGGGACGACGAGCTGTTCTCCGACGCCCAGGCGAGGGAATGGTTCGACCTGGCGGGGGTTGGCCGGGCGCCGGCGCGGCTGGACTTCGACAAGCTGGCCCACGTCAACGCCCACTGGATCCGGCTGGCTGACGACGATCGGCTCGCCAAGCTGACGCTGGATGTGCATCTGGCGCGCGGCCACGCGCTGGGGCCGGATGACGAGGCGCGGCTGACGCGGGCCATGCCGTTCATCAAGGGCCGGGCGAAGACCACGCTGGAACTGGCCGACCAGACAGCCTTCGTGCTGGCGCCGCGGCCGATCGCGATCGAGGCCAAGGGTCAGGAATTGCTGTCAGGCGAGTCGGGCCAGCGCATCGGCCGGTTGCGCGATCGGCTGGCACTGTTCGAAAGCTGGGACGTGTTCGCGCTCGAGACCGAGCTCAAGGTGTTCGCCGAGGAAGAGGCCGTCGGCTTCGGGAAGATCGGGCCCGCCGTCCGTGCGGCCCTCACCGGCGGCTCGGCCTCGCCCGACATTGCGAAAACTTTGGCCGCGCTGGGGCGAGAAGAAAGCCTCGGCCGTTTGAATGATGCGCTGCAACAGACTATCTGACCTTCGTACCGAAACACGACCCGCCGCCTCCCCGTGCGAGGCCGCCGTCTGACCAAGGGGCCCATATGACTGAACTCGCCAAACCCGCCGGCTCGGCCACCCTCACCTACGGCGACAAGTCCGTGGAATTGCCGGTGCTGTCGGGCTCGACCGGCCCCGATGTGATCGACATCCGCAAGCTGTATGGCGCCACCGACGCCTTCACCTACGATCCGGGCTTCACCTCGACCGCGGCGTGCGAGAGCGCCCTGACCTTCATCGACGGCGACAAGGGGATGCTGCTTCACCGCGGCTATCCGATCGACCAGTTGGCCTCGAAGTCCAACTTCGTCGAGGTCTGCCACCTGCTCCTGCACGGCGAACTGCCGACCGCCTCGGAGTATGAGGCCTTCGAACGCAGCATCACCATGCACACGATGCTGCACTCGCAGTTCGACCGGTTCTTCGAGGGCTTCCGCCGCGACGCCCACCCGATGGCCATAATGGTCGGGACGGTCGGGGCGCTGTCGGCCTTCTATCACGATAGCCTGGACATCCATGACCCGGTGCAGCGGAACATCTCGGCCATCCGGCTGATCGCCAAGATGCCGACGATCGCGGCGCGGGCCTACAAATACCACATCGGCCAGCCGTTCATCTCGCCGCGCAACGACCTGAACTACGCCGAGAATTTCCTGCGCATGTGCTTCGCCGTTCCGGCCGAGGACTATGTCGTCAATCCGGTGCTGGCCCGGGCCATGGACCGCATCTTCATCCTGCACGCCGACCACGAGCAGAACGCCTCGACCTCGACCGTGCGCCTGGCCGGGTCGTCGGGCGCCAATCCGTTCGCCTGCATCGCCGCCGGCATCGCCTGCCTGTGGGGCCCGTCGCACGGCGGCGCCAACGAGGAGGCGCTGACCATGCTCAAGGAGATCGGCACGCCGGAGCGGATCCCGGAGTTCATCGAGGGGGTTAAGGCCAAGAAATACAAGCTGATGGGCTTCGGCCACCGGGTCTACAAGAACTACGACCCCCGCGCCAAGGTCATGAAGGAGAGCGCCGACGAGGTGCTCGAGGCCGTCGGCGATCCGAACGACCCGCTGTTCCAGGTGGCCAAGGAACTGGAGCGGATCGCGCTGAACGACGAGTATTTCATCGAGCGCAAGCTGTTCCCGAACGTGGACTTCTATTCGGGCATCACCCTGTCGGCGATGGGCTTCCCGACCTCGATGTTCACCGTGCTGTTCTCGCTGGCCCGTACGGTCGGCTGGATCGCCCAGTGGCAGGAGATGATCGGCGACCCGACGCAGAAGATCGGCCGCCCGCGCCAGCTCTACACCGGCCCGACCGAGCGCGACTATGTGCCGATCCAGCAACGGGGCTGAGCCGGCGCCGACGGCTCGTCAGATACGATGACAGGAGGACGCCGGGGCCCGCGCCCCGGCGTTTTTCGTTGGACCGGCCTTCGCCTCAGACCGGCGGGGCCTTGCAGTGGCTGTCGATGAAGGCCTGGTGGGTCGGCATTTCGGCGGCGGCATGGCTCACCGCGGCGCGGAACCGCTCCATCCGCTGACGCATCGCCTCCGGATCGTGCGCCGCCGCGACCGGGTCGAAGCTCTGCGGCATGATCCCCTGCCCCATCATCACCGCCACCCAGCTGGTCTCGGAGAACAGTTCCTCGTCCTCGCGGAAGAAGCGGCCGCTGCTGCGGAACAGGTCCAGCTTGCGCTGCAGAGTCTCCGGAACCTCCATGGTCCGCACATGGTCCCACAACGGCGAATCGGACCGGGTGGTGGCGTGGTAGTGCAGGATCACGAAGTCGCGCAGCCGGGTGTATTCGGTCGCCGTGCGGCGGTTGTATTCATCGGTCAGAACGGGATCGAAGGTCCGGTCCGGGAACATGGCGAGCAGGCGGAAGATGCCGCTCTGAATCATGTGGATGCTGGTCGACTCCAGCGGCTCCAGGAAGCCCGAGGCGAGGCCGAGCGCGACGCAGTTCTTGATCCACGACTTGCGACGGCGGCCGGTCTTGAAGCGCAGCATGCGCGGTTCGGCCACCGCCTCCCCGTCCAGCCCCGCCAGCAGGTCGGCCGTGGCCTCGTCCTCGCTGATGAACTGACTGCAGTGGACGTAGCCATTGCCGGTGCGGTGCTGCAGCGGAATGCGCCAGCGCCAGCCCGCCCTCTGCGCCGTCGAGCGGGTGTAGGGTTCGGGCGCCCCGACGTTCTCGCTGGCCACCGCCACGGCGCGGTCGCAGGGCAACCAATGGGTCCAGTCCTCGAAACCCGCCTGCAGCGTCTGCTCGATCAGCAGGCCGCGGAAGCCGGTGCAGTCGACGAACAGGTCGGCCTCGATGACCTCTCCCGATTCCAGGCGCACGCCCTGGATGAAGCCGTCGAGCGGGCGCTGCAGGACCTCGACGATCTTGCCTTCCTGGCGCACCACGCCGCGCTCCTCGGACCAGGCGCGCAGGAAGGCGGCGTAGCGCGAGGCGTCGAAGTGGAAGGCATAGGCCAGCATCGACAGGATGTTGCGCGTGTCCTTGACCGGGCGGAAGAATTTCCCGGCGCGGGCGGCTTCGGCCGGCAGGCAGTACTCGTCCAGCGAGCCCGGGTCGGCGCCGAGGCTGCGCTGGCGCAGCCAGTGCTGGTGGAAGGACGTGCCCTCGAAATCGAGACCGTAGCGGCCGAACGGGTGCAGATAGACGTCGCCGGGGGCGCCCCAGCCGCGCAGCTCGATCCCGAGCTTGAAACTGGCCTGGGTGGCGCGGACGAAGGCCTCCTCGTCGAGGCCGAGGAAGGCGTTGAAATCGACGATGGGCGGAATGGTCGCCTCGCCGACGCCGACGGTGCCGATTTCCGCCGATTCGACGAGGGTGATGCGCACCGCGCCGCGCAGCTTGCGGGCCAGGGCGGCGGCGGCCATCCAGCCGGCGGTGCCGCCGCCGATGACGGCGACTGATTCAATGGCTTGTTGGGTCACGCCGGGAGCGTAACGGCTGGTTCGGTGATGGCAAGGCGCGGCGGGCGCTTCAGCCCGCCTGTGCCGCGCCGTTCCGACCTTCGACGATGACCCGCAGCACCGCGTCGGCGGCGATCTCTGACGGATCGCGGCCCTCGCGCCCCATCAGGTCCAGCGCCGCCGTCTGGCGCGCCGCCTGATGCGTTCGCGCCTCAGGGTCCGCGAGGAGCCCACCGACGGCCTCGGCCAGCTTGCCCGGCGTGGCGTCGTTCTGGATCAGTTCGGGCGCGATCTCCTCGCCGGCGGCGTGATTGAACAGGGTGGCGTATTTGCCGGTGAAGAACGGCTTCATGATCGCGTAGCTGAGCGGCTGGAAGCGGTAGGAGATCACCATCGGCGCGCCCGCCAAGGCCAATTCGGTGGAGACCGTGCCGCTGGTGGCGAGAGCGACCGTGGCGGCCTTCATGGCCGAGTATTTATCCGCCTCGGAGACGACTTGGGCGCGGAAGGGCCAGGCGGCGACCCGCGCGGTGACATCGTCGGCCACGGTTCCGGCCGCGACCACGGCGACCTCAAGGGTCGGGTCGGCCTGTTTGAGCCGCGCCACGGCGGCCTCGTACACAGGGGTCATCAGACGGACCTCGGACGGCCGGCTGCCGGGCAGGACCAGCAACAGGGGCGCGTCGGCCGCGATGCCCCGAGAGGCGCGGAAAGCGGCGGCATCGGCCCCGCTCATGTCGACATGCAGGGCCTGCGAGCCGACGACGGTTGTGGCCAGACCCTCGCGTTCAAACCACGGCGCATCAAAGGCGTAGAGGGCCAGCAGGTGGTCGACGGAGCCCGCGAGCGTCCTGGCCCGGCCCGGACGGGAGGCCCAGACCTGGGGCCCGACGTATTTGATCAGCGGCACATCCGGCAGGATGGCCCGGATCGCCTTGGCCACCCGGATGGTGAAGCCCCAGCTGTCGATCAGGACAACGGCGTCGGGCTGCTCCGCCACCGCCAGCGCGGCCGTGTCCGCCACCCGCCGCCTGACCACGCCATAGGCCTTGAGGCCTTCGAGCCAGCCGAGCACGGACAGGTCGGTGATGTCGAAAGGGCTGTCGACCCCGGCCTCGGCCATCTTTGACCCGCCGACGCCGACGAAGACCACCTCGGGGCCCAGCCGGGCCTTGAGCGCATGGGCCAGGCCCGCCCCCAGCGCATCGCCGGACGCCTCGGCGGCGACCAGCATGATTTTCAGCGGACGGCTCATGCCGGGATCTCGCCCCAGACGAACAGCCCCAGCCGGTCGGCGGCCTCGACGATGGCCGCGTGGTCGATCAGGATCAGCTTGCCCGCGACCCCGCCGACCCCCGCCAGCCCCGCGGCGGCGGCCAGTTCGATGGTGCGCGCGCCCATGACCGGCATGTCGACGCGCAGGTCCTGGATCGGCTTGGGGGCCTTGCCGAGCGCGCCCCTGCGATCCGCGGACGAACCGCGCAGGTCCGACGGCAGGGCGGCGACCCGCGCCAGCATGGCGTCCGTGCCTTCCTGGGCCTCGACCGCCAGCACCAGACCGTCGCAGACGACAGCGCCTTGGCCGATATCGAGTTCCCCTGCCTTTTCCGCTACGTGCAGCGCCTTTCTCAGGTCCTGAAGCTGTTCCGGCGTGGGCGTGATCGCGCCCAGGGCGCCGGGCGGCATGGTTTCTCCGCCCAAGATGTCATCGGCGCCCTGGATGGCGTAACCCTCGCCTTCGAACACCGACAGGATCTTGCGCAGCAAGGCGTCGTCGCCCTTGGCCGCCTCTGCGATGATGCCGGGCAGCAGGGTCATGCCCTTGAAGTCCGGCTTCAGGCTCTTGAAATCCGGCCGGTTGACCGTGCCGGCGAAGCAGACCGCGTCGCAGCCAGCCTTCTTCAGCGCCGAAAGCACCCGGCCGATCTCGGCCATGCCGGCGTCGACGCCCGGGTAACGCGACAGGTGGGGATCGGCGAAACCGGCGAGGCGGACCACGAAGACCGGCCGACCCTCGGCCTCGCAACGGGCCGCGACCGACAGCGGCAGGGCGCCGCCGCCCGCGATCAGCCCGAGCTTGCTCATTCGCCGGGCAGGCAAAGCGGACGTTTGCCGTCCTCGCGGATGAAGGCCACGATCTCCACGATCTCGGGCAGGTCGGCGTATTCGGCCGCCGCCGCATCCACTCGATCGGCGAAGGTGCCGCCGCCTTCGAACAGGTCGCGATAGGCGGCCAGCAGCCGGCGGATGGCGTCCTTGCCGTAGCCCTTGCGTTTCAGTCCCACCAGGTTGAGGCCGTGCAGACGGGCGTGGTTGCCCCAGGCCGAGCCGTACGGGATGACATCCCTTGTCACCGCCGCGAGACCGCCGACGATCGCCCCCTGCCCCACCCGGCCGAATTGGTGCACGGCGCAAAGCCCGCCGAGGAACACCCGCGAGCCGACGCGGGAGTGTCCGCCGAGCGTCGCATGGTTGGCCATGGTGACATTGTCGCCGACCACGGCGTCGTGGCCGACGTGGGCGCCGGTCATGAACAGCCCGTTCGAGCCGATCGTGGTCAGCTTGCGGTCGCCCGGCGTCCCCCGGTTGAAGGTGCAGTGCTCGCGGACGACGTTGTCGGACCCGATCTCAAGGCGAACCGGTTCCCCCTTGTAGCCGCCGTGCTGCGGATCGCCGCCGATCACGCAGAAGGGGTGGATGACGGTGCGTGCGCCGACCGTGGTGTCCTGCTGGACGACGACGTGACTGACCAGACGGACATCCGCGCCGAGGACGACGCCGGGGCCGACGACGCACCACGGGCCGATTTCCACGCCGTCGGCGAGCTGCGCCCCGGAATCGACGATGGCGGTGGGATGGATGCTCACGGCGCGACCGGCTGGTCGACGCTGACCATCATGGCGGCGAAATCGGCCTCGGCGGCCAGCTTGCCGTCGATGAAGGTCTCGCCGCGGAATTTGAAGATGTCGCCGCGCTGCTTGGTGACCACCACCTTCATGCGCAGCTGGTCCCCGGGCCGGGCCGGCTTGCGGAAGCGGACGCCGTCGATCGACATGAACATGATGATCTTGCCCTCGACCGAAACGTCCAGGGTCTTGGACATCATCAGCGCCCCGGTCTGGGCCATCGCCTCGATGATCATCACGCCCGGCATGACCGGATCGATCGGAAAGTGACCGGGAAAGAAGGGCTCGTTGTGGGTGACGTTCTTGATGCCGGTGATCGACGTTCCCGACACGAAGTCCTCGGCCTTGTCGACGAGGAGGAACGGATAGCGGTGCGGCAGGCGCCGCATCACCTCGGCGTAATCGATGATCGTGCCGGCGGCCGTTTCGTCAGTCATTCCCGGTCTTCCCTGCGCGTGCCTTTCCGGACGCCTGTTTGGCGAGCCAGACCGCTTCACGCAAGGACTGTCGAAGGGGTTTTGCCGGATAGCCGGACCAGGTCTCGCCGGGAGGGATGTCCTGCAGCACCCCGGCGCCGGCGGCGACCCGGGCGCCCTCGCCGATGGTCAGATGGTCCCCGATGCCCGCCTGGCCGCCGAACATGACGCCATCGCCCACCGTCACCGTGCCCGACAGGCCGGTGTGCGCGGCCATCAGGCAGTTGCGCCCGATCACGCAGTTGTGGCCGATCATGCAGAGGTTATCGATCTTGGTGTTCTCGCCGATGACCGTGTCGTCATAGGCCCCGCGGTCGATGCAGGTGTTGGCGCCGACGCTGACGCCGTCCTGCAGGATGACCCGGCCCAGCTGCGGCACGTCGATCGGCCCCGATCGCGACCCGGCGGCGCCGAAGCCCGGCTCCCCGATGCGCGCGCCCGACAGCAGGCGAACGCGGTCGCCGATCAGGGCGAAGCCGATGGTGACATTCGATCCGATGGCGCAGTCGCGGCCGATCTGGACGCCCGGGCCGATGACGGTATTGGCTCCGATGCGGCTGCCGCGGCCGATTCGGACGCCCCGGCCCAGGACCACGCCCGGCTCGAGCACGACCGACCCATCCTCGACGGCGTCTTCGGGGGCCGCGGGTCGGCCCAGGGCGATCGGACGATGCAGGAGCAATGACGCCCGGGCCCAGGCCGCCTGGGCCTCGCCGGAGACGAGAACGGCGGCGCCGGCGGGCGCGGCGTCCACGGCGGACACCGGCACGACCACGCAGCCGGCGGCGGTCGCGGACAGGCTGGCCAGGAAGCGGCGATCGCCGAGGAAGGCCAAATCGTCCGCGCCGGCGGCCCCCAAAGGGGCGACGGCGGAGATCATCCGATCTCCGCCGCGAACCACCTCAGCCCCGATCCGCTCGGCCAGGCCGGCGACGCTCAGCGCCGGCAGGCTTTCGAAGAAACGCAGATCGGGCATTTCTCAATACGGCGTCTATTGCTGCGGCTGCTCGACCGGCACCGGGGTGCGGTTGAAGCTCGGCAGCGACGGCACCTGGCTGTTCAGCTGCTGAAGCACGGTCTCGCTGATGTCCATCGCGGGGTTGCTCAGATAGACGCTCGAACGATCCAGCAGGACGCTGCAGCCGCGCGACTGGTAGGTCGAGGCGATGATCGGGTCGGCGGCGGAGAACAGGGCGCGCTGCTGCAGCGAGGCGGTGTATTGCAGCTCGCGTTCGCGGGTCTGGCCCAGCTGCTGATATTCGGTGAACCGGGCCTGCAGGTCCCGGGCGCGTTGCGCGCGCTGGTCGGCCGGGATGGAGGCTCCGCCCTGGGCGAGAGCGGCGTCTTCCTGCTGGATGGTGGCCTGGTAGGGCGCCAGCTCGGCGGCGACCTCCTGCTGCAGGGCCTGCATGCGGGCGGCGACGCCCTGACCGGCGGTGGACGCGCGGATCACGGCTTCGAGGTTGAGGACGCAGACCCCAGCCACCGGCGCGCCGTGGGTGATCGGCTGTTGGGCGGGCTGGGTCTGGGCCGAGACGGCGCCGGCGGCCATCATGGAGAGGGCGAAGGCGCCGTAAGCGAGGGTTTTCATGGGTATGCCTTTGAGCGGGCCGGGAGCCCGTCGGTTAGAACTGGGTTGAAGTCGAGAAGCGGAACGTTTCTGTCTTGTCGTAGTCCTGGCTGCCGAGGACCTGGCTGAGATCGAAGCGGATCGGGCCCATCGGCGAACGCCAGTGGATGCTCACGCCCGCCGAGGCGCGCAGTTCCAGATCGTCGACGATCCGGGTGCTGGGAGTGCCGTTGGCGTCGACCGTGTACCGGTCGTCCAGGGCGCCCACGGTGCCCACGTCGGTGAACAGCGAGGTGCGGATACCATAGTCTTCCGGCAGGCCGTTCGGTACCGTCAGTTCAAGGGTGCCGATAACGTAGAAATTGCCGCCCAGCGCGTCCGTCGTGATCAGGTCGCGCGGACCGATGCCGGCGGTCTCGAAGCCGCGGAAGCTGTTGCCGCCCTTGAAGAAGCGGTCGTTGATGCGGATCGGATCACCGCCCCAGCCCGACACATAACCCGTGGAAGCCGCGGCCGTGACGATCCAGTTCGGGGTGATGCCCCAGTAGGCGGAGACGTCGGCCTCGGTCTTCACATAGTTCACGTCGCCGCCGATGCCGGCGAAGTCCTGACGCAGGGTGCCGGTCCAGCCGCGGGTCGGGCGGACCGGATCGTTCCGCCGGTCGACGTACAGGGTGTACCCGGCCGAGGAGTTGAGGAAGGAGCCGACCTGATCGCACAGGGCGTTCGATCCCGTGCCTCCGACCGCGCAGAAGTTGTTCGGGACGATGATCTCGTCCGACTTCAGGAAATAGCGGGTGCTGAGCAGGGTGTAGGCGTTCAGCGGATAGGACAGGCGCACGCCGCCGCCCGTCGAGCGGTAGTCGTACGAGGAGTATTCGCTGAGATCGTAGCGCGAATGGAAGGCGTCGAAGCCGGCCCGCAGGTCGCGGCCGAGGAATTTCGGCTCGGTGAAGCGGAAGTCGATCTGCTGGCGCAGCGAGCCCCATTCGATACGGGCGACGACGTTCTGGCCGCGCCCGCGGAAGTTCCGCTCGGTGATGCCCAGGTTGACCACGAAGGAGTCGACCGAGCTGAAGCCCGCGCCGACGGACAGTTCGCCGGTCGGCTGTTCCGTGACCCGGACGTTGACGACCGAGCGGTCCGGCGCCGAGCCGCGCGCTTCATCAACGGTGACGTCCTTGAAGAAGCCAAGGCCGCGCAGGTTGTTGCGCGACCGCTCCAGCAGGGTGCGGTTGAAGGCGTCGCCCTCGGTCAGCATCATCTCGCGGCGGATGACGTTGTCCAGGGTGCGGGTGTTGCCGATGACGTTGATGCGGTCGACGTAGACGCGCTGGCCTTCCTTGACGTTGAAGGTGACGTCGACGGTGTCCGTCTCGGGGTTGGCGCGGTACGACGGCTCGATTTCGACGAAGGCGTAGCCGGCGGACCCGGCCGCGAAGGTCAGGGCGTCGACAGCCGCCTCGATCTGATCGCTTTCGTACAGCTGGCCGGGCCGGATCGGCAGCAGCAGCTTGAGGAATTCGGGATTCAGCCGGTCGTTTTCGGTGACCACGTCGACCGTGCCGAAATTGTAGCGGTCGCCCTCGTTCACCGTGATGGTGATCCCGAAGGCGCTGTCATCGGGCGCCAGCTCGGCGATCGCCGACAGGACGCGGAAGTCGTAATAGCCGCGGTTGGTGTAGAATTTCCGCAGCTGCTCCCGGTCGTAGTCCAGACGATTGGGATCGTAGTTGTCGTTGGACGAGAAGAACTGCCACCACTGCGAGCGCTTGGTGACCATCACCTCCTGCAGGTCGCCATCCGAGAAGGCGGTGTTGCCGAGGAAGGTGATCGTCCGCACGCCGGTTTCCGGGCCCTCGTCGATCTCGAAGACGACGTCGACGCGGTTCTGATCCAGCTGGACCAGCTTGGGCGTCACCGTGGCCGAGATCCGGCCGGACAGGCGATACAGCTCGACGATCTTGCCGACATCCTCCTGGACGCGGGCGCGGGTGTAGATGCCGCGCGGAGCGAGGGTGACTTCCTCGCGCAGCTTGTCCTCGCCGATCGCGCCGTTGCCCTCGAACACCACCTGGTTGATGATCGGGTTCTCGACGATCTCGACGATCAGATCGCCATTCGGCTGCACGCCGAGCTGGACGTCGGCGAACAGCTGGGTCCGCGTAAGGGTCCGCACGGCCACGTCCAGAACGGCCGCGTCGACCGTGTCGCCGGGCTGGATCGGCAGGTAGGACAGGATGGTGGTCTGGTCGATGCGCTGGTTGCCGCGCACGAGGATGCGGTTGACCACCACCCGCTGTTCCTGCCGGGCGGGCGGAGCCTGAGGCGCCTCCTCAACGACCACGGTCGGGGCCGGCTGGGCGGCGGGGGGCGCCGGCGCCGGGGTCTGGGCCAGCGCCGGGCCGGCCAGTCCGGCCGCGACCGCAAGGGCCAGCAGGCTCGGGCTCAGGCCACGGGCGAAACGAAGGGCGGACGCGTCTTGTCGGATCATGCGGGAAACCATCGGGGGCTGGCGTCGGCTCATCAAGCGAGCCCGCCGAGGAATTTGAACAGGCTCAGCTTCTGCAGGTCGTGCCAGGTGGCGAACAACATCAATCCCGCCAGCAAAGCAAGACCGACGCGGTAACCGACCTCCTGAACACGCGCGGGGACTGGCCTGCGCGCCACAGCTTCATAGCCGTAGAACAGAAGGTGGCCGCCGTCGAGAACCGGGATCGGCAGCAGGTTCACCGTACCGATCCCGATGGACACCAGGGCGGCGAAGCTGAGGAAGGTCAGGGCGAGATTGGCGGCCATCCAGCCCGGGTCGGGATTGGCCGACACAGCCTGCTGGGTGACCCCGCCGGCCGCCTTGGCGATGCCGATCGGACCGTTCAGCAGGTCGCCGGACTCCTTGCCCATGAAGATGCGGCCGATATAGGTGCCGGTCGTGGCCACGGTCGAGCCGATCGTTTCGACGCCCTTGCCGAAGGCTTCGACGGGATTCAGGCGACGGAAGCTGAAATCCTCGATCCGCCGGTCCATTCCCAGGCCGATCCGGGCGATTCGGACCCGGCCGGCGATCTGGTCGTTCTCGAGCCGGCGCTGCGGCGTGGCGACGAGGACGATCTCGCGGCCGTCGCGATCGACGGTGAAGCGGAGAGGATCGCCGGCGCTCATCATGACCGTGCGGGTGACGTCGGAGGTGTCGGCGACCGGCCGACCGTCGATGGCCTTGATCAGGTCATTGCGCTGGAACCCGGCTGCGGCCGCGGGCGTGCCGGCCTCGACCACGGCGACCCGGGGGGCCAGGACCTGCTCGCCCACGGCGCTGAACAGCAGGGTGAACAGCACCATCGCCAGCAGGAAATTCGCCGCCGGGCCCGCCGCCACGATCAGGGCGCGCTGCCAGAGCGGCTTGAAATGGAAATAGTCGCGCTCCGCGCCCGGGCCGTGCTCGGCGATGACGCGCTGACGCAGTTCGGCCAGTCCGGCCTGGTCCGGGACGCTGGAGGCGTCCAGGTCGCCGGAGAATTTGACGTAGCCGCCCAGCGGCAACCAGGCCATCCGCCACTCGGTGCCGTGGCGATCGGTGCGGCTGAAAATCGTCTTGCCGAAGCCGACCGAGAACCGGTCGATCTTCACCCCGAAGGCGCGTGCGACAAGGAAATGGCCCAGTTCGTGGATGGTGACGATGAACGTCAGCACCAGCAGGAACGGCACGATGTAGAGCAGCGCCTGGCCCAGGAAGCCCGTCATGCCGTTATGTCACCCTCCGCCGTTCAGGCCGCCGCGGCCAGACCCCGGACGATCGACTCCGCCTCTCGCCGCGCCAGCGCATCGACGGCCAGAGCCGCATCGCAGGCGTTGCGGGAACCGGAATCCACCCCCGAGGCCGTCACGCGCGACAAGGTGTCGGCGACGACTGCGGCAATATTGAGAAAGCCCAGACGACGGTCAAGAAACGCCAGCGCCGCGACCTCGTTGGCGGCGTTGAACACGATCGGCGCGGAGCCGCCCGCCCGAAGCGCTTCGCGGGCCAGTTTCAGGGCGGGGAAGCGCGTCTCGTCCGGGGCCTCGAAGGTCAGCCGGCCAAGGGCGGCCAGATCGAGCCTGGGCGCCGGCCAGGCGATCCGCCCGGGCCAGGCCAGGGCGCAGGCGATTGGGGTCTTCATGTCGGGCGGCCCCAGCTGGGCCAGGGTGGAGCCGTCGATGTACTCGACCATGCTGTGGATGATGGATTCGGGATGGACGACCACCTCGATGCGGTCGGGCGGCATGTCGAACAGATAGGCCGCCTCGATGGCCTCAAGGCCCTTGTTGGCCATGGTGGCGCTGTCGACCGAGATCTTGGCCCCCATGCTCCAGTTCGGGTGGGCGACCGCCTGTTCCGGGGTGATGTCGGCCAGCGACTCCCGCGGCATGCCCCGGAACGGACCGCCGGAGGCGGTCAGGATCAGCTTCTCGACCTGGTGCGGCGCGTCGTGCGGGAACACCTGGAAGATGGCCGAATGCTCGGAATCGACCGGGATCAGCCGGCCGCCGGAGCGGCGCACCCGCTCGATCAGGGCCGGGCCGCAGCAGACCAGGCTTTCCTTGTTGGCCAGCGCCAGCGTGGTCCCGGTTTCCGCCGCCGCCCAAGCGGAGCGCAGGCCGGCCGCGCCGACGATCGCGGCCATGACCCAGTCGGCTGGGCGGGCGGCGGCCTCGATGACAGCCCCCTCCCCGGCCGCGGCCTCGACGCCGGTGCCGGCGAGGGCCTCCCTGAGTTCCTGCAGACGGTCGGCGTCGGCGGTCACCGCAAGTTTCGGCTTCCAGCGCCGGGCCTGCTCGGCCAGCCTTGCGATATTGGCGCCGCAGGTCAGGGCCTCGACCTCGAAGGCGCCCGTGCCGCTCGCCTCGGCCTGCTCCATCAGTTCCAGCGTCGAGACGCCGACCGAGCCGGTGGAGCCGAGGACGGTGACGCGGCGGCGCAGCATCATCCGGCTCCGAAGGTCACGAACAGCAGTCGCCCGCAGGCGACCACCACGACCGCGAACATCAGCCCGTCGACCCGATCCAGCAGGCCGCCGTGGCCCGGGATCAGCTTGCCCGCGTCCTTGACGCCGTAGCGCCGCTTCAGCGCCGATTCCCACAGGTCGCCGGCCATGGTCGCCAGCGCTGCGGCCAGGCCCAGCGCGCCGCCCCAGGCCGGTCCGATGCCCATGTCGAGGAAGGTCGCGAGCAGGACCCCCGCGCCCGTCCCGGCGGCCAGCCCGCCGATGAAGCCGGACCAGGTCTTGTTGGGCGAGAACCGCGGCCAAAGCTTGCGGCCCCCGATCAGGCTGCCGACCAGATAGGCCATGATGTCGGACGCCCAGGCGATGATGAAGGCGGAGACCGTCCACGCCAGTCCGCTCGCCTCCGTGCCGTCCCTGAGCCAGATCAGCAGCACCGCGGGCCAGCCGAGGTAGAGGACGCCATAGGCCGCGTCGAGCGCCTCCTGCCCCCGGCTGCGGGCGAACAGCCCGGCCGCGGCCGCGCAGAACACCAGCATGACGAGGGCCAGCGACAGCTGCTCGACATGGGCCGAGATCACCGCCGCGAACAGGCCGAAGGCCACGGCTCCGGCCATCAGCCGCCAGGCGCTCGCCGCGCTCATCATGGCCCATTCGACGGCGAGCAGGGCGCAGGCGACCAGCATCAGGGCGAGGAACCACAGGCCGCCGGCCCAGATACCGAGGACCGCCGCCGGCGCCAGCACCACGGCCGAGGCGGCCCTGAGGCCTATGTCGCCGGCACGCATCGCCATCAGCCGGCCGCGAGCGCGGGAGCGGGCGCCAGGCCCCCGAAGCGTCGGTCACGGTTCCGGTACTGCTCGACCACGTCCGCCAGGGCCTCGGGCCCGTAGTCCGGCCACAGGACGTTCTGGTAGACCAGCTCGGCGTAGGCGGCCTCCCACAGAAGGAAGTTCGACAGCCGCTGCTCGCCCGAAGTGCGGACGATGACGTCGACGGGCGGTCCGCCCGCGGTCGACAGGCCGAGGCCCAGAGTCTCCTCGTCCAGCGGGGCGGTCGCCTCCCCCGCCCGCACCCGGTCGACGTAGCGCTGGGCGGCGTCGACGATGTCGGCCCGGCCGCCGTAGTTGAAGGCCACCTGAAGCAGGAATTGGTCGTTGTGGGCCGTACTTGCCTCGGTGTGTTCGACGATCCGGGCGATGTCCTCCGGGAGGCCGTCGCGGCGGCCGAGGATGCGAACCCGGACGCCCTCGCGCTCCAGCCGCTTCAGGTCGCTGGCCACATAGGCCCGGACCAGCCCCATCAGATCGGAGACTTCTTCGGCCGGCCGGCGCCAGTTCTCGGTCGAGAAGCCGAACACGGTCAGGCAGCGGATGCCCAGGGCCGGCGCGGCCTGGACCGTGCGCTTCAGCGCCTGGACCCCCTCGCGATGGCCCATCGCCCGCGGCAGGCCACGCGCCTGCGCCCAGCGCCCATTGCCGTCCATGATCAGGGCGACGTGGCGGGGCCCGTCAGACGCGGGCGGCGATGAATGGGGCTCGACGGGCATGACCGGCGCGTATCCTACGGCAAAACGCGCCGTCAAACCTGCATGATCTCAACTTCCTTGGCCTTCAAGGTCTCGTCGATGCGCTTGATGGCCGCGTCGGTGTCCTTCTGGACCTCGGCCTCCATCTTCTTCTGCTCGTCCTGGCTGATCTCGGAGGCCTTCTCGGCCTTCTTGAGATCGTCGTTGGCGTCGCGACGGACGTTGCGGACCGCGATCTTCTGCTGCTCGGCGTATTTGCCGGCCAGCTTGGCCAGGTCCTTGCGGCGCTCCTCGGTCAGGGGCGGCACCGGGATGCGCAGGGTCTGGCCGTCGACGATGGGGTTGAGACCCAGGCCGGCGGCGCGGATGGCCTTCTCGACCGGCGTCACCATGCTCTTGTCCCAGACGCTGACCGAGATCATGCGGGGCTCGGGGACGCTGATCGCGGCGACGGAATGGAGCGGAGACATCGAGCCGTAGGCCTCGACCTGGACAGGTTCCAGCAGGCCGGCGTTGGCCCGGCCGGTGCGCAGGCCCGAGAACTCCTCCTTCAGCGCGCTGACCGCCTTGTCCATCCGGTCGCGGTAGGTCTTGAGATCGGGCTTTGCCATTGTCTTTTCTCTCGTTCTCGAAGGACTTGTCAGGCTGATTTAGCCTTTGAGGTGATCACCGTGAAGGTCCCCTCGCCGGTCAGGGTCTTGCGCAGCGAACCGTCCTCGCGGATCGAGAAGACCACGATCGGGATGCCGGAATCGCGCATCAGGGCGATGGCCGAGGCGTCCATGACCTTGAGGTCCTTGGCCAGAACATCGTGATAGCTGAGGGTGTCGTAGCGCGTCGCCGACGGATCTTTCTTGGGATCGGCGGTATAGACGCCGTCCACGCTGGTGCCCTTGAGCAGGGCGTCACAGCCCATTTCGGCGGCCCGCAGGGCGGCGCCGGAGTCGGTGGTGAAGAAGGGCGCGCCCACGCCGGCGGCGAAGATCACCACTCTGCCCTTCTCGAGGTGGCGCAGCGCCCGGCGGCGCACGTAGGGCTCGGCGACGGCGTTCATGGTCAGGGCGCTCTGCACCCGCGTCTGGACGCCGATCTTCTCAAGCGCCGCCTGCATGGCCAGGGCGTTCATCACCGTGGCCAGCATGCCCATGTAGTCGGCGGTGGCCCGCTCCATGTCGCCGGCGGCCTTCGACAGCCCACGGAAGATGTTGCCGCCGCCGATAACGAGGCAGATCTGGACGCCTTCGCGCGCCACGTCGGCCACCGCCTGGGCGACGGTGGCGACGGTCTTCTGGTCGATGCCGTAGGCCTGGTCGCCCATCAGCACCTCGCCGGAGACCTTGAGCAGGACGCGCTTGTAG
The DNA here is from genome assembly GCF_035627055.1 of Brevundimonas sp. Classification (GTDB taxonomy): domain Bacteria; phylum Pseudomonadota; class Alphaproteobacteria; order Caulobacterales; family Caulobacteraceae; genus Brevundimonas. The sequence goes on along the minus strand of NZ_DASPMM010000022.1, from coordinate 107,089 downwards.
CGGAACTCGGGCGAGGCGTCGGGCATGGGAGGTCCTTGGGCGGGGAATCGGCTCCTTATAGGAAGCCCCGCCGTCGGTTCAAAGCCTGAGGATGATCGTCTCGACAATCGGCCGCCGGTCCCAGATCTGCTGGCTGGCCTTCTTCAGGGCGCGGGCGACGGCCTGTTCGATGACCATCTCGTCCTCCAGCGCCTCGCCCTTGAGCTTCATCACCGCCGCTTCGGCGCGCTCGGCCAGATCGTCGAGGGCGTCGCCCAGCGGCGACTCCGCGTCGCCCGGCAAGCCGATGGCGCGCACGTCGATGTCGCTGACGATCTTGCCGCGCTTGTCCATGGCGAAGCTGACGATCAGCACCCCGTTGGTCGAGGCGTGGCGACGCTCATGCAGCGCCTCACCCTGTTCCGTGACCAGCCGGCCCCCGTCGACGTACAGACGCCCGCTCGGCACCTCGTCGATGATCGCGGCGGGCCCGGGCGCGAGCCGCACCATGTCGCCGTTGCGGGGCGTCACCGTCTCCGGCACGCCGATGTCCCTGGCGAGGTTGGCGTGCTCGGCGAGATGGCGGCGCATGCCGTGGGTGGGGACGGCGATCCTCGGTCGCGCCCAGGCGTACATCTGGCGCAGTTCCTCACGGCACGGGTGACCGGAAACGTGAATGCCCGGGTGGTCCCGCTCGGTGTAGATGCGCACGCCACGGTCGGACAGCTTGTCCTGCAGGCGGCCGACCGAGAGCTCGTTGCCCGGGATGACCCGCGACGAGAAGATGCAGTGGTCGCCGCGGCTCAGCTTGATGTACGGATGAGTGCCCTCGGCGACGCGCGACAGGGCCGCGCGCGGCTCGCCCTGGCTGCCGGTGCACAGGTACAGGATCTCGTCGGCGGGCCAGACGCGAGCTTCCCCCTCCGACAGGAAGGGCTGAATGCCCTCCAGCATGCCGACGGACTTGGCCGCCGCGGTGATGCGGTGCATCGACCGGCCGGCCAGAGAGACGCGACGACCCGAGGCCTCGGCGGCGCGGATGATGCTGTCCATGCGCGCCACGTTCGAAGCGAAGCAGCCGACGGCGATACGGCCCCTCAGCGAGCCGATCAGTTCCACCAGCCGGTCACGCACATCGCCCTCGGACCCCGCCACGCCCTCGACGAAGACGTTGGTGGAGTCGCACACCATCGCCAGCACGCCCTCGTCGCCGAGACGGCTGATCGCCCCGGCGTCGGTGACGCCGCCGACGATCGGATCGTCGTCGATCTTCCAGTCGCCGGTGTGCAGGACGGTGCCCAGCGGGGTGCGGATCGCCAAGCCGTTCGGCTCGGCGATCGAGTGGGTCATGGTGATGAAGTCGACCGTGAACGGGCCGAGATCGACCGTGCCCCCGAGCGGGATCTCGTGGATCTGGACCTGGTCGAGAATGCCCGCCTCGCGCAGCTTCTCGCGGATCAGGAAGGCGGTGAACGGCGTGGCGTACAGCGGCGCCTTCATCCGCGTCCAGAGCCAGCCGAGGGCGCCGATGTGGTCCTCGTGGGCATGGGTCAGGACGATGCCGCGGATGGTCTCGCCCTCAAGGAAGGCGGGGTCGGGCACGATGACATCGACGCCGGGCGTCGACAGGTCGCCGAAGGTCACGCCGACGTCGACGACGATCCATTGGCGGTCGCTCTCCGGCCCATAGCCGTAGAGGTTGAGGTTCATACCGATCTCGCCCGACCCGCCCAGCGGCAGGAAGACGAGTTCGTCAGGGGTTTGTTTTTTCATATGTCCTTGATGTGGGTATTCCGCCGCCAGATTTCGAGGAGGCCGCGGATAGTCAGGTCCGGATCAAACCGGTCGATCGAGTCTGTCGCGCCTTCGAACAGCGAGGCGACGCCGCCGGTTCCGATGACGGTCATGGGCCGGCCCCACTCCGCCTTGATGCGCGTCACCAGCCCTTCGATCAGGGCGACGTAGCCCCAGAAGACGCCGGACTGCATGTTCGAGACGGTGTCCTTGCCGATCACGCGCTCCGGCCGCTGGATGGCGATGCGCGGCAGCATGGCCGCCGCCTCGTGCAGGGCCTGCAGCGACAGGTTGATGCCCGGCGCGATCACCCCGCCCTCGAAGGCCCCGTCGGCGGCGACGACGTCGAAGGTGGTGGCCGTGCCGCTGTCGATGATGATCAGGTCGCCCGGATAGACCAGGTGCGCCCCGATGGCGTTGACCAGCCGGTCGGCCCCCGCCTCGCTGGGCTTCAGGATGCGCACGGCGATGCCGAGGTCGACATTGTCGCCGATGACCAGCGGCTCGACGCTGAGGTAGCGGCGCGACAGGTTGCGCAGGTTGAAGATCGACTGCGGCACCACGCTGGAGATGATGCAGCCGTCGAGGGCCGCCAGCTTCAGATCGTGCATCGACAACAGCTGACTGAGCCAGACCGCGTATTCGTCCGCGGTGCGGCTGCTCTCGGTGGCGGTGCGCCACTGGGCGACCCAGTCCGCTCCGTCGTGCACCGCGAACAGGGTGTTGGTGTTGCCTTGCTCGATCGCCAGAAGCATCAGGCGGCCTCCCCGAAGAATACGTCGCCGGCCGAGATCAGCCGCAGGGTGCCGTCGGCCAGCCGCAGGCGCAGCGCCCCGTCCGGCGCCACGCCCTCGGCCCGGCCCTCGACCGTCTCATGTCCCAGCCGCGCCGTCGCCGGACCGTCCAGACCCGTCGTGCGCGTCGTCCAGGCGTCCAGGACCGGCTCGAAGCCCAAGGTCGTCCAGCGCTCGAGCCAGACGGCGAAGGCCTGCGCCAAGCGCGTGGCGGCGGCCTCCGGCGAGGGTGTCGCGGCCACGTCGACCCGGAGGTGCCGGGCCAGGGCGGTCGCGGGGCGTTCGGTTCCGGCGGGCGCGTCGGCCAGGTTCACCCCGATGCCGACCGCCAGCCACAGGCCGCCCGCCGGGTGGGCGCCGGACTCGACCAGAACGCCGGAGGCCTTCTCGCCGGCCAGCATCACGTCATTCGGCCACTTGATGGCGACCAGCGACGGCGGCGCATAGGCGTCCAGCAGGTCGGCGACCGCCAGGGCGGCGACGAAGGTGATCTGGGCCGCCTCCGCCGGCGGCTTGCGGGTGGTCAGCAGCAGGGTCGCGGCCAGATTGCCGGTCTCGCTCTGCCACGTCCGCCCGCGCCGGCCCCGGCCCTCGGTCTGGCGCCGGGCGGTGATCCACAGCGGACCGGCCTCGCCGGCTTCGGCCCTGCGGCGGGCCTCCGCATTGGTGGAGTCGATCTGGTCGAGCAGCAGGAAGGGCGCGGCGGGCATGAACGCCCTACCCGGCTCCGAAACCGGCGGCGGCGGCGGCGGTCAGCGGCTGGAGCCAGGTCAGACCGATGATGACCAGCGGGAAGGCGAAGGCGGCGCAGGCCCAGGCGATGGTCTTCGCCTCGACCGGCGAGCGTTCGATCGGCTCCACGCCTTCCGGCGCCGCGTCGAACCACATCAGCTTGATGATCCGCAGATAGTAGAACCCGGCCACGACCGAGGCCACCAGGCCGGCGACCGCGGCCACCAGCAGCCAGTCGCTGTCCGCCGAGGCCGCGGCCCCGAACACGGCCCATTTGCTCCAGAAACCCGACAGCGGCGGCATGCCCAGCAGCGAAAGGCAGAGCACGGTCAGGGCGATGGACGTCACCGGCCGGTCCTTGCGCAGGCCGGCGAAGTCCTGGATGCGGCGGATCGGACGCCCGCCCCGGCTCAGCGACAGGATGACCGCGAAGAAGCCGAACTGGTCGATGACGTACAGGGTCATGAACAGCAGCATGGCGGCGACGCCGGCTTCGGTGCCCGCCGCGATGCCGAGCAGGGCGTAGCCGATGTTGGCGATCGACGAATAGGCCAGCAGGCGCTGCAGGTCGCGCTGCGCGAGGCCGCCAAAGGCGCCGACGACAAAGGAGATCAGCGAGATCAGGACCAGCACCTGGGCCCACTGGTCGTGCGAGCCGGCGAAGGCGCCTTCCAGCGTCCGCGCGATCAGCACCATGGCCGCCACCTTGGGTGCGGTCGAGAACAGCGCCACGACCGGCGTCGGCGCGCCCTCGTAGACGTCCGGCGTCCACATGTGGAACGGCGCGGCGGAGACCTTGAAGGCCAGGCCGCAGATCAGGAAGACGAGGCCGAAGATCAGGCCGGTCGAGGGGTTGGTCGTGGCGTAGGCGGCGATCTCGTCGAACCGCATCGACCCGGTGAAGCCGTAGATCAGGCTGGCGCCGTAGAGCAGCAGGCCTGACGACAGCGCCCCGAGCACGAAATACTTCAGCCCCGCCTCGGACGCCTTGAGATCGTCGCGGTGGAAGGCGGCCAGCACATAGAGGGCCAGCGAGTGCAGTTCGATGCCGACGTAGAGCGAGATCAGGTCGCCGGACGAGGCCATCATCCCCATGCCGGCCGAGGCGAGCACGATCAGGACCGGATATTCGAAACGGGCGATGCGGGTGCGCTTCATCCAGCCGTCGCCGAGCACGATGGCCACCGCGCTGGACAGGAAGATCAGGGCCTTGCCGTAGACGGCCAGAGGGTCGGCCACATAGGCGCCGTTGAAGGCCCGGCCCAGCGGGCCGGTCACGGCCAGGGCCGTGGCGCCGATCAGCAGCAGGACCGAGAGGGCGGAGACGAAACGCGCGCTCTTCTCGCCGGCGAAGGCGCCGATCATCAGCAGCACGAGGCCGCCGACCGCGAGCGCGGCTTCCGGAGCGGAGAGCTGAAGGGCGGAGGTCAAATCAGGCATCATCGTCTCACCCGCCGATCGCAAGTTGATAGGCGGAGGTCAGGGCCTCGACCGAGGCGGCGGTGTAGTCGAGCACCAGGCCGGGCTGCACGCCCAGCCAGAGGGTGCCGAGGATCAGGGGCGCGAAGATCAGGATCTCGCGCTTGTCGACGTCGGTGATGGCCTTCATCGCCGGGTTGGTGATCTCGCCGAACATGACGTTGCGGTACAGCGTCAGGGCGTAGACCGCCGAGAAGATCACGCCGGAAGCCGCGACGAAGGCCGTCCAGGTCGACACATGATAGATGCCGGTCATGGTGAGGATCTCGCCGATGAAGCCCGAGGTGCCCGGCAGGCCGACGTTGGCCATGGTGAACAGCATGAAGATGGCCGCGAACCACGGCATCCGGGCGGTCAGGCCGCCGTACAGGGCGATCTCGCGGGTGTGCATGCGGTCATAGACCACGCCGACGCAGAGGAAGAGCGCGCCCGAGATCAGGCCGTGGCTCAGCATCTGGAACACCGCGCCCTGCACGCCCTGATCGTTCCCGGCGAAGATGCCCATGGTCACGAAGCCCATGTGCGCGACCGACGAATAGGCGATCAGCTTCTTCATGTCGGTCTGCCGGAAGGCGACCAGCGAGGTGTACACGATGGCCACCGCCGACAGCACGAACACCAGCGGCGCGAACATCTGCGACGCCTGGGGGAACATCGGCAGGTTGAACAGGATGAAGCCGTAGCCCCCCAGCTTCAGCAGGATGCCGGCCAGGATGACCGAACCCGCCGTCGGGGCCTGGACGTGGGCGTCCGGAAGCCAGGTGTGGACCGGCCACATCGGCATCTTGACCGCGAAAGAGGCGAAGAAGGCCAGCCACAGCAGCGGCTGCGCATAGCCCGGGAAGGCGAAGGTCTTCAGGTCCGGGATGCTGGTCGTGCCGGCCTCGTTCGCCATCCACAGCATGGCCAGCAGCATCAGGACGGACCCGAACAGGGTGTAGAGGAAGAATTTGTAGGCCGCGTAGATGCGGTTCGCCCCGCCCCACACCCCGATGATGATGAACATCGGCACCAGGGTGCCTTCGAAGAAGATGTAGAACAGGAACAGGTCCAGCGCCGTGAACACGCCGATGCACAGCGTCTCCAGCACGAGGAAGGCGATCATGTAGTCGACCACCCGGTCCTTGATCGTGCTCCAGCTGGCCAGGATGCACAGCGGCATCAGGAAGGCCGTCAGCAGCACGAACAGGACCGAAATCCCGTCCACGCCAAGGTGATACTCGGCGCCCGCGAACCAGACGTAGCGCTCGACGAATTGATAGGCCGCGCTGGAGCTGTCGAAGCCGACCACCAGCACCGCCGAGACGGCCAGCGTGGCCAGCGTCGTGATCAGGGCGATCCAGCGCGCCGCGCCGCCCGCCCCGCCCTTGCCGAACTGGCGGGCGAGCAGGATCAGGCCTGCGCCGACCAGCGGAAGGAAGGTGACGACGCTCAGGATGAAGGGGATCTGGGGCAAGATCAGGCTCCCCACGAATAGATGGCGTAGGCGAGGAAACCGGCCACGCCGAGCAGCATCACGAACGCATAGTGGTAGACATAGCCGGACTGGAGCTTGGCCAGCCGGGCCGCGGATTTCAGCGAGGCCCAGGCCGCGCCATTGGGACCCAGCCCGTCGATGATCTTCACGTCGCCGATCTTCCAGAACAGGTCGCCGACCGCCTTGGCCCCGCGAACGAAGACGAGGTCATAGAGCTCGTCGAAATACCATTTGTTGTAAAGGAAGGCGTGGATGACGCCCCCCCTCTCGGCCATGCGGCGGGCCATGCCTTCCTTCAGGACGTAGAGCCAGAAGGCGGCGAAGGTGCCGATCAGCGACAGCACCAGCGGCGACCAGACCACCCAGGTCGGGACTTCATGGGCCTCGTGCAGGACGTGGTTGTGCGGGCCGTTGAAGATGGCCGAGCGCCAGAATTCGCCCTCGTGGTGGCCCGTGAAGAAGCCTTCGAACAGGAAGCCCGCGGCCACGGCGCCGACCGACAGCACGAGCAGCGGCACGATCATCACCCAGGGACTCTCGTGCGGCTTCAGCGGACCGTGGTGCGCATGGTCGTCGTGCGCGTGGCCGTCGTCGGCCAGCGGCTCCGAATGCGTTTCCAGCTGGGCCTGCGAGGCGTGGTCGTCGGCGTGGTGCGCCCCCTCCTCCTTCCACACCGGCTTGTTGTGGAAGGTCATGAAGATCAGCCGCCACGAATAGTAGGCGGTCAGGCCGGCGGCGACGATGCCGACGAGGAAGGCGAACAGGCCCATGGGCGAGTGGCCGCTGGCCGCCGCCGCCCAGGCGCTCTCGATGACGATGTCCTTGGAGTAGAAGCCCGCGAAGCCGCCAATGCCGGGGATGCCCAGGCCGGTGATGGCGATCGTGCCGATCATCATCACGGCGTAGGTGATCGGCAGCAGCTTCCACAGCCCGCCCATCTGCCGCATGTCCTGCTCATGGTGCATGCCGTGGATCACCGAGCCGGCGCCGAGGAACAGCAGGGCCTTGAAGAAGGCGTGGGTGAACAGGTGGAACATGGCCGCCTCATAGGCGCCCACGCCCGCGGCGAAGAACATGTAGCCGAGCTGCGAACAGGTCGAATAGGCGATGACGCGCTTGATGTCGTTCTGGGCCAGGCCGACGGTCGCGGCGAACAGGGCCGTCACCGCGCCGGTCAGGGCGATGATCTGGCTGGCGTAGGGGGCGTACTCGTAGATCGGCGACAGCAGGCAGACCATGTAGACGCCGGCCGTGACCATGGTCGCGGCGTGAATCAGGGCGGACACCGGGGTCGGCCCCTCCATGGCGTCGGGCAGCCAGGTGTGCAGGAAGAACTGGGCCGACTTGCCCATGGCGCCGATGAACAGCAGCACCCCGGCGAGATCGAGCGCCGACCAGGTGTGGCCGAGGAATTCCCAACCCGTGCCCTCGCGCGCGGCGATCATCGGGAAGAGCTCGGCGAACTCGATGGTGCCGAACATCCAGAAGACGGTGAAGATGCCGAGGGCGAAGCCGAAGTCGCCGACGCGGTTGGCCACGAAGGCCTTGATCGCGGCGGCGCTGGCGGTGGACTTCTTGTACCAGAAGCCGATCAGCAGATAGGACGCCAGCCCCACCCCTTCCCAGCCGAAGAACAGCTGCATGAAGTCGGCGGCGGTGACCAGCGCCAGCATGGCGAAGGTGAACAGCGACAGATAGGCGAAGAACCGCGGCTTGTCGGGGTCCTCCGACATATAGCCCCAGCTGTAGAGATGGACGAGCGACGACACTGTCGTGACCACGACCAGCATCACCGCCGACAGGGCGTCGATGCGGATCGACCAGTTCGACTGGAAGTCGCCGACATGGATGAAGGGCGCGACGTGGACCGTGAACGGCTCCAGATGGCCCCAGGTCCACTGGCTGAACACGATCCAGGCGATGGCGCAGGAGACGAACAGCAGACCCGTGGTGATCGACTTCGACAGCAGGTCGCCCAGCCGCCGGCCCGACAGGCCGACGATGGCCGCCCCCAACAGGGGAGCGAAGACGCCGAGAGTGACGAGAAGCTCGAGGTTCACGATCAGCCCTTCATGACCGAGGCGTCGTCGACGGCGATGTCGCCGCGATTACGGAAGAAGGTCACCAGGATGGCCAAGCCGACGGCGGCCTCGGCGGCGGCCACGGTCAGGACGAACATGGCCATGATCTGACCCGAGACGTCGTTGAGGTAGGCCGAGAAGGCGACGAAATTGATGTTCACCGCGAGCAGGATCATCTCGATCGACATCAGGATGATGATGACGTTCTTGCGGTTCACAAAAATGCCGAAGACGCCGATGGTGAACAGGATGGCGGCGACCGCCAGATAGTGCTGCAGGGTGATTTCCATCAGATCAGGTCCTCGGCGGAAACGCCCTCGCCGGTGGCCGCGCCCTTGACCTCGACGGCCGTCTTCCGGTCGCGGTTGACTTGGTCGTGGGCGTTCTGGCGCTTGATGTTGGGCTTGTGGCGCAGGGTCAGGACGATGGCGCCGATCATGGCGATCAGCAGCACGATCCCCGCCGCCTGGAAGATGTAGACATAGTCGGTGTAGAGCACCCGGCCGATCGCCTCGGCGTTGGTGGCGTCGGCCAGGGCGGTCGCGGGGGCGGTCGCGTCGGCGGCGGCCCCGCCGTTCACCACCACCAGCGAGATCATGATCATCTCGGCCAGCAGCACGCCGGCCACGATCGCCGCCAGGGGCAGGTAGCGCGCATAGCCCTCCCGCAGCCTCACGAAGTCGACGTCCAGCATCATGACCACGAACAGGAACAGCACCGCGACGGCGCCGACGTAGACCACCACCAGCAGCATCGCCAGGAACTCCGCGCCGAGCAGCACGAACAGTCCCGCCGACGAGAAGAAGGTCAGGATCAGCCACAGGACGCTGTGCACGGGGTTCTTCGCGGTGACGACCATCAGGCCGCCCGCCACGGCCACCGCCGCCAGCAGATAGAAGGCGAGTCCTTGCAACATCTGAGGCTATCGCCCCTTTCGATTATGGCCGTCGATCCCCCTCGGAATCGCCCGGCCCGTCCAGCGGTTGCGCCTTACCGGTAAGGCGCGTCGAGTTCCAGATTCTTCGCGATCAACCGCTCCCAGCGGTCGCCGTTCGAAAGCAGTTTTTCCTTGTCGTAGAGCAGCTCTTCCCGGGTCTCGACGGTGAACTCCGAGTTCGGGCCCTCGACGATGGCGTCCACCGGGCAGGCTTCCTGGCACAGGCCGCAGTAGATGCACTTCACCATGTCGATGTCGTAGCGGGTCGTGCGGCGGCTGCCGTCGGCGCGCGGTTCGGCCTCGATGGTGATGGCCTGGGCCGGGCAGATGGCCTCGCACAGCTTGCAGGCGATGCAGCGTTCCTCGCCGTTCGGATAGCGGCGCAGGGCGTGCTCGCCCCGGAAGCGCGGCGACTGCGGATTGCGCTCGAACGGGTAGTTCACGGTGGCCTTGGGCCGCGCCATGTATTTCAGCGACAGGCCGATGGCGCCGATGACGTCCAGCATCATCGCGCCTTTGGTCGCCTGGACGAGACGGGTGAACATCAGTCTTGGTCTCCGGAGACGCCGCGGCAGAGCTCGGCCTTGCGCGGGTCTTCATCCTTGGTGATGCGGCACAGCCGCTCGCGTTCGGCCATTTCCCGCTCGACGGCCTGCTGGCGCCGTTCCCACTGGTAGACCGAGACCGGCTCGGGCTCGTAGGTCGGAATGGCGCAGGCGCTCGTGGTCGCGGCGGCCAGCAGCAGGGTCAGGGTCAGAAGCCGGCTCATGCGCCCCACCCATACAGACGCGAGGCGACGCGCCAGCCCGACACGATGACCACGGCGACCAGCGACGTCGGCAGGAAGATCTTCCAGCCCAGCCGCATCAGCTGATCGTAGCGGTAGCGCGGCACGAAGGCCTTCACCATGGCGATCATGGCGAACCAGAAGATGATCTTGGCGAAGAACACCAGGAAGTAGAGCAGGTTGGCCAGGAACTCGGGCCAGTCGTTGAGGAAGTCGGTCGGGAAGCCCGGGTTCCAGCCGCCGAAGAACAGCAGGCTGATCATGGCGCACATGAAGACGATGTTGGCGTATTCGCCGATCATGAACAGCAGGTAGGGCGTCGAGCTGTATTCGACCTGATAGCCGGCCACGAGCTCCGACTCCGCCTCCGGCAGGTCGAACGGCGGGCGGTTGGTCTCGGCCAGGGCCGAGATGAAGAAGATGATCGCCATCGGGAACATGACGACGATGGTCGGCCAGGTCGCCAGTCCGCCGCCAAAGGCGAACCAGTTCCAGGCCCAGCCGCCCTGCTGGACGACGATCTGGGTCAGGTTCATCGTCCCCGACAGGATGATGACGTTGATGATCACCAGGCCGATCGACACCTCGTACGACACCATCTGCGCCGCCGATCGCAGCGAACCCAGGAACGGATACTTCGAGTTCGAAGCCCAGCCGCCCATGATGATGCCGTAGACGCCCAGCGAGCTGATGGCGAAGATGTAGAGGATGCCGACGTTCAGGTCGGAGATGACCCAGCCCGGGGCGAACGGGATCGCCGCCCAGGCGATGAAGGCCAACACGAAGGTCAGCAGCGGCGCCAGCAGGAAGATCACCTTGTCGGCGCCCGCCGGCACGACGATTTCCTTCAGCACGAATTTGAAGAAGTCGGCGAACGACTGCAGCAGGCCGAACGGACCCACGACGTTGGGGCCCTTGCGCATCTGCACGCCCGCCCAGATCTTGCGGTCGGCCAGCAGCAGGAAGGCCAGCGAGATCAGGATGCCGACGGTGACCAGCAGGATGCCGCCCGCCGTGATCAGGGTCCAGCCGAGAGGGGTGCTCCAGAAATCCATCGGGCCTTACTCCGCCGCCATCGCGACCGGGGCCACCCGCAGGGCGGACAGCTCGGCCATGGTCACGCTGGCGCGCGCGATCGGGTTGTTGAGATACGGGTCGCGGACCGCCGAGTGGAAGGCCGTGTCGCCGAGGTCGCCCTTCTTGCCGAGGCCGGCCACGTCGAACGAGGCCGCGGGCGGCAGATAGTCGATGCGGCCGAAGGTCGGATGGTCGGCCATCAGCCTGGAGCGCAGGGCGTCGAGGGTATCGTACGGCAGGGTCTGGCCGACCAGCGCCGACAGGGCGCGCAGGATGGCCCAGTCTTCCTTCGCCTGGCCCTTCGGGAAGACGGCGCGTTCGGCCATCTGAACGCGGCCCTCGGTGTTGACGTAGATCCCCGGCTTCTCGGTATAGGCCGCGCCCGGCAGGATGACGTCCGCGCCGTGCGCGCCGCGATCGCCGTGGCTGCCCAGATAGACGCGGAAGGCCTTGGACTTCGACAGGTCGATCTCGTCGGCGCCCAACAGGAACAGCAGGTCCAGCGCGCCCTTCCCGGCCATCTGCGCGGCGGTCAGGCCGCCCTCGCCCGGGACAAACCCCATGTCCAGCCCGGCGACCCTTGAAGCGGCGCTGTGCAGCACATTGAAGCCGTTCCAGCCCTCGGTCACGACGCCGACCTTCTTCGCCAGCGCGCCCAGCGCGTTCAGCACGGCCGGTCCGGTGTCCCCGGTCAGGGCGCCGGCGCCGACGATGATCGCCGGCCGCTCGGCCTTGCTGAGGAAGTCCATCGCCGCCTTGGGCAGCTTGGCCAAGGTCTTCGAGCCGGCCCCGAGCCAGCTGTAATCGAAGGTCAGATCGATCTGGTCGCCGATCACCCCCACCTGGGTCTTGCCGGTCAGCCACGCCTTGCGCAGGCGGGCGTTCAGCAGCGGCGCCTCGGTGCGCGGATTGGCTCCGACGATGAGGACGGCGTCCGCCTTTTCAACGCCTTGCAGGCCAGAGTTGAACAGCCATCCCTCGCGCGGCCCGTGGCCGAGCGCCACGCCGTCCTGGCGGCAGTCGGTGTTGGGCGAACCCAGGGCGCGGAACAGATCCAGCGCCGCCTTCATCGATTCCGCGTCCTGCAGGTCGCCGGCGACGACGCCGATCTTCTCCGGCTTCGCGGCCTTGATCCTGTCGGCGACGACGCCGAGCGCCTCCTCCCAGGAGGCCACGCGCAGCTTGCCGTTCTCGCGCACATAGGGCCGGTCGAGCCGCTGGCGCTGCAGGCCGTCGACGACATAGCGGCTGATGTCCGACAGCCACTCCTCGTTGACGCCCTCGTTGACGCGGGGCAGCACGCGCATGACCTCGGGGCCGCGGGCGTCGACGCGGATGTTGGAGCCCAGCGCGTCCATGACGTCGATCGACTCGGTCTTCTTCAGCTCCCAGGGCCGGTAGTGGAACTGCCAAGGCCGGTGCGTCAGGGCGCCGACGGGGCACAGGTCGTTGACGTTGCCCGACAGTTCGGAGTCGATGTTCTTCTCGAGGTAGGTGGTGATCTCGGCGTCCTCGCCGCGCGAGATCATGCCGATGTCCGGCACGCCGGCGACCTCGGTGATGAAGCGGACGCAACGGGTGCACTGGATGCACCGCGTCATGAAGGTCTTCACCGTCGGACCCATGTTCTTTTCTTCGACGGCGCGCTTGTTCTCCGCATAGCGGGAACCGTCGCGGCCATAGCCCATGGCCTGGTCCTGCAGGTCGCACTCGCCGCCCTGGTCGCAGATCGGGCAGTCCAGCGGGTGGTTGATGAGCAGGAACTCCATCACCCCTTCGCGGGCCTTCTTGACCATCGGCGTGTCGGTGAAGATCTCCTGGCCGTCGGCGGCCGGCAAGGCGCACGAAGCCTGCGGCTTCGGCGGTCCGGGCTTCACCTCGACCAGGCACATGCGGCAGTTGCCGGCGATCGACAGCCGCTCGTGGTAGCAGAAACGCGGAATCTCGTGGCCGGCCTTCTCGGCGACCTGGAGCACGGTCATGCCGGGCTCGAACTCGGTTTCTACGCCGTTGACCTTGGCGACGGGCATCAGCGGGCCTCTTGCTCAGCAGCCACGGCATAGGTCTCCGTGGCGGTCGTCCCATCCGGGAGCGTCGTGTTGATGGTCACGGCGCCGCCGTCAAGGACGAAGCGCGTCACCGGGTCGCCGGACTGGTTCATCCAGCGGTTCTGTTCGGGCGTCGGGGCGTCGACCGGCTTCCAGGTGATCAGGTCGCCCTCGACCCGGCACTGGGCGCGGCGGCGGCCGCCGTCGACCGGCGCGCGCCACGAGGCGTTGACGATTTCGCCGTCGAGGCCGTCGATCGCGATGTCGCCCAGTTGCTGCCCGTGGATCGCCGCCAGACCGGCCTGACAGACCCGGCGCAGGGCGGCGGCGTCCAGCACCGCGGGCGCGGCCGGCGCGACGTCGGTCTTCGCCGGCGCGGTGGAAACCACCTCGGCCGGCGTCGGCGCGCCCTCCTCCGCCCGCTCGCCGCAGGCGGCGAGGGCGAAGGGCGCCAGCATCAGGACCGCGAAAGCGCGCATCGTCACTCCGCCGCGATCGCGTGGCCGGCGAAGTTCGCGCGGCGGCTGCGGTAGCTCGCTATGCGTTCTTCGATCTCGTGGCGGAAATGCCGGATAAGGCCCTGCACCGGCCAGGCCGCGGCGTCGCCGAGGGCGCAGATGGTGTGGCCCTCGACCTGGCCGGCCACGTCCAGCAGCAGGTCGATCTCCGACGGGTCGGCCTCGCCGATCGCCATCCGCTCCAGCACCCGCCACATCCAGCCGGTCCCCTCGCGGCACGGCGTGCACTGGCCGCAGCTCTCGTGCTTGTAGAAGTACGAGATGCGGGCGATGGCGCGGACCAGGTCGGTCGACTGGTCCATGACGATCACCGCCGCCGTGCCGAGGCCCGAGCGCATCTCGCGCAGGCTGTCGAAATCCATCAGCGCCGTCTCGGACATCTCGCGGGTGATCAGCGGCACCGACGAGCCGCCGGGGATCACCGCCTTCAGATTGTCCCAGCCGCCGCGCACGCCGCCGCAGTGCTCTTCCAGCAGCTGCTTCAGCGGGATCGACATCGCCTCTTCGACATTGCACGGCCGGTTCACATGGCCGCTGATGGTCATCAGCTTGGTGCCGGTGTTGTTCGGACGGCCGAAGCCCGCGAACCAGTCCGCGCCGCGGCGCAGGATGGTGCCGACGACGGCGATCGACTCGACGTTGTTGACCGTGGTCGGGCAGCCGTAGAGGCCCGCGCCGGCCGGGAACGGCGGCTTCAGGCGCGGCTGGCCCTTCTTGCCCTCCAGGCTCTCCAGCAGGGCCGTCTCTTCACCGCAGATATAGGCCCCGGCGCCGTGGTGGATGTAGACGTCGAAGTCCCAGCCGTGGACGTTGTTCTTGCCGATGAGCCGCGCTTCATAGGCCTGCTTGACCGCGGCCTCCATGCGCTCGCGCTCCAGCACATATTCGCCGCGCAGGTAGATGTAGCAGGCGTGCGCCTGCATCGCGAAGCTGGCGATCAGGCAACCCTCGATCAGCAGTTGCGGATCGTGGCGCATGATCTCCCGGTCCTTGGCGGTCCCGGGTTCCGACTCGTCGGCGTTGACCACCAGATAGTGCGGCCGGTCCTTGAGCTCCTTGGGCATGAAGGACCACTTCAGGCCGGTCGAGAAGCCGGCGCCGCCGCGGCCGCGCAGGCCGGAGTTCTTGACGTTGGTGATGATCCAGTCGCGCCCGAGGTCGAGCATGTCCTTGGTGGCGTTCCACGCCCCACGGCTCTTCGCGCCCTCGAGGCTCCAGTCCTGGAGACCATAGAGGTTGGTGAAGATGCGATCCTTGTCTTCGAGGATTCCGACCATGATTCAGTCCATCTCCGCCATGCGGCGGCGGTGATAACGGGTGCGCAGGAAGATGGCGGCCAGCATCAGGGCCCAGCCGAACGCCAGCGCGGCGTACCCGGCCCATTGCACGGCAGGCGCGGCCGCTCCGGCATAACCGGCGGCCCAGACGGCGACGGCGCCGAGAATGACCAGGGCGAAGCCGGCCAGCCGCGGGTTGCGGCCGACCACGCGCAGCTCGGCGCGGTAGCGCGCGACGGCTTCGTCGTCGGACAGGTCGGGGCGGGTCACGCGGTCACCGGATCGCTGTTGGGCAGCTTCCTGATCGGCTTGGCGGCCGAGCCGTCATAGAGTTTCGGATCGGTCAGGGTCAGGGCCCCGCCTTCCGGCTCCGAACTGGCGCGGCCGACGCGGCTGCCCGGTTTCGGCGACTTGCCGGCGGCGAAGTCGTCGATGATCTGGGCCATGCTCTCGGCGGTCAGGTCTTCGAAATAGTAGTCGTTGATCTGAGCCATCGGCGCGTTGGCGCAGGCGCCGAGGCACTCGACCTCCTGCCAGGTGAAGCGGCCGTCGGCGCTCAGCACGTCCTTCGGACCGATCCGGTCCTTGCAGACCTTCATCAGCTCCCCTGCTCCGCGCAGCATGCACGGCGTGGTGCCGCACACCTGGATAAGCGCAGCCGATCCAACGGGTTCGAGCTGGAACATGGTGTAGAAGGTCGCCACCTCCAGCACCCGGATGAAGGGCATGCCCAGCAGTTCGCCGATGGCGCGGATAGCCGGTTCGGAGACCCAGCCCTCCTGCTTCTGGACCAGCCACAGGATCGGGATCACCGCCGACTGACGACGGTCGGCGGGATATTTGGCGATCCACCAGTCGGCCTTGGCCCGGGTCGCCTTGGAGAAGGCGAACGAGGCCGGCTGTACCTTGGCGAGACGACGAACGCTCATCAGACTTCCATCTCCGAGGACACGACGCCCTCTCCCAGCATCTTCTTGCGCACCGTCAGAACCTTGTGTTGCGCCTGCCGCCTGACGACGAAACAGTGTGTCTGGGTTCCGGAGCTGTCGGTGCCGACCGAATAATCGACGATCTCCCAGCCCTGCTTGACGAGATCGCTCAAGGGCTTGTCGCTCATCGGTCGACTTCCCCGAACACGATGTCGAGCGAGCCGAGGATGGCGCTCACGTCGGCCAGCATGTGGCCGCGGTTCATCCAGTCCATGGCTTGCAGGTGCTTGAAGCCCGGGGCGGCGATCTTCACCCGGTACGGCTTGTTGGTGCCGTCCGAGACCAGATAGACGCCGAACTCGCCCTTCGGCGCTTCGACGGCGGCGTACACCTCGCCCTCCGGCGTGCGGAAGCCCTCGGTGAACAGTTTGAAGTGGTGGATCAGCGACTCCATCGACCGCTTCATCTCGCCCCGCCGCGGCGGCACGATCTTGTTGTCCTCGGCGATGACCGGTTCGCCCGGGCAGTTGCGCAGCTTGTGGATGCACTGCTCCATGATCCGCACCGACTGCTTCATCTCCTCGATGCGGCACAGGTAGCGGTCCCAGCAGTCGCCGTTCTTGCCGACGGCGATGTCGAACTCAAGGTCGGCGTAGCATTCGTATGGCTGCGACTTGCGCAGGTCCCACGGGATGTCCGAGCCGCGCAGCATCACGCCGGTGAAGCCCCAGGCCAGCGCCTGCTCCTTCGAGACCACGCCGATGTCGACGTTGCGTTGCTTGAAGATGCGGTTCTCGGTGATCAGGGACTCGATGTCCTTGAGCGCCGCCGGGAATTCGAGGCACCAGCGGCCGATGTCGTCGATCAGGTCGGGCGACAGGTCCTGGTGCACGCCGCCGGGGCGGAAATAGTTGGCGTGCAGGCGCGACCCGGAGGCGCGCTCATAGAACACCATCAGCTTCTCGCGTTCCTCGAAGCCCCACAGCGGCGGCGTCAGGGCGCCGACGTCCATGGCCTGGGTCGTCACGTTCAGCAGGTGCGACAGGATGCGGCCGATCTCGGAATACAGCACCCGGATCAGCTGGCCGCGGTAGGGAACGTCGAGGCCCAGCAGCTTCTCGATGGCCAGGCAGAAGGCGTGCTCCTGGTTCATCGGCGCGACGTAGTCGAGCCGGTCCATGTAGGGCACGTTCTGCAGATAGGTCCGCGCCTCCATCAGCTTTTCGGTGCCGCGGTGCAGCAGACCGATATGCGGATCGACGCGCGTGACCAGTTCGCCGTCCAGCTCCAGCACGAGGCGAAGCACCCCGTGCGCAGCGGGGTGCTGGGGGCCGAAATTGATCGTGAACTTCCGGTCGTCGAGCGAGCGGGCGTGCTCGGTGCGCCGGTCGTCCTCGAACACGTCGACGGAGGCGCCCAGCGGCGCCGGAATGTGCGAACCTTCCGCCATCAGCCCTGAACCTTCTCGTCGCCCGGCAGCACCGGGGCGGGGTATTCCGCGCCTTCCCACGGCGACTGGAAGTCGAAATTGCGGAATTCCTGGGTCAGGCGCACCGGCTCGTAGACCACTCGCTTCTGCTCTTCGTCGTAGCGGACCTCGACGTAGCCCGTCATCGGGAAGTCCTTGCGCAGCGGATGCCCCTGGAAGCCGTAGTCGGTCAGCAGGCGGCGCAGGTCCGGGTGATCCGAGAACAGCATGCCGTACATGTCGAACGCCTCGCGCTCGAACCAGTCTGCGTTGGGATAGACGGTGATTACGCTGGGCACCGGCCTGTGCTCGTCGGTCGCGACCTTGACGCGGATGCGCGTGTTCCGGGTCAGCGACAGCAGGTGATAGACCACCTCGAACCGCTCTTCGCGATCGGGAAAATCCACGCCGCACAGGTCGACCAGCTGCTGGAAGCCGAAGCGGTCGCGCAGCGCGGTCAGGACGGCGACGATGCCGTCCCGGTCCGCGACCAGCGTCAGCTCGCCGAACGCCACCTGGGCCTGCACGCCCAGCGCGCCGACCATCTCGGCGCCCAGCGGCGTCAGCGCCGACTCGATCTCTTCAATGCGGGCCAGGGCGTTCATCGTTCGATCGTCCCCGTCCGCCGGATCTTCTTCTGCAGCTGCAGCAGGCCGTACAGCAGCGCCTCCGCCGTCGGCGGGCACCCCGGCACATAGGCGTCCACCGGCACCACCCGGTCACAGCCCCGAACAACGCTGTAGCTGTAGTGGTAATACCCGCCGCCGTTGGCGCACGAGCCCATGGACAGCACATACCGCGGGTCCGGCATCTGGTCGTAGACCTTGCGCAGGGCCGGGGCCATCTTGTTGGTCAGGGTGCCGGCGACGATCATCAGGTCCGACTGGCGCGGGCTGGCTCGCGGGGCCATGCCGAACCGCTCCATGTCGTAGCGCGGCATGGACGCCTGCATCATCTCCACGGCGCAGCAGGCCAGGCCGAAGGTCATCCACATCAGCGAGCCGGTCCGCGCCCAGTTGATCACGTCGTCCAGCGAGGTGGTGATGAAGCCGCGCTCCCCGAGCTCGGCGTTGACCTGCTCGAAGAATTTGTCATGCACGGCCGGATCATAGCCCTGCACGAGGGTCCGCCCCGCCTGTCCGAAAGCGACCGGCGACGACGGCGCGCCGGACGGCGACGCACCCTGATTGCCCGCCCCGATCAGGGGGAAGGTGTTATCGGTGGTCACTCCCATTCGAGCGCGCCCTTCTTCCATTCGTAGATGAAGCCGACGGTCAGAACGCCCAGGAAGACCATCATCGACCAGAAGGCGAACACCATGCCGGCGTGCGACAGGTCGAACATCGACACCGCCCACGGGAACAGGAAGGCCACTTCCAGGTCGAAGATGATGAACAGGATCGAGACCAGGTAGAAGCGCACGTCGAACTTCATGCGCGCGTCGTCGAAGGCGTTGAAGCCGCACTCATAAGCCGACAGCTTCTCGGAGTCCGGGTTCTTCGGGGCCAGCACCCAGGCGGCCAGCATGAAGCCGAGCCCGAGCGCCGTCGCGATTCCGAGGAAGACCACGATCGGCAGATATTCGAGAAGGAATGCATTCATCCGGAAGGGACCTCGTCCGCCGAAAGGGAGGGGGCGGATTCGGCGCTTTCTAGACCCGGAACCGCGCCCGTTCAAACCCATGCGGCGAAAGGTTTTTCTTGAGAATGGTTCGCAGTTTGCGAGGCCGTGACCGGGCCTGGCCGCGCCCGCGGCAAAGCGCCGAAAAACTGTCGAAGTCAGCGGCTTCCTCGCTTGACAGTGCGAGGCGCCCCCGCCTAAACGACGCCCCTCGCCGCGACGCACTGCTTCGCGGCCGGGAAACGCGGGTGTAGCTCAGTTGGTTAGAGTGCCGGCCTGTCACGCCGGAGGTCGCGGGTTCGAGCCCCGTCACTCGCGCCATTCCCTCTGATATCGCAGTCAGGGAATGGCGCTTTCCGCTCCGCGAGCGGTCCCCTCTCTCATATGTAGCAAGGCGTCAGTTGCGCCCGGCGATCAGCACGTTGCTGACGCGGCGGCCGAGAGGGTCGCGCGATTGCCAGGTCTCTCCGACATCGGCGTCGATCATCTGGGTGCAGAAGCGCGGGATCAGCATGTTGGGCCGGATGTTGGTGAGACAGACGCGCTCGCCCCTCACCGACCAGCGCGCCGACAGCCGGCGGCCGTCCGAGAACTGCGCAAGGTAGGTGCCGTCCGGGTTGAACCAGTGCTTGACCCAGCCCCCGTCCGCGTAGCGGGACAGCACCGTGTTTCCGAATGCGGCGTTGATATCGGCCCGGCCCGGGCTCGCTACCAGACAGGCGGCCAGAACGGTCGCCGCGGTAAGCGTGCGAAGCATACAGTAACCCCTACTCAGCCCTTCCCGGGGCGGACTATTAACAATCGGTTAGGGGTTGCCAACCCCTCTCGCCGTCCTCGCGAATAGTTGACTCTGGCGTGGGGGCTTCTATATGCGGCGCACGTTCGGGACAGGACTGGCGAATCCGCGCCGCCCGCTCGCCCATGGCAAGGGCGGTTCCGCGACATCGCACGACGGCCCGATGCGCGGGACGTCCTTCAGTATCTGTCCAAAGGACCCATGACCGAATTCTCCCAGCTGGGCCTCTCGCCCACGACCCTGCAAGCGGTCGCCGACACCGGCTACACGACCGCCACCCCGATCCAGGCCCAGGCCATTCCCGTGGCGCTCGCCGGACGCGACGTTCTCGGCATCGCCCAGACCGGCACCGGCAAGACCGCCGCCTTCACCCTCCCGCTCATCGACCGACTGTCCAAGGGCCGCGCCCGCGCCCGGATGCCCCGCGCCCTGGTGCTGGCGCCGACCCGCGAACTGGCCGACCAGGTCGCCTCCAGCTTCGAGAAATACGCCAAGGGCACCAAGCTGAGCTGGGTGCTGCTGATCGGCGGCGTCTCCATGGGCGACCAGGTGGCGGCGCTGAACAAGGGCGTCGATGTCCTGATCGCCACCCCCGGCCGCCTGCTGGACCTGTTCGAACGCGGCAAGATGCTGCTGACCGGTGTCGAGCTGATGGTGGTCGACGAGGCCGACCGCATGCTCGACATGGGCTTCATCCCGGACATCGAACGCATCTTCAAACTGACGCCGCCGAAGCGCCAGACGCTGTTCTTCTCGGCCACCATGCCGCCCGAGATCACCCGCCTGACCACCCAGTTCCTCAAGGACCCGACCCGGATCGAGGCTTCGCGCCCGGCGATGACGGCCGAGACCATCACCCAGTATCTGGTGCGCATCCCGTCCAGCGATCCGAAGATGAAGCGCGCCGCCCTGCGCGCCCTGATCGGCCGCTCCGACGTCCGCAACGGCATCGTCTTCTGCAATCGCAAGTCCGAGGTCGACGTCGTCGCCAAATCGCTGAAGCAGCACGGCTTCGACGCCGCGCCGATCCACGGCGACCTGGACCAGTCGCTGCGCATGAAGACCCTGGCGGCCTTCCGCTCGGGCGAGCTCAAGCTGCTGGTCGCCTCCGACGTCGCGGCGCGCGGGCTGGACATCCCCGATGTCAGCCACGTCTTCAACTACGACGTCTCGCACCACGCCGACGACT
The DNA here is from genome assembly GCF_035627055.1 of Brevundimonas sp. Taxonomy (GTDB): domain Bacteria; phylum Pseudomonadota; class Alphaproteobacteria; order Caulobacterales; family Caulobacteraceae; genus Brevundimonas. Next base: position 86,107 of record NZ_DASPMM010000022.1, on the reverse strand, counting down.
ATGTGCACCGCATCGGCCGCACCGGCCGCGCCGGCAAGACCGGCCAGACCTTCATGATCGTCACGCCGGCCGACGACCGGTCGCTCGACAAGGTCCTCAAGCTCATCAAGATGAAGCCCGAGGAACTGACGCTGGACAGCGCCGATCTCGGCGGCGGCTCGGGCCGTCGTCCGGAGAAGGCCGAGCGGGCCGAGCCGGCGCGGGAGCGCAGCGACCGTCCCTCGCGCTCGCGTCGGGCTCCGGCCAGCGCCGACACGCCCGCGGCCGAGCCGGCTGAGCCGGCCGAGGCCGCCGCCCCCCTGACCCCGCCGGAGACCGAGGCCCCCGACGTCCAGCCCGCCGCGCCGTCGCGCCGGAGCCGCAGCCGCCGCGGCGCCAAGGCCGCCCCGGCCGCCGAGGCTCCTGTCGAGACGGCCGCCGCCGACCCCGCGCCCCCGACGGCCCCCCAGGAGCGGCCGGCCCAGCAGGCTCACCTGCGCCAGTCGGACCGTCGCGGGTCGCGGACGGAAGCGGAACCGCAGCGCGCCAACGGCCGTCCGTTCGGCGAAGCCGAGGTCCCGGCCTTTCTGCGCCGCGCCGTGTCGATCAAGACCTAGCCCGCTGCGATCACGGGGTTTCCGCACCGGATTTAACCCGGCGTTACGGAACCCCGGCCTAGCCTCCGGCCATCAGGTCGCCATCCGCAGGCGATCCGCCAGAGGACGTCCATGACGGAACCGGTCGAAGCCACGCTGAGGGGACCCGAAGCCTATTCCCTGGCGCGGCGGGCCGTTGAGGCGATGGAAGCCGCGTCGGTCTGGCCGACCCCGCTCAATTTCGAACTCTGGCTGCAGTATCTCGGCGACCCCGAAGGGGCGCTCGGCCGCGAAATCGAGCGCATGCTCTCGGCGGGCGAACCGTTCACCGAAGAGGTGGCCGAGGTGCTGGCCGCCGAATACCTGCCTCGCGGCCGGCTGACGGAGGAGATCCGCGACGCCGGCCGGGTGCTGGACCGTGAACTGTCCAGCGTCACCGAAGCGATCTCCCGCGCCCACAAGGCCCAGTCCGACTATGGCCGCACCCTTGAGGGCGCCGCCGGCAGCCTGGACTCCGCGCCCGGCGCGCCCCAGCTCCGCGCCATCGTCTCCGACCTGTCCGGGGCGACGCGGAAGATCAAGCTCGACAACGAGGCGCTCGAGCGGAAGCTGGAGCTGTCGACGCGCGAGATCGCCCGGCTCAGCGAACATCTCGAGCAGGTGCGCCGGGATTCCATGACGGACGCCCTGACCAATCTGGCCAACCGCAAGGCCTTCGACGAACAGCTGGAGGGCGCCTGCGAGACGGCCCTGCTCGAGGGCGCCCGCCTGTCGCTGGCCGTGCTCGACATCGACCATTTCAAGCGCTTCAACGACACTTGGGGCCATCAGACCGGCGATCAGGTGCTGCGCTACGTGGGCAGCGTGCTGGCCAAGGCCGCGAAGTCCCCCCGCATCGCGGCCCGCTACGGCGGCGAGGAGTTCGCCATCATCTTCCCGGGCGAAAGCCTGCCCGAGGTCGAGGCGGCGCTGGAAGCCGTGCGCAAGGAGATCGGCTCTCGATCGCTGCGTCGCCGTTCGACCAACGACGACCTCGGCGCCGTCACCGTCTCGATCGGCTTCGCCCACCGGCGGGCCAGCGAAACCGCCACCAGCCTGCTCGGCCGCGCCGACGCCGCCCTCTACGCCTCGAAACGCTCGGGGCGGAATCGCGTCACCTGCGCCGACTGGCTGGACGACGCAGCCGCCTAGACCCGGCGCCAAATCGCGCCATAGTCGCCCGATGCGAAGCCTGGCCTTCAATATAGTCTACTGGCTGCTGTCGATCACCTACGCCTCGGCGGCGGCCTTCGCGGCCTTGGCGCCGGGGCGCGGCGCGACCAGCTGGATCATCCGCCGATACGTGAAGCGGATGGTGCAGGCCATGCGGATCTTCGCCGGCATCCGCATCGAGGCGCGCGGTCGCGAGCGCTTGCCGCAGGGCGCCTTCATCATCGCCTCCAAGCACCAGAGTTGGGGCGACGGCTTCGCCACCTACGACCAGTTCGACGACCTCGCCTTCGTCACCGGAGATCACCTGGAAAAGTTTCCGCTGCTCGGCACGGTGCTGCGCAAGCTGGGCGCCATCGTGGTCAACAACTGCGGCGGCCGCGAAGCCCGCGAGGCGCTGAAGCACCGCGCCGCCGACGCCCATGCCGCCGGCCGCAAGATCCTGATCTACCCCGAGGGCAACCTGGCGAAGGTCGGCGAGAAATTCCGCTACCGTTCCGGCGTCTGGCACATGTACCGCGATTTCGACATGCCGGTCGTGCCGCTGGCCACCAACCTCGGCCTGTTCTGGCCGCAGGAGGCGTTCGAGAAGCATCCGGGCACGGCCACGCTGGAGTTTCTGGACCCGATCCCCACCGGCCTGCCCAAGGACGAGTTCCTCGCCCGGCTGGAGGCGGCCATCGAAGGCCGGACCGCCGAATTGGTGGCCGAGGCGACCGGCCGGGTCGTCACGCCTGCGGTGCAGGTGCCGACGCCGGACGAACTGGCGAAGGCCGCCCGCGTGGCTGCTACGGCCTAGGTTTCGGTTTGCGGGGCTTCCGGGCCGCGGCCTTGCGCAGGGCGGCGTCGATCGATCTGCGCGCCCAGTCCGCGGCTTCGTCCGGATCGTCGAGGGCGCTCTCCGGCAGCGACCAGTAGGCCATGGCCATCAACGCCCCGTCTTTGGTGGGATAGGTGAATTGCCGCGCCCCCGCTTCCACCAGCAACGGCGCATTGACCTCGTCGGCCTTCAGCCAGATCACGCCGTCGTCCAGCAAGGCGAAGATCAGCCCGTTGGCGTAGACCGCGGCGGCGCCGAACATCCGCTTGATCTCGAGGGGACCGAGCGCCGCGAGATGCTCACGCACCCATTCGCCGAAGTCGGGGTCATAGGCCATGCGTCAGGCGGCCGGAATGACGGCGCCGTCGTATTTCTGGGCGATGAAGTCCTTCACCGCCTGGCTCCGCAGCATGGCGGCCAGCGCCACAATGCGTGGATCGGTTCGGTTGTCCGGCCGCGCCACCAGATAGTTCACATACGGGCTGTCGGCGCCCTCCAGCGTCAGGGCGTCGGTCTTCGGCTTGAGACCGGCGTCGAGCGCGTAGTTGGTGTTGATCACGGCCATGTCGACCTGGTCCAGCACGCGCGGCAGGGTCGCCGATTCCAGCTCGCGGAAGCGCAGCCCCCTGGGATTGTCGACGATGTCGCGCAGGCTCTGAAGCGGATTCGTGGGGTCCTTCAGCCGCACCAGTCCCGCCTTCTGCAGCAGGATCAGCGAGCGGCCGATCGAGGAGGCGTCGTTGGGCACCGCCACCTGCGCGCCCTGGGGTAGATCGGCCAGCGACCGGTAGCGCCGCGAATAGGCGCCCAGCGGCTCGACGTGCACGCCGGCGACGGTGACCAGGTCCGACCCGCGCGAGGCGTTGAATTCGTCGAGATAGGGCTTGGTCTGGAAATAGTTCACGTCCAGCCGACGCTCGGCCAGCTGGGTGTTGGGCTGGACGTAGTCGTTGAAAACCTTGATCTCGATGTCGACGCCGTCGGCGGCCAGCAGCGGCTTGATGTGTTCGAGGATCTCGGCGTGCGGGACGGCGGTGGCGCCGACGATCAGCGGGCCGCTGGCGTCAGCGTCCCTCTCGGCGCGCGGTCCGCAGGCGGCCAGCGCAAGGGCGGCGGCGGCGAGGGTCAGGAAGGTGCGGCGGATCATCGGGGGCCTTTGGATCAGCGGTGGGAAACGGCGGCGACCATCCGGTCGCCGAGCATCTGGAGAGCCTGCACCAGCACCAGCAGCAGGACGACAGTGACCACCATGACATCGGTCTGGAAGCGCTGGTACCCGAAACGGATGGCCAGGTCGCCCAGTCCCCCCGCCCCGACCACGCCGGCCATGGCGGTGTAGCTGACCAGGGCGATGGCGGTGACCGTGGCGCCGGCGATGATTCCCGGCAGGGCCTCGGGCAGCAGCGCGCGGCTGACGATCTGGAAGGTCGAGGCTCCCATGGCCTGGGTCGCCTCGACGACGCCCTTGTCGACCTCGCGCAGCGCCGTCTCGACCAGGCGGGCATAGAAGGGCGCGGCCCCGACCACCAGCGGCGGAATGGCCCCGGCCACGCCCAGCGACGTCCCGACCATCAGCACCGTCACCGGCAGCATCACGATCAGCAGGATGATGAAGGGCACCGACCTCAGGACGTTGACGATCAGCGACAGACCGGCGTTGAGCACCGGATTGGCCGCCAGCCGCCCCTTGCCGGACAGGTACAGCAGCACGCCCAGCGGGACGCCGAAGAGCACCGTCAGCGCCATCGACCCGCCGAGCATCAGCAGGGTGTCCCACGACGCGCGGCCGATTTCCGGCCAATCCACATTGGCGAACAGCGCTTCCATCAGGCCGCCTCCACCACCACGCCGCGCGCGCTCAGCTGGGCCACCGCCGCCTCCGAATCCCCGCCGGTGAAAACCACCACCAGCTGGCCGTAGGGCTCGCCGCGAATGCGGCTGATGCGGCCCGAGAGGATCGAATAGTCCACCCCGACCGAGCGCGCGACGCGGCTCAGCTCCGGCTCGTAGGTCGAACCGCCGCGGAAGGTCAGCTTCGCCAGCCGACCGCCGACGGGAGCCAGGGAGGCGTCGAACGCCTCTTCGCCCTCGGCCAGCATGGCCCGCGTCGCGGCATGCTGCGGATGCAGAAAGACGTCGCCGGTCGCCCCCTCCTCCACCACACGGCCGTCCTGCATCACCGCCACCCGGTCGCAGACCCGGCGCACCACCTCCATCTGGTGGGTGATCAGCACGATGGTCAGCCCGAGCTCGCGGTTGAGCTGGTCCAGCAGGCTGAGGATCTCGTCCGTGGTCTCCGGGTCGAGCGCGCTGGTCGCCTCGTCGCACAGCAGCACCTTGGGCTCCGTGGCGAGGGCCCGGGCTATGCCGACCCGCTGCTTCTGCCCGCCGGACAGTTGCGCCGGATGTTTGCGCGCATGCTCCGCCAGCCCCAGCCGCTCCAGCAGTTCGGCCACGCGTTTGTCCACCTCGGCCGATGGACGCCCCTCCAGTCGCAGCGGAAAGGCCACATTCTCGGCGACCGTCTTCGCGTTCAGCAGGTTGAAATGCTGGAAGATCATCCCGATCCGCCGCCGCGCCGCCCGCAGCGCCGTCGGCGTCAGCGCGGTCATCTCCTGCCCGTCGACGATCACCTGACCGGCGTCCGGCCGCTCAAGCAGGTTGATGGCCCGGATCAGCGTTGACTTGCCCGCGCCCGAGCGACCCACCACGCCGAACACCTGCCCGGCCGCGACCGTCAGGTCGACGCCGTCCAGCGCCACGCGCTCGCCCGCCGCGCTGCGGAAGCGCTTCGTCACCCCTTCCAGCCGGATCATCAGGCGTCCAGCGCCTTCGCGGGGATGATGGTGACGCTCTCGCCGCAGCCGCAGGCGTCGGTCTGGTTGGGGTTCCGGAACACGAATTTCGAGGCCAGTTTGGTTGTCTCGTAATCGATTTCCGAGCCGATCAGGAACAGCACCGCCTTGGGATCGATCAGGATGGTGACGCCCTTGTCCTCGACCACCTCGTCCAGCGGCTCGATGCTGTCGGCATAGGCGAAGGTGTATTCCTGCCCCGCGCAGCCGCCGTTCTTCACCCCGACCCGGATGCCGACGGCGGGTTTCTCCGCATTGGCCATGATCTCACGCACCCGGTCAGCAGCCGCATCCGTCAGCGAGACGGCCTTGGGCCGGGGTCGGCGCGCGCGCGTTGTGGTCTGAAGCTCGGTCATCGCGTCCTCAGAACATGTTCAGGGCCAGCTTGGCCTCGTCGCTCATCTTCGATGGGTCCCATGGCGGGTCGAACACCAGCGCGGCCCGGGCCGACCGAATTCCCTCGACCTTCTTCACCGCGTCCTCGACCCAGCCCGGCATCTCGCCGGCGACGGGACAGCCCGGCGCGGTCAGGGTCATCTCGATGGCCACGTCGCGGTCGTCCGACAGGTCGACCTTGTAGATCAGCCCCAGCTCATAGATGTCGACCGGGATCTCCGGGTCATAGACCGACTTCAGCGCCTCGATGATGTCGTCGGTCAGCCGATCGATCTCGCCCTGCTCCAGGGCGGCCTTCTGCGGCGCGTCCCACGCCTCGGCGAAGTCCGGGCTGTCGGTGATGCGGGCGGTCTCGGACGTCATGCGAAGAACTCACGGGCCTTGATCAGGGCGTCGACGAAGGCGTCGGCGTCCTCTGTGGTGTTATATAGGGCGAAGCTGGCGCGCGCGCTCGACGTCAGGCCGAACCTTTTGGCCAGCGGCTCGGCGCAGTGCAGCCCGGCCCGCACGGCGACGCCATAGCGGTCCATCACCTGGGCGATGTCGTGGGCGTGGGCCCCGTCGACGGTGAAGGTCAGGATCGCCCCCTTCCCGTCCGCCTCGCCGACCACCCGCAGCCAGTTGACGCCCTCCAGCCGCGCCCGGGCATGGTCGTACAGCGCCTTTTCGTGGGCTGTGATCGCAGCCTTGTCGAACTGCCCCAGCCATTCGATGGCCGCGCCCAGGCCGATGGCCTCGACGATCGGCGGCGTCCCCGCCTCGAAGCGGTGCGGCGGCCTGGCGTAGGTGACCCGCTCGGCCTCGACCGTCTCGATCATTTCGCCGCCGCCCTGATACGGCGGCAGCGCCTCCAGCGCCTCGGCCGTGCCGTACAGCGCTCCGATGCCCGAGGGCCCGTACAGCTTGTGGCCGGTGAAGACGTAGAAGTCGCAGCCGATAGCCTGCACGTCCGGGGCCGCGTGAACCGCGCCCTGGCAGCCGTCGATCAGCACCCGCGCTCCGGCCGCGCGCGCCATCTCGGTGATCGCCCGCACCGGATTGATGGTGCCCAGCACATTCGACATGTGGGTCACCGCGACCATCCGCGTCTTCGGCCCCAGCAGGTCGCCATAGGCCGCCATGTCCAGCGAACCGTCGTCGCGCGTCGGGATCCATTTGATCACCGCCCCGTATCGCTCGCGCAGCATGTGCCACGGCACGATGTTGGAGTGGTGCTCCATCTCCGAGACGACGATCTCGTCGCCCGGCTGGATCGACTGGCCGATGCCGGAAGCCACCAGATTGATCGCCTCCGTCCCGCCCTTGGTCCAGACGATGTTGCTCGCCGCCTCGGCGTTGAGGAACCGCGCCACGCTCTCGCGCGCGGCCTCGAACGCCTCGGTCGTCTCGTTGGCCAGCGTATGCAGGCCACGGTGGACGTTGGCGTAGCTGCCCTCCATCGTCCGCACCATGGCGTCGATCACGGCCCGCGGCTTCTGCGCCGAGGCGGCCGAGTCCAGGTAGACCAGCGGCCTGCCGTTCACCGTCCGCGACAGGATCGGGAACTGGGCGCGCGCCGCGTGGGCGTCGAAGGTCTTCACAAGCGAGCCGTCAGCCATTCGCGCACCACGTCTCTCGCACCCTCGTGTTCGATCCGGTCCACCACCTCCATCAGGAAGGCCGCCGTCAGCAGGGCTCGCGCCTCGTCCGCCGGAATGCCGCGCTGCTGCAGATAGAACAGCGCGTTCTGGTCCAGATTCCCGACGGTGTTGCCATGCGCGCACTGCACGTCGTCGGCGTAGATGATCAGCTCCGGCTTGGCGTCGACCTCGGCCCGTTCGCCGAGGATCAGGGCGTGGTGCCCCATCCGTGCGTCGGTGCCGTCGGCCCCGCGCTCGACCACGATCCTGCCCTGGAAGACGCCCCGGGCGGTGTCGCGCACCACGCCCTTGGTCAGTTGCGAGGTCGTGCCGTCCGCGGCCACATGATCGACCACGGTCGTCAGGTCCGCCTGCCGCGCGTCCGACAGCAGGTAAAGGCCGTCCAGCCGTACGTCCGCGCCCTGCGCCCGGTGCGTCACCCCGGTCTCCAGCCGCTGCAGCTTCGCGCCGGCGGCGACAATCGTCTGGCGATAGCGGCCGCCCGGCTCGACCTTCACCTGCGCCTGGCTGATCGACAGGACGTCTGCGGGCTCGTCGGTCAGGACGATCCGCGTCACCTCGGCGCCACGCGCCACGTCCAGATCCAGCCGGTTGTGGGCGACATAGGCAGAGCCCTCGCCCTCATGGGTCTCAAGCAGCAGCAGCTTCGCCCCGGCCCGCACCGAAATTCGGGCGGCGGCGGCGTGGCCGGTGCCCTCGGCCTGCGAAATCCAGCGCAGCCGCACGGTCTGCTCGCCCGAGACCATCAGGGTGTTCACGCCCACGGCCCGACCGTTGACGAACACCATGGCCTCGCCGCCCAGCGCCTCGAACGGCCCGCCGCCGGCGACAGGCACTTCCGCCGACGGCGACGGCGCAGGCGCCTCGCGCAGATATTTGCGCAGGTCGCTGTATTTCCACGCCTCCACGCGCCGCGAGGGGAAGCTGGAGGCGTCCTTCAGGTCGATCAGCGGCAGGGCGGTCACGCCGCTTCCGGCAGGTACTGGTCGTACCCTTCCGCCTCCAGCTGCAGCGCCAGCTCCGGCCCGCCCGAGGCGACGATCCGCCCGGCGACCAGCACATGCACCCGGTCCGGTTTGATGTAGTCCAGCAGCCGCTGATAGTGGGTGATGACCAGCATGGCCCGCTCCGGCGAGCGCAGGGCGTTGACCCCGTCAGCCACGATCCGCAGGGCGTCGATGTCGAGGCCGGAATCGGTCTCGTCCAGGATCAGCAGAGACGGCTCCAGCAGGGCCATCTGCAGGATCTCCATCCGCTTCTTCTCGCCGCCCGAGAAGCCGACATTCAGCGGCCGCTTCAGCATGTCGAAATCCATCCGCAGGGCCTGCGACGCCGCCTTGACCTGCTTCAGGAAGGCCGGCGCCGAGACCTCGTCCTCGCCGCGCGCCCGCTTCTGGGCGTTCAGCGCCGTGCGCACGAAGGTCAGGGCCGGGACGCCGGGAATCTCGATGGGATACTGGAACGACAGGAACACGCCCTTCGCCGCCCGTTCGGCGGGCTCCAGCGCCAGCAGGTCCTCGTCCTTCCATGACACGGACCCATCGGCCGCCTCATAGCCCGGCCGCCCGGCCACGGCGTAGCCCAGCGTCGACTTGCCGGCCCCGTTCGGTCCCATGACGGCGTGCACCTCGCCGGCCGGAACGTCGAGCGTCAGCCCCTTGAGGATCGGCTTGTCGCCAACGGAGACATGGAGGTTGGAAATGGAAAGCATGGTCAAACAGTCTCTTCCAAAGGCCGGATCGCGCCTTCGGGCATGGTCCAATTCGCGGGGATATGGTCGAAATCTCCGCCACAGATGTTTTGTCCCTGCGGATCGAAGGCGATGAAGATCCAGCGGGGGGGATCAGGCCACCCGTGCCAAGCCCGCTCCATCAAAATCCAACTCTCGTCACCGACGTCAGCGGCAGCCACCAGAAATTCCGCGTAGGTCTTGAGCGTCCGGTGCGCTTCGAAAGATGTCTGCTCAACTTCGGTCGGGATGCGCCAAACGACAGTCCGCGCCAATCGGTCGTTGGCGCGCTGGCCATTCTGGCGGCCAGCCGAAGGCGCCTCTTTGGAAACCTTGTTCGCGAGCCCGTCGCGAGAGCGAACCGTCATCCCACGCTCCCCTCAAGCGAGATCGCCACCAGCTTCTGCGCCTCGACGGCGAACTCCATCGGCAACTCCTGCAGCACGTCGCGCACGAAGCCGTTGACCAGCAGGGCCACCGCCTCCTCCTGCGACAGGCCGCGCTGCTGGGCATAGAACAGCTGGTCATCGGACAGGCGCGTCGTCGTCGCCTCGTGCTCCAGCTGGGCCGAACCGTTGCGCGCCTCGATATAGGGCACGGTGTGCGACCCGCATTCCTTGCCGATCAGCAGGCTGTCGCACTGGGTGAAGTTGCGCACCCCCGTCGCCTTCGGATGCACCGAAACCAGCCCGCGATAGGTCGAATCCGACTTACCCGCCGACACCGCCTTGGCGATGATCCGGCTCTTCGAGTTCTTGCCCAGGTGCACCATCTTGGTGCCGGTGTCGGCCTGCTGGCGCCCATTGGTGATGGCGATCGAATAGAATTCGCCCGAGCTGTCCTCGCCCTTCAACAGGCAGGACGGGTATTTCCAGGTGATGGCCGAGCCGGTCTCGACCTGCGTCCACGACACCTTCGACCGGTCGCCGCGGCAGTCGGCGCGCTTGGTGACGAAGTTGTAGATGCCGCCCTTGCCGGTCGCCGGATCGCCCGGATACCAGTTCTGCACCGTCGAATATTTGATCTCGGCGTCATCCAGCGCCACCAGCTCGACCACGGCCGCATGCAACTGGTTCTCGTCCCGGGTCGGCGCCGTGCAGCCCTCAAGGTACGAGCAGTACGACCCCTTGTCGGCGATGATCAGCGTCCGCTCGAACTGGCCGGTCTGGCTGGCGTTGATGCGGAAATAGGTCGACAGCTCCATCGGGCAGCGCACGCCCGGCGGGATGTAGACGAACGACCCGTCCGAGAAGACCGCGCTGTTCAGGGCCGCGAAATAGTTGTCCGAGACCGGCACCACCGAGCCCAGGTATTTCCGCACCAGCTCCGGATGCTCGCGCAGCGCCTCCGAGATCGGCATGAAGATCACGCCGACCTTGGCCAGCTCGGCCTTGAAGGTGGTGACCACGCTGACGCTGTCGAACACCGCGTCCACGGCGTAGCGCGGCGCGCCCTCGACGCCGGCCAGAACCTCCTGCTCCTTCAGCGGGATGCCCAGCTTGGCGTAGACGGCCAGCAGCTCAGGATCGACCTCGTCGAGGCTCTTGGGCCCTTCCTTCTTCTTCGGTGCGGCGTAGTAGAACAGGTCCTGGTAGTCGACGGGCTCATACTTCACCGAGGCCCAGGTCGGCTCCTCCATCGCCTGCCAGCGCTCATAGGCGGCGAGGCGCCATTCCAGCATCCACTCCGGCTCGCCCTTCTTCTCCGAGATGAAGCGCACGATGTCGGCGTTCAGGCCCCGGGGCGCGTATTCGGTCTCGATGTCCGAGGTGAAGCCGTGCTCGTATTTCTCGAGGGCGACGACCGCTTCGATGGTTTCTTTAACAGCGGCCATGACTTACGCGAGTTCCTTCGCACGCTCACTGATGCGCGCGGCATGCTTCTGCCAGGCGGCGACCCAGGCGTCGGCGAACCGCTGCCAGTCGCCCTCGACGGTGCCCCAGCCGCCCGAGACGCGGACGCCGCCGGTGGCCAGGCGGTCCAGCCCCATCGCCGAGATCGCCTTCGACGGCTTGGTCTTGCCGGACGAACAGGCGCTGCCCGCCGACACCATGACGCCCACAAGATCGAGGGTGATCAGCTGCTGCGGGCTGTCCCAGCCCTCCACGGCCATGAACAGGGTGTTGGGCAGGCGCTCGACAGCGCCGCCGATGATGGTCGCGCCGGCCGCCTTGACCTTCGCCTCGGCCGCATCGCGCCACGCCCTGTGCGCCAGGGCCGACGGCAGGTCGCGCGCGGCGCACTCAGCCGCCACGCCGAAGCCGGCGATGCCCGGCACGTTCTCGGTGCCGGCGCGCAGGCCGCGCTCCTGCCCCGCCCCATGCAGCGTCCGGATGATCGGCGCGCCTTCCTTCGACACCAGCGCCCCAACGCCCTGCGGCCCGCCCAGCTTGTGCGCCGACAGGGTCAGGGTGTCCGCGTCCAGCGTGCGCATGTCGGCCGGGATCTTGCCGGCCGACTGGATGGCGTCGACGTGCAGCCAGCCGCCGGCCGCACGCACCAGCTTCGCAGCCTCCTCGATCGGCTGGATGACGCCGCTCTCGTTGTTGGCATGATGGATGGCCACCACCGCCCGGCCCGGCCGCTTCACCGCCTCAGCCAGCCAGTCCAGGTCGACAACGCCGTTCGCATCGACCGGCAGGATGTCCACCGGCCTGCCGCTGACATTGGCCGCCTCGGCCACGCACGGATGCTCGGTCGCGCCCACGATCAGCCGCTCGCAGCCCGCCGCCAACGCGCTCAGGATCGCCTGCGCGTTCGACTCCGTGCCGCCGCTGGAGAAGACCACCGCCGTCGGATCGGCCCCGACCAGATCGGCCACCTGCGCCCGCGCCGTCTCGATGCGCGCCCGGGCCCGCCGCCCGGCCGCGTGCACCGCCGAGGGGTTGCCGTTGTCGGCCAGCGCCCTGGCCATCACGTCCTGCACTTCCGGCCGGACCAGGCCCGAGGCGTTGTAATCGAGATAGACCGAACTCACGCCGCCACTCCCACGTCGTTTCCAGAACGCCGCCGTCCGGTGCGGTTCATCACCACGTCCTCCAGCGACACGCCGGCCAGATAGCGGTGAATCTCGTCGCCGAGGTCCTCCCACAGATTGTGGGTGATGCAGCGTTCGCCGGCCATCATGCAGCCCTTGGGCGACGAATGGCCGATGCAGCGCGTCGCCCGGATCGGCTCGTCGACGGCCAGCACGATCTCGGCCACCACCGTCTCGTGCGCGCCCTTGGCCAGCCGGTAGCCGCCGCCCGGCCCGCGCACGCTCTGAACCAGACCGCTCTTGCGCAGCCGCGCGAACAGCTGCTCCAGATAGCTCAGCGAAATCTCCTGGCGCGCCGCGATCTCGGCCAGCGACACCGCCCGCTGCACCCCGTCGGCCCGGCCGTTCTTGGCCAGATCGGCCATCGCCATCACGGCGTATCGTCCCTTGGTCGACAGTCGCATCGCGCACCCTCAAAAATTGCGCGCTTTTCGGGGGTCCTGTGCTAGAACCCGCGCCTTCGCAAAGGCGTCGGCACGCAGGGCGGACTTAGAAAGTCCTACCGCTGCGGTCAAGTATTACGCACCTGCGAAACGTCAGTTGAACACGGGAATTCGCGCCGCCCATGCCTGAAGTCATTCTGCCGGGGGCCTCCGGCCGCATCGAAGGCCGTTATTCGCCGGGCAAGCGCCCGAACGCCCCGATCGCCCTGATCCTGCACCCGCACCCCAAGGCGGGCGGGCACATGAACAACCCGGTCACCGTGACCCTCTACCAGCTGTTCGTGAAGCGCGGCTTCGCCACCCTGCGCTACAACAGCCGCGGCGTCGGCAAGTCGCAGGGCGAGTTCGACAGCGGCATCGGCGAACTGGCCGACGCGGCCACCGCCCTGGACTGGCTGCAGGCCAACAACCCCGGCGCCACCCAGACCTGGGTCGCCGGCTACCAGTTCGGCGCCTACATCGGCATGCAGCTGCTGATGCGCCGCCCCGAGACCGACGGCTTCATCTCGGTGTCGCCGCCGTCGAACATGTACGATTTTAGCTTCCTGGCCCCCTGCCCGGCCTCAGGCCTGTTCCTGCACGGCACCGCCGACACCATCGTCCCGCCGGTCGAGGTGGAGCGCGTCGTCAACAAGCTGCGCACCCAGAAGGGCATCGTCATCGACTACGAGCTGGAAGAAGGCGCCACCCACTTCTGGCAGGACCATATCGACGCCGTCGACCGCCGCGTCGGCCTCTATCTGGACAAGCGGCTGGAAGAGAAGCCGGCCTGACGGCTCAATAGAGCAGGAACCGCCCCCGCTCTTCCTTCCACGCCAGCTCGTCCGGCACGGTCAGCGCATCCAGCTCAGCCGCCGTCGAGCCCGGCGCATCGACCCATTCCCGCAGCGCCGGCCCGCCGTTGATCACGTCGATGGCCAGTTTCCCGAACTCGTACTCGTACGGGAAATCCCGCCACAGGTCGTAGTCCGGATACAGCCGCCGGATCGCCTTGAAGGCCAACGCCTGCACCCGCCACGGCCGGAACGCCGCATGGTCGTACCCCGGCCCGGCGACATGCATCTGCACCCCGTTGCACAGTGCGCCGACGTGCTTGTGGAAGGTCGGCTCGAACCAGATGTCGCGCAGGACGCAGCCCTCCAGCCACTCCGGCGCGAAGGCCTGCATCTCCGCGATCACCGCCCGGGCGTCGATGTCGGGCGCCCCGAACAGTTCCAGCGGCCGCGTCGTGCCGCGCCCCTCGGACAGCGTCGTCCCCTCCAGCATCACCGTCCCGGCGTAGGCCCGCGCCATCGACACGTTGGGCGCGTTGGGGCTGGGGTTGATCCACTCCCGCTCCAGCAGCGGCCAGCCGTAGCCGGGCCCGGTCTCCGGCTCCCAGCCCTCCATCGCGATGACGCGGTAATCCACATCCAGCCCGAACCGGTCGATGAACCACAGCCCCAGCTCGCCCAGCGTCATCCCGTGCCGCATCGGCATCGGCCCCGCCCCGACGAAACTCTCCCAGCCCGGCCGCAGCGTCAGGCCCTCGACCGGCCGGCCGGCGGGATTCGGCCGGTCCAGCACCCACACCGTCTTGCCGTGCTCCGCCGCCGCCTCGAGCACATAGAGCAGGGTGGTGATGAAGGTGTAGATGCGGCAGCCCAGGTCCTGCATGTCGACCAGCAGCACGTCGAACGTGCCCATCGCCTGGCCGGTCGGCCGCCGCACCTCGCCGTACAGGCTGAACACCGGAATGCCGTGCCGCGGATCGGTGAAGTCCGGCGACTCCATCATGTTGTCCTGCAGGTCGCCGCGCATGCCGTGCTGCGGCCCGAAAGCGGCCGTCAGCTTGATGTCCGGGCAGGCCGCCAGCGCGTCCATCGCGTGCGTCAGGTCCGCCGTCACCGACGCCGGATGCCCCAGCACGGCCACCCGCCGGCCCTTCAGCGGCGCCCGCAGCGCGGGATCGGACAACAGACGGTCGAGGCCGGTCTTCATGGCAGGTCCAGAACGAACGAGTCGGGGTGGTGAAAGTCCGGCTTAGCCGACGGATGGGCCAGCGCCCAATAGCTCATCGCGCCATCGACGGTCTCGATCACCGCCGACAGGCCCAGCCGCTTCGCCCCATGCGGAAGTTCGATCCGCGCCTCCAGCGCGACCATGTCCCAGGCGCCATCGAGCCCCTCGACGGTCGCTACCTCATCGGCCGCTCTCATGCCCATTCGCGGGCTGTCGAACCGGTACGACGCCCACTGGTTCGACGGCGACAGGTTGAACTCGACATAGCCGTCATCCGTCTCCACGAAGGCCTCGAAACAGGTGTGCCGCCACAGGTCGTCGGCGCGGCCCTGCGCCGCCTCGGCGGGCCAGGCGATCCGGTCGACCTCGCCCCACACCACGAAACGCACCCACAGCAGCAGCCCGTCGCGCTCGACGTGAACCTCCACGCCGGTCGCCGGCGTCTCGCCCGTCTCGGGATGCGGCTGCAGGACCGCTGTCGGAGCCGGGGCTGTTCGCGCTTCCATGACCTCGTGCTACACGCCCCTTCCCTCCCAAGCCAAGCCTGATCCCCCGCCATGACCGCCGAGCCCGCCTTCAAGTCCGACTTCCTGCGCACGCTCCGGGACCGCGGCTACATCCACCAGATCACCCATCCGGCAGAGCTCGACGAAGCCGCCGCCTGCGGCGTGATCACCGCCTACATCGGCTTCGACGCCACCGCCCCGTCCCTGCACGTCGGCAGCCTGATCCAGATCATGATGCTGCGCCGGCTGCAGCAGGCCGGCCACAAGCCCGTCGTCCTGATGGGCGGCGGCACCACCAAGGTCGGCGACCCGACCGGCAAGGACGCCTCGCGCCCCCAGCTGACCGACGAGACCATCCAGTCCAACATCGCCTCGATCCGCACCGTGTTCGAGCGCTTCCTGAGCTTCGGCGACGGCCCCACCGACGCGGTCGTGGTCGACAATGACGAATGGCTGTCAGGCTACGGCTACATCCAGTTCCTGCGCGACTACGGCACGCATTTCACCGTCAACCGGATGCTGGCCTTCGACTCGGTCAAGCTGCGGCTGGAACGCGAGCAGCCGATGACCTTCCTCGAGTTCAACTACATGCTGATGCAGTCGGTGGACTTCCTCGAGCTGAACCGCGCCCGCAACGTCACCCTGCAGATGGGCGGCTCGGACCAGTGGGGCAACATCGTCTCGGGGGTCGACCTGGTCCGCCGCGTCGACCACAAGGCCGCCTTCGGCCTGACCACGCCGCTGCTCACCACGGCCTCGGGCGGCAAGATGGGCAAGACGGCCCAGGGCGCGGTCTGGCTCAACGCCGAACAGCTGTCGCCGTACGACTACTGGCAGTTCTGGCGCAACGTCGACGACGCCGACGTCGGCAAATTCCTGCGCCTGTTCACCGACCTGCCGCTGGACGAGATCGCCCGGCTCGAGGCCCTGCCCGGCGCCGGCATCAATGACGCCAAGAAGGCCCTGGCCGACGCGGCCACGACGATGCTGCACGGCGCCGACGCCGCGGCCCACGCCCGCGGCGCCGCCGAGGCCGCCTTCGAACAGGGCAAGCTCTCCGCCGACCTGCCCACCGTCGACATCCCCCGCGACGAAGTGATCGGCGCCATGATCGCCGCCGTCACCGCCCGCGCCGGCCTGACCGCCTCCAACGGCGAGGCCCGCCGCCTCGCTCAAGGCGGCGGCCTGCGCCTCAACGACGAGGCCATCGCCGACGGCGCCCGCCTGATCGAGGCCGCCGACGTCAACGCCGACGGCGTGTTCAAGCTGGCCGCCGGCAAGAAGAAGATCGTCCTCGTCCGTCCGATGTAGTTTATCTTTCCGCTCATCCCCGCGAAGGCGGGGATCCAGAACGGACCGGGGGGTCAGGCGCTGGACTTCTTCACCTACATCGTCGCCAGTCGCAGGAACGGGACGATCTATACGGGGTCGACCGACAGTCTCCTTGTGCGAGCCGGCCAGCACAAGGCAAAGACGTTCAAGGGCTTCACCTCTCGCTACGGCGTCGCCCGCCTCGTCTGGTTCGAACGGCATGCCACGCGTGACGCGGCTTTCAGGCGCGAACGCCAGATCAAGAAATGGAACCGGCCATGGAAGCTTCGGCTGATCGAAGAGAGCAATCCTGACTGGAAGGACCTCGCGGAAGAAATCCGGCTGGGTGATCTGAAGGACGCAGAAGACTGGATCCCCGCCTTCGCGGGGATGAGCGGGAATGAGGGCTCAGAGATGACGGGAAGCGAGAACGCGCAGATTGAGGCAGGCCAACCGGCCCCCGCTTTCGACATGGCGACCAGCGACGGCGGCCGCGTCTCGTCCGCCAGCCTCAGCGGCAAGCCCTACGTCCTGTATTTCTATCCCAAGGCGGACACCCCCGGCTGCACCTCCGAGGGCCAGGACTTCTCCGCCCTCGCCGATCAGTTCGCCGCCGCCGGCGCCACCGTCGTCGGCGCCTCCCGCGACCCCGTGAAGAAGCTCGACCGGTTCAAGGCCAAATACGACCTCAAGGTCGTCCTCGCCTCCGACGAGCCCGGCGACGTCACCGCGGCCTTCGGGGTCTGGGGCGAGAAGTCGATGTACGGCCGGACCTACATGGGCGTCGAGCGGGCCACCTTCCTGATCGACGGCGCCGGCGTGGTGCGCCGCGCCTGGCGCAAGGTCAGGGTCAAGGGGCACGCCGCCGAAGTCTTGGCCGCCCTCCAGTCGCTCTGAGCGGCCGCGAATCTACGACCGGCGAGATGTCCCGGCGGCTCGGCAGAGTCGCCGATACGCCTGACAGGCGAATAATGGCGGCGAATACCGGCCATATTCAACTGATCGCCATTCAGGATGGTTAACGCAACGTAAACAGACTTGTCCCCGCCGCCATTGCTGGCGCATAACGCTTCGCCGTGCGTGGGGGCGTAGCGTAATGACCAAACAGACGACTGAAGGACGGTCTCTGATGGGTCGGTGGTTTCCGACCCGGTATGTGTATCTGAGGGACGGCGACGATGTCCGGGCCTGGGCCCTGACCCCCGCCCGTCAGTTCGTCGGCGCTCTCGGGGCGGTTCTGATCGGCGGCTGGTTCCTCGTCGCCTCGGGCGGCTTCGCCTTCGATCTCGTGATGCAGAGCCAGGCCGACCGCACCGTCGCCCGCGCCCGCGCCGCTTCCGAGCGCCTCAACGCCGACCTGCAGGCCCGGCTGGACAGCGCCGTCGTGCGCATGACCGCCACCACCGGCTCGCTCGACGAGATGGCCCAGATGGTCGAGCGTCGCCACGCCGCCCTGACCCAGGTCATGGGCATGTTCCGCGGCGTCGACGGGGCCCAGGCCGCGCTGGCGCCCGCCCCTTCCCTGGATCCCTCCGACCATACGCCGGTGCAGCGCATGCTGGCCGTGCGCATGGATCAGGAGCGGCTGATCGCCCGCGCCGAGACGGTCGCCCAGACCCGGGCCGAGCGGCTGCGTCTGGCCTTCCGCCTGGCCGGCCTCAACCCCTCCGCCTATGCGCCGACCAGCGGCGCCGGGCTCGGCGGACCGCTGGTCCAGGCCCGCGACCCGCGCGCCCTCGCCGCCGTTCTGGATGTCGACGAGCCCTTCGCCGTGCGCATCCGCAACGCGGCGGACAATCTGTCGGACATGCGCGGCCTCGCCGACGCGGCCGAGACCATGCCCTTCCATCGCCCGACGCCGGGCCAGACCACCTCGGGCTTCGGCGTGAGGTTCGACCCCTTCAACCGCCACCCCGCCCTGCACCAGGGCCAGGACTTCGCCGGCGGCCTCAACACGCCGATCCACGCCACGGCTCCCGGAATCGTGTCTTTCGTCGGCGTCCGTTCAGGGTATGGCAACACCGTCGAGATAGATCATGGGCGTGGTTTCAAGACACGATACGCCCACCTGAACTCCATGGCCGTGCGGCCAGGCCAGCGCATCGCGCTGGGCCAGCGGCTCGGGGCCATGGGCACGACCGGACGCTCCACCGGCGTTCACCTGCACTACGAAGTCTGGATGAACGGCCGCCCGCAAAACCCCGCCCGCTTCCTGAGAGCCGGAGACCAACTTGTTCAACAAGACTAAATCCCCCGCCCCGCAGCCCCGCTCCGACACCGGCTCCGCCATTCCGCCGCTGCCGGACCTGCCGATGCCGGGCGCGCCCGCCGCGGCTCAATCCTCCTCGTCGGGCGCGCGTCCCGCGCCGTCGCCGGTCAGCTCCCGCGGCCTGTCGACCCTGTCCTCGGACCTCCAGTTCGACGGCAACATCTCGGGCGGCGGCGACCTGCAGATCGACGGCGCCATCAAGGGCGACGTGCGCGTCGGCCGGCTGATCGTCGGCGAGACCGGCGCGGTCGAGGGCGGCGTCTCGGCCGACTATGTCGAGGTGCGCGGCCGCATCGTCGGCAACGTCTCGGGCAAGCAGGTCAAGCTGATCGCCACCGCCTACGTCGACGGCGACATCACCGCCGAACAGCTGTCGATCGACATCGGCGCCTATTTCCAGGGCCGCGTGCTCCAGGGCCGCCGAGAGGCGCCCGCCGCCGCCGCGCCCAAGCCTTCGACCCCCGCCGCCAGCGCTGCCCCGCCCCACGGCGACGACCGGCCGCAGATCATCGACATGAAGCCGGGGGCGTAAGACATCTCCCTCCCCCTCGGGGGAGGGTCGTCGCGCAGCGACGGGGTGGGGGCGGCTCGAAAGAGCCGCCCTTTTCCTTTGCGATTCCGTCGAGCCGTCCCCACCCGGCTTCGCTTCGCTCAGCCACCCTCCCCGAACGGGGAGGGAGAACGGCCTATTCGACAGTCGAACCGCGCGTCTCGCCCACCCGGGCCGCCAGCGCCGCGCCCATGAAGGCGTCGAGGTCTCCGTCCAGCACGCCCTGGGTGTCGGACGTCTCGACGTTGGTGCGCAGGTCCTTGACCATCTGGTACGGCTGCAGGACGTAGGACCGGATCTGGTGTCCCCAGCCGATGTCGGTCTTGGCGTCGGCCAGCGCCTGCGCCGCCGCCTCGCGCTTCTGCAGTTCCAACTCGTACAGCCGCGCGCGCAGCATCTTCCACGCCTGCTCGCGGTTCTGGTGCTGAGAACGCCCGGCCTGGCAGGCCACCACGGTGTTGGTCGGAATGTGCGTCAGGCGCACCGCCGAGTCGGTCTTGTTGATGTGCTGGCCGCCCGAGCCCGAGGCCCGGTAGGTGTCGGTGCGCACGTCGGCGGGGTTGATGTCGATCTCGATGGTGTCGTCCACCACCGGCGAGACCCCGATCGAGGCGAAGGACGTGTGCCGCTTGGCCGCCGCGTCATACGGGCTGATCCGCACCAGCCGGTGCACGCCCGATTCCGACTTCAGCCAGCCGTAGGCGTTCGGGCCCTTGACCAGGATGGTGGCCGACTTGATCCCCGCCTGTTCGCCACCTTCCTCCGCCTCGACCTCGACCTCGTAGCCGTGCGCGCGGGCCCAGCGGCTGTACATGCGCAGCAGCATGCCGGCCCAGTCGTTGGACTCGGTGCCGCCGGCGCCGGAGTTCACTTCCAGATAGGCGTCGTTGCCGTCGGCCTCGCCGGACAGCAGGGCCTCCAGCTCGGCGCGGGCGGCGCGGTCCTTGATCGCCTTCAGCGAGGCGCGGGCCTCCTCGAGGGTGGCTTCGTCGCCCTCCTCATCGGCCATCTCGGCCAGCATGACCCCGTCCTCGAGGCCCTGCTCCATCTCCCGGACGGTGCTGATCTGGGCTTCCAGCCGCGAGCGTTCGCGGCTGACGGCCTGGGCCTCGTCGGGCTTGTCCCACAGGGTCGGGTCCTCGACCCGGGCGTTCAGCTCATCGAGCTTTCGGACGGCGACATCCCAGTCAAAGACGCCTCCTGAGCAGAGCGACGCTCTGCTCGATGTCGGCCTTCATGGCCTCGACATCCGGTCTCATCGCATTCTCCGGCGATATTCAGGTGAGGCGCGGACATAGGGGAAGTTCGAGGCAGCAGGCAACAGGCAACAGGCAACAGGACAGAATACTGGCGTTTCGCAGAGCGCGGCGCGACGCCTCGCGGACCCGCCGTCGCCCTGCTGCCTGCTGCCTGCTGCCTCAGTACAGCCCGCTCAAATCCTCCGCCGGCTCCTTCTTGGCGGGCGGCGGCGTCGGCGGCGGGGTCGGGGTCGTCGTCGGCGGAAGCCCGGCGGCTTCCTCCTGCTCGCGTCGGAGGATCTCGTTGTAGTTCTGCGGTCCCGTCGGGACCTCCTGGCGCGGCTGTTCCTCTTCACGGCGGCGCTCAGTGCCGGGGCGGAAGGCCTCCTCGATGCCGTTGACGGAGCGGAACACGGCGTTGCGGGGCCGGACGAAGGGCCGCGCCGGACGCTTCTTCAGAGCCACCTGCATGAAATCGTTGAACACCGGCACCGGACCGGTCGCGCCGGTCTCGCCCGAACCCAGCGGACGGTTGTCGTCGAAGCCGATGAACACCCCGACGACGATGTCGGACGAGAAGCCGACGAACCAGGCCGAGCGGTATTCGTTGGTCGTGCCGGTCTTGCCGCCGACCCAGCGGCCGAGGCCGCGGGCGCTGGCCGCCGTGCCGCGCTGCACCACCCCCTCGAGGATCGAGCTCATCTGATAGGCGGTGATCGGGTCGATGACCTGCTCGCCGCGCGGCTCCAGCCGGGGCGACTCCTGGCCGCTGAACGGCCGGCCGCATTCGCGGCAGCGGCGCTCGTCGGCGCGGAAGATGGTCTCGCCGTCGCGGTCCTGAACCACCTCGATCAGATAGGGGTTCACCCGCCGGCCGCCGTTGACGAAGGCGGCGTAGGCGGCCGTCAGCCGGTACGGCGTGGTCTCCCCCGCCCCCAGCGACACCGACAGGTTCGGCTGCAGCTTGTCCGACACGCCCATCTTCCTGGCCAGATCGACCACGTTCTGCATGCCGATGGCCTGGGCCAGCCGCACCGTCATCACGTTGCGCGACAGCTCCAGGCCGCGACGCAGGGTGGTCGGGCCGTAGTATTCGCGGCTGTAGTTCTCCGGGCTCCAGCGCGTCCCGTTCGGTCCGCCGGCGAAGCTGATCGGCGCGTCCAGCACGATCGACGCCGGGGTGTAGTCGCCTTCCAGCGCCGTCGCATAGACGAACGGCTTGAAGGCCGAGCCCGGCTGGCGCTCCGCCTGGGTCGCCCGGTTGAAACTCGACAGGGCGTAGGAATACCCCCCGACCATGGCCAGCACCCGGCCCGATTGCGGCTCGATCGCCACCAGGGCGCCATTGACCGCCGGCACCTGTTTCAGGGCGAACTGGCCGCCCCTCGGCTCGACGAAGATCAGGTCGCCGCGCCGCAGCTGGCGGTTGGCGTTGGCCCACGCCGCGTCCTCGGCCAGCAGGGTCCCGGTCGCCCCGGTGTCGGCGCGGCGCACCCGCACGCTGTTGCCCGAGACGCTCTCGACCGCCGCCGGCCGCCAGGCCCTGCGTTCCGGCGGGCGCACGCCCTCCAGCGCCTTCTCCTGCCAGCCCTCGGCGAAGTCCGTCGTGCCCCACGGTCCGCGCCAGCCGTGGCGGCGGTCATAGGCCTCCAGCCCCTTCATCAGGGCGTCGCGCGCCGCCGACTGCAGATCGGGGTCCAGCGTCGTGCGCATATAGTAGCCGCCGCGGTTGACCTCCTCGCGGCCGAAGCGGGCGATGGCCTGGCGCCGCGCCTCCTCGACGAAGAAGTCGGCGTCGGCGTACTGGGCCCGCCGCGGCGCGTCCTGGGTCACCAGCGGCCGGGCCCGCGCCGCCGTCAGCTGCGCCTCGGTGATGAAGCCGCTGTCGCGCATCTCGCCCAGCACCCAGTCGCGCCGGCCCTTGGCCGCCTCGGGGTGCCGCTTCGGATGATAGTTGTTCGGCCCCTTGGGCAGGGCCGCCAGGAAGGCCGCCTCGTCCGGCGTCAGCTGGTCCAGCGACTTGCCGAAATAGTTGTAGGCCGCCGCCGCCACGCCGTACGAGCGATAGCCGAGGAAGATCTCGTTCAGATACAATTCGAGGATCTGCGGCTTGGTCAGGGTCGCTTCCAGCCGGTTGGCCAGGATGGCTTCCTTGACCTTGCGGTTGATGCTCGATTCGTTGGTCAGCAGCACGTTCTTGGCGACCTGCTGGGTGATGGTCGAGCCGCCCTCCAGCCGCCGTCCGGTCGCGGCGTTGAAGATGTTCTTGAACATCGCCCGGCCCAGGCCCGAGACGTCGACCCCGCCGTGGCTGAAGAAATTGCGGTCCTCGGCGGCGAGGAAGGCCTGCACCACCGGTTCGGGAATCTGGTCGTACGACACATAGATGCGCCGCTCGTCCGAGAACTCCCCGATCAGCGTCCCGTCGCCGGCGTAGACCCGCGTCGCCGTCGCCGGCCGGTAGTCGGCCAGGTCGGAGGCGTCCGGCAGGTCGTGGAACAGCCACGCCGCATAGATGGCGACCACCAGCCCGGCCAGCGCGATAGCGCCCAGCAGGCCGACGCCCGCCATCACGAACCAGCGTTCGGCAATCTTCACCATCTACTCCGCATGACGCGCCCGGTCCGCCGGTTTAGCCCGCGTCGGACGCCCCGGCTAGAGTCCCTGTGGCTGCACCGGCGCGACGGTCCAGCTCCTGTCGCGCCGCGGCCACGACATCCGCGTCCATGTCGCCCTGCCCCGCCATCCAGCGCAGGTAGTCGTCCGGCGGCTCGGCCCACGGCCGCCCCCGGTGCTTGCCGAACGGGATCCGCTCCAGCCGCCGCGGCTCGCGCGTCCATTGCAGCATCTGCTCGACGCTGGCCTCCTTCAGCAGGTCGATCAGGATGTGCGCCGTCACCCACGCGTCAGGCCCGGCTCGGTGCGCCGGATTGGCCAGCGCCGGGTCCAGCCGCAAGCCCCGCCAGTAGCGCAGCACCTGGTTGGAATGCCCCGGCGCCTGCGGCCACACGGCCTTGGCCGAGCGCACGGTGCAGATCCACGGCAGCCCCCCATGCGCCGTATCGGCGATGAAGCCCCGCTCGAAGCGGGCGCTGTGCGCCACCATCACATCCGCGGGCTCGGCCAGGAACATCTCCCGCAGCCGGTGCTCGTCGCAGTGCGGATCGTCCTCGCAGAAGTCGTCCGGCGTCAGATGATGCACCGCCATGGCGTGGAACGAGATCTCGCCGCGCGGCCGGAACAGCTTCGAGACCGGCGGCAGGGCTCGCCAGCCGCCGGCGCCGTCCGGCAGGACATCGACGATGCCGACCTCGAGGATCTCCGAGGCGCGGTCCCCGCCCGTGGTTTCCAGATCGACGACACGCAGACGCATGGGCTGCAGATAGGGCGCCCGGGCGCGCAGCGCGAGCCGGGCGGGCCTCAGCCCTCCTTTGTCGCCCGAGTGATGGCGAGACGGCGCGACCGGCGCCGCAGCCACATGACCACGCCGCTGAGGGCCAGGATCACGGGCGCGACGCCGCCGAGGACGATGATCGTCTGCCAGAGCAGGCCGGTGTCGCCGCCATCGTGGATATTGCGCATCCAGCGGGACACCGGATCGCCCCCGCCGCCGCGGTCCGGCTTCACCTCGCCGCTGCCGTCCACGACCTGCAGGGTCGCCGGCGTCGCCTGGCCGGGCTGCTCGACCTGGACGCGCCACGCCGGCTCGCGCCCGACCGTCGGAGCGCTGACGCTGATGACGCGTGCGCCGTCAGCCCGGGCCGCGGCCACCGTCACGGCCTGGTCGATGGTCAGCCGGGGCGTCGCCAGCGGCGGGGCGAACCGCCCTTGAGGCGCGCCGCCCGACGCCCGTTTGTCGGGCCCGCCGGCCTTGCCCTCCGCCCGTCCCGGCCTGCCGGCCGGGGCCCGGTCCTGGCTCTGCGGCTGCACGCCGAAGACGGCCCGGCTCGTCTGCGGGAAGGAGATATAGACGCCCGTCAGCGACAGCACCGCCAACGGCAGGCAGATCCAGAAGCCGATCGTATGGTGCAGGTTGAACAGGGTGGAGGGCCCGCGCCGCCAGCGCAGCGCCTTGAGCAGGGCGCCGTTGCGGGGCCACCAGAGCCACAGGCCGGTGGCGCAGCTGACGAACATCGCCCAGCCGATCCAGCCGACGACCTTGCGCCCGACTTCGGGGATGAGCAGCGAACCATGCAGCCGGTGCAACCACTGCATCGCCGATTGCGATGTGTCGGCCGCAGCGAGCACGCGGGCCGTCGGCGGGTCGATCCAGACGGTCAGGCTGCGCGGACGCGCGCCCGGCGCGACCTCGCCCTTCAGCCGACCCACGGCGACCACGGGGTCGCCCGCCTTCTCCGGCAGGCGCAGCTGGGTGAAATCGGCGCGCCCGGCGAAGGCTTCCCTCGCCGCCGCCACGTAACGCCCCGCGGGCAGAGCGGCCTCTCCGCTCACGGCATAGCGGTCGGCATGCATCATCCGGTCGAGAGGAGCCTTCCAGACCAGGATCGCACCCGAGGCCGAGATCGGCACGATGGCGATCAGAAGACCGACGCCGATCCACAGATGGACGTCCAGCCACAGGCGGCGCAGGCGGGCGGAAAGGCTGGAAGTCATGGCGGATCCTGTCTTGATCCACCGCCTCTAGCTGAGACTCGGTCGCAATATCAAGAAGGGACGCTCGCCGGCATCCTACGCTTTCGTCTTGGCCGGGCCGCATCTCACGTGCAATCTGAACGGATAGGTTGTCGGGGAAGACGCAGATGAAATCCGGTGTCGTCGTCACGCTGTGGGCGCTGGGCGCCCTGGCCGGCCAGGCCCACGCACAATCGCTCGGCGAACTGAATCCCGGCCAGACGGTCGACGGAACCCTCGACAGCCAGGACGACGTCACCGACGTCGGCGGCTATTTCGACTGCTTCCAGGTCAATGTCGCCCCGGGCGAGGAGATCGTGGTCACCCTGTCGTCGGCCGCCTTCACCCCGTTCCTCACAGTGACGACGGGCTGCGACGGCGAGGTCACAGACGCGGGTCGCGGCGTGAGGGGCGGATCGTCGGCGGAAGTGACCCTGCGCAAGGAGGGCGAGTTTCCGCCATTTCTGCGGGTCATGTCGCGGGGCGCGCCAGTGACGGGCGCCTACCGCCTCGTCGCCGGCGGTCAGGCCCGGCCCGCCGCGTCCGACGGGCAGATCCCCGACGCGGAGATCGAGGCCCTTGCGAGGGCCTGCATCGATAAGACCGCCGAACTGCGCCGACAGGCCATCGCGGCCTGCACCACCCTGTCAGCCGATCGCCGCTATCGCGGCGCCGGCCTCGCCGAACGCGGCCAGCGAAAGTTCGAGGGCGGAGACGCCGCGGGGGCAATGGCCGATCTGAACGAGGCCGTCACGGTTCTGCCGACGAACTTCATGGTCTGGGCTGCTCGTGGGAACGTCAAAGCCGCGCTGGAAGATTGGGCCGGCTCCCTCTCCGACTATGACGAAGCCCTTCGCCTGGCGCCGGAGGATGCTGAACTGAAGGCGCAGCGGGCAAGCGTTCGCATTGCGGCTGGCCAGTTCGACGCGGGGTTGGCGGAGGTGAACACCCTGATCGGGGCCTATCCCGGCGCGGCCCAGCTTTACCGGCTGAAGGCGGAAGCTCTCCACGGCCTGGGGCGGCTGGACGAAGCGCTCGCGAGCCAGGATCTGGCCGTGAACCTCAGTCCCGACGGGGTTCAATATCTCTATCGTTCAAGTCTGCGGCTTCAAGCGGATCGTTTCCCGGGCGCGATCGAGGACGCGGACCGGGCGGCGCAGCTCTCGCCAGACGCCTCCGAGGCTCAGAACATGCGCTGCTGGACACGCGCCGTGGCGAATACCGACCTTGCGACCGCCCGAACGGCCTGTGACCGATCGCTCGCGCTCGAGCCCGACAACGCGGCGGTGCTGGACAGCCGCGGCCTCGTCGGCCTCCGCCAGGGCCGCTTCCAGGACGCGTGGAACGACTACGCGGCCGCGGTCCGCCTGGCGCCGGACGACGGCGGATATCTGTACGGTCGCGGCCTGGCGGCCCTGAGACTGGGTCGCCGCGACGAAGGGCGGGCCGACCTGGTCACCGCCCTCGGCCTGAACCCGGAGGTCGCCAGCCAGTTCGCGGCATGGGGCTTGAGGCCCTGAGTTTTCCGGCCGCGAGTCCGACCCGTGACGGAATTCAATTCGCTCCCGCCGGGGTCCCCGCCATCTGAACCTCGCCGGCCGGCTCGCGGAAATAGCGGTCGATGCCCTCGGCCACGGCGCGCATGAGGCGGCGACGGGCGCGGCTGTCATTGAGCAGCCGCTCGTCCTCGGGATTGGTGATGAAGCCCATCTCCAGCAGCACGGCGGGAACGTCGGGGGCCAGCAGCACGGCGAGGCCGGCGTCGCGATGGCTCCGGCGCAGCAGCGGATGGTCGGCGCCCTCCAATTCGCCCAGCAGAGTCCGGGCCAATTGGGCCGAGCGGTTCTGGGTGGCGCGCTGGGTCATATCCAGCAGGATGCGGTCGACCGAAGCGTCACGCCCTGGCAGGTTCAGGCTGCGCTGCCAGTTTTCGCCGCGGGTGAACTCCCGCACGGCGCGCCCCGCGCCCTGCTCCGACAGGGTGTAGACACTGGCGCCGCGCGTGGCCGGATCGGCCCCCGCGTCGGCGTGCAGGCTGATGAACAGGTCGGCCCCGGCCTGACGGGCGATGGCCACGCGGCGATAGAGATCGACATAGGCGTCGCTGTCACGGGTCAGGCGCACCCGGTAACGGCCTGAGCGCTCCAGCTCCTGTTTCAGCGCCAGGGCGGCGGCGAGGGTCACGGCGCTCTCGCGGGAGTCGGCGCCCTGCGCCCCCGGATCGCGCCCGCCGTGGCCGGCGTCGATGTAGACCAGCGGCCGCTCGGCCGGCCGCGCCGTGCGGGCGTCGGCGCGCGGCGTGCTGCGGGTCGGGGCCCGGCCCGTGGCCTTCAGGTCGATGACATAGCGGTAGTGGGCCACCCCGTCGCCGGGCGGCAGCAGGAAGCGGCGCTCGATCTCGGCGCTGGTGGCCAGGTCCAACTCGATCCGTGAGGCGGCCCCCGCTCCGGCGACCCGGAAATCGCGGACCAGCCCATGGCCGTCGCCGCTGCGGCGGTCGGGCGGCGAAACGCCGGCCAGGCTCAGCACGACATGGCCGTCGCTCCCGGCCTGGATCACCTGGCCCCGGGTGGTGCGGTCCAGATCGATGACCACGCGGGTGCGCTCGGCGTCGCCGCCGAAGCGCACGCGCAGGATTTCACCCATCGCGCCGGACGCCAGCCCCCGCCCCGCCGCCAGCAGGGCGACGCAGAACACGACGAAGCCCGCGGCGGCCAGACACCGCTCGCGGACGCTCCACCTGGCCAGTTTGATAAGCGACAGTCCGTGCATTCGACGGAGACCCACCTTCTTGGTTGGCGGGGATCATGCCGCAACGTGGTCGCCAACGGGTTAAAGCCGGCGCGGCTTTCAATTCGAATTCGTCCTGCCTATGCTTGGGCCGCTCGCGAACGATCGCGTCCCCTGCTCCGCCAGGCCGGACGCGCCCTCCTCGCGGCATGACTTTCACCGATCCGAGAGCCGGCCGGGCCCGCCCCGCCGATTCGACGACCGGGTCTGGGACGCCCTTATCGACGGCGCGTCCGGGCCCAGGACCATATCGAACCTTCATGGGCTATCCCGCCTGCGCTCCCTTCCGGTCTGACTGGACCGACCTCGCCACCGGCCCCTGCCGCGGCGACGGGACGGCGCACGCCTTCGCCCCCACTCCCCTTCGGCGAGCCGCCTGCCCCCTTCGCGGGGATGGCCGAGCGCGCCAGAAAGAAATCTTCCATGTCAAAGACCATGTTGATCGACGCCGCCCACGCGGAGGAAACCCGCGTCGCGATCGTCGAGGGCCGTCAGATCGAGGAATTCGACTTTGAATCCCGCTCGAAGCGTCAGCTTCGGGGCAACATCTATCTCGCCAAGGTCACCCGCGTAGAGCCCAGCCTGCAGGCCGCCTTCGTCGAATACGGCGGCAACCGCCACGGCTTCCTGGCCTTCAACGAGATCCACCCGGACTACTACCAGATCCCCGTCGCCGACCGCGAAGCCATCATGGCCGAGGCACCGTCGGACGAGGACGAGCACGACGATCTCGGCCGCGAGAGCGCCGACGACGAGCACGAAGGCGGTATGGCCGAGGAAGAGCGGCTCAAGCGCCGCCTGATGCGCCGCTACAAGATCCAGGACGTCATCAAGCGCCGTCAGGTCATGCTGGTCCAGGTCGTCAAGGACGAGCGCGGCGGCAAGGGCGCGGCCCTGACCACCTGGCTGTCGCTGGCCGGCCGCTACTGCGTGCTGATGCCCAATACCGGCAAGGGCGGCGGCATTTCGCGCAAGATCACCCAGGCCACCGATCGCAAGCGCCTCAAGGCCGCCGCCGCCTCGCTGGACGTGCCGCGCGGCATGGGCCTGATCATCCGCACCGCGGGCGCCAAGCGCACCAAGGCAGAGATCAAGCGCGACTACGAATACCTGCTCCGGCTGTGGGAGACGATCCGCGAGACGACGCTGGCGTCCAACGCCCCGGCCCTGATCTATGAGGAAGAAAACCTCGTCCGCCGCGCCGTGCGCGACATGTTCGACAAGGATTTCGACGGCATCCAGGTCGAGGGCGTCGAGGGCTTCAAGGAAGCCCGCGACTTCATGCGGGTGCTGATGCCCTCGCAGTCGAAGAAGGTGCACCTGTACCAGGGCGCGCGGCCTCTGTTCGCCTCCAATGGCATCGAGGAGATGCTGACCCAGATCCACCAGCCGACCGTGCCGCTGAAGTCGGGCGGCTATCTGGTGATCAACCAGACCGAGGCCCTGGTCGCCATCGACGTCAACTCCGGCCGCGCCACCAAGGAGCGCAACGTCGAGGCCACCGCCTTCAAGACCAATATGGAAGCGGCCGTCGAGGCCGCCCGCCAGCTGCGCCTGCGCGACCTCGCCGGCCTTATCGTCATCGACTTCATCGACATGGATGAGTCGAAGAACAACCGCGCCGTCGAAAAGGCGCTGAAGGACGCGCTGGCCAAGGACCGCGCCCGCATCCAGATGGGCCGCATCTCGGGCTTCGGCCTGATGGAGATCAGCCGTCAGCGCCGCCGCCTCGGCGTCATCGAGGGGGCCACCGAGGTCTGCCCGCACTGTCAGGGCGCCGGCCGCATCCGCTCGGCCGAGAGCGCCGCCCTGATGACCCTGCGCGGCGTCGACATCGAGGCCGGCCGCCACGGAGCCGGCACGGTCAACCTGCGCGTCTGCACGGCGGTGGCCCTCTACATTCTGAACCACAAGCGCGACTACCTGCAGCGTCTGCTGGCCCAGCGCGGCCTCAACGTCATCATCCAGATCGACGACAGCCTGTCCCAGGGCGAACACGCCATCGAGCGCACCGAGACCAACGAGGACTTCACTCCGCCCGAGGGAGTCGAGGCCTTCGTCGACCTCGACGACGACTTCGACGACAGCGCCTGGGCCGACGACGAGGCCGACGACGAGGAGTTCATCGAGGACGAGGACGAGGCGGCCTTCGAGCGCGAGGACACCGACGACGACGAGCCCCGCGAACGCAGCGAACGCGCCGAGGGCGAGCGCGGCCGCGGCCGTGGCCGTCGCCGCCGCGGCGGGCGCCGTGAGGAAGGCGAGGCTCCGGTCGGCGAAACCGCCGCTGCTCCCGCCGCCGAGGACGATGACGACAGCGAGGCCGGCCGTCGCCGTCGCCGGGGCCGCCGTGGCGGACGACGCGTCCGCGAAGAAGGCGGCGAGCGCGACGGCTTCAACTGGGTGCGCGGCCGCACGCCGTCGCTGGAGGACCCCTACGTCTGGTTCGATCCGCTCAACCCGGGCGCTTCCGCGTCCCGCCCCGCCGCCGAGGCCCCGGCTGAAGGCGAAGCCCCGCGCGAACGCCTCGAGGCCGAGGCCGGCGAGACCGGCGAGCGCGCCGGCCGTTCGCGCCGCCGTCGCGGCCGTGGGCGCGGTCGGGATCGGGTCGCCGGCGACCTGACCGCCGCCGACGCCGTCGCCGCCGCGGACGAAGCGTCCGAAGCCCCGCTCCCGGCTGACGCCGCCGAAGCCCCCGCCCCCGTCGCGGCCGAGGAACCCAAGCGCCGCCGCGTGCGCCGCAAGGTCTCCGCGGACGCCGCTCCGGTCGACATCGCCGGGGCCGCCCCCGCCCTCGAGGCCCCGGAAGCCGAGACGGTCGAGGCCTCCGCTCCGGAGGCTGCGCCCGAACCCGTTCTCGAACCGATCGCCGGGCCCGAGCCTGCGGCCCCCGTGGAGGTCGAGCCCGCTCCGGCGCCGGAGGTCGACGTCGCGGCCCTGATCGCCGAGG
The DNA here is from genome assembly GCF_035627055.1 of Brevundimonas sp. Lineage (GTDB taxonomy): Bacteria > Pseudomonadota > Alphaproteobacteria > Caulobacterales > Caulobacteraceae > Brevundimonas. The sequence goes on along the minus strand of NZ_DASPMM010000022.1, from coordinate 55,156 downwards.
ATCCGAACCAGATCGTCGCCCCGCCCGAGAAGCCGAAGCGCGGGTGGTGGCGCCGTTGAATGGCCGCGATTAGATAGTGAGGATCGGGCCGGGGGCGATCGACGGTATCGGGAGTACGCCATGAGTTGGCTGACCAGACACGCCGCCCGCCTCGCCGGGGCCACGGCCGCGGCCGGCCTGATGCTGACCGCCGCGACGCCCGCCTCCGCCCAGAGCGCCATCCGCGACACCGAGATCGAGTCGATCATCCATGAATGGTCCGATCCGGTGTTCACGGGCATGGGCCTGGAGCCGTCCGAAATCGAGATCGTGCTGATCAACGACGAGGAGCTGAACGCCTTCGCCACCCGCGGCCGCATCCTGGGCCTGAACACCGGCCTGATCCTGCGGACCACCAGCCCGAACGAACTGCTCGGCGTCATCGCCCACGAGGCCGGCCACATCCGCAACCGCCACACCCTGCGCGACGGGGCGCAGAACGCCGGCATGCAGCCGATGCTGATGACCATGGCCCTGGGCGCCCTCGCCATCGCGGCGGGCGCGCCGGACGCGGGCGCCGTCCTGCTCGGCAACAGCCAGTATTTCGGGACCCTCAGCGCCCTGCGCTACATGAGCCACCAGGAAGGCGAGGCCGACAACACCGGGGCCCGGGCCCTGGAGAGCGCCGGCGAATCCGGCCGCGGCCTGGTCACCTTCTTTGAGAATTTCCGCTCCCAGGAAGTGTTCTCGGACGCCCGCCGCTATCCGTATTTCCGCAGCCACCCGCTGTCGTCGGACCGCATCGAGAACCTGCGCCGCTTCGTCGCCGAACAGCCCCACCACGAGCATCGCGACAGTTCGGAACGGCTGGCCCAGCACGCCCTCATGCTGGCCAAGATTCACGCCTTCATGGACCATCCGCGCGAGACCCTGCGCGACTACCCTGAAACGGATACGACCCTGCCCGCCCGCTACGCCCGGGCTATCGGCTGGTATCGCGACGGCCAGACTGACCGCGCCCTCGCCGCCGTCGACGCCCTGCTCGCCGAACAGCCGGAGAACCCGTATTTCTGGGAGCTGAAGGGCCAGATCCTGTTCGAGGAAGGCCGGCCTGAAGAGGCCATCGGGGCTCACCAGCGCTCGGTCGAGATCAGGCCGGACGCGCCCCTGCTGCGCATCAACCTCGCCCACGCCATGATCGAGACCCGCGATCCGGCCCGGCTCGATGGCGCCGTCGACCAGCTGAAGCGGGCCACCGCCCTGGAGAAGGACAACAGCATGGCCTGGCGGCTGCTGAGCCAGGCCTACGCCAGCCAGGGCAAGGAGGGCGAGGCGCGTCTGGCCTCGGCCGAGATGTATTTCGCCATCGGCGCGGAACGTGAGGCGACCCAGTTCGCCCTGCGCGCCCGCGACATGCTCGATCCCGGCTCGGCCGAATGGACCCGGGCCATGGACATCGTGTTCGCCTCCGGGGCCACCCAGGAAGACGTTGACGACGTCGACCGCCGCAACGAACGTCGCCGTCCCACCGTTCAGCCGGTCGCCGGCTGAGCCCTTCGAGAGCCTGAATGACCGAAACGCCCGACCCGAGGCCCGCGCCGTCCCTGTTCAGCCGGCTGCTGTCCGGAAACCGGGCCGGCTTCGCCGCCCTGGCGGTGTCGCTGATCGCCCTGGTCATTTCCGTAGCGCCCTACGCCACGGGCACCGACTTCGGTTCGCGGGTGAAGACCTATCTGGTCCAGAACCCGGAGGTGCTGCAGGAGGTCAGCAACGCCCTCGACGCCCGGGCCCAGCAGCAGCAGATCGCCGAGAACCGCCAGAAGACGGCCGAGATCACCGCCCGCGTTGCCGCCAATCCCGGCCTCCTGGCGGTCGACAGCCGTGACGCCGCCTTCGGACCCGCCGACGCGAAGGTGACGGTGATCGAGTTCTTCGACTTCCGCTGCCCGGGGTGCAAGGCGACCGCCCCCGAGGTGCTGCGGTTGATGCAGGCCCATCCGGACGTGCGTTTCGTGTTCAAGGACTGGCCCATCCTCGACGGCCCCTCGAACGGCGTTTCCCACTACGCCGCCCGCGCCGCCCAGGCCGCCCATCGCCAGGGCAAGTATCTCCCGGTGTTCCGCGACCTGATGGCCCAGCCGTCGCTCTCCGAAGCGGCCGTCGACGCCATCCTACAGGCCAACGGCGTCTCCATGGCCGAGGCCGGGGCGGCCATGGCCGGCCCGGATGTCGCCCGCCATCTCGCAGACATCCGGACCTCGGCGATGGCCATGGGCCTGATCGGCACCCCGACCTTCTTCGTCAACGGCAAGGCCAGCGAGTCCATCGAGCCCGCCGCCCTTGAGCGCCAGATCCGCGACGCCAAGGCCGGCTAGGCGAGCTTCAGGTCCATCGCTCCGCCGATCCATTCGAGCCGCGAGCGACGCTCCGCCTCGGCGGCGGCAGCGGGATCCCCCAGCGCCGTCTCGGCCTGCGCCAGGATGAAATAGCTATAGGGATCGTTCGGCCAGTCTTCGAGAAGTTCCAACAGCTTGTCGCGGGCCCCGGAGGCGTCGCCTGAAGCCAGCATGGCCGCCGCGAGGCTGCGCCGGGTCGGGTACCAGATCACCGGCGGGTCGCCCCCCTCGTCCCCTCCCATGGCTTGCAGGTCCGCGGCGCGGCCGAAGGCGATGAGCGCCGCTGCGGGGTCGCCGTCGATCATCGCGGCGCGGCCCTCCAGCACCCGCTGCGACAGTTCGGTGAAGGCGTCCCGCTCTTGCCGCATCGCACCGGCGGCGAACGACGGATCCTCCCTCAGCCTCGCGATGGCGGCGGCCTCGGCCCGCACCGCCCCGGCGTCGCCGGCCCGCGCCGCCGCCTCGCCCCGGGCGTAGCGCCAGCTGACCCGCAGCATCGGATGGGTCGCCGGCGGCTCCTTCAGCGCCGCCACACGCGCCGCGTCGGCGAAGCGGCCGTAGATGGCGTAGGCGTTGTTGGCCACCATCTGCCGCCACACGTTGTCCGCGGCGATGTCCGGATAGGTGGCCATGTACCAGTCGGCCAGCTTCAGTCCCTCGTCGGCGCCGCCGGCCATCAGGGCTCCGCCCATGCCGAAATGGATGTTGTGCCCGTGCAGCGGCATTCCCGGCACGCCGCCGGGCGGCCGCGCCAGCCCGTCGTAGCGGCGGTCCAGCGCCACCGCGTTGACGTTGGACATCATCGCCTCCCTGTAGCGCCCGACCCGGTAGAAGGTGTGCGACGGCATATGCACCAGGTGGCTGGCCCCCGGCGCGAGCGCCGCCAGCCGCTCGCCGTACGGGATCGCCTTGTGCGGGTCGTCGGACCATTCGGTCAGGTGGATGTAGAGATGGATCGCCGCCGGGTCGTCTGGCGCCCGGGCCAGAGTCTGCTCGAGGATGTCCATGGCCCGGGTGATGCCCGGATCGGCGGCCTTGCCTTCGTCGTCCCACCAGCGGTCGGCGTTGATCATCCAGGCGTCGGCGGTCACGGCCGCGACGGCGATGTCCGTGGGATTGCGCCGGGCGATCCGGTCCATGGCCGTGGCGAAGCGACGGGCCCGTGACGACTCTCGCCCCGAATAGCGCTGGACCAGGGCGTCGATCATCTGGCGCTGCATCGGGGTGGCGTCGCGCGCCAGCCGGCGGGCGTCGCGTGCGGCCTTCAGCGCCGCCAGCCGGGTCGCTTCACCCTCGCCGCCTCCGTTCAGATTCGGCCCCATCGCCCAGGCCTCGCCCCAGGCGCAAAGGCCGCAGGTCGGATCCAGCATCCGCGCCTTGCGGAAGGCTCGCACCGCCTCCCCGTGTTCGAAGGCCCAGCGCAGCCGCACGCCATGGTCGAACCAGGCCTGGGCCTCGGGATTCGGCGTGTCGATCTTGAAACCACCCGAGCCGAAGCCGTCGACCATGACCATGTCGGCGACCGGCGTGCCGTCCGCCTGCGTCCCGGCCGGTCCGCAGATCCGCGGCCGCTCTATCAGGTCCATGACCGCCCGATCGGCGGTGGCGTCGGCGAGCGCTGACGGCCCGATCAGGACGGTGGCCGCCGCCACGCCGCACATCAGAAGACTGCGCATCGCCCGATTTCTCCCCGTCCCGGGTTCCTGTCCCCAGACGATACTGACCTAACCCCGGAGCGAGACCAAGCGGCGCTTCTCCCGCGCGGCGGATCAGCCCATAGTTTCGCGTCCATGCCCATCCGCCGCCTCCCGCCCGAGACCGTCAACCGCATCGCCGCCGGCGAGGTGGTCGAACGCCCGGCCAGCGCCATCAAGGAACTGGTCGAGAACGCCCTCGACGCCGGCGCCACCCGGATCGAGATCCAGGCCGACGGCGGCGGCCTCAGCCGCATCCTGATCGCCGACGACGGTTGCGGCATGGCCGCCGACCAGCTGGCCCTCGCGGTCGAGCGTCACGCCACCTCCAAGCTCGAGCCCGACGACGCCGGCGACGTCGACCTGCTGCGCATCCACACGCTCGGCTTCCGCGGCGAGGCCCTGCCCTCGATCGGCTCGGTGGCCCGTCTGACCATCACCAGCCGTTCCCGGGACGGCGGCGACGCTCATCAGATCACCGTCGAGGGCGGCGACCAGCGTCCCGTCGCCCCGGCCGGCTTCCCCGGCCCGCACGGCGCCCGGGTCGAGGTCCGCGACCTCTTCTACGCCACCCCCGCCCGGCTCAAATTCATGAAGTCCGAGCGCTCCGAGGCCATGGCCATCTCGGAGGAGATCAAGCGTCAGGCCATGGCCCACGAGGCCGTCGCCTTCACCCTCGACCTCGACGGCCGCACCACCCTTCGCCTGCCCGCCGAACACCCCGGCGACCACGGCCGGCTGAAACGCCTTGCCGCCCTCCTCGGCCGCGACTTCGAGGCCAACGCCCTGCTGATCGACCAGCAACGCGACGGCGTCCGCCTCACCGGCTACGCGGGCCTGCCGACCTACAGCCGCGGCAACGCCGGCCACCAGTATCTGTTCGTCAACGGGCGCCCCGTCCGCGACCGCCTGCTGCAGGGCGCTCTGCGCGGGGCCTACGTCGACTTCCTCGCCCGCGACCGGCATCCGGCGGCGGTGCTGTTCCTCGAGGTCGACCCGCTCTACGTCGACGTCAACGTCCACCCGGCGAAGGCCGAGGTCCGCTTCCGGGACCCGCAGGGCGTGCGCGGCCTGATTGTCGGCGCCCTGCGCCATGCCCTCGCCGGCGCCGGACACCGGGCCTCGACCACCGTGGCGGCGGACGCGCTGGCGGGGTTCCGGGCGCATGAGGGCGTGGGGGGTGGGATGTGGGGTGCGGGGGAAAGGCCCCCCGCCGCCCAAGGCTGGTCCCGCTGGCAAGGCTGGGCCGCGCCCGCCACGACGATGGCGCAGGTCCTCCCCGGCCTGAACGAACCCTCCGCGCGGGTCGAGCCAGGCCACCCCCACACCCCACACCCCGCCCCCGACACCCTCGGCTCCCCCTACGCCCCCTCCGACATCGACCTCCCCCTCGGCGCCGCCCGCGCCCAGCTGCACGGCACCTATATCGTCGCCCAGACCCGCGACGGCCTCGTCGTGGTCGACCAGCACGCCGCCCACGAACGCCTCGTCTATGAGCGGATGAAGGCCCAGATGGCCGCCGGCTCGGTGACCCGTCAGGCTCTGTTGACCCCCGAGGTCGTCGAGCTCGACCCCGCCGAGGCCGAACGCGTCTCCGCCCGCGCCGACGAACTCGCCCAGCTCGGCCTGATCGTCGAACCCTTCGGCGCCGGGGCCGTGCTGGTCCGCGAGACCCCCGCCCTGCTCGGCGCTGCCGACGTCCAGGGCCTGATCCGCGACATCGCCGACGACCTGGCCGAGCACGGCGCGGCCCTGGCCCTGTCCGAGCGCCTCGGCGAGGTCTGCGGCACCATGGCCTGCCACGGCAGCGTCCGCGCCGGCCGCGTCCTCTCCGCCCCCGAGATGAACGCCCTGCTCCGCCAGATGGAGGCCACGCCCCACTCCGGCCAGTGCAACCACGGCCGCCCGACCTATGTCGAGCTGAAGCTCAACGACCTCGAAAAGCTGTTCGGGCGGCGCTAGGACCCGAACGCCTCGACCACGCTCCCCGCACGGCCGCCCGAGACCACCTCGCCGCCGGCGATGGCGTAGACCACGTCGCCCACCGCAGCCGCGGCCAGTCCGTGCCTGGGCGTGCGCATCGGCGGCCCGGCTTCCCAGCCGTCGGCCGCCGGATCGTAGATCCACGTCTCGGTGAACACGCCGCCGCCTCCGCCGCGCTGGAACCACTCCCCGCCGAAGGCGACCAGCTTGCCGCCCGCCGCCGCCATGGCCAGCCCGCCGCCGACCTGCTGCCCCGTCGTCGGCGACGGCGGGATCGGCGCCAGCGTGTCCCAGCGGTCTTCGGACGGCGTGTAGCGATCCAGCCGCCCCGTGCCGCCGCCGCTGACCGTGCGCCCGCCGGCGACCCAGATCGCCCCGTCCATCACCGTCGCCGCGGCGCTGTTGCGCGCCATCGGGCAGGGCCGTGCGATCTCCCAGCCGGGCGCCCCGGGGACCAGCACCAGATGCCGGTCGGTGTCGGCCTGATCGTTCCAGTTGCCGTTGGCCGCGCCGCCGGGGGTGCGTCCGGTGATCAGATGCAGGGTCTCGCCTAGACCCACGCCGACCGCCTCGGCCTGCGGCGACGACAGGCTCGTGACCTCCCGCCACGTCTCGCCGTCCAGCACCCAGGCGGTGGTCGTATTGGTCCACTCGCCCGCCTCCGAGCGGGCGTAGCCGCCGACGGCGTAGAGATCGCGGTCGGTGGCCATGAACATCGGATGATGTCGCGGGGCCGGCAGGCTCGGACCTGGCGTCCAGGCGTTGCTCGGCGCGTCGTAGAAGGCGGTCCTGTCCTCGATGTGCAGCGGCTGCCCCTGCCGCGCGACCAGCCCGCCGCCGGTGACGATCCGGCCCTGATGGACCGCGGCGTAGATCTCCTGCACCGGCCACGGCAGCGCCGCGCGCGGCGACCAGTTCTCCGCCGCCTCCCGCGCGCACGCTTCGAAGGGAAGGGCCGCGGACGCTCCGGCGGCGGCGAGGAAGGCGCGGCGGTCGAGGATGCTCATGGCCGTCAGCCTAACGCCGAAACCCGCGCCCGCGCCAGACGCGTTCAGCCCGTCGGCTGCGCCCTCAGAAACAGCACTCGCGCTGCGCCGTAGTCGCGCGCGTCCAGCCGTTCATACCCGGGCGTGTCGATCTCCGGCTCGTCCGAGCCGCGCTCGAACACCACCACGGCCCCCGGCTTCAGCCAATTGCCCTCCAGCAGCCGGACCAGCGTCTGCTCGCCCAACCCCTTGCGATAGGGTGGATCGAGGAAGGCCAGGTCGAACGCCTCGCCGTCCGATCCCGGCCGCACGCCCAGGTCCGTGGCGCTGCGCCGGTGCACCCGCGTCCGCCCCATCAGCCCATAGGCATCGGCGTTCTCGCGGATGGCGCCGCGGGCGTCCTCGTCGGTCTCGACGAAGAGGCAGAAGGCCGCGCCCCGGCTGATCGCCTCGAAGCCCAGCGCGCCCGACCCGGCATAGACGTCCATCACCCGCGCGCCCTGCAGCGGCTCGGCCCAGGCCGCATGCTCCAGCACATTGAACACGGCCTGGCGCGCCCGGTCCGAGGTCGGGCGCGTGCCCTGCCCCTCCGGCGCGACGATGTTGCGCCCCTTCAGGCTGCCGGCGACGATCCTCATGGCCGCTCCATCAGCGGGATTGGCGCCCCCGTCAACCGGCACGTCAACCGGCTCCTCAGTTGGCCCAGCGCTGCGGCGGGGCCTCGGCGGCCAGCGCATCCAGTCGGTCGCGCAACTCGGCCATGAATTCGCTGCGCGAGCCGGTCCACCGCAGCGGCTCGCCGACCAGCGCCGTGCAGTTCATCGGCACCGGCGCCACCGCCCCCTTGGGCAGCACCCGCCCCGCCCCCTCGATCCACACCGGGATGACCGGCACGTCCGGGAACGCCTCGGCCAGCCGCGCCACCCCGGCCTTCAGCGGGGCCAGCGCCCCGTCCTTGCTGCGCGTGCCCTCGGGAAACACCAGGATGATCTCGCCCCGCTCCAGCGCCGCCCGTGCGGGGGCCAGCACGTCCTCGCCGCGCGCCACCGAGCGCGAGATCGGCGCGATGCCGATGATCTTGCGCGAGAACCAGCTGATCGCCGGGTTGGCCAGGAAATAGTCCGCCGCCGCCACCGGCCTGACCTTGTGCAGCAGCCGCGCCGGAAACAGGCTCAGCAGCATGAAGGCGTCCATGTGGCTGTTGTGGTTGGCCACGACGATGGCCGGCCCGCCCTTGGGCAGTCGTTCCGGATTGCACACGTCCATGCCGGTCATGAAGCGCACGATCGGCCGCGCGATCAGCGTCAGGAACAGCATCCGCGTCGGCCCGAACGGCCGCGCCGCCCGCTCAGTACTTGTCGAGGGCATAATAGGCCATCAGGTGGAAATAGAGCGGTGCCGTGAAGGTCAGGCTGTCGATCCGGTCCAGCAGCCCGCCGTGGCCCGGGATCAGCCGGCTGGTGTCCTTGACCCCCAGATCGCGCTTCACCGCGCTCATCGTCACATCGCCCGCGAACCCGGCCACGGGCAGCAGCGCCGCGAGGATCGCCACCGGCCAGCCGGTCATCGGCGTGAACACGGGAGCCAGGAACCAGATCAGGGCGCCGGTCAGGACCCAGCCGCCGATGAAGCCTTCCCACGTCTTGTTGGGACTGACGGCGGGCGTGATCTTGCGGCGTCCGAACAGTTTGCCGCAGCAGTACTGCAGCACGTCGTTGGCCTCGGTGGCGAACAGCAGCAGGAAGACCATCCCCGCCGCTCCGGCCGCCCCGCCCTCGTCCGGCGCCCGCATCAGCAGCGGGATGACCCCCAGATTGTAGACGCAGACGATGACCGCCCAGGTGATGGTCGCCACCGTCGCCAGATAGGCCTTCGTCTGTCCCGCCATCGCCATCAGGAACGGCGTCGTCAGCAGAAACCACACCGGAATGGCGACCAGATAGACGCCGTACCACCCCGCCGCGACGAGGCCGAAGGACAGCGGCGCCGACAGATAGGCGAACAGCACCACCAGCCGGTCCTCGCGGCGCAGCGGAGCCAGCGACAGGAACTCCCTCAGGGCGATGAAGGCGATGGCCGCGAACAGCACCGTCACGGCGATCCAGCCGAGGGCCAGCGCGCCGGCCAGCAGGGCGACCATGACCCACCACGACCACACCCTCAGCCGCAGCTCGCGCCAGTCGCCCGCCGGCTTCACGACCGGCAGGATCAGCACCAGCGCCGTGGCGACGGCCAGCACGCAGAACACCGCGCCGAAGCCCCACAGCAGCGGCGGCCGCACCTGGTCCAGCCCCGCTGTCAGCGCTTCGATCATGCCCTAGAGTGCCCTCGGGAATCGGTATCGGGGGCAGTATGGCGCCGTTGGCTCAAAACACGCATCCCTTGCGCTCGACGGCCCTGCACGTGGGTTTCGCCTTCGTCGCCATGGGCGGTTGGGCGGCCTTCGCCAACCGCGATCACGGCGCCGCCGCCATGCTGCTCGCCTTCGTCGTCCAGGGCGCGCTGTCGGGCCTGATCACCCTGGTGATGAAGCGCGGGCTCGAGGCGGGCCACGCCCGGCTGACCGGCCTGTCCGCCCGTCTCGTCCCGCCCCTGATCAGCTGCGCGGCCATCGCGGTCCTCCTGTACGGCGTCCATACCCTCGCCGGCACGCCCGAGGTGATCCGCACCATCGCCCTGCCGTGGACGGTCTCGACCCTCTACGCCTTCACCTATGTCGCCAGCCTGGAGCACGTCCGATGACCGACAGCCGCAGGCCTCTGAAATCCCGCGGCGCCGGCTGGGCCCGTGCCCTGGCCGCGGGTCTGGCCCGCACCGGCGCCCGGCCGGACCTGATCTCGGCCTCCAGCGTGGCTTTCGCCCTCGCCGGCGCGACGGCCTTCTGGCTGTCGGCCGACGCCGCGGGCTGGTGCAGGTTCGCCCTGCTGATCGGCGCGGGCCTCTGCATCCAGCTCAGGCTGCTGGCCAATCTGCTGGACGGCATGGTGGCGGTCGAGCATGGCCGCGGCGGGCCGCTGGGGCCGGTCTGGAACGAGCTTCCCGACCGCATCGCCGACGCCCTGTTCCTCGTCGGCGCCGGCTATGCCCTGCGCCATCTGGATCAGGACCTGGGCCCCGCCCTCGGCTGGCTGGCGGCCGTCCTGGCCGTGCTGACGGCCTACATTCGCGAGCTCGGCCGCGCCCTCGGCTTCGAGGCCGACTTCGCCGGCCCCGGGGCCAAGCCGCACCGCATGGCCGTTCTGACCGCCGGGGCCCTGCTCGCTGCGGTCGGGCCGCTGTGGCCGATGGGGCCGTCGGTGCTGCTGCTGACGCTCGGACTCATCGTCGTCCTCGCCGTCATCACCGTGGTCAGACGGACCCTGCGGCTGGCGGCCCGGCTGCGCGCGGCCTCAGCCTAGGGCTTGCGCGGCCGCGGGCTGCCCCGGCCGCCCGCCGGACCCGCACCGGGACGAGGCGGGCGCGACCCTCCGGGCGGATTGCTCCGCGTTCCGCCGCCGCGCTTGAAGCCGCCCGCCGACGCCTCGCCGCGCGGTCCCGCCGATCCCTCGCGCGGCTTGAACGGACGCTTCGGCCGGTCGCCGTCGGCTGCCGGCTTGCCGCCGAACGACCGACCGCCCTCCGTGCGTGGTCCGCGAGGCTTGTCGATGAACTGGTCGTCGCGCGGCTTGAACGTGCGCTTCGGACGATCCCCCCCGGCGGCGGCCTCGCCCTCCGGCCGGGCGCGCGGCGTGAAGGCCTTCTTCGGATGCTCGAACTTCGGCGAGGCCTTGGCCCAGCCGGGTTTCTTCTGCGGGCGGGCGGCGCGCTCGGCCGCGGCGTCGGCGGCCGCTCCCGCCGCCCGGACCCGGCTTGGCTTGCGCGACGGGTCGGAGATGGCCGAGCCCGACGCGCCCTTGACGATCGGGGTCGAGATGCGCCGCCCGGGGATCGGCGCCGGCGTCGCTACCGTATTGCCGGTCGGCAGGTTCTCCGGCCGGATGTGTTCGGCCAACAGTTCGCGGATCACCCGCGGCCCGACCTCCTCCACGGATCCCACCGGCAGCGTCCCCAGCTGGAACGGCCCGTAGGCCAGGCGGATCAGCCGATTCACGGTCAGGCCGAGGTGCTCCAGCACCTTGCGGACCTCGCGGTTCTTGCCCTCGGTGATCGAGACGCTGATCCACAGGTTGGCTGAAGCCTTCTCGCCCTCGCCCCGGTCCTTGACCTTGTCCAGCGTCGCCTCGATCGGGCCGTAGCGGACGCCGTCGACGGTCACCCCGTCTTTCAGCGTGTCCAGCTGGGACTGCGTCACCCGCCCGCGCGCCCGCGCCCGGTACTGGCGCACCAGCTCGGTCTGCGGCAGCTCCAGCGCCCGGCTCAGTTCGCCGTCGTTGGTCAGCAGCAGCAGACCTTCGGTGTTGAGGTCCAGCCGCCCGACCGAGATCACCCGCGGCAGGCCGCTGGGCAGGGCGTCGAACACCGTCGGCCGCCCGGCCGGATCGGTGTGCGAGGTCAGCAGGCCGGCGGGCTTGTGATAGCGCCAGACCCGCGTCGCCTGCGCCGAACCGATCGGCTTCCCGTCCATGGTGATGACGTCGTCGCGCGTCACCAGCGTCGCCGGCGTGTCGAGGATCTTGCCGTTGACCGCCACCTTGCCCAGGCCGATCAGCCGCTCCACCTCGCGGCGCGAAGCGATTCCCGCCCGGGCCATGGCCTTGGCGATGCGCTCGCTGCGCTTCGGGCCCTCGTCGGCCTTGGCGGCCGGCTTGCCGTCCTTGCTGAACGGCTTGCCGCCGGGCTTTCCGCCGCCCCTGCCGAAGGATTTTCCGCCCTTGGGCGGCCCCCGGTCGTCGGCGCCCTCGGCGCGTTTGACATAGGGTTTGCGGGGGCCGTCGCGGTCGCCGTCTTGACGCGGGCGCGGCTTCTTGTCGTTGTCTCGGGGATGGCTGGCCATGATGAGCGGTTCATGCACATGGCCTTGGCCTGTGCGCAAGCGGCGGCGGACGCCGGAGAGACTCCGGTCGGCTGCGTGATCGTCGATGAAACCTCCGGCGAAGTCGTCGCCGAGGGCCGCAACGGCCCCATCGGCGCCCACGATCCGACCGCCCACGCCGAGATCGTCGCCCTGCGCGCGGCGGCGGCGAAGCTGGGCAACTACCGCCTCACCGGCTTGACCCTCTATGTCACGCTTGAGCCGTGCGCCATGTGCGCCGGAGCCATCAGCCACGCCCGCATCGGGCGGGTGGTCTGGGGCGCCGATGACCCCAAGGGCGGAGCGGTGGCGCACGGCCCGCGCTTCTTCGACCAGCCCACCTGCCACTGGCGGCCGCAGACCAGCCGCGGCGTGCTGGCGGATCAGGGCGCGGACCTGCTGCGCGCCTTCTTCCGCGCCCGGCGCAAGGGAACGGCCGCTTGAAAGGCGCGTTCCACCGGCCACCTCCCACGGCAAGGCTTGTTCCATGCGTCTGATGCCCCTCGCCGTCGTCTCCGTCCTCGTCCTGACCGCCTGCGGCCCGAAACCGGCCGAGGCGCCGACCGATGGCGAAGCGGTGCGCGAGCGCGCCCGGGACGCCCAGACCGCCCGCCGCCGGACCGGGGCCGAGGTCCAGCAGCGCGCGCTGAACCGCGTCATCCGCACGATCTATCTGTGCAACAACGGCGAGCGTCTGACGGTCGACTTCGACAATCCGCGCGAAATGGCCACGGTCCGCAACTCCAATGGCGAGGCCGTCGATCTGTTTCAGGAACACGCCGCCTCGGGCCTCTGGTACCGCGCCTCGGGCTATGAGCTGCGCGGTGAAGGCGTCATGGCGCGCTGGACCGGCGATGGCCGCGAGCCCACCGACTGCCGCGCGATCGACTAGCCGAACGCCGCCAGCCGCTCATCCAGCCGCGTCCGCACCGTGGGCCAGTCCTGGTCGGTGATCGAGAACATCACCGTGTCGCGCACGCGCCCGGTGTGGGTGATCTTGTGACGGCGCAGGACGCCCTCCCGCACCGCGCCCAGCTTGGCGATGGCGGCCTGGCTGCGGGCGTTGATCCCGTCGGTGATGATCTCCACCCGGATGATGCCGCTGTCGAACGCATGCTGCAGAAGCAACCGCTTGCTGGCCGGGTTGACCACCCCGGCGCGGGCGACAGGATGATAGAAGGTCGAGCCCAGTTCCACGCGCCGGTGCTGGGGAAACAGGTCGTGCAGGCTGCTCGTCCCGACGATCCGCCCGTCCGACAGCCGGCGCACCGCATAGGGCGTGTCCCGCCCGGCCGCCATCCGCTCGACGAAACCGTCCCACCACGGATCGAAATTCTCGCCGTAGGCGGTCGAGACCATGATCGACCACGCCGCCTCGTCCACATCCAGGGCGGCGCGGACGTCCTCCCTGAGCGCGGGCGCGAACGGCTCCAGCCTGACCCAGCGGTTCTCCAGCACGAGCGGCGCGATCTTCATCCGGCGGCGATCTCCCGCTCCAGAAAGGCCGTCAGGGCGGCGGCGTCGACATCCTTGGCGGTGAAGGCGTCGCCGATCCCGCGGGCGAGGATCAGGGTCAGCCGCCCGCCCTCGGCCTTCTTGTCCCCGGCCATGCGCCTGACCAACGCCGCCGCGCGCAACGGTCCGGCCTGTCCCGGGCGAGTCGGCAGACCCGCCGCCTCCAGCACCGTTCCGACCCGCTTCGCCTCGTCCGGCGGGCACAATCCCGTCTCCGCCGAAAACCGGAAGGCCAGCGCGCACCCCAGCGCGACCGCCTCGCCATGGGTCAGCCTCGTCTCGTCGAACCCCAGCTCGGCCTCGATGGCGTGGCCGAAGGTGTGGCCGAGGTTCAGCAGGGCGCGCCGCCCCGCTTCCTTCTCGTCCTCGCCGACGACGGCGCTCTTGATCTGAACCGACCGCACCACGGCGCGCTCCAGGGCCGCCGGATCGCCCGCGCCCCCCGCGGCGCCCTCCCCGGCCAGCCAGTCGAAGAAGCCGGCGTCGCAGATCAGCCCATGTTTGAGCACCTCGGCCCAGCCCGAGCGCCGCTGCCGTTCCGGCAGGGTCGCCAGCACGTCGATGTCGGCCAGCACCAGCCGCGGCTGATGGAAGGCGCCGACCAGATTCTTGCCGCGCGGCGTGTCGATCGCCGTCTTGCCGCCGACCGAGGAGTCGACCTGGGCCAGCAGGGTCGTCGGGACCTGCACGAAGTCGATGCCGCGCATGAACAGGGCCGCGGCCAGACCCGCGAGATCGCCGACCACGCCCCCGCCCAGCGCCACCACCACGTCGGTCCGGTCAAGCTTGAACGCCAGCATCCGGTCGATGACCCGTTCCAGTTCGGCGAACGACTTGGAACCCTCGCCCGGCGGGACGGTCAGCAGCCGGCCGGTGACGCCCGCCGCCTTCAGCGACGCCAGGGCCGCCTTGCCGTGCAGGCCAGCCACGATCTCGTCCGTGACCACCACGGTGCGGCCCTGGGCCAGCGGCGCCACCCGCGCCCCGAGTTCCGCCAGCAGGCCCCGTCCGACGATCACGTCATGGGGCCGGAAGCCGACGCCCGAGACCGGCACGATCGTGGTCACGCCTTCACCTCCGGCTGATGGGCCGCGAAATGGGCCTGCAGGGCGTCGTGAATGGCCTCGACCGCCTGGGCGTGCGCCCCGCCGGCCACGTCCACCGTTAGATCGGCGGTCGCATAGACGGGGTAGCGCACCTCGGCCATGGCCTGCAGGGCGGTCAGCGGATCGCGCCCGCGCAGCAGGGGACGGGTGTCGCGCCGCTGCACCCGCTGCGCCACCGTCTCCAGGTCCGCCCGCATCCAGACCGTCACCGCCCGCTCCTTCAGCAGAGCCCGCGTCTCCGGGTTCAGGATGGCGCCGCCGCCGGTGGCCAGCACCATGCGCGGCCCCTCCAGCAGGCGTTTCATGACCCGCGCCTCCCCGGCCCGGAATTCCGACTCGCCCAGCTCGGCGAAGATGTCGGACACGGTCATCGCCGCCGCGGCCTCGATCTCGATGTCGCCGTCGGCGAACGGCAGGTTCAGCCGTCTGGCCAGCCGCCGCCCCACGGTCGATTTCCCCACCCCCATCAGCCCGACCAGCGCTATGCTGCGGCGATGAACAGGAATCGGGCCGGTCGCCGGCGCGCCCTCGCTCACGACCGGCTCTCCGGGCGGCGTGGCGGCGGCGAATGGGGCGGCGGCAGGCGAGGCGTCATGACCCGACCACCCTTTACACCAGGCGCCGCCGTCGCAAAGCGGTCCGGCGCATGACCCCGCCGCCCAGGACCCACCAGGTCGAGGCCTTTCTCGAGATGATGGCCGTCGAGCGCGACGCCTCGCCCCACACCCTGTCCGCCTACGGGCGCGATCTGGCCGACGCCGAGGCCGCCCTGCCGGACGGACTCATGGGCGCCGACGAAGCCGCCGTCGAGGCCTGGTACGCCGGCCTCGGCGCGCGCGGCCTGTCCGCCGCCACCCAGGCCCGCCGCCGCTCCGCCGTGCGCCAGTTCTACCGCTTCGCCCTCGGCGAGGGCTGGCGCCAGGACGACCCCTCCCGCCGTCTCGACGCCCCCAAACAGGGCCGCAGCCTGCCGAAAACCCTCAGCCGGGACGAGGTCGAGCGCCTGCTCGCCGCCGCCTCGGCCCGCGACGGCGCCACCGGCCTGCGCCTCGTGGCCCTCGTCGAACTGGCCTACGCCTCGGGTCTGCGGGTCTCCGAACTGCTGGGCCTGAAGGTCGAGGCGGTTCGCCGCGACCCCGCCTTCCTGATCGTGCGCGGCAAGGGCGGCAAGGAACGCCTCGCCCCCCTCAACGCCTCCGCCCGCGAGGCCGTGAAGGCCTGGCTCCTCGCCCGCGACGCCGCCCGCCCCGAGAAGGCCCCCGACAGCCCGTGGCTGTTCCCCTCGTCCTCGGCCAAGGGCTGCCTCACCCCGCGCCGCTTCGCCCAGCTGCTCGACCAGGCCGCCATCGACGCCGGCATCGACCCCGCCCGCGTCAGCCCCCACGTCCTGCGCCACGCCTTCGCCACCCATCTGCTGGAAGGCGGCGCCGACCTGCGCGTGGTCCAGACCCTGCTCGGCCACGCCGACATCGCCACCACCCAGATCTACACTCATGTCGCCGTCGACCGCCTCGCCCAGGTCGTCCGCGACAAGCATCCGCTCGCCCGTGACGACTGAACCCCGCTTGCCCCCCGGCGTTGACCCCACTAGGTTCCGCCGCCTCCCGATGCGCCGCGTGGCGCGCCTGTTCCGGACGCCTTGATGGCCGTGCACTACCTCGAATTCGAAAAGCCGATCGCCGATCTGGAGGCGAAGATCGAGGAGCTGAACCTGCTCTCCTCGACCTCCGGCTCGTTCGACGCCGAGGTCGAGGGCCTGCGCAAGAAGGCCGAGCAGCTCAGAAAGAAGACCTACGCCGACCTCGACCCGTGGATGAAGACCCAGGTCGCCCGCCACCCGCAGCGGCCCCACTTCGTCGACTATGTCGAAGGCCTGTTCACCGACTTCGTCGAACTGAAGGGCGACCGTCAGTTCGGCGACGACCAGGCCATCCTCGGCGGCCTCGCCCGCTTCCGCGGCGAACCGGTCGTGGTCATGGGCCACGAGAAGGGCCACGACACCCAGACCCGCCTGACCCACAATTTCGGCATGGCCCGGCCCGAGGGCTACCGCAAGGCCGTGCGCCTGATGGACCTGGCCGAGCAGTACGGCCTGCCGGTGCTGACCTTCGTCGACACCGCCGGCGCCTATCCCGGCCTCGGCGCCGAGGAGCGCGGCCAGGCCGAAGCCATCGCTCGCTCGACGGAGCGCTGCCTGACCCTCGGCGTGCCCTCCATCGCCACAGTCACCGGCGAGGGCGGCTCCGGCGGAGCCATCGCCATCGCCGCCGCCGGCCGGGTGCTGATGCTGGAGCACTCGATCTATTCGGTCATCTCGCCCGAGGGCGCCGCCGGCATCCTGTGGCGCGACGGGGCCCGCGCCCGCGACGCCGCCATGGCCATGAAGATCACCGGCCCCGACCTGCTCGAGCTGAAGATCGTCGACCGCATCATCCCCGAGCCGGTCGGCGGCGCCCACGCCGACCCGGCCGCGGCCATCGCCAACGTCGGCGACGTCCTGGCCGAGGAGCTCGCCGCCCTCTCCGCCCTGTCGCCCGACCAGATCCGCAAGGCCCGCGCCGACCGCTTCTACGCCATCGGCCGCATCGGCTGAGGAGTTTGTTAACCCTTCGGCGAGGGTTGTCAGGCAAGCCTGTCTCCATGCTGAGTTGCGGTGGGCGACTCGGTGAGGATGAGTTGTAATGGGCGTCGTCGGCGAGACCTTGCGCGAGAGCGCCATCATCAACCTCACCGGCGCAGTGACCATGGTCGTGGATGATTCCGCCTTCGCCGCGGAAATCACCTCCAGCGCCCTGCTCGGTTTCGGCATCAAGACCCGCTATTCGCTGCGCAGCGCCGCCGAGGCCATCGAGGTCCTGCGCGAGGCCGAGATCGACCTGCTGGTCGTGGATTGCGAAATGCCCGGCATGGACGGTTTCGAGCTGGTCCACTGGCTGCGCCGCTCCGGCCCGCCCAACGCCTTCGTCCCGGTGATCATGACGGCCGGCCACATCCGCCGTTCGATGGTCGCCAAGGGCCGCGACTGCGGGGCCAACTTCATCATCACCAAGCCGTTCAGCGCCTCCAGCCTGCTGGAGCGGATCGTCTGGGTGGCCCGCGACGGCCGGCCCTTCCTCGAGGTCGGCGAGTATTTCGGCCCCGACCGGCGCTTCCGCGAATCCGAGCCGCCCGGCAAGGAGCGCCGCAGCGACGTGCTT
The DNA here is from genome assembly GCF_035627055.1 of Brevundimonas sp. GTDB lineage: Bacteria > Pseudomonadota > Alphaproteobacteria > Caulobacterales > Caulobacteraceae > Brevundimonas. Next base: position 37,349 of record NZ_DASPMM010000022.1, on the reverse strand, counting down.
CGCCGCGCCCGGTTCGAGGCCGAGAAGGCGGCCGCAGCGGAGACCAGCCAGTGACCGTCATCACCCATGCCCGGCGCAAGTCCCGCCTTGCGAAGATGATCGACAGCGCCGGCGGCATCACCGTCGGCGTCGCCCTCACCCGCGCCCGCAAGAACATCGCCGCCCTGCGCGAGCGCGGCGTGGCCGAGGTCACCCGCCACATTGACGATCTGGTCGCCATCGAAAAGCCGGGCGACGACGAGGCGACGATCCGCACCCTCCAGCAGATCTACCGCTCGGCCAACCACGTCATCGATTCCGCCCACCCGTTCGACATGGACGACGTCTGCGCCGTGGCCATCAGCGTGTGCGACATGGTCGACCGCGCCTCGGCCGACGCCGCCGCCTTCGACTGGCGCATCATGACCGTGCACATCCAGTCGCTGCGGCTGCTGAACGCCCTGCCCGCCGACGCCGCCGCCGAACGCGCCCAGGTCACCACCCACCTGTCGCAGATGGTGGCCAAGAAGTTCGGCAAGCCCGATTCGTCCTAGGCCGGCTGGCGCTCGGTCCGGGCGCCGCGCGTCTGCTTGCGCCACAGCGCCGCGTATTCCCCGCCCTGGCGCGCCACCAGCTCGTGGTGCGCGCCGCGCTCGACGATGCGCCCGGCCTTGAGCACCAGGATCTGGTCGGCGTCCGCGATGGTCGACAGCCGGTGCGCCACGACCAGCGTCGTCCGCCCGGTCCGCGCCCGCCGCAGGGTCTTCTGGATCGCCGCCTCCGTGCGGCTGTCCAGGGCGCTGGTCGCCTCGTCGAGGATCAGGATGCACGGGTCGGCCAGCAGCGCCCGGGCGATGCCCACCCGCTGGCGTTCGCCGCCGGACAGCTTCAGCCCGCGCTCGCCGACCATGGTGTCCATGCCCTGCGGCAGGGCGCGGATGAAGTCGTCCAGCTCGGCCGCATCGGCCGCGGCCCAGATCGCCGCCTCGTCCGCGTCGGGGCGGGCGAAGCCGATGTTGGCCCGCAGCGTGTCGTTGAACAGGGCCACGTCCTGCGGCACCAGCGCCACCGCCGCGCGCAGCGATTCCTGGGTCACCTGGCGCGCATCGACGCCGTCGATCAGCACCCGGCCCTCCTGCGGGTCGAGCAGGCGCAGGGCCAGTTTGACGATGGTCGACTTGCCTGACCCGGACGGTCCCACCAGCGCCGTGGTCGTGCCCGGCGACGCGACGAAGCTGACGTCCTCCAGCCCGTTCGCGCGGGCGTCGTGCCGGAACCCGACCCGCTCGAAGGCCAGCGCCGCCCCCCGCGCGTCGGCGGGACGCGGCAGGGGCGCGGCGTCGGGCGCGTCGGCGACCTGCGGTGTCTGACGCGTCACCTTCAGCATCTCCTCCATGTCGATGAAAGACTGGCGGATTTCCCTATAGGCGAAGCCGAGAATGTTCAGCGGCGCATACAGGGAGATCATGATCAGCACCGCGGCCATCACGTCGCCCGGACCCATCCGGCCGGCGGCGGCTTCGAACCCGGCCATCACCGCCATGACGGCCAGGCCCAGGTTCATGATCACCGCCTGGATGATGTTCAGCAGGGCCAGCGAGCTGTTGGCCTTCAGCGCCGCCCGGGTGTAGTCGCCCAGCGCCTGGTCATAGCTGCGCGCCGCCCGCGCCTCGGCCCCGAACGACTTGACGGTCTCGTAGTTGAGCAGGGCGTCGACCGAGACCCCGGCCGCCTCGGTGTCGGCGGCGTTCATCTCGCGCCGGTGCTCGATCCGCCAGTTCGACAGCGCGAAGGTGCAGACGGCGTAGATCGCCACGACGGCCACGGCCACCGCCCCGAAGCGCCAGTCGTACTTGCCGGCCAGCACCCCGGCGGCCAGCACCAGCTCGACGGCGGTCGGGATCAGGTTGAAGGCGAGGATGCGCAGCAGGAAATCGACCGCCCGCGCACCCCGGTCCATGGTTCGCGACAGCGAGCCGGACCGCTTGGTCTGGTGGAAATCGAGCGACAGGCTCAGGGCGTGGGCGAAGGTCTCGGTCGCCGCCGTGCGCTGGGCCGCCGACCGCACCGGGGCGAACACCACGTCCGAGGCGTTGGGCGCGACGGCCGACAGCAGGCGCACGAAGGCCCAGCCGATGGCGAAGGCGCCGAAACCCCAGGCGACGCTGACCGCGGCCCCCTGCCCGGCCGCCAGACGGTTGACGGCCGCGCCGAGCACCAGCGGGGCCAGAACGCCCAACCCCTTCCCGCCCAGCGTCATGCCGATCGCGCCGATCAGGCGCAGGGGCAACTGCGGCGCGTTCGACCGGCGCACCAGCTGGACGAGGTCCAGCAGCGCCCGGCCCGTCGGCGGCCCCTTCGGCGGTTCGGCCGGAGGCGCGCCCTGCGCCGCTTTCGCCACCGAATCGCCCCGCCGTCCCGTCCGTTCACCCAGTCTCGCCATGCGGCCCATATGGCCTCGCCTCGATGGCTTCGCAAAGGCCGGCGTCAGATACGTCCGGTCAGCGACGCCCAGACCAGCCGCAGCCGCTTGATCGGCTCCGCCTCATCCGTCTTGCGCAGCGCCGCATGGGCCGCGGCGGGAAAGCCGGCCACCGGCAGGGCCTTCAGGGCCTTCCTCGCGTCCGGTCGGGCGGCGGCGGCCTCGTCCAGCCGCCCCGTCTGCGTCAGTCCCCAGACCCGGCCGGCCCCGGCCACGGCGGCCTCATGGCCCGGCCCGGCCAGGATCCGCGCCGCCGTCTGCATCGGCCCGACGTAGAAGGCGTCGAGGTCATGGGCCTCGCCGTGCACCCGGCCGATGTGCGCCTCGATCAGGGCGTCGAACGGGGTGCGGTCCAGACCGCGCCGCGCCACGATCTCGGTCAGCGCCTCCAGCACCGGATGGCCCTTGCGGGGGACGCCGGCGAAGACCCCGTCCAGCTGCTCGCGCCACCAGGCGTAGCGCATCTCGGCCAGAAGCGGCTGGGTCACCCGCGTCGGGATCGCCAGCAGCTCGGCCTCGAAGGCGTAGAGGGCGACCAGGTCGGCCCGCGCCCGCGCGTCGGCCACGAACCGGCTGGACAGCCAGCGGTCCGGGTCGGCCGCGCGGACCTGCTCGTCCAGCGATGCGCCGGGCAGCGATGCGCCGGGATCAGCCAAACAGCGTCTGGTACATGGCCATGGCGGTCAGCATCGGCAGCGACAGCAGCATGTTGATGCGGCTCGCCAGCATGGCCAGGCGACCGGCCTTGGCCTTGGCGTCGTCGTCGACGACGATCATGCCCAGCGCCCGCTTCTGGTTCGGCCAGATCACGCCCCAGACGTTGAGGAACATGATGATGGCCAGCCAGACGCCGACGCCCATCAGGGTGTAGCCCTTCTGGTCCTCGGTCAGGCCTCCGGCCATCCCGAAGCTCAGCACCTCGATGGCGTAGGCGTGGCCCCGGCTGAAGGCCAGCGCCAGACCGGCCAGCACCGTCGCCAGCGCCGACCAGCGGAACCAGAACAGGGCCTCGGGGGCGATGTGCTTGCCGATGGCGGGCTTCAGCTCGGCCGGGATCGATGGCATGACCCGGATCTGGACGAAGTTGAAATACCACAGCAGCCCGATCCACAGGATGCCGGCGAACACGTGGGTCCAGCGGAAGATGGCCTGCCAGACCGTCATGTCGCTCCACTCGCGCCCGGACACCTGGACGAAGGCGAAGATCATCAGGCCCGCCAGCACCAGGCTCAGCAGCACGGTGGAGCGGAAGTTGGAAAGCAGCTTGCCCATGTCGATCGCCCCTCCCCGGGCGAGAATCGTTGAAGCGCGACCATAGCGCCGCTTGCACCCGACAAACACCGAAAGACTGTGGGGCCTTTCAGCGCTCGCGTGCGCCCGCGCAACACGTCCCTCCCCCGCAAGGGGGAAGGAATGTTCAGGGTTGGCTGGCCATGCCCAGCTTGATCGGCTTGGCGTCGTCGTCCCGGCGGTCGCCGCGCTTGACGCCCCACAGCAGGATGATCGGCGCGCCGACGTAGATCGACGAATAGGTGCCGATGATGATGCCGGCCATCAGGGCGATGGAGAATCCGAACAGGGCCTCGCCGCCGAAGATCGCCAGCGCCGCCAGCACCATGATTGCGGTGATGCCGGTGATGACGGTCCGCGAGAGCGTCTCGTTGATCGACAGGTCGATGACCTCGCGCAGCGGCATGGTCTTGTATTTGCGCAGGTTCTCGCGGAGGCGGTCGAACACGACGACGGTGTCGTTCATCGAATAGCCGATCACGGTCAGGATGGCCGCGACCATGTTCAAGCTGAACTCCAGTCGCATCAGTACGATCAGGCCGAAGACGAGGATCACGTCGTGCATCAGGCCGGCCACGGCGCCGAGGCCGAACTGCGGCTCGAAGCGGAACCAGATGTAGGCGAACATCAGCGCGATCGCGAGGCCGAGCGCGATCAGGCCCGACGTGAACAGCTCGCCGGAAACCTTGGAGCCAACGACGCTGACGCCGGAATACTCCACCTCGCCCACGGCCGAGGAGATCGCCTGCTCGACGCGCTGGACCACGACCGTCTGGTCCTGGCCATCCGGGACCTGGAAGCGGACGATGGCCGAGCTTTCGGTGTCGATGCCCTGCACGCCGACGTCGCCGAGTCCGAGCTCGCCCACCGCCTCACGGACGGCGCCGAGGTCCAGCGCCTGTCCGCCGGGCTTGGTCAGCTCCATCGAGGCGCCGCCGCGAAAGTCGATGCCCATGTTCAGGCCGGGATAGAAGATGCCGACCAGGGACGCGATCACCAGCACCGCCGAAAGCGCGGCCGCGTATTTGGCGAACGAGACGAAATGCAGGTCGGTCTTGACCGGCAGCAGTTTGATGAGGGGCCATCCACGCATCGCCATCACTCCGCGATCGGCAGTTTTTTGGGCTTGGCGAGCTTCAGCCACCAGGCCAGTCCGACCTGCGCGACCAGCACGGCCGACAGCATCGAGGTGAAGACGCCGATGGTCAGCGTCCAGGCGAAGCCCCGCACGGGACCTGCGCCGAACACGAACATGATCAGCGCCGCGACCAGGGTGGTCAGGTTGGCGTCGACGATGGTGCCCATGGCCTTGTTGAAGCCGGCGTCCAGCGACGCGATCACCGACCGCCCGGCCCGCGCCTCATCGCGCATCCGCTCGTAGATCAGCACGTTGGCGTCCACGGCGACGGCGAAGGTCAGCACCAGACCGGCGATGCCGGGCAGGGTCAGGGCCGCGCCGGTCATCGACATGGCCGCGATGATCAGCAGGCCGTTCAGCACCAGGCCGATGATCGAGATGCCCCCGAACAGCCAGCCGTAGGCCAGCAGCATGAAGACGACGATGATCACCGCGCCGATGGCGGTCGACAGCGCGCCGGCGGCGACGGCGTCGGCCCCCAGTTCGGCGGTGACGACGCGGCGCTCCTGCACCTTCAGCGGCGCCGGCAGGGCCCCGCCGTTCAGCAGGTTGACCATCTCCGAGGCTTCCTGGATCGAGAAGCTGCCCTCGATGATGCCCGAACCGCCGGTGATGGCGCTCTTGATGTTCGGGGCCGAGATGACCTTGCCGTCGAGGATGATGGCGAACGGCTTGCCGATGTTGGCGGCGGTCGCCTCGCCGAAGCGGCGCGCGCCGGCGCCGTCGAAGCGGAAGCCGATGGCGGTCTGGTTGTTCTGGTCGACGGTGACCTCGGCCTTGGTCAGGTTCTCGCCCGAGACCAGCACCCGCTTCTTGACCAGATAGGGGACGCCGTTCTCGTCGGGGATGACCTCGGCGTCCGGGGGCGGGAAGCCGGCGATGGCCTCCTCGACCGAATTCTCGACATCGACGAGCTGGAAGGTCAGCTGCGCGGTCTGGCCCAGCACGCGCTCCAGCTGGGCCGGATCGCTTTCGCCCGGGGCCTGGACCACGATCCGCTCGGTGCCCTGGCGGGTGATCGAAGGTTCGCGGGTGCCGAGGCTGTCGATGCGGCGGCGCACCACCTCGATCGACTGGCTGACCGCGTCGGCCGCCATCGAGTCCGCGGCCTGGCGGGTGAAGGCGTAGCGGATGCGGCCGTCGCCCTGCCGCTGGACGGTGCGGTCCGCGACCGTTCCCGCCCCGCCGCCGGCGGCCAGCGGACGCATCGCCGTCAGGGCCCGGTCCGTGTCCGCCGGATTCTCCAGGGTGACGACCACGCCGGCGTCGTCCCGCGCGATGTTGGAGATGTCGACCTGGGCCTCTTCCAGCACCGTGCGGGCGTCCTCGCCCAGGTTGGTCAGCCGCTTCTCGCGCATCGCCGGCACGTCGACTTCCAGCAGCAGGTAGGACCCGCCCTGCAGGTCGAGACCGAGATTGACCCCGCTATGCGGCAGCCAGGCCGGCATCGCCGCCTTCTGCTCGGCCGTCAGCAGGTTCGGCAGGGTGAACAGCACCCCGAATACGAACGACAGGGCGAGAAGGATGACCTTCCAGCGCGACAGATGGATCATGCGGGCTTCCCCGACCTTTCAGAGCGCCGAGATCAGGCCTTGGAGACTTGCTTGGTGTCGTTGGCGGCGACGCCGGTGCGGTCGCGCACCTGGGTGATCATCGCCTTGACCACGCGGACGTTCACGCCCTGGGCGATCTCGACCATGGCCTCGTCGTTCTCGACGCGGGTGACCTTGCCGATCATGCCGTTCGACAGCACCACCGTGTCGCTGCGCTTCAGGCCGGCGACCATGTCGCGGTGCGCCTTCATCTGCTTCTGCTGCGGGCGGATCATCATGAAGTAGAACAGGATGATGATCGGGACGAAGAAGATCAGGGTCCCGAACGGCCCCGCCATGAGTTCCTGCACGATAGTCTCCGCATGCGCCGGAGCGGCCCGCGGGCGCCCCTCGAAAATGAGGCGCGGAACCTAGGGCGCGCCGTAGCACTTTGCAACGCGCCGTGAAGGCGGAAGCCGTCGCCTGCGTTACCGCGGCAACACGCTCAGCGGATCGACGGCCGTCGGCTCGTCGCCGCGCATGCGCCAGGTCTCGAAATGAATCGAGGGCCGCCCGTCGCCGGCGGTGGTCCCCACCGTGCCGATCGCCTGCCCCGCCTGCACGTCGTCGCCGTCGCGCACCGTGGCCGAGCCCAGGTGGCCATAGACCGAGCGCCATCCGTCGCGGTGCACGATCAGCACCGTCAGCCCCTGACCGGCCAGGTCGTCGCCGACATAGCCGACCCGGCCCGCGGCCGAGGCCCGCACCTCGGTCCCCTGCGGCGCGCCGATGTTCACGCCGTTGTTGCGCTCGCCCATGCCCACCGGCCCGAAGCGGCGCAGGATGTCGCCGCGCACCGGCCAGTCCAGCGTCACCGTGGTCGAGGCGGGCGGCGCTCCGGCAGGGGCGGCGGTGGCGGCCGGCTCGCGCGCCGGCGGCAGGGGCGGCTGGGCCGCGGTGGGCAGCGGCGGCGGCGGCGGCGGCGGAACCCCGGCGTCGGGGACATAGACTCCGGTCGGCGACGGCCCGGTGGCGTAGGGATCGCCGCCGATGTCCACGGCATTGGCCGGCAGCACGATCCGCTGGCCCGGCGACACATCCGCCCGCGGCCCGAGGCCGTTCAGGTCGATCAGCGTCTGCACCGGCGTCTGGAAGCGCCGCCCGATGCCCGAGATCGTGTCGCCCGGCTGGATCTCATAGGCCGCCCCGGCCGTCACCGCCGCGCCCGAGGCGGGCGGCGGCGGGCTGGCGAAGCCTTCCGAGGCCGGCCCGGCCGCGGGCGTGGCGTCGTAGCGCGGGATCGTTCCCACCGGGGCGTCCAGCGCCCCGCCCTCGATGTCGGCGGTCGGCGCGGTCGCCGGCGGCGGCGCCTCATAGGCCGGATTGGTCGGTCCCCGCACGCCCTCGCCGCTCGGCGCCGGCGCGGCCGGCGTGGCCGGATAGGCGGGTTGGCGCGCGGGCGGGGGCTCGGCGTAGATCGAATAGCGCGGCTCGGCCGGATAGCTCGCGCAGGCCGCCGTCAGGCTCATCGCCCCCAGCACCGCCAGCGCCTTCAGCCCCGTCCTGATCCCGATCATACGCCCGCTCCTCGACTCGACTCCGCCCCTTCGGACCAGACCCGCCAAACCGCGCCAAAGTTGGGCGCGAAGGTTAACAGAAAGGGAACAGGCAGCAGGCAGCAGGCAGTGAGTGCTGACGGGATAGGCAGCCCTCCCGCCGCCGAGGCCTCCTCCGCTGCCTGCTGCCTGCTGCCTGCTGCCTGCTGCCTGCTGCCTGCTCCCTACCCTCACCCCTCCTTCGCCGTCCCCTCGACCAGAGGCACGAACCGGACCTCGGCCAGGCTCTCGCGCCGGAACGAGCCGTCCTCAAGGCTGATGTAGCGGTGCAGCCGCTGCACCGAGCTCCGTCCGACCGGGCACACCAGGATCCCACCCGGCTTCAGCTGGTGCAGCAGTTCGGTCGGCTCCCCCGGCGACGCCGCCGTGACCATGATCCGGTCGAACGGCGCCTGCTCCGGCCAGCCCAGCCCGCCGTCGCCGTGCCGCGTGATGACGTTGTCGATTTTCAGTTCCTTCAGCCGCCGCTCGGCCTCGGTCAGCAGGCTCCGGTACCGCTCCACCGAATAGACATAGCGCGCCAGCCGGCTCAGCACCGCGGCCTGGTAGCCCGACCCCGTGCCGATCTCCAGCACCCGGTGGCGCGGCTGCACGTCCAGCGCCTGCGTCATCAGCCCGACGATATAGGGCTGGGAAATGGTCTGGGCGCAGTCGATCGGCAGGGCCTGGTCCTCCCACGCCTGATCGAGGAATTTCTCGTGCACGAAGACGGCGCGGTCGATCGACTCCATCGCCTGCAGCACCTTGGGCTCGGTCACCCCCTGCTGCCGCAGCCCCAGGATCAGCCGCCCCGCGCGATCGTCGTTCAGCTTCATTCCGCCGCCACCGCCTTCGGCGGCGCCCCGCCCAGCACGCCCTTCAGGTCGTGCACGCTCGGCATGTGGGTCAGGTCGATGTGCAGCGGCGTCACGGAAATCTTCCCCTCGTCCATGGCCCGCAGGTCCGTCCCCGCCGCATGCTCCTGCTTGGCTCCGCGGAAGCTCATCCAGTAATAGTCCCGCCCCCTCAGGTCCGTCCGCCGCACCGCATGCATCTCGCCGATGTCGCGGAAGCCCTGCCGCGTCACCTCGACCTGGGTCACCTCCTCCGGCGGCCGGGCCGGGAAGTTCAGGTTCATCACCACCCCCGCTTGCCACGGCTGCTCCAGCAGCCGGGCGATGATCGCCGGGGCGTAGGCCTCCGCCGTCTCCCAGTGCGCTGTCACTGCGTCGTGGAACCGCTCCAGCGACTGGCTCAGGGCGATCGAGCGGATGCCGAAGGCCATGCCCTGCAGCGCCCCCGCCACCGTCCCGGAGTAGGAGCAGTCCTCGCCGACGTTGTGCCCCCGGTTGACCCCCGACAGCACCAGATCGGGCCGCTCCGGCATCAGGTCGTTGACCGCCAGCACCACGCAGTCGGTCGGCGTCCCCGTCACCGCGAACCGCTTCCCGCCCATCGCATTGACCCGCAGCGGCTCGGTCAGGGTGATGCCCCGCCCCTTGCCCGACTGCTCGACCTGCGGCGCAACCGTCCAGATGTCGTCCGACAGCGTCCGGGCTATCCGTTCAAGACATTCAAGACCTTCCGCCTCTATGCCATCGTCATTGGTGAGGAGGATGCGCATCAGACTCCGATCAGTTCGCCGGCCGGATGTCGTCGGCCAGGATGACGAACGCCCCGCCGCAGTCGTTGCGGATGGCCGAACCCTCGTGGGAGATCCGGTTGCCCGGCAGCCCCGACGACCACGCCGCCGTGCGCCCGGTTACGGTCACCTTCTGGCCGCCGAGATCGCGCACCGCCTGCTCCATCTCCGGCTTGGACGCCGCGCCGGACACGCACGGCCGAGAGAACGGCTGCAGCACCTGGTCGCGGTCGGCGTACAGCTGGAACTCCTCGCCGCTGAACCGCACCCAGCCGGTGAAGCTGGCATCGGTCGCCGAATACTGCGGCGTCGCCGGGCCGGTGGCGCAGGCCGTCAGGGCCAGCGCCGAAAGACCGATCAGATATTTCGTCATCAGACGCTCCTTGCTTCGATTCCCCTTCTCCCCTTGCGGGAGAAGGTGGCCCCGCGCAGCGGGGTCGGATGAGGGGTCGCACCGGCGGCGATCATGATGAAAGGGCCCGCCGGCACCATCCCGTCGACCCCTCATCCGTCATGCTTCGCATGCCACCTTCTCCCGCAAGGGGAGAAGGACGGCGGGGCTCACCCCACATGAGTCACCCCGCCCATATAGGGTTGCAACGCGTCCGGCACGGCGATCCGTCCGGCCTCGTCCTGATAGTTCTCCATGATCGCCACCAGCGTCCGCCCGACGGCCAGGCCCGAGCCGTTCAGCGTGTGCACGAACTCGGTCTTCTTCTCCCCGGCCCGCTTGAACCGCGCATCCATCCGCCGGGCCTGGAAGTCCCCGCAGTTGGAGCACGAGCTGATCTCGCGATAGGTCCCCTGCGACGGCAGCCACACCTCCAGATCGAAGGTCTTGCGCGCCGAAAAGCCCATGTCGCCCTTGCACAGCAGCATCCGGCGATACGGCAGCCCCAGCTTCTCCAGCACCGTCTCGGCGCAGCGCACCATCCGCTCGTGCTCGGCCTCGGAGTCCTCCGGCCGGGTGATCGAGACCAGCTCGACCTTGTGGAACTGGTGCTGCCGGATCAGCCCGCGCGTATCCCGCCCCGCCGACCCCGCCTCGGCCCGGAAGCACGGCGTCAGGGCGGTCAGCCGCATCGGCTCGGCCAGCTGCTCCTCGGGCAGAATCTGCTCGCGGACGAGGTTGGTCAGGGAGACTTCGGCCGTGGGGATGAGCCAACGCTGCGGGCGATCAAAGAGCAACTCTTCGAAAATCGGCTCGGGAAGGTGGGGCGAAAGTCCAATCAGGTCGGCAAAATCGTCGATCGAGTCAGCCGCGACGCCAGTGGACTCCGCATCAGCATTGTCCTTCGGAAGGACCCACCCACTGCGCTTCCACTCTCCGATCGCCTTTCGGAAGCCCGTCAGATAGGCTTCCCGGAGCATTTCCGAGTTCGTACCGGCTTGGGCACCAAACAGATCGTCAGTGAACTTCGGAAGCTGCCCCGTCCCGAACATCGCCTCGTCGCGCACCAGATACGGCGGATTGACCTCCAGATAGCCGTGCTCGGCCGTCTGCACGTCCAGCATGAACTGGCCCACGGCCCTTTCCAGCCGCGCCAGCCCGCCCTTCAGCACCGCGAAGCGCGCGCCCGACATCCGCGCCGCCGCCTCGAAGTCCAGCAGCCCCAGCGCCTCGCCCAAATCGGCGTGATCCTTGGCCGGCCCCGTCTTCCTCGGCTCGCCCCACGTCGAGACCTCGACGTTGCCCGCCTCGTCCTCGCCTTCTGGCACATCGTCCGCCGCCAGATTCTTCTGCGCCGCCAGCAGGTCGCGCAGCGCCTTGCCGGCCTCGGCCTCGACGGCCTCCTGCGCCGCGATCTCGCCTTTCAGGCTCTCGGCCTCGGCCTTCAGCCGCTCGGCCTCGGCCATGTCCTTCCTGGCCATCGCCGCGCCGATCAGCTTCGACGCCGCATTGCGCTTCGCCAGCGCCTCCTGCCCCGCCGTCTGCGCCGCGCGCAGCTGCCGATCCAGCTCCAGCGCCCGATCCACGATGGCCTGCGCATCCTCCACCCCGCGCGACGACCACCCGGCCACATAGTCGGCGGGATTGTCACGGATGGCGCGGATGTCGTGCATGGTCGGTCTCGGTTCGGGGAGCGCCTGCTCTAACCCCCGCCGCAGATTCCGCCAACCCGCCCACCTCTTCCTTCTCCCCTTGCGGGAGAAGGTGGCCCGCGCAGCGGGTCGGATGAGGGGTCTCGCCAGCCGATGGGGTTTGGCGGACCATCATTTCGCCGCCGTGCGACCCCTCATCCGTCAGCCCTGCGGGCTGCCACCTTCTCCCGCAAGGGGAGAAGGGGCGGTGAGCCATGACGCTGTGCTGGCGATTCCGCGATCCATAGTCGGGTTCAGCCGAAAAACTCCCGCCTTTTCCGCTGCATCCCCTGTTCTCGACCCGATCTTCCCGCCGCAGCAGGCCGGCGGCGCATACTGGCGGCTGCGACCCCCTCGCCTGCCGGTCTTTGACAACTGAACGCCAACCCACGGGGCCGATGAGCCGACCGCCCCGTTTCCGCACGCTACGGACTCTACGGACGCAGTGGACTCTACGGACGCTTCGGACGCGTTTTTCGGTATTTTACCCGGGTGAAACCCGCCTAGATCAGCCCCGCCATCGGCGAACTGGCGCTGGCGTACATCCGCCGCGGCATCCGCCCCGCCAGATAGGCTTCCCGCCCCGCGATGACCGCGTGCTTCATGGCCGAGGCCATCAGGATAGGGTCCTTGGCGCCGGCGATGGCCGTGTTCATCAGCACCGCGTCGCAGCCCAGCTCCATGGCGATGGTCGCGTCCGAGGCCGTGCCGACGCCCGCGTCGACCAGCACCGGCACCTTCGCCTGCTCGACGATCAGCCGGATGTTGACCCGGTTCTGGATGCCCAGGCCCGAGCCGATCGGCGCCGCGGCCGGCATGATCGCCGCCGCCCCGGCCTCCTCCAGCCGCCGGGCCATCACCACGTCGTCGGTGCAGTAGACCATGACGTCGAAGCCGTCCTTGACCAGCAGGTCCAGCGCACGCAGCGTCTCGACCATGTCCGGATACAGGTGCGCCGTGTCCGACAGCACCTCCAGCTTGACCAGGCCCCAGCCCCCCGCCTCGCGCGCCAGCCGCAGGGTGCGCACCGCGTCCTCGCCGGTGAAACAGCCCGCCGTATTGGGCAGGAAGGTGAACCGGTCCGGCTTCACATGGTCGACCAGCATCGGCTGCGACGGATCGCTCAGGTTCACCCGCCGCAGGGCCACGGTGACGATCTCGGCCCCCGCCGCCTCGGCCGCCGCCGCGTTCTGGGCGTAGTCGGCGTATTTGCCGGTGCCGACGATCAAGCGGCTGCTGAACGTCCGTCCGGCGACGGTCCAGGTGTCCTGAGGCGTGGTCATGGCGGCGGGATAGCGCGTCTCCCCGACCGCGAGAAGGCGCCGCGTGGTCGCGCCGGTCCCGGCCTCAGTCTCCCGGCGGGTCCTCGCGGCGGACCCCGACGCCCAGCCGGTAGACCAGCTGGCCGCCGTGGGCCGCTCCGGCGACCAGCAGCAGGAAGCCCGCCAGCCCGACGGCCATGGCGGCGGGGGCCGGCTCGGCCCGCACCGCCAGCCCGTCGCTGCGCATCATCACCGCCGCCAGATAGGCCGACCACGACAGCCCCATCAGCACCATGTGCCGCGTCGCCGTCGCCACCGCCCGGTCCGGCAGGCTCGCGAAGTCGAGCAGCCCCGCCCCCATCGCCGGCAGGGCCAGCACGAGGCCGAGGGCCATGCACAGGCCGCCCAGCGGCCAGGCCTCCGCCACGCCCGCCAGGGTCAGCCCGTCGCAGGCCGTCCCCAGCGTCCACAGCGCGATCGGCAGGTGCACCAGCATTGGGTGCACCGGATGCCCGAACAGCCGCATCGCTCAGATCAGCGAGAAGGCGGCGCCGGCCAGCACCACGACCCCGGTCACGGCCGCCAGCGCATGGACGACCACCACGGCCCTGGGTCCGGGCTTGCCGCGCAGGTGGACCGAGGCGAGGTAGAAGCCGACCAGGGCCACGACCAGCAGGATGGCGAGGGCGATCTGCGCCGGCCGCCCGCCGCCCTGCATCACCGCCCCGATGAGCAGGATCAGGCCCAGCGCGCCCAGGGCGGCGTGGACCAGCGACAGGCTCCACGGGGCCAGCTTGCCGCGCAGCACCGAGGCGGCGAGGATCAGGCCGCCGACCGCGGCGACGGCGAATGAGATGAGTGCGTAGGTGAGCATGGTCTTCCCCCTGTGCCCGGCGGGATCGCCGGCGGTTGCAGGGATTGGATGAGGCTCGCCGGCAAAGGTTCCCGGCTCAGACCGCCTCGGCGATCCGCCCCTCGGCGGCCAGCCGGGCCAGCACCGCCTCGGTGATCCGGTTGCAGCGCGCGCCCATGAACGGGAAGGCCTCGGCCATGGTGCTGGCCAGCCGGGCGTCCAGCGCCTCGCGCAGCAGCCGCCGGGCCCGGTGCAGCCGGGTCTTCACCGTCTCCGGCCTGAGCTCGAGGTTGGCCGCCGTCTCCTCGATGCTGCATTCCTCGATGTCGCGCATGATGAAGACGATCCGGAAGGCTTCCGGGAGGTCGTCCACCGCATGCTCGATCAGGCCGCGGATCTGGGCCCGGGCCGCGTCCGCCTCGGGACTGGCGCTGCCGAAGGCGTTGGGAAAGGGGATCACCTGGGCTCCATCCATCTGCGCCGCCTCGATCTGCTCCAGCCCGACCATCGGCCGCCGCTTGCGCAGCCGCCCCCGCGCCTCGTTCAGCACGATCCGGGTCAGCCAGGTCATCACCCCGGCCTCGCCGCGAAAGCCGCCGATCGCCGCGAAGGCCCGGACATAGGCCTCCTGCAGCACGTCCTCGGCCTCGGCGTCGTCGCGGACCACGCCCCGGGCCACGCGGAACAGGCGCTGGTTGCCGCGCTGCATGATGACCCGAAACGCCTCGCCGTCGCCGGCCTGCGCCAGGCGCACCAGCTCCGCGTCGTCGAGCCCCGCGTGATCGGCTTGTCTCAGTTCCCGCATGGCGTGCTCCTGGCCCATCTATCGGTTGGATGCAGGTCCCGGCGCAAGGTTCCCGCCCTCACCCCGCCAGCGCCGCCAGCACCTCGCGCCGCGCCTCGCCCGTCTCGAACACTCCCGTGAAGCGCCGCGTGACCAGCGAGGCGCCGTGCTTGTGCACCCCCCGCGACGACATGCACTCGTGGCTCGCCTCGATGATCACCGCCACGCCCCGCGGCTGCAGCGTCCGCTCCAATTCGTCAGCGATCTCGGCGGTCAGCCGCTCCTGGATCTGCAGCCGCCGCGCGTAGGCGTCGACCAGCCGGGCCAGCTTGGAGATGCCCACCACCCGCTCGCGCGGCAGGTAGGCGACATGCGCCACCCCCCGGATCGCCGCCATGTGGTGCTCGCAGGTCGACTGCACCGGAATGTCGCGCAGCAGCACCATCTCGTCGTAACCCGCCACCTCGCCGAAGGTCCGCTCGAGGATCGCCGCCGGATCCTGGCCATAGCCCGCGAACCATTCCTCATAGGCGCGCACCACCCGCCCCGGCGTGGCCTGCAGCCCCTCGCGGCGCGGATCGTCCCCGGCCCAGCCGATCAGCGTCCGCACCGCCGCCTCGGCCTCGGCCCGGCTGGGCCGCCGGTATGGCAGGCAGGTCGGTTCGGCGAACTCGTCGTGCGTCTCGGCGGCGGTCGGGCTGAGTGCGAGCATCAGAAGTCCTCTCGGTGGCTACGTGACCGTTGGATGCGGCAGGCCCGGCCGGGTTCCCGGGCTTGTCGCCGGGAACATCCGGGCCCCTGCTCCATCCAAGGGAGGGGCGGTCCTCGCCCGGCGACAGGAGCAGCACGCCATGGGCGCGACACAGGCGGACCCCTCAGGTCCCGATTTCTCCCTGGGCATGCCGTTGGCGGACATCCCTGCGACCGGGGTGGTGTCCGGCCACGTCGCGGGCGAGCCCGTGCTGCTGATGCGCCGGGCCGATGGCCTGTTCGCCGTCTCCGGGGCCTGCACCCATTACGGCGGGCCGCTGGGCGAAGGGCTGGTGGTGGGCGACACCGTGCGCTGCCCTTGGCACCACGCCTGCTTCGACCTGCGCAGCGGCGAGGCCCTGGCCGCCCCCGCCTTCGACGCGCTCGACCGCTGGGAGGTGGAGACCGAGGGCGACCGGGTGGTTATCCGCCGCCGACTGGCCGCCGCCCCTGCCCGGACCGCCGACGCGTCGGCCCATCCCGCCCGCATAGTCATCGTCGGCGGCGGCGCCGCCGGCTTCGCGGCCGCCGAGATGCTGCGCCGGCGTGGTTACGCGGGCAGTCTGACGATGCTCAGCGCCGACTCCGCCCCGCCCTGCGACCGCCCCAACCTGTCCAAGGATTATCTGGCTGGAACCGCGCCCGAAGACTGGATTCCGCTCAAGCCGCCGGCGTTCTACGCCGAGCACGCCATCGACCTCCGCCTCGGCGTCGAGGCCGCCCGGATCGACCTCTCGGCCCGGTCGGTCATCTCCACGACCGGCGAAAGCTTCGCCTATGACGCCCTGCTCCTCGCCACAGGCGCCGAGCCGATCCGGCTCAACGGTCCGGGATTCGACCGTCCCGAGGTTCATCTGCTGCGCTCCCTCGCCGACGCCCGGGCCATCATCTCCGCCGTCGAAGGGGCGCGATCCGTCGCCGTCGTCGGCGCCAGCTTCATCGGCCTGGAGGTCGCCGCCGCCCTCCGTGAACGCGGGATTGAAGTGGATGTGGTCGCCCCCGACGCCGTGCCGCTGGAGCGCGTCATGGGCGCCGACCTCGGCCGCTTCGTCCAGGCTCTGCACGAAGCGCGGGGCGTCCGCTTCCACCTCGGCCGGTCGGTCGAGGCCTGGGACGGTGTCCGGCTGACCGCCTCGGACGGCCCGCCGATCGAGGCGGACCTGGTCATTCTCGGCGTCGGAGTCCGCCCGCGCCTGGCTCTCGTTGAAGCCGCTGGTCTGGCCGTCGACAACGGCGTCCTGGTCGACCGCGGCATGCGCACCAGCGCCCCGGGCGTCTTCGCCGCGGGAGATATCGCCCGCTACCCCGGCCCGCACGGCGAGCCGGTCCGGATCGAGCACTGGGTCGCGGCCGAGCGTCAGGGCCAGGTCGCCGCCCTGTCCATGCTCGGCGAGACCACCCGACTGACGGACCCGCCCTTCTTCTGGAGCCTGCACTACGGCACGGCCATCCGGTACGTCGGCCACGCGGCCGACTGGGACAAAGCCTGCATCGACGGTTCGCTGGAAGCCCACGACGCCACGGTGCGCTATCTGAAAGCGGGCCGGCTGCTCGCGGCCGCCTCGGTGGGGCGGGATCGGGAGAATCTGGAGATCGGCGTTTCGCTTCGCCTCGCCGCCGATGGATTGCACGCCTGACCATTGACCCTCGACGCACCCGCTCCCGGTCGCTAGGTCGGGCAGGCCGACCACGTCGGAGAGGGGGACGACAGCTTGACCATCGCCAGAGTCTTCGGCGACCGCCGCCACGCCTGGGCTTTCTGGCTGGGTTGCCTCGTGGTCACTGCCGGGGTCGCCCTTCACCTGCCCATGTACTGGATGGGCCGCGACATGGGCTTCCGCCTCGTCGGCATGCCTATGGACGCCGGCATGATGTGGGGCATGGCCCTGATCCTCGTCGGGCTCGGACTCGCCGCCTTCGGCCTGCTGCCGGCCCACCAGGGCGACGACACCCCGGTCGAGGTGCTGGCCCCGCCCGAGGATGCGCCGCTGACCGGAGCCCACTGGGCGATGTGCGGCCTGCTGTCGGTCGCCTTGATCGTCGACATCATGAAGCCGGCCAGCCTCGGTTTCGTCACGCCGGGCATGCGGGAAGAGTACGGCCTCTCCGGCGCCCTGGTCGCCCTGCTGCCGTTCGCGGCGCTCAGCGGCACCGTGGTCGGCTCCTTCGTCTGGGGCTGGCTGGCCGACATCTACGGCCGCCGGGCCTCGATCCTGCTGTCCTCGGTGATGTTCGTCGGCACGTCGATCTGCGGCGCCATGCCGGACTTCTGGTGGAACATTGGCATGTGTTTCCTGATGGGCGCGGCCGCCGGCGGCATGCTGCCGGTCGCCTACGCCCTGCTCGCCGAGATCATGCCGACGAAGCACCGGGGCTGGGCCCTGGTCCTGGTCGGAGGCATTGGCGCGATCGGGGGCTATTTCGCCGCAAGCGCCCTGTCCGCCTGGCTTCAGCCCTTCTGGAGCTGGCGGGTCATGTGGTTCCTGAACCTGCCGACCGGCCTGATCCTGATCGCCCTCAGCCCGTTCCTTCCCGAGTCGGCCCGGTTCCTCCAGCATGTCGGCCGTGGCGGGGAGGCGCGGGCGATGCTCGCCCGCTTCGGCGCGAAGGTGCTGACGGTCGCCATTGAGCCTGTCGCCGAGAGCCACTCCCACCTCCCGCCGGTCGACCGCCGCCATCTGGGCATCACCACCGCACTGACGCTCGCCGCCCTGGCCTGGGGCCTGGTGAATTTCGGCGTCCTGTTGTGGCTGCCCAGCGCCCTCGTCGCCGAGGGCCGCAGCGTCGAGGCCGCCTCGGCCCTGATCGCGAAATCGACCCTGATCGCGGCCCCGACGATCCTCCTGTCCGTCTGGCTGTACAGCGCGTGGAGCACCCGGGGCGCCCTGGCCCTGATGCTGGGAATTACGGCGGCTGGCCTGTTCGGCCTGCTGCTGCGCGGCCTCGGCGTCGAACTGCTGGCCGACCCCGTCGTCTCCGTGGCGCTGCTGATCGTCGGGTCCAGCGGCGTCATCGCGATCATCCTGCCCTACACAGCGGAGAACTATCCCCTGCGCATCCGCGGGCGCGCCACCGGCTGGGTCGCCGGCTGCAGCAAACTCGGAGGTCTGGCCGCCCAAGGCCTCAGCGTGCTGGCGATAGCGCCCCCTCTGGGCGCCGCCGCGGCGGCCGTAGGGGCCCTGGCGGTCGTTTCGCTGGGCCTTATCTCAGTGCTGGGGCGCGAGACGCGCGGCCGGGATCTGCGTGACCTCGAGGACCGCTGACGCGGTCAGCCGCCGCCCACGAACTGGACGACCTCGATCCTGTCCCCGTCCGCGACCGGCGTGGCCCCATGCAGCGACCGCGGCACGATCTCCAGATTGCGCTCCACGGCCACCTTGCGCACGTCCAGCCCCAACTCCTCGACCAGCGCCAGAACCGTCGTCGCCGCAACTTCCCGGGGTTCGCCATTGACCTGAATATGCATGCCGCTACGTCAATCTCCCGGGCGATGGTTTGATTACCGCCACGCCTCGGCTAAAAGGCCGCTCCGAATCCGCGCGGCCGGATGTCATAACCCCGAGCGAATGCCCGAAACCCCCGTCCTCTACGTCCTGAACGGCCCGAACCTCAACCTGCTTGGGGTCCGCGAGCCGGATATCTATGGTCGAGAGACGCTGGATGACATCCGCGCCCTGTGCGAACGCGCCGTCGACGGCGCTTCGGTCGTCTTTCGCCAGACAAACCACGAGGGCGAGCTGATCGACTGGGTCCAGGAGGCCCGCGAAAACGCCTCGGCCCTGGTCCTCAACCCCGCCGGCTACGGCCATACCTCCGTGGCCCTGCTCGACGCCCTGAAGGCCCTGACCATCCCCGTCGTCGAGTGCCACCTGTCCAATCCCGCGGCGCGCGAACGCTTCCGCCACCGCTCCTATGTTTCGCCGGTCGCCGCCGGCGTGGTTTCGGGCTTCGGCCCGTTCAGCTACGAACTGGCCGTCAAGGCCGCTCTCCGGCTCGCGCAGGAACACCGCGCCGCCGCCGACCGTTCGGTTTAGAAGGTAACACGAGGCTCCCATGGCCGATTCCAAGACGTCCGCGCCCAAGCTCAAGAACGACGAGATCGACACCGCGCTGGTGCGGTCGCTCGCCGACATCCTGAACGACACCGACCTGACCGAGATCGAGGTCGAGCGCGGCGATCTGAAGATCCGCGTCGCGCGTGAAGTCACCATGGCCGCGCCGGTGCAGTACGCCGCCGCGCCCGCGCCGATGGCCGCCCCGGCCCCGGCCGCCGCCGCTCCGGCGCCCGCCTCCATGCCGTCCGATCCCGCCGCCATCGTCGCCAAATCTGGCGAAGAGGTGAAGTCGCCGATGGTCGGCACCGCCTATCTGCAGGCCTCGCCCGAAGCGCCGCCGTTCGTCCAGCCGGGCGACAAGGTCAAGAAGGGCCAGACGTTGCTGATCGTCGAAGCCATGAAGACGATGAACCCGATCCAGTCCCCCCGCGACGGCGTCGTGAAGGAAGTCCTGGTCGGCGACGCCCAGCCGGTCGAGTTCGGCGAGCCGCTCGTCCTGCTCGAGGCGTAAGCCCAAGGGATCCTGACATGTTCACCAAGGTCCTCATCGCCAACCGCGGCGAAATCGCCCTGCGGATTCACCGCGCCTGCAAAGAGATGGGCATCTCCACCGTCGCCGTGCACTCCGAGGCCGACCGCGGGGCCATGTGGGTGCGCCTGGCCGACGAGAGCGTCTGCATCGGCCCGGCCCCGGCGGCCAAGAGCTATCTGAACATCCCGTCGATCATCGCGGCGGCCGAGATCACCGGCGCCCAGGCGATCCACCCCGGCTACGGCTTCCTGTCCGAGAACGCCCGCTTCGCCGAGATCGTCGAAGCCCACGGCATGACCTTCATCGGCCCCAAGGCCGAGCACATCCGGGTTATGGGCGACAAGATCACCGCCAAACAGACCGTGCTCGAGGCCGGCATCCCCTGCGTCCCCGGCTCGGCCGGCGAGGTCGAGACCGTCGATGCCGCCATCAAGGCCTCCAAGGCCATCGGCTTCCCCCTGATCGTCAAGGCCGCGGCCGGCGGTGGCGGGCGGGGCATGAAGGTGGCCCTGACCGCCGATGACCTCGTCGAGGCCGTGCAGACCGCCCAGTCCGAGGCCCAGGCCGCCTTCGGCAACGGCGCCATCTACATGGAGCGCTACCTCCAGAAGCCGCGCCACATCGAGCTGCAGGTCATCGCCGACAGCCACGGCAACGTCGTCCACCTCGGCGAGCGCGACTGCTCGCTCCAGCGCCGTCACCAGAAGGTGCTGGAGGAAGCCCCCTCGCCCGCCCTCTCGGCCGTCGAACGCGCCGCCATCGGCCGCACCGTCAACGAGGCCATCGGCAAGATCGGCTACCTCGGCGTCGGAACCATCGAATTCCTCTGGGAAGACGGGGAGTTTTTCTTCATCGAGATGAACACCCGGCTGCAGGTCGAGCATCCGGTGACGGAGATGATCACCGGCGTCGATCTCGTGCGCGAGCAGATCCGCATCGCCGCCGGCCTGCCCCTTTCGTTCACCCAGGAGGACGTGCATTTCGAAGGCCACGCCATCGAATGCCGGATCAATGCCGAGAACGCCGAGACCTTCACCCCCTCGCCCGGCACGATCACCGATTTCCACGCCCCCGGGGGTCTCGGCGTGCGGCTGGATAGCGCCATCTACGCCGGCTATTCGATCCCGCCCTATTACGACAGCCTGATCGGCAAGCTGATCGTCCACGGCCGCGATCGCGAGGAATGCATCGCCCGCCTGCGCCGGTCGCTGAACGAGATGGTTGTCGGCGGCATCGACACCACCATTCCCCTGTTCCAGAAGCTGCTGCAGGAACCCGATATCCTATCCGGCGACTACGACATCCACTGGCTGGAGAACTGGGCGAAGCGCCAGAAGGGCGACGCCTGACGCGGTGGAAGAGCCCGGCTTCAGCGCCAGCGGCCCGTTCGGCGGTTTCGGTCCCGACGAACTTCTGAACTGCTACGCCACCGGGGTTTTCCCGATGGGCGAGGCTCGTGACGACCCCCGCGTCTTCCTGGTCGAGCCGGAACAGCGGGGCGTCATTCCCCTGGACGGTTTTCGCATCCCGACCCGCCTGAGGCGGACTGTCCGGAGCGACGTGTTCGAGGTGCGGATCGACACGGCTTTCGACGCCGTCCTGGACGCCTGCGCCGCCCCCGCCCCTGGACGGGAGGACAGCTGGATCAACGCCCCGATCCGCCGCCTGTATGCCGAGCTGAACGCCCGAGGCCACGCCCATTCCGTCGAATGCTGGCGAGACGAGCGCCTCGTCGGCGGGCTCTACGGCGTGACGCTGGGCGGCGCCTTCTTCGGTGAAAGCATGTTCAGCCGCGAGCGGGACGCGTCGAAGGTCGCCCTCGTGCATCTGGTGGCGCGGCTCAAGCGCGGCGGATGGCGGCTGCTGGACGCCCAGTTCCTGACCGCCCATCTGAGCCAGTTCGGAGCCGCCGAGACGCCCCAGGCGACTTATCTGAGGCTGCTGAGGGCCGCCCTAACGGTTCGTCCGAACACGCGATCGCTGTACGAGCCGATGAGCGGCGCGGAGGCGGTGTTCTACGCCTTACAGCCGACCACCCAGGCGTCGTAGATCGGGTGCTGCAGGCCGTTCACGGCCGGGGCCGAAGCGAACATCCAGCCACGGAAGATCTGCCGCGGTTCGGACGCCTGCAGCACGCCGCGGGGCTGCAGGCTGACTTCGAGATAGGCGATCGAGTCCTCGACCAGTTCGTCCGGGGCCGAGACCTCGCAGGCGCGGGCGGTGAAGATCAGCGTCTTCTGGAAGCGAACCGGGCGGCCGCCCACCTCGACCTCGAATCTCATGGTCTCGGCGGTGATCTTGTCGACGGCCTCGACGATGGCCACCCGCCGGCGCTGACGCCGGCCCGGCGGAGGTGCGGGTTCGGCGGCGACCTGGACCGCGGCTTCTTCCGCCTCCTCGGTCTCCTCGGGCCCGTCCTCGGCCTCGGGTGCCTCGGGCACGACGACAATGACGGGCGCGGGCGGCGTGATGGCGATGGGGGCGGCCGGCGCTGGCGCGGCCTCGGGCGCCGGTTCCTGCGGCACGGACTGGGCGGGCGGGGTCGGCTGGCGGTTCAGGTCCGCCGTGGGGTTGCGGGGCGCCGGCTGGGCGTCCTGAGGAACGTCGTTGAGCGCCGCGGCGACGACGGCGCCGGACGCCAGCAGCGCCACGGCGGTCGCGCCTCCAAGGATCAACCCCTTGCGGTTCATTCCGGTCGCCATGCCTCGTAGTCGCCCGTGGCGGCGGGCCGCCGCCCTTCGGCGGCAAGCGAACCCTGCGGCCTCCAGGCCATCGGCGTGCCGGTCAGGTTCGGCAGGTGATCCTTTTCCCAGGCCCGACGGGGCAGCGGACGCTCGGTCGGCGGCTCGTCGAACGTGTAGTGCAGCCAGCCATGCCAGTCCGGCGGCACCTTCGAGGCGTCGGCATAGCCATTGTAGACCACCCAGCGTCGGCGTCGGCCGTCATAGCTGCTGGTGTCTTTCGACTGAAAATAGCGATTGCCGAACTCGTCCGTGCCGACCGGCAGGCCACGCTTGGCGATGGTGAACAGCGTGCCGATGGTCGCGCCGCTGGTCCAGCCGAAGATCTTGCCTAGCACGTCGGGAATCCACTCGTTCAGGTCGCTCGGGGAGGCCGGCGACGTCGGCGCGATCATAGAAACCTCCGCGCGCTCCGTCCAGCACGACGGCGGGCGTGTGCAACTCAACATCTTGGGGGTAACCCCGCAGGCACACGCCAGATTTATTGCGAAACTCGCACCGACGGTTAGCATCGGCTCCAGCTCCGTCGAGACTGTCGCATGCGCCCGCCGTTCCGCTTCGCCCCGCTTGCCGCCTTGGCCCGCCGATCCCGGCGCGAGATCGAGCGTCCGGACCGGATCGTGACGGTGCGCGCGCCCGACGACTGGCCTGACGTGCAGGTCGAGGCCTGGCTGGACTGGGCGGACACCCAAGGCTTCGAACCGGAGAGCGAGGACCCGCTTGCAGACGCCGCGTTCCAGTTCGCGGAGCGGCTCGGACTCGATGACACAGCCGCCGACGAACTGGCGGCCACCCTGTTACTGGGTGTCGCCACGCCGGCGGAGTCCAAGGCGATCCGGCCGGGTCGTCTTGACCTGTCTGACCCCGCCGCCGGGAAGCGGCTCGCCGCGGAGATGGCCGAACGCCGCGCCGCCCGTCTCACAGCAGGCGCGGTCCAGGCTGTCTCGGCGGCGCTGTGCGCCGTCGCCGACGCGGTGAGCCGCTGCGAGGGACCGGCGGGGGATTGCGCCGATCCGCTCCGGAACCCGGCCCTGGCGCGAGCCGCTCTGGCCGCCCGCCGCACCGGCGCCACGGACGCCGACATCCTTCGAGCCGTCTCCGGCGAACCCTGCGAGGCCAGCCCCCTCGCCAGTGCGACCTTCCCTCCGATG
This sequence comes from Brevundimonas sp., assembly GCF_035627055.1. GTDB lineage: Bacteria > Pseudomonadota > Alphaproteobacteria > Caulobacterales > Caulobacteraceae > Brevundimonas. The sequence goes on along the minus strand of NZ_DASPMM010000022.1, from coordinate 13,481 downwards.
GTGGCCCTCGCCGACCGTGATCTGGTCGCAGCGGGCGCGCCAGTCGCACTGCTGGCCGCGGAAGCGGCCATGGACGGCGACCTCATCCTGACCTTCGACGCCCAGACGGCTGACAGGCTCGCCGAAAGCTCGACCGCGCCGGCCGTGCTGTTGTCCCTGCCGGCCCTGCACGACTTGGCGGGTGATCAGGTCGGGGCCGCTCTGTCCGCGATCGTCGCCCTCTGGTCGGACGCCCGGGCCGACGCTCGCCCCGTGATCGGTCTCGGCGGTCTGGCCGACCTGGCGGCGACCGGCGACCTCGCCGAGGCAGAGGCCCTTGCCAGCGACCTGGCCGAGCTGGCCGTCGAGGCCGGCGCCCCGGCCGGACTCTTCGTCGATGACGCCGAGGCGGACTTGCGTCTCGGGCTGTCGCCCCTAACGGCGGCTGACGTGTTCGAAACCGGTGACGGCGAGGTCGACCGTCGGCTGCGGCCGTCGCTGGCGGCGGCGATCTCAAGGGCGGGGGGCGACGCCGAATCGGCCGAACGGCATCTGCTTGGACGCCGGACCCTCGCCGGCGCACCCGGCATCGATCATCCGGCGCTACGGGCGCGGGGGCTGACGGATCTGGAGCTGGAGGCCGTCGAAAGGGCTCTGGCCGAAACATCTCGTCTGGAGGAGGCCTTCCGCGCCCCGGTGCTGGACGCGGGCTTTGTGCGCGACGTGCTGGGGGTCGAGGATCGCGGCGAGGGCGATTTGCTGATCCGCCTCGGGTTCACGCACGAAGCCGTGGCGGCGGCCGAGGCGTGGGCTTTCGGGCACGGCGACCTCTGCGCCTGGCCCGAGGCGCCCGAGGCCATCCGGTCCCTGCTGGCGGATACCGCCGCCTTCGAAGCGCGGCTGCGGGGCGCGCTCGAGCGCTACAGCCTCGTGCCGGACACGCGCCCGCTAGAGCTCGACTGGCGAGCCACGCCTGCCCAGGTCGTGCGCCTGCTCGGGGACGAAGCGCGGGCAGGCCGCCGTGCGGTTCGGGTCAGGCGCGCCCCCGCCCCCGCCGGACGATGGTTGGACCTGCCGGAGACCGAGACGCCGCGCGAACGGCGTTGGGAACCGGAGACCCGGGCCGTGGAACGTGTGGTGGAAAAGGTCGTCGAACGCGATCGCACCCGCCGCAAACTGCCGGACCGCCGCAAGGGCTACATCCAGAAGGCCGCGGTCGGGGGTCACAAGGTCTACATCCACACTGGCGAGTATGACGACGGCGAGTTGGGCGAGATCTTCATCGACATGCACAAGGAAGGCGCGGCCTTCCGTTCGCTGATGAACAATTTCGCCATCGCGATCTCGATCGGCCTTCAGTACGGCGTACCGCTGGAGGAGTTCGTCGACGCTTTCGTCTTCACCCGCTTTGAGCCGGCGGGCCGCGTCACCGGCAACGATTCGATTCGCTCGGCGACCTCGATTCTGGACTACATCTTCCGCGAACTGGGCGTGTCCTATCTGGAGCGGCATGAACTGGCCAACGCCGATCCCGAAGGGCTCAACGCCGACGGCCTAGGCGGCGGAGGCGGCGACGATGCCGAGGCGGTGCCGGCGGCGCGCTTCATCTCCAAGGGATTCGCCCGGGGCGCCGCGCCCGACAACCTCGTCGTCCTGCCCTTCGGCCAGAAACGCGACTCCCCGCCGACCGCGTCGGCCACCGGCGAGGCGACCGCCTGCCCGTCCTGCGGCGACTTCACCCTGCAGCATCGCGGCGGGGGCTGGATCTGCGACACCTGCGGGGCCGCGCCGTCCATGCAGGGATAATCAACGATTATCCGCCAGGATGGCGTGGGACTTGCATCCACGGGTGCGAGACACGGAGCCCGCCATGAAGCCGATCCTCACTGCCGCCCTTGCCTTGGTCGCCGCCGCGGCGGCCCTGCCCGCCACGGCTCAGAACGCGGGGCAGATCGCCCGCGTCCAGGGCGGCGCCAGCTGCGCCGGTTGCAACCTGTTCCAGGGGAATTTCTCCGGCCTGCAGGCCCGCGGTCTGAACCTGAGCGGAGCCCGTCTTCGTCAGGCCGATCTCAGCCTCAGCGTGATGAACCGGACCCGCTTCTCCAACGCGGACCTGCGCGACGTCGAAGCCTATGGCGGCGTCTTCTCGAGTTCTAGCTTCGCCGGGGCCAATCTGACCAATGCAAGCTTCGTCGGGGCTTATCTGGATGGCGCCAACTTCAGCGGGGCCACGCTGGCCGGCGCCAATTTCGCTGGCGCGTCGCTCGAGCGGGCGACAGGTCTCAGTCAGGCCCGACTGAACCAGGCCTGCGGCGACGAGGCGACCCAGTTGCCGCCGGGGCTGAGCATCCCGCGCTGCTGAACCACCCGGCCCGCGCCCCGCACCTTACCGCGATTTAAGTAGGGTTTGCCGGGCATCGGGGGCAAAAACGGAGCGTGACCCAGATCGCCCCGCACCTGATCCGCCGCCTCACCACCGCCAGTCTGGCCGCGGGCGCAGCCATGGCCGCCTTGATGGCCACGCCGGCCGCTGCGGATATCCGGCTCCAGTTCGGTTTTCAGGACCGCGACGTGGCCCGCATGGTCTCGCTGGGCGGAACGTGCAACCGCTGCGAACTGTCCGGCCGCGATTTGACCGGAGCCGCATTTCACGGCGCGACCTTCCTCAACGCGACCCTGGTCGGCGCCGATTTGCGGGGATCGGAGTTGATGGGCTCCAACTTCTCGGGCAGCGATTTCAGTCGGGCCGATCTCGACGGCGCCGTTCTCGCTTTCGCGAACTTCACGGGGGCCAGCTTCAACGCGGCCAGCCTGTCGGGCGTCGACGCCTCGGGCGCGACCCTGGTGCGGGCCCAGTTCGCCAATGCCGACCTGTCGGGCGCCCAGCTGTCCCACGTCAATATGAACGGGGCCGTCCTTGCGGGCGCTGACGCGAGCGGCGCGGAAATGGTCGCCTCGACTCTGGCCAATGTGCGGGCCCGCGGCGCGGACTTTTCCGGGTCAGACATCAGCATGTCCAACCTGTCGAACGGCGACTTCCGCGGAGTCGATTTCTCGGAAACGACGCTCAATGGCGCGCGGTTGACCGGCGGCTCGTTCGCTGGAGCGGATTTCGAGGGCGCCGAGATGAACCGCACCGATATCCGGGGCGCGGACCTGTCGCGCGCCCGCAACCTGTCTCAGGAGCAGGTCGGCCGCGCCTGCGGAGACGCCAGCACCCGCCTGCCGGGCAACCTCAGCCCCCGCGCTTGCCGAAGCGTCCTGAACCTGCGGGTCGCGCCGCCGCGGCCGCCGGCGCCGCCGGTGCCGCCCCGCAGCCGAAACCTCGTGATCGCCAGCGGCGGTAACTGATCCAAGGCCCCGCTCCGGCGGGGCCTTTTCAATTCAGCCCTTCAGCGGCAGGGCCGGACGGATGTGCAGTTCCTTGTACTGCCGCTCGGCCGCGTCGGAGGGCGCGCTCATCAGCAGGTCCTGGCCCTGCTGGTTGAGCGGGAAGGCGATGACCTCGCGGATGGCCGTCTCGCCGGCCAGCAGCATGACGATGCGGTCGATGCCCGGGGCCAGGCCGCCGTGCGGAGGCGCGCCGTAGCGGAAGGCGTTGAGCATGCCGCCGAACTGGTCCTCGACCACCGAGGCGTCATAGCCGGCGATCTCGAAGGCCTTGAGCATGATCTCGGCCTTGTGGTTCCGGATCGCGCCCGAGCACAGTTCATAGCCGTTGCAGACGATGTCGTACTGGTAGGCGAGGATATCCAGCGGATTCTTCGTCTCCAGCGCTTCCAGCTCGCCCTGCGGCATCGAGAAGGGGTTGTGGGAGAAGTCGACCTTCTTCTCTTCCTCGCTCCACTCGAACATCGGGAAGTCGACGATCCAGCAGAAGCGGAATTCGTCGTCAGCGATCAGGTTGAGGTCCTGACCCAGCTTGATGCGGGCATTGGCGGCGAATTTCGAGAACACGGCCGGGTCGCCGGCGGCGAAGAAGGCGGCGTCGCCCTGCCCCATGCCCAGCGCCTTCATCAGGCCGGCGGTGGCGTCCTCGCCCAGGTTCTTGGCGATCGGACCGCCCCAGGCGTTGTTGTCGTCCGACCAGAAGATGTAGCCGAGGCCCGGCTGGCCCTCGCCCTGGGCCCAGGAGTTCATGCGGTCGCAGAAGGCGCGCGAGCCGCCCTTGGGCGCGGGGATGCCCCACACCGCGTTCTTCACGTCGGCGCCGAGGATCTTGTTGAACAGGCCGAAGCCGCCGTCGCGGAAATGCTCCGAGACGTCCTGCATCTCGATCGGGTTGCGCAGGTCCGGCTTGTCGGTGCCGTATTTGGCGATGCTCTCGCGGTACGGGATGCGGATGAAGGGATAGGGATCGACCTTCTTGCCGTCGGCAAACTCCTCGAACACGCCGTGCATGACGGGCTCAATCGCAGCAAAAACATCCTCTTGCGTGACGAAGCTCATCTCGACGTCGAGCTGGTAGAACTCCAGCGAGCGGTCGGCGCGCAGGTCCTCGTCGCGGAAGCAGGGCGCGATCTGGAAATAGCGATCGAAGCCCGAGACCATCAGCAACTGCTTGAACTGCTGCGGGGCCTGCGGGAGGGCGTAGAACTTGCCCGGATGCAGGCGCGACGGGACGAGGAAGTCGCGGGCCCCTTCCGGCGAGGAGGCGGTCAGGATCGGGGTCTGGTACTCAAGGAAGCCCTGGTCGACCATGCGGCGACGGATCGAGTGGATTACCCTGGAGCGCAGCACGATGTTGCGGTGGAGGGTCTCGCGACGCAGGTCGAGATAGCGGTGCTTGAGACGGATTTCCTCGGGGTATTCCGGCTCGCCGAACACCGGCAGCGGCAGTTCGGCGGCTTCCGACAGGACCTCGACGGACTGAACGCGAATCTCGACCTCCCCGGTGGGCAGGTTGGGGTTCACCACCGAGGCCTCGCGGGCCACGACCTCGCCGTCGATGCGGATGACGCTTTCGGCGCGGAGGCGCTCGACGGCCTCGAACCCGGGTGTCTCGGGGTGCAGCACCAGCTGGGTCAGGCCGTAGTGGTCGCGCAGGTCGACGAACAGCAGGCCTCCGTGGTCGCGCTTGCGGTGCACCCAGCCGGACAGGCGGACATTGGAGCCGGCGTCGGACAGACGGAGGGCGCCGCAGGTGTGGGAGCGGTAGGCGTGCATGGTCGGTTCGTCTTGGAATACGGGCCGGGGAGGCCTCAAATCGGGAGGCCGGAAGGGCGCATTATCCCCCCCGAAAGTCAAGGTTTGCCGGGCCCGCAGTGCACGGGATGGCAGGGTTGACGTCAAAAAATGCAAACCCGTTCAGTTGACGATGTCAAAGACCGCAACGCTGTAGCTGCAAAGACCGTATCAACCGGCTGCGTCAGCTTCGGACGTGTCGGGCGCGGGGCCGGCGTCAGCAGCCGAAGTGCTTGGGGAGCCGGCGGATTTCGGGGGCCTCCGGTCCGGGCGACGGTTGTCCGGCGCCCGGCAGTCCGGGAAGCGTGGCGACCTCCGGGCGGCCTGCAGACGGTCGGGATGGCAGGCCCTGGCCGGGATGACAGGGTACGGGAGTGTCGGACGACAGCGGTTCCGGCGTCCACAGGCGCGGCCGCTTGTCCACGGGCGGGGACGGAACCGGGGCGCGCATCTGCTATGGTGAACCCGATGACCGCCCGCCCCTCGCCTCCCGACCAGATGCGCCTGCCGCTGCAACGCGACCTGCCGGAGGGCGAGCAAGGCTTCGTGGTGTCGGACAGCAACCGGGCGGCGCACGAGGCCCTCGCCGACTGGCCCAACCTGATCGGCGGGGTGATGGCGGTGTGCGGACCGGCCGGCAGCGGCAAGAGCCGGCTGGCGCAGATCTGGGCCGAACGGGTCGGGGCCGTCGCCCTGCATGGCGCGGAGGCCGCGCTGATCGACCCGCTGGAGCTGGAAGGCCGGCCGGTCCTGCTCGACGACGCCATGGAGGCGGACGACGAGACCCTGTTCCATCTGATCAACCTGGCCCAGGCGCCCGGCGGAGCCCTGCTGATGGTGGCGCGGGAGCCGCCGTCGGCGTGGGCGGCCACCCTGCCCGACCTGCGCTCGCGGCTCGACTCGGCGCTCAGCGTGCCGGTCGAGGCCCCGGACGACCCAGTGCTGGCGGCGATGCTGGAGGCGCGCTTCGCCGAACGCGGCATCCGGCCGGCGAAGGACGTCATCCCCTATCTGCTGCGTCGCATCGACCGCTCGGCCGCGGCGGCGTCCGAACTCGTCCAGCGGCTGGATGCGATGCACCGGCCGGTGACGCGGGCCCTGGCGCGAGACGTGGTCGAGGGGGGCGACGAGAGCGGCGAGTTGTTCGATTAGCCGCGCGGCTCCACGAGGGCGAGTTCCTCACGGGAACCTGATGGATGTCGCCTAAAGGTGGATTGCAGACTCAGGGTACGTGCACGGACCAGACCTCGATTTGACCTTCCTCATCATCCAGAAGCCGAGCATGGAGGACCAGATCGCTGACGGACTCTTCGGTGGTGGTCAGATCGATCAGGAACTGCCAGTTCGGGCCGTCCCAGACGTAGATTGACCGTTGCCAAACCTCGTCGCTTAGCGGGGCGAGCTTGGCCCCGTAGGCATCTATCTGTTCGGCGATGAAGTCAGCTAAGCGCGCGTCGATAGGCGCGACCCCGTTGAGCCTGTGGGTCGAAAGTTGAAAATCCCCGACGACCAGTGCTGCCACCAGTTCCCGAAATCGAGGACGAAGGCCTTCCGGTATCGGATGTTCCTTGTCGTCTCGTGCAAGCATGAGCTCGACGATGGAGGGGGAAGTCGAGGTCGGCAATGGGTCGGGACACGACAGTCGCCAAAGGACGCAAGGCGGACTGCAGCCCGACAGGGCTAGCGGACAGGTCTGAGGCGGGGTCAGGCTGGGAAGCTGCGCGTTGACTGGAGAGGGCCGATGGGCGCCAATGGCGAATGCTCTTGCCGCTGCTCCTCGCGCTGTCGGTTCAGACCGCCCCCTCTCTCGAGACGCCGGGCATCATCCTGACGAGGAGCGGCGATACCGTTTTCCTGGCTCCGACGAAAAGTATCGGTCGAGACGGCGCTATCCGGGGCGCGGTGCTGGTGGAGATTTATCCCGCAGCATTGGAAGAATGGGAGACCGTGCGGCGGGACAGCATTGTCCAAATGGATTGCGCCGCGTCGCGCATCCGGGTGCTCGCCGCGCAGGCCTTTGACGGCAGGGACCTCAAGAGGGGCAGCCCCCAGCCAGGCCCCGGCGAATGGGCCAGACTGAATCCTGCCGATTTCCCGCGCGCCATTCTTTTCTCGATGACGTGCAGCGACGCCGATCTGGGCGGCATTTCGTATGCGAACCTCGCGGACGAGATTCCCCGGCTCCGGAATGGCTTGCGATAGGGTCTGCCACCGGTTGGATGCGGCCGGCCCTGTCGCGGCAGTTCGCGCCTAGCGTCGGCGGCGCAGGAACAGCAGGCCCGCGACGAGGCCGACCGCGAACAGGGCGGCGGTTCCGGCGGCCGCCTCGCGCGAGCGGGACTGCGGGACGACCCCCATCTCGACCAGCGGATTGGGCATGCGGCCGCGGCGGACGTCCTGGGCCAGGCCTTCGACGGTGTTGATGCGGTCGGCGAGGATGAGCAGGAGCCAGTGGCCCCACTGGCTCTCGCTGAAGCGGAACGCCTGACGGCGCAGGGCGCCGCTGAGACCGGCCGGGGTTGTGGAGGTTCCGATCGTGGCCGGCTGGCGCTTGTGCTCGACGGACTGGAGAATCTCGACGTCGGCGTCCTGCACCGGCGGGCGGGCCCAGTTCATGCCCGGGCCGTCGTCCTTCGAGCGGTCGCGCATCGGCCAGGTGGGGTCGTTCTCGGGATCGGCGTCGACGCCCCAGCCGACCACCGTGGTCGGATCGATGCGGGGCGTGGCGGCGGGCGGAGCCTTGTCGGCGGCGGCGTCGGCCTTGTCGCTCTGGGTCAGCATGACGTCCTCCTCACGCCGCGTTGGGGATCAGGACCGGCTTGATGCAGCCGTCCAGCTTGGACGAGAACAGGTGGTAGGCCTCGGCGACCTCCTCCAGCGGCATGCGATGGGTGATGATCGCCTTGGGGTCGATCCGGCCCTCCTTCACGTGCTCGATCAGGCGCGGCAGCAGCCGCTTCACCGAGGCCTGGTTGGCGCGGATGGTGATGCCCTTGTTCACGACATTGCCGATGGGGACCATGTTGCCGGTCGGGCCGTAGACGCCGACGATCGAGACCACCCCGCCCTTCTTCACCGAATTGATGGCCCAGTGCAGCGGCACGGCCGAGCCGGCCTCCAGCTTCAGCTTCTTGCCCAGCACGGTGTGCCAGCCGTTGCCGGAGGCGTCGGCGCCAACCGCGTCGATACAGACGTCGGCCCCGATGTCGGTGATCTTCTTGAGGAAGACGACCGGGTCGCCGATCTCGCGGAAGTCATAGACCTCGGCCGGGCAGTAGGTGCGGGCGAAGTCGAGCCGGTATTCGAGATGGTCGATGACGATCACCCGGCCGGCGCCGAACAGCCAGGCGCTGCGGGCGGCGAGCAGGCCGACGGGGCCGGCGCCGAAGACCACGACGGTGTCGCCCTTCTGGATGCCGCCCATCTCGGCGGCCTGGTAGCCGGTGGGGACCACGTCGGTCAGCAGGACGGCGTCGTCGGGGTCCATCCAGTCGGGGATGATGGTGGGGCCGAAGTCGGCGTAGGGCACGCGGACGTATTCGGCCTGGCCGCCGTCGTAGCCGCCGGCGGTGTGGGAGTAGCCGAAGATGCCGCCGACGGCGGTCGCCTGGGCGTTGGACTCGTGGCAGTTGCCGAACAGGCCCTGTTTGCAGAAGTGGCACTGGCCGCAGGCGATGTTGAAGGGGACGAGGACGCGGTCGCCCTTCTTGAGATTGTCGACGTCGCCGCCAACCTCCTCGACCACGCCGCAGAACTCGTGGCCGAAGGTCATGCCGACCCGGGTGTCGGGCACCATGCCGTGGTAGAGGTGAAGGTCGGAGCCGCAGATGCAGGAGCGCGTCACCCGCACGATGGCGTCGCGGGGATGCTGGATCGTCGGCATCGGCTTTTCCTCGATGCGGACCCGTCGCGGTCCCCGGTAGTCCATCGCCAGCATGTTTCGCTCCCTTCGGCCTGAGGCAGCGAAACCGGGAGGGGTCCGGATGGTTCCGGCGCGGGGTCGGGGGAGTCTTAACGACTTGTTCAGCATGGGTTCAGGCGGCCGGGCGCAAGGGTTTTCGCCTTGTCGGGTCTCACGTCGCGGACTCCGATGAAAGGCGACCGCGGCTCCAGACGAAGGAGACGTTCAGATGATGAAACCCCTGATGATCGGCGCCCTGTCGCTGGTCCTGGCGACGCCCACGATCGCCGAGGCGCAATCCTGGCGCGGCGACCGCGACCGGGACGGGCGTTACGAGCGCTGGGAACGGCGCGCTGACCAGAACCGCCGGGATGGCCGGGGCTATACGCGGCGCGAGCGCGAGCGTGACTGGCGGCGCTATCAGCGCGACCAGCGGCGTGACTGGCGCCAGGACCGCCGTGAATACCGGCGCGAGATGCGTCGCTGGCGCCGCGGGGCGGTGATCCCCTACGACTATCGCCGCAACTGGTACGTGCGCGACTACCACCGCTACGGCTGGGCCCCTCCGCCGCGCGGCTACGGCTACTACCGGACGGATACCGGCGACATCGTGCTCGCCGCGATCGCGACCGGGGTGATCCTGTCGCTGCTGGACTAGAGGCCCAGCTTCGACTTCAGGATGTCGTTGACGGCGGCAGGGTTGGCCTTGCCGCCGGTGGCCTTCATGACCTGGCCGACGAACCAGCCGATGGCCTGGGGCTTTTCGGCCACCGCCGCCGCCTTGTCGGGGTTGGCGGCGATGATCTCGTCGACGGCCTTCTCGATGGCGCCCGTGTCGGTGACCTGTTTGAGGCCGTGCTTCTCGACGACCTCGGCCGGGCTGCCCTCACCGTTCCAGACGTGGTCGAAGACTTCCTTGGCGATCTTCGAGGAGATGACGTTCGTCTCGATCAGCTCGACCAGTTGGGCGACATGGGCGGCCGGCAGCGGGCATTCGGAGAAGTCCTTGCCGTCGGCGGTCAGGCGGGCTGACAGTTCGTTGGTGACCCAGTTGGCGACCAGTTTGGCGTCGCGTCCCTTGGCCGCCGCTTCGAAATAGTCGGCCTTGGCCTGTTCCGAGATCAGCACCACGGCGTCGTACTGCGACAGGCCGTAGTCGGCCATCAGCCGGCGGCGCTTGTCATCGGGCAGTTCCGGCAGCGAGGCCTTGATGCCGTCGATCCAGGCCTGCTCCAGCTCCAGCGGCAGCAGGTCGGGGTCGGGGAAGTAGCGATAGTCCATCGCCTCTTCCTTGGAGCGCATCGAGCGGGTCTCGCCCGCGGTCGGGTCGTAGAGCCGGGTTTCCTGATCGACCTTGCCGCCGTCCTCGAGGATCTCGATCTGGCGCCGGGCCTCGTAGTTGATGGCCTGGTTGATGAAACGGAACGAGTTGACGTTCTTGATCTCGCAGCGCGTGCCGAGGTGGCTGAACTCGCCGGTGGCCTTGAACTTCTCGTACTGGCCGGGGCGGCAGACCGAGACGTTGACGTCGGCGCGCAGGTTGCCCTTCTCCATGTCGCCGTCGCAGGTGCCGAGGTAGATCAGGATGGTGCGTATCTTCTTGACGTAGGCGACCGCCTCTTCCGGCGAGCGGATGTCGGGGCGCGAGACGATCTCCATCAGGGCGGTGCCGGCGCGGTTGAGGTCGACGAAGGACTCGGTCGGCGACAGGTCGTGGATCAGCTTGCCCGCGTCCTGTTCGAGGTGCAGGCGCTCGATACCGACGTTGAAGAAGGAGCCGTCCTCGGCCTCGACCTCGACGACGCCCTCGCCGACGATCGGGTAGAACAGCTGGCTGATCTGATAGCCGGTCGGCAGGTCGGGGTAGAAGTAGTTCTTCCTGTCGAACTGGCTGCGTTTGTTGATCTTCGCATTGAGGCCGAGGCCGGTGCGGACGGCCTGTTCGACGCAGAATTTGTTGAGCACGGGCAGCATGCCGGGGAAGCCCGCGTCGACCAGCGACACCTGTTCGTTCGGCCCGGCTCCGAAACCGACGGCGGCGCCGGAGAACAGCTTGGCGCGCGACGCCACCTGGGCGTGGATCTCCAGCCCCATGACGAGTTCCCAGGGGCCGGTGCGGCCCTGGATGGTGAAGGTGGTGTCAGTCATCGTTGGTTCTCGAAGCCTCATTCGAGGATGAAGCGTGTTCCCGGGCAGATCGACGGGCCCGTTCATGGGTCCAGAGCCTCCAGACGATAAGGAGGGTCAGGATGATGGAAGCCGCGAACGATACCCACAGCGGAACAACCAAGCTCGCGCTTTGTGAGGCACTCGGAGCAAGCATAAGCCAGCCCAGGCCGATCATAATCAGCGCGGCAAAAGGCAGGGCGACCCAGTAGATGACCAAAAAGCCCGTGCTGAGCGCGCGCTTCATCACCACCACTTCTCCGGCCGGGCCGTGAACCCCGCGCTCTGCTCCAGCACGTCCGCCACCTGGAACACCGTCGCCTCGTCCAGGGCCTTGCCGATGACCTGCAGGCCGAGCGGGAGGCCGCCCTTGTCGAGGCCGGCGGGGACGGAGATGCCCGGCAGGCCGGCGAGGTTGGCGGTGACGGTGAAGATGTCGTTCAGATACATCTGCAGCGGGTCGATCTGCCTGTCGCCGATGGCGAAGGCGGCCGACGGCGTAGACGGCGTCAGGATGGCGTCGACGCGGTCGCAGACGGCGTCGAAATCCATGGCGATGCGGCGGCGGACCTTGAGGGCGCGGACGTAGTAGGCGTCGTAGAATCCGGCCGACAGGACGTAGGCGCCGATGGTCAGGCGGCGCTGGACCTCCTTGCCGAAGCCCTCGGCGCGGCTGGTCTCGTAGAGGTCGGTCAGGCTGGAGGCGGTCTCCGCCCGGTGGCCGAAGCGCATGCCGTCGTAACGAGCCAGGTTGGACGAGGCCTCGGCCGGGGCGATGATGTAGTAGGCCGGCAGGGCGTATTTTGTATGCGGCAGGCTGATCTCGACGATCTCGGCCCCGGCGGCCTTGAGCCACTGGACGCCCTGGTCCCACAGCGCCTGGATCTCGGCGGGCATGCCGTCGACGACGTATTCCTTCGGCACGCCGATGCGCAGGCCCTTCACGCCCTTGCCGAGGCTTTGCGTCCAGTCGGGGGTGTCGACATCGAGGCTGGTGGAGTCCTTCGGGTCGAAGGAGCACATCGAGCGCAGCAGGATGGCGGCGTCCTCGACGGTCTTCGCGATCGGCCCGGCCTGATCGAGCGAGCTGGCGAAGGCGACCATGCCGAAGCGGCTGGCGCGGCCGTAGGTCGGCTTGACGCCGACGGTGCCGGTGAAGGCGGCGGGCTGGCGGATCGAGCCGCCGGTGTCGGAGGCGGTGGCGGCGAGGCAGAGGTCGCCGGCCACGGCCGAGGCCGAGCCGCCGGAGCTGCCGCCCGGGGTCAGGTCGGCGTTGGAGGCGCCGGACTTCCACGGGTTGACGACGGGGCCGAAGGCGCTGGTCTCGTTGGACGAGCCCATGGCGAACTCGTCCATGTTCAGCTTACCCAGCATCACCGCCCCATCCCGCCACAGGTTGGCGGTGACCGAGCTCTCGTAGGTCGGGACGAAGTTGCCGATGATGTTGGAGCAGGCCGTAGACCGCACCCCCTCGGTGCAGAACAGGTCCTTGATCCCCAGCGGCGCGCCTTCCAGCCGCCCGGCATGGCCCTTGGCCCGCCGCCCATCCGAGGCCCGCGCCATCTCCAGCGCCTTCTCCGGCGTCTCCAGCACATAGGCGTTCAGCGAACGCGCCTTCTCGATGGCGGCGATATGCTCGCGCGTGATTTCCTCGGAAGAGAAGGCTTTGGATGCAAGACCGTCGAGCGCGGCCTTCAGGGTGAGTTGGGTCAGCTCAGACATAGGACCTCACGAGCCCCTTCCCCTCGATGGGGAAGGGGTTGGGGATGGGGCGCGGGCTCGAACCTCAACGAGCGAGCGCTTAAGGGACAGTCGAAAACCGCCTTCGCCTTAAGCGCCTTCTGCCGACGGGTCAGCGCGATCACCCCAATCCCCAACCCTTTCCCCATCGAGGGGAAAGGGAGTTGGCGTGGGGCGGCCTGACCGCAAGGCGCCCCCAACATCACTCCACCACCTTCGGCACCACATAGAATCCGCGCACCGATTTCGGCGCATTCGCCAGCACCTTCTCCGGATCGCCCCCGTCGGTGACCACGTCCTCGCGCATCGGCAGCGCGGCGGCCACCGCCGAGGTCATCGGCTCGACGTCGTCGGTGTCGACCTCGCCCAGCTGCTCGATCCACGCCAGGATCGCCGACAGCTCCTTGGCGAGCGGCTCCAGCTTGTCGTCCGGCTCGTCGATGCGCGCCAGCCTGGCGACCTTCTTGACGGTCGCCGCGTCGATGGCCATCGGGCCCTCCTTCACACGTCG
>NZ_DASPMM010000021.1:0-11429 GCF_035627055.1 Brevundimonas sp. | reverse complement strand
TCGACAACCGCCTGGCGTGGAAGGCGGCTAATCCCGCCGCAGAGCTGCCGGCGCCGCTCCATATCCGCCTGGATGAGGGAGCGTCCGTTGAAGGGGCCATCGACGCCGCCGCCGCCTCGGGCGCGGGGATCGTGCTCATCGACACGCCCGGGTCCGATACGGCTGACTCCCGGGCGGCCCATGGCCGCGCGGATCTCGTTGTCACGCCGATGAACGACAGCTTCGTCGACTTCGACCTGCTCGGGCAGGTGGATCCGGTCACGCTCGAGTTGCTCAAGCCGTCGATCTATTCCGAGAGCGTCTGGGAGGCGCGAAAGCACCGCGCCATCACCGAGGGCCGCGCCGCCGCCATCGACTGGATCGTGGTGGTCAACCGCATGGCCGTGGCCGCGGCCCGCAACCGCCAGCGCCTCGAGGAGCGGACGGAGAAACTGGCCCGCCGGGTCGGCTTCCGCATCGGCCCGGGCCTGCGCGACCGCGTCATCTACCGCGAACTCTTCCCGTTCGGCCTGACCGTCGCCGATCTCTCCAACGACGTCCGTCCCGTGGCCGTGTCGCTGGCCCACGTCGCCGCGCGACAGGAACTGCGCAATCTGATGCAGGCGCTCGGCCTCGACGGCGGCTCCCTGAACGCCCCGCTGGACGAAGCGGCGTGAGCTCTTGAGCCTCGTCTGGCTGGCGCTGGCGGCGATCGCCGTCTGGGCGCTGGTGCGGCTGGGCCGGCAGACGGAGCGGCGAGGGCAGGGCCACTGGCGCGTCACCGCCACCCTGTTCAGCGCCGTGCTGATCGGCGGCGCCGTCCTGCTCGCCGCCCGGGGCTCCTGGCTCCCCGCCGCGGCTCTCGCCGCAGCCGGCCTGTGGCTGACCCTCGCCTCGCGCCAGCGCGCACCGGGCCCGCGCACCGAAGCCATGACCGAGGCCGAGGCCCGCTCGCTGCTCGGCGTCTCCGCCGACGCCACGCCGCAGCAGATCAACGCCGCCTGGAAGCGGCTGATGGCCCGCGCCCACCCGGATCAGGGCGGCACCGAGGGCCTCGCCTCCCGCCTCAACGCCGCCCGCGACCGCCTGCTGAAAAACTAGGCCTTGGCCGCGGCCTTCTTGGCGGCCGGCTTCTTCGCCGCGGTCTTCTTGGCCGCGGGCTTCTTCGTCGCCGCCTTCTTCGCCGGGGCCTTCTTGCCCTTCGACGGAGCCGCCGCCGCCCGTGCGGCCAGCAGCGGCAGGGCCGCCTCCAGCGTCAGGTCCTCGGGCGCCGTGCCCTTGGGCAGGGTGGCGTTGATCTTGCCCGACTTCACATAGGGCCCAAACCGCCCGGCCATGACGTGGATCGGCTCGCCCGTTTCCGGGTGGGCGCCGAGGTCCTTCAGCGGCGCCGCGGCCGCGCCGCGTCCGGCGAACTTGCCCGCGCGTTTCTCGGCCAGCAGCACCACGGCGCGGTTCAACCCGACCTCGAACACCTCGTCGATGTCGGCGACATTGGCATAGGTCCCCGCGTGCTGCACGAACGGCCCGTAACGGCCGAGGCCTGCCGTGATCGGCTTGCCGTCCTCGGGATGCAGCCCGACCTCGCGCGGCAGGGCCAGCAGACGCAACGCCTGCTCCAGCGTCAGCGAGGCCGGCGACCAGCCCTTCGGCAACGACGAGCGCTTGGGCTTCTCCGCCCCCGGCGGCGTGGTCTCCACATAGGGTCCGAACCGTCCGATCTTCAGGTGCACCGGCTGCCCCGTTTCCGGGTCGACGCCCAGTTCGCGGTCCGTCCCGGCCCCGGCGTCCGCCGCGCCGCTGCCGAAGCCGCGGGTGTATTTGCACTCGGGATAGTTGGAGCAGCCGATGAAGGTCGACTTCATCTTGAAGCTGGCCTTCAGGTGCAGCCGTCCCGTGCCGCAGACCGGGCACAGGCGCGGGTCCGAACCGTCCGCCTTGGGCGGGAACAGGAACGGCCCGATCGCCTCGTCCAGCTTGTCGATCACGCCCTGCTGGCCGGTGACCTCGTCCGTGGCCGGCTTCAGCTGGCCCCAGAAGTCGCGCAGCAGCTTCTTCCAGTCCAGGTCGCCCGCCGACACCTCGTCCAGCTGGGTCTCCAGGTCGGCGGTGAAGTCGTACTCCACCCACTTGCCGAAGAACTGCTCAAGGAAGGCCGTGACCAGCCGTCCCGTGTCCTCGGGGATGAACCGGTTCTTGTCGGTCCGCACATAGCCCCGGTCGCGCAGCGTGGTCAGGATCGAGGCGTAGGTCGACGGCCGCCCGATGCCCAGCTCCTCCAGCTTCTTGACCAGCGTCGCTTCCGAGAAGCGCGGCGGCGGCTCGGTGAAATGCTGCTCGGTGCGAATGGCCTCGACCTTGACCGTCGCGCCTTCCTTCAGAGCGGGCAGGCGGGTGGTGTCGTCCTCGTCGTCCTCGCCCGACTTCGGCTTGTCGTCTCGGCCCTCTTCATAGACCGCCATGAAGCCGTCGAAGGCCACGACCTGACCCGTGGCGCGCAGCGCGGTCTCGCCCATCGGCTCCTCGATTTCGACCGTGGTCCGGTCCAGCCGCGCCGATTCCATCTGGCTGGCGATGGTGCGTTTCCAGATCAACTCGTACAGCCGCTGGAGGTCGCCCTCCAGACGCAGGGTCTCGGGCGCCCGGGCCATGTTGGTCGGGCGAATGGCCTCGTGGGCCTCCTGCGCATTCTTGGCCTTGGTCTTGTAGAAGCGGGGCTGCTCCGGAACGTAGGCGGGGCCGAACCGGCTGCCGATCACCTCGCGGGCCTGGGCGATGCCCTCCGGGCTGACGTACAGGCCGTCGGTCCGCATATAGGTGATCAGGCCGCCCTGGTCGTCGACGCCCTCGTACAGCTTCTGCGCCGCCTGCATCGTCCGCTGCGCCGTGAAGCCCAGCTTGCGGCTCGCCTCCTGCTGCAGGGTCGAGGTCATGAACGGCGGGCTCGGCGCGCGCTTGACCGGCTTCTTCTCGATCGAGCGGATCGTGAAGGTCCCGGCGTTGATCGCCTCGCGCGCCGCCGAGGCCATGGCTTCGGAGGTGATGTCCAGCCGCTGCACCCGTTTGCCGGCGTGCTTGACCAGCCGCGTCGTGAACGGCGGGCTGTCGGCGGTCAGGTCGGCCTCGACCGACCAGTATTCCTGCGGCCGGAAGGCCTCGATCTCCAGCTCGCGGTCGACCACGATGCGCAGCGCCACCGACTGCACCCGCCCGGCCGAGCGGGCGCCGGGCAGCTTGCGCCACAGCACCGGCGACAGGGTGAAGCCGACCAGATAGTCCAGCGCCCGCCGGGCCAGATAGGCCTCGACCAGCTCCATATCCAGCTGGCGCGGATTGGCCATGGCCTCCAGCACCGCGCCCTTGGTGATGGCGTTGAAGGTGACCCGTTCGACCGGCGTGTCCTTCAGCGCCTTCTTCTTCGTCAGGATGTCCAGCACGTGCCAGCTGATCGCCTCGCCCTCGCGATCCGGGTCGGTGGCGAGGATGACGCGGTCGGCCTTCTTCGCCGCCTCGGCGATCTCGGACATCCGCTTCGAGGCCTTGGGATCGATCTCCCAGGACATGGCGAAGTCGTCGTCGGGCAGAACCGAACCGTCCTTCGACGGCAGGTCGCGGACGTGGCCGTAGGACGCCAGGACGTGGAAGTCCGGGCCCAGATATTTGTTGATGGTCTTGGCCTTTGCGGGGCTCTCGACGACGACGAGGTTCATGCGGGGAGGGGGCCTTGAAGGGGCTCGAAAGGGGGCGGAACGTGGTTGGCGCGGACGTCGCTGTCAATCGGCGGCGTAATTCGGGGCGGCGGTCAGAGCGAAACCAGCCCTCCCGGCAGCAGGGTCGCGCGTCCGGCGAGGCTCAGTTCCAGTAGGGCGGCGGCGACCAGTCCGATCGGGGCCGACAGGGCCCGGGCCAGCTCGTCGCGCGGCGTCGGCGTCGGCGACAGCAGGGCGGCGACGCGTTCCAGAAACGCCGCGTCGATGTCCTCCGGCGCGCCCTCGAACGGATTGTCCGCCGGCGGCTCCCGCAGCGTGCGCAACGTCGAGAAGGCCCGTTCCACGTCGTCCACCCCTTCGCACAGGATCGCGCCCTGCCGCAGCAGCTCGTTCGGCCCGCGGGACCTCGGATCGAGCGGCGAGCCGGGGATGGCGAACACGTCGCGCCCCTGTTCGGCGGCCAGCCGCGCGGTGATCAGCGACCCCGAGCGGATCTCGGCCTCGACCACGATCACGCCGCGCGACAGGCCGGAGATGATGCGGTTGCGCCGCGGGAAGTCCTTGGCCTGCGCCCGCGCCCCGATCCGGCTCTCCGAGACGACGCAGCCCTGCTCGACGATCTGCGCATAGAGTTCGGCGTTGTCCGGCGGATAGACGTCATCGACTCCGCCGCCCAGCACCGCGACGGTCCCGGTCGCCAGCGCCCCGGCATGCGCCGCGCCGTCGATCCCGCGCGCCAGTCCGGACACCACCACATGCCCGGCCTCGCCGAGCTGCTGCGACAGTCCGCGCGCGATCCGCTGCCCGCCCGCCGAGGCGATCCGGGCCCCGACCACGGCGATGCAGGGGCGGCTCATCAGGCTCGTATCGCCCAGCGCCCACAGCATCGGCGGCGGCGGATCGACCGCGGCCAGCATCTCCGGATAGTCCGCGTCGTCCAGAACGATCAGCCTCGCGCCGAGCCTCGCCCCAGCCTCGATCTCGGCTTCGATTTCGGCGGCGGGCGGCAGGTCATGCCCGTCACCGCCGCCGCGGCGGAGGAGGTCGGGCAGGGCTTCAATGGCCCGCTCGGCCGAGCCGAACCGGTCGAGCAGCTGTTTGAAGGTGACCGGACCAATCCGATCGGTCCGGGCGAGTCGCAATCGGGCGAACCGCTCCGTCTCCGGCAGCGGCGCCCGGGCGGTCACGCCTTTCCGGCCCCGATGCGCGGTTCCGTCCCCTTGAGCAGGCGGGCGATATTCTGGTGGTGCCGCACCCAGATCAGGGCCGCGGTGAAGGCCGCCAGCACCAGGATCGGCGCCGGCGCGGGCAGTCCCAGCGCCGCCAGCGGCAGCAGGGCGTAGAGCGGCGCGGCGGCGGCGGCGACCAGCGCCGCGAGCGAGGAAATCCGGAACACGGCGGCGACGATCAGCCAGGTCGCTCCGGCGAGCAGGCCGAGCGGCCAGGCCGCGGCCAGCAGCAGGCCGAAGAAGGTCGCCACGCCCTTGCCGCCCTTGAAGCCCAGCCAGACCGGGAACAGGTGGCCGAGGAAGGCCGCGCCGCCGGCGATGGCGGCGATCGCGGGCACGTCCGGAAACAGCGCCCGCGCCAGCAGCAGCGCCGCCGCCCCCTTGCCCGCGTCGAGCAGCAGGGTGGCGATGGCCAGGTCCTTGCGCCCCGTCCGCAGCACATTGGTCGCGCCGATGTTGCCGGAGCCGATCTGGCGGACGTCGCCGGCGCCCGCCGCCCGCGTCAGGATCACGCCGAATGGAATGGAGCCCAGCAGGTAGCCGCCCGCCGCGGCGAGCGCGAGCGTCCCCAAGGCGGGTCCGACCAGATCCTGCAACTGATTCGCTCCCCTCTAGCGTGCGTCGTGGACGATGCGTCCGCCGACGACGGTGAGCAAGACCTTGCCTTGCAGGCGGCGCCCATCGAAGGGCGAGTTCTTCGACTTGGATTTCAGGGCATCGGCGTCGATCACCACCGGCGCACCGGGATCGAACAGCATCAGGTCGGCCGGCGCGCCCTGCGCCAGCACGCCGCTGTCGAGCCCCAGCAGCGTCGCCGGCCCGTACGTCAGCGGCCGCAGGATGTCCAGCAGGTCGAGCCCATCCTCGTGATGCAGCGACAGCGCCGCCGGCAGCAACGTCTCCAGACCCACCGCCCCTGGCGTCGCCTCGGCGAACGGCCTCCGCTTGTCCTCAGCCGGGGCGGGGGCGTGGGCGCTGGTGATGGCGTCGATCAACCCGTCCCGCACCGCCTCGATCAGCGCCTGCCGGTCGCTCTCCGGCCGCAGCGGCGGGTCCATCCGGTAGAAGGTCCGGTAGTCGCCAATGTCGATCTCGTTGAAGCACAGATGGTTGATCGACACCGAGGCGGCGACCTCCAGTCCCCGGGCCCGCGCCCGCGCCAGCGTCTCCAGCGCGCCCTCGGTGGAGATCTGGTCGATCAGGAACCGCGCCCCGGTCTGCTCGACCAGCGCCAGGTCGCGCTCCAGCTGGATGCGTTCGGCGATGGCCGGCGCGGAGGCCAGTCCCAACCGCGTCGCCAACTCGCCCGAGGTCGCCACCGCCCCCTCGCTCAACCACGGATCGGCCGGGCGGCACGACACCAGCGCGTTGAACGCCGCCGCATAGCTCATCACCCGCTGCAGCATCCGGGTATTGGCGATGACCCGGTCGACGTCGGTGAAATACAGCGCCCCGGCCTCGTCCATCAGGCCGATTTCGGCCATCCGGTCCCCGTTGCGGCCCTGCGTCGCCGCCCCCGCCGCCCGCACATTGATCAGCTCCAGGGCCGCCCCGCGCCGCTGGATGAACTCGATCATCGCCGGATCGTCGATGGCCGGGTCGGTGTCCGGCTGGATGACGATGGTGGTCACCCCGCCCGCCGCCGCCGACAGCGAGGCCGACTTCAGCGTCTCCTTCGGCTCCGCCCCCGGCTCGCCCGTCTTGACCCGGATGTCGATCAGCCCCGGCGACAGGCACAGGCCGCCGGCGTCGACGACCTCGACGTCTTGCGGCGCGACGGCATCATGACCGTGGATGACCTCGACGATCCGCCCGTGCTCGACCAGCACCGCGCCCGGGCCGTCATAGTCGCTCGCCGCGTCCAGCAGCCGCGCATTGAGAATCGCCAGCGCGCTCATGCCCCGGCTCCCTCGCGTCGCGCCGACAGGGCCGCCAGCACCGCCATCCGCGCCGCCACGCCCATCTCGACCTGATCCTGGATCAGCGACACGGTCAGGTCGTCGGCCACATCCGAGTCGATCTCGACCCCGCGGTTCATCGGCCCCGGATGCATCACCTTGGCCCCCGGCCTGGCCCAGGCCAGCTTCTCGCGGTCCAGACCCCAGAAGCGGAAATACTCGCGGGTCGAAGGCACCAGGGCCCCCTCCATCCGCTCCAGCTGCAGGCGCAGCATCATCACCACCTCGACGCCCTGCAGCCCCTCGCGCATGTCGTGGAACACCTCGCAGCCCCAGCGGTCGGCGTCGCCGGGCACCAGCGTCGGCGGCCCGATCAGCCGCACCCGCGCCCCCATCATCGACAGCAGGGCGACGTTCGAGCGCGCCACCCGGCTGTGGGCGATGTCGCCGCAGATGGCCACGCTCAGCCCGCCCACGTCGCCGAACGCCCGGCGCAGGCTCAGCAGGTCCAGCAGCGCCTGGGTCGGATGCTCATGCCGCCCGTCGCCGGCGTTGACGACGGCGCAGCTGACCTTCTGCGACAGCAGGGCCGCCGCGCCCGACGCCGAGTGGCGAACCACCAGCACGTCCGGCTTCATGGCGTTCAGCGTCGCCGCGGTATCGATCAGGGTCTCGCCCTTGGCCGTGGACGAGGTGCGCGGGCTCAGCGCCGTCACATCGGCCCCCAGCCGCTTGGCCGCGATCTCGAACGAGGCGCTGGTCCGGGTCGAGTTCTCGAAGAACAGGTTCATGACCGTGCGGCCGCGCATCAGGTCCAGCGACTTCGACGATTGCCGGTTGAAGTCGACGAAGGCGTCGGCGAGGTCCAGCAACGGCGGGACAGTCGCGGCGTTCAGATCGCCGGCGGACAGGAAATGGTCGCGGGGGAACGGCGCCAGCCGCTCGTGGATCAGGTCGGTGACGGCGGCGGGCTGGGTCATCGAGGCCCGGCTATACGGTGGACTCACAGGAAACGGAAGGCCGCCAGCAGCAACGGGATGGTGGCGGCGCTGGCGACGGTGGTGAACGCCACCACTCCGGCGATCAGCGGCGCGTCCCCGCCCATCTGCCGCGCCAGCACATAGGAGGCCGCCGCGCCGGGCGCCGCTCCGGCCAGCAGGGCGATCCCCTGCGCCGTCCGGTCGCCGCCCAGCCAGCCGCAGACGTAGAACATGGCCACCGGCAACAGCAGCAGCTTGATCGCCGCCACGGTCACGATCAGCACGGGCCGGCTCGCGGCGTAGCGGAAGCTCAACCCCGCCCCGGCGGTGATCAGCCCCAGGGCGATCGCGCCCGGCCCCATCATCCCGAACACCCCCTCCATGATCGGATGCGGCTTCAGCCCGCTCAGGTTCAGCACCGCCCCGATCCCGCAGGCCCAGATGATCGGATTGCGCGCCAGCGAGCGTAGCGCCAGCCGCCAGCCCCCGCCCTGTCCCGCGCCCCACTTCGCCAGCGCCAGCACGCAGATCACGTTCAGCGCCGGGGCCAACACGCCGAAGGCCACCGCCGCCGTGCCCAGCCCCGGCTCTCCGAACACGGCCCCCGCCACCGGCAGGAAGACGAAGCCGTTCCAGCGGATCACGCCCTGGAACACGCTGGTGAAGCCGGGGTCGCTGACCCGGATCGCCGGCTTGGCCGCCAGCGTCGCCAGCGCGACCATGAACGACACGCCGATGGTGCTCAGCGCCACCGGCCCGGCCGTCCCCGCGCCGAAGTCCGCGCCCCACACCGCGGGCACGAGGAAGGCCGGGTAGAAGATGAAATAGGTCAATCGCTCGACCGCCCGCCAGCCGTCGTCGCCGAGCAGGCCGCGCACCTTCAGCGTCCAGCCCAGAGCGATCATGGCGAACACCGGCACGATCCCGGCCAGCAATCCGTTCATCGCGCGGCGGCGTCCCTCAGCCGGTCCAGCGCCCCCTGCAGGATCCAGGCGGCGGCGGTGCGGTCGACCACATTGGCCCGCCGCTTGCGGTTGAGGTCCAGCTCCTCGATCAGGAACCGCTCCACCGCGCTGGTCGACAGCCGCTCGTCCTGAAACGCGACCGGCACCTCGCGCAGCCGCTGAAGGTTGCGCGCGAAGGCCCGGCACGACTGCGCCCGCGGTCCCTCGCTCCCGTCCATGTTCAGCGGCAGGCCGATCACCAGCCCGGACGCCCTGCGCCCGTCCATCAGCTTCAGCACCGCCTCGGCGTCCTGGGTGAATTTCGTCTTGCGGACCAGCACCAGCGGGCTGGCGATCATCCGCGTCGCGTCCGACGCCGCCACGCCGATGGTCTTCTCGCCGAGGTCCAGCCCCAGCCACGGCGTTCCGGGCGGCGTGGCGGCGGCGAGCTCTTCGAGGGTCATGACGGTCACGGGCCTGCGGGTAGGACTGGCGCGCGCCCGAGTCAAAGTGCAAAGCTTCGTCCGCGTTTGACGAGGAGGGTCGTCCGATGAAACCGCTGCTGTTCCTCTCCGCCCTGATCGGGCTCGCCGCCTGCGATACCGGCGTCGAAAGCCGCAAGGAGGCCGTGCCTCCGGCCGAACAGGCCGCGCCGCTCGCCGCCGTCGCCCCGCTGGCCGCCTCCGGTCCCGCCGCCACGCTGCAGCCGGAAAACGACGCCGCCCTGCAGCAGGCCGCCGCCGTCGTGCGCCTCGACCAGCTGTCGGGGCAGGGGCCCTTGGCCGCCAAACTGTTCGGCACGGCCGGCGGCGACCCGGCCATGAACGGCCTCTACACCCACATCGCCTTCTTCCAGGGCCCGGCGGATGGCTGGCGCGTCTTCCGGCTCGGTGACGTGCTCGACTACCGCATCCTGTCCCAGCGGGCCGGACGC
This sequence comes from Brevundimonas sp., assembly GCF_035627055.1. Classification (GTDB taxonomy): domain Bacteria; phylum Pseudomonadota; class Alphaproteobacteria; order Caulobacterales; family Caulobacteraceae; genus Brevundimonas. The sequence goes on along the minus strand of NZ_DASPMM010000021.1, from coordinate 1,755 downwards.
GTGGATCTGGAGCTCGAGGAAAGCACCATGGACGAGGCCACGGGCCGGATCGGCAGCCGCACCCGCCGGGTCATCGTCGGCTGGCCCATCGCCGCCGACGGCTCCGCCCCGTCCGAGGTGACCTTGACGCCGGCGCAATAGCGCGCGCCCCTCTCAGAATCCTTGTGAAACCGGGTCCGGGCGGCTAATCCCGCCCGCTTACGTTCTCGCTATCGGAGGGCCGCATGGCCATCGACGCCGCGACCGTGCGCCGGGTGGCGCACCTCGCCCGCATCAAGACCCCGGAAGACCGGCTGGAGCCGCTGGCCCGGGAGCTGAACGGCATCCTCGCCTGGATCGAGCAGCTCAACGAGGTCGACGTCGACGGCGTCGAGCCGATGACCTCCAACGTCCACCAGCCCCTGCGCCTGCGCGACGACGTGGTCACCGACGGGAACAAGATCGACGCCGTCCTGTCCAACGCCCCGAAATCCGCCGACGGCTTCTTCGTGGTCCCCAAGGTGGTCGAGTAAGCCATGACCGACCTCACGAAACTGACGCTCAAGGCCGCCCTCGACGGCCTCAAGGCCCGCGACTTCTCCTCGGAAGAGATCACCCGCGCCTTCGTCGCCGAGATCGACGCCGCCAACCCGCGCCTCAACGCCTACGTCGTCCAGACCACCGACAAGGCGCTGGACATGGCCCGCGCGTCCGACGCCCGGCTGGCGAAAGGCGAGGGCGGGGCCCTCGAAGGCGCGCCGCTGGGCATCAAGGACCTGTTCTGCACCGACGGCGTCCAGACCACGGCCGGCTCCAACATGCTCCGCGGCTTCGTCCCGCCCTATGAGTCCACCGTCACGTCCAACCTGTGGCGGGACGGCGCGGTCATGCTCGGCAAGCTGAACATGGACGAGTTCGCCATGGGCTCGTCCAACGAGACGTCGGCCTTCGGGCCAGTGGTCAATCCCTGGCGGTCGGCCGGCTCCAACGCCAAGCTGACTCCGGGCGGGTCGTCCGGCGGTTCCGCCGCGGCGGTGGCCGCCGAGCTCTGCCTGGGCGCCACGGCCACCGACACCGGCGGCTCGATCCGCCAGCCGGCTTCCTTCACCGGCACTGTGGGCATCAAGCCGACCTATGGCCGGGTATCGCGCTGGGGCGTGGTGGCCTTCGCCTCCTCGCTCGATCAGGCCGGCCCGATCGCCAAGACGGTCGAAGACGCCGCCATCCTGCTGAAATCCATGGCGGGTCACGACCCGAAGGACTCCACCAGCCTGCCCATCGAGACTCCGGACTTCGCGAGCTTCGTCGGCAGGTCGGTGAAGGGCCTGCGGATCGGCATCCCCAAGGAATACCGGGTCGACGGCATGCCGGCCGAGATCGAGAAGCTGTGGGAGCAGGGCATCGCCTGGCTGAAGGAGGCCGGCTGCGAGATCGTCGAGGTCAGCCTGCCGCACACCAAGTACGCGCTGCCGGCCTACTACATCATCGCCCCGGCGGAGGCCTCGTCGAACCTCGCCCGCTACGACGGCATGCGCTACGGCCTGCGGGTCGAGGGGAGCAACCTCACCGAGACCTACGAGAAGACCCGCGCCGAGGGCTTCGGGGCCGAGGTGAAGCGCCGGATCCTGATCGGCACTTATGTCCTGTCCGCCGGATTCTACGACGCCTATTACAACCAGGCGCAGCGGGTCCGCGCGCTGATCGCGCGCGATTTCGATCAGGCTTTCGAGCAGTGCGACGTGATCCTTGCGCCAACCACGCCGACCGCGAGCTTCG
>NZ_DASPMM010000020.1:0-62433 GCF_035627055.1 Brevundimonas sp. | reverse complement strand
GACGCGATGCACGCCACCAAGGCCGCGGTCGAGGAGGGCATCGTTCCCGGCGGCGGCGTCGCGCTGCTGCGCGCCTCGTCGGCCGTGCTCGACAAGGTCGCCAAGGGCCTCGACGACGATCAGCGCCTGGGCGTCGAAGCCCCAGCCGGTGTTCTTCTGCTCGAGCAGCTTGCCGGCAACGATGGCGCCGTCGACGCCCGCGTTCTCGGCGATCTGCTTCGCAGGGGCCAACAACGCCTTCTTGACGATGTCGATGCCGACCTGCTGATCGTGGTTCTCGACCTTGAGGTTCTTGAGGGCATTGGTCGCATAGAGCAGGGCCACGCCGCCACCGGCGACGACACCTTCCTCGACCGCCGCCTTGGTCGCATGCATCGCATCGTCGACGCGATCCTTGCGCTCCTTCACCTCGACCTCGGTCGCGCCGCCGACGCGGATGACGGCAACGCCGCCAGCCAGCTTGGCAAGACGCTCCTGCAGCTTCTCACGGTCGTAGTCCGAGGTGGTCTCCTCGACCTGCGCCTTGATCTGGCCGCAGCGGGCCTGGATGTCGGCCTTCTTGCCCGCGCCGTCGACGATCGTGGTGTATTCCTTCTCGATCGTGACCTTCTTGGCGCGGCCGAGCATGTCGAGCGTGACATTCTCGAGCTTGATGCCAAGATCCTCGCTGATGACCTGGCCGGACGTGAGGACGGCGATGTCCTCCAGCATGGCCTTGCGGCGATCGCCGAAGCCCGGCGCCTTGACCGCCGCGACCTTGAGGCCGCCGCGCAGCTTGTTGACCACCAGGGTGGCCAGCGCCTCGCCCTCGACCTCTTCCGCGATGATCAGCAGCGGCTTGCCCGACTGCACGACCGACTCCAGCACCGGCAGCAGCGGCTGCAGGCCGGAGAGCTTCTTCTCGTGGATGAGGATGTAGGGATCCTCCAGCTCCACGCGCATCTTCTCGGCATTGGTGATGAAGTACGGCGAGAGATAGCCACGGTCGAACTGCATGCCCTCGACGACCTCAAGTTCAGTCTCGAGCGACTTCGCTTCCTCGACCGTGATCACGCCCTCGTTGCCGACCTTCTGCATGGCCTCGGCCAGCATGCGGCCGACGTCGGCGTCGCCGTTGGCCGAGATGGTGCCGACCTGGGCGATCTCGGAGTTGGCGGAGACCTTCTTGGACGAGGCCTTGATGTCGGCGATGACGGCGGCGACGGCCTTGTCGATGCCGCGCTTCAGATCCATCGGGTTCATGCCGGCGGCGACGGACTTGAGGCCTTCCTGCACGATCGACTGGGCCAGGACGGTGGCGGTGGTGGTGCCGTCGCCGGCCTTGTCATTGGTCTTGGAGGCGACCTCGCGGATCAGCTGGGCGCCCATGTTCTCGAAGGCGTCTTCCAGCTCGATTTCCTTGGCCACCGAGACGCCGTCCTTGGTCGAGCGCGGGGCGCCGAAGGACTTCTGGATGATGACGTTGCGGCCTTTCGGGCCGAGCGTGACCTTGACCGCATTGGCCAGGACGTTGACGCCCCGCAGCATCTTCTCGCGGGCTTCGGTGGAGAACTGAACTTGTTTCGCGGCCATGTGAGGCAGCTCCTTTTGAATAGAGTCGAGGGATGAGGGTCGAGGGGCGAGGAAGGTCGGTCCGGACGCGGCGTCATCGCCCCTCGTCCCTCGACCCTCGCCCCCGAGGGCTGAGCCTTAGCTCAGCACTCCGAGCACGTCCGATTCCTTCATGATGATCAGGTCTTCGCCTTCCAGCTTGACCTCGGTGCCCGACCATTTGCCGAACAGGATGCGGTCGCCGGCCTTCAGGTCCATGGCGATGTATTTGCCGTCCTCGTCCCGCGAGCCGGGGCCGACAGCGACGACTTCGCCTTCCTGCGGCTTCTCCTTGGCGGTGTCGGGGATGATGATCCCGCCCTTGGTCTTGGATTCCTCTTCCACGCGCTTCACGAGCACGCGGTCGCCGAGCGGACGAAACGCCATCTGTAACATCTCCCAAAACAGTTTCGATTTGAGCGCCCGGTCGCGGCTTTGGCAGCCGCGTCCCCCGAGTGCTAACGCGAGCGGCAGGTAGGACCCGGGTCTGGCGCCGTCAAGGGACTCCGCCGCCGAATTTTCGCCGCTCCGCGGCCCCGATGAACGCCGGATGAACCGGGCTTCCCCGGCCTGTTCAGGCGGACAGGCGCATACAGGTCTCCCATCGGCGCGCAGACGCGAAAGGACCGACCATGAAGACGCTTTCGAAATTCGCCATCACCGCCCCGGCCGTGGCCGGCGCCCTGGCCCTGAGCCTGGCCGCGGCGAGCCCGGCGGACGCCCAGAGCCGGTATCGTGACCGCGACCGCGGCAATGACAACGACCGCACCGAGGACGTGCTGATCGGCGCCGCCGTCGGCGCCCTGGCCGGCGCCCTGATCGGCAACGGCGACGGAACCTACATCGCCGGCGGGGCCCTCGCCGGGGCCGCTCTCGGCGCCACCGCCGATAACGACGACGACTGCGGCTACTACCGCGGCGGGCGCTGCTACCGGAACCAGGGTCACTGGGAGCGCGAGCACGGCATCAACAGCCGCGATTACAACTCGAACTACCGCTACGAGCGCGATTACCGCCGCGACCGCCGGGATGACCGCCGCAGCGACCGCGACTATCGCTACGATCGTCGCTGGTAGGACGGCTCCCTGATCCCCGGCCGCGTGAGTTCTGGCCGGGCGTGGGCGAGGAAGGCGGGCTCCGGGGACGGCGCCCGCCTTTTTCATGGGCGTCTCAGACCATGAGCCGCTTCATCAACTCCGCCGTTGACGGATCCAGCCCGGCCGACGGCTCTCCGGCCTGGACGTCCTTCAGGATGGCCTTCGCCAGCACCTTGCCCAGCTCCACCCCCCACTGGTCGAAGCTGTTGATGTCCCAGATCACGCCCTCGACGAAGGTCTTGTGCTCATAGAGGGCGATCAGGGCGCCGACGGCCTCGGGCGTCAGGGCGTCCATCAACAGGGTGGTCGACGGCCGGTCGCCGGGGAAGGCCTTGTGCGGGGCCAGCCGGTCGGCCTCCTCCGCCGAGGCGCCGCCGGCCAGCAGTTCCGCCCGCGCCTCCGCCTCGGTCTTGCCGACCATCAGGGCCTGCGCCTGGGCGAGGGCGTTCGACCACAGCGGCGCGTCTCCCTCGCGCGCGTCCATGGCGGCGTCGGAGGTGTGCGCCACGACGACGAACTCGGCCGGGACCACCTGCGGCCCCTGGTGGATCTGCTGGAAGAAGGCGTGCTGGCCGTTGGTGCCCGGCTCGCCGAACACGATCGGTCCGGTGGCGGTGTCGACCGGCGAGCCGTCGCGCTTCACCCGCTTGCCGTTCGACTCCATCTCCAGCTGCTGCAGGAAGGCGGGCAGGCGACGCAGACCGTGGGCGTAGGGGGCGACGGTGCGGGCGGTCCGACCCAGACCCTCGACATTGAACACCTGCGCCAGCGCCATCAGCACCGGCGCGTTCTTCTCAACATCGGCGTCTCGGAAATGCTCGTCCAGGGCGCGGGCGCCCGCGAGGACCCGCTCGAACACGTCCCAGCCCAGCGCCACGGCCACCGAAAGCGAGACTGCCGACCACAGCGAGTAGCGGCCGCCGACCCAGTCACGAAAGCCGAAGGTCCGCCCGCAGCCCCAGGCCTCGGCCTTCTCCGGCGCGGCCGTGACCCCGACCAGATGGCGAACCATCCGGCGCGGCGACAGGCTCTCGGCCAGCCAGGCCTTGGCCAGCTCCGCATTGGCCAGGGTTTCCTGGGTGGTGAAGGTCTTGGACACCACCACCACCAGCGTGGTCTCCGGGTCCAGCCCGGCCAGCGCCTCAGCCATGTCGCGCGGATCGATGTTGGCCACGAAACGAAGGTCGATGGTCGGCTCCAGCGGGCGCAGCGCGTCCCACAGCAGGCGCGGCCCGAGGTCCGAGCCGCCGATGCCGATGTGCACGATGGCGGTGAAGGGCTGCTTGGTCCCGCCCGTCTCGGCCCCGGAACCGATGTCGGTGGCGAATTTCGCCATTTCGCGCCGCGTCTCCGCGACTTCCTTCGAGACGGGTTCTCCCAGGGCGCGGAAATCGGCGTCGTCCGCCGCGCGCAGCGCCGGATGCAGCACCGCCCGGCCCTCGGTGTTGTTGACCGCCTCGCCGCCGAACAGCGCCGCCCGCCGCCCCTCGATATCGCAGGCCCGGGCCAGGTCCAGCGCCGCCTCGAAGGCTTCCGCGGTCCAGCTTTGCTTGGACAGGTCGACATAAAGGCCCGCGGCCTCGACGCCCATCCGTTCAGTCCGGCGCGGATCGGTCGCGAACTGATGCACGATGCGGCCGCTGGCGTCCTTGCGCGCGACGGCGCGAAGCATGTCCAGGGCCTGGGAGCGGGCGGTCATGGGCGAACTCTGCACGAGGAGGGTAAACCCTCGTTTACGGGTGGGGCGTAAGCCGGTTCAACGCCGAAACCGCGATTCGGCCAAACTAATGAGGATCGTCATGTCCTGCGGCGTCGCCCTGGCCGTCTCCCTCCTGCTCTCGGACCCCAATGTGGCGATGGCCGCGGCCCAGCCGCCGGCCGCCGCAGATGCGCCGGCATCCGTCGCGGGGGAGCCCCTGTTCTCGGACATTGTCCTGCGTTCGGGCGCGCTGAAAGGCGTGGTCGATCAGTGGCGCGCCAACCTCGCCTCCACGCCGGACTGGCTCGTGTCGCCCGAAGCCTTCGGTCGCTTCAAGGTCGAGGCCGAAAGTCTGGCCGCCCTGGACATGCAGGGTCACCTGATCCTCAAGGAACGGGGAACCGACGGCGATCTGAAATGCATCCTGCGCGGCATTTCCGAGGACATCCCGGTCAAGGTCGCCGCCGTCGCAGCCGCCGCGACCCCAGCCGAACGCACCGTCGCTCTCGACGAACTGGCCTATCTGCTCAACGACAATGTCGAGGTCATCACCTCGCCGCCGCAGCCGGACGCCCAGTCCGGGGTCCCGACCTAGCGAGCGCCTCCACCACCACCCCCTCCGTCAGCAGCTGCGGCAGGATGCGCGGCTCTGCCTCGCCGGGCGAATATAGCAGATAGAGCGGTACGCCCGATCGCCCATGCCGCCTCAGCTCTGCGGTGATGGCGTCGTCGCGCCGGGTCCAGTCCCCGACCAGATAGACGACGTTCGCCGTCTGCAGCGCCCGCCTCGTTCGCGCAGAGGTCAGGGCGCCGGCCTCGTTGATCTTGCAGGTCACGCACCAGTCGGCGGTGAAATTGACCAGCACCGGCCGCCCCTCGGCCAGCGCCGCCTGCACCGCCTCGCTCGACCAGGGGGCGCTGACAGGCCCGGGACCGGCGGGTGCGGGCGCGCCTCCCGCCTCCACCGGCAGCCGCACAGCCATCGCGGTTCCGCCCACCGCCAGGACGAGAGCCCCGACGGCTGCAAGCGCCAGGAGCAAGCCCCGCCGGCCGAGCGCCCGGTCCACCTGGGCAAGGCCGAACAACCATGCCGCCAGGGCCAGCAGCAGGCCTCCAGCCATCAACAGGCCCAGCGCCTCGGCGCCCGTCTGGCGGCTGAACACCCAGGCCAGCCACAGGGCGGCGCCGTACATCGGGAAGGCCAGCAGACCCTTGAGCCGCTCCATCCACGGGCCCGGCCGCGGCAGGCGCGACAGCAGGCCTGGGACCAGGCTGACCAGCACATAGGGCAGGGCCAGCCCCAGCCCGAGCATCAGGAAGACCGCCAGCGCCATCGGCCACGGCATCAACAGGGCCGAGCCCAGCGCCACGGCCATGAACGGCGCCGTGCAGGGGGCGGCCACGACCACCGCCAGCACCCCGGTCAGGAAGGCGGACGCGGTCCCTCCGAGTCTCGCCAGCGGCCCGGATCCGACGCCCTGCAGCCCCGCCCCGACATGGAACACGCCCGACAGGTTCAGTCCGACCGCCAGCATCAGGAGCGCCAGCATCGCGATCACCGCCGGCGACTGAAGCTGGAAGCCCCAGCCCGCCGCCTGTCCCGCTGCGCGAAGCGCCAGCAGGACGCCCGCCAGCAACAGGAAGGTCGCCAGCACCCCGGCAAGGAAGGCCAGCCCGTCCCGGCGCGCGCGGGGCGCATCGTGGGCCGAGGCCGCCAGCGCCGCCGCCTTCATGGCGAGGATCGGGAAGACGCAGGGCATCAGGTTGAGGATCAGCCCGCCCAACAGCGCGAACAGGGCGGCGTGGATGAATCCCGTCGGCGCGCTCCCTCCCACGGGGGCCGGGCCATCCTCCGGCGCGGGAGCCAGGTCGCCCGCGCCGCGGGTGCCGGGCAGGGGCGGCCCGCCCTCGGCGGCGATCTCGAAGGCGCCCAGCGCCGTCGACAGGACCCCTCGGATCGGTTTCGGAGCGGCGGAGAAATCAGGGTCCGGCGTCAGGGCCAGCCTCAGGCCGTCCGGACCGTAGCCGCCGGACTGGGTCGCGGCGTGGGCGATGACGCCCTGGTCGAACGGGAAGAAATAGCTTGGCCCCGGATCACGTCCGGCCAGCGGGCCGCCGCTGGCGGTCAGCGTCGCCACGCCGTCCTGCAGAGTAATCCGGGCCAGGATGCCGGCGGGCCGCGGCGCCGTCTCGACGACGCGCCGGATCTCCGCGCCCCGCCGTCCGGCCAGCGGCGCCGCCCCGTTCCGGATCGGCAGGTCGAGCGCCAGGATCAGGTCGTCCGGCACGCACATCTCGGCGCTGCACACGAAGAACTGCGCCTTGACCCGCAGCGGCAGGCTCGAGCCCGGCCGGGCGTCCGCTGGGATCGTCACCGGAACCGGCAGATAGACCTCGCCCGAATAGCCGTAATTCATCAGCGTCTTGAGCCGCTGGCGCTGGGGCAGCGGCCAGACGATGTCCCCCGCCTCGACGCCGGCCGGAAGGGTCCAGGTCAGGGTCGTCGGGCCGCCGGAGTCGCCGGGGTTCCGCCAGTAGGTGTGCCAGCCGGGTTCGATGTCCTGGCGCACCGCCACGATCGCCGTGGAGCCCGGGGCGGCCCATTGCGACATCGGGACCAGTTCGGCCGCGATCCGTTCGGTGCGCTGCACGCGCCCGTCCTGCGCTGCGGCGACGCACGGGGCCAACAGCAGGCCCAACAGGACGAACAATTTGAGAAGGCGGGTCACGGGGGCGACCTTAGCCGCGCCGGCCCGCCCGCGTCACGCGTCGTGCTGTCTCACTCCGGCCCTCGATTCAGCGAGGCGCCGCGTCGACCAGCACTTCGGTCCGGCGCCGCATCGGTTCGTTGGCCCCGGCCGCCGTGGTCGAGCCCGACTCGCCCGCCACCACCACGCTGAAGGCCGGGGAGGGCCAGCCGGCCGCCTCCAGCGCTTCGGCCACCGCCAGGGCCCGGCGCTCGGACAGGTCCAGATTGGCTGTCGGGCCGCCTCGCGCGTCGGCGAGGCCGATGACCTGGACCGCCCGGATTTCGCAGCCCTGCAGCTGGGTCGCGGTCAGGCTGATGGCGTGCCGCGCCGCGTCGGTCAGGCCCGCCTCGCTGTCGCGGAAATAGACCTCGAACCGCTGCGGCGCGCACGTCTCGGGCTCGCTCACCAGTTCGCTGCGGTCGCGGAATCCCGGCACGCCGGCGCAGCCCGCCAGCGCCAGCCCGGCTGCGAGCCCGGCAATCAGCCCCTTCATCCAGCCCTCCAGTCAAAAAGGGCGGCCCGCCTGTGACGAACCGCCCTGATCACTCACGAAGTCCGACCCGCGCCTAGTACCGGCGCTGGCCATTCTCCCAATAGCATTCGCTCTGACGGCCGTCGTAGCAGTAGTAGTACCGGCCCTGGCTGTCGCGGTAGCGCTGCTGGTTGGCCCGGTCCTGCTGCGAACCGCGGATCGCGCCGGCCGCACCGCCCACGACGGCGCCGATAGCGGCGCCGGTGCCAGCGTTGCCGTCTCCGACGTTGTTGCCGATGATGGCCCCGGCGACGGCGCCGATGCCTGCGCCGATGGCGCCCTGACGCACGGTCTCATTGGTGCCATAGCCGTCGCTGGCGCAGGCGGAAGCCAGCAGGCCCGCGCCGGCGATCGCGATGATTGCCTTTTTCATGGGTATGTCCTTCATCCCTCGGGTTCGCCCCACGGGTGATAATGCTGGATTACCGTGACGGTTCCCCGGCTATGATGATGGTTAAGCCTGTATTAGGCTTTGCAGTACGCCGCGCAGGGGGCGTGGTTGGCCCCGCATGGGGCGAAAGACGGGGGTTTTGGTATGCGTTTTTCTGAACCGGTCCGCATGGCGGATGACGGCGATCACAGTCCCGTGTGGGCGCGCAGCAAGCGCCGGCGGGGCAATCCGTTCATCAGCCTGCTGGTCACGCTGCTGGCGCTGTTCGGCGTCCTGACCGCCGTGCTCGGGATCAAGGAAAAGTCCTTGGCCGAGGGCGGGGCGATGATGGACGGCTGGATCTCCAGCGCCGTCTCCAAGGTCAAGGGCGAGGCCCCGAGGGTCGCCGACCAGGCGGGCGAGGCCGCCGGCGCCGCCGCGACCAAGGCCGGCGACGCGGCCCAGGCGGGCGCCGCCGCCGCGTCCGACGAACTGAAGAAACAATAGTCACGCTGCCGCCGCCCGGCCCGGAACATCGCTCCGGGCGGGGCGTTCGGGCGGCATGAGCGCCATCCTGACTCCGGCGGCCGACCCGTCGACCGCGCCTGAAGCCGCGCCCGCAGAACTGGCGGGGACGCCGGCGGCGGAGTCCTGCGTCCTGACCCGCCATGTCCCGCTGCGACGGGTCATCATGCTGGTCAATCCCCTCTCCGGCAGTGTCGGGCCGGGCGCCTCGGAGGAGGCCGCGGCCCTTCTGGACGGTTATGCCTGCGAGACTTCGGTCGTGACGCTGGAGCCCGGCGAATTCGACGCCCAGATCCAGGCGGCGCTGGACGCCCGGCCCGACCTGCTGATCGTCCTCGCCGGAGACGGCACGGCGGGCAGCATCGCCTCGCGCGCCGGGCCTGGCGGGCCGCTGGTCGCACCGCTGCCAGGCGGCACCATGAACATGCTGCCCCGCGCGCTCTACGGCACGACCGACTGGAAGGCCGCCCTCAAGGTGGCGCTGGAGGAGGGCGCGCCCCAGTGCGTCGCCGGCGGCGAGGTGTCCGACGGCCAGACCACCCAGTCCTTCTATTGCGCCGCCATCTTCGGTTCTCCGGCGCTATGGGCGCCCGCCCGCGAAGCGATGCGGGTCGGCAAGCTGGGCCTGGCCTGGGCCTATGCGCGCCGGGCCCTGAAGCGGGCCTTTTCCGGTCAGATGCGCTTTACGCTCGACGGCCGGCCGCCGCGCCGCGCCGAGGCCCTGGTGCTGATCAGCCCGATGATCTCCCGCGCCATGGACGAGGATACCGGCCTGGAGGCCGCCGCCATGAACCCGGCCGACGCCGGCCAGGCCTTCCGCCTCGCCGCCCACGCCGTGCTCGACGACTGGCGTCAGGATCCGGCCGTGACCACACGGGCCACCCAGAGGGTGGCGATGCGCGCGCGGTCCCGCATCCCCGCGGTGATCGATGGCGAGCCCGTCCTGCTGCGCCACGAAGCCCGGGTCCGCTTCATCCGCGAGGCCTTCCAGGCGCTGGCGCCGATACCGGCGGCGGCGGAGGACAGCGTCTAGTGGGGCGTGTGCTCCAGTTCTCGGATGTCCATTTCGGCCGCGAGCACCGGCGCGCCTGCGCCGCCGCGCTCGAGTTCGCCCACGCCACTCCGGCCGATCTGGTGCTGATCACGGGCGACGTGACCCAGCAGGGCCTGCCCGACGAGTTCGCCGCCGCCGGGGACTGGATCCGGCGCATGCCCGAACCGACCTTCGTCATCGTCGGCAATCACGACGTGCCCTACTGGAGCCTGACGGCGCGCCTGTTCCATCCGTGGCGGGCCTTCGAGCGCGCCATCGGCCATCCGGCCCACGACCACCAATTCCTCAGCCCGGCCCTGATGGTGCGCGGCGTGGTCACGGCCCGCGGCTGGCAGGCCCGGCCCAACTGGTCCAAGGGCGTCATCGACCTGGCCCAGACCCGCAAGGCCGCCGAGGCCCTGCGCCAGGCCCCGGCCGGGGCCCTGCGCATCCTCGCCTGCCACCACCCTCTGGTGGAGATGATCGGCACGCCCATGACCGGCGACGTCAAGCGCGGCGACGAGGCGGCGCTGATCTTCGCCGAGGCGGGCGTCGATCTGATCGCAACCGGCCATGTCCACGTGCCCTTCGCCCTGCCGGTGAACCTCGGCGACAAATGCTCCTACGCCGTCGGCTGCGGGACCCTGTCGCATCGCGAGCGGGGCGCGCCCCCCAGCTTCAACCAGATCGACTGGGACGCGAAGGAGATCGTGGTCACCGCCATCGCCTGGACCGGCGACCGCTTTGAACCGGGCCAGGTCTGGCGCCTGCCGCGCCGGCAGGACACGCGCAAGCGGTCGACCGCGCCCAAACCGAACATCCCCGGCGAACGCGAGCGCACGGCCACCTGACGCTGAAACGAAAAAGGGCCGCGGCGGAACCGCGGCCCTTTTCCTGTGCCGGACGAGGCGGCGCTAGATGCGCGTGCCCCGTCCGCGCATCCCGCCCATCACCAGGGCGATCACGAACAGGATGACGGCGATGATGGCGATGAATTTGGCGATCTCGAACGAGAAGTTGGCGATGCCCCCAAACCCGAGCACCGCCGCGACCAGCGCGACGATCAGAAAGATGATGGCCCAGCGAAACATGAGCGGTGACTCCCGGAAACGTTGATCCAAAGGAGCGGCTCGATACCGCCGCGCCTGTCAGATCAACTCGCCGGACGCGGCCGTGTTCCGCTTCAGCGGCGCCGACGGCCGTGCGACTTCTCGGTGAAGGCGGCCGCGACCATGGTCGCCAGGGCCGGGTTGCGCAGGAATATCCAGCCCCCGGCCAGCGCCGCCGCCGTGCCGAGGATCGGTCGGTTGCGGAACAGCGTATAGGCCCGCTCGCCGAGGCCCATGGGTTCGTCGTCCTCTTCCTCTTCCTCGTGCGCCTCGCGCCGCAGGAAGACCATCACCACCGTCAGCGCCGCCAGGGCGAACAGCAGCATGGTCAGGGCGGCCGCGGCCAACGGCACGAGCACCAGGCACAGGGCGTAGAAGATCGTGGCCCCGAACGCGATCACGGCGACCAGCGCCGCCCCGGCCGCCACGGCGGCCGCGACGGCCTTCTTCGCCATCTTGCGGGCCAGCCCTCCGCCCAGCATCAGCGGCGACGACCGGCGAGCAGGAGACCGAGGACGACGCCGACGCCGAGCGCGATGGCGGTCGACTGCATCGGGCGCTCCTGCACCCGTTCGGTCAGATAGCGCTGGGCCTCGTCGAGGCGCTCCGAGGCCTCGTCATAATACTCCCGGCCACGCACCCGGGCGGTGTCGTAATAGCCGCGGGCGCGTTCACGCAGGACGTCCGACTGTTCACGCAGGCGCGCCTCGGTTTCCGCGGCCTTGGCCCGCAGGCGGGTTTCGGCGGTCGCGGCCTTCTCGCGCAGCCGCGCCTTTTCCTCGGCGCCGAGGGTCTTCAGGTCGTCCTTCAGCGTGTTGATGTCGTTCTTCACGGCTGTCCGTGCTGCCTTGGTCGTGGCCATGTGCGCGCTCCGCTTTGCAAGCTTGACGGTTAGATAGAGAACCCTGAGCCGGAACGCCACTGCGACGTGCGGGTTCCGCAACGCAGCATGACGCGCGCTGGCGAAGCGGCGCTTCCCGGCCTAGACAACGGCGATGACCGACTGGCTGTTCCCGCCCGCCCCGACCGCCTCCCTGCCGATCGTCGGACACGCTGACAGGCTGCCCGTGCGGCGCATCCTGTGCGTCGGCCAGAACTACGCCGCCCACGCCCGCGAAATGGGCCACGAGCGCGCCGAACCCTTCTTCTTCTCCAAGCCCGGCGACGCCCTGGTCACCGACGGCGCCGACCCCCTCTATCCCACCGCCACGGCCGAGCTGCACCACGAGGTCGAACTGGTCTGCGCTATCGGCGAGGACGGCGGGATCGTCGGCTGGGCGGTCGGCTGCGACCTGACCCGCCGCGATCTTCAGGCGGCGGCCAAGGCCAGGGGCCGCCCGTGGGACGCCGCCAAGGGCTTCGATCAGTCGGCCCCCTGCGGCGCCTTGACCCTCGGTCCGCTGCCGGACCCGGCCGCGCCCATCGCCCTGTCGGTCAACGGCGAGACCCGCCAGTCGGGCCGGCTCAACGACATGGTCTGGGCCCCGGACGAGATCCTCGCCAAGGCCCGGACCCTCTGGGACGTCCGCCCCGGCGACCTGATCTTCACCGGCACGCCCGAGGGCGTCGGCCCCCTTCAGCCCGGCGACCGGGTCGAGGCGTCGATCGGCGGACTGGAGCCCCTGACCTTCACCCTGAGGCCGCGATGATCCTGCACGGCTACTGGCGCTCGGGCGCCGCCTACCGCACCCGCATCGCCCTGAACCTCAAGGGGCTGTCTTACGATCAGTCCGGCGTCGACCTGCGCACCGGCGCCCAGCGGTCGGAAGCCTTCGTCGCGCTGAATCCGCAGGGCATGGTCCCCGCCCTGGAAGTGGACGGCGCGGTCCTGACCCAGAGCCCGGCCATCCTCGAATGGCTGGAGGAGGCCCATCCGACGCCGCCCCTGCTGCCCGCCGACCCGGTCGGCCGCGCCCATGTCCGGGCCATGGCGGCCCTGATCGGCTGCGACATCCACCCGCTCAACAATCTCCGCGTCGGCAAGGCCCTGCGCGAGACCTTCGGGGCCGACCAGACCGCCGTCGACGCGTGGGCCGCGCGCTGGATCCTGCCGGGCTTCGAGGCGCTCGAGCGGCTTGTGGTCGCCCACGGCGACGGCTGGTGCTTTGGCGCCTTGCCGACGCTGGCCGACTGCTACCTGATCCCGCAGATCTATTCGGCCCGGCGCTTCAACGTCCCGCTGGACGCCTTCCCCCGCCTGCTGGCCATCGATGTGGCGGCGCGGATCCACCCCGCCTTCGTCGCCGCGCATCCAGACAACCAACCGGACGCGGACTGAGGCCAACCAGCGGCCCGGATGTCCGGTGCGCAGGCGAACACGCGTCCCCCGAAACTCACAGCAACAGCTTTCCCTGAGGGCCCGTTCTACTCCCTGGGGTGTGATCGCCCCCGGCCGTCCCACGGCCGAGCGCTTGGACTTCAAGCTCGTCGAAGTCGAGACGCCGGATTGGTCGCAACCGACCGGTCACGCGTGTTCCGGTGTCCCAAGGCCTTGAACTGCCGCGAGGCATGGGAAAGCGGAAGGGGCGCGAGGGAATGCGGCACCTGATCCGGCCGTTCCAGCCGTCGACGCTCAACGGCCAGGCCGGAAAGCCGCCAATATAGTCCACGTAGGCTTCGTAAGCGTCGGGACGCAGAAACAGCGACACCCCGATGCCCGTGAAGTCGATTTCGCCGCGCATGTAGGTGTCTCGCACCAGCACCTCGGCGACCTTCAGCGTCCCCAGCGAGGTCCCGCTGTCGCGTCGGGCAACGTGGAGGAACTTGTCCTGCATCGTCCCGGCGTTGTCGTAGGGCGTCGTCGTCGGCCGGGGCGGCCGCCCGAAGAGAACGTCGTCCGGCGCGTTGGAGAAGCCGATGTCGACGATGTCGCCGTATCGGTGACCGACGACCAACCCCGACGAGTCTGGGTCGGCTTCGGGGGAGAGATGGCTGATCACGACGAGTGATGACATGACGCGACGACCCAACGGCTCCCGAAGTTGAGTCCTCGCATTTCAGGCTTTCGTCGACGTTAAGCGGCTACGAGAGCGCACTTGCCAGCGTCCTGTTGCTGGCGCCCTGCCAAGGTTCGTCAATGACCCTTTGCCGAACCGCGCTGATCGGCTGACGCCGGATTCACGCCCTATCCCAGGAACCGCTCCACCGCCGCGAGAAACCGGCTCGGCTGGTCGATCATCACCATATGCTCGGCCCCCTCGATCCGCTCGAAGGTCGCCGGGCCGGGCAGGTTGGCGTAGGCCCCGCGGAACAGGCTGTCGGTGCGGCTGCGCGGCGAGGTCTCATCGGGGCTCCAGCCATAGACCACCGTCACCGGGGCGGTGATGTCCGGCAGCCGGTGGCGCAGGTCGACGGTCATGACCTCGTAGAGGGCTTGGGCCAGAACCCGGCGGTCGCCGCCCTGCCAGCCCATCGAGCCGAACACCGCATCGGCCGCTCCGCCCAGTTCGAGACCCAGCGCGCGGCCGCGCTCGCGCAGTCCCTGATCGCCGAGGAACTGCACGGCCTGGTAGGCGACCTGCGCGATCGGCTCCACGTCGCCGACCGTTGCGCCGGGGCTGATCAGGGCCGGGAAGAAGGGCGAGGCGTCCACCGTCATCAGCCGATCGACCCGGCCCGGCGCGTCAGCGGCGAGGCGCAGCGCGATCTGGCCGCCCATGGAATGGCCGATGACGGCCGGACGCTCCAGGCCCGCCTCGGCGATGTAGCGGCGCAGCTCGCCGGCCACCGCCCCCATGATCGCACCTTCGGCGTTGGCCGCCGCCGGAAGGTCGCCGAAGCCTCGCACGGACACCAGATGCAGCCGCCGGTCCGGCAGGCGGGCCGCCGTGCGGCTCCAGACCGCCGAGGTCGAGGCGAGGCCGGGGATCAGGATCATGTCCGGCCCGCTCCCGCGCGTCTCGACCGTGATCCGCCGCGACTGGAAGGCGGCCCGCGCCCACGCCGGCGCGCCGGCGGCGCAGAGACCGGCGGCGGCGATCAGGCCCTTGAGGATGTTTCGTCTTTGTTCCATCGCCTCGTCGGTCTAGGCTGGCTCCCTAAACACGAGGGAGGTTCAGATGATCCCGCCGTCCGACGACGAAATCGTCTTCTACACCAACCCCATGTCGCGCGGCCGGATCGCGCGCTGGATGCTGGAGGAGGTCGGCCGTCCGTACCGCACCGTGGTGCTCGATTTTGGCACGACTATGAAGGCGCCCGACTATCTGACGATCAATCCGATGGGCAAGGTCCCGGCCGTGACCTGGCGCGGCGTGGCGGTCACCGAATGCGCCGCGATCTGCGCCTGGCTGGCCGACGCCTGTCCCGAGGCGGGCCTCGCCCCCGCCCTCGACGACCCGGCGCGCGGGACGTACCTGCGCTGGCTGTTCTTCACCGCCGGACCAGTCGAGGCGGCGGTCACCGCCAAGGCCCTGAACCTGCTGGCGCCCGCCGAAAAGGCCGGCATGGCCGGCTACGGCAGCTTCGAACAGGTGGTCGACGCCCTGGAAGGCGCGGTGTCCGGCGGGCCGTGGATTCTCGGCGACCGCTTCTCGGCCGCGGACGTCTATGTCGGCAGCCAGATCATGTGGGGCCTGCAGTTCAAGACCCTGCCCGAGCGCGACGCCTTCAAGGCCTATGCGGAACGGCTGTCAGGCCGTGAGGCGGCCGTCCGGGCGCGCGGCATCGACGACGCCCTGATCGCGGCGGCGCAGGCGGGCGGCTGAGAGGGAAGATCAGCCCTGGGCGGGACGCAGGCCGCCGCCCAGGCTGGCGCGCTGGACCTCGGGACGGCGCTCGCCGCCGGCCGCGATGATGCGGTCGATGCGGGCCTTCTCGGCGCGGAAGGCGGCCAGATCGGCCCCCGCCAGGATGGTGCCTTCCGTGGTGCGCACGCCCGCGGGATTGATCCGCCGGCCGCCGCGCCAGATTTCATAGTGCAGGTGCGGACCGGTCGAGGCGCCGGTCGAGCCGACGAAGGCGACGACCTGGCCCTGACGGACCCGCTGGCCGGCGCGCATGCCCGAGGCGTAGCGCGACAGGTGACCGTAGCCGGTCTCCAGGCCGTTCGAATGGCGGATGCGCAGCCAGTTGCCGTAGCCGCCCCAGCGCCGCGCCTCGACCACCACGCCGTCGGCCGGGGCCACGACCGGCGTGCCGGTGCCGGCGGCGAAGTCGATGCCCTGGTGCATCCGGCGATAGCCGGCGATCGGGTGACGGCGGAAGCCGAAGCTCGAGGAGATGCGGGAGAAGCGCTCCAGCGGCGTGCGCATGAAGGCCGAGCGGGTGTTCTTGCCGGTGGCGTCGAAATACTGGGCTTCCTTCGCGCCCGCCGGCTGGAAGCGGTAGAAGGCCACGCCCTTCAGTTCGGCGTACAGCAGGCCGTCGGTGCCGATCGTGCGGCCGTTCTCGGTCACCGTGCGGCCGTAGACATAGGTGAACTCGTCCGAGGCGCGGATGTCGCGATCCATGTCGAACTTGTGCGAGAACAGCTGACCGGCCTTGCGGCGAACCGCGGCCGGGGCGCCCTCGCGCTGGGCCGAGGCCGACAGCGAGCCGTCCACCTTGCCCTTCAGGACGACGATCTCGTGGGTGACCTTCTCTTCGAGCGCGCGCAGGCGCAGGGCGCCGTCGAAGGTGCGCGACACCGTCACCTGGCTGGCGGGGCCGGTGCGCATGGTCAGGCCGATCAGGCGCGGATCGCCCCGGCCGCCGCGCGGCTTGGCGATGGCGGTCTCGAAGCGGAGACCGGCGCGGATCTCGCTCATGTCCATGGCGTTGGACAGGGTGGCGGCGATGGCCGAGGCTTCCTCGGGCGCGATGCCCGTGCGGCGAACGGCTTCCTCGAAGGTCTCGCCACGGCGAATCTGGACGGGGATCGCCTCGGGGGCGGTCAGGCCGGCGGGGGTGCCCGCGGCGGCGAAGGCCCGGGCCTCGATGAGGGCCAGCTGGGCGGGAGTCAGGGCGGGAGCTTCTTCAGCCCGGGCGGGCTGGTAAACACGTCCGGCAAGAAGGGCCACCGAGAGCGCTGCGACCGCCGTGAGAGCATGAGGCGCGAGACGCATCGGTTGGCGACGTGGATCGAACTGAGCCATCGGTCCCCGAAAACTGCGACGCCGACCGGCGCCCAAGCTACTGAACAAGCAAGGATCGCGCCTGAAGAGGCCCCCGACGCGAGACAGGCCCTATAACCCGTCAGTCCCATCATGGGAAGTCAGTTCGTTACAGACCATTAACCGGGACCGTTACCAGCGGTAAAGCCTGCGTGATGGATCAGCTTATCGCCGGGAGCGAACAGTGTATTGACGACGTTTGGCCACGGTATTCGGGGTCAACTCGCCGCACGGTCCTGATATCGTCATCACTGCACTCAAAGTGGCGGATGCGCCACTCTACTGTGTTCCCTCAGTCACGGCCGCTGTGCTGTTCCAGGAGTCCGGTTTGTTCATCGTCCAGATCAACGCATGAGCGAGGCCGCCGCGCCCGCCACACCGCCGCCGAGCGCTGCCGGACGCAGGAGTCGCACCGGGCGGCGCCTGCTGCTGGCCGCCGGCGTGCTGGTCTGCGTTCTGCTGGTGCTGGCGGGCCTGCTCTATCTCAACCGCCGCGCCGCCACCCGCCAGGTGCTGATCGGCTGGCTTGAGCGTCAGGGCATCCCCGCCGACGTGGACATCGAGCGGGTCGAACTCGACGGCATCGTGGCGAGCGTCCGCATCGGCGACCCTCGCAATCCTGATGTTGTGGTGGAGCGGGTCGAGGTCGATTACGCCATCGGCTCGCCGTGGTCGAAGGCCGGCCTCGGGATCACCCCCAGCCGCATCCGGCTGGTCAGGCCCGTGCTGCGCGCCTCGTTCCGGGACGGCAAGCTGTCGCTCGGCTCGCTCGACCCGCTGGTCGAGCGGTTCACGGGCCGGCCGCCCCGTCCCGACGCGCGTGGGCCGCTGGTGCTGGTGGAGCAGGGCCGGGTCCGGCTCGACACCGAATACGGCCCGGTCGGCATTCTCGGCGACGCCCGCATCGACGACGGCAAGCTGATCCGGCTCAGCGCCCGCATGCCCGCCGCCGACCTGAAGAGCGGCGACATCGAGGCCCGCGCCCTCGCCGCCACCCTCAGCGTCGAGACCACCGGCGACCGCGCGGCGGTGCGGGCCACGGCCGCCGCCGACCTGGCGGCCCTGCCGGGCTTCACCGGCGTCGGGACCCGGATCACCCTGACCGGCGACCTGCCCTATCCCGATCTGAAACAGCGCCGGGGCGACGGCCGGGCGCAGCTGGCGGTCGGGCTGGTCGCCGCCCGCCTCACCGCCGGGGACATCGTGGCCCGCCAGGCCGTCGCCGACCTCGATTTCGACGGCCAGACCGCGGGCTGGCTCGAGACCTTCCGCGTCGAGGGCGCGGCCGACGCCGACCTCCGCGCCTCCCGCATCGAGGGCTCCGGGCTGGACGCCTCGGCCGCCGTCCTGCGCTGGACCCGCGCGGGGGCCGTGATCGCGCGCACCGACGCCGGACTGGGCTGGCGCATCGACGGCCCGGCCGGGGCCTCCGCCGCCCGCGCCTCCGGGGCGGGACTGGAGGGCTCCGGCGTGGCGCTGACCTCCCGCCGCCTCACCGTCGGCGGCCGCGACGCCGCCTTCGAGGTGAGCGGCCCGCTCGGCCTGGCCGCCGACCGGCTGGGCTGGGGCGAGCTGTCGCTGGCGGAAGCCCGCGGCGCCGCTGACCTCGAGCTCGTCGCCGACGCCGGCCTGCGCCTGCGCGTCGACGGCGGCCTGCGCGCGAGCCGCGGAGCGTGGCCGCTGTTCGGCCCGACGGCGCGCGACGACGGCCCTGATCTGGCCGAGATGAAGCGGGCCCTGTCCGCCTTCGCGGTCGATATTCCCGCCTTCACCGTCGTCTCGGGCGGCGGCGGAACCCGGGTGACGCTCGACCGGCCCGCGACCCTGCGGCCCGCCAACGGCGGCGTCCTCACCCTTCGATCCGCCGCCAGCCCGATCTTCGCCGCTGCGTCCGGCCAGCTCGGCGGCGGCGCCCTGTCCCTGACCGCCACGCGCGGCAAGGGCCTGCCCGAGGCGAGCTTCGCCATCCCGGCCTGGCGTCTGACGCCAGACGGCTTCACCGCAGACCTTGAGGGCCGCGCCGCCCTCGACTTCGAACTGGCGCGGGGGATCACGCTGGACACCCGCGGGCGTCTGACCTCGTCGAACGGCCGCGTGACCTACGTCGCCGCCGGCTGCATCCCGCTGAGCGTCGAGCGGCTGGAGCTGGGCGAGAACGACGTCGTCGGCCTGTCGGGCCGCGCCTGTCCCGGCGCCCGCCCGCTGGTCAGCATCGCCGACGGGCGCTGGCGGGCCGACGGTGCCCTCGCGGGCGTGGTGGCCTCCGCCCCCTTCCTCGCCCTGCGGTTCCGCGACGCCGACGGGACCTTCGCCGCCACCGGCGGCCCGGCCGGCCTCGGTCTGGAGACGCGGATCGACCGCGCCACGGTCGAGGACGCCACCACCCCGCTGCGCTTCCACCCGCTGCAGGCGACCGGCTCGGCCCGGCTGGCGGACGAGGACTGGACCGGCGCTTTCGACCTGTCGCGGGAGGGCGTGACGCTCGGCCGCCTCGAACTCGCCCACGACGGCGGCTCGGGGGCCGGCGGCCTGACCATCGACGCCCCCTCCGTCGTCTTCGCCGAGGGCGGCCTGCAGCCGTCAGACCTCACCCCCCTCGTCGCCGGCTTCGTCGGCTCGCCCGCGACCGGCTCGGTGGCCTTCCAGGGCCGCATAGACTGGCTGGCCGAGGCCGAGGGCTCCAGCTCCGGCCGGCTGACCATCCCGAACCTCGATTTCGTCAGCCCGGCCGGCCCGGTTAAGGGCCTGAAGGGCGCCATCGACTTCACCAGCCTGGCCCCGCTCGTCACCGCCCCTGGCCAGCGCCTGACCGCCGACGTTCTGGAGTCCGTCGCGCCTCTCACCGAGGTCGCGGTGACCTTCGGCCTCGACAAGTCGGCGGTGACCGTCGAGGGCGCCGATCTCAAGGTCGCCGGCGGAGTCATCCGCGTCGAGCCCTTCGCCTTCCCGCTGGGTCCCGGCCAGCCGTTCAGCGGCGTCATCGTGCTGGAGAACGTCCAGCTCGGCGAGGTGATCGCCGGCTCCGGCTTCGGCGACAAGGTGGCGCTGGACGCCGTCGTCTCCGGCCGCCTGCCCTTCACCTCGGAGCCGGGCGCCGGCATCCGCATCGCCGGCGGGACCCTCGCCGCCGTCCAGCCGGGCCGGCTGTCCATCCAGCGCGAGGCGCTCAGCGGCCTCGACGCCGACGGCGGCGGCGAGGCCGTGCCCCCCGGAACCGTCCAGGATCTCGCCTACCAGGCCATGGAGAACCTGTCGTTCGACATCCTCTCGGCCGAGGTCAACAGCCTCGACGAGGGCCGCATCGGCGTGCTGTTCCACATCCG
This sequence comes from Brevundimonas sp., assembly GCF_035627055.1. GTDB lineage: Bacteria > Pseudomonadota > Alphaproteobacteria > Caulobacterales > Caulobacteraceae > Brevundimonas. The sequence goes on along the minus strand of NZ_DASPMM010000020.1, from coordinate 42,313 downwards.
CGGCCGCCACGATCCGCCGGTGCATCAGGAACTGCGCATCGGCATCGCCGAGTTCATCAGCCGCGAGTTCCTCAACCGTCCGCTGCCCCTGCCGTCGGGAACCGGCATCGATCTGACCCTCGACACCACCCTCAACCTCAACCAGCTGATCGGCGACCTGCTCGAGCTGAACCGGGCCCGCGCCGGCGAACCCTCGGCCCCACCGGTTCCGGCGCCCTGATCTCGCCGGCTTGGCCGTTCAGAACCCGTTCACCCTGTCCGGCGTTAGATCGCCACGGATCAAACCGGAGACCCTGCCCATGACCCGGACGCGCGCACGTCTCGCCCTGATCGGCTTCATCGCCGCCGTCGGCGCGGGCGCCTGCACGCCCACGGTCCGGCTCCAGGTCGATCCGATCCAGATTTACGCCAAGCTCGACGCTGACGTCCGTGTCCGCCTCGACAAGGAGCTTCAGGACCTCCTCGTCGAGAACCCGAACCTGTTCTGATGCGAAAGCCGCCCGCCATGATCTCCTTCCGCAAGCTCTTCGTCGTCGCCGCCGCTGTCGCCGCCCTCGGCGTGGCCGCCGGCGCCGCCTTCGCGCAGACCGCGCAGCAGAAGGCGATGATCGACGCCGCCAAGGCGCAGGGAACCGTCGGCGAACAGTCGGACGGCTATCTCGGCTTCCGCGTCCCCTCTTCCGATCCCGCCCTGACCCAGGCCGTGACGGTGACCAACACCGCCCGCCGCGAAGGCTATGCCCGCAGCGCCCAGGCGGCCGGCGACGGCGCCACGGCCGAGGCGGCCGGCGTCCGCGCCTTCCAGACCATCGTCATGCCCCGCATCCAGAGCGGCCAGTGGTACCGCAACGCCCAGGGCCAGTGGGTCCAGCGCTAGGCGTCGGCGGAGCCTTTACCCTTCCGCCGGGTTTCACCTGCGGCCGGTCCTTTCCGGCCGTCACGGTAAAGCCGATGCGAACCGCCTCAGAATGTCTGGCCATGGCCGCGCGAATGGACGGGTACGCCGCGCGCGATCCCAACCAGCGCCTGCGCGCCGAATGGCTCAGCCTGGCGACGTACTGGCGCGGTCTCGCCCATCAGGCGGACCGGCAGGACAGCTACACCACCCGGGCCTCCTGAGTCGGATTCCCGACTTATTTTCCGAATGCCGCCGGTTGTGGCATGGATATTTCGCTGGCCGTCTTTCACGCGCCCGCGCCGGACTGCCCTCCCATCATGCCCACCACGATCCCCGCGATCGAGGATGCCCAGACGCTCGCGCAGGCGATCGTCGACACCATCCATGAGCCGCTGATCGTGCTGGACGGTGGCCTGCGCGTCCTCGCCGCCAGCCGCGCCTTCTACGAGATATTCCGGGTCGATCTCGAGCACACCATGGGCTGCCGGCTCTATGACCTGGGCGACGGTCAGTGGAACATCCCGGCCCTGCGCCTGCTCCTCGAGACCATTATCCCCGAGAAGACCGCCATGGACGGGTTCGAGGTCGATCACGACTTCCCCGGCGTCGGACGCCGCACCATGCTGCTCAACGCCCGCAAGGTGATCTACGAGACCAGCGAGAACAGCACCATCCTGCTAGCCTTCACCGACGTCACCGCGCGGCGGGCCGTCGAGCGCGACCGGGCCAACCTGCTCGAGCACACCGAGGAGCTTCTGCGCCAGAAGCAGGTGCTGCTCCAGGAGATGCAGCATCGCGTGGCCAACAGTCTGCAGATCATCGCCAGCATCCTGCTGATCAAGGCCCGCGCCGTGACCTCCGAGGAAACCCGCCTGCATCTTCGGGACGCCCATCAGCGCGTCCTCTCCGTCGCCGAAGTCCAGGCCCATCTCCACGCCTCGGGCGACCTCGACCAGATCGAGGTCGGGCCCTACCTCGCCAAGCTGTGCGCCAGCCTCGCCGCCTCGATGATCGGCGACAGCCACCCGATCGCTCTCGAGGTAGAGGCGGACGACGGCTGGATCGGTTCGGACAAGGCCGTGAGCATGGGGCTGATCGTCACGGAACTGGTCATCAACGCCATCAAATACGCCTTCCCGTCCGGCCGGGCGGGCGCGCGGATCCTGGTCACCTATCGCGGCGAGGGCGCGGGCTGGCTGCTGGTCGTCCACGACAACGGCCTCGGTTCGGCGCCCTTCGTCACTCCGGCTCACGGCGGTCTCGGCACGGCCATCGTCGAGGCGCTGGTCAGACAGCTGGACGCGCGAATGCAGATCGAAACCTCGGAGGGCATGACCGTCTCCATCCGGCACAGGGCCGCCGGCTGACGCAGACGGCCCCCGCAGCCGCCTCCGTAGTTTCCCGAGGGTGCCCCCGTCGTGCCGACGGCCTACGAAGTCCCATGACCCGTTTTCGCATCTTTCTCATCGCCGTCGGCGTCGCCGTCGGTTCGGTCGTCGGCATCAGCCTCGCCTGGAACGCGATCGGCGGCGGTCCGATGCCGATCCATGGCCTCGTCGCCCTGTCGCTGGGCGTCTCCGGCACCATCGCCCTGGCCTGGGTCCTGATGGGCCTGGCCTTCCGCAGCGACCGCGAGGGCTGGGACGAACGCGCCGACCGCTCCGGCGGCGCCGACATCGAGCGCCCGGACAAGCCCTGAGTCGGGCCTTGAGCCGGACGGCCGGGCGGGCGATAGGTCGCCCATGACCGACACGCCCGCTTCCGTGATCACCTACGCCGGCTATCTGGCCCTCGACGAACTGCTCTCGGCCCAGCATCCGATCTCGTCCGAGCACGACGAGATGCTGTTCGTGATCATCCACCAGACCAAGGAGCTGTGGCTCAAGCAGATCCTGCACGAGGTGGCGCTGGCCCAGGGCCTCGTGCGCGCCGGCGATCTGGTCCCCGCCTACAAGAGCCTCGCCCGCGTCAGCCGCATCCAGGCGGTGATGACCATGAGCTGGGACATCCTGGCCACCATGACCCCGGCCGAATACCTGCGCTTCCGCGGCGTGCTCGGCTCCTCCTCCGGCTTCCAGAGCGATCAGTTCCGCCGCTTCGAATACATGCTTGGCCTGAAGGATGACCGCTTCCTGCGCTTCCACGAGGAGCGGCCTGAGGCCCATGCCGCGCTGAAGGCCGCGCTGGAGGCGCCCAGCCTCTACGACGACGCCCTGGCCCAGCTGGCCGCCGCCGGCCTGCCGGTGCCGGCCGAGGTGCTGAACCGCGATGTCAGCAAGCCCTGGGAGCCGTCCGAAGGCGTCGAAGCGGCCTGGCTCGAGGTCTATCGCGACACCGCCCGCTGGTGGCCCTTCTACCAGCTGGCCGAGAAGCTGGTCGATCTGGACGACGCCCTGCTGACCTGGCGCCACAAGCACGTGGTCACGGTCGAGCGCATCATCGGCCGCCGCCGTGGAACGGGCGGCACCGAGGGGGTTTCCTACCTCACCGAGACCCTGCAGCGCCGCTGCTTCCCCGAGCTGTGGTCGCTGCGCACCAAACTCTGAAGGAGCGGAGCATGCGCACCGTCCTGTTGGCCGCCGCCCTGCTGGGCCTCGCCGCCTGCGGTCGTGAAGAGGCGCCGACCGCCCCGGTCGAGCCCGCGCCGATCCCGTCGAAGCCGCCGCTGGTCCAGCCGCCCGAAACGCCCGCCGCCACGCCCGGCCGCCTGACTCTCGTCGACGGATTGGGCGCGCCCGTCCTGCACCTGTCCTGCGACGACCGGGCAGAGGCCCTGATCATCCATGTGCCCGGCTTCGAACCTATCGGCAGCGAGGATCGGCTGACGCTGGGGGTCGGGGACGAGGCCTTCGCCTTCGTCGCCGACCTTCAGGCGTCCGGCCCCGGGGTCACCGCCGGCGGCGCGGCGGAGGCGGATTTGTTCGCCCGGATGAGGCGTGGCGAACCCGTCCGCGCCGTCTACGGCGCCCAGTCCGTCGGCCCCGCCCGCGCCTCCAGTCCCGAGGCGCTGCGTGACTTCCTCGTCCGGTGCGGCGGGCCGCAGGAGCCCTGAAAAGGCAACCAATGCCGCCACGGTGAGGTTTATGCCGGGTAACCCGCGGGAATCCCGTCATGTCCAACCCCAATCGCCACGACATCCACGTCCTCAACAGCCTGATCCAGACCACCATCGACAGCGCCGACGGCTATCGCGTCGCCTCGACCGAGGCCGAGGACCCCGGCCATCGCGACCTGTTCGGACGCCGCAGCTTCGAACGCCGCCAGGTCGCGGAGGATCTGCAATCCACGGTCCGCGCGCTCGGCGGCGACCCCGCCGCTGAAGGCTCCGTCCTCGCCAAGGCGCAGCGCGCCTTCGCCGACGTCAAACACGCCCTGATGCGCGACGACACCGGCATGATCGGCGCCGTCGAGATCGCCGAGGACGCCGTGAGGACCCAGTTCGAACGGGCGCTGGAGGACAGCCACATCTCGGCCACCACGCGAGACACCATCCGCCGCGCCTTCTCGCGGGTGGCCGACGGCCGCGACCAGGTGCACGAGCTCCGCCACAGCCTCGAGGGCCAGCGCGACGCGGGCAACCGGCTGTACCCGCACTAGGAGCGGAAACGAAAAAGGCCCCGGTCTGCACCGGGGCCTTCGTCATGTCAGGATCGTGAAGCGGCTCAGGCTTCGGTGTCGACCGCCGGGGTTTCGGCCTTGCCGGTCTCCGGCACCACCACGCCCTTGGGCGCGCGGACGGTCTGCTTTTCGGCGATCCGGGCCGACTTGCCGCGGCGATCGCGCAGGTAATAGAGCTTGGCGCGCCGCACGACGCCGCGGCGCTTGACCTCGATGGAGTCGATGTTCGGCGACAGGATCGGGAAGACCCGTTCCACGCCCTCGCCGAACGAAATCTTCCGCACGGTGAAATTCTCGTTCACGCCGCCGCCGGCGCGGGCGATGCAGACGCCCTCGAAGGCCTGGATGCGTTCGCGCTCGCCTTCCTTGATCTTGACCATGACCCGCAGCGTGTCGCCGGGCTGGAAGTTCGGGATGTCGCGCTTGGCGATCAGGCGGGCTTTTTCTTCGGCTGCGATCGTCTGCAGGATGTTCATGTCATTCTCCTCGAGCTTTTGCGCTCTTTACCTGTGATTTGGCGGGCTCTTGGCCCGCATGGGTCGTCTTTTGCAGGTGCGCCGCCCAGAGGTCTGGCCGCCGTTCCCGCGTCGTCTTCTCCCGCTGCTCTTCGCGCCATTGTGCGACCTTCTTGTGGTCGCCCGACAGAAGCACGTCGGGAATCTCCAGCCCCTCGAACGTCCGCGGTCGCGTGTACTGCGGATGCTCCAGAAGGCCGTCCTCGAAGCTCTCCGAACTCAGGCTTTCGGCCTGGCCCAGCACCCCGGGGATCAATCGAACGCACGCCTCGATCACCACCATCGCCGCCGCCTCGCCGCCGGCGAGCACCGCGTCTCCGACGGAGACCTCCTCGAACCCGCGCGCGTCGAGCACGCGCTGATCCACCCCTTCGAACCGGCCGCACAGCACCGTGATGCCGTCGGCCTTGGCCCATTCCTTGACGCGCGCCTGGGTCAGGGGCCGACCCCGGGCGCTCATGTACAAAAGCGGCCGCGCCGGTCCGGATACGCTGTCCAGCGCCCTCGCAACCACGTCCGCCTTGAGCACGGCTCCCGGTCCGCCACCCGCGGGGGTGTCGTCCAGGAAGCCGCGCCTATCCTCGCTGAAGCCCCGAATGTCAAGGGTTTCGAGGCTCCACAGCCCCCGCTCGCGCCACGCCGAGCCGATCAGCGAGACGCCGAGCGGCCCCGGAAAGGCTTCCGGAAACATGGTCAGGACGGTGGCGGTGAAGGGCATGGCGGGGCGCTCTTACAGCAATCTCCGGCGGGCCGCGAGCAACCCGCCGTTCACGCCCGCCCTTGACGGCCGGCGCCCGGGTCCGCCAGCGTGGCCGGATGACCTCGCAATTTCCGTCTCGCCTCTCCTTCGCCCTGCTCGGGGCGTGCGCCGTTGTGGGTTGCGCCACCCTTCCCGCCGCACCGACTGTCGAAACGGTGAAGATGCGGACGGAGGGACAGCCGCCCGGGGAGGTCTCGCTGTTCGCCGGCAGCTATGACGAAGCGTCGCTCTTCTCTCTCGCCATCGGTTTCAAGCCCGAGGGGAAAGATCTGGGGCCCCCGCGCTGGATGGGCTGGACGGTGAAATTCGGCGACTACTGCCGGGACCGCCCCAGTTGGGTCCAGTCCGTGGTGAACGGCCCGTCCGGACAGGTCTGGCGCGGCTATCGCGTGAGCGTGCCCGCCGGCCGCATCCGCGCCCAGGACTGGTCGAGCGGAGCAGACGCGGCCAGCGGACCGGGCGCCGTCCCGACGCCGGGGCTGTTGGACGCCGTCGCCGCGGGGGGCCGCTTCACCTTCGCGCTCGAGGACGACGAGGGCCAGCGCTGGAACGAGGTGGTCGTCGACACGCTCGACCCGGCGGAGCGGGAGAAACTGTTCAGGGCCGCGCCCCCGCCGCCGGCGCCTGTCCCCGGACAAGGAATGCTGGTCGTCCGCGAGTTGCCTCGGCCTACGGCCCAGCCGCAGGCCTGCGGCGCCTGACCCTCGTCCGACCGCCCTACTCGGGCGTCTCCAGCCACGCGTCCACTTGATCCTCCAGCACATCCAGCGGCACCGACCCCGACCCCAGCACCACCGCGTGGAAGTCCCGGATGTCGAACCGCTCGCCCAGCGCCGCCTGCGCCCGCTGGCGCAGCTCCATGATCTTCAGTTCGCCGATCTTGTAGCTGGTCGCCTGCCCGGGGCTGGTGATGTAGCGCTCCACCTCCTTGACGACGTCGCGCTCGCTCAGCAGTGAGTTCTGGCGGAAATAATCGATCGCCTGCTCGCGGCTCCACCGCTTCGAATGTAGCCCGGTGTCCGTGACCAGCCGCACCGCCCGCCACAGCTCGGTCGAAAGCCGGCCGAAGTCCGAATAGGGGTCCTGGTAGAAGCCCATCTCCTTGCCCAGCCGCTCGGCGTACAGCCCCCAGCCCTCGGCATAGGCGCCGTAGCCGCCGAACCGCCGGAACGACGGCAGTCCCTGCATCTCCTGCGCATAGGCGATCTGGAAATGGTGCCCCGGCGCGCCCTCGTGATAGCTGATGCCCTCGATCTGGGGCTTCAGCACCTGGGTCATGTCCGACAGGTTGACGTAGTAGATGCCTGGCCGCGACCCGTCCGGCGCCGGGGCGTTGTAGAAGGCCACCGAGGCCGTCGACTCGCGCCACGCCTCCACCGCCCGCACCTCCAGCGCCGCCTCCGGCAGGTCGCTGAACCACTGCGGGGCCGCCGCCATCACCTGCGCGATGAAGGCGCGGCTGTCGGTCAGATACTGCTCCTTGCCCTCCGGCGTGTTCGGATACTGGAAGCGCGGATCCGTCTTCAGGTAGGCGAACATCTCCTGCAGAGAGCCCTCGAACCCGACCTGGTCCATGATCGCCTGCATCTCGCCCTGCAGCCGCGCCACCTCGCTGAGGCCGATCTGGTGGATCTGGTCCGCGGTCAGGTCGGTGGTGGTCGAGAGCCGCAGGCGGGCGTTGTAGTAGTCCTCGCCCTGCGGCAGCCGCCACACGCCGCCGTCGCGATCCGGCATCGCCGCCGCCTGCGCCTGCACCTCGCCCAGCGCCGCCAGCACATGCTCATAGCCGCGCTTCCACTCGCCCGTCAGCGCCGTCCGGCCGTCGGCCAGCAACCGGTCCTTCTCCGCCTGCTCCACATCCAGCGCCGCCACCTTCTTCTGGAAGTCGGCCCAGACCGGATTGTCCGCCCCGCCGTCGAAGGGCGCCCCGGTGATGATGTTGCGGGTGTTGGCGATCGACGGCTCGAATACGAAATTGGGCGAGATCACCCCCGCCGCCGCGCGCTGGCGCAGCTCGTCCGCAATCTCCTGCATGACCCGCTCGGCGTCCTTCAGCCGCGACACATAGGCCTCGGCGTCGGCGACGCTGTCGACCCGGTGGTTGTTGATCATGAACACCGGCAGCCCCGTGGTCGGATTGCCGTTCGCCGCGAACTGGTAGCCCCAGTCGCGCCAGCGGTTCGACAGCCGCGCCTGCTCGACCCCGTATTCGAACAGCCGCCACGACATCCGGCTCTCGTCGCTCAGGGTCTGCGGATTGAACTGGTCGTTCAGCTCCCGCACCTGCCGCTCCATCAGCGCCAGCCCGCGCTCGGCCGCCGCGTCCGTCGTATCGTCCAGCCTGCCGTAGTCGCGCTTGATCCCGAGCGCCGTCATCGTCTGCGGCGACAGGGCGATCCGCTCCTGGAACGCCTGTTCGAAGAAGGCCGCCAGCCGCGCGTCCTCGCTCTGCGCGACCGCCGCCGGCGCGCCGACGTCCTGCGCCAGAACCGCGACAGGCGCGCCGGCCAGCATGGCGACGGCGCAGACGGTGGAGACGAGCAGACGACGCATGGAAACCCTCCCGGAAAATCAGCCCGGGACCATCACCGCAGGAATGACGGGTGGCAAGCCGCGCGAGTCAGCGTTTCCGCTTGGCCGCGATGTGCGCGCTCTCGGCCTTCAGCGGTTTCGACACCGGACAGACCTCCTGCGCATAGGCGTTCAGCGTATTGGCCAGGTGGTCGGGCACCAGGCTGTAGTGCACGTACTGGCCGCGCTTCTCGCTGGTCACCAGCCCGGCGTTCTCCAGCACGGTCAGATGCTGCGACACCGCCGGCTTGGAGATTTCGAACCGCGCCGCGATCTCCCCCGCGGTCATGTCCGCGTGGGCCAGATAGGCGAGGATCTTGCGCCGCACGGTGGACGACAGGGCTTCGAAGACGCGTTGCATGCCCCGACATTTAAGCGATTTGCGAACCACTTGCCAGCCGCTCATTTCAGTGATTAAGTTATGGCTTAAATACTAAAGAGCCTTCCGATGCCTGATCCGGATGACCCCTGCGCCGTCAACAGCCTCATCGAGACCCCCGGCTGCAGTCCCGTCGAAGGCCGGGTCGTCTGGGACCCGGCGCACTCGCTGTGGAACGGCGCCATGCTGACGGCGGCGCTCAGTCTCGGCCCCCTGACCTTCAGCCCCGCGGCCGTCGTCGTCTTCGCCCTCACCACCGGCGCGTCGCTGCTGCTCGGCCATTCGGTGGGCTTTCATCGCCGGCTGATCCACGGCAGCTTCAAATGCCCGCTGTGGCTTGAGCACATGCTGGTCTGGACCGGGACCGCCGTCGGCATGAGCGGCCCATTCTGGATGATCCGCACCCACGACCTGCGCGACTGGGCCCAGCGTCAAGCGGACTGCCACGACTACCTTGCCCACCGTCGCCCTATGCTCGTCGACGCCGTCTGGCAGATGCATGGCCGCCTCGAACTGGCCCGTCCGCCCGCTTTCGACCTGGGCCGCATCGGCCGCGACCGCTTCTATCGCTTCCTCGAACGCACCTGGATGCTGCAGCAGCTTCCCATGGCGGCCGTCCTCTGGCTGGCCGGCGGCTGGGGTTTCGTCGTGTGGGGCGTCTGCGTGCGCGTCGCGGCCTCGGTCACCGGCCACTGGTTCGTCGGCCACCTCGCCCACCGGCGCGGCCCGCAGACCTGGCGGGTCAGGGCCGCCGGCGTTCAGGCCCACGACGTGCCCTGGGCGGCGATCCCGACCATGGGCGAGGCCTGGCACAACAATCACCATGCCTATCCGGGCTCGGCCCGCATCGGCCTCTACCCCGGCCAGAGCGACTGGGGCTTCCGCTTCATCCAGCTGCTCGAACGGCTCGGACTTGCGTGGGACGTGCGGACGCCCGAGGAGATGCCTGGCCGGACACGGGCGCTTGAAACCGTGGAGGCAATTCAATGACCCTCGATCGAGGGCGGGCCGCGAAGGCCTGCTTTCCAGCTGCGGGAACGGGCGGGGCGATTTGCGGCCTCCAGTTCCTTGCGATCACCGGAGGCTTCACCGGAACAAACGCCTCGCTCGCGTCGGTACTGACCTGGGGGCTCATCGTGTTTTGGGTCAGTTGGCTGGTCGCGTCCGTCGCCTTCCTGATCGGCCTGCACGCCGTCGGTATTTCCTCCGTGGCCCTCCTTGAGCGTCGACGGCAGGCGACCCCCCTCACCGTTGCGATTCAAGGCTCATTGCTGTCGGGGGCCGTGGCTGGGACGTTCGGAGCAATTGCGGGCGGCGCCTATGGCGCGACGACCTCAGCCACCTTCCTGCTGCTTCCCGGCGCGTCCGCCGGCCTGGTCTTCCACCTGGCGGCTTCGCAGAGGGGCGCAAGCCGCCCCTAGAACTCCCGCCAGCTGTCGCCGGGGTCCCGTTCGCCGGGGTCGATGCTCTGCTGGCCCCAGGCGACGATCATCAGAAGCTTGTGGCTGCGGATGCGGAACTCGCCGGTCATCGGCAGGATCGCGCCCAGCGGGGCGCCGGTCTTGGGCTCGTAGAGGAAGCCGGAGAACTCGGCCACGCCGACGCGATCGCGGCGGCTGTAGACCGACAGTTCGGGCACCGAGACGACGTTGAAGCTGTCGTTGATCGGGATCCGCATCTCCGGCACGCCGAACACCCGGCGCATCTGCTCCAGCGACAGGGCCCCGGCGCGCAGCTCCAGCACGGCCTCGGCCGCGGCCTTGGACGGGGCCAGCGCATAGCCCGCCTCCGACAGGGCGCCGCGCACCGCGCTGACCGCATAGGGGGCGCTCTCGGCGCGGAAATAGGCGTCGTCGACAAACACCCGCGTGCCCTGGGGAATGGGCAGGGTCAGGCCCTCGACCGCGCGATCGGCGGCGCGGGCCACCAGCAGCTGCTCGGTCGCGGTGCGCGACGGATAGGTCTCCGAGGTCGAGGCGCAGGCCGCGAGGGTCAGGCTCGCCAGGGCGAGGGCGACGAAGGGGCGAATGTTCAGCTTACCAGCTCCCGGTGTTGGGCATGGAGGCCCACGGCTCGGCGGGCGGCAGCCGCTCGCCCTCCTGCAACAGTTCGATCGAAATGCCGTCCGGCGATCGTACAAAGGCCATGTGGCCGTCGCGCGGCGGGCGGTTGATCGTCACGCCGCCGTCCATCAGCCGTTGGCAGACGGCGTAGATGTCGTCGACGCGGTAGGCCAGATGGCCGAAATTGCGTCCGCCGCCGTACGGCTCCGGGTCCCAGTTGAAGGTCAGCTCGACCTCGGGCGACCGTTCGGCTTCCGAGCGCGCGCGGTCCTTCGGCGCGGCGAGAAAGACGAGGGTGTAGCGGCCCGCCTCGTTCTCCATCCGGCGCACCTCCTCCAGGCCCAGCAGGTCGCAATAGAAGCGCAGCGAGGCGGCGAGGTCCGTCACGCGGACCATGGTGTGCAGATAGCGCATGGTCGTCCGGTCCTGGGGAGAGGCGGGAGGCGGCCTCTATAGCGGCCGATGGCCGCGACCGCGACTCACGCCCTGTTTCGACAGGTGCGCCGCCGTTCGCGGGCTGCTAGAGCCGGACCGTGGCGCCCGTTGGGCGAAAGCCGGGGGACGTATGCTTCGCAAGCTCTACGACTGGGTCTTCTCGCTGGCCCGCAGCCGGCACGCCACGCCGGCCCTCGCCGTCATCTCCTTCGCAGAGAGCTCCTTCTTCCCCGTCCCGCCCGACGTGATGCTGGCCCCGATGATCCTGGCCCGGCCCGAGAAGGCGTATTTCTACGCCTTCGTCTGCACCGTCGCCTCGGTGCTGGGCGGCGTCCTCGGCTACGCCATCGGCTATTATCTGACCGACCTCGGCCTGTGGCTGATGAACCTCCTCGGCCATTCCGACGGTCTGGCCGAGTTCCAGCACTGGTTCGACCAGTGGGGTCTGGCGGTGATCCTGATCAAGGGCCTGACGCCCGTGCCCTACAAGCTGGTGACCATCGCCTCCGGCCTCGCCGCCTTCAGCTTCCCGGTCTTCGTGGCCGCGTCCGTGGTCACCCGCGGAGCGCGCTTCTTCCTCGAGGCCTGGGTGCTGCGCCGCTGGGGCCCCGCCATGCTCGCTCAGGTCGAGAAGCGCCTGGCCCTGTGGAGCATCATCGGCATTGTGGTGCTGGTCGGCGCGGTCGTGGCGGTGAAGATGCTGTGAGGGATGAGGGATGAGGGATGAGGGAATAGGGACGAGATGCGACCGTCACGCCGCCTCGTCCCGGTCAGTAGCCGCCGGGAACCTACCCCACTGATCTCTCATCCCTCGTCCCTAATCCCTCATCCCTGACCCCTCCTCTTCCTCCCCAATCGACGCCGCCCTCCGCCCCGGCTATGAACAGCACCGATGAGAGGCCTTTATCGACTCCTGACGCGGTGGTGGACCGCCTTCGCCCTCGCGGCCTCGCTGGCGCTGCTCGGCGCCGCGCATGCGTTCGAGCGCTTCGGCGGCCTCGCGCCCTGCAACCTCTGCCTCAAGCAGCGCGAGGTCTACTGGGGCGCGGTCGCCATCGCCCTGACCGCCACCCTCTGGCACCTGATCAGCCGCGGCAGCCGCGGCACGCCGCGCATCGCCGCCTTCATGCTGGCCGTGGTCTTCACCACCGGCGCGATCACGGCCGTCTTCCACATGGGCGGCGAGAGCGGCTGGTGGGAGCTTCCGGCCGCCTGCGCCGGCGGCGGCGATGTCAGTCTTGAGAGCCTGGCGGCCCTGGCCATGGGCACGGCCCCGGCCGCGCCCCCGGTCTACTGCGACGCGGTGACGTGGCGCTTCCCGGCCGATTGGGGGCTATCCATGGCGGGGTGGAACGCGCTGATCTCGGCCGCATTGGCCGTGTTCAGCCTGCTCGCCGCCAAGAGGCCCAAGGATGCCCGTGCCCCCCGCTGAAACGGCGCCTGATCCGGCGTCCCGGCCGGTTCGCCTGTCCCGCCCGGGACGGGGCGCTAGCCGCCGCCGCCGGGCTGAAATCCTCCGCGTCGACCACGCCGGCGAATACGCCGCCGTCCACATCTACCGCGCCCAGCGCGCTGTCTTCGAGGGCCGCGCGGGCAAGGACGGCATCGCCGCCGACATGGGCGAGATGCAGGGCCAGGAAGCCGTTCACCTCGCCCGCTTCGAGGCCCTGCTCAACGCCGAGCGGGTGCGCCCCACCCTGATGACGCCCCTCTGGCGCCTCGCCGCCCTCGGCCTCGGCGCCGGGACCGCCCTGCTCGGCGAGAAGGCCGCCCACGCCTGCACCGAGGCGGTCGAGAGCGTCATCGAGGAACATTACGCCGACCAGATCGCGGAGCTTCAGGACCGCGACCCGGATCTCGCCGCCGAGCTGGTGAAATTCCGCGACGAGGAGCTGGCCCACCACGACCACGCCGTCTCCCACGGCAGCCGTGACGCGCCCGGCTACGGCCTGCTCAGCGCGGTCATCAAGGCGGGCTGCCGCGCAGCAATCAAGGTGTCGGAGAGGGTTTAGGGATTAGGGAACAGGGATGAGGGATTAGGCTCGCTCGCCGCCGCCCCCGCTTGGCTCTTATCCCTCATCCCTCATCCCTCACGTCAAACACCAGCAACAGCGTCCTCTGCCGCGCGCTGCTGTTGTCATCGGACAGGATGTAGAGCCGCACGCCGCCCTGGTGCTCCACCGTCGCGATCCCCTCGAAATTGTCGACCGTCGACGGCAGGCTCAGTTCGATCAGCACGGGACCCAGCGTGCCGTCCGGCGCCATCCTCCGAACCCGGCCCCGCACATCGACCGGCGGGCGGAAGCGGCGCTCGACGACCCAGAAGCCCTCGCGGCCTGGATCCCGGTCCATGCCGGTGATGCGGTATTCGCTGTCGGGGATCGGCTGGGCGGGCGGAGCGACCACGACCCGACAACCCTGCCCTGCGCAGTCCCACAGCCCGCCGGATTCGCCGGCCACGCGCCAGCCGCCCGGCGCGATCGAAATCGCCTCCATCCCGTCATTGCGCGGGAAGGCGACGTCGGGCGCCGCCACGGCGACCGGCTCTGCGCGCGGCGCGGCGGGCGGGCCGTAGTTCCAGATGCGATGATCCCGTTCGAAACTGACCAGCAGGTCGCCGGCGGCCGTCGCGGCCAGCCCCTCGGCGTCCCCGTCCGCCTTTTCGACGATGGGCCCGCCATCTCGCAGAGTGAGGGCGCGGCCCTCGAACCGGCCGGCCCCGACCGGTTCGTCGGTGGCCCCGTCCTGCCAGACGACGAACCGGAACAGGGCCCCGGCGTCGGAGACGGCGTAGACCCAGCCGCGATGCGCCTTCAGGTCCGACAGGCTGTGGAAGGGCGAGTCCCGGTCGGCGACGAACTCGAAACCGCCGGCGAACTGCACCCCCGGTGCCAGCCGGACGCCGCCCGGGATTCCCAGCCCGATGGGGCGAACCTCCACCTCGACCGGCGACCAGGCCCCGGGCGGCGGTGGGGCGACGGCCGTCGGGGCCGGCGCGGTCGCGCAGGCCGCCAGCACCAGCGCGCCGAGCAACGGAACGAACCGGCGCAGGTCCATCAGGCCGCCCTTCGCCGCCCCTTCGGCGCCGCCTTGGGCTCGCTGTCGAACAGTTCGGCCAGCTTCTCGATCATCACCCCGCCCAGCTGTTCGACATCGACGATCGTGACCGCCCGGCGGTACCAGCGGGTCACGTCGTGGCCGATGCCGATGGCGATCAGTTCGACCGGCGAGCGGGTCTCGATCTCGGCGATCACCTGCCGCAGGTGCTTGTCCAGATACAGGGCCGCATTGGCCGACTGGGTGGAGTCGTCGACCGGCGAGCCGTCGGAGATGACCATCAGGATCTGCCGCGCCTCGGGCCGGCCCAGCAGCCGCTCGTGCGCCCAGGTCAGGGCCTCGCCGTCGATATTCTCCTTCAGCAGCCCTTCGCGCATCATCAGGCCCAGGTTCTTCTTGGCCCGCCGCCATGGCGCGTCCGCCGACTTGTAGATGATGTGCCGCAGGTCGTTCAGACGCCCCGGATTGGCCGGCTTGCCCGCCGTGATCCACGCCTCGCGCGCCTGCCCGCCCTTCCACGCCCGGGTGGTGAAGCCGAGGATCTCGACCTTGACCCCGCAGCGCTCCAGCGTCCGCGCCAGGATGTCGGCGCACACCGCCGCCACCATGATCGGCCGCCCGCGCATCGAGCCGGAGTTGTCCAGCAGCAGGGTCACCACCGTGTCCCGGAACGGACTCTCGCTCTCGGCCTTGAAGCTCAGCGGCGAGGTGGGGTCGGTGATGATCCGGGTCAGGCGCGCCGTATCCAGCACCCCTTCCTCGAGATCGAAGGCCCAGCTCCGGTTCTGCTGCGCCATCAGGCGGCGCTGCAGCTTGTTGGCCAGCCGCGCCACCACCGACGACAGCGCCGTCAGCTGCTGGTCCAGCAGCGACCTCAGCCGCTCCAGCTCGGTCGGATCGCACAGCTCCGCGGCGTCGATGACCTCGTCATGGGCGGTGGTGAAGACGCGGTAGGCGTCGACCGCCCGCCCGTCGTCCGCGATCTCCTGCCGGTTGGGCAGGGCGCCCTCGTTGATCTCCGGCCCCTCGTCCGAGGCGTCGCCGTCCGGATCCGCCGGGGCGCCGTCGGGGCGGGCGTCGCGCTCCTCGCCCGCGGTCTGGTCGTCGGTCGAGCCGTCCATCGACTGACCCTCGCCGCCGCCGGCGTCGTCCTCCTCGTCCTGATCGTCGGCGGCGTCCGGCTGCTGCGGATCGGGTTCGTCCCCGCCTTCGTCGTCCGAGGCGTCGTCGCCGCGTCCGTCGCCCGGGTCGAGATCCAGCGCCCGCAGCACATCCTTCAGCCGCGCCGCGAAGGCCGTCTGGTCCTCCGCGACCTCGGACAGGGCGTCGATCTTCGCCCCCGCCTTCGACTCCAGCTCGCCCCGCACCAGATCCAGCAGCGCCCCGGCCCCGTCAGGGGCCCTCTGCCCGGTCAGCCGCTCGCGCACCAGCAGCGCCACCGCCTCGTTCAGCGGCACGCGGTCGGCGGCGGCGGCCCTCAGGGCGCCGCTGCGCTCCAGCCGCGTCAACAGGGCCGCGTTCATATTGGCCCGCACGCCCGCCAGCGACTGCGACCCCACCGCCTCGACCCGCGCCTGCTCGACCGCCTCGAACACCTCGGCCGCCTTCGAGTCCGCCGGCCGCAGCCGGGCGTGCAGTCCCTCGTCGTGATTGGCCAGCCGCAGCGCCAGCCGGTCGGCCTGCCCCCGCAGCGAGGCGCTCTCCGGCCCGCCGGGGTCGCGCGGCGGATGGGGCAGGGTCAGGACGCCGTTGGCCAGCCTCGGTCCGTCGGAACCGAACACCACCTCAAGCTCCGACTGCTCCGCCAGCGCCCGCGCGGCGTGGGCCAGCGCGCGCTTGAAGATTTCGGCGGGGGTCTCTGCGGAGGCCATGGCGTCCGGTCAGCCTTTCGCCTCAGTGCGCCTCGGGCGGCCGCGCGGCGGGGCTGAAATATTCGCTCTCGGGCTTGGGCCGCGACGACAGCACGAAGCGCCGGTCGCAATAGCCGCACTCGACGGCGTCCTCTTCGCCCATGTCCATATAGACCAGCGGGTGGCCGAGGGCGCCGCCGCCCCCGTCGCACGCCACGCGCTTGGTCGAGACCACGACCTCTTCCGGCGGGGGGATGATCGCATCGGGATGGCGGGGCGGCATGATCGACCTGTCAGCTGGGAGGACGGGACTCCCTAGGCGGCAAGCCCGCCGCCGTCAAACCTCACGGGGCGTGCGCCGGAACAACTTGTCGAACAGGGCCTTGCGACGCTTGAACAGGGTCCAGCCGAGGCAGCCCGCCGCCACCCACAGGCCGATCTCCCCGGCCACCGCCACCGGCCCGCCGTAGAGCAGGGCCTCGCGCAGTTCCAGGTGGCCGAGCTTGTAGGCGATCATGATCGCGGCGAAGCCCCCGTAGCCGAGAAGGCAGAAGCCGAAGGCGGTCCAGCCGATCAGGCGGGTTCGGGACATCAGATGACTCCGTCAAGCAAGCTGTTCATAATGACAAGGAAACTAGACATCATTCGTTATGTTGTCAAGCGTCATTGACATGCCGGCTCGCCCCCGGGGGCTTGGCCCCGCCGGGTCCCGCGCCTACCTAGGCGGACCGCTCCGCCTGAAAGCCGCCGATGACTGAACACGCCCCGCTTCCCGTCAACGCCATCGAGGTTCGCGGGCTGGAGAAGACCTACGCCGGTTCGAAGAAGGCGCCCCCCAAGACCGCCCTGCGCGGCGTCGATCTCGTCATCCCCCGCGGTTCGATGTTCGGCCTGCTCGGCCCCAACGGCGCCGGCAAGTCGACCCTGATCAACATCCTCGCCGGGGTGGTCAACAAGACCGGCGGGACGGCCGCAATCTGGGGCCGCGACATCGACAGACAGCCCCGCGACGCCCGCGCCGCCCTGGGCGTGGTGCCGCAGGAGATCGTCGCCGACGTCTTCTTCACCCCGCGAGAGGCGCTGGAGGTTCAGGCCGGCTTCTACGGCGTCCCCGCCCACGAGCGCCGCTCCGACGAGCTGCTCGCGGCGCTGGGCCTGACCGACAAGGCCCACGCCTATGTCCGCGCCCTGTCCGGCGGCATGAAGCGCCGCCTGATGGTGGCCAAGGCCCTGGTGCACAATCCGCCGATCCTGATCCTCGACGAGCCCACCGCCGGCGTGGACGTCGAGCTGCGCCGCCAGCTCTGGGAGTACGTCCGCCGCATCAACGCCGAGGGCGTCACCATCCTGCTGACCACCCACTATCTGGAAGAGGCGCAGGAGCTCTGCGACACCATCGCCATCATGAACCGCGGTCAGGTGGTGGCCTGCGAGCCGACGCCCCAGCTGCTGCGCCGCCTCGACACCCGCAACGTCGTGGTCACCCCCGAGGGTGAGCTGAACGGCCTGCCGACGCTAAAGGGCTTCGACGTCGTCGCCCGCCCGAACGGCGCCTTCGCCGTCACCTATCGCAAGGGCCAGTCGTCGGTCGAACAGGTCCTCGCCGCCGTCCGCGCAGCCGGCGTCGTCATCGCCGACATCTCCACAGAGGACCCGGATCTGGAAGACGTCTTCCTCGCCCTGACCTACGGGGATGCCGGCCAGGGGGATCCGACGAAAGACTAGGGATCAGGCCGCAGGCAGCAGGCAGCAGGCAGGAAGAGGCACGTTGCTGACCTCAGGCTCGATGCCCCTGCTGCCTGCTGCCTGCTGCCTGCTGCCTCAAACCACCATCACCGTCCCGATCAGCAGCCGCGCGCCCGCCCGGCCCACAGTCCGGTCCGTCGCGGCCTGCAATTGCGCCACCAGCCGTTCCACGTCCGGCGGCGCGCCCGGCAGCAGGCTGTTGGCCGTCGCCTGCACCACCGCCGCATAGGCGGCCCTCAGGCGCGGCGCCGACTGCGCCACCCGGGTGCGCAGGGCCGCGTCGGGCGTATCGACGCCGGTCTCGACCGTCATCACGCCGCGCCGACCGCCCGACCGCATGACGTTGGCCGTGACGGTGGGCAGGCGCAGATAGCTGGCCTGCACGGTCCCGGTGTCGCCGGACGCCTTGGCGGGCGAGGCGGCTGTCGAGACGGCGACGGCGGCGAGGCCGAGAAGGGCGCGACGATCCATGCGGCGACGCTATCCGCCGGCGCTTAAGGGCCGGTTACGTTCTCCCTCCCCGCTCGGGGAGGGTGGCTGAGCCGCAGGCGAAGCCGGGTGGGGGCGACCCGCAAGACCGGCGTGCGCTCGCCGGGCCGCCCCCACCCTGTCGTCGCTACGCGCGACATCCCTCCCCGAGCGGGGAGGGAGAACGCATTCTAGGCCGCCGCCTCTGTCCGCTTCGGCTCCATCGGCTTCAGGTCCAGCAGGGCGAACAGCCGCGCGTCCTCGTCCTGCTCCGGATTGGGCGTGGTCAGCAGCTTGCCGCCGACGAAGATGGAGTTGGCCCCCGCCAGGAAGCACAGCGCCTGCATCTCCGGGCTCATCGTCTCGCGCCCGGCCGACAGCCGCACCATCGCCTTCGGACAGACCAGCCGCGCCACGGCGACGGTCCGCACGAACTCGATCGGATCGATCTCGCCCTCCCGCTTGACCCGGTCGCCCAGCGGCGTCCCCGTCACCGGGACCAGCGCATTGACCGGCAGGCTGTCGGGATGTTGGGACAGGGTGGCCAGCGCATGCAGCAGCCCGGCCCGGTCGCGCCGGCTCTCGCCCATGCCGACGATGCCGCCGCAGCAGGTGCTCATCCCCGCCTCGCGCACATGGGCCAGCGTCTCCAGCCGGTCCTGATACGTCCGCGTCGTCACCACCTCGGCGTAATACTCCGGGCCCGTATCGAGGTTGTGGTTGTAGTAATCCAGCCCCGCCGCCTTCAGCTGCCGCGCCTGATCCGCGCTCAGCATCCCCAGGGTCGCGCAGGTCTCCAGCCCCAGCGCCTTCACCCCCGCGATCATCGTCGCCAGCTTCGGCGTGTCGCGGTCCTTCAGCTCGCGCCACGCCGCCCCCATGCAGAAGCGGCTGGCCCCGCCCGCCTTGGCCGCCATGGCCTCGGCCAGCACCGCCGACGCATCCATCAGCTTCTCGGCCTTCAGCCCGGTCTGGAAACTGGCCGACTGCGAGCAGTAGCCGCAGTTCTCGGCGCAGCCCCCGGTCTTGATCGACAGCAGCTGGCTCTTCTGCACTTCGGACGGGTCGAACCAGCGCCGGTGCACGGTCGCGGCCTCGAACACCAGCTCCATGAACGGCCGGGCGAAGAGCGCCTCGACCGCCTCCAGGGTCCAGTCGTGTCGGGGAACGGACAGATCGCGGGTCATGCGGCCTTTCCTGCGTCAGGCGGGCGGCCGGCGCAAGTCAGACCTCGAACACGACCTCGCCGCGCTTCAGGTCGATGGCGACGCGCTCGAACAGGCCGAGGATGTCGACCCCCATCAGCATGGCCGGCCGGTCCGACAGGCCCCACAGGTCGAAGGTGTGGAAGTCGCCGGTCAGGATCGGCAGCCGCCCGACGGTGATCCCGCCGAAACGCAGGTTCGGGATCATCACCGGGGTCGCCTCGGCCACGCGCCCGGTCGGCGACTGCACCCGCTCGCTGGTCCTGCCGTCCCGCAGCGTGATCGGCAGGGCGCCGGACGTCCGCGTCAGGGCGAGATTGGCGATGCTGACCTGGGCCCCGGTGTCGAGAATGGCGGAAGCGGCCACGCCGCCGACCTGGATCTCGATCATCAGCAGGTCGCCGAAGCGCTGCTCGATGGCCCGGACCAGCCGGGTGGTGGCCCGCCGCGCCTCGAAGAAGCCCTCCCCGGTGCGTTTGGAGCGCGACACCCGGATCCGCCGCCGGCCGCGAAAGGCGAGGTCCAGCCTGAGGTCGCCCAGCAGATCCGTGCCGATCAGGCCGTCAAGACCGTCCATGCCCGCCCGCGAGGCCACCGCCAGCCGCGGGACGTCGACGTCCAGCGCCCCCGTCTGCAGCCGCCGGGCCCGGACGGTGCCGACGATCTCGCGGGCGATCAGCGTGTGCATGGCGATCTCGCCGTCGGGCGGCAGCGACAGGGCGTCGGCGAGGTCCGCGGCGATGACCGAGGCGTTGGCCGCGCTGTCCACCGCGAAGGTGAACGGGCCCCGCCCGTCGATCTCCACCGGCACGGTCAGCCGGCCGCGGTTGAGGCTGTCGGCGCCGAAGCCGGGATCGGGCGGGGCGGGAACGGTCTGCGCCTCGCCCCGGCTAGCTGCGCCCGCGGCCACCAGTCCAAGGGCCGCGCCGGACAGAACGCGCCGGGTCCAGTCTGTCATTCACGCTCCTCCCCCGGCGACGTTTGCACGGAACCGGACGGGCGGCGAGAGGCGCCGCCGAACGTGTCGCGGATTTCATATAAGGACATCGTTATATGTTTCTTGCCGGGGCGCGGGCCGGCGGTTATACGGCGCGACCAACCTGCCGCCGCCCACGCGACCCGGAGCGCCTCCATGACCGACTACATCGTCCGCGACATTTCCCTCGCCGCCTATGGCGAGAAGGAGATCGCCATCGCCGAGACCGAAATGCCCGGCCTGATGGCGCTGCGGGCCGAGTATGGCGCGGCCCAGCCGCTGAAGGGCGCGCGCATCGCCGGCTCCCTGCACATGACCATCCAGACCGCCGTGCTGATCCAGACGCTGGAAGCGCTCGGCGCCGAGGTCCGCTGGGCCTCGTGCAACATCTTCTCGACCCAGGACCACGCCGCCGCGGCCATCGCCGCCTCGGGCACGCCGGTGTTCGCGGTCAAGGGCGAGACCCTGGTCGAGTACTGGGATTACGCCCACAAGATCTTCGAATGGGCCCCCTCTCCTGAAAACCCGGGGGGCGGCTATCCGAACCTGATCCTCGACGACGGCGGCGACGCCACCCTGCTGTGCGTGCTCGGGCCCAAGGCCGAGAAGGACCCCTCGGTCCTCGACAACCCGACCAACGAGGAAGAAGAGGCCCTCTACGCCGTGATGAAGCGGTACCTGAAGGAGAAGCCCGGCTTCTACTCGGCCATCCGCGACGCCATCGGCGGCGTCTCGGAAGAGACCACCACCGGCGTCCACCGCCTGTATCAGATGGCCGAGCGCGGCGAGCTTCCCTTCCCCGCCATCAACGTCAACGACAGCGTCACCAAGTCCAAGTTCGACAACCTGTACGGCTGCCGTGAATCGCTGGTCGACGCCATCCGCCGCGGCACCGACGTCATGCTGTCGGGCAAGGTCGCCGTGGTCTGCGGCTACGGCGACGTCGGCAAGGGTTCGGCCGCCTCGCTGCGCCAGGGCGGCGCCCGGGTGAAGGTCACCGAGATCGACCCGATCTGCGCCCTGCAGGCCGCCATGGAAGGCTATGAGGTCGTCACCCTCGAGGACGCCGCCGCCGACGCCGACATCTTCGTCACCGCCACGGGCAACAAGGACGTCATCACCGTCGACCACATGCGGGCGATGAAGAACAACGCCATCGTCTGCAACATCGGCCACTTCGACTCGGAGATTCAGGTCGCCGGCCTGAAGAATTTCAAGTGGGACGAGATCAAGCCCCAGGTCCACCACATCGAATTCCCTGACGGCAAGAAGATCATCCTGCTGTCGGAAGGCCGTCTGGTGAACCTCGGCAACGCCACGGGCCACCCGTCCTTCGTGATGTCGGCGTCCTTCACCAACCAGACGCTGGCCCAGATCGAACTGTGGACCAACAAGGCGTCGTACCAGAACCAGGTCTACGTCCTGCCCAAGCATCTCGACGAAAAGGTCGCCATGCTCCACCTCGACAAGCTGGGCGCCAGGCTGACCACGCTGAAGAAGGAACAGGCGGACTACATCTCCGTCCCCGTCACCGGCCCGTTCAAGCCGGACCACTACCGCTACTAGAGGTCGTCGGGGGGCGCAGGCCCCCCTTCGTTCCCGGCCGCCGCCTCAGATCGCCAGCCCCGGGTCGCCTTCGAGAATTTCCTGCCTGAGCCGGGGCGCCTCGCCCGCCTCCCACAGCGACACCCGGTGCGCCACGCGATAGCGCAGCGGCCCGCCGTCCTCCGTTTCGCTGCGCTCCAGCGGGACGGGGATGCAGACGAACTCCGTCTCCAGTTCGTCGCCGGTCGCCCGCACCACGGTGTAGCCGTGACCCGCGTAGTCGAGGAATTCGAGATGCGGCGACAGGTCCGGGTTGCGCGCCGCCCGGGCCCGCTCGGGATCGCCGGTTTCGTGCAGGACCAGCGAGGACCGCACCCCGTGCATCAGCGTCATGTTCCAGGCGCACTCCATCGAACCGTCCGGCCTGTCGTGGATATTGAGGGCGCGGAGCGGCCGGTCCTTCGGCATCGTCAGCGCCTGGACCTCGCCCAGGGTCTGGGCCGAGATCGAGCCGGTGACGAATTCGACCGCGACCGGTTCGAACGGCCGGGGCGGCAGGGTCTTTGAGGGATAGCCGGCCCAGAAGGCGTGCCGGTCGCCCGCCAGGATGGTCAGGCCGGTGATCCCCTCGTCGCGGACCATGTCGAAGATTTCGCCGTGTTCGAGGCCATAGGCGCCGGTCGTCACGCCGTATCCCGCCCCCGCCGGCCACTGGTCGGCGAATTCCTCCGGCAGGTTCTGCGGATCGGTGCGTCCGGTCAGGGTGCCGAACGAATGGCCCCAGATCTTCCACGGCGCCTCGGCGGCGCGCAGCCGGTCCTTGAACCACGCCATCTGCTCGAGGCCGAGATAGGCCTCGGGCGGCGCGTCGACATGCGGATTGGGGAATTCGATGTCGTCGCCGACGCGAATGACGGCCGGCGGGTGGCCGCCTGCGTATTCCCGCGCCTGATCCAGAATCTCCAGCATCTCTTCGGGAAAGGCCCCGAACTTGATCTGCGGCAGGCCCTCGTAGCTGCCGCCCGGCGATCCGAACGACCGGTTGTCGGTCAGGATCATGTCCACGTTCTTGCCGTACCGGAACGCCCGCTGGATCTGCAGCGCCTTGATCGCCGCCAGATTGTTCGGCTCCTGCCCGGTCCCCCGCGCATCCAGTTCCGCCAGCGGCTGGTTCTCGACCGCCGGCGCCTCGAACGGGTCGCCCCTCCCCGGCTTGCGCACCCGCGCCGGCTGGAACTCGTACCAGGCCTGGCTCGCCGCCACCTTCAGCGTCTGGGCCGGCCGGATTTCGCCATTGATGATCTGCTGGCTCTGATACGAGCGCCAGTTGAACTCGTGATTGTCCCAGACGGGCACGAACGGCCACCGGGCCCGGGCGTCCTGCAGGTCCGGATCGGTCAGATAGCCCTTATAGGCCGTGCGGTAGTCCTCCAGGTTCGCCGGAATATGGAAGGTCCCGACCTTTTCGCCGGTCGGATAGCGCACGATATCGCGCAGCCGCCGGCCCCGCTCCATCCCGTTCGGGCGCTCGTCGGCGTACCAGACCAGCTCATAGAGGAAGTCGCCCAGGTGCAGCACGAAGCCCAGCTGCTCCCCGCGCGGTCGGCGCGCGTCCTCCCACAGCATGCGCCGATAGGCGTTCATCGCCCCCTGGGTGACGTCCTGGCAGCTGACGAAGGCGAACGTCACCGGCCGGTCGTCGTCGTCCGCCGGCGCCGTCAGGGTGCGGCCGACCCGGCTCGCATCCCCCGCCTCGTCGATGAAGCGGTACCAGTATTCCCGCGCCGGCCTCAGCCCCGCCGCCAGGAAGCGGCAGGTCCAGTCCGTCGCCGCCGTGACCTCGACCTCGCCGCGTGCGACCACGTCCCCGAATTCCGGATCGCCCGCCACCTCGACGGTCAGCCGATGCGCGCCGCCGTCGCTGTCCGGCGCCCGCCGCGTCCACAGGATCACGCTGTCCGCGCGCGGATCGCCCGAGGCGACGCCCTGCGGATACAGGTCCCGCCGTTCCTCGCGCGCCCCGGTCCCCGCCCGCGCCGAAGTTCCTCCAAACGCGAGCGCCGCGCCCAGCGCCGCGGCCTGGGCGGCGAAGGCCCGCCGTGACAGTCCAGCCTTGTCCACGATCCATCCCTCCCCGAATGGCCACGTCTTGCCGCCGTGCGGGACCGATCGAAGGCGCGCGAACCCGGTTCGTCCAGAGGGGACGACATTAAATCGCGGTAGGATTCCGGGCCGGCGGCGGCGAGTAGCGCCAGCCTAGGCCGCCAGCGGCAGGGCCTCCGGAGGCGCGGCGCTCTCCAGGAGTCCGACCGGCCGCTCGCCCTCATAGACCCTGATCCGCGTCCAGCCGGGCACGCTCTCCACATGGCCCCGGGCGCGCGCCAGCGCCGCCGCGTCGTCGTGCGCGTCCAGCACGCACAGGTCGGCGACCTCTTCAACGGCGGTGCTGACGATGCAGTAGTAGGCGTCCATGGCGTCCTCTTCGGGGCGCAATGAACGACGCCGCGGCGCGCGCGTTCCCGCGACCGCTTGCCGCCCCTCCCGGCGCAGACCGGCTCCGCCCGCCCGCTGGCGCTGCGCCCGGCGGCGGCCTAGAACCGCGTCATGGGCACAGTGTTCGACATCCTCATCATCCTCGCCATCATCGCCGTGGCGATCACCCTCGCCTTCGGCATCCGCTCGCTCTATCTGACCGGCCCCGAAGCGCGCTCGCGCTCCAACAAGCTGATGCGGCTGCGCGTCGCGCTGCAGGCGCTCGCCGTGGTGCTGCTGGTCGCCGGCATGTGGTGGAAATCCACGCACGGGGGCTGAGCCATGGTGGTCCTGAACCGCATCTATACGAAGACTGGCGACGGCGGCGAAACCCGTCTGGCGTCCGGCGCCCCGGTGTCCAAGACCGACCCCCGGGTCGAGGCCTATGGCGCGGTCGACGAGCTCAACGCCGTCCTCGGCCTGGCCCGCCTCACCGCCGGCCAGCACGACCGCATCGACGCCATGCTCGGCCGCATCCAGAACGAGCTGTTCGACCTCGGCGCCGACCTCGCCACCCCGCACGACCCGCCGCCCAAATGGGAGGCGCTGCGCATCCTCGACAGCCAGGTCGAACGGCTCGAATCCGAGATCGACTGGATGAACGAGAGCCAGAAGCCGCTCGACAGCTTCATCCTGCCGGGCGGCTCGGCCCTGTCGGCGCACCTGCACCTGGCCCGCACCGTCTGCCGCCGGGCCGAGCGCGACGCCATCCGCGCCCGCGAAGCCGGCTGCGCGCTCTCGCCCGTCGCCCTGCGCTATCTGAACCGGCTGTCGGACCACCTCTTCGTCGCCGCGCGCCGGGCCAACGCCAACGGCGCCGACGACGTCAAATGGAGCCCGGGCGCGACCCGCTGAGGCTCTACTGCGCCTCCAGCGCCCGGCGCTGGCGCGCCGCATCGGCGTCCCGCGCCGCCTTCTGCGCCTTCAGCCGGTCCTCGATCTGGATCAGCTCCCGGTTCTTGGCGTGCGAGGCCTCGGCCCGGCTCTGGCCGGTCGGCCGCCGGGTGATCTCGGCGATCGAGATCGGCGTTGCGCACACCCCGCTCGCCCCGTCCCACCAGCCGCCCCCGCGCTCGCAGCGGTCTCCCGGCGCCACCACCAGCGCCTGGTAGACGAACACGCCGGCGACCAGCACGGCGAAGCTCGCCAGGAACAGCACGCTCAGTCGCTTCATGGTCAGCAGGCGGTGCATCGATGATCTCCGTCGGCGAGGGGCCGTTGACGCCGGGTTACGTTGACAGGCCGGGGCAGGCGTTCCATTCCCTGCCCCCACAATCCGGCCATCTCATGGACAGCGCAATGAAGGTACTCGTCCCCGTCAAACGGGTGATCGACTCCAACGTCAAGGCCCGCGTCAAGGCGGACCAGACCGGGGTCGATCTGGCCAACGTCAAGATGAGCATGAACCCGTTCGACGAAATCGCCGTCGAGGAGGCCGTGCGTCTGAAGGAAGGCAAGGAGCATCACGCCGCCGGCACGGCGAGCGAGATCGTCGTCGTCTCCATCGGGGTCACGCAAGCCCAGGAGACCATCCGCACCGCCCTGGCCATGGGCGCCGACCGCGGCCTGCTGATCCAGTCCGACGCCGACCTCGAGCCCCTCGCCGTCGCCAAGCTGCTCAAGGCGGTGGTCGACGAGGAGAAGCCCGACCTGGTCCTGATGGGCAAGCAGTCCATCGACGGCGACAACAACGCCGTCGGCCAGATGCTCGCCGCCCTGCTCGACTGGCCCCAGGCGACCTTCGCCTCGAAGATCGAGATCGCGGGCGGCAAGGCTGTCGTCACCCGTGAAGTCGACGGCGGTCTCCAGACCCTCGCCGCGACCCTGCCGGCCGTGGTCACCGTCGACCTGCGCCTCAACACCCCTCGCTACGCCTCCCTGCCCAACATCATGAAGGCCAAGAAGAAGGAGATCGCCATGAAGGCGGTCGCCGACTACGGCGTCGATGTCGCGCCCCGTTTGAAAGTTCTCAAGGTCGCCGAACCGCCCAAGCGCGGCGCCGGCGTGAAAGTCACCGACGCGGCCGATCTGGTCGCCAAACTCAAGACCGCGGGGGTGCTGTAATGGCCGTTCTCGTCATCGCCGACCACGACGGCGCGTCCGTCCGCGAGACCACCCACAAGACCGTCACCGCCGCCTCGAAACTGGGCGGCGAGGTCGACATCCTCGTCGTCGGCCAGGGCGCGAAAGCCGCCGCCGACTCCGCCGCGAAGATCGCCGGAGTGCGCAAGGTCCTGCTCGCCGACTCCGCCGCCCTCGGCCACCAGCTGGCCGAGGCGGTCGAGGCCACGGTCATGGGTCTCGCGTCCGGCTACGACGCCTTCCTCTCGCCGGCCAGCAACGACGGCAAGAATTTCATGCCGCGCCTCGCCGCCAGGCTGGACGTCGCCCCCATCTCCGACATCGTCGAGGTGGTCAGCCCCGACACCTTCGTGCGCCCGATCTACGCCGGCAACGCGCTGGAGACGATCCAGACCTCCGACGCGAAGAAGGTCATCACCGTCCGCCCGACCGCCTTCGACGCGGCCGGCGAGGGCGGCTCCGCCTCCATCGAGTCCGTCGCGGGCGCCGACGCCGGCAAGGCCGCCTTCGTCTCGGAAGAGATGGTCAAGTCCGACCGTCCCGAGCTCGGCGCCGCCAAGATCGTCGTCTCCGGCGGCCGCGCCCTCGGTTCGGCGGAAGAGTTCCACGCCGTCATGGACCCGCTGGCCGACAAGCTCGGCGCCGCCGTCGGGGCCTCGCGCGCCGCCGTCGACGCCGGCTACGCCCCCAACGACTACCAGGTCGGCCAGACGGGCAAGGTCGTCGCCCCGGCCCTCTACATCGCCATCGGCATCTCGGGCGCCATCCAGCACCTCGCCGGCATGAAGGACTCAAAGGTCATCGTCGCCATCAACAAGGACGCCGACGCCCCGATCTTCCAGGTCGCCGACTTCGGCTGGGTCGCGGACTACAAGACCGCCGTGCCGGAGCTGATGAAGGCGCTGGGCTGACACACGCCCAGACGGATCGAGACAGGGCGCGGCGCCGCAGGGGGCCGCGTCCTTTTTCATGTGTGGGGAGACGCCGACGTCTGCCATGATGCAAGGGGACAGCCTGCACGCGAGGGCTAATACGGTCGGGATTCTGGCCCAAGCCGAAGGCCAAAGCTCAAAGGATTCGTGAATGACGGAGGTTGTGAAATTTCACTACCGCACCTCTGCAATCGCCTACCCGTTCATCGGCTTTTCGGCGTTGAGCATACTCTTGGTTTGGAGTCCTTTCGGATCGACCTACTACCGCTTCCTGGAACACTATCCCGGAAGACTGATCGTCTTCGGCATCGTGGCGATATACGTCGTGTGTCTGGTTTGGCGGCTTCCGACTTTTGTTCGGGCCTTGGCCCGCATTCCCGCCGTTCAGCATGACGGTCGGGTGCTCCTCATCAGGGGTTGGGAAGATCGGTCTTTCAGCATGGACCGGCCGATCGACGTTCGTGTCGATGAGGAAAGGCAGAGGATAGAGGTTTCCGTGAATAGCGGCCGAGCGGCTTCTATACTCCTGCGCGACATCGAGGGGCCCAGAACCCTGATCAGCTTCCTGGAAAGCTTGGCCGCCTCCACCAGGTAAGGGCCATGACCATCCTCCCCGTCCGCCTCACCCCCGGCGCTTCCGCCGACCGCATCGACGGCTGGGACGTCGACGCCGACGGCCGCCCCGTCCTCAAGGTCCGCGTGCGCGCCCGGCCGGTCGAGGGCGAGGCCAACGCCGCCCTGCTCAAACTGCTGGCCAAGACCCTCGGCGTGCCCAAATCCGCCGTCTCTCTCGACCGCGGCGGCCAGTCCCGCACCAAGATGCTGACCATCACAGGCCTCACCGACGACGAGCTCCGCGCCCGCCTTACCGATCTGTAATGTTTCCGGCCTTGCCGGGCCGCCGCCGACGCCCTTGTAATCCCCCCTCGTTCTGCGCCGCCGGCGCATCAGGGGAGCGTCCGATGACCGTCAACCGCCTGCGGGGCCCCAGCCTCGCCGCCCTCGCCTGCGTCCTCGCCGGCGCCATGGCGCTGTCCGCCTGCGCCACCACCGGCGGCGACAGCCCCTCCGGCGACGCGCCCGCCAACGACGACGGCGATCGCGCCGCCCTCGCCCCCGGCCTCGACTACGCCGCCAACCCCGATCCCTTCCCCTCGACCTATCGCGGCCTGCCGCGCGAGAACATGGCCATCGTCGGCGGGACGGTCTTCACGGGCGCCGGCCAGCGCATCGACAACGGCGTGGTCATCGTCACCGACGGCCGCGTCGCCGCCGTCGGCGGGCCCTCGACCCCCATCCCCGCCGGCCATCGCCGCGTCGACGTCGCCGGCCGCTTCGTCACCCCCGGCGTCATCGACGCCCACAGCCACCTCGGCGTCTATCCCTCGCCCGGCGTGCAGGGCATGAGCGACGGCAACGAGGCCACCAACCCCAACA
The DNA here is from genome assembly GCF_035627055.1 of Brevundimonas sp. GTDB lineage: Bacteria > Pseudomonadota > Alphaproteobacteria > Caulobacterales > Caulobacteraceae > Brevundimonas. The sequence continues at coordinate 13,244 of NZ_DASPMM010000020.1, read as the reverse complement.
CCGCCCAGGTCTGGGCCGAGCACAGCCTGTGGCCCCAGGACCCCGGCTTCAACGCCGCCCGCGCCGGCGGCGTCACCACCCTCCAGATCCTGCCCGGCTCGGCCAATCTGTTCGGCGGCCGCGGCGTCACCGTCCGCAACATCCCCTCGGTGACCATGCAGGGCATGAAGATGCCCAACGCCCCCTACGGCCTGAAGATGGCCTGCGGCGAGAACCCCAGCCGCGTCTACGGCTCGCGTAACAGCTCGCCCGCCACCGGCATGGGCAATATGGCCGGCTACCGCGCCGCCTTCATCGCCGCCCGCGATTACAAGGCCAAATGGGACAAGTGGCGCGAGGACGGCGAGGGCTCGCCCCCGACCCGCAACCTCCAGCTCGAAACCCTCGCCGGCGTCCTCGACGGCTCGGTCCTGGTCCAGAACCACTGCTACCGCGCCGACGAAATGGCCCAGATGATCGATCTGTCGAAGGAGTTCGGCTACCGCATCACCGCCTTCCACCACGCCATCGAGGCCTACAAGGTCGCGCCTCTGCTGGCCCGCGAAGGCATCTGCGCCGACATGTGGACTGGCTGGTGGGGCTTCAAGATGGAGGCGCTCGACGCCATCGAGGCCAACGCGGCCCTCGTGGACGCCCAGCCCAACAGTTGCGCCGTCATCCACTCCGACGACGCCGAACTGACGCAGCGCCTCAACCAGGAGGCCGCCGCCGCCCTCGCCGCCGGCCGCCGCATCGGCATGGACATCCCCGAAGAACGCGCCATCGCCTGGGTCACCCTCAACCCGGCCCGCTCGCTCGGCATCGCCGACCAGACCGGCTCGCTGGAAGCCGGCAAGCGCGCCGACGTGGTCATCTGGAGCGCCAATCCGTTCAGCGTCTACGCCCGCGCCGATCAGGTCTTCATCGACGGCGGTCTCGCCTTCGACCGCTTCAACCCGGCCTACCAGCCCGTCTCCGACTATGAACTGGGCCAGCCCGGCTACGGCGTCGCCGCCGCCAACGTCTCGCAGGGAGCCCGCTGATGCGCCTCAGGACCCTCATCCTCGCGGCCGCCTCGGCCGTCGCCGTCGCCAGCCCCGCCCTCGCGCAGGAGCTCACCGCCATCACCGGCGGCCGCGTCCTGACCGGAACCTCGGTGATCGAGAACGGAACCGTGGTGATCCAGAACGGCCGCGTCATCTCGGTCGGAACCGGCGCCGCGCCGTCGGGCGCCCGCGTCATCGACGCCCGCGGCAAGGTCGTGGCCCCCGGCTTCGTCGCGGTCGACTCCGGCCTCGGCGGTTCGGAGATCTCCTCGGTCGGCGGCTCGGACGACCTGCGCAACGGCGCCAACTCCATCAGCGCCTCCTTCGACGTCTCCTACGGCCTCGACCCCTGGTCCTTCACCCTGCCGGTGGCCCGCCTCGGCGGCATCACCCGCGCCATCGTCGTCCCGAACCACCCGGGCGGGGGCGGCGGCGGCCACGCCCATGACGACAGCAATTTCGCCGGCGTCGGCGACGGCGGCTACCAGTCGCCCAGCCTGTTCGCCGGTCAGGCGGCCATCATCCACCTCGCGGCCGGAACCGACATCCTCGTCAAACCGCGCGTGGCCATGGTCGCGCCCTTCGGCGAGGCCGGGGCCGGCGTCGCCGGCGGCGCCCGCGGCGCCGAGTTCGTCCAGTTCAAGGAGACCCTGGCCGAGGTCCGTCTCTACGCCCGCAACAAGGCCGCCTACGACCGCGCCGGGCTACGCGATCTCTCCCTGTCGCGCGCCGACCTCGAGGCCCTGATCCCGGTCGCCAACGGGACCATGCCGCTGATCGTCACCGTGCGCCGCGCCGCCGACATCCAGCAGGTGCTGCGTCTCGCCCGTGAGGAAGGCGTAAAGATCATCCTCGACGGGGCCGAGGAGGGCTGGCTGGTCGCCGACCAGATCGCCGCCGCCGGCGTGCCGGTGCTGCTCAACCCGATCTCCAACCTGCCCGGCAATCTCGAAACCCGGGCGACGCGGATGCAGAACGCCGCCGTGCTCGACGCCGCCGGCGTGACCATCGCCATCAAGGGCAATGAGGGTTCGGTCCACCGCGCCCGCGAGACCCGCTACAACGCCGGCAACGCCGTCTCGCACGGCCTGTCCTACGAGTCGGCGATCGAGGCCATCACGGTCAATCCGGCCCGCATCTTCGGCATGGCCGGCCAGTTCGGCGAACTGCGTCCCGGCGCCGCCGCCGACGTCGTGGTCTGGTCCGGCGACCCGCTCGAACCGCTCAGCATCGCCGAGACCATCTTCATCGGCGGCGCCGAACAGCCCCCCGAAAGCCGCCAGTTCCTCCTCCGCGACCGCTACCGCGACGGCGGCGAAGGCGCCATGCCGCCGGCCTACAGCCGGTAGGTGCTTCTCGTCTTTCGTCATCCCGGGGCAAGCGGCGCGCGCTAGCGCGAAACTGTCCGGAGCACTGAAGTCGGAGACAGCCTGCCTGAACAGGTCGCCTTCGGCGCCGCCCTGTCCCGGGGGTCTCGCTTCGCTCGCTCCCGGGATGACGAAAGAGAACAGGCCGTGACGCTGTGCTGACAATCCGGGGATCCATAGTCGGGTTCAGCGGATAATCTCTCGCTCCATCAACGACATGGCGGTTTCCCGACCCCGTCTTCCCGCCACAGCAGCCGGCCGGCGCATAATGGTCCGGCTCGTCACGTCCCGGCGGGCGCGGGTCTTTGACAATCAGGTTCGCGGCTGCCGAGCGCGCTGTCCGGACGAACGCGGCGGACTCTGTGCACTCAACGCACTCTGTGCACTCTACGGACGCTTCGGACGCTTCGGACTGTATTTTTCGGGCCGCGCCCGTCCCGACGGGACTTTGACAACCCTCCGACGAACCGCCAGTCAGGCGGCATGACCCTGCCGCGGATCTTCATCGACGCCGACGCCTGCCCGGTGAAGGATGAGGTCTACCGCGTCGCGGCCCGATACGGCCTGCAGGTGTTCGTGGTCTCCAACGCCTTCGTCAACACGCCCCGCGAGGCGTGGATCGAGCGCGTTCTGGTCGACGCCGGCCCCGACGTCGCCGATGACTGGATCGCCGAACGGGCCGGACCGGGCGACATCGTGATCACCTCCGACGTCCCGCTCGCCGACCGCTGCCTGAAGGCCGGGGCCCAGGCGCTGAAGCCGAACGGCCAGCCCTTCACCCCCGACTCGATCGGCTCGGCCCTGGCCGGGCGCATGGTCGGCGAACACCTGCGCTCCATCGGCGTGGCGACCAGCGGCCCGCCGCCGTTCGGGCCCAAGGACCGCTCCGCCTTCCTCCAGGCGCTGGACCGCGCCGTGATCCTGGCCAAACGGGTGGTCCGGTGACCGTGCTTCCGGAAAGCGAACTGGAGTTTCGCTTCTTCCGCGCCGGCGGTCCGGGCGGCCAGAACGTCAACAAGGTCGCCACGGCGGTGCAGATGCGTTTCGACGTGCGCAACTCCCCGTCCCTGACCGAACCGGTGAAGGCCCGTCTGATGAAGCTGGCCGGCAGCCGCCTGACCCTCGACGGGGTCATCGTCATCACCGCCGTCCGCTTCCGCACCCAGGAGCGCAACCGCGCCGACGCCGTCGAACGCCTGCAGGCGATGGTCGACAAGGCCTCGATCGCGCCGGTCTATCGCGTCCCGACCCGCCCGACCCGCGCCTCGAAGGAACGCCGGCTCGAAGGCAAGACCCGGCGGTCGACGATCAAGAGCGGCCGCGGCAAGCCGGGCCTGTCCGACTGACGTCAGCTGGCGGGGCGGAACAGCAGGGCGGCGACCTTGCCGTCGTCGTTGACGCCGATCACCCATTCGGTCGCCGCATTGGCGAAGGTGACCGAGAACAGGTCGTTGCGGTCCTGGCTGCCGATGAAGTCGACCGCCACCAGCGCCCCGAAACTGTCGATGATCGGCGTGACGGTCGCCTCCTGTTCGCGGACCTTGGCGGCCAGGTCGTCGCTCATCAGCGCATAGTCCATCGCTCCGGCCTGGGCGCTGGCGATGAGGGTCCGCAGGATGTCCTCGGACTCCGGGTGGGCCCGGTCGGGGGACAGGGCCGGGGCCGCGGCGGGCGCCGGCGGCGGCGTCACGGGGCGCGCCCGGGCGGCCGGATCATCGAAGGTGTTGGGCACGGTGGCGGCGGCCACCTGGGCCTGGGCGGCGGCCGGAAGCAGAAGGACGGCGGCGGCGGCGAACAGAAGCGGCTTCATGGGATCGTCTCCGGACTGGAGTCAGACGATGGCGGGCCAAAGCGACAGAACAAGGGCGGCCGCCGAGGCGCAGGCCGCCAGGGTCAGGGTCACGATCATCCAGGCCGGGGCTTGTGTCTCCCGGACAATCACGGTCTGGGGCGCCGGCGGGTTCTGCGCCAGCCGCGACAGGGCCTTCAGCGTCGCTCTCAGCTCCTCGATGGCGTCACGCACCTGGGCCTGCGGGCCCAGCTCGCGCCGGATCCAGCGCTCGACCACGGAATGCGACGCCGCCCACAGGTCGTGGTCCGGATTCAGCCGCCGCGCCACGCCCTCGACCGAGACCATGGTCTTCTGCAGCAGGATCAGCTCGGGCCTCAGATGCATGTCGAACAGGGCCGTGATCTCGAACAGCTGGCCCAGCAGCCGCCCCATCGACACCTGGCTGGCCTGCTTGCCGATGACCGGCTCGCCCACCGCCCGCAACGCCTGGGCGAAGGCCTCGACCGAATGCTGCGGCGGCACGTAACCGGCCTCGAAATGCACCCGGGCGATCCGCTCGTAGTCCCGGCTCAGGAAGCCCCACAGGATCTCCGCTAGATAGCGCCGCTCCGACGGCCCCAGCCGCCCCACGATGCCGAAATCGATCGCCGTCAGCTCCGCCGGCGCATGGCAGAACAGGTTCCCCTCGTGCAGGTCGGCGTGGAAGGTCCCGTAGTCCAGCGCTTGAGTCAGGAAGGCCTGCACCACGTGGTCGGCCAGGGCGTTGCGGTCCAGCCCCGGTTGCTCCACCGCCGCCGGATCCGTCATCGCCAGCCCCGGGGCCCACTCCAGCGTCAGCACCCGCTTGCCGACGCCGTCCCAGATCACCGCCGGAGCGGTCATGTGGCTCGCGCCGCTGTCGCGGGCCTTGTCCATGATGTCCTTGAGTTCGGACGCCGCCGCCGCCTCCAGCCGCATGTCCAGCTCCAGCTGCAGCGCCCGGGCGATGGTTTCGACGAAGGCCGAGGGCTCCAGCCGCCGCGCCGGGGCCACGAAGCGCACCGCCAGCCGCGCCGCCAGCCGCATCGAGTCCAGCCCCTGCGCCACCCGCCGCTCGACGCCCGGCCGCAGCACCTTGACCGCCACCTTGCGCCCGTCGGCGAGCCACGCGGGATGCGCCTGCGCCAGCGACGCCGCCGCGACCGGAGGCCCGAAGTCGGTGAACAGGGACTCCACCCGCCGCCCCAGGGATCGCTCGATTTCGCGCCGCGCCTGATCGACCGGGAACGGCTCCAGCGCGTCCTTCAGCCGCCCCAGGTCGCGCGCGAACTCGACGCCGAAGATGTCCGCCCGCGTGGCCAGGACCTGTCCCAGCTTGATCGCCACGGGCCCGAGATGCTCGAAGGCCTTGCCCAGCCGCTGGCCCGGCCGTCCCTCGCGACCCTCGCGTCCGGCGAAGGCGTGCAGCAGATGGGCGATCCAGCGCACCCAGATCGGCAGCAGCGGCGTGATCTCGCGCGGCGCCAGCGCATCGTGCCGGACCAGCACCCAGCCCCAGCCCAGCAGGCGCACGAACGCTTCCAGCGGCCGGCGCACCGGCACGGTGACCGGAGGCGGCGGCGGGGTCGCGGGATCGATCCGGCGCGTCAGATCGCCCACCCGTGATGGATCGCCGCCACGCCGCCCGACAGGTTGGTCACCGTCACCCGGCTGAAGCCCGCCGCCTCGATCATGGCCCTGAAGGTCTGCTGGTCGGGGAAGCGCCGAATGCTCTCGACGAGGTACTGGTAGCTGTCCCGGTCCCCCGCCACCCAGCCGCCGATGCGCGGAATGGCGTGGAACGACCAGGCGTCATAGGCCTTGCGGACCGCCGCGGCGGTCGGTCGCGAGAACTCCAGACACAGGAACCTTCCGCCCGGCTTCAGCACCCGCCGCGCCTCGGTGAGCGCCTGCGGAATATCGGCCACGTTGCGGATGCCGAAGCTGATCGAATAGGCGTCCACCGACCCGTCCGGCAACGGCAGGGCCATGGCGTCGCCGACGCTCCACGACATCTCCGGCTCGCCGCCCTTGTCGACCCCGGCCATGATCATCTCGGCGTTGTAGTCCAGCACGATGACCGAGGCGTCGGCCCCGCCGCGCCGCTGCTGCGCCGCCCGCGCCATCTTCGCATAGCGCCGCGCCATGTCGCCGGTGCCGCCCGCCACATCGAGAATGGTCTCGCCCGGCCGCGGATTCAGCTTCGCCGCCGCCGCGTCCTTCCACAGCCGGTGCACGCCCCCGCTCATCAGGTCGTTCATCAGGTCGTAGTTCGACGCCACGCTGTCGAACACGCCCCGCACCAGCCGCACCTTCTCCCTCGCGTCCACGTCGCGGAACCCGAAGGAGGAGGTCTTGCCGGATGAAGCGTCGGAGCCCGTATCGGTCATGTCGGCGGTCTAGCGCGTCCCCGCGGCGCCGTCATCCGTCCGCGTGGCCGCAGGAGGACGCGGCCCGCTCAGTGAACCGGCCCGCTCGGCCGTGGCACGCCGAGGTCCTTCATCACCCCGCGGATCAGCCCGTAACAGCCACAGGACGCCCGCTCCAGCGCCGGCCGGTCCAGCACCTCGACCCACCCGCGCCCGCGCCGGATCAACCCCTTGTCCTCCAGGGCCGAGCCGACCTCGGAGACGGTGGCGCGGCGGACGCCGAGCATGCCGGCGATGTCGGCCTGGGTCAGGGCGAACCGGTCGGCGTCGGCCCGGTCGTGGATGGTCAGCAGCCAGCGGGCCAGCCGTTCATCCAGCCTGTGCTGCGCGTTGCAGGCCGCCGCCTGCTGCACCTGGGCGAACAGGCTTTCGGTGAATTTCGCCAGCGCAGTCCGCATGCCTTCGCTGTGGCTGAGCGCGTCCGCGAACACCTCGGCCGGACAGCAGGCCGAGATGCCGTCGACTTGGGCGATGGCGCGGCTGGCGGCGCGGGCGTTCAGCGGGCCGCACGTCACGCCCACCAGCCCCTCCCGCCCGATCGCCGCCGTCTCGATCATCCGGTCCCCGTCGACCAGCGTCATCAGCGACACCACCCCGCTCATCGGGAACCAGACGTCGCTGACGGATTCCCCCGCATCGTACAGCATCTGGCCCTGGGCGAAGGGCCGTTCGTTCAGATGCGGCTCGAGCCGCTTCCGATCCGCGGCGTCGAGCGCGGCGATCCACAGATTGTCCATCGACAGGGCTCCGCATTCGAAGGGTCGGGGCGGTAACGCTCAAGCTTTCAACTGCGTTCCTGCGTCGGGCAGCCGACGTCTTGTCGCCCGGCCGTCGGCGCTATACGGCGTTGATGCGGCCGCCTGTCGGCGCGGTCCGATGGCGAGGACGGGCGAATGGGCGAGCGGCTGGAACTGGACGAGGTGCTGGCGGCCCTGCCGGCATGGCGGGCGCACCCCGGGGATCGGCCCGCCATCGAGCGGAAACTCGTCTTTGCGGACTTCAACGCGGCCTTCGGCTTCATGACCCGCGTGGCCCTGCTGGCCGACAAGGTCGACCACCATCCGGAGTGGTTCAACGTCTACAACCGGGTCGAAGTCGTCCTGACCACTCATGACGCCGGCGGCGTGACCCGGCGCGACCTGGACATGGCCCGCTTCATCGACGAGACCGCCGCCGTCATGGGCGCCGGGGCGTGAACGGCCGCGTGGCCGGCAAGACGGCCCTGATCACCGGCGCCGCCGGCGGTCTCGGTCAGGCGATGGCGCGGATGCTGGCTCGCGAGGGGGCGAAGGTCGCCGTCACCGACATGAACCTGGCTGGGGCGCAGGCGCTGGCGGAGGCCATCAACGCCGACCGTCCAGGCGCCGCCTTCGCCTTCGGCCACGACGTCACCGACGAGGCGCAATGGATCTCGGTGCTCGATCAGGCCGTAGCGGCGATGGGCGGGCTCTCGATCCTGGTCAACAACGCCGGCATCGGCTGCGACTTCGTCTGGTCGGAACAGGACACGCTGGAGAACTGGCGCCGGGTCCAGGCCGTCAACGTCGAGTCGATCATGCTCGGCTGCAAACACGCCATGCCGCATCTGCGTGCCTCGGGCGCCGCGTCCATCGTCAACATCAGCTCGGTCGCCGGTCTCGCCGCCGCGCCCGGCATGGGCGCCTACAACGCCACCAAGGCGGCCGTCTGGATGTACACCAAGACCATCGCGCTGGAGGCGGCGAAGGCGGGCTGGAACGTACGCTGCAACTCGGTCCATCCCGTCTTCATCAAGACGCCGATCCTCGACCCGTTCGTGGCCATGGCCGGCGGCGACGAGGAGACGGCGCACCAGAAGCTGGCCCGCGGCATTCCGCTGAAGCGCATCGGCGAGCCGGATGACGTGGCGTATTGCGTCCTCTACCTCGGCTCGGACGAGTCGAAATTCGTCACCGGCGCCGAGTTCAAGATCGACGGCGGCATGCTCGCCCAGTGAGGCGGGTCAGTCGATGTCGGCGGGGAGTATCTGGCTGCTGAGCAGCGTCTCCATGCCGCGCCAGTGGTCCGGCCCCTGCCGCTCGACCCAGGCCTGCACCACATCGCGGCCCAGGCCGTAGTTGATGATGTAGCTGCGATAGGTGTCGATGAAGCGCAGCCGCTGCGTCGCCTTGGCGCGGTCGGCGAGGCTGTATTTCATCAGCTGCTCGATGGCCGTATCGCGGCTGATCCGCCCGGCCAGATAGTCGTCCGCAATGGTGTATTCGGCGCGCGCCAGCCGCCGGATCAGCGCCGCCAGCTGGGCCTTCTTCTCCGCCGTCGAGGGATCGAGCCCGGCGAGCGGGAACAGCACCTCGCGCTCGAAGTCGGTCGCCTCGTCGCCGGGAAAGGCCAGGTCGATGCCGTAGTTGGCGCTGCCTTCGGCGACGAAGGACATGGGCGAAAAGAGCGGATAGACGCTCATCTCGACCCAGCCGCGCTCGCGCACAAAGGTCTTCTCCAGCAGTGCATTGTACACGTGGTGGCCGGGGTATCCTTCGTGGCACCCGAGATCGATCGCCCGCTCGGTGTAGATCGGGAAGTCCGCGTTGATCTCGATCTTCGACTGAGCGTCGCCCTGGTAATAATTATACCCGGACCACGGCTTGTCGCTGACGAAGGCGAGGGTGAAATTCTCGTTGGCGGGCAGGGCGATGTGCCGGGCCGTGCGGCGCCGGCATTCGGCGATAGCGGCGTCCATCACCACCTGCAGCCGATCCTTAGGGATCACATAGTGGGATTTGAACTCGGTGTAGCGCTCCGCCAGCGTGCCGGGGCCCGGCAGCAGGGAGGCGATCTCGGCCAGCACCGGGTCGTAGGAAGTCAGGGGCCGCAGCTCCGGGCGGACGCCGAACAGGGCCTCGGCCTCGTCGGCGAAGCTCATCTTCTCGCCCGAGAGCATGCGCAGTCGCGCCGCAGCCGCCGAGACATGGGCCGCCAGATAGGCCTTGCGTTGGGCCACGGCGGGTTCGGCGCCGCGGGTCGGGACCGCGTCCAGCCGCTCGGTCAGGGACGCCGCCCCCTGGATCAGCTGCGGGATCTCGCGGGGGTTCGCCTTGGCCGCGGCCAGCCATTCCGGCGGGCCGTAATAGGCGTCGACGTAGCCTTCCTCGCGCTCGCCGATCTCGAGGATCAGGGCGACGTAGTCACGGGCGATGGCGTCGAGGCTGTCGCCGGAGGGGTCGGGCGCGGCGGCGGGGTGGGTGGCGCAGGCGCCGAGCAGCACCAGCAGGCTGAACAGAAAGGCGCGCATCGGAACCTCCATCGTCGAAGCGGGCGCAGGCTAGACCGGGACGCGCCGACCCAAACCTTACAAATCGTCCAGAATGGCGTCCGGTTCTGCGGACGCATTCGGGATTGAGGGCGGGGCGGTCCTGCTGTAAGGCCCTTCGTCCGGCGTTTCGCCGTCAGACGCACCCGTAGCTCAGCTGGATAGAGTACTGCCCTCCGAAGGCAGGGGTCAGAGGTTCGAATCCTCTCGGGTGCGCCATTTTCCCCCTTCCGGATTCCACAGGCCTCGCAGGGCTCTTGCCAAGCGCCCGGCGCGGCGCATCATGGCGGCGTTGATCTGGGGAGGTCGCAATGAGAATCGCCGCTTGGACGGGCGTCGCCGCCCTGACGTTCGCGGGTCCGGCCGCCGCCGATACATGGCAGGCGTTTTCCCGCAGCACCCATAACGCCTTCATGGCCGAGGTCGACGGCATCGCGACGGAGGGCGAGATCACCTCCATTCGCGTCGCCACCGTGCCGCGGGAGGGCGAGGCCGGCGACCTGAGCCACTCCGTCGAAACCTACCAGTTCCGCTGCCGGGCCGACCAGTGGCGCACGGCCGGGGTGGTCGAGTTCGGGCCGGATGGAGCCGAGACCGGCCAGTATCCGGAAGAGGACGCCGAATGGGAGCCGGTCCGGCCGGACACCATGCCCGGCTATCTGAAGGAGATCGCCTGCGACGGCGCACGCGCCCAGCCTCCGCACTGGCCGACCATCCTGGCTTTCGTCGAGGCCGGGCGGCCGTAGCGCGTCAGGCGTCGACGGCGGCGTCGAGGGCGTTGGCCTGGATGAACTCCCGGCGCGGCTCGACCACGTCGCCCATCAGCTTGGCGAACAGATCCGACGCGTCCTCCTGGTGCTCGACCGACACCTTCAGCAGGGTGCGGGCGTTGGCGTCCAGGGTGGTCTCCCACAGCTGCTCCGGGTTCATCTCGCCCAGACCCTTGTAGCGCTGGATGGCGATGCCCTTCTTGCCCGCGTCCAGAACCGCCTCGAGCAGGTCGAGCGGGCCACGGATGGTCACGCTCTTGTCCTTGCGGCGATAGACCCCCGGCTTCTCGAACAAGCCCTCGAACGCGGCCGAGCGCTCCGCGAGGCGGCGGGCGTCGAGCGAGCGGATCAAGGCCTCTTCGAGAACAATGCGCTCGGTCACAGCGCGACGGACGCGCTCGAACACCACCGCGCCCTGGGCGCCCGGAGACCCGGTCCAGTCGCCGTCGCCTTCCTCGGCGTACAGATTCAGCCGGGCGGCGGCCTTGGCCATCGCCTGCGCCGGATCGGAGGCGGTCTCGTCGAACAGGCCGGCGAGAGCCGCCTGCTCGACGGCGAAGGCGGGCGCGCGCTGGCTGAGGCGATCGACGCCGGCCTTGAAGGCCTTGGCCTCGCGGACCAGGGCCTGCAGGTCCAGGCCGACGCGGCGCTCGCCGTTGGGCAGGTCCAGCTCGGCCTCGGACGACCCCTCCTCGATCAGGTAGGAGTCCATCTCGGACTGGTCCTTGAGGTAGCGCGACTGCTTGCCCTTGGAGACTTTGTAGAGCGGCGGCTGGGCGATGTAGACGTGGCCCCGCTCGATCAGTTCCGGCATCTGCCGGTAGAAGAAGGTCAGCAGCAGGGTCCGGATGTGGGCGCCGTCGACGTCGGCGTCGGCCATCAGGATGATCTTGTGGTAGCGCAGCTTGTCGGCGTTGAAATCGTCCCGCCCGATGCCCGTGCCCAGGGCCAGGATCAGGGTGCCGATCAGCTCCGACGACAGCATGCGGTCGAACCGGGCGCGTTCGACGTTGAGGATCTTGCCGCGCAGGGGCAGGACGGCCTGGTTCTCGCGGTTGCGCGCCTGTTTGGCGGAGCCGCCGGCGGAATCGCCCTCGACGATGAACAGTTCGGACTTGGCGGGATCGCGCTCCTGACAGTCGGCCAGCTTGCCGGGCAGGGAGCTGATCTCCATCGCCGTCTTGCGCCGGGTCAGGTCGCGGGCCTTGCGCGCGGCCTCGCGGGCGGCGGCGGCCTCGATGATCTTGGCGACGACCTGTTTCGCCTCGACCGGATGTTCCTCGAACCAGGTCGACAGGCCTTCGGTGCACAGCGCCTCGACCGCGGGGCGGACCTCCGACGAGACCAGCTTGTCCTTGGTCTGGGAGCTGAATTTGGGGTCGGGCACCTTGACCGACAGCACGCAGGTCAGGCCCTCGCGGGCGTCCTCGCCAGAGACCGAGACCTTCTCCTTGCGGGCGGCGCCGGCCGCGTCGATGTAGCTGCCCATGACGCGCGTCAGCGACGTGCGGAAGGCCGACAGGTGCGTGCCTCCATCCCGCTGGGGGATGTTGTTGGTGAAGCACAGCATGGTCTCGTGGTAGCTGTCGTTCCACCACAGGGCGAGATCGAGTTCGATCCCTTCCTTCTTGCCGCGGATGACGATGACGTCCTTGAGGATCGGCGACTTCGACTTGTCGAGGTGGCGCACGAAGGCCTCCACGCCGCCCTCGTAGTGCAGGATCTCCTCGAATGGCTCGGCCCCGCGGTGGTCCTGCAGCTTGATGACCACGCCCGAGTTCAGGAAGGCCAGTTCGCGCAGGCGGTGCTCGAGCGTCTTCAGGTCGAAGTCGATGGTGGCGAAGGTGGTCTTCGAGGGGAAGAAGGTGACCTCGGTGCCGGACAGGGGCTGCCCAGCCCGTTCGCCGTCGGTGCGGATCGGGGCATCGCCGGTGACCCGCAGGCTTTCGACCGTATCGCCGCGCTCGAAGCGCATCTCGTGGCGCTTGCCGTTGCGGTAGATGACCAGCCTGAGCCAGTCGCTGAGGGCGTTGACGACCGAGACGCCGACGCCGTGCAGGCCGCCGGAGACCTTGTAGGAGTTCTGGTCGAACTTACCGCCGGCGTGCAGCTGGGTCATGATCACCTCAGCCGCCGAAACGCCCTCTTCCTCGTGGATCCCTGTCGGAATGCCGCGTCCGTTATCGGTGATCTCGGCACTCCCATCCGAATGCAAAATCACCTCAACCCGCGTCGCATGGCCCGCCAACGCCTCATCAATCGCGTTATCGACCACCTCATAAATCATATGATGCAGCCCGGACCCATCGTCCGTATCCCCAATATACATCCCCGGCCGCTTCCTTACGGCATCCAAGCCCTTGAGAACTTTGATGGAATCCGCGCCGTAGTCGGGCGCGCTCGCCGGTGCGTTTTGGGGAGCGGTCATGCTGTTCGAATCGTCCTGGGAAACATCCCTAAATATAGGGAATGGCGGCCCAAAAGTCTTCGATTTGAGTGCGGTTTTAGCGTCGCGGCAGGACTGTGAATCAGCCCGCGAAAGCGTGCGCCATAAAGG
>NZ_DASPMM010000019.1:0-60435 GCF_035627055.1 Brevundimonas sp. | reverse complement strand
CACCTCCGGCCGCGTGGCCAGGTTGATATAGGCCGTCTCCATGCCGAGGTCGGCGTGGATCATCCGCGTCAGCTCCACGAACCTGGCCGTCTCCTCGACGATCTGGTCCTCGCGGCAGAAGATGTGGGCGTCGTCCTGCGCCATGCCGCGCACCCGCAGGATGCCGTGCAGGCCGCCGGAGGCTTCGTAGCGGTGCAGGCCGTCGAACTCGGCCATGCGGATCGGCAGCTCGCGATAGCTGCGCTGTCCGTGGTTGAAGATCTGCACGTGGCCCGGGCAGTTCATCGGCTTGACCGCCAGAACCTCGCCTTCATCCGTCTCGCAGGTGAACATCGAGGCGTGGAACTTGTCCCAGTGGCCTGACTTCTCCCAGAGCGAGCGGTCGAGGATCTGCGGCGTCTTCACCTCCACATAGCCCTCGGCCTCGAGGTTGCGGCGAATGTAGTTCTGCAGCGTCCGGTAGAGGGTCCAGCCCTTGGGATGCCAGAAGACCATCCCCTTGCCCTCTTCCTGGATGTGGAAAAGGTCCATGGCCTGGCCGATCTTGCGGTGGTCGCGCTTCTCGGCCTCCTCCAGGCGCTTCAGATGCGCTTCCAGGTCCTCTTCCGAGGCCCAGGCCGTGCCGTAGATCCGCTGCAGCATCGGGTTGCGATGGTCGCCCCGCCAGTAGGCACCGGCGAGCTTGGTCAGCTTGAAGGCCTTGCCGGCCGTCTTCGTCGACGGCAGGTGCGGCCCGCGGCAGAGATCCTTCCACTGGCCCTGGCGGTAGACCGTGATCGTCTCGCCGGCCGGCAGATCGCGGATGATCTCGGCCTTATACTTCTCGCCGATCTCGCCGAAGTGCTTCACCGCCTCGTCTCGGTCCCACTCCTCGCGCACGATCTTCTCGTCGCGGTCGACGATCTCCTTCATGCGCGCCTCGATCTTGGCGAGATCGTCGAGGCTGAAGGGCTCGTCGCGGGCGAAGTCGTAGTAGAAGCCGTCCTCGATCGAGGGGCCGATCGTCACCTGGGTGCCGGGGAAGAGCTCCTGCACGGCCTCGGCCATGATGTGGCTGACGTCGTGGCGGATGGTCTCCAGCACGTCCGGGTGGTCGCGCGTCAGGATCTCGAACCTGCCGCCCTTGGGCAGCGGGCGGTCGAGGTCCAGCAGTTCGCCGTCGAGGCGGACGAGGGCCGCCTTCTTCTCGAGGGACTTGGAGATCGAGGCGGCGATGTCGCGCCCCGTCTGGCCAGGCTCCACCTGTCGCTGGGAGCCGTCGGGGAAGATAAGGTCAATCATGTCTCAGTCGTCCATTTCCGCGCGCCTTGGCGCGGGGGCGGCACGGGGTCATACCCGGAACCGCCCCAGGGATTGCAGCGACACAGGCGCCGGGCGGCCAGGAAGGATCCGCGCAACGGCCCGTGTGCGATCAGGGCCTCAGCTGCGTACTCCGAACAGGTGGGAGCGAACCGGCAGCTCGGCCCGATCAGGGGCGAGAGCGTCAGCTTGTAGGCGCGCAAGGCGCCCGTGACGCAGCGTTGGAAGAAGCTCATGCCGGCGCTTAAGTTTTCGCGGGTGTCGTCGCGAGCGCTTAGACCTGCAACTTACGTCAGGATCAAGCCGCGCCGGCGGGGCTAGTTCGCGTGGTCGCCTGGCGCACAGCCTCCGTCACGGCCTCGAACGCCAGGAGCGTGGAGGCGTGCCGCGCGGGGTAATCCTTGACCAGGGCGAGCATGGAAAGATCCGAAAAACGTCCGTCGGGCGGCGCACCGCCCGCTTTCAGCATAGCCTTGAACTGGTCGCGGGCCAACTCCAGCTCCGGCAGCGTGGCGCCGATGACGTTCGCGCCCAGCACCGCCGCCGACGCCTGACCCAGCGCGCAGGCCTTCACGTCCTGGGCGAAATCGACCACCCGCTCCCCGTCGAGGGCGACATCGACCACCACCCGGCTGCCGCAGAGCTTGGCCACCTTCTCGGCCGTGCCGTGCGGCGCGGCCAGGCGCCCGGCGCGCGGCATGTTGGCGGCCAGCTTCAGCACCTTCTGCGAATAGAGGTCGTCGATCATGGGCTCCGATATAGGGCTCCCCGGAAGAAAGTAGGAGCCTCTTCCGGTCGGAGGGCTGGCAGGTCGAAGGCTCGATACGGGAGTTTCCGAACCCCGTGTCATCCCGGCCGTAGCGAAGCGGAGAGCCGGGACCCAGGGCCGGCGCACGGCATCCCTGGGTCCCGGATCGGCCTTGCAGGCCGTCCGGGATGACACTCGCATTTCGTACGACGCCCCGCCTGACGCCAGCGGGTCTGGCGGGATCGCCCCCTAAATCCGCGCCCGCCGCGCTTGACTCGCCGACGCCCCACTCTTACCTGCCCGCCGTCGTTAGCACTCTCACCCCGTGGCTGCTAAAGCCCTGGGCCTGGGAGCGTTCAGCGCATCCGAATTCACAAACGCTCCGACGGAGAAAATACCAATGGCGTTTCGTCCTCTGGGAGACCGCGTGCTCGTTCGCCGCGTCGAGGAAGAAGAGAAGACCAAGGGCGGGATCATCATCCCCGACACCGCCAAGGAAAAGCCGCAGGAAGGCGAAGTCATCAGCGTCGGCCCCGGCGCCCGCGACGAAGACGGCGACTACATCAAGATGGATGTGAAGGCCGGCGACCGCATCCTGTTCGGCAAGTGGTCGGGCACCGAGATCAAGCTCGAGGGCGAAGACCTCCTGATCATGAAGGAAAGCGACATCCTCGGCGTCGTCGAGTGAGCTGAGCGCTAACCCCTTCAACCCACACAGAATTCAGAGAGAAAGCACACGAACATGGCGGCTAAAGACGTCTATTTCGCTTCCGACGCGCGCGACCGCATGCTGCGCGGCGTCAACACCCTCGCCAACGCGGTGAAGGTCACCCTCGGCCCCAAGGGCCGCAACGTGGTCATCGAAAAGTCCTTCGGCGCCCCGCGCTCCACCAAGGACGGCGTCTCGGTGGCCAAGGAGATCGAGCTGGCCGACAAGTTCGAGAACCTCGGCGCCCAGCTGATCCGTGAAGTCGCCTCCAAGACCAACGACAAGGCCGGCGACGGCACCACCACCGCCACCGTGCTGGCCCAGGCCATCGTCACCGAGGGCCTGAAGTCGGTCGCGGCCGGCATGAACCCGATGGACCTGAAGCGCGGCATCGACAAGGCCGTCGCCAAGGTGGTCGAAGAGATCAAGAGCTCGGCCAAGAAGGTCACCACCAACTCGGAAATCGCCCAGGTCGGCACCATCTCGGCCAACGGCGACATCGAGGTCGGCGAGATGATCGCCAAGGCGATGGAGAAGGTCGGCAACGAAGGCGTCATCACTGTCGAGGAAGCCAAGACCGCCGAGACCGAGCTGGACGTCGTCGAGGGCATGCAGTTCGACCGCGGCTATCTGAGCCCCTACTTCATCACCAACGCCGACAAGATGGAGGCCCAGCTCGAGGAGCCGCTCATCCTGCTGTTCGAGAAGAAGCTCTCCTCGCTGCAGGCCATGCTGCCGATCCTGGAAGCCGTCGTCCAAAGCGGCCGCCCGCTGGTCATCATCGCCGAGGACATCGAGGGCGAGGCCCTGGCCACGCTGGTGGTCAACAAGCTGCGTGGCGGCCTGCGCGTCGCCGCCGTCAAGGCCCCGGGTTTCGGCGACCGCCGCAAGGCGATGCTGGAGGACATCGCCGTCCTGACCGGCGGCCAGGTCATCTCGGAAGACCTCGGCATCAAGCTGGAGAACGTCACCCTCGACATGCTCGGCAAGGCCAAGAAGGTCACCATCACCAAGGACGACACCACCATCGTCGACGGCGCCGGTGAGAAGGACGCCATCGAGGCCCGCGTCTCGCAGATCAAGAAGCAGATCGAGGACACCACCTCGGACTACGACAAGGAGAAGCTGCAGGAGCGTCTGGCCAAGCTGGCCGGCGGCGTCGCGGTGATCCGCGTCGGCGGCTCGACCGAGGTCGAGGTCAAGGAGAAGAAGGACCGCGTCGACGACGCCCTCAACGCCACCCGCGCGGCGGTCGAGGAAGGCATCGTCCCGGGCGGCGGCATCGCCCTGCTGAAGGCGACCCGCGCGCTGGAAGGCCTGACCGGCGACAACGCCGACCAGACCGCCGGCATCGCCATCATCCGCCGCGCCATCCAGGCCCCGATCCGGCAGATCGTGGAGAACGCCGGCGTCGAGGGTTCGATCGTGGTCGGCAAGGTGCTGGAGAACTCTTCGGCCACCTACGGCTTCAACGCCCAGACGGAAGAGTACGGCGACCTGGTCGCCATGGGCGTCATCGACCCCGCCAAGGTGGTCCGCACCGCCCTGCAGGACGCCGCCTCCGTGGCCGGCATCATGATCACCACCGAAGCCGCGGTGGCCGACGCGCCCAAGAAGGCCTCGGCCGGCGGCCAGGGCGGCGGCATGGGCGGCGGCATGGGCGGCATGGGCGACATGGACTTTTAAGTCCGCGTCGCTCGGCTAGCTAAAGCTGAAACAGAAGAGGGCGGGTCCGGAGACGGGCCCGCCCTTTTTCTTGACTTCAGCGTCTCGATTCGTCGGAGACCTTCGGCTGTTGCCGACGCGCGATGGCCGGCGGGTCAGGCCAGAGCATGGATGGGCGGTTGTGGATTTCTCGTGGCCGCGGTCGACAACCGAGTGGCGTGATGACAGGCTTAACCCCGCGTTAGGGTTGTGGGGCTTTGGTCGTTGTCGCCGACGCCGCGGGGGAGCCGGCCTTTCGTTCAGGACCTTTCGGATGCTGAAGCGTACTCTCATGATTGCCGGCATCCTGGCCGGGGTGGCCGTGCTGGTCTTCGCCGCCGTCTATTTCGAAGGCCGTCGGCTGGCCAAGCTGACCGCCAGCGCGCCGGGCCAGGTGACACGGGTGGTGGTCCAGACCGATTCCGAGTCGGACGACTCCTCGACCGTGGTGCACTTCACCTATGCGGTGAACGGGGAGACGCTCAGCGATCAATCGACCAAGGCCGGCGACGTCAGCGACGACTTCCTGCAGGGCGCACCGGTCACCGTTTGCCACGACCCCGCGAAATCTACGGAAACCGAGGTCTACGAAGTCGGCCACGCCTGCCCGCCGCGGTAGCGCGGGCGGTCACAGCACCATCGTCAGAAGCGGAAACCGGCATGGAGCGGCGCGCCGTCAAGCGTCGCGCTGACCACCAACTGCTGGCCGTCGGCGACGTCCATCACGCAATCGCCGCCGTGGGTTCCGGGGCCGTCGTCCTCGGTGATCGCGCCTGGGGCCCAGGCAAAACGGACCACGTCCCCGGTGCGCTGGACGGCCGGGTCGGCGAAGGTGGCGATGCGGCGGCGCAGAACCCCGTCTGGACTTAACTGCTCCGTCGTGGCGATGGCCCGTTCGAGCACGTAACGGCAGTGCCAGGCCGCCTTCTCGACCGGATCACGGATGCGGTCGACCTCGGGCTCGAGGCAACCGCCCAGCGGCAGACAGAGGCCGGCCGCGACGAGTGGCGCGGCGAGGCGGTCAAGCAGGGCGGCGTGCGCCATGGGAACTCCGGCGATCACAAGGGCAGGGGGACCAGCAGCAGGAAGCCGTTGAGCGTCAGCAACGCGCCAGCGACTCCGAGACCGGCCGAGGCCAGCAGCACCGGCCGGTTGAGGGCCAGAATCGCGACCGATCCCAGCACCAGGGCCAGTTGGAGGCACACCTCGGCCAAGTCGAAATTGTTGTCGCGCTGCGAGGCGATCTCAAACTGGGCCTCGAAATGCTTCGCCCGGGCGCTGATCTGCTTCTTGCCTTCGCCTCGCAGGGGATCGTCCGGGGCAGCCGCATCCGGCTCGCTGTCGTACCGGGCGATGGTGGCGACGTAGTCGGCCCGACGGGCCTCCAGCCGTTCGCGCCGCGCCGGCGACAGTCCACTTTCGGTCAGGGCCGTATCGATCTCTTCCAGGCCGATCTCATAGGCCGTCTGGCGGATATTCTTGGCCTGGAAGAAGGCCCAAGTGTCGCTGGCCTGGATGTTGCTGGCGATCATGTCGTCGGTCGCGTTGCCGCCGCCCATCCCGCCGATGGCCAGCACGGCCGCCAACACGGCGATGAGCAGTGCGGCCCGGTTTCGGAACCGGTCGGCGTCGGCGTGCTCGGCCTTCTCCTCGGCCATTTCCGAAATCAGATCGGCTGCGTCCTGCGAATCCATGAAGCCCCCCGGCATTGTCCCTCACCCGACCGTCGCCGCCCCGGGTCGTAAAATCAAGCGTTGTGGGCCGCGTGCCTCCCGCGCCCGGCCCTTGAGTCGCCATTCCCCCTCCTCTACGGAGTCATGGGGGCGGGAAATTCTCCTGCCTTCGGCGTGGTTTGGACGCTGAACCGGCGATGGGGGGATGAGGATGGACCGTCTGCGGATCGGCGCCGGACTGGCGCTGGCCTTGGCGCTGGGAGCCGCGCCCGCCATGGCTCAGGCCCAACCTGACGGCGAGCCGCCGCCCCCGCGCCTCATCGTGACCGTCGTCATCGACCAGTTCGGCAGCGACCTGTTCAACCAGTACCGGCCGGCGTTTACCGCCGGCCTGCGCGTGCTGGCGGATGAGGGGTTGGTCTATCCCAACGGCTATCAGACCCACGGCATGACCGAGACCTGTCCCGGCCATTCGACCGTGCTGACCGGCGTGCACCCCAACCGCACCGGCATAGCAGCCAACGACTGGATCGACCGGGCCACGCGCGAGGAGATCTACTGCCTTGCCGCGCCGGCGAACCGGCTGGCCGACGGCGGCGAGGGCGACAACGGGCCGGTCGGACCGGACAACCTGCGCGCCAGCGGCCTCGGCGACTGGCTGAAGGCCGCGCACCCCGACGGCCGCGTGTTCGCGGTTTCGGGCAAGGACCGCGGCGCCATCAACCTGGCCGGATCCCATGCGGACGGCAGCTTCTGGTGGGCCGACGGCTTCGGCTTCACCACCTATCTCCGGCCCGGCGAGGAAGCCGCCGACCGCCTCCGGCCGATGGCGGAGTTGAACGCCGCCCTGCGGGCGCGGATGGAAACGCGGCCGGCGCTGTGGGCTCCCATGGAGGGGCGCTGCGCCGCCCTGGCCGGCGACTGGGCAATCGGCGACGGCATCTTCCATTCGGTCGTGCCGCCCCAACGCCTGACCGTTGACACCTCGCCGCTGCTGGACGAACTGACCGTGGACGCAGCGATCACCCTGCTGCGCGAGCAGCACCTGGGGCGCGGCCCGTCGGTCGACCTGCTGGGGATCAGCCTGTCCGGCACCGACCGGATCGGCCACCGGTACGGATCGCAGGGGCCCGAGATGTGCCAGCAGATGCTGCGCATGGATGCGGCCATGGGCCGGCTGATCGCGGAATTGCGGGAAATCCCGGGGACCCTGGTGGTACTGACGGCGGACCACGGGGGCTCCGACTTCGCCGAACGGTTGGCCGCGCGGGGCTATCCAGAGGCCGGCCGGATGGACCCCGGCCTGATGGGCCGCCTCAACGCAGCCGTGCGCGCCCGTTTCGAACTCGGCTTCGACCCGTTGAAGTCCGATGGCACCAACATCTATATCCTCGGCGACGGCGGGGCCCTGCCCGAGTCCCTGCGGGGCGACATCGCCACCGCGGTCGCTGCCCTCCTGCGGGACGAGCCGGGGGTGGCGGGCGCCTTCACCATCGACGAACTTGTCGCGACGCCGTCGGCGGCCCGCGACATCCATCCAGAGGATCTGGACCTGCGCCAGCGGATCGCGCTCAGCACGGTGCCGGTGCGCTCGGCGGACGTGATCTTCGCCCTTGAGCCGGGCGTATCGCCGTTCCCCGGGTCCGTGGGCGGCTACCTCGCCGGGCACGGCACGCCGTGGGACCATGACCGCCGGGTGCCGATGATCTTCTGGAGCGCCGGTCAGGCCGGACAGGAGCGCACCCTGCCGGTGCGCACGGTGGATATCGCTCCGACCCTCGCCAACGCGGTCGGCTTGCCGGTTCCGGATGACCTGGACGGCCGCTGCCTGGCCCTGTCTCCGCTGGCGCGCGACTGCCCGGCGACGGAGGCGGCGGCCGGCCGGTAGTCCCGCAGCCCCACGCCTGGGGTGAGCCGCAACCAAGTCACGCTGCAGACCTGCGGCGCCCAAAGGACTGGCCCCCCCCTTTCCGGGGATGAGCGGATCAGGTGGGGATGTCTGGGCGTTTGGTTCGGATGACCACCTCCCGCGATCCCCAGACCTGCCGCCGCGCCCTGCGCGAGATCGGGGAGATCGCGGCGGCAGCCCGGCTGGAGGGCGGTCAGATGACCGACCAGGAGGCGCTGCAGAGCATCGCCGCCATCGCCGAATGGGTGCTGGAGACGGCGCCCGGGGCGCGGGCGGACTGCGGAGAGGTGGTGCGGCGGCTGGAGCGGATGACGGCCGGGGTGGACTTCGAGGCGCTGGGCGACCGGGAGGCGCAGGCGCTGTTCGGGGCGGTGCTGGGGGTGCTGGAGGGGGCGTAGCGCGGCGGTGTCTCACCGGGGCGCGGTGCGCTCTCCTCCACCCCTCCACCCCTTGACTGCTACGCGCCGCCCTTCGGGTCGGGGTCCCCCTCCCCATCGCAAGCGACAGGGAGGAGACCTGGCCGTTCCCGGGCGCGCCGAAGCCGCCGGTCCCGGGGCTACTGCAGGGAGAACCGCACCGCAAACCGGACCCGCGAGCCCACCGCATCCCCGTCCTCCTGGCGGGGGTTCAGCCGGGCCCGCCTCGCGCCGTTCAGCGCAGCCTGGCCGAAGCCGACCCCCTCCGGCGTCTCGGAGAGGATTTCACAGGCGGCGAGGCCCCCGGCCGGGGTGGCGGCACACGTCAACTCGACGACGCCGGACTCCAGACCGCGGCTTATGGCGCGTTCCGGAAACTCGACCGAGGGCGGTCGTCGCCAGCTCGGATTGCGGATCTCGACGGGACCGTCCTTCCGGGTGGGGGTCGCCGCCTCGTTCGGGGAGAAACCGTCGGGCGAGGCCGCCGCCGAGGCGTCCTCCTGCTCCGGCGCCTCGGCGTCGAGCGACGCCGGGTCCGGCTCCGTGACCGGTTCGGCGGGAACGGCGGGCGGGAGCGTCGCCGCGGCGAGCTCGGCCACCCGGGCCGCTTCGGCTTCGAGTGCGGCCGCATCGGCGTCGGTCGGCGCGGCCGCGGCGGCGGAGGGCGGAGCCACCACGACCGGCCAGGGCGGGGCGAAGATCATGAAGCCGGCCAGACAGGCGCTCGCCGCGACCTGCAGCAGAACACCGGCGCCGGCTTCCGACCGCTCCTTCCGGATGGCTTCCCGTCGGGCGCCGGCGGGCTCGCTCGGCGCCGCGACCCGCTGATGGAACCGCTCCATCCGCCGGCCGAACAGGATCCAGGCGATCAGGCCCCAGACCGCCAGGCCGATGACCGAGAGAATGCCTTTCCAGCCCCCGACCGCGTTCGGATCGAGGGTGAGGAACATGCTGTCGAGCAACAGAGCCGCGAAGGCCGCCACGCCCAGTCCCAACCCCGTCAGGGCGACCACGATCATGAAACCGCTGACGACCTGACCCTGCTCCTGGCGCGTCTCCCGGACGATCCGGTTGATGGCGTCGCCCACGACGTCTCCGGCGTCGGCGTGGACCGACTCTGCGAACAACTCCCGGATGATGTCGCCGATTTCTCCCGCCGGAGCGCGGCGGGCTTCCGCATCCGCGAAGCGCCTCAGACCCTCCGGGGCGTGATCTCCGATGGACTCGCTGATCAACTGGGAGACCCATGGCCGGGAGCCGGCGAGTTGTTCCAGCGCGGCGCGCCCGCCCTCCGCGGCGCGTTTCGCGCTTTCGACGAACGAGCGGGCCGTGGCTGCGAGGCGGCCGTCGATCCGGAACGCCTCGGGCCGGTTGCCGACAAAGGCGGCGCTGGCGACTTCGCCGCTCCCGCGAACATTCACCTGGTGGACGGTCAGGCGGCCCAGGAATTCGGCGGACGCCTCGCCGACCTCCCGGCCGGGCGTTTCAAACCGGGCGCAGGCTCCCGCCGCGCCCTGCCGGCGCTTGAGCAGTTTGGCGATGGGCTCGGCAAGGTCGCCCATGGGGGTCACGGCGACCGCCGGCGTGACGGTGACCTGTCCGGAGAACACCCGCGTGACAGCGCCGCTGGCGGCGCAGGTATCGCAGGGCACCCGACCGCTGGCGTTGCACCTGCCACAGCGCACCCGACCGGATGAACCGCAGGTCCCGCAGTTGATGGCGCCGCTGCCGCCGCATGGGGAGCAGGTGACGTCGTGATAGGCCTGGTTGCGGTATACGCTGCTCTTTCCCCTCCCCCGGCAGGACTGGCAGGTCATCCGCCTGGAGCCGTGGCAGGTGCGACAGGTCACCTGGCCGTCGCCGCTGCAGGATCCGCAGCGGACCTCAGCGCTGCCCCCGCAGCCCCCGCAGATCAGCTCGACGCCGCACGGCGACAGGTCCTGACGTCGGGTTTTTCCCGCCTGCCACCGCTCGGGACAGTCGCAGAGCGCCGCCGCTTCATCATCGAAGATGTCTCGCGCCTCGTCGTCGAGAGCGCGATTGGCGTCCTCGATCCGGGAAACGGGCCGTCCCCTGGCCGCGGTCCAGGGGCCCGGCAGCTCGTTCCAGCCGCCCGACCAGTCCCAACCCAGGCGGATCTTGCCGGTGACCCGGACGCTGAGTTCCGTTTCCTCAAGCTGGACGCCGGCCGCGTCATCGCCGAGGACGCCGGCGAGCGCCCGCCTGATCGCACCAATCCCCGTCATAAGCCCCCCGGCCCGGCAAAATACACGCCAAGTCAGAAGCAAGGCGAAGACGCTCGGATTAGGAGAATCGACCCGCTATGGTCAAGCTCGGCTTGTCCGTCCGTCGGCCGCCCGTGCCCGGACCGAATGCCGGAGCAGACGGGCCAAAGGCGTCCCGAGGCGCGCCGCCCGCCCCCCGAGTAGAGCCTGGGCGGCCCTGTGTAACCTTCTCGACTTATGCGCGTTACGGCCCAGCTAGAGCCATGAGAGGGGCGCATGAAGGACGGCGGGATCAAGGGCGGGAACGAGGCGCGGTTCGGGATTTCCGGGCTCGACGACATCCTCGCCGGCGGACTGGAGCGGGACCGGATCTATCTGCTCGAGGGCAATCCGGGCACCGGCAAGACGACCGCGGCGATGAGCTTCCTGATGGAGGGGGCGGCGCAGGGCGAGCGGTGCCTGTACATCACCCTGTCGGAGACCGAGGAGGAGCTGCGCGGCACGGCGCGGTCGCACGACTGGTCGCTGGAGGGCATCGAGCTGTTCGAACTGGTGCCGCCGGAGAGCCTGCTGGACGAGCAGCAGCAGCAGAGCCTGCTGTACTCCTCGGACCTGGAGCTGGGCGAGACCACGCGGATGATCTTCGACGCGGTCAGCCGCGCGGAGCCGAAGCGGGTGGTCATCGACAGCCTGTCCGAGATACGGCTGCTGGCCCAGGGGTCGCTGAGATACCGGCGCCAGGTGCTGGCGCTGAAGCACTATTTCGCCAAGCGCGGGGCGACGGTGCTGCTGCTGGACGACCTGACCACCGACATCAACGACAAGACGGTGCACAGCGTGGCGCATGGGGTGATCCAGCTGCAGGAGCTGGCGCCGGAATACGGCGCCGAGCGGCGGCGGGTGCGGGTGATCAAATACCGCGGGCGGCGCTTCCGCGGCGGCTACCACGACTTCACCATCAAGACCGGCGGGCTGGAGGTCTATCCCCGCATCGTCGCCTCCGAGCACCGCACGGCCTTCGAGCGCAACTCGGTGTCGAGCGGGGTCGAGGGGCTGGACGCCCTGCTGGGCGGGGGCATGGAGCGGGGCTCCAGCGCGCTGATCCTGGGCCCCGCGGGGACGGGCAAGTCGCTGTTCGCGCTGAATTTCGCCGTGGCGGCGGTGAAGCGGGGCGAGAAGGCGGCGCTGTTCATCTTCGACGAGGAGCTGGGCCTGCTGTTCAACCGCATGCGCGGGCTGGGCATCGATCTGGAGGCGATGTGCGAGGCCGGCTCGCTGATCGTCGAACAGGTCGACGCGGCCGAGCTGTCGCCCGGCGAGTTCGCCTCCCGCGTCCGCGCCTGCGTGGCCGAGAAGCAGATCAGGACCGTCGTGATCGACAGCCTGAACGGCTACCAGGCGGCCATGCCGCAGGAGCAGTTCCTGGTCCTGCACATCCACGAGCTGCTGCAGTATCTGAACCGCCAGGGCGCCTCGACCTTCCTGACCGTGGCCCAGCACGGGCTGGTCGGGGACATGAAGGCCCCGGTGGACGTGACCTATCTGGCCGACACGGTGATCCTGCTGCGCTATTTCGAGGCGCTGGGGCATGTGCGGCGCGCGGTGTCGGTGATCAAGAAGCGCGCCGGCGGGCATGAGAAGACCATCCGCGAGTACGAGATCGGCCAGGCCGGACTGGTCATGGGCGAGCCGCTGCAGGGCTTCCAGGGGGTGCTGCGCGGGGTGCCGAACTTCGTCGGCCAGGGCTCGGGGCTGATGGGCGACGCCTCCGCATGAGTCTCGGGGGGGAGCTGTCGGAGCGGGCGCTGGTGCTGGCGCCGACGGGGCGGGACGCCGCCATCGCGGCCGCCATCCTGAAGGAGGCGGGGGCGCCGGCGCTGGTCTGCGACAGCCTCGACAGCCTGCGCCAGCGGCTGGACGAGGGGGCGGGGCTGGCGGTGGTGGTCGAGGAGGCGCTGCGCGACTGCGACCTGACCGGCCTGTCGGGGTGGATCGAGGCCCAGCCCTCATGGTCCGACTTTCCCTTCGTGGTGCTGACCCAGCGCGGCGGCAGCGTCGAGCGCAACCCGGCCGCGCAGCGGCTGTCGGTGACGCTGGGCAACGTCAGCTTCCTGGAGCGGCCGTTCCATCCGACGACGCTGGTCAGCGCGGTGCGAACGGCCCTGCGCGGACGGCGGCGGCAGTACGAGGCGCGCGAGCGGATCGAGGACATCCGCCGGGCGGAGGCGACGCTGGAACGGCGGGTGGCGGAACGCACCGCCGAGCTGGAGGCGGCCAACCGCCAGCTGGCGGCCCAGATCGGCGAGCGGGAGAAGGTCGAGTCGGCCCTGCGCCAGGCCCAGCGGCTGGAGGCGGTCGGCCAGCTGACGTCGGGCGTCGCGCACGACTTCAACAACCTGCTGACGGTGATCCTCGGCAACGTCGAACAGATGCGCAAACACGCCGAGGACCCGGTGCTGATCCGCCGGTTGGCCATGATGAGCGAAGCCTCGCAACGCGGCGCTCGCCTGACGGCCCAGATGCTGGCCTTCTCGCGCCAGCAGAAGCTGGAGCCGCGGCCCGTCGACCTGAACGACACGGTGCTGAGCATGCGCGACCTGCTGCAGAGCACGATCGGCGGCAGCGTGGAGATCGCCGCGCCGCAGCTGGCGGCGGACCTGTGGCCGGCGATGATCGACCCGACCCAGATCGAGCTGGTCATCCTCAACCTGGCCATCAATGCGCGCGACGCCATGGATGTCGGCGGATCGCTGGGCATCAGCACCGCCAATGTCGTGCTGGGCGAACCGGACGCGCCCGAGGCGCCGCCGCCGGGGGAGTATGTGATGGTGGCGGTGAGCGACACCGGCTCGGGCATGACCGACGCGGTGCGGGCCCGCGCCTTCGAGCCCTTCTTCACCACCAAGGACGTCGGCAAGGGATCGGGCCTGGGCCTGAGTCAGGTGTTCGGCCTGGCCAAACAGTCGGGCGGCGGCGTCGGCATCGAGACCGAACTGGGACGGGGCACGACCATCAAGGTGTTCCTGCCCAAGGCGGGCGCCGCGCCCGCGGCCCGGGCTCTGGATGCGGGGGCCGGACCGCCGGCGCACGAGGATGACCTGGTCGTGCTGGTGGTCGACGACGACGATGCGGTGCGCGAGGTCACCGCGGGCCTGCTGGCCGATCTCGGCTACAGCGTCATCGAGGCGGGCAGCGGGGGCGCGGCGCTGGACCTGATCGAACGCCACGAGGGGATCAGCGCGGTCGTGCTCGACTTCGCCATGCCGGGCATGAACGGGGCGGACCTGGCGCGGGAGCTGAAGGCGCGGCGGCCGCGGGTGCCGATCCTGTTCGCCACGGGCTACGCCGACGCCGAGGCGCTGATGGGCGTGGGGGATCACCAGATCGTGCACAAGCCGTTCGTCCAGGCCGAACTGGCCCGTAAGCTGTCGCGCAGTTTCGCCGCCACGTGAGCGGACGACCCCCAAGACTGGGCCCCTCCCGTTGGGCAATTGTAAGGGAACAACAGCCGACTATGTCCGGCAACCGATTGACGGCCCGGACGTTCTGTCCGATCGCAGGATTGCGAGGGGGGTCAGATACGATGCGTCAACTCCGGCGGGGGGCCGCTGCGGCCATTCTTCTTGTCATGCCGGCCGTCGCCCAGGCCGGCGAGCCCGCGGCGGCGGAGACGCCGGCCGAGACGGCGATCAACGCCACCCAGCTGATTCAGGCCGGATTCGAGGACCAGGACCTCGCGCGGCTGTCGCTGGAGGAACTGGCGATGGTGGAGGTGACCTCGGTGTCGCGACGGCCCGAGGCGCTGGCCGACGCGGCGGCGGCGATCTACGTCATCAGCGCCGACGACATCCGCCGGTCCGGGGCGACCACCCTGCCCGAAGTGCTGCGGCTGGCGCCGAACCTGAACGTGCAGCGGGTCAATGCGGTCGACTATGCGATCAGCGCCCGCGGCTTCAACGGCTATGAGACCTCCAACAAGCTGCTGGTGCTGGTCGACGGGCGCAGCATCTATTCGACCCTGAGCTCGGGCGTGTTCTGGGACGCGCGCGACGTCATGCTGGAGGACGTCGAGCGCATCGAGGTGATCAGCGGCCCGGGCGGGGCGCTGTACGGCTCGAACGCCATGAACGGGGTGATCAACATCATCACCCGCTCGGCGAACGACACCCGGGGCACGCTGCTGAGCGTCGGAGCCGGGGACGACGAGGCCAATTTCGCCCTGCGCCACGGCGGCGGCCTGGGCGACTCCGGCGCCTGGCGCGCCTGGGTGATGGGCTTTTCGCGGGCCGAGAGCCGGGCCCTGACCGGCCAGGGCGCCAATGACGACGCCGAGGGCCTGCGGGCCGGGGGGCGGGCCGACTGGTCGGCGGGCGAGAACCGCCTGACGCTGCAGGGCGACGCCTTCGACAATCAGGTGACGATCAACGAGGACCTGCTGGGCACGGAAACGCATGTGCGCGGCGCCAATGTTCTGGGGCGTTGGACGCGGCCGCTGGCGGGCGGCGACCTGCAGGTGCAGGCCTATTACGACCGGTACGAGCGCGAGGAGCCCGGCACACTGGAGCAGTCCGACACCTGGGACGTGTCGCTGCAGCAGTCGTTCGAGGCGGGGCGGCACCGGCTCGTCGTCGGGGCCGGGCACAGGGTGGTCGACTCCCGCCTCGACGCGGCGCCCGGCGCGGCCTTCCTCGACCCGCCCCAGAGGACGCTGACGCTGACCAACATCTTCGCCCAGGACCAGATCGACCTGGGCGGCGGGGTGACCCTGACGCTGGGCGCCAAATTCGAGGACAACAGCTTCTCGGGGCAGGAATTCCTGCCCAATGTGCGGCTGGCCTGGCGGCGGCCGGGCGGCGATCTGCTGTGGGCCGCGGCCGGCCGGGCGACGCGCACCCCCAACCGGATCGAACGCGACCTGACCCTGCCGGGCTTCCTGACCGGCGCCGAGTTCCAGTCCGAGACGGCCACGGCCTATGAACTGGGCTACCGGGCCAATCCGCTGCCGAACCTGTCGTTCTCGATCAACGCCTTCTACAACGTCTATGACGACCTGCGGACGGTCTCGGTGACGCCCGTCGTGTTCCTGCCGCTGCACCTGACCAACAACGGCGAGGCGGAGACCTGGGGCGTCGAGGCCTGGGGCGGCTATGACGTGACGCCGACGTGGCGGCTGAGCGCCGGCGTGAGCACCCTGGCCAAGGACTATGATCCGACCGTGACGCTGGACGATCTCAGCGGGCTGATCTCGATCGGCGAAGACCCCGACTACCAGGTGCTGCTGCGCTCGCAGCACGACCTGACGGACAGGCTGGAGCTCGACGTGCGGCTGCGCGCGGTCGGAGCCCTGGCCTCGGTCGACGACTATGTCGAGGCGGACGCCCGGCTGGGCTGGCGGCTGACCGACAGGCTGGAACTGTCGGTCACGGGCCAGAACCTGCTCGAGGACCGGCGGGTCGAGACCGCCGATCCGGTGCGCGCCCGCGTCTTCGGACGCAGCGTCTACGGCGCGCTGCGGGTGAGCTTCTGACATGGGCCTTGGGCGGGGCGCCTTGCGAGTGCTGATCGCCCTCCTCTGGAGCGGCCTGCTTCCGGCCGCCGCCAGCGCGGGGCAGCCCGCGCCCCTGCAGGCGAACCTCGAATATTCGGTCAAGGCCAACTACCTGGTGCGGTTCGCGGCCTTCGTCGAATGGCCGCCGCGCGCCTTCGCCACCGCGCAGTCGCCGGTGGTCATCTGCGTCGCCGGGCATGACCCGTTCCGTGGCTCCCTGGAGACCGCGGCGCGGGCCCAGACGGCCTATGGACGCCCGCTGGCGGTGCGGCGCCCGAACAGCCGCGAGGCGGCGGCGGGCTGCCACATCCTCTATGTCGGCCAGGGCGGCGCCGGTCTGGTTCCGGAAGGACGGCCGTCGATCCTGCTGGTCACCGACGCCGCCGCGCCCCCGGCCGACCGGGGCATGATCCACTTCGCCATCAGCGACAACCGGGTGCGGTTCCACATCGACCTGCAGCAGGCGTCCCGGGCCGGGCTGTCGATCAGTTCGCGCCTGCTGAACCTGGCCCTGAGCGTGCGGGGGGGCTGAGACCATGCCCTGGGTGGCCCGCCTCCGTTATGGCCGTTTCCCCGTCGTGGCCCTGGTGTCGCTGCTGGTGCTGCTGGTCGCCGGCGTGGCCATCGCGGTGCTGAACGAACAGGCGCTGAAGGTGCAGACGGCGCGCGAGGCCGGGGCCCAGGCCGACCTGCTGGCCTCGGCCGTCAGCGGGGCGCTGGCCTTCGACGACGCCGCGGCGGCCCAGGACTATGTCGATGCGGTGCAGGTCAATCCCAGCGTGCTGGCGGCGGCGGTCTATGACGAGAACGGCCGGCTGGTGGCCAGCTTCGTCCGCGACGGGGAGACGATCTTCCACGGGGCGGCGTCCAGCGAACGCGCCACCCTGTTCGACGACGGCCGCCTGCTCGTCGCCCGACCGGTCGAGGAGGCGGGGCAGAGCCTGGGCGTGGTCCACCTGAAGCTTCTGGAAACGCCGCGGGCGCAGCGCTTCGGCCGCTACGCCGGACTGCTGCTGGTGCTCGGTCTCGCGGCGCTGGTGGTGGTGGTTCTGGCCGTGGCGCAGGGCGCGCTGAGGCGGGCCAACCACCAGCTGGCCGACCGGGCGGCGGAGCTGGTTCGCGCCAACAGCCTGCTGCAGCAGCAGATGATCGAGCGGGAAAAGGCCGAGGAGGCGCTGCGCCAGAGCCAGAAGATGGAGGCCATCGGCCGGCTGACCGGCGGCATCGCCCACGACTTCAACAACCTGCTGATGGTCGCCTCCAGCGGCATCGAGCTGCTGGATCGGACCAGCGATCCGAAGCGACGCGAAAGCCTGAGCGCCGGCATACGGCAGGCGGTGGAGCGGGGCGCGGCTCTGACCCGCCAGCTGCTGGCCTTCTCGCGGCGTTCGCCGCTGAAGGCCGAGGTGCTGGACGCGCGCGCCCATATCGAGGGGCTGCGCTTCCTGCTGGAGCGGTCGCTGCGCGAGGACATCGAGGTGGTGCTGGACCTGCCCTCCGACCTGTGGCCGGTCGAGGCGGATCGCGGCGAGCTGGAGCTGGCGCTGCTCAACCTCGCGGTCAATGCGCGCGACGCCATGCCCCAGGGCGGGCGGCTGATCATCTCGGCCAGCAATGCGGCCGGCGAGGGCGAGGCCGGCGACATGGTCTGCCTGCGCATCGCCGACACCGGCGGCGGCATGCCCGAGGCGGTGGCGCTGCGCGTGTTCGAGCCGTTCTTCACCACCAAGGAGGTGGGACGCGGCACCGGCCTGGGCCTGTCGCAGGTCTATGGCTTCGTGAAGTCGTCGGGCGGCGAGATCAGCGTCGAATCGCGCGAGGGCCAGGGCACGACCTTCACCCTGTGCCTGCCGCGCACCGACAAGACGCCGCCGCCGCCAGGCGAGGCGCCGGCCGCGCCGGCCGGCGGAGCCGCGCGCGCCGGCGAGGTCAACGCGCGGCTGCTTCTGGTCGAGGACGACGACGCCGTGGCCATCGGCGTGGGGCATATGCTCGACGACCTCGGCTACAGCCATGTGCGGGTGGCCAGTGCGGCGGAGGCGCTGGAGGCGCTCGACCAGGACCCCGGCTTCGACCTGATCTTCTCGGACATGGTGATGCCGGGCGAGATGGACGGGCTGGGACTGGCCCAGGAGGTGCGGCGGCGGATGCCGTCGACGCCGGTGCTGCTGACCACGGGGTTCAGCGAGGCCGCCTCGGCGGCGACGGGCGAGGCCTTCCGCCTGCTGCCCAAGCCCTACGGCATCGAAAGCCTGTCGGAAGCGCTCGCGGCCACGCTTTCCGATCCGAAGCCCTGAACGAATCGGCCGCCGCCCGCGTTCGAGTCCGCGAACAGTGGACACGGAGGCGATCATGGCCGCGAGACCGACCTGGCAGGGGCATCTGAAGCTGTCGCTGGTGACGTGCCCGGTGGCGCTCTACACGGCGACGTCGTCGTCGAGCCACGTCAGCTTCCACCTGATCAATCCCGAGACCAACAACCGCATCCGCATGGTGCCGACCGATCCCGACACGGGGCCGGTCGAGCGCTCGGACCTGGTCAAGGGCTATGAGGTGTCGAAGGACGAATACGTCCTGTTCGACGACGAGGATTTCGACAAGGTCAAGCTGGAGTCGACCCGCACCATCGACATCGGCCAGTTCGTCGACGAGGACGATATCGACCGGCTGTACTGGGACTCGCCCTTTTATGTGGTGCCCGAGAAGGGCGTCGGGACCGAGGCCTTCGCGGTCATCCGCGACTCGATGAAGGCGGCGGGCAAGATCGCCATCGGCTGCCTGGTGCTGCGCAACCGCGAGCGGCAGATCGCGCTGGAGGTGCGCGGTAAGGGGTTGGTCGCCTACACCCTGCGGCCGCACGAGGAGGTGCGCGACGCGGCCGACTTCTTCGACGACATTCCGACGGTGAAGGCCGACAAGGACATGGTCGACATCGCCACCCGGATCATCGCCCAGAAGGAGGCGGAGTTCGACCCGAGCGAGTTCCGCGACCGCTATGACGAAGCCCTGAAGGAGATGGTCAAGGCCAAGCAGAAGGGCGGCAAGGGCCTGGTCGAGGCGCCCGAACCGGACGACACCAATGTGGTGGACCTGATGGCGGCGCTGCGGGCGAGTTTGAAGGGGTCGGCGGGCGGCGAGCGCAAGGCGCCGGCGAAGAAGGCGGCGGCGAAGAAGAAGGCCCCTGCGAAGAAGAAGGCGGCGTGAACCCCGTCTCCTCCCTGTCGCGAAGCGATGGGGAGGTGGCGCGGCGCGAATACGCGCCGTGACGGAGGGGCCCTTTCAGACACAACGACCGTTGCGCCGCTTCGCCCCTCCACCCCTTCGGGATCCCCCTCCCCATTCGCAAGCGGCGAACGGGGAGGAGACTGCGATTACAGCACCTTCTTCAGCACCGGCCTCAGGTTGACCGCGCCGGCGCGGAAATCCTTCCACGGATCCGGCTTCTTCAGCAGGGCGGCGGCGTCGTGGAGGGTGTAGGCCTTCGGGTCGAGGCCGGATTTCACCTGGCTCCAGGACAGGGGGAAGGCGATGCCGGCGCCGGGACGGGCGCGGGCGGACCAGGGGGCTACGGCGGTGGCCATGCGACCGTTGCGCAGGTAGTCGAGGAAGATCTTCCCGCCCCGCGCCTTCTTGGCGAGGGTGGTGGTGAAATGGTCGGGATCGCGGCGGCGGACGATCTCGGAGACCTCCTTGGCGAAGGCCTTGCACTGGTCCCATTCGATGCGGCTGCGGGCGTCAGCGAGGATGGGAACGACGACGTGGAGACCCTTGCCGCCGGTGGTCTTGACGAAGGGGTTGAGGCCGAGGCCTTCCAGCTCCTTCTTCATGGTTTTGGCGGCGGCGATCACGTCGTTGAAGTCGAGGCCCTCGTCGGGGTCGAGGTCGAAGGTGATCTGATCGGGGGTCTCCGGATCGCCCGGCTTGCAGCCCCACGGGTGCAGCTCCAGCCCGCCCGACTGGCCGATGGCGACGAGGCCGCCGACGTCGGTGACGCCGACATAGGGCTTGCGCTCCTTCACATCGATCAGCTTCAGCCGGGGATTGGAGCCGGGCATGGCGTGGCGCTGGAAGAATTTCTCGCCGCCGATGCCCTCGGGGGCGCGGATGATCGAGACCGGGCGGTCCGCCACGTGGGGCAGGAGGCGGTCGGCCGCCATTTCATAGTAGCGGACGAGCTCGGCCTTGGTGATCGGGGGTTTTCCGTCGGCGGCGGGCCACAGCACCTTGTCGGGATTGGAGATGGTGACGCCGGAGACGACCAGCTTGCCCTTCGCCGGCTTGCCGGGGCGCTCGCCGGGCATGGCCAGCGGCGAGGACGACGAATGCTTGCCCGGCTCCTTCGCCAGGTCGGGCGGCGTATGCGGGCGTTCGGTGACCTCGGCCGACGGCTTGTCCTCGCGCAGGCCCTTGAAGGCGGCCTGACGCAGCGAGCCGGTGTCGGTGTAGCCCCCGTGCTCGACCTCGGCGACCAGCACGGGTTTGACCCAGTGGACCGTGGCGCCGGCGGCGCGCGACTTCTTCGGCGCGGTCTTGCCGACGAAGGGGCTGCGGTCGGTCTCGGCGGCCTTCAGCTTCGGCAGCAGGGTCTTGAGCAGGGCCTGGTTGTAGCCGGTGCCGACGCGGCCGAGGTGGCGCAGGCCGCCCTCGTCCTGCACCCCGACGATCAGGGAGCGGAAGCGGGACCCTTCGGAGGTCCAGCCGCCGATGACCACCTCGTCCCCGCCGCGACATTTGGACTTCAGCCAGGTGGTCGAGCGGCCCTCCGTATAGGGCGCGTCCAGCTTCTTGGAGATGACGCCTTCCAGGTCCATGCGGCAGGCGCTCTCGAGGATGGCCTGACCGGTGGTGGCGAAATGGTCGACGTAGCGGATGCGCTTGCGCGCCGCCTTGGGGATACGATCGATGTAAGCCTGAAGCCGCGCCTTGCGGTGCGACAGGGGCAGTTTGCGCAGGTCCTCGGGGCCTTCGAACAGCAGGTCGAAGGCGAAATAGACCAGCTCGCCGGTGTGGCCGTCCGAGATCCGCGCCTGCAGGGCCGAGAAGTCCGGCATGTGGTTCTCGGCCAGGGCGCACAGCTCGCCGTCGACCACGGCGTCGGGCCACTGGGCGGCGTCGGCGGCGAGCTCGGGGAATTTGGCCGACCAGTCGAGGCCCCTGCGGGTGCGGACGGTGGCGCGGCCGCCGCCGGAGGCGACCTGCAGCCGATAGCCGTCGAACTTGATCTCGTGGGCCCAGCCGGCGCCCTGGGGCGGATAGTCGGCGATCTTGCACAGCTGGATCGGGACGAAGGGGTGCGGCTTCGAGGCGTGGCTGGTCACGGCGGGACGGGCCTCGGGCTTGGCGGGGGCTGCACGCGTGGTCTTCTTCGACGAGCCCCACTGCTTCCGGCCTTCGGCGATCTCGGCGAGGCTGCGGCCGCTGGCGACGGAGGCGTCGATCTCCATATTGGCGTCGCCCTCGCCGGGAACGGCGAACTCGTCCTTCTCCTTGATCAGCAGCCAGTTGTTGCGCTTGGACGGCTTGCCGCGGTCGGTCTTCATGCGGATCAGGGCCCATTTGCCCTGCAGCCGCTCGCCATGGACGATCATCTTGACGTTGCCCCGTTCGAAGGCGGCGTCGATGTCATCCTCCTGCGGTTCCCACGTTCCGCGATCCCACATCTGCACCGTGCCGGCCCCGTAGTTGCCGGCCGGGATCGTGCCTTCGAAGGTCCCGTAGTCG
This sequence comes from Brevundimonas sp., assembly GCF_035627055.1. Taxonomy (GTDB): domain Bacteria; phylum Pseudomonadota; class Alphaproteobacteria; order Caulobacterales; family Caulobacteraceae; genus Brevundimonas. Next base: position 38,483 of record NZ_DASPMM010000019.1, on the reverse strand, counting down.
AGCGGATGATCCTCGACCTCGACCGCCAGCCGCTTGACCGAGGGGTCGCGCGACGGCGCCTTGGTCACGGCCCAGGACTTGAGCACCCCGTCCAGCTCAATGCGGAAATCGTAGTGCAGCCGCGTCGCCGCGTGGCGCTGGATCAGATATTTGAGGCCGGCCTTGCGCGCCTTGCCCTTGCGGCCTTTCGGCTCGGGCGTGTCGCTGAATTTCCGCTTGGCCTTGTAGGTGTCCAGCTCGCCGCGCACTCGCGTCTCCCGTCCCTGACCGATGGGTCACGGACGAGGAACGCATCGCCGCCGATTTGGCTCAGCTTCAGTCCTGGGTCGGCTCTTCCGGCGGGGTCTCGCCCCGGGCGGCGGCGCGTTTCTCGGCCTTGGCGGCGGCCTTTTCGGCGGCCTTCTTGGCGTCGGCGCGTTCGCGCTCCATGCGTTCGAAACTGTAGTTGGGCTTACGGGCCATCGGCGGGACTTCCTTTCCGGCGCGGAGGCGCCTGACGCGAGGGGCGCCGGTAGAACGCCGGGGAAGCGGCGCGGGATGCATGCAGGGTGGGCCGTGTCGGTCGCCGCGACAACCGTTGAATGGGAGGGGGCGTTCAATCGACGGCGACGATCTCGACCGCCTGGCCGGCGACCACGGCCTCGTCGCCGACGCGCCTGCCGATCAGGGCCACCGCGAGCGGCGAGACGTGGCTGACCGAGCCGTTGGCGGGATCGGCCTCGTCCTCGCCGGTGATGCGCCAGGTCTGGGTGCGGCCGTCCTCGCGTTCGATGGTGACGGAACCGCCGAATCGGACGCGGCCGTCGGGCGGCGTCTCGACCAGCTGGGCCGAGGCGCGGCGGGCCGACCAGTAACGCAGATCGCGGGTGGCGCGGGCCATGGCGGTGCGGTCGGCCTCGATCGAGCCCTTCGACTGGGCGGCGTTGTAGGCCGCACGCGCCCCGGCCAGGGCGGCGTCGATCCGGGCCAACCCCTCGGGCGTGACGAGGTTGGGGTGGGGCGAGATCGGGCGGTCGGGAAGGTCGGCGGCGGTGGCCTCCAGATCTTCCTCGCGGGTGAATGCGACGCTCATGGCGATGAAGCGTATGCCGGTCGCGGGCGTTCCGGTCTAGGAAGTCCTGATGAGTTCCCCAGATACGAAGAGCGTCCATGTCATCGGAGCCGGGCCTGCCGGGCTGATGTCGGCCGAACGGCTGGCGCAGGGCGGGGCGGCGGTGGTGGTGCACGAGGCGATGCCGTCCGTGGCGCGGAAATTCCTGATGGCCGGGCGAGGCGGGCTGAACCTGACCCATTCGGAGCCGCTGGAGGGATTCACCGGACGCTATGGCGAGGCGAGCGACACGGTGGCGGCGTGGCTGGAGCGGTTCTCGCCGACGCATCTGATCGGCTGGGCCGAGGGACTGGGGCAGGCGACGTTCACGGGGTCGTCGGGACGCGTGTTCCCGCGGGCGATGAAGGCCTCGCCGCTGCTGCGGGCGTGGCTGGCGCGGCTGGCGGGGCTGGGCGTGGAGGTGCGGACGCGGTCGCGCTGGAGCGGCCGGCGGGACGGCGGCTGGGTGTTCGAGACTTCTGAAGGCGAGCGGGTCGAGCGGCCGGATGCGGTGGTGCTGGCGCTGGGCGGAGCCAGCTGGCCGCGGCTGGGGTCGGACGGCGGCTGGTCCGCGAGGCTGGAGGCGGAGGGCGTCGATGTGGCCCCGTTCAGGCCGTCGAACGTCGGCTTCGACGTGGCGTGGTCGGAGGTGTTCGTCGAGCGGTTCGCGGGTCAGCCGCTGAAGCCGGTGGCGCTGACGTTCGGCGAAACCAGCGTGCGAGGCGAGGCGATGGTGACCCGCTACGGACTGGAGGGCGGGGCGGTCTACGCCCTGTCGGCGGCGCTGCGCGAGGCGGTGGAGCGGGCCGGATCGGCGACGCTGGTCGTGGACCTGCGGCCCGACCTGTCCGTGGAGGCGCTGGCCGGGCGGCTGGCCAAGGGGCGGGGCAAGGACAGCGTCTCGAACTGGCTGAGGAAGGCGGCGGGGCTGTCGCCGGTCGGGGCCGGCCTGCTGCGCGAGATTCCGGGCGCCCTGCCGGAGGGGGCGGACAAGCTGGCGCGGCGGATCAAGGCGGTGCGGCTGACGCTGACGGGGGTGCAGGGGCTGGCGCGGGCGATCTCCTCGGCCGGCGGCGTGCGGCTGGAGGCCGTGGATGAACGGCTGATGCTGAAGGCGCTCCCCGGCGTCTTCGTCGCCGGCGAGATGCTCGACTGGGAGGCGCCGACCGGCGGCTATCTGCTGCAGGCCTCGATGGCCTCGGGCGTGGCGGCGGCGGAGGGGGCGCTGGACTGGCTGGCGCAGGACGGTAGGACGAAGGGATGAGCGACCTCCCCCACATCCACGGCGTCTGCCCGTCCCGGTTCGCCGCGGTGAAGGACGCCTTCGCCGCCAATTTCTCCGACGCCCCCGAAGGGCTGAACGAGCGGGCGGCGCGGTTCAGCGTCTGCATCGGGGGCGAGCCGGTCATCGACCTGTGGGGCGGCTGGGCCGATGCGGCGCAGACCGCGGCCTATGGCCCCGACACGCTGACGCCGGTTTTCTCGGCGGGCAAGGCGGTGATGGCGCTGCTGATCGCCACCTGCGTCGAGCGCGGCCTGCTGGACTACGAACGGCCGGTGGCGCGCTATTGGCCGGACTTCGGCCAGGCCGGCAAGGAGGAGATCACCGTCGGCGAGCTGATGAGCCATCAGGCGGGGCTGCCGGGGTTCGCCGATCCGATCGATCCGCAGGACTGGTTCGATCGCCAGCGGGTGCTGGCGAAACTGTGCGCCCAGGCGCCGATGTGGCAGCCGGGGACGGCGTCGGGCTATCACCCGATCACCATCGGCTACCTAGCCGGCGAGTTGTTCCGGCTGGTCGACGGCCGGACGATGGGAACGGCGTTGCGCGACGACTTCCCGGGGCTGGACCTGTGGATCGGCCTGCCGGAGGCGGAGCACGGGCGTGTGGCGCAGATGCGCAAGCCGTCGGCGCCGCCGAGCCTCGGCGTGCTCGACCCGATCAAGCGCTCGGCCTTCTTCGACAAGGGCTCATCGCCCGGGCCGCGCGAGGCGCCGCAGTGGCGCGAGATGGAAATTCCGTCCGCCAACCTGCACGGCACGGCGGCCGATCTGGCGCGGATCATGGCGGTGGTGGCGACCGGCGCGTTCGAGGGGCGCGAGGTTCTGTCGCCTGCGACGCTGGCGGCGGCGCGGCGCGAGCGGGTGCACGGACAGGACCGGGTGCTGCCCTTCGTGATGGGCTGGGCGGCGGGCTGGACCGCCAACCGGGGGCTGGAGATCTTCGGCCCGAACCCGGAGGCGCGGGGGCATTACGGCTGGGGCGGCAGCTGCGTCTGGGCCGACCCGGAGATCGGGCTGTCGGCCGCCTATGTGATGACCCGCCAGTCGCCCCACCTGATCGGCGACCCGCGGGCGTTGCGGCTGCAGGACGCGCTCTACTCGGCGTTCTGAGACCGCCCGTTCACACCGGTTCGGCGGCGTCCTTCAGGGCCAGTCGGGCGGCGCGGACGCGGAACCAGGCGGCCGCGGCGAAGACGGCCGCGCCGCCCCAGATGAAGGCGAAGGAGACCACGCGCAGCGGCGTCAGCGCCTCTCCGGCCCAGACGCCGACCATGAACTGCAGGGTCGGGGCGAGGAACTGGATGAAGCCGATGGTGGACAGCGGCAGGCGCCGCGCCGACCAGGCGAACAGGGCCAGCGGCAGGACGGTGGCCGGGCCGTTGGCGAGGGCCCAGATGGTGTTGGCCGGACTGTCGAAGGCGACGCCCGCGCCGGTGTTCTGCAGCCACAGCACCCAGGCCAGGCCGAACGGGACCAGCAGCAGGCACTCGACCAGCAGGCCGGCCTGGGCGTCGATCGGGACGCGCTTGCGGATGACCCCATAGGTGGCGAAGCTGAGCGCCAGGACGATGGAAATCCACGGCGGGCGGCCCAGCGCCAGGGCCTGGAACAGCACCCCGACCGCGGCGAGGCCGATGGCGATCCAGCCCCAGCGGTCGATCTTCTCGCGGAACAGCCACAGGCCCACGACCATGTTGAGCAGCGGGTTGATGTAGTAGCCGAGGCTGGCCTCGAGCGTCGCCTCATGGGTGGTGGCCCAGACGTAGATGCCCCAGTTGAGCCCGATCAGCACGGTCGAGAAGGTCAGCCAGGCGAGGGTTCGGGGCGTGCGGAACACGGCCGCGACCTGACCGCCCTGCCTCGCCAGCCAGACCAGCAGCCCCGCCACCGGCACCGCCCAGAGGGCGCGGTGGGCGAGGATCTCGAGCGAGTCGAAGCCGACCGCCGCCTGTCCCATGAACAGCAGCGGCATCACGCCCCACAGGGCGTAGCAGCCGAAGGCGGACAGCAGGGCGGCGCGGCCCTGATCCGGGCCGATCGAAACGGGCATGGTCATCTCCTTCGCCGCGGAGGGCGAGCGGAAGGTCAGACGGTGAGGGTGCGGTATCCGGAGGACGGCTTGATCGTCCCCGTCTCGTCGAGCAGCTGCGCGATCTGGACGGCGTTGAGGGCCGCCCCCTTGCGCAGGTTGTCCGAGACGATCCACAGCGACAGGCCGTTCTCGACGGTGTGGTCCTTGCGGATGCGCGAGACGTAGACGGCGTGCTCGCCGGCGGCGTCGACGGGGGTGATGTAGCCGTCGTGCTCCTGCTTATCGATGACCATGACGCCGGGGGCCTCGCGCAGGATGGCGCGGGCCTCGTCGGGGCTGATCGGACGATCGAACTCCAGCGTCACGGATTCCGAGTGGCCGACGAAGACCGGGACGCGCACGCAGGTGACGGTCAGCTTGATGTCCGGGTCGAGAATCTTGTGGGTCTCGTCCCACATCTTGGCTTCCTCGTTGGTGTAGCCGTCGTCGCGGAACGAACCGATCATCGGGATGACGTTGAAGGCGATCTGTTTGGGGAACAGTTTCGGCGTGGCGTCGCCGAGGCCGTAGATGGCCTTGGTCTGGTTCCACAGCTCGTCCATGCCTGCCTTGCCGGCGCCGGAGACCGATTGATAGGTCGAGACCACGGCGCGGGTGATCTTCGCCGCGTCATGCAGGGGCTTGAGCGCCACCACCAGCTGGGCGGTCGAGCAGTTCGGGTTGGCGATGATGTTCTTTTTCTTCGCCAGCCTGATGTCGTCCGGGTTCACCTCAGGCACGATCAGCGGCACGTCAGGGTCCTTGCGGAAGGCCGAGGAGTTGTCGATCACGATGGGGCCGGCCTTGCCGATCTTTTCGGACCATTCGCGCGAGACGTCGCCGCCGGCGCTCATCAGCACGAGGTCCATCTTCGAGAAGTCGAAGCCGTCGATGTCCTGGCATTTGATGGTGCGGTCGCCCCAAGCGACGTCCATGCCCTTGGACTTGCGCGAGGCGACGGCGTGCATCTCGTCGACGGGGAATTCGAGTTCCTCGAGGATGTTCAGCATCTCCCGGCCGACATTGCCGGTGGCGCCCACGATGGCGACTTTGTAGCCCATATTGGTTTGTCCTTCGGACGCGCTACCGCTCGGCTCGCGGAGCCTCGCTGCTTGAGCGCAAGAATGTTGTGAGGCCGGCTACCCGGACTGTGCGGCTGTATGTGGGCCTTCGCAGGCGCGAAGCAATCGCTTTTCAGCGGCGGCGGGCGCCGTTAAGCCCGAGAACGATGGGATCACGCATTCGCGCTGCTTATGAGAAGCGGCTGGCCGACGGCCGGCTGACGCCCGACCCGTCGCAGGTTCCGGTGGTCGAGGTGCTGGCGCGGGTCGAAACCGACCTGTCGCGGAAGGGGCCGCTGGGCGGACTGCTGGGCGGGCCGCCGGAGGTGCGCAGCGTCTATCTGTGGGGGCCGCCGGGGCGGGGCAAGTCGATCCTGATGGACCTGTTCTTCGCCTGCGCGCCGGAGAAGCGGAAGACGCGGGCCCATTTCCACGCCTTCATGGCCCGGGTGCACGGACTGATCCGGCAGTGGCGCGAGGGCGACGCCGCGGCGCGCAAGGCGGTGTTCGGCCAGTGGAAGGGCGACGACCCGATCCGGCCGGTGGCCGAACTGATCGCGTCCGAGGCGCGGCTGCTGTGTTTCGACGAGCTGCAGGTCACCGACATCGCCGACGCCCTGATCCTGGGCCGGCTGTTCGAGGCCCTGTTCGAGAAGAAGGTGGTGCTGGCGGTGACCTCGAACCGGGCCCCCGACCAGCTGTACCTGAACGGGATCAACCGCGAACTCTTCCTGCCCTTCATCGACCTGATCGAGGCGCGCTGCGAGGTGGTGTCGGTGGCCGGGGCGCGGGACTGGCGGCTGGACCGGCTGATGGGCGACCGGGTCTGGTTCGCCCCGCCCGATGAGGCCGCGAGGGCCGGGTTCGAGTCTCTGTGGTCGGATCTGAAGGGCGAACAGGCAGAGGCGCCGTGCCACCTGTCGGTGCTGGGCCGCGACGTCGTCATCGAGCGCACCGACGGCGGACTGGCGCGCGCGACTTTCGACGAGCTGTGCGGGCGGCCGCTGGGACCGCAGGACTATCTGGCCGTCGCGGAGCGGTTCCACACCCTGTTCGTCGAGGCCGTGCCGGTGCTGGGCCCGGCCAATCACCACGAGGCGCGGCGGTTCGTGACCCTGATCGACGCCCTGTACGAGGCCGGAACGCGGCTGGTGGCCCTGGCCGAGGCGGCGCCGGAGGGGCTGTACACCAGGGGCGTCGGGGCCTTCGAGTTCGAGCGCACGGTGTCGCGCCTCAACGAGATGGGCGGCGCCGAGTGGCTGGCGCGCGAACGGGACTGAGCCCGCCTTGATTTCGCCGGGCATCCGTCATCAGGTGAGCCTCCGCAGGAGAAAACGATGATCCGTCTGGCCACCCTCGCCGCCGCCGCCGTGATGGCGATCGCCGCCCCCGCGGCCGCGGCGCCCGTCTCCGCGTCCGTCCAGACCGCCGCCGACCCCGGCGTTCCGATCGAGGCGGTCCGCGCCTGGCTGACCGAGAAGGGCGGCACGGTGAGCGAGATCAACCGGCGCGACGGCGAGACCTGGATCACGGTCCAGGACGGGCCGCTGAACTGGGCGGTGTTCTTCTACAGCTGCGAGGCCGACGTGTGCGGCGACATCCAGTACGCCGCCAGCTTCTCGAACGCGACCATCACCCAGGCGGTGGTCAACGACTGGAACCGCGACCGGCGCTTCCTGAAAGCCTTCTATGCGCCCGGCGAGAGCGGCGGCGACGGTACGGCCGTGGTCCAGTACGACGTGCTCATCCACGAGGGCGGCGTCGACCAGCTGACCGACCACACCGCCCTGTGGCTGGAGCTGGTCAGCGCCTTCGGCGCCGCCGTGGGCTATTTCGCCCCGACGGAATAGCGACGTCTCAGGCCGTCCGGATCAGTCCGTCCGAGACCGCCACCGGCCACGGCGTCAGCCGTCCGCCGGCGCAGGGGCCGCCGGTGCAGTCGCCGGTCAGCGGCTCGAACACCGCCCCGTGCCAGCCGCACAGGATCAGCGATCCGTCCGGCGTGAGATAGCGGTCCAGCTCCAGGGCGAGGGGGAAGCCCTGATGCGGGCAGCGGTCGACGTAGCCCGCGACCTGGCCGTCCTTGCGCACCACGAAACCGTGGAAGAAGGCCTCGCCGATCTGCAGGACGAAGCCGCGCGCGCCGGGGTCGGCGATGGCGGTCTCTGGGCAGAGCGGCACGTTCGGCGGGGTCGACCAGACGCGCCTGCGCTCGGGCTGCGGGGCGGGCGTGTCGTTCAATGCCGCTCGGCCTTGAGGGGACGGGACAGCAGGTCGTCGATGACCTCGGGCACGGTCGTCTCGCCGGCCAGCAGGGCGGCGACGGCGAGAGAGATGGGCATGTCGACTCCCATCTTCGCGGCCAGTTCGCGCACCGCCGGGGCGGATTCATAGCCCTCGGCGACGGAGCGTTTGCCGGCCAGGGCCTGCTCCACCGTCTGGCCCTGCCCGAGCGCGAGGCCGAGGCTCATGTTGCGCGACTGCGGGCTGGAGCAGGTCAGCACCAGGTCGCCGAGGCCGCACAGGCCGGCCACGGTCTCGGCCTGGCCGCCGAGAGCCACGCCCATGCGGGTCATCTCGGCGAAGCCGCGGGTGATCAGGGCGGCGTGGGCGCTGCGGCCGAGGCCCTTGCCCTCGGCCATGCCGCAGGCGATGGCCAGCACGTTCTTGATCGCCCCCCCGACCTCGGCCCCGACCAGATCGGTGGCGAGGTAGGGTCGGAAGGCGGGGGCCGACAGGGTCTCCATCAGCGCCTCGCCGAGGGCCGCGTCGGCGCAGGCCAGGGTCACGGCGCTGGGCAGGCCGCGGGCCACTTCGGCGGCGAAGCTGGGGCCCGACAGGACGGCGGCGGGCGCGGCCGGCAAGGTCTCGGCCAGCACGTCGGTCATCAGCTTGAGCGAGCCGCGCTCGATGCCCTTGGAGCACAGCACCACCGGCACGCCTGGCCGGTGATGGGCCGCAAAGGCCGTCAGGGTCGAGCGCATGTGCTGGGCCGGCGGGACGGCGAGGATGACGTCGCAGGACGCCAGGTCCGAGAGTTCGCCGGTCACCCTGACGTGGTCGTCGAGGGTGATGCCCGGCAGAAAGGCCTCGTTGACGCGGCGCTCGCGGATGCTCTCGACCACGTCGGGCTCGCGCGCCTGCAGCAGGACGTCGAGCCCCGCCCAGCCCGCGACCTGGGCCAGGGCGGTGCCCCAGGCGCCCGCGCCGATCACTCCCGCCGTGCGAAATTCCATACGCGTCCCTTGAGCCTTCAAGCCTTGGCGCCCTTGCGGCCCGGTTTGTGGGCCGGATCGGCGAGCGCGCTTCGTTCATCCAGCGGCCAGCGCGGCCGGGCGACGGCGTCGATGTCGGAGACCCAACCCTTCTGCAACCGTTCCGCTCCCGCCAGGGCGATCATCGCCGCATTGTCGGTGCAGTAGGCCATGGGCGGGGCGAGGAAGGCAAAGCCGTTCTTCGCCGCAGCCGCCTCGAGGGTGGCCCGGATGGTCCTGTTGGCCGCGACGCCCCCCGCCACCACGAAGAGCCGGTGATCGTGCGCTTCGGCATAGGCCTTCATGGCGCGATCGGAGCGATCGCTGAGCTGGCGGGCGATGGCGCTCTGGACGGCGTCGGCGAGGTCCGCGCGGTCCTGATCGGTCTCGCAGGCGTGCGCCAGCCGCGAGGCGGCGGTCTTGAGCCCCGAGAAGGAGAAGTCGCAGTCCTTGCGGCCCAGCAGGGCGCGCGGCAGGTCGAAGCGGGCGCCGTCGCCGCCTTCCGCCAGCCTCTCCAGGGCCGGACCGCCGGGGTAGCCGAGGCCCAGCGCCTTGGCGATCTTGTCGAAGGCCTCGCCGGCCGCGTCGTCGATCGTCGTGCCCAGCCGGGTCATGTCGCCGACCCCGCGCACCTCCAGCAGCTGGCAATGCCCGCCCGAGACCAGCAGCAGCAGGAACGGATAATCGACCGGCTCGCCCAGCCGCGCCGACACCGCGTGACCCTCCAGATGGTTGACGGCGATCAGCGGCAGGTCCCGCGCCAGCGCCACCGCCTTGCCGAAGCTGAGACCGACCATCACGCCGCCGACCAGCCCCGGCCCCGCCGTCGCCGCGACCCCGTCCAGCCCTTCGTAGCCCAGCCCCGCCTCATCCATGGCCCGGCGGACCACGCCGTCGATCATCTCGACGTGGCTGCGGGCCGCGATCTCGGGGACGACCCCCCCGTAGGCCGCGTGGTCGTCGATCTGGCTGTGCACCACGGAGGACAGCACCGTCGCCGCCCCGTCCGGCGTCAGCCGCACCACCGAGGCGGCGGTCTCGTCGCAGCTGGTTTCGAGCCCGAGCACGGTCAGCACGCGGCCCATGCTGCGCCCCAAGCTGCGCCCCGGGGTCGCGGTTGCCCGGCTCCCCTCGCTGCTATAGTCGGCGGACCTGTCCATCGGGTCGAGGTAACGGCCCCGACCCCCCGGCGCAACGGCTGTCTCATGGCTCCTCTCGTCCGCATCGGCACGCGCCGCTCCAAACTGGCCCTGACCCAGTCGGGCATGATGCAGCGCGCCATCGGCCGGGCGCTGGGCGTCGCCGACGCCGATCTGGCCGGGGCCGTGCCGCTGGTCGAGATCGTCACCACCGGGGACCGGGTGCAGGACGTCCGCCTGATGGAAATCGGCGGCAAGGCGCTGTTCACCAAGGAGATCGAGGAGGCGCTGCTGGACGGCCGCGTCGACGTGGCGGTGCATTCGATGAAGGACGTCCCCGCCGAGCAGCCCGCCGGCCTGTGCATCGCCGCCACGCCGCCACGCGAGGATCCGCGCGACGCCTTCGTCAGCGAGGCCTTCGCCTCGTTCGCAGACCTGCCGAACGGGGCGCGGCTGGGCACGGCCTCGCTGCGGCGGCAGGCCCAGGCGCTGGCGCTGCGGCCGGACCTGCAGATCGAAATGCTGCGCGGCAATGTCGACACCCGGCTGCGCAAGCTGGCCGACGGCGAGTTCGACGCCATCCTGCTCGCCGTCTCCGGATTGAACCGGCTCGGCTTCGAAAGCGTCATCCGCGAGCGCCTGTCCCTCGACGACTTCCTGCCGGCGCCGGGGCAGGGGGCGCTGGCGCTGCAGACGCGGGCCGAGGACCGCGAGGCGGCCTGGGTGGCGGCGCTGAACGATCCGGCGGCGGCTCTCGCCGTGGCCGCGGAGCGCGGCGCGATGACCGCGCTCGAGGGCTCTTGCCGCACCGCCATCGGGGCCCATGCCGGGATCGCCGCCGGCCGGCTGCGGCTGACCGCCGAGAAGCTGGCCCCCGACGGCTCGGTGCGCTGGCGGCGCACGGGCGAGATCGGCGACGTCGACGCCGTCGGCGCCACGGAGCAGGCGCGCGCGCTGGGCCTGCGGCTGGGGGCCGAGGTGCACGCCATGGCGGGCGACGCGGGGGAAGGGTCCTGACCGACATCCGCCGGGTCTGGATCACCCGCGCCGAGCCCGGGGCCGCCCGCACCGCCGCCCGGCTGTCGGCGCTCGGCTTCGAGCCCGTGGTCGCCCCCCTGCTGCGCCTGCGGCCCATCGCCCAACCGGCGCCGGACCTGGCCGGGATCGCGGCGCTGGCCTTTACCAGCCGCAACGGCGTCGCCGCCTTCGCCGCCCTGTCGGAGGCGCGCGATCGGCCGGTGTTCACGGTCGGCGACGCGACGGCCGAGGCGGCGCGCGAGGCGGGCTTCGCGAACGTGCAGTCGGCGGGCGGCGCCCTGGACGACCTGGCGCGGCTGCTGGCGGCCGAGGCGCCCGGCCCCGTGCTGGCCCCGGGGGCCCTGGAGCCGGCCGGCGACCTGCCCGCCCTGCTCGCTGGACGGGTCGAGGTCCGTCTCCTGCCGGTCTATGCCGCGGTCGAAACCGGGACGGCGGCGCCCGCGGCCTTCGACGCCGTCCTGGTCCACTCGCCCCGCGCCGGCCGCGCCCTGGCGGCGCTGGGCCCGTTCGCGGGGCCGGTCTGCGCTGCGATCTCCCAGGCCGCGGCGGCGCCCCTGGCGGATCGCTTCGGGCTGGAAATCCGCGTCGCCTCGCATCCCGACGAGGCGGCGCTGTTGCAGGCGCTTGGCAAGCCCGCCCCCCGCGTATAAAGAGCGCCTCTCGCGCGGGCGGACATCACCCGCCGCGCCCAAGGCCGCTTTAGCTCAGCTGGTAGAGCATCGCATTCGTAATGCGGGGGTCGCGTGTTCGAGTCACGCAAGCGGCACCACCTTTCCAAAGCAGCGCTAGCTTTGACGCCCGGTCGGGATAAGCCGGAGGGCGCTTCCGCTTGGGAGTTGCGTGGGTATGCGGTGGGAAGGGCTCTAGCAGGGAACACCCACCGGCATTGCGCGCGCTCAGCAACCCAAGCTAATCAACTTCTCTGGTTGTACAGGGGGCGTCGTGGGACGGCAGGAAAGGTTTCTTGAGGTCCTGGAGGAACTCGGTGGGAGCGCAGGAAACGGACGCCTGCGGGCAGAGCTCGGCTGGCAGGAAGAGACCTACGAGCGGGCACGTGACGCCTTGGTCGAAGCAGGGCTGATCACCAAAGGGCGAGGACGCGGAGGGTCCGTGGCGCTGGCCGGGAGTGAGCGGCCGAGCGCGAGGGTGATCGATCCCTCGCAGCCAAAGACCGCTACGGCCGCGAAAACGGCCCGCAGCAAGTCAGCACGATCCGGCGGTTTCGACCAGACTTTCAATGCGCTGGATAAGGTGCTGCGCAACGAGGCCGGGCAGACGACGGAGCTGGATTACACCGAGCAATCGTCGTGGATGCTGTTCCTCAAGTATCTGGACGATCTGGAACGTGATCGCGAAGCCATCGCGGAGCTGAAGGACGAGGCCTATTCGCCGATCATCGACGAGGAGCATCGATGGGGCGTATGGGCCGCGCCGAAGACGGCGGACGGCGCGTTCGACCACGACAAGGCGCTGACCGGGGACGACCTGATCGCCTATGTGAGCAACGAGTTGTGGCCCTATCTTCAGGGTTTTAAGAAGCGGGCGAGCGGGTCGGACACGATTGAGTACAAGATCGGTGAGGTGTTCGCGGAAATCCGCCCGAAGTTCCTGTCCGGCTATTCGTTGCGGGACGCGCTGGAGCTGATCGACGGACTGAGCTTCGGATCACAAGACCAGAAGCATGAGCTGTCCTCGCTATATGAGGACAAGATCAAGCGGATGGGCAACGCCGGGCGGAACGGCGGTGAGTACTACACCCCCCGGCCACTGATCCGGGCGATGATCAAGGTGATTGATCCGCAGATCGGCGAGCGTGTCTATGACGGTGCCTGCGGCTCGGCTGGGTTCCTGTGCGAGGCCTACGACTATATGCGGCCCCAAGCTGCGACGACGGCGGATCGCGAGACGCTTCAGAGGCGGACCTTCTATGGGAAGGAGAAGAAGAGCCTCGCCTACGTCATCGCCATCATGAACATGATCCTTCACGGGATCGACACGCCCAACGTCCTGCACACCAACACTCTGGCGGAAAACGTCATGGACCTGCAGGAGCGGGACCGGTTCGACGTAGTGCTTGCCAATCCGCCATTCGGCGGCGGCGAGCGCGCCGAGGTGCAGCAGAACTTCCCTATCCGCTCGGGCGAGACGGCCTATCTCTTCCTGCAGCACTTCATGAGGTCGCTGCGCCCCGGCGGGCGCGCGGCCATCGTCATCAAGAACACCTTCCTGTCAAACGCCGACCAAGCGGCGACGGCGCTGCGGAAGGAACTGCTGGAAACCTGCGACCTGCACACGGTACTGGACATGCCCGGCGGCACCTTCCAGGGCGCGGGCGTGAAGACTGTGGTGCTGTACTTCGAGAAGGGCCGCCCCACGCAGCGGACATGGTTTTACCAGCTCGATCCGGGCCGCAATCTTGGCAAGACGAACGCCCTGAATGACGCCGACATGGCGGAGTTCGTGGCGTTGCAGGCGGGGTTTGAAGTCGGGCGGAAAAGCTGGGTGATTGAATCGGCCGCTGTGGATCAGGAGAGCTGGGATCTGTCGGTTAAGAACCCTAATGCGACAGAGACGGCGGAGCTACGGTCGCCGCACGTGATCTTGGAAGAGATCGCGAAACTAGATGCGAAGAGCGCGCAAGCTCTGGAGCGGGTAAGGGTCTTGTTGTGAGGACGACGTGGGATTCTGTCAGCTTGGGCGAGTTGTGCCACATTGCTCGCGGGGGCTCTCCGCGGCCTATCGAGAGGTACCTGACCGACCGCGATGACGGGATCAACTGGATCAAGATCGGAGATGCTTCTGCAGGAGATGGCAAACACATCTCAGCAACTAAGCAAAAGATTATTCCGGAGGGAGAGAGGATGTCCCGCCGAGTTCAGCCCGGCGACTTCCTGCTAACCAACTCAATGAGTTTTGGCCGTCCGTACATCATGAAAACGGACGGATGTATCCACGACGGATGGCTCGTTCTGAGGGATGAATCGGGTCGTTTGAACCCGGATTATCTCTATCACTTCCTCGGGTCAGATGCAGCCTACCGTCAGTTCGACGCTTTGGCGGCTGGATCAACCGTACGGAACTTGAATACTGACCTTGTAAAGCGAGTAAAGGTGGTTGTTCCGCCACTCGCAGAGCAACAGCGTATCGTCGCCTTTTTGGACCAGGCATTTGCGGAAATCAGAGCCGCCGCTGCAAATACCGAACAAGCGCGAAGGGCGGCAAAAGAGCTCATTGATAGCGAGGTCAGCGCGATCTTGGATGACGCGGCGCGCCTCTATCCGTCCACCGAGTTGGGCGGCGTTGTAGACATACTCGATAGCCGCCGACGGCCCATCACCAAAATTGATCGTCAGGTGGGGCCTTATCCATATTACGGGGCGACCGGTATACAGGATTATGTCGCCGGCTATCTGTTTGAAGAGCCACTGGTCCTGCTGGGCGAGGACGGCGCGAAGTGGGGACGAGGCGATCGCAGCGCTTTCGCCGTGTCGGGCCGGGTTTGGGTGAACAACCACGCCCACGTCTTGCGCCCTCGTCGGGATCGCCTGACCGACTCTTGGCTGATCTACGCCCTGAACTCCCTTGATCTCACTCCCTACATTTCCGGCGTAACGGTGCCAAAGCTCAATCAGGCAAAAATGCGGGAGGTCGTCCTACCTATACCGCCGTTGGCGCGACAGGTGGAACTCGTTGAACGATTGGATCAGGTTGTGGCGACGGCAGAAGAACTAGTCCGCCTCTATGGTCAGAAGCTCGCCGCCCTCGCCGAGCTCAAACAATCCCTCCTCGCCCGCGCCTTCTCGGGCGAATTGACCGCTGCGAACGACAGCGCCTTCGCGAACCCGATGCAAACCGCCAACGTCATGGCGCTGCTGCACTGGCACCACGAAAGAGCGCAGCGAGCGAAGACATACGGACACGTCAAGGCGCAGAAGGGATTGCATCTGCTTGAGTCGACGGGTCGCGTGAACCTCGGGCGAAACCCGATCAAGGATGCGGCAGGACCAAACGACTTCGCGCACATGAAGGCGGCGGAGGCTTGGGCCAAGGAGAACGCCTTCTTTGAGTTCGTCCAGCGCGATGGCGGATACGATTTCAAGAAACTGGCGAACTACGGCAAGCTGTTGGCCGACGCGAAGGATGCTCTTTATCCCATACAGAGCGCGATCGAGCGGGTGACCGACCTGATTGTGCCGTTGGACACCGAGGGTGCCGAAGCGCTGGCGACCGTGCATGCTGCCTGGAACAATCTGCTGGTCGATAAGCGTGATCCGACGCCCGAGGCCATCATTCGGGAGGCGCGGGAGGACTGGGGGCCAAGCAAGGCGAAGTTCTCGGACGGCGACCTCTTGGCGGCGATCAAGCTGATCGAAGCCAAGGGCATCGTTCCTGACGGTAGCGCCAAGCCCGTTCGCCACCTCCAGCTTGCTCTGCTGTGAACGAGTCCGAGACCCGCGCCGAGCTGATCGATCCCGCTCTGAAGGCGGCTGGCTGGGGCGTTGTCGAAGACAGCAAGGTAAACCGCGAGGTCATTTGTCCGGGGCGCATTCTAGGCGCAGGCCAGCGAGGCGAGGCGACGACGGCGGACTATGTGCTGAGCTATCGCGGGCGAAAGCTGGCGGCCGTGGAGGCCAAGGCGGTCGGTAGGGGGGTCACCGCAGGGCTGGGACAGGCCAAGATCTACGCCAGCAAGCTGAACACGCGTTGGGCCTTCTCTACCGACGGGACCGGCCAGTACCGGGTCGACATGACGACCGGCAAGGAGGGGCCGTTCGAGACGTGGCCAACGCCGCAGGAACTTTGGCACTGGACATTCGCCGAAGAGAGCGCTTGGCGAGACCGCTTCGCGGCGGTGCCATTCGAAGACAAAGGCGGCAGCCAGCCCGCGCGCTACTATCAGGTCAATGCCGTAGAGGCGGTGCTGGACGCCGTGGCAGAGGGCGGGAAGCGCGTTCTGCTGAATCTCGCGACCGGGACGGGCAAGACCTTCATCGCCTTCCAGCTGGCATGGAAGCTGTTCCATGCGCGATGGAGCTTGACTGGCGCACCTACGCGGCGGCCACGCATCCTGTTTCTGGCGGATCGGAACATTCTGGCGGATCAGGCCTACAACTCGTTCTCGGCCTTCCAGGCGGACGCGCTGGTGCGCATCAAGCCGGACGAAATCAAGAAGAAGGGGGCGGTGCCAAAGAACGGCAGCATCTTCTTCACGATCTTCCAGACCTTCACGAGCGGCCAGCCGGATGCGAAGGGCGTGCGCGAGCCGTATTTTGGCGATTATCCGCCCGACTTCTTCGATTTCATCATCATCGACGAATGTCACCGGGGCGGGGCCAACGCGGAAAGCGAGTGGCGGTCGATCCTTGAGTACTTCCAGCCGGCGGTCCAGCTGGGTCTGACGGCGACGCCGCTGAGGAAGAACGAGAACAAGGACACCTACGCCTATTTCGGTGCGCCGGTTTACACCTACTCGCTAAAGGAGGGGATCGAGGACGGCTTCCTGACGCCGTTCAAGGTGCGGCAGCATAAGACCACGATGGACGATTACGTCTGGACGTCTGGCGACACCGTCCTGAAGGGCGTCGCCGAGCAGGGCCGGGAGTACAGGTCCCGGGAGTTCAACAAGACCATCGAGATCGAAGATCGCGAGCGGTATCGAGTGAAGGTCGTCCTGTCGGAGATCGATCCGCGCCAGAAGACGCTGGTCTTCTGCGCCGGCCAGCCGCACGCGGCGATGGTGCGCGATCTCATCAACCAGATGAAGGTCGTCCCCGATCCCAACTACTGCGTCCGGGTGGGCTCCGATGACGGAGCGATGGGCGAGCACTGGCTGCGACAGTTCCAGGACAATGAGAAGACCATCCCGACGATCCTGACGACCTCGACCAAGCTGTCGACAGGCGTGGACGCGCGTAACGTGCGCCATATCGTTCTGCTGCGGCCCGTGAACAGCATGATCGAGTTCAAGCAGATCGTGGGACGCGGAACGCGGCTGTTCGACGGGAAGGAGTATTTCACGATCCATGATTTTGAGGGTGCTTATCAGCATTTCCTCGATCCGGAGTGGGACGGGGAGCCGATGGACCCAGTCCCGGTGGGACCCAAAGCGCCGACACCGCCTGAAGATCCCATTGCACCTCCCAAGGAACCGAAGGAGCCGGGCGAACGGCCCGAGAAGGTCGTCATCAAGCTAGCCGACGGAAAGGTGCGAACGATCCAGCACATCAGTGCGACCAGCTTCTGGGGGCCGGACGGGCGACCGCTGTCAGCGGCAGAGTTTATTCAGAGCCTGTTCGGCAAGGCGCCGGAGCTGTTTAGGGATGAGGACGAACTGCGTCGTCTATGGGGTGCGCCGGGCACGCGGAGGTCGCTGATGACTGCGCTTGCCGAGGCCGGATTTGGGGCCGGACCGCTACAGGAGATGGCGCGGATTATCGATGCCCCGGACAGTGACGTCTTCGATGTACTCGCCTACGTGGCTTTCGCCCTTCCTCCGATCACAAGGGCAGATCGAGTGGCCTCTCGCAAAGACGTGACTCTCAATGGATACGGTGCCGACCTGTCGGCGTTCTTGGATTTCGTGCTGGGCCAGTATGTAGCGCAGGGAGTTGATGAACTCGACAGCGACAAACTGCCAAGATTGCTTGAACTTAAGTACCCGAGCGCCAGCGAGGGAGCAGCTATACTAGGGGGCGTTCGAGGAGTGCGTCAGGCATTTCTGGATGTTCAACGAGGCTTGTTTGAGCATTAAAGCGCATGAAGTCGAGCGCCGGCATTTAATCGTCGATAAGCACCAGCTGCGTTGAACCTGCCGGGTCATCTGCTTGGTTGGTTCTTTTGGACAAGGGAGGTGGCGTTGGCAGTTCTTGGCGAGGTAAAAAGCATCGTTGAATTTATTGATGTCGTGCGCAAAGCGACAAAGCCTGCCCCCGGCGGCGTAGCGGCGTTTCGAGGTCAGCAAAACAAAGAGTGGAAATTGCAGCCGGGACTTCTGCGCGCGCCGCAGAAGCATCTTCATCACGAGCGGGAAATGTCTCGCGATCTTATGGCGATCCACCCGCAAGAATTCGCTGCAGACCAGACCATGTTCGACAGACTGGTCCGAATGCAACACTACGGGCTCCGAACCCGGCTTCTGGATGTTACCCTCAATCCGCTAGTAGCGCTCTACTTTGCCGTCCAACGAGCGCAATCGGGAGGTCGTCCTGTCGATGGCGCGGTTTGGTTAATTAGAGCTCCTCCATCTCGCAAGAAATACTTCGATAGTGACGCTGTCAGCTGCGTAAGCAATCTCGCCAATTTGAGCGCCATCGAAAAAGACGAGATACGTAATGTTCCAACCTCGTACTCAAAGGACCTGTTCAACGAAGTCGACGCGGTAGACAAACTCTTGCAGTTTATTCGCGCCGAGAAGGCCTATTTTCGCGCGCAGATCGACCGTGACGACTTCTTCAAGCGATACCTCGTGACGCCGAAAATGAGCAACAGGCGCATAATCGCTCAATCCGGAGCGTTCGTAATCTTCGGGCTCGAGCTACCGCCAAGCGCCGCGAAATTTCCCGACACCATCAAAACTGACCGGATAGACATTCCGGAAGGTGCCAAGACTGAAATTCGTGCGGAACTGGATACGCTAGGCATCAATGAAAGCACGCTTTTTCCGGAGTTGGACAGAGCGGCGAGCTACATCATGCGGCGGTATTCGAGCTAGCCTCAGCCACGCTTATGGGTGGGCGCTGTTGAAGAACTCTGCAAGCAGGCTCGCCGGATCACGACCGAGCGCCTCCGCGACCTGACAGAACTCAATCACGTCCAGACGTCGCTCTCCTCGCTCCACCTTAGATACGAAACTCTGCGGCTTCCCTAGCCGCTCCGCGAGCTCGACCTGAGTGATGCCGGCTGCATTCCGCGCCGAAGCCATGAAGGCAATGAAGTCCTGATGCCGCTGCGTGAAGATCGATGACGGCAACGCGCGCCCCTGACAGGTGAGGCGCTTTCGCTAAATCCCAATTCGGGATATCCCAGAATCGGTTATTGGGCGGGGAGGGAGAGCGCCGTGAAACCGCGCCAAGCGGGGCGGCTGACCGCGCGCAGAGATCGGTATCTTATATGATGTGCAGATCATGGCGCATCGAAACGCAGTCATGAGAGAACAAAATGAACAACAACAATGCAGTCCGCCTTGCGCTGGCGGCCGTTGCAGCATTCTACGTCGTAGTCGGAGGGTTATGGGCAGCTGACTACTTCCCGCTGCAGAAATTCTACGCCCAGATAGAGATCAAGGACGCCATCGCGGAGGAGGTCGGATATCTGCGGGCCTTCGAGACTCCGGAGTACAAGGAAGCATCAGCTTACCAGCAGAGCTACGCTCTGACGCATCCCGACATCCTTGAGACTGAGAAGAATCTCGCCCTCCTCGGGTCCCTTCTGCTCTGGGGAACGATCGCCTTGGGCGCAGGAGGCGGCGTCCTTTTCCTGACCCGCCGAAACGCCAGAGGGCTGCCCGCCGCTCCTAAGGCGGAATAACGGGCGCACCTTCACAACCAGCCCCGCCGGCCATCGTGGCCGTGAAAAACGCCAAGGTCGCCAACCGCTTTCGCGCGATCACTGGCCGCCCTCAACCCGAGCCCTCGTGACCACCGTCGCGAGGGCGTTTTTGATGCCCTGAAAGGATCCCCCATGCTTTCACTGACCGACCGCGACGCGGTCACCGCCGCCCTCACTGACCCGACCCTGGACGCCGATATCCGCGCCCTCATTGGGCTTCGGGTGTGGCAGGTGGACACCGACCGCCGGCGCCCCCTTAGGGACATCCTGCAGATCGTCGTGGTCCAGCCCGGGGATCCACCCGAGGTCATCCATGACGCCGTCGGCTTTCCGATCTGTTGGGATCAGGCGGAGCAGCCCGGCTGGGAGTGGTTCAACGACCACGGCTCGTGGTTCGAGCTGGCGTACGTCCTGACCGACGACTTCGGAATGTTGGTCTTCGTGCCGGACCATCCCGACACCAACCACACCCTGCGCTTCAACTGTCTCGGCTTCGCAGATCGTCCGCCGACGACCAACTGAGCCACCACCGACAATCCCCATCCGACCCGAGCTCTCCCGGCACCGCCGCGAGGGCTTTTTTCTTGCCCGAAAGGTTACCTGCCTATGCTTACGCTGACCGACCGCGCTTCGGTGTCGCGCGCGCTTTCCGACACCACCCTCGACCTCGACCTCTGCGCCCTGCTCGGCCTTCGCGCTTGGCAGCTCCAGATCGAGGAAGGACGCCTCATCGGAACGGGGTTCCGGCTCATCGTCGTCCAGGGGGGAGATACCCCGGACGTCATCAACACTGCCCTCGGCTTTCCGATCACGGGAGACGGTGCCCAGGACCCCGGCTACGACTGGATCGAGGACCATGGCCTCTGGTTCGAGATTAGCTATGGGGCCGATGGCGAGGCGCTCACCCGCGTCTTCGTCGAGAACGGCCCCGGCACCGAGATGGGAATCCACGCCCTCTGTCTGGCCCACTTCTGGTCGACCGAAGAGGAGAGTCAGGCATGAGGTGGGCCTTCGGCTTTCTCACCCTCTGCATCGTCCTGGCCGTCGTTAGGGCCATGCTGATAGCGATCGCCGTCGCGACGGTGCTGGCTCTGCTCTTCTACTTCGCGACCAAACCGCGCGAGACGCTCCTCTTTATGGGCGTACTCGTCGTCACCGGTCTGGCGACGGCCCGGCCGGCCCTCTTCATCGTCATGCTGGGGATCATCGGCGTGGCCGTGGTGGCGGGCGGCGTGAGGCGAAGGACGTCGCGCAAGCTACAACGAAAACTCATCGACCATTTGTCCTGATTGCCGACCAGATTGGAGGCGGTCCCGCCCGGCCGCTTCCTTTCGGCATCACCGTGATCGAGGTTTCAGGCCTTCGAGGGCTTGGGCACGCTCGGAGGGACCCGGAGGTCTTTGGCCGAGAGCCTTTTTGGCTCTGCCGGACTCACCGCGAGCTTTCGCGCAGCCGCCATGACGTCCACGACACTGTCCGCGACCGATACGAGCGCCTCTCCCTGTTCGGTCAGCTTTGTCGGAACGCTGTCGTGATAGACCAGCACCTTCTGGCTCCACCTTTCGAGGTTCTGGATGTGCTTCGTGACCGCGCTCTGGGTGATCCCCAGCTTCTTGGCGGCCACCGACCGATTTTCCGACCGCGAGACGACAACGAACGTCTCCAGCCAGGACAGGCGCAAGTCTCCGAACTTCAGCTCGGGGTAACTGCGTTTTAGCGGCTTTCGCACGGCTGGCTCGCTCCACACCCACTCTGGGATGACGCTTCGACGGCATTCCATAACGGAATAGAGCGCGGCGGGAAATCCCAAAAGCGCATGTTTCCATAACGGAATACTGACCAGGAAATTGTTGTTTTAAAACGGATTTTTTCGCTCATGATTTGACCATCGGCCTGAGGGACGACACCGAACTCGACGCATTAAACAGGCGGCGGGAAGGCGTCTGAAGACGGGTCGATCCATCAACCTCATGAGGATCAAACCGTGGTTCTTCGACCAAGACCTACCCCGCCCCCGCCCGACCTGCGGGTGCCACCGCCCCCGCCGCCGATGCCTATGAAAGAGGTGAAGGGGGAGGCCCTATCCCTCGCCGCAACGTCCCCCTCTCCCCCTTTGCGGGCACCGATGGCCACCAGCGCGCTCGCTGTTGTGGCCACCCATCCGGCGGCCATCATCAAGGCCAAGCTCATCATCCAGATCACGCCCGGCGAGGAGCACCTCGCTGTGTACGAGGCTGAACGCGTCTTGGCGGAAACAGGGCTGTACTACGTGTCGGGCGGCCAACTGGCCCGACTGGTCCCGATCAAGGGCTCCGTGCAGTGCGAGGTCGTGAACTCGCAGACTCTCTACGTCGTCCTGTCCGAGATGATCGAGTGGCAACGCCCGAACCCGAAGGGCGACTGGGTGACGTGCAACCCTCCCCACCATCTCCTGAACACCCTGATCTACACTCAGGATCGCAAGCACCTTCTGACGCTCACGGGCATCGCGCATCAGCCCTACTTTGACGCCAACGAGCAGCTGGTGACGACGCCGGGGTTCAACACTTCGACCGGCATCTACGCCAGCTTCGGCGTCAATGAGTATGCAATCTCTGCCCCCACGATGGACGAGGCGCGCCAGTGCCTCATGATGCTGAAGGCCGAGCTGGCGGAGTTCGAGTTTGACAAGCCGGAGGATCTGTCTGCGGCCCTGTGCGCGATGCTTACGGCGGTCATTCGTCCAGGCCTTCCGCTAGCGCCGGCCTTCAACATCAACGCCGCCACCTCAGGCAGCGGGAAGAGTTTCTTGGCGGGCATCATCGTGTTGTTCGCCACGCCTTTGCACCCTTACGTCACGAGTTACCCCACCTCAGCGGCTGAGGCCGTCAAGGTGGTTCTGGCTATGCTGCTGGAGAAGCCACCCGTCATCCTCTTTGACGACATGCAGACCGAGTGGAAGCCCTTCGGGGCCATCAACAAGGCGCTGACCAGTCAAACCACCACCGAACGCCTTCTTGGCAAAAGCGGTACCGCTACAGCGCGGACAAATTCGCTGTTCCTCGGGACTGGTAACAACACAGGGCCGATCAAAGACATGCGTCGGCGCGTGGTCACCACCAGGCTTGCGGCCAAGTCCAGCCTGCGGACTTTCCAACACAACCCTCATAAGCAGATATCGAAACACCGTTCTGGCTATGTCGGCTTTGCCCTCACCATCATCCAGGCCTTCCTGCTGCATGGGAGGCGTGACGACACCCTTACATCGATTGGCTC
The DNA here is from genome assembly GCF_035627055.1 of Brevundimonas sp. Lineage (GTDB taxonomy): Bacteria > Pseudomonadota > Alphaproteobacteria > Caulobacterales > Caulobacteraceae > Brevundimonas. The sequence goes on along the minus strand of NZ_DASPMM010000019.1, from coordinate 15,744 downwards.
CTATGAAGACTGGTCGAGGTTCTGCCGCGAGCCCCTCATCTGGCTGGGTGAGCCGGACCCGGCCTCAAGCCTGATCAATCAGGTCAGGGACAGCTCCGACAACGAATCCTTGGCGGTGCTCCTGAAGCTGTGGCGCGACATCTACCACGACGAGTCCGTGACGGTTCGCGAACTCCTTTCTGACGCCCGGAGTAAGCCTAGACTCCAGGAAATCATCGATGAGATTCTCGTCGTCGAGCGTGGCGCCAGCCTCCCGCACCTGCTGGGGCAATATCTCAAGCGCCACCGTGGCGTCCGGGTGAACGGCCTCCGGATCGAGGATGGAGAAAGCAGCGAGCGCAAGGCTTGGCGCGTCCTGACGGACGAGGAGTAGTCAACGCCCTCCAGCCCCGCGCCCCTCGGGCCGGTGCAAAGTGGAAAAGAGGTAGCTCCCCCTTTCCCCCTTTGATTTCGGCACGGTGCCCGTCACCCACGCCCCAAAACGCGGCCCCCTGAGGCCGCTCCCGGGTCCCCCATGGCCCGACCATCCCCGCCCCCGACGCGTGGCCCCTGCGGCCCACTCTGGGGCAACGCGGGCCTGACCCGCTCCAGACCACCCCACACCAACCGACCGCCCTTCGGGGCGGCCTGACGGCGCTCGCCCGTCGATCATCAAACACGCAAGGAGACTACCCATGCCCAAGGCTCACCTTACCGCTGCGTTCGTCGCCAACGCCGGCTGCGAAGTCGGCAGGAAGAAGACCGATTGGTACGACAAGACTGTTACCGGCTTCACGCTGGAATGCCGCTGCACTGGCGGAAAGACCTACTACCTTCGCTACCCCGACCCGGCCGGTCGCCAGAAGCAGTTCAAGATCGGCCGCTACGAGGACGTCACCTTCGCCGCCGCCAAGAAGCGGGCGGTGCAGTTGCGGTCCGAAGCCGTGATGGGCGGCGACCCGGGGGCCAAGAAAGCGGAAGCGAAAGCCATCCCGCTGTACCGGGAGCTGTCGGCCATGCACCTCGCGGACGCCAAGCTACATCAGCGGTCCTATTCCACGACTGAGATGTACGTCCGGCGGCACATCATCCCGAAGTGGGGGAAGGTCCGGCTGACCGACATCAACAGCCGGGCCGTCGCCCACTGGCTGGCCGAGAAGCGTGCCGAGGGTCTGGCTCCGGCCACGGTCGAGAAGATCAGGGTGATCTTCGGCCGATCCTTGGAGCTGGGCGCGCGCTGGGGCATCCCGGGCGCTGAGAAGAACCCGACCCGTGGGGTGGCCAGGATGGCCTTCGACAACGCCTGCGAGCGGTTCTTGACGGCGGAGGAGGCCGCCCGGCTCCGGGAGGCGGCAGCGCAGTCTCATAACACGCAGCTGCAGCACATCGTGGGACTGCTGCTCCTCACCGGCGCCCGGGTACGCGAACTCCTGGACGCCCGATGGGAGCATGTGGACGTTGAAAAGCGGACGTGGCTGATCCCGACCAGCAAGACGGGCAAGCCTCGACGGGTGCCGCTCTCGACGGCGGCGCTGGCGATCATTGAAGCCCTTCCTCGCTTCAAGGACTGTCCGTGGCTGGTGCCGAACCCCGACACCCTCAAGCCCTTCGTGTCGATCAAGCACGGATGGCAGCGGGCGATTAGGGTCGCGAAGTTGCCGGGCCTACGAATCCACGACCTGCGGCACAGCAGTGCCAGCTTCATGATTAACAGCGGCGTCGACTTGTTCGCAGTCGGGAAGGTGCTGGGCCACGCCAGCTATCAGTCGACGCAGCGGTACTCGCACCTCGCCAACGACACCCTGCTGGCTGCCGTCGAGGCCGGCGCGGCGAAACAGGCTGCGGCCTAACCCCTACCCCGCCTCGCGCGCTGGCTTCGGCTGGTTCGCGGGGCGGGGGCCCTTTTTTTTCGTTTTGATCCGTCGTGCACGTCAGCGCGCCTAATTGGACATTCCACGAAACGGGCTGCGGAGGCCGCGAATGGGGGCATGTGACCTAGCCCGCGAGCACTCGCCGCTATCTGGAATGCGGTTTAGTTGCCGCCCTGCGGAGTTCGCTGCGCCCTCAGCAGATCGCCGAGCCGCTGCCCGTTCAGTCGACAGGATGCGATAACTCGGTCGTGCGAAACGACCCGGCCGCTACGGCCCCAAGAAGCGGTGCAGCTGACCTGACGACCCCGCGCCAGCCGCGTCAGAATCTCATGGCCTCGCCGGCCGTCCCGCTCCCGAAGTTCGGGGGCGTCAAAATCGGCCAGGCGAACCTCAATCCACTCGTTAGGGTTCGACGTCCGGCCTACGCAGAGGCTGTCGCCGTCTCCGACATATCGAACCGTTCCGGCGAACGTCTCACCATGCCGCGTCGGAAGCCGTCCCTCGCACGGATCGGCGCGGGCCATCGTGGCGGCCGTCGGGGAGAGCAGTGCCGTGGCAAGGATGATCCGGAACATGACTCAAGGCTGACACCCGGTGGTTTCGGATTGGTGTGCAGGCAGTCATGCTTCAGAACTCGATCGGCTTTCTGCAATCGGAAGGAGCGGGCACCGCCGGATCGCGACCTTCTCGGAAAAATGCAGCCTCTATCAGCGAGATCGATGTTATCTAAGCCGTGCGGTTTCTGTTTCCGGTCGCGGCAAGACAAAGAGGCGTCGACATGCGCCAGATGCGCAAAGGAGCAGAAGCAATCCTGCGCCTCGAAACAAGCGATGGTCCTACCGGGCATTGTTGCCCGCTACCGCAGCCAACCCCGAATGTTCCTGCACTCGGTTCGCTGCAATCTCTAAGGCCGGGGACGCGCGCAGGGGACTACGTGGCAACACGGCTGGGGGACCAAGCTCCCACTGGTTCAACGTCCCCCATAGCAACTGCTGTTGCGGCCGGCGGAGAGTTCCGGGTCAATACATATACGGAGGGCAATCAGGAGGGGCCGGAGATCGCGGCACTCGAAGGGGGCGGTTTTGTCATTGTCTGGACTTCCAACGGTCAAGACGGCTCCAGCTACGGTGCCTACGCCCAAGTCTATGACGCCACCGGCTTACCCGCGGGACGCGAATTCCGGGTGAACACTTATACGACCGGCGTTCAAGCAGTTCAGAACGTCATCGCGCTTGAGGGGGGTGGCTTCGTCATCACCTGGTGGAACCCCGATCAAGGCGGCGTTTATGCCGAAGTCTATGATGCCACGGGAACGCCCTTGAGCGCCGAGTTCCAAGTCGTCCCATACACCGCCACCACCAACAACGTTCTCGTGCCCCTAGAGGGCGGCGGCTTCGTTATCGCTTGGACGTCCTTTGACCAGAACGGTTCAAGCCACAACGTTTACGCTCAGATATACGGTGCGGGGGGCGTCGCGGAGGGCGTGCAGTTCCGCGTCAACACTTTCGTAGACTCCTCGCAGGCTTATCCCCAAATGGCGGCCTTAGAGGGCGGCGGCTTCGTCGTTACGTGGACCTCCAGAGATCAAGACGGCCCCGGCTCTGGGACTTTTGCTCAAGTCTATAGCGCCTCGGGCGTGCCAGTGGGTGCCGAGTTCCGGGTCAACACGACCACATACAGTTTTCAAGACAACAATCGGATCACGGCCGTAAAGGGCGGCGGCTTCGTCGTTGTTTGGGAATCATTTGATCAGGACGGTTACGGACTCTATGGCCAAGTCTTTAGCGAGGCGGGGATCCCACTCGGCGGCGAGTTCCAAGTCAACAATGAAACGGTCGGCGACCAACGCAATTCACAGATTGTCGCGCTGACAGACGGCGGCTTCGTCGTCTTCTGGCATTCGATATACCAAGGCGAAGTACAGGCCCGCGCTCAAGTCTATGATGCCTCGGGCGCCCGCGTGGGTGTGGAGTTTCGGGTCCATCCTCAATCGCAGCTAACTGCCTTGATGGACGGCGGCTTTCTCGTCACCTGGGATCCTTGGTATCAGGATGGCTCTGGCGTCCACGATGGTTCCGGCAACGGAGTCATTGCCCAAGTCTATAGCGCTGGGGGAGAAGCACTCGGCGACGAGTTCACAGTTAATACCCATGTGGTTGGTGACCAGTTCCTCCCCCGAATTGCTGCCCTCGATAGTGGCGGCTTCGTCATTGCCTGGACGTCCGATGGCCAGGACGGCTCCGGCTACGGCGTATACGGTCGGCGATTCCAGGCGACGGGGTCACCGACAGACGACTATGCCGGTTCGATCACCACGACCGGAACAGTTAGCGTCGACGGGCCTAAAACAGGCACCATAGAGATTGCCGGGGACACCGATTGGTTTCGGATCACACTCACTGCTGGTCTGACCTACCAGTTCGATCTGGACACGTTCGGGTCTCCTCCCCCGCCGGCTGGACCCGGGGGGCTTGCCGATCCCTTCCTGCGGCTGAGGGACAGTGCAGGGAACCCGATAACCTTTGACGACGACAGCGGCCCAGGCCTCAACGCCCAGTTGACATTTACGGCGACCACCTCCGGCACCTACTACCTCTCGGCCGGATCGGCGACGGCGATCGGAACAGGGACCTACCGGGTCAGCGTCCAACAGAGTACCGCACCGACTGACGATTTCTCAGCCTCGATCTCAACGGTGGGTGCCGTGGGCGAAGATGGATTTCGCACCGGAACCATTGAGACGGCCGGCGACACCGATTGGTTCAGGATCACTTTAACGGAGGGAGTGATCTATCAGTTCGACTTGGAAGGGAGCCCGACCGGTCAGGGTTCTCTGATAGATCCCTTCCTGCGACTGCGCGACGGTTCGGGCAACCCGGTCCCTCAGGCGTTCAGCAATAATGACGGCGAGGGTCAGAACGCACAGATCAATTTTCGGGCACCCGGGTCGGGCGTCTACTACCTGTCGGCGGGTTCGGCGACCTCAGACGGAACTGGAACATATCGGATCAGCGCTACCCCGGTATCCGACCAGCCAATGAGTGGGGACTTTGAGTTGCCGCTTGGCCCCTGGGCGGGAGCCATCGTTTCAGGGGGCAGGATCAGTCATAATTTTGGAGACAACTTGTCTTGGGGCGAGCTTGGCGGCCCGCAGCCGAGCTATCCCCTAACCCACGCTGGAACGGACATCGCGGCACCTTCAGGTTCGCTAGTTTTTGCGTTTGGGGCCGGAGTAGTCGCGGATTCCGGTAATCGAAGCGGATTGGGAAATTACATACTGATACGTCACTCAACCGAAGATTCCGCGAACAATGCGGCAGTAGCGAACGGGCAGACATTCTACACGCTATACGCCCATTTGAGAGACCTCCCTGCTCGGAGAGACGGATCACTTCTTCGGGACGGCGATTCTGTTCTGAGTGGTTCCCAAATTGGAGTAGTCGGCAACACGGGCACGGGGACAGGGCCGCACCTCCATTTCGAAGTCAGGCTCTTCAGTGGGCTTTTTAATCCCTTCAGTGAATGGTGGCGGGTGAGTGATGACACTCCGAACATATACGTTTTCAACGATATAAGTCAGGCGAGCCTGCAGCGTGCCGGCGGGTATCTGAATTCCGACCTTATGTTGGCGCGGTTTCCCACGGGCGTAGGGTTTTCCGCTCAGTCAGGTTCTGCCCTTCTCGTTTTGAGTGACGAGGATGACGGGGAGTACTCCTCTGGCGGCGACAACAGCGTCGCTCAGGTCACAGGTAGCGAAGGCCATGCCAATCTGATCTCCGTCACGAGTGTAGAGGGCGACGTCCGAATTGAAAGAAAGGCCCGGCTGGAAACCGACTTGATCCTTAGCGGTTTCGAATCGATCCGAGTGAGTGGCGGAGACGGGGACGACGCAATTTCGCTGGACGCGTTGGGCGCGAGTGAGCTTGGTGGTTCTGCGGTGAGCGTCTTTGGCCTGGACGGCGACGACGTCATCGACGCTGCTCGACACGATCAGTCAGTAAGCGCTCATGGCGGCGCTGGAGAGGACCACCTCACAGGCGGTACCTTTGACGACCGACTAGACGGGGGAGACGGCAACGACACGCTGATCGGCGGCCTCGGTAACGACTGGATTGACGGCGGCTCAGGCCACGACATCCTGACCGTCTCCGGCGTGGCCTCCAGCTTCCGCCTGCTGATGAACGGCGACGACTTCATCCTCAAGGGACAGGACGGCGGCGACCGTTTGACCGGGGTCGAGAGTATCCGCTTCAGCGACGGGCGGGTGCTGGAACTGAACCGGATGTACGGGCCGGACGTCGATACCCGGGCGTGGGCGGACGGCCGGATTCCGGAGGCGCTGCTGTCGGGCGGAGAAGCGGGTGGGCCTCGGCCACTGGTCCTCCCTCGTGCGGATGACACGAGCTACCAAGGTGCAAAGGGTTCCGATCAGCCGGAGGTTTTGCCAGGGTCCGAAGGACGGACTTCCTTCGCATATGACCGGACAGGTCTGCTGGACCGGTGGCAAAGCCAGATGCGTACTGCAGAAGAACAGGGGCTTATCCCCGAACACTACGGCCACAGGAGCAGCCGGAACAACGGCGACGAGCGAGATGGTCTTTTCACGGCCACCGCCGGAGCCTCCCAGCTAAAGCCGGTCGGTAGCGGATTCCGGGTTAACACCCATACAAACGACGAGCAGGTCGGGCCCAAGATCGGCGTCCTTGAGGGCGGCGGCTTCGTCGTCACCTGGGCGTCCTGGGGCCAGGAAGGTCCAAACTGGGGCGTCTACGCGCAAGTCTATGACGCTGCTGGCGCCCCAGTCGGCAGTGAGTTTCGCGTCAACACAGCTACAACGGGCGAACAAGAGGGCCACCAGGTGTTAACACTCCCTGGGGGCGGTTTTGTTGTCACTTGGGTGTCTTACGAAGAGGGCGCTCACAATGACGGCGTTTATGCCCAAGCCTACGATGCTCTCGGCGGCTTAGTTGGTCCTGAACTACGGCTAAGTCAGTACGGGTCTAGTTATCCACAACTTGCCAAATTTTCGGACGGGCGTTTTGTCTTGACTTGGGTCTCCCCTGGGCCCGATGGCTGGGGCGGAGCGGTGTACGCTCAAGTGTTCGATCAGACCGGCCAACCCGCTGGCAACTTGATCCAAGTGAGCGCCGACTCAAGTCACCCCAAAGGGGAGCAGAAAGTCTCAGTTCTTGACGACGGCGGATTTGTTGTAACTTGGAGTGAGGGGCAAGGAATTTTTGCCCAAGTATTTAACTCCGCGCATCTACCTACTGGTGTCGAGATTCGCGCCAGTGCCGAGACAAATGGCCATCAGTATTCTCCGTCGATTCAAGCTTTGACGGATGGCGGCTTTGTCCTGATATGGCATGCTCAGGATGGCTCAAATGAAGGCCTCTACGCCCAAGTCTATAATGCCTTTGCTCAACCTATCGGTGCGAACTTCCGGGTCAACACTTACACAATCAATCACCAGGTTAGCCCGCAGCTTGCCGCCTTGGACGGGGGCGGTTTTGTTGTCACTTGGGAATCTTTTCAACAAGACGGGTCCGCCTTCGGGATATATGCACAGGTCTACGATGCATTTGGCGCATCCATCCGAGAAGAGTTTCGAGTCAATACGGAAACGGATGGAAATCAGTCGGGCCAGCGAATATTGGTCCTAGAGGACGGCGGCTTCCTAGTTGCTTGGACTTCCGATTCGAGAGTCCACGCCCAACTCTATAGCGCTTCGGGCTTGGCTTTGGGCGGCGAGTTCGTGCTGAGTGACGGGGCTTTGAGCGACATCTCGGCCATGGGGTACGGCGAGATTCTGATCGCTTTAGGAAGAACGGACGGTTCCGGCTCCGGGGTTTATGGACAGCGCTACCGGCTTTCGGACCCGCCCCCAATGGACGTCGAAATGGCGTACCTGTTGGCCGAGTTTTCCGATCTGGCATACGAGGAAGGCGACCTTTGGGAGCGCTCCCCGTTCAACGGAGAGCATTGTCGGCCTTCAATGGCCGGCTGGAGTTTGCCGAGCTACGAGGAATTGAAACTGCCGGCGAGTATGTTCGACGATTCCGGCTACTTTTCAGTCCATCTCGGCCTACACAGACTGCAAGCCTTCGTGGCCTACAATGAACACAACGGTCAGGTGATACTCTCATTCAGGGGATCCGAACCTGAACTTGCGGAAATCGGCGATTGGATCGGATCGGACTTACGGATCTTGCTCGGCGACCTCGACGCGGTAATGGCCCCTTTTGCTCCATTCGTCGCGGCCGTCTTCCAGTTCGCCCGTGATCGCGGTGCCGAACTATTCGTTACCGGTCACAGCCTAGGCGGGGCCGTAGCTGAAGGATTTGCACACGACTATCCTTCTCAATTCGATGGGGGAGTTTTCTTTGGCTCCCCTGGATCGGTCACGCTTACCCAGCAACTTGATCCGCAAAGGTTCTTTCACATCACTCACGAACAGGATGTCGTCGGTGCTTCGGACGGCAATTTCCACGCAGCCGCCAGATTAATCTTGGACGACTACGGTCTCGCAGATGTTGCCCTATCCGGACACCAACTGGACCGATACCTGCGGCATCTCGAACTGATGGCCGATTCGCCGCTCAGCGCCAATCTGCTGTACCAGTGGGAGGGAACAGGATTCCTGCCGCAGTTCGTCGGAGGCCATTTCCAGATCGGGTCCGCGGCCAATCTTCACGGTCTCGACCCCGTCCTGTTCGGAAGCGAATATCGGGATTTCATATCCGGGGCCGGCATAGAGACCGCGATATGGGTGGAAGGGAGTAGTGGCGACGACGTCCTGATCGGCGGCCACGCGGCCGACACGCTGTCCGGTGGCGATGATCAGGACGCACTGGACGGCGGGCAAGGGGATGATCTGCTCATTGGTGGGGAGGGGAGCGACTCTGCCCGCTTCACGGGGCAGCGTGATGAGTACACCATTCAGGACCTCGGCGGGGGGCGGATGCGGGTAACGGACCAAGTCACCGACCGCGACGGCGTAGACACTCTTCAGGACGTCGAAATCCTCTGCTTCGGCGGGTCCATGATCTGCGTTACGCCAACTGGCGACGTCGACTTCAATGTGGACCTGTCGGACTACGTTCCGCACGAGGTTCTCGGGATCCGAGGGGGCCGGGACAGCCTGACCATAGGACTGACGGCAAACAGCACCGTTATGACCCTTAGCGACTTCAACCTTGCAGACTCAGTGGTGGGCTTCCTCGTTCGCGTCCTCAACGGCTCAGGAGCGTCTGACGGCTCCCTGCAGGCTTTGGAAGCGCCGATCGAGATCGGCGTCGCGGATGTTGAAGTGCTTCGCCTGAAGGTTTCTGGAGACGGGGCGCTCGTGGTCGAAGGGGGACTTGCCGGTCCGGTAATCTCACTCGAAATAAGCGGCGGGGCGGGGGCGAACGAAATCAACACGCGAGGGGTCACCGGCGTGAGCTCGGTCTACGCGCAAGGGGGCGACGGCGTCGATGCCCTGACAAGCGGAATGAGCGATGACTTCCTGTTCGGAGGGGCCGGCGACGACCAGCTTGACGGGGGGAGAGGCAATGACTGGATCGACGGAGGCTCCGGCCACGACATCCTGACCGTCTCCGGGAATTATTCCGACTATCGCCTGCTGCAGAACGGCGATGATTTCATCCTCAAGGGGCCGGACGGCGGCGACCATCTGACCGGCATCGAGAACATTCAGTTCGGGGACGGGCGGGTGCTGGAGCTGAACCGGATGTACGGGCCAGACGTCGATGCGCGGGCCTGGACAGACGGGCGGATTCCCGAGGCGCTGCTTTCGGGCGGGGCTTGGGACGGCGAGCGACCGCTGGTGCTGCCCGGCCCCGGCGGGGACGGCTTCCTAACCGACAAGGATGGTGCGGGGCCTGAGGTATTGCCAGAGGCGGACGACGGTGATCGCGGGTTCTCGAAAGATCCTGACACGCCGTTGGTCCTCCCGGGGGCAGACGACGTCTTCATTGTCGGCACCAAGGGTTTTGGCGGACGGGAAGTGCTGCCAGGCGTGGACGACTGGGCGGGCGGGAAGGGATTTGATCAGCCCGAAGTGCTGCCAGGGCCGGATGGATGGACGTTGATCTGGGTGGATCGCGCGGCCCTGTTTGACCGGTGGTCCGGCCAGATGCTGAGGGTAGACGAGCAGGGTCTGGTGGTCGATCACTACACTCGAGGCGACTGGGGATGGGACGGTTGGACCTTCTGACATTGTTCGCCGGTGCTTAGGATTCCAGCCTTGACGGCCATGTCGGCAGGTATGGCGCAGGTCGAATTTTCGTCGGTTCCCACGTTAAGTCGCGTAACATAGGAACCGACCCTACCGGCCCCTCGGGCCAATCTGGGAAGGGGCTGGGTTGCGGCGCCCGACCTCGGTAAAATCTGGCCGAGATCCATTGTCCGCAAGGCTTCCCGTCCGAGGCTGGAGTAGCCTTCGTAATGCGGGGGTCAGGTGTTCGAGTCACCTAAGCGGCACCACTTCTTCGACATCCGATCTGACGCCTGGCCGGGTTTCGGCGGGCCGGTCAGGGTCCGATACTGGACGACACGGTTCGCACGCCGTAGCTATCTGGCTTGTACCGGAGCGTAGAATGTCGAAGCGCCTCAGCGCCCGCCAGGAAGAGTGTCTGAGGCTCACCGCGTTCCTGACGGACAAGGAAATCGCCGCCCGGCTGGGTCTGTCGGAGGCCACGGTCAAGAAACATGTGCACGAGGCCTGCCGCCGGATGGGGGTCAATCGGCGCAAGGCGGCGCTGGCCCAGCTGGAACGAAACGTACCAGGGCCGAAAGACCCCATTGGCGGCGCGGGCGCTTCGGCCGTTGATCCCTCCCTCGACAGGGAGTCCGATCATGGCATTGACGAGTCCGCCGCTTCCCCACTGGACGTGGGAGGATCTGGAGGCCGCGCTGGACGCCTTCAGTCCGCTGGGGGCGAACGATCCGGTCCGCAGCCATCTGATGAGGGGGCTGGCGGACGACGCGGCGGGGGCGAACCCGCGCGAGTTGCTGCGCCAGGTGCTGAGCGCCGGCTGGGTGATGGCGCAGGTGGGAGCGCAGAGCGGGCCGGGGGTCGGCTCGGCTACCGCGCCCCGCCGCGCGGCTGGCGCCTCCGCCTCCTGATCCTGCTGCTCGCCGTGGTTCTGGCGGCGGTCATGATCAAGGCCGTCGCGGACCTGGTGGTCGCCTACACGGGACAGGCCGAAGCGATCGACCAGGCCATCAATCCCGGCCTCTGACCCGGCCGGCGCGTTCGGCGCGGAGACCCGACCATGACCCCGTTCCAGATCGCCACGCTCTGTTTCACCCTTGTCGCGCCCCTCGCCGCATGGGTCGGGGGCGGGCCGCCCGAGCGCTTCGGCGCCCTCGTCACCCTGGCGTGGCTGGCCGCGGGCCTGGCCGGTCCGGCAGGGCTGATGCCGGAGGCGGTGACTGGTTTCGACGTGTCGCATGCGCCCGTCTACGAGACGGCCGTCGAGGCCGCCTTGCTGGTGGCCTTCCTGGTGCTGGCGCTGAAGGGGAACCGCTGGTGGCCGTTCGCGGCCTCGGCGGTGATGGTGCTGGGCGTGCTGGTCTATCTGTCCCTGCCGTTCGTCCCGCCCATGCGCGGCCGGGCGGAAATCTCGGCCCACCTGGGCCTGGCCCTGATGCTCGACCTGGTCCTGCTGGCGGGCGTCGGCGAGCGCTGGCTGGCGGGGGAGACGGCCGCCCGGGGGCTGACCATCTGGAATCCTTTCGGGCGACACGCGCCCGCGCCTTGAACATATAAACATATCTTTATATGTCTGGCGGCCGTTCCCGCGCTCCAGGAGTCCGCCTTGGCCCGTTCGTCCTTTCTGTTCACCTCCGAAAGCGTGTCCGAAGGACATCCCGACAAGGTCGCAGACCAGATTTCAGACGCCATCGTCGACCTGTTCCTGTCCAAGGATCCGGAGGCGCGGGTGGCGTGCGAGACCCTGACCACGACCAATCTGGTGGTCCTGGCGGGCGAGATCCGCGGCCGGGGCATCATGGACACGAAGGGCGAGTGGGCCCCGGGCGTGAAGGACGAGATCGAGGCCACGGTCCGCACGGTCGTGCGCGACATCGGTTACGAGCAGGACGGCTTCCACTGGGAGAAGCTGACCTTCGAGAACCACCTGCACCCGCAGTCGGCCCACATCGCCCAGGGCGTCGACGCCTCCGGCGACAAGGACGAGGGCGCCGGCGACCAGGGCATCATGTTCGGCTACGCCTCGAACGAGACGCCGGAGCTGATGCCGGCGACGCTGCAGTACAGCCACAACATCCTCCGGAAGCTGGCCGAGGCGCGCCATGCCGGCAAGGAGCCGAAGCTGGAGCCGGACGCCAAGAGCCAGGTGACCCTCTATTACGAGAACGGCAAGCCGGTGCGGGCGACCTCGATCGTGCTGTCCACCCAGCATGCGCCGGGGCTGTCGTCGGACGATGTGGCCGCGATCGTGAAGCCGTACATCCGCGAGGTGCTGCCGGACGGCTTCATCACCAACGAGACCGAGTGGCACGTCAATCCGACCGGTTCGTTCGAGATCGGCGGACCTGACGGGGACGCCGGCCTGACCGGGCGCAAGATCATCGTCGACACCTACGGCGGCGCGGCCCCGCACGGCGGCGGCGCCTTCTCGGGCAAGGACCCGACCAAGGTCGACCGCTCGGCCGCCTACGCCGCCCGCTACCTGGCCAAGAACGTCGTCGCCGCCGGCCTGGCTGACCGCTGCACCATCCAGCTGAGCTACGCGATCGGCGTGTCGCACCCGCTGTCTGTGCACGTCGACCTGCACGGCACCGGCCGGATCGATCCGGCGGTGCTGGAGGCCGAGCTGCCGAAGATGATCGGCGGCGCCACGCCGAGGGCCATCCGCGAGCATCTGGGCCTGAACCGGCCGATCTATGCGCGGACCGCGGCCTATGGCCATTTCGGGCGCGCGCCGGAGGCCGACGGAGGGTTCTCGTGGGAGCGGACAGATCTGGTCGGGAAGCTCAAGGCGCTCGCCTGAATCCTTCCAGGATTTAACTTGACGTTGAACGGCGTTCGGCGGTGTGATCGGGTTCCAGACGGAGGCCGGACATGAAGACCCAGATGCTCGTTCTCGCCCTTGCGGCGGTCGCCCTGCCGGCGTGGGGGCAGGATTCGGCCGCCATCGGCCGCATGCAGACCCAAGGTACGTTCGAGCGCTTCAGCAACGACATCCGGATGCAGGGCATGGAGCAGCAGCAGGACGCCTGGCGCGAGAGCCGCAATCCGCGCGTCGTGCGCCGCGCCGAGGAGGCCGCCGCCCTGATCAACAACGGCGACTGCGACGGCGCGCGGGCGCTGGCCACGCGGGCCAACGACCGGCGGCTGCTGGCCGGGATCAACCGGGTGTGCGACGCGGAGGCCGCCGCCGCGCCCGCCACGGCGCCCGCCGCCGCTCCCGCGTCCGCTCCCAACTGATCCGTCGCGGGCGACAGCGGCCGCGCGGGCGGCTATAGGCCCGCGCATGTCCGCCTCCACCCCCCCGATCCGGGGCCCCCTCCGCTCGTTCGGCCGCATCAAGTCGCGCGCCCTGAAGCCGCGGCAGGCCGCCCTGTTCGACACCCTGCTGCCCTCCGTCGCCGTGCCCGATCCGCTGGCGGGGCCGATCGATCCGCAGGCGTTGGCGCCGGGGGCGAGAGAGGTCTGGCTCGAGATCGGCTTCGGCGGCGGCGAGCATCTGGCCGAGCAGGCGAGCCGTCATCCCGAGGCCCTGATGATCGGCTGCGAGCCGTTCCTGAACGGCGTCGGCTCGGCTCTGCGCCATATCGACGAGCGCGGGCTGAAGAATGTCCGGCTGCACGCCGGCGACGCCCGCGACGTGATGGCGGCCCTGCCTGACGGCTGTCTGGACCGGGTGATGATCCTGTTCCCCGATCCCTGGCACAAGGCGCGGCACAACAAGCGGCGGCTGGTGCAGGACGAATTGGCGGTCGAGATCGTGCGCCTGCTCAAGCCCGGCGGGCGGCTGCGCTTCGTCACCGACTGGAAGGACTATGCCGACTGGGCGCTGGAGCGGTTCGAGCGGACGCCGGGGCTTCAATGGACCGCGGACCGGGCCAACGACTGGCGTGTGGCCCCGCCCGACCATGTGGTGACACGCTACGAGGAGAAGAAGCTGGGCGACACCGCGCCGATCTTCCTTGATTTCGTCAGGGGCTGACAAACCGGTTTCGCCGGTCTATATGCGCCCTCACATCGTTAGACCGGCGTCCAACGGCGCCGTTTGAAGCGGCGGCCCCGGAGGCCAGCCGCTTTTGTTTTGTCCGGGATCCAGCCTTGAAGGCCAAGACCGTCGAAGACCGCGCTCTGCTGGAGCTGATCGAACCCGTGGCGGAAAGCCTCGGCCTCGACATCGTGCGCGTGCGGCTGATGGGCGGCACCCTGCGCCGGCGGCTGCAGATCATGGCCGAACGTCCCTCCGATCACGATATCGCGGTTGAGGAATGCGCCCGGCTGAGCCGCGCCGTGTCGGAGGTGCTGGACGCCGCCGATCCGATCAGCGGGGAGTATCTGCTGGAGGTTTCGTCGCCCGGCGTCGACCGTCCGCTGACGCGCCAGAGCGACTTCGACCTGTTCGAAGGCTTCGAGGCGCGGCTAGAGACGGACCGGATGATCGAGGGGCGGAAACGCTTCAAGGGAACCGTCGCCGGAACCGACGGGGAGAATATCGCCATCGATCTGGAGGGGGAGGAGGACACCGCCCTGATCCCCTTCGCCTGGCTGGTCGACGCCAAGCTGGTGCTGACCGACGAACTGATGAAGGCGGGCGCCGAGAAGCGCGCCGCGCGTAACGACAACAACGAACCTGAGACCGAGGACTAAGAGCATGGCTGTCGCCGGCGTTTCCGCGAACCGACTCGAACTGCTGCAGATCGCCGATGCGGTCGCGCGCGAGAAGAACATCGACAAGGAGATCGTCGTCGAGGCGATCGAGGAGGCGATCCAGAAGGGCGCCAAGTCGCGCTACGGCGCCCACCACGACATCCGCGCCAAGATCGACATCAAGTCGGGCGAGCTGGCCCTGACCCGTCACGTCACCATCGTCGAGGACGACTGGCAGCCGGAAGACGAGCTGGAAGAATTCAACGACAGCGCCATGGTGCGCCTGAAGGACGCCCTGAAGCGCGATCCGGAAGCCGTGGTCGGCAAGGAATACGTGGAGAACCTGCCGCCGTTCGAGTTCGGCCGGGTGCAGACCCAGATGGCTCGCCAGGTCGTCATGGGCAAGGTTCGCGACGCCGAGCGCGCCAACCAGTACGAAGAGTTCAAGGACCGCGTCGGCGAGATCGTCAACGGCACCGTCAAGCGCGTCGAATACGGCAACACCGTCGTCGATCTGGGCCGCGGCGAGGGCATCATGCGGCGCAACGACTCGATCCCGCGCGAGGTGTTCAACATCGGCGACCGCATCCGCACCTACATCTACGACGTGCGCCCGGAAGCGAAGGGGCCGCAGGTCATGCTGTCGCGCTCGCATCCCGGTTTCATGGCCAAGCTGTTCGCCCAGGAAGTGCCCGAGGTCTACGACGGCGTGATCGAGATCCGCGCCGCCGCCCGCGACGCCGGCTCGCGCGCCAAGATGGCCGTGCTGTCGAACGACTCCTCGATCGACCCGGTCGGCGCCTGCGTCGGCATGCGCGGCTCGCGCGTGCAGGCGGTGGTCGCCGAGCTGCAGGGCGAGAAGATCGACATCATCCAGTGGAACCCGGACGAGGCGACCTTCATCGTCAACGCCTTGGCCCCGGCCGAAGTCTCCAAGGTCGTGATGGACGAGGAGGACGAGCGCGTCGAGGTGGTGGTGCCGGACGACCAGCTGTCGCTGGCCATCGGCCGCCGCGGCCAGAACGTGCGCCT
>NZ_DASPMM010000018.1:0-347671 GCF_035627055.1 Brevundimonas sp. | reverse complement strand
CGGTCTGCAGGTCCGTCCCGCGCCGGCGTCCGCAAGGCCGCCGGCGTGTTTCCGGCAAGGCTCCAACGGGCCGCCAGCCGGTCGGGTGCGTGGAAAACGGCCGCGCGGGGCGTCTGTCTCGTCGAAACGGTAACACAACCCCTCACCGGGCGAGGCCCGGCGACCCCGCGCCCTCCCCAACCGCTTCAGGCCGAAGCGGCGCCGACTCACGCCCTTGTCCCGGCCCCAGGCCGGACCGCGTCTTCAGGTCTTTGACAATCGAACTAGCCGCGCGGAACCAGCCGCCACATCCTCAGCGGATGGCGCACCGCCCCGGCCTCTTCCCCGGCCGCCGCGCCCCGGCCCATGTACAGGTCGGCCCGCACCGGCCCCCGGATCGCCGAGCCGGTGTCCAGCGCCATCACCAGACCGCGATAGCTGCCGCGCGCCCCGGCCAGGTTTCCGCCGTCGGCCGAAATCCACACCAAGTCGCCGTAGCGCCAGTGCGCCGGATCGACGGCGATGGCCCGGCGGGCGGGCAGGGGGACCCCGGCCGCGCCATTCGGATCGCCGCCATCGTCGGGATCGAGGCTGAAGAAGATGTAGCGCGCGTTCAGCGCCATCACGGCCTGCGCCTCGGGGCCCCGATGCGCCGCCAGCCAGGCCCGGATGGCCTCGCCCGAGGTCCCGTTCGGCGGCAACAGCCCCTGCTCCGCCATCGGCCGGGCGATGCCGGTGAACGGCCGCCCGTTGTCGGCCGCATAGGCCGCCCGCGCCTTCGACCCGTCCGCGAAGGTCAGATAGCCCGACCCCTGGATCTGCATGAAGAACAGGTCCTCGGCCCGCATCCAGGCCAGCGGCGGCGCGCCGGACATCGCCTGCGGGTCCGCCTCGATCTCCGCCCTCGGCGGCAGCGTCTGGCCCCGGGTCCAGCCGGCCGGGGGCGCCAGCACCGGCCTGTCGAACTCGCCGTCGGGGCTGCGCCGCGCGGCGTACTCCGGGGCGAAATAGGCGGTCAGCAGGCCCGGCCCGCCGTCCTCCGTCTCCGCCGCAACCACCGAGAAGCCGCTCTC
Organism: Brevundimonas sp.; assembly: GCF_035627055.1. Classification (GTDB taxonomy): domain Bacteria; phylum Pseudomonadota; class Alphaproteobacteria; order Caulobacterales; family Caulobacteraceae; genus Brevundimonas. Next base: position 346,619 of record NZ_DASPMM010000018.1, on the reverse strand, counting down.
GAAGAAGGCGCGGGCCATCGACGGAGTGACCGGTTTCGAGGTGCGCCGGATCTGCATCGCCCGGGCGCACTGGCCCTGCGCCGCCCGGTCGCGCGAGACGCGGCAGCTGTCGGTCCAGGCGTTGAAGGCCGCGAGGTGGTCCTCGTCGGCCCAGCCGGGCAGGATCGCCGGGCTCTCGCCGGCGGGCGGCGTCGGACCCGGGGCGGAGGGGCCGGCCGGCGCGGGCGGAGCGGGAGCCGGCCCGGCCGGCGCGGCCGGTCCCGGCGGCGTGGCGCAGGCGGCCATCGCCAGCAGGGCGAGGGCCAGCGCCGCGGCCGGCGCGGACCTCATGCGGTGGCGGGTTCGGTGCGGGCCAGCAGCCAGTTCGGGTCGCTGGCGCCCAGGATGCGCTCGAAGGTCCAGACCTCGGCGACCCGGCGCTCCTCGACCTGCTCGTCCGCCCCCGGCTCGGCGGGCGTCACCCGGTTGCGCAGCTCGGCGAGGAAGCGGACCTTGGCCAGGGCGCGGTTGTCCTCCGCCGTGGCCAGTTCCAGGTCGGCTCGGGCCGGGTGCAGGAACTCGGCCTCCTCGGTCTCGCCGCGCGCCTCCCGGGCCGCGATGCCGGCTTCGAAGGAGTCCATGACCCGCGGCGTCAGCAGCGGCTTCAGCGTCTCGCGGTCGCCGGCGGCGTAGGCGCGCACGATGGTTTCATGGGCCTGCCGCGCGCCTTCCAGGAAGCGCACCGGATCGAAGGCGGGGTCGCGCGCCTTCAGCCCGGCGATGGAGGCCAGGGTCGCGGCGTCGAGGATGTTCGGCCGGGCGCCGCCGGTCTCGGCCGCGGCGGCGGGGGCGGGGGCAGGGGGCTGCGCCCGGGCGTCGTCCTCGGGCTGGCGCCCGACCTTCTTGCCCAGCACATTGTACAGCTGGAACAGCACGATGGCCGCGATCACGGCGAAGATGACGATCTGGACCTGGACCGGCACGGGCATTCCCTGACTGGCGCCCTGAGAACGCGGGGCGCGGTGAAACGACGATTAGGGGCTGATATGGGGGCGCGCAAGGCGAACGGCGCCCCCCGCGCCCCGGCGGCGGATCGCCACGGCCGGCCCGTCCGCCCCTGCCGGGCGACCGTCGTTGCCGCAACGGGCGTCGCATGCTAGTCGCCGCGCCTTCCGGGGCCGGCGCCGCCGTCCCTCACGCCATCCAGACAAGACCGATCGCCATGACCGACGCCGCCCCCGCCGACGCCACCACCCCGAACCAGGGCGAGCCCGCCGGCCCCGGCTTCCGCATCCTGGCGCAATACGTCAAGGACCTGTCCTTCGAGAACCCCAAGGCCCCGGACTCCCTGCGCGTCGAGGGCAAGCCGGCGATCGACCTCGGCGTCGAGATGAACGCCCAGGGCCGCAAGGACGGCCTGTTCGAGGTCGAACTGCGCCTGACCGTCAAGGCCTCCACCGACGCCCTGACCGTGTTCAACATCGAGCTGGTCTACGGCGGCCTGTTCGCCCTGTCCGGCGTGGCCGAGCAGGACATCGAGCCGATGCTGCTGATCGAATGCCCGCGCTACCTGTTCCCCTTCGCCCGCGAGATCATCGCCGGCGCCACCGCGGACGGCGGCTTCTACCCGCCCTTCATGGTCGACCCGATCGACTTCGCCGGCATCTACATGTCGCGTCAGCAGCAGATCGCGCGCGGCCCGGCCGAAACCGCCCAGGCCTGATCGGGACAGGCCGTCAGGCCGCTTCCGTGGCCGCCTCGACATCCAGCCCGTAGGCGGCCCACAGCGAACGGTCCTTCAGCGTCTCGCTGAGGAAGGCCAGGTGCGCCGCCCGCTCGGCCTCGGTCGAGCGCGGCGCCAACGGCCGCGGTCGAGGGCCGTAGCCGCCCGCGGTCGCCGCCGCCGCCTGCGTCGCCACGCTGCGGGCGCTCGACAGGTCCAGCCGCCGCTCCTTGCCGCCCTTCAGCTCCAGATAGACCTCGGCCAGCAGCCGGGCGTCGATCAGGGCCCCGTGCAGGGTCCGCTCGACCAGGCTGATCTTGAACCGCTTGCACAGGGCGTCCAGCGAATTGGCCATGCCCGGAAACCGGCTCTGCGCCAGCTTCAGGGTGTCGATCCAGCGCGTCTCCTCGATCAGCGGATGCCCGCACAGCCCGCATTCGTGATCGATGAATGACCGGTCGAAGGCGGCGTTGTGCGCGATCACCGGCGCATCGCCGATGAACTCCATCAGGTCCTTGACCACATCCCGGAATTTGGGCGCGTCGCGAACCTTTTCGTCGGTGATTCCGTGAACTCGAATGGCGTCGGGCGGGATCAGCCGCTCCGGATGCACCAGGGTGTGATAGGTCCGCCCGGTCGGCAGCAGGTCCTCGATCTCGATGCAGCCGACCTCGATCAGCCGGTCGCCGGTCTTCGGGTCGAAGCCGGTGGTTTCGGTGTCGAGGACGATTTCGCGGGCCATGGCCCTTATTGAATCGGTTTGGCGCCCGGCGAAAGCCCGCGCCGCCGAGATGTCCAGTCCGGCGCCAGAACCGTCCCCACGATTTCGCGCACCCGCGTCCGCGCCGCCTCCAGCCCATGGCCGGTGTCGACGAGAAAGTCCGCCCGCCGCCGCTTCTCTGCATCCGGCGTCTGCCGCGCCAGGATGGCCCCGAACCGCTCCCGCGTCATACCCGGCCGCGCCAGCACCCGTTCGGCCTGCACCTCCGGATCGGCCGTGACCACGACCACCGCATCCACCGCCGCATCGCCGCCGGTCTCGAACAGCAGCGGAATGTCCAGAACGGCCAGCCGCACGCCCTGACGTTCAGCCGTCTTCAGGTCCTCCCGCCGGTCCCGCTGCACCAGCGGATGGACGATCGCCTCAAGGCGCCGGAACGCGGCCTCATCCCCGGCCAGCGCCTCCGCTAACCGGATGCGATCGACCGCGCCGCCGACGACCACGCCGGGGAAGGCTTCTTCCATCGGCTGCACCGCCGCTCCGCCCCTGGCGTAGAGCCGGTGCACCGCCTCGTCGGCGTTCCAGACCAGCGCCCCCTCATCGGCGAACATCGCCGCCGTGGTCGTCTTCCCCATGCCGATGGAGCCGGTCAGGCCGAGCACGATCATGACGTCTCTCCCAGGGCGGCGAGGGCGAGGGCCCGAACATCCACAGGCGGCGGCTCGACGCCGAACAGGGCCCGGAACGATGGCCGCGCCTGCCCGATCAGCATGGCCAGCCCGTCGACCGTCGCCAGACCCCGCGACCGCCCCGCCGCCAGGAAGGGCGTCAGCAGCGGCCGGTAGGTCATGTCCATCAGGACGGCGTCCGACCGCAGCGCTTCCACGTCGATCTCCGGAGGCCCGCTGAGGGCGCTGACCACCAGCCGCGCGTCGGCAACCGCCTCAGGGCCGACCGCCCGAACCCCGAGGTCCGACGCCAGCGCCTCCGCCCGCGCCGGCGTCCGGTTGAGCACCCCTACCCCGGCGCCGGCCGCCTTGAGCGCGGCGGCCGCCGCCCGCGCCGCTCCCCCGGCGCCGAGGATGACCACCGGCCGGCCTTCTACATCAAGTTGCGGCGCCTGCTCCGCCAGCGCCGCCATCAAGCCTTCGCCGTCGGTGCTGTCGGCCCTCACCCTGCCTTCGTCGAACACCAGCAGATTGGCCGAGCCGCACAGTCGGGCCGTCTCGCTGACCTCATCCGCCAGCGCCAGCGCCGTGGCCTTGAACGGCGCGGTGACATTCAGGCCTCGCAGGACTCCCGCCCGGCCGTCGGCGACGAGCGCGGCGAATTCCGTCTCGTCCGCCGGAGCGAAGGCGCGGTATTCCGCGTCTAGTCCCGCCGCCTCGATCCAGGCGCCGTGGATCAGGGGGCTCAGCGAATGGGCGATCGGCTGGCCCGCGACGCCGGCCAGCGCCGTCATGTCGCCAGCACCCCGGCCCGGCGCAGTTCGGCCAGCACGGGCCACAGCGGCATCCCCAGCACGGTGAAATAGTCGCCCTCGACCGCCTCGAACAGCTGGGCCCCCAGGCCCTCGAGCCTGTACGAACCGACCGACGCCAGCACGGCCTCGCCCTCGGCCGCCAGATAGGCGTCGAGGAAGGCGTCGGAATAGTCCCGCATCCGCATCGTCACGCTGTCGACGCCCGACCAGACCACTTGACCGTTGCGGGCCAGGGCCGCGCCGGAATGCAGCTGGTGACTCCGTCCGCGCATGGCCGCCAGCCGGGTTCGGGCCGCTTCGAGCGAGGAGGCCTTGGACACCAGCCCGCCGGCGAAGGCGAGGGTCTGGTCGGCGCCGAGCACCCAGGCCTCAGGATCATGGCGCGACACCGCCAGCGCCTTGACCCGCGCCAGCTCGACGGCAAGACCCGCCGCGTCGGCGGGATCGTGCGTCGCCTTGACGGCGTCCTCGTCGACATCGGCGACCTGCACCGAGAAGGGCACGCCGGCGCCGTCAAGCATCGAACGCCGCGCCGCGCTCTTCGAGGCGAGGATCAGCCGTTCGCCGCTCACCAGCTGGTCCCCACCCGGTGCGTCCGCCGCTCGTTGAGCACATTGATGATCGCCGCCGCCGTCTCCTCGACGGATCGTCGGGTCACGTCGATGACGGGCCAGCCGCGGCGCTCGAAGGCCCGGCGCGCCTTGACCGTCTCCTCGCGCACCGCCTCGTGGTCTGTGTAGGACGAGGCCCGGCCGGCGTTCAGTCCATCCAGCCGGTTCTTGCGGATCTGCACCAGCCGGTCCGGCGACACCGTCAGGCCGACGATCAGCGGATTCTTCAGCCCGACCAGCCGCTCCCCGTCCTCCTGCCCCGGCACCAGCGGCACGTTGGCGGCGCGGATGCCGCGATGGGCCAGATAGATGCAGGTCGGCGTCTTGGAGGTGCGGCTGACCCCGCACAGCACCACGTCCGCGCCTTCCAGCTGCTCGGTCGTGCCTTGGCCGTCGTCATGGGCCATGGCGTAGTCGAGAGCGGCGATGCGGTTGAAATAGTCGGTGTCCAGCGCGTGCTGCGCTCCGACCCGGGTCGACAGGGCGGCCCCGAGATAGCGCGACAGGGCGCCGACCAGCGGGTCCAGCGCCGCAATCTGCGGCATGTCCAGCCGGCGGCAGCCGTCTTCAAGCTGTTCGCGCAGCTCCCGGTCGACCAGGGTGTGCAGGACCACGCCGGGCGAGGACTCGATCTCCTCCAGCACCCGGTCCATCTGCTTGGCTGACCGGACCAGGGCGTAGATGTGCTCGATCGGGATGACGCCGTCGAAACGGGCCACCACCGCCTTGGCCATGGCGTTCAGCGTCTCGCCGGTGGAATCCGAGACCAGATGCACATGGAAATAGGTCGCCAGTCGTGAAACGCCGGCCGGACGGGCCGGGCTCATCGGGTCATCCCGGGAACGATGTCTGGGGATCGGCTCATTGGAAGCTGTCCATGGCGGCGAGACTCCTGTGGACGGGGCCGGGCGCCGATCGCCCCGGCCGGTGCGCCGATCTCTATAGCCGGGCGGGTCGGAGGGGGCGAGCGGGGATGATGGTGGACGGCGCTCCGCCTGTTCCGGCGAGTCGTCCCGCCTGCGGGTCCCGCCGCAAGATCGCATGTGGACAGGCTTAACAAGGTCTTAACGGCGCCCATCCCGATCCGGGCCCCGGCCCCTCCCAAGGTCCCGCCGGTTAAGGCCTCGTTAGGATTTGTCCCCGCTTTCACCAGCCCGGTGGACCGGTGGGGACGACGACGGGAGAGGCTGCGGAAAGACGCCGGCGAGATCGACCGGTCGACCGGGTTATCCCCGTCATCCCCGGCCCTGCCTTCTTCCATCATTCTTCTCAAGATTCTTTCATTGAAGGATTGGAGGGTGCGACACGGCCCGGGCTTGAGCGGGACCCGGCCCCCCGGTAAGCCCGACATCCGATGACCGTCTCCGACACGCCCCTGCTGCTCAAGGTTCTCGCCGGCGAGGCGACATCCCGTCCGCCGGTCTGGTTCATGCGCCAGGCGGGGCGGTACCTGCCGGAGTACCGGGCTCTGCGGGCGACGACGCCGGATTTCATCTCCTTCTGCCTCGATCCGGAGAAGGCGGCCGAGGCGACGCTGCAGCCGATGCGGCGGTTCGGCTTCGACGCGGCCATCGTGTTCGCCGATATCCTGCTGATCCCCCGGGCGCTGGGGCAGGAGGTCTGGTTCGAGGCGGGGGAGGGACCGCGACTCGGGGCCCTGCCGCCGGTGGAGGCGATGCGGGCGCTGGCCTCCGGGGCGGGCGAGGCGCTGCACCAGGTCGGACAGACCCTGTCGATCGTGCGAGGGCGGCTTGAGCCGAAACGCGCCCTGATCGGGTTCGCCGGAGCCCCGTGGACGGTGGCGACCTATATGCTCGACGGCGAGGCGCGGACCATCGGCAAGGGCGAGCGGGCGACGGCGCGGACCTACGCCTATGCCGAGCCGGAGAAGGTCGCGGCCCTGCTCAAGGTGCTGGTCGAGGCCACGGCGCATTATCTGAAGATGCAGGCCGACGCCGGGGCGCAGGTGCTGAAGATCTTCGAAAGCTGGGCCGAGGGCCTGCCCGACGACCTGTTCGAGGCCCTGGTGCTGGGACCGCATCAGGCGCTGGTGAAGCGGGTGCGCGAGCTGGGCGTCACCGTGCCCCTGATCGGCTTCCCGCGCGGTTCGGCGGCGCTGGCTGAGCGCTACGCGGGCGAGTGCGATGTACAGGCCGTGGCGCTGGATACGGCCTGCCCGTTGGAGGTCGGACGCCGCGTTCAGGCGATCAAGCCCATCCAGGGCGCGCTCGACCCCCTGCTGCTTCGCGCCGGAGGACCGATGCTGGACCGGCGGGTGGACCAACTGCTCGAGGCCTGGGGGCAGGGGCCGTGGATCTTCAACCTCGGCCACGGCATTCTGCCCGATGTGCCCATCGCCCATGTCGAGCAGGTGCTGAAGCGGATCGGCGCCCAATGAGGTCGATCACCGGCCGCCGCATCGCCGTGGTCCTGTTCAACCTGGGCGGGCCGGACGACCAGGCGTCGGTGAAGCCCTTCCTGTTCAACCTGTTCAACGATCCGGCCATCATCGGCCTTCCGGCCATCCTGAGGCGGCCGTTGGCCCGCCGCATCTCCAGCCGGCGGGAAAAGACGGCTCAGGCCAACTACGCCCTGATGGGCGGCGGCTCCCCGCTGCTGCCCGAGACGCGCAAACAGGCGGCGGCGCTGGAGGCCATTCTCGCGCCCCGGCTGCCCGACGATGAGGTGCGCGCCTTCATCGCCATGCGCTACTGGTCGCCTTTGACCGAGCAGACCGCCGCCGAGGTGGCCGCCTTCGGCCCCGACGAGATCGTTCTGCTGCCGCTGTACCCGCAGTTCTCGACCACCACGACCCAGTCATCGTTGAAGCGGTGGAGCGCCGTCTATGCAGGGCCCGGGGAGAGCCGCACCGTCTGCTGCTGGCCCGAAGCCTACGGCTGGATCGACGCCCAAGCGGAGGCGATCGCGGAACAACTCGACAAGGCCGGCAGCCGGCCGGTGCGGGTGCTGTTTTCGGCCCACGGCATTCCTGAGGGGCTTATCCGCCGCAAGGGCGACCCGTATCAGGAGCAGGTCGAGAGCACTGTCGCCGCCGTGGTGGCGAAGCTGGCCGACATGGGGCGGCTGGTCGACCATGCGATCTGCTATCAGAGCCGGGTCGGGCCGCTGAAATGGCTGGGTCCCTCGACGCCCGAGGCGCTGGAGCAGGCCGCGGCCGACGGCGTCGGGGCGGTGGTGGTTCCGATCGCCTTCGTCTCCGAGCACGTCGAGACCCTTGTCGAGCTGGATATCGAATACGGCGAGCTGGCGCACACGCTCGGGGTCGCCCCCTACCTGCGGGTTCCCGCTGTGGGAACGGCGCCGGCCTTCATCACCGCCCTGGCCGAGGCCACGCTCAACGCCCTGTCGCGCACGGGCGTTGCGCCCTATGGTCCGGGCTGTCGGGGCGACTGGAAGGCCTGCCCCTGTCAGGCGGAGAACCGGGCCGCATGAGCTACGAGATCTTCAACGTCGTGCGCGGCCTGCACATCCTGGCGGTGATCGCCTGGATGGCGGGCATGCTGTTCCTGCCCAGGCTCTATGCCTACGACGTCGAACAGGCCGGCAAGGCCGAGCCGCTGAAGTCGGAGATGCAGGCGCTGCTGCGCGTCTGGCAGCGTCGTCTGCTCAAGATCATCGTCAATCCCTCGATGGCGGCGACCTGGGCGTTCGGGGCCTGGATGATCCTGATCCACGTCTACGGCTTCGGCGAAGGGTGGGGCTTCCTCGCACAACCGTGGATGGCGACAAAACTTCTCGCCGTGGTGGCGCTCAGCGGTTGGCACGGGATGCTGGCCCGGGAGTTCAAACGCATCCAGGCCGGGACCTCGACCCGCACCGGCCGCTTCTGGCGCATGACCAACGAGATTCCGTTCCTGATCGCCATCGTCGCCGTGCTGTCGGTGACGACCGAATGGAGCCTCGGCTGACCGCCGACGCTTGACCTTGCGGGCCCGGCGTGGTTTCGCTGGTCCCGAACCGATCCTGGCGCGGGCTTTCGCCTTCCGGACGGTCCCTCTCTCAAAGCGACGCCTGCCGGATCGACCCTGCGGGACCAACGCCGCCCTCCCTGCCGGCCTCCGGGCCCACATCGTCAGCCGCCCAGACCCCGCGTTCGCGGGCGACCCTGCGCGCACGCCTGAAGAAGATTCTGATGACCGACGTCCGCGACACCGATCCTACCGTCCCCGAGACCGAAAACCTCGACGGCGAGCAGCCCTCCAACGAGGTCGCGGCCGCCGACCTGCCGATGGTCGATCAGGAAGCCGACGAGGACGAGGACGACGGCGAGCCGATCGTCCCCAACGGCCGCATCACCCTGGCGGAACTGAACGAGAAGACGCCGGCCGACCTGGTCGCCTTCGCCGAAGGGCTGGAGATCGAGAACGCCTCGAACCTGCGCAAGCAGGACCTGCTGTTCGCCATCCTCAAGGCCCTCGCCGACGAGGAGGTCGAGATCATCGCCGACGGCGTGCTGGAGATCCTGCCGGACGGCTTCGGCTTCCTGCGCAGCCCCGACGCCAACTATCTGCCGGGCCCGGACGACGTCTATGTCTCGCCGTCGCAGATCCGCCGCTTCGGCCTGCGCTCGGGCGACACCATCCACGGGGCCGTGCGCGGCCCGCGCGAGGGCGAGCGCTACTTCGCCCTGCTCAAGGTCGACACGATCAACCTGGAAGACCCGGAGACGGTCAAGACCAAGGTCCTGTTCGACAACCTGACCCCGCTCTATCCGGAAGAGCGGCTGCACATGGAAATCCAGGACCCGACGCTGAAGGACCGTTCGGGCCGGGTCATCGACATCGTCGCCCCGCTCGGCAAGGGCCAGCGCTGCCTGATCGTCGCCCCGCCGCGGGTCGGCAAGACGGTGATGCTGCAGAACATCGCCAAGTCGATCGAGAAGAACCACCCCGAGGTGTTCCTGATCGTGCTGCTGATCGACGAGCGGCCCGAGGAAGTCACTGACATGCAGCGCACGGTGAAGGGCGAGGTCATCGCCTCGACCTTCGACGAGCCTGCCACCCGCCACGTCGCCGTCGCCGAGATGGTCATCGAAAAGGCCAAGCGCCTGGTCGAGCACAAGAAGGACGTGGTCATCCTGCTCGACTCCATCACCCGCCTGGGACGCGCCTACAACGCCACTGTGCCGTCGTCGGGCAAGGTCCTGACCGGCGGCGTCGACGCCAACGCCCTGCAACGGCCGAAGCGCTTCTTCGGCGCGGCGCGGAATGTGGAGCAGGGGGGCTCGCTGACCATCATCGCCACCGCCCTGATCGACACCGGCTCGCGGATGGACGAGGTCATCTTCGAAGAGTTCAAGGGCACCGGCAACTCGGAGATCGTGCTGGACCGCAAGGTCGCCGACAAGCGCATCTTCCCGGCCATCGATGTGCTCAAGTCCGGCACCCGCAAGGAAGAGCTGACCACGCCGAAGGATCAGCTGGCCAAGACCTACGTCCTGCGCCGCATCCTCAACCCGATGGGCCCGCAGGACGCCATCGAGTTCCTGATCGACAAGCTGCGGCAGTCGAAGAACAATGCCGACTTCTTCCAGTCGATGAACACCTGACGGCGGTAGGGCCGCTGTTTCACGTGAAACAGGAGCGACGCGATGAAGATCAACGTCGAGATCGACTGCACGCCGGCCGAGGCGCGGGCCTTCCTCGGCCTGCCCGACGTCGCGCCGCTGAACGAGGCCATGGTCGCCGAGATGCAGAAGCGGATGGCCGACAACGTCGCGGCCATGCAGCCCGACGAGCTGATGAAGACCTGGACCAGCTTCGGCCTGCAGGCCCAGGACCAGTTCCGCAAACTGATGGAAGCCGCGGTCAAGCCGTGACCTTCGCCGTCTCCTCCCCCTGCGGGGGAGGGGGACCATCCGAAGGATGGTGGAGGGGTCGCCCCCCGACGCCACCGGATGGCATCTCACCCCTCCACCGCTTCGCGATCCCCCTCCCCATTTCTTGGGGAGGAGACAGGTGACCGCCGACACCATCTTCGCCCTCGCCACGCCGCCGGGGCGCGGGGCCATCGCCATCGTTCGCCTGTCCGGGCCGGGGACGGACGAGGCGCTGGGACGGCTCGGCGCGGGCGGCCTCAAGCCGCGCCTCGCCGGTCTGCGTGACCTGGCCCTCGAAGGCCGCTGGCTTGACCAAGCCCTGGTCCTTCGCTTCCCCGCGCCCAACTCCTACACCGGCGAGGACTGCGCCGAGTTGCATCTGCATGGCGGCAGGGCGGTGATCGAGGCGGTCGGCGACGCCCTGCTGACGCTCGGCCTGCGCCCCGCCGAGCCCGGCGAATTCACCCGCCGCGCCTTCGAGAACGGCCGCATGGACCTGGCCCAGGCCGAGGCTGTGGCCGACCTTATCGACGCCGAGACCACGGCCCAGGCCGCCCAGGCGCTGGGCCAGCTGGACGGCGCCCTGTCCCAGACCTACGCCGGCTTCCGCCGCGACCTGCTCAAGGCGCTGGCGCTGGTCGAGGCGGAAATCGACTTCCCCGACGAGGAGGTGCCGGACAACCTGGCCCGCACCGCCGGACCGGTGCTGGACGGGCTGATCTCGGACCTCAAGGCGGCCCTGGCCGACGCCCGACGCGGCGAACGGGTCCGCGAGGGCTATCGCATCGTTCTGATCGGCGAGACCAACGCCGGCAAGTCGTCGTTGTTCAACGCCCTGGTGGCGCGCGAGGCGGCCATCGTCACCCCCATCGCCGGCACGACCCGGGACGTGCTGGACGCCGACCTGATCATCGGCGGCTATGCGGTGACCCTGTCCGACACGGCCGGCCTGCGCGACAGCGAGGACCCCATCGAGGCCGAGGGGGTTCGCCGCGCCCGGGCGCGGGCGGAGCAGGCGGACCTTCGACTGTGGGTGCGGGCGCCGGGCGATCCGGAGGGGCCCGCCGCAGCCTTCGTGCGGCCGGACGACCTGCTGGTCTTCACCAAGGCGGACGTCGACCGCGCGGCGCCGCCGGCAGGCCGTGAAGCGTTGATCGTGAGCACAGAGACCGGCGAGGGCCTCGGCGCTCTTCACGACTGGCTGGCCGCGCGGCTGGCGCAGGACCTTTCAGGCGCCGATTTCCCCGCTGTCACGCGTGAGAGACACCGGCGCCGCCTGGCCGAAGCGCTGGCGGCGGTTGAAGCGGGGCGCCGAGCGCTCGATGTCTCACCCGAACTCGCCGGGGACGACCTGCGCCGCGCCGCCGAAGGCTTGGCCCGGGTCACCGGAGCGATCGGCGTCGAGGACATCCTCGGCGAGGTGTTCTCGACCTTCTGCATCGGCAAGTGACGCGTTTCACGTGAAACACCGCGACGGCGCCGGTGGCGAAGACGGTCGTTTTCCCCTATGTCCCCGCCCATGAAGCGTTTCGATGTCATCGTCATCGGCGGCGGGCACGCCGGCTGCGAAGCCGCGGCCGCATCCGCGCGCGCCGGCGCGGCCACCTTGCTGCTGACCCAGAAGCTCGAGACCATCGGCGAGATGTCGTGCAACCCCGCGATCGGCGGGCTCGGCAAGGGCCATCTGGTGCGCGAGATCGACGCCATGGACGGCGTCATGGGCCGGCTCGGCGACGTTTCCGGCATCCAGTTTCGCCTGCTCAATCGCTCCAAGGGCGCGGCGGTGCAGGGGCCGCGCAGCCAGATCGACCGCCGTCTCTATCGTGAGGCCATGCAGGCCGAACTGGCGCAGACGCCGAACCTGACCCTGATGGCCGGAACCGCGGAAAGCCTGATCCTCGACGGCGACCGGGTGGTCGGCGTCGTCACGGGGGAGGGGGTGGAGATGCGCGCCGTCGCCGTGGTGCTGACGACTGGCACCTTCCTCAACGGTGTCATCCACAAGGGCGACCAGCGTATTCCCGCCGGCCGTCACGGCGAGGCCCCCTCGACCGGGCTGGCCGCCGACCTCTACGGCGCGGGCCTGGCGATGGGCCGACTCAAGACCGGCACGCCGGCGCGGCTGGACGGGCGCACCATCGCCTGGGATCGGCTGGAGATGCAGGCGGCCGACGCCGAGCCCGTGCCGTTCAGTTTCCTGACCGACCGGATCGACGTGCCCCAGATCGCCTGCGGCGTCACCCACACGACGGCGCAGACGCACCGGATCATCGCTGACAACCTCGGCGACAGCGCCGTCTACGGCGGCCACCTGTCGGGCCGCGGCCCGCGCTACTGCCCCTCGATCGAGGACAAGGTGGTGCGGTTCGCCGATAAGACCTCGCACCAGATCTTCCTCGAGCCCGAGGGCCTCGACGACCCGACCGTCTATCCCAACGGCATCTCGACCTCGGTGTCCGACGCCACCCAGGCCGCCTTCCTGCGCACCATTCCGGGGCTGGAGGCGGTGGAGGTGTTCCGCTTCGGCTACGCCATCGAGTACGACTACGTCGACCCGCGCGAGCTGACGCCGGCGCTCGAGGTCAAGAAGCGGCCGGGCCTGTATCTGGCCGGCCAGATCAACGGCACGACGGGCTATGAGGAGGCGGGGGCGCAGGGCCTGATCGCCGGGCTGAACGCCGCCCGCGCCGCCGCCGGATCGGACCCCGTCATCCTCGGTCGCGACCAGGCCTATATCGGCGTCATGATCGACGATCTGGTCACACGCGGGGTGACCGAGCCCTACCGGATGTTCACCAGCCGGGCCGAGTACAGGTTGACGCTGCGGGCCGACAATGCCGATCAACGGTTGACCCCCCTCGCCATCGCCGCGGGCATCGTTTCGCGCGAGCGCCGGACCGCCTTCGAGGCCAAGGCCTGCCTGCTCGACGAGGCGGCGGCGCTGGTGCGCGGCGCGAGCTACACGCCGAAAGAGGCCGGTGCGCTGGGCATTTCGGTCAACGCCGACGGGCAGCGCCGCTCGATCCGCGACCTGCTGGCCTTCCCGGGCGTGAACCTGAAGACCTTCGAGGCCGCCCATCCCGCCATCGCCGCCTGGCCGCGCCAGGTGCGCGAGCAGGTCGAGATCGACGCGGGCTACGCCGGCTATCTGGACCGCCAGGCCGCGGACGCCGAGGCGCTGCGCCGGGAGGAGGCGCTGGCCATACCGGTCGACCTCGACTACGCCGCCATCGGCAGCCTGTCGAACGAGGTGCGCGAGAAGCTGATGCTGATTCAGCCGCGGACGCTGGGGCAGGCGGGTCGGATCGAGGGCATCACCCCGGGCGCCCTGACGGCCCTGCTGTCCCACGTCAAACGGACCCGGGTGGCGGCGTGAGGGTCGAGCGCATCGTCTCCTCCCCGCTCCGCGGGGAGGGGGACCGCGAAGCGGTGGAGGGGCGCGAGGGGCGCGCTTTGTCGCCCTGCCCCTCCACCACCCTGCGGGTGGTCCCCCTCCCCATCGACGATGGGGAGGAGACAGGGTCGTGACGTCTTCTGAATTTCAGGCTCTGACCGGCGCGGCCGATGAGCAGATCGCCGATCTGGAACTCTTCATCGAGCGCCTGACCGAGGCCAATGCGGTGATGAATCTCGTCGGCCCGGACACCATCCCGGACATCTGGAACCGTCACATCTGGGACTCGGCCCAGCTGCTGGACCTCGCGCCCGGCGCCCGGACCTGGGCCGACCTCGGCGCCGGCGCCGGCTTCCCCGGCGTGGTCCTGGCCATCCTGCTGAAGGGCCGCCCGGACGCCCACGTCTGGCTGATCGACAGCCTCGGCAAGCGCTGCCGCTTCCTGCAGGAGGTGGTCGAGGCCCTCGCCCTGCCGGCGACGGTGATCAATGGCCGGGCTGAAGACCAGGCGCTCAGGGTCGATGTCGTGACCGCCCGCGCGGTGGCGCCGATGGAGAAGCTGCTCGCCTATGCACAGCCTTATCTACAGCGCGGCGCACAGGGGCTGTTTCTCAAGGGGGAAAAGGCCGAGGCTGAGTTGATCGAAGCCCGCAAGGTCTGGCATTTCGAGAGCGACCTCTCCGTCTCGCGCAGCGATCCGCGCGGCCGTATCGTTTCCGTCCGGAGCCTCCGCCGTGTCCATAGCCGGTAAGACTCGCGTCCTCGCCGTTTCCAATCAGAAGGGCGGCGTGGGCAAGACCACCACGGCGATCAACCTCGGCACGGCCCTGGCCGCGATCGGCGAGAAGGTGCTGATCGTCGACATGGACCCGCAGGGCAATGCCTCCACGGGACTCGGTGTTCCACGTGAAACACGACGGGTGACCATCTACGACGTCATCGTCGACGGCCGGTCGGTCGATGACTCGGCGGTGCAGACGGCGGTGCCGGGGCTGCACATCATTCCCGCCGACGCCGACATGTCGGGCGTCGAGATCGAACTGAGCCAGGCCGACCGGCGGTCTTTCCGCCTGCGCGACGCCTTGGCCGGGCAGGGGGCCGAAGGGCAGACCCGGTACGACTACGTCCTGATCGATTGCCCGCCGTCGCTGAACCTGTTGACCCTGAACGCCATGGCGGCGGCCGACGCCGTGCTGGTGCCGCTGCAGTGCGAGTTCTTCGCGCTCGAAGGCCTGACCCAGCTGATGAAGACCATCGAGATGGTGCGCCAGAGCCTCAACCCGACGCTGGAAATCCAGGGACTCGTCCTGACCATGTACGACCGGCGCAACGCCCTGTCCGGACAGGTCGCAGCCGATGTCCGCGCCCATTTCGGCGACAAGGTCTATGAGGCGGTGATCCCCCGCAATGTGCGGGTCTCGGAGGCGCCGTCGTTCGGCAAGCCGGCCCTGATCTACGACCTGAAATGCGCCGGCAGCCAGGCCTATCTGCGCCTCGCCCGCGAGGTGGTGGCGCGCGAGAAGACCCGGCGGCTGCAGGCCGCCTGATGCAAACTAACAGAACGGAATCAGTCAGTTGAGCGAACGTCAGCGCGGCCTTGGCCGGGGATTGTCGGCCCTTCTCGGGGAGCAGGCGGGCGAGGCCGTGCCGGTCGACGGTTCGGCCGCGCCGGCGGGCGTGCGCATGGCCCCGATCGAGACCCTGAAGCCCAATCCGGACCAGCCGCGCAAGATCTTCGGCCAGGCCGAGCTCTCGGAACTGGCGGAGTCGATCCGCGACAAGGGCGTGATCCAGCCGATCCTGGTCCGGCCGCAGCCGAACGAGGACGGCGTCCTGCAGATCATCGCCGGCGAACGCCGCTGGCGGGCGGCCCAGCTGGCGCGCCTGATCCAGGTGCCGGTTATCGTCCGCGAGATGGACGACGTGGCGGTGTTCGAGGTCGCCGTCATCGAGAACGTCCAGCGCGCCGATCTCAATCCGCTGGAGGAGGCCGACGCCTACCGCCTGCTGATGGAGCGGTTCGGCCGCACCCAGGACGCCGTCGCCGGGGTGGTCGGCAAGAGCCGCAGCCACGTGGCCAACACCCTGCGCCTGCTGCAGCTGCCGGAAGAGGTGCTGTGGTATGTCCGCGAAGGAAAGATGAGCGCCGGCCACGCCCGGGCCCTGATCACCGCCCCAAACCCGGCCGCCCTGGCCGAGCAGATCGTCAACGAGGGCCTCAACGTCCGTCAGGCCGAGGCGCTGGCGCGTCGGGCGGCCGAGGGGCCGAAGCCGGGAAAGGCGAAGGTTCGCGCCGGCGCGCCCGCCGGCGAGGGCGGGGCCGATATCGCGGCGCTGGAGCAGGACCTGACCGACGCCCTGGGGGTTCCGGTGTCTCTGGCCGACCGCGGCGGCAAGGGCGAACTGACTCTGCGCTACGCCACCCTGGAGCAGCTGGACGACTTGTGCCGACGGCTGATGCGCGGCTAGGCGAAGCGTGCGAGGGTGACGGCATGACCGACAAACCGAGCAATCCGACCGCCGAAGCCATGAAGAAGGCGCTGGCCGCCAAGAAGGCGGGCGGCGGCCCCGCCCACACCGGCCTGCAGGGCGGCGCCCGGGCCGAGGAGAAGGCCCAGAAGGCCCGCAATGTGGCGCTGGCCAAGCCGGCGTTCAGGAAGGCGTCCAAGCGCGGCTGAGACTTTCTTCCGTCGTCATCCTCGGGCTTGACCCGAGGATCAGAGGTCAGGGCAGGCTGAGTGTCGGTCGAGACGGCCCCGACGGTGATCCAGCCCGCCCACACCGAGAAACGGAACGTCTGATCCTCGGGTCAAGCCCGAGGATGACGGGTAGGGCGAGACCTACAGCCCCAGCCGCCGCGCCCGCGCCGAGATCTCGAGCAGCAGCCGTTCGGCGATCAGCTGGTCGGGGGAGCCGGTGGTCTTGGTGGCGATGTCGGCGGCGTTGACGCTGTCCAGCACCTTGTCGAGGTCCTCGAGCCGCCAGCTGCGCGCCTGGCGCAGCACCTCGGCCTCCTGTTTCCAGAAAACGCCGGCGGCCTTGGCGGCTTCCTTGGCCCCGGCGCCGTTGGCCTGAAGCACATTGATGCGGCGCAGCTTGCCGAGGTGGATGGACGCTTGTCTCACCGCCATGACAGGGCTCTCGCCCTCGGCGAGGGCGCGGCGCAGGCCGGACTGGGCGGGGGCCGGGCGGCCGCCGAAGGCCTGCAGCGCGGCGTCCTGCAGCGAGGCGTCGGGCTCGACTCCGAGGTGCTGCTCCAGTTCGGCGACGTCGATGGTCTTGCCGGAGCCGGGACCGATGTAGAGCACCAGCCGCTCGATCTCCTGACGCATCAGGCCCCGTTCGCGGGGCAGCCGCGCGACGAACCGGTCCAGCGCATCCTGGGTCAGGCCGACCTTGTCGGCGGCCAGGGCTTCGCGCGTCATCCGGGCCACGTCGCCGGTCTCGTCCTCGTAGCAGGCGATGGCGACCGCGGCCTGCGCCGCCTCCGCCGCCTTGCGCAGGGCGGAATCGCGGCCTAGCGCCCCGGCCTCGATGACCAGCATGGCGTCGGGATTATAGCCGCCGTCGGCGTGGGTCTTCAGCGCGGCGGCCAACATCTTGTCGATGGCCGCCTTCTCGCCGCCGAGCCGCACCCGCACCAGGCGGCGGCCGCCGATCATCGACAGCGCGGTCAAAGCCTCGTCGAGGCGGGCCTCATCGCCGTCGATGTCGCTGTCGGTCAGGACGGTGACGTTGAAGGGATCGTTCAGGTCGGGCGTGATCGCCCGGCACAGCAGGGCGGCCCGCTCGGCCACGCCGGAGCGGTCCTTGCCGTGGATCACCGCGGCCCGCACCGAGCGGTCGGGCGCCTTGAGGAAGCGGTCGACCTCGGGCCGTTTCGCCAGGATCATCGGGGGCCGGTCACGGGTGGTCGGGCAGGGCGCGCATCAGGTCGAGCCGGATCTGGCGCGCCAGTTCGGCGGCGGCCCGCTCCTCGCCGTCCTGCTGGGCGGCGATGGCGGCATAGGGCTGATCCGCGGCGGCGTAGGTGGTGGTCACCGTCTCCGCCCCGGTCAGCGGCGGGCCGCCGTCGACGGGCGTCAGGGTCCAGCTGCCGCGGACCGTCAGTTCATAGCGGGTGGCGGTGTCGTCGATGCGCCGTCCGAGCGGGCGGCGCGACTGCTCGACCGTGGTCTGCAGCCGCCACAGCGGAGCCTGCGTCGCGTCGCGGCCGAGGGCGTCCTCGAGCTGTTCGCGGACCCGGTAGCCAAGGCGGTCGTCCTGGGTCGTGACGGCGACCCGACTGAGGGCCCCGCCGACCCCCGCCTCGCCGTACAGGGGCGTGAATCCGCAGCCGGCGAGCGCCAGTCCCATAAGTGCGACAGAGCCGGCGAGAGGGGCCCGCATCAGCCGACCACCAGATTGACGATGCGATCCTTGACCACCACGATCTTCCTCACCGTCTGACCCTCCAGCCGCGACCGCACGTCGGCGTCGGCCAGGACGATGGCCTCGACCTCGGCCGGCTCAAGGCCCCGGGCGACGCGGATCTCGCCGCGGCGCTTGCCGTTGACCTGGATCGGCAGGGTGACCTCGTCGTCGGCCGCCAGCGCCGGATCGTACTCCGGCCACGGCGCATCGAGGATCATCCCCGCTTCGCCGAGCCGCGTCCAGCCTTCCTCGGCCAGGTGGGGCGTGAAGGGCGCGACCAGCCGCAGCAGGGCCGACAGCGCCTGCCGCCTGGCGCCGCCGCCGGCCTTCGCATGATCGCGCACCGTGGCGACGAAGGCATACAGCTTGGCGATGGCCGAGTTGAAGCGGAAGCCGGAGATGCCCTCGGACACCGCCTTGATGGCCTTGTGCGTCTCGCGCACCAGCGAGGCGTTGGCCTGTTCGTCGCCCGGCATGGAGGGGTCGAAGCCGTCGACCTCGGCCCAGACGCGCTGGACGAAGCGGCTGGCGCCCTCGACCCCGCCGGGGGTCCACTGCACGTCGCGCTCGGGCGGGCTGTCCGACAGCACGAACAGCCGGCCGGCGTCGACGCCGTAGGTGTCGACGATCTCCTGGGGGGCGACGACGTTCTTCTTCGACTTCGACATCTTTTCGATGTCGCCGATGGTCAGGGCCTCGCCGGTGGAGAGCTGCAGGGCGCTGCGCTTGCCGCCGTCGTGGATCAGCTCGACGTCGGTGGGTTCGACCCACTGGCCGTCGGCGCGACGGTAGGTCTCGTGGACCACCATGCCCTGGGTGAACAGGCCGGCGAACGGCTCCCTGACGCTCATCAGCCCCGCGTCCGAAAGGGCGCGCGAGATGAAGCGGGCGTAGAGCAGGTGAAGCACGGCGTGCTCGACCCCGCCGATATACTGGTCGACGGGCAGCCATTTGTCGGCGGCGGCCTTCGAGATCGGCCCGGCCGCCGTCGGGTCGGCGAAGCGGGCGAAATACCAGCTGGAGTCGACGAAGGTGTCGAGGGTGTCGGTCTCGCGTTCGGCCGCGCCGCCGCAGGACGGGCAGCTGACGTGCTTCCAGGTCGGGTGGCGGTCCAGCGGATTGCCGGGCGTGTCGAAGGTCACGTCCCTGGGCAGTTCGACCGGCAGGTCCGCCGCGGCGACCGGGCCGCACGACGGGCAGTGGACGATCGGGATCGGACAGCCCCAGTAGCGCTGGCGGCTGACGCCCCAGTCGCGCAGGCGATAGATGGTCGCGCCCCTGCCCTGACCCGCGGCCTCGATGCGCGCGATGGCCTCCGCCGTGGCTGTCTCGATGTCGAGACCGTCCAGGAAATCGGACTGGAAGATGGAGCCGGGCCCGACATAGGCCTCTGTTCCAACGGCGAAATCGTCGCCGGCGCCGTCAGGTCTCACCACCGGGATCACCGGCAGGTCGTATTTCCGGGCGAAGTCCAGATCGCGCTGGTCGTGGGCGGGGCAGCCGAAGATGGCGCCGGTGCCGTATTCCGACAGGATGAAGTTGGCGATCCAGACGCTGACCTCGCGGCCGTCGAACGGGTGCAGGACCTTCAGCCCGGTGTCGAAGCCGATCTTCTCGGCCTGCTCGATCTCGGCCTGGGTCGAGCCGCCCTTGCGGCACTCGGCGATGAAGGCGGCGGCCTCCGCATTGCTTTCCGCGATCGCCCGGGCGACCGGATGGTCGGGCGCGATGCCCATGAAGGAGGCGCCGAACAGGGTGTCGGGACGGGTGGTGTAGATCTCCAGACCCTCGGGCGCGGCCTCGGGCGCGGGGCCGGCCCAGCGCCAGGTCATCTGCAGCCCCCTGGAGCGGCCGATCCAGTTCTCCTGCATCAGCCGGACCTTGTCGGGCCAGCGGCCTTCAAGCTCCTTCAGGCCCTCGATCAGGTCGTCGGCGTAGTCGGTGATGCGCAGGAACCACTGGTTCAGCTTGCGCTTCTCGACGATCGCGCCGGAGCGCCAGCCCCGGCCGTCGACCACCTGCTCATTGGCCAGGACGGTGTTGTCGACCGGGTCCCAGTTGACCACCGAGTCCTTGCGATAGACCAGACCGCGCCTGAACAGCTCGAGGAACCAGGCCTGCTGCTGGCCATAGTAGGCCGGGTCGCAGGTGGCGAACTCGCGGCTCCAGTCCAGCGACAGGCCCAGCAGCTTCAGCTGGTCGCGCATCGTCGCGATGTTGGACCAGGTCCAGTCGCCGGGATGGATGCCGCGCTCGATGGCGGCGTTCTCCGCCGGCAGGCCGAAGGCGTCCCAGCCCATCGGATGCAGCACGTCGAAGCCCTGGGCCCGCTTGGAGCGCGCCACGACGTCGCCCATCACATAGTTGCGGGCGTGGCCCATGTGGATGTTTCCCGACGGATAGGGGAACATCTCCAGCACGTAGTATTTCGGCCGTCCGGTCTCGCCCTCGGGCGTGCGGAAGGCGTCGGCGGCCGCCCAGCGGGCCTGCTGGCGGGGTTCGGCGGTCTTGGGCTCGTAGCGGGCCACGATAGTCCTTCAGGCTGCTCCTGAAGGACGCGGCCTTGAGGAGGCTATGGTCGGGAAGCGGGGATCAGCGGGCGTTCTGCAGGTTGAGCTGGCGCGCCTTGGTCAGAATGGCGTTTTCCAGATCGGTCTCGGTCTGCGCCGCCACCGGAGCGCCCACCCAGCCGCCGGTCCCGTCGCGCACTTCCTTGGTCACCGTCACGTTCAGCGCATCGGCGCGCAGACGGGTGTCGAGGATGAAGACGGTGGCCTTGAAGCGCTCGTTCGGCGTCTGCGGGTCGGTGTACCAGTCGTAGTTGACGACGCCGCCCCACGGGTCGGCGCTGGCCAGCGGCATGAAGCTGAGGGTGTCCAGCGTGGCGCGCCACAGGAAGGCGTTGACGCCGATGCCGGCCTGGGCGGTCGACGCGGGCCTGGCCCCGCCGCCGAAGCCCGGAATCCCGCCGCATCCGCCCAGCATCAGACCCGAGGCGATCAGGGCGATCGCTGCGCCGCGAACCAGCACCATCGAGACTCTCCATTCCATCGAAACGTGCGGCGGGCCGTCCCGCGCACGCGCCGGCCCGCCCAAGGGGCGTCAAGCCGAAGCGACGCTCTATAACACGGTGAAAAGGGGCGATGACAAGGCGAAGTCGCAGACCCGGCGCCGCGTGATGGCGATCCGGCGCCGCGGACGCGTCCGGGGCGACTTCCGACCCGTGACGCTCGCGCCACAGGAGTCCGGCAGAGTCTCGGGAACCAGGGGTTCCGGACCACGTTTCGTTGACCGGGCTGACCAGCGGTGTCTAATCGCTGGCGAGGACCGCGGCGGAAAGCCTTCGTCGCGGCGTAAAGGGCAGGACATGCGCAGGATTGGCGCCGTCATCGCTGGACTGGCCGCGGGGCTCTCGCTCCTGGCCGTGGCCGACGCCGCCTCGGCCCAGGCCGCTTCCTCGCGCGCTCGCGCCCCCGCCGTCAGCCTGTCGGAGGCCCAGGCCGCCCGCTCAGCCACTCCGGGCCAGTCGCGCCTGCGCTTCACCGAACGCGGCCGCTGGGGCCTGGATCTGAACCTGAGCCAACCGGTCGGCCGCGAGAGCAATCTCGGCGACGTCGAGGCCGGGGCCTACTACCGGGTCAATCCGCGGCTGCGCGTCGGCGCCACCGCCGGCCTGGCCGAGCCCGAGGCCGATCCCGCCCGCGCGCCGCAGACCGACCGCCGCGCCGCGCCGCGCTTCCGCCTGGAATCGATCTTCCGCTTCTAGGCCGGGCCGAAAGCCGTCCGGATCCCCGACACCGCCGCAAGGCCGCACGCGCCCGAGCCGATCAGTTCGCGCGCGTTGCCGCCGTCGACGCCGCCGAGGGCGTAGACCGGGACGGGCGAGCCTCGCGCCGCGTCGCGGAAGCCCTTCACACCCAGGGTCGGCCGGTTCGCCGACGCCCCGCCCGCCGCGAACACCGGCGACAGCACGGCGGCGTCGAGCGCCTCGGCGCCGGCCAGAGCGGCCGCTGAATGGACGGCGCCGGTGATCCGCCAGCGAGGATGGGACGCCGCGAGCGAAGCCGCCTGAGCCAGCGCCCGCTCGGGCAGATGCACCCCGTCCGCCTCCACCGCCTCCGCCAGTTTCGGGTCCAGACCGATCAGCAGCAGGCCGCGGCGCTCGCGGGTCGCCTCGCGCAGCCGCAGCCCGGTCTCACGGGCGTCGGCGGCCCCGAAGGCCCGGAACACCACGCCCGCCCCGAGCGGCAGCCGCGCCGCGGTCTCCCATGGGCGGGGCGTGCGCGCCGGGTCGGTGAAGAACAGCAGCGGCGGCAGGTTCGGCCCGCCGCGGCCCGCGCCCCGGCTGACATTGGCCGCGTCCCGTGCGAGGACGCTGGCGACCTCCCACAGGATTTCCGCGTCGGACCGGTTCATGGCCTCCTCTTCTCCCGATCCCGTTGCCGCGTCCAGCGGCGTGGCCGCGCGCCTCGCCGCCGTGCGGGAGCGGATCGCCGAGGTCTGCCGGGCCGCCCGACGCGATCCCGCCGGCGTGGTCCTGACCGCGGTCAGCAAGACCCAGCCCGCCGAAGCCCTGGAGCAGGCCCTCGCCGGCGGGCAGCGGGTGTTCGGCGAGAACCGGGTGCAGGAGGCGCAGGCCCACTGGGGCGGCCTCCGGAGCGCGGTCCCCGATCTCGAGCTGCGCCTGATCGGGCCGCTGCAGACCAACAAGGCGGCCGACGCGGTCGCCCTGTTCGACGTCATCGAGACCGTGGACCGCGAGAAGCTTGTCGACGCCCTCGCCGTCGCCGCCGACAAGGTCGGACGGACGGTGCGGGCGCTGGTCCAGGTCAATACGGGGGCGGAACCGCAGAAGGCCGGGATCCTGCCGGAACAGGCCGATGACCTGATCGGATACGCCCGGGGCAAGGGTCTTATCGTCGAGGGGCTGATGTGCATCCCGCCGGCGGACGAGGCGGCGGGGCCGCATTTCGCCCTGCTGCGCAGGATCGCCCGTCGCAACGGCCTGCACGTGCTGTCGATGGGGATGAGCGCCGACTACGAGACCGCCCTGCGCTTCGGTGCGACCCATGTGCGGATCGGATCGGCGTTGTTCGGGGAACGAAACCGCCCCCAAACGCCCTCTAGAGACTGAAAACCGCTCCGCTTCGGGTCGGACCCTTGGCGGAACGGCCGACGCTCGCCATTCTGGTAGCCATGCCTACGCCCAAGACGATCCTGATCATCGACGACGACGACGACCTTCGCGAGGCGCTGGCCGAGCAGCTGGCCCTGCACGAGGCCTTCCGCCCGGTGCAGGCGGCGACGGCGGCCGAGGGCGTTCGGCTGGGGCGCGAGACCCGCGCCGACCTGATCCTGCTGGACGTCGACCTGCCCGACATGGACGGGCGCGAGGCCTGCCGGCTGCTGCGCAAGGACGGGGTCTCGACCCCGATCATCATGCTGACCGGCCAGTCGTCGGACGCCGACACCGTGCTGGGGCTGGAATCCGGCGCCAATGACTATGTCACCAAGCCCTTCCGTTTCGCCGTCCTGCTGGCCCGCATCCGCGCCCATCTGCGCAGCCACGAGCAGTCCGAGGACGCGGTGTTCCGCATCGGCCCCTACGAGTTCCGGCCCGCCGCCAAGGTCCTGATCGACGACAAGGGCAAGAAGGTGCGCCTGACCGAGAAGGAAACCAGCATCCTGAAGTACCTCTACCGCGCCGGGGCCAAGGCCGTGTCGCGCGAGGAACTGCTGACCGAGGTGTGGGGCTACAACGCCGGGGTCACCACCCACACGCTGGAAACCCATATCTATCGTCTGCGCCAGAAGATCGAG
Organism: Brevundimonas sp.; assembly: GCF_035627055.1. GTDB lineage: Bacteria > Pseudomonadota > Alphaproteobacteria > Caulobacterales > Caulobacteraceae > Brevundimonas. The sequence goes on along the minus strand of NZ_DASPMM010000018.1, from coordinate 322,636 downwards.
CCGGAGCCCGGCCAGGCCCGGCTGCTGCTGACCGACGCCGGCGGATACCGGCTGCAGCCCTAGCCGGGACGCCACTCGCTGAGGGTCTCGCCGGTGGCGCCGTCCTCGTAGGCGAGGCGGTCGAGCACCACTCCCACCGCGCACGGCGGCCGGCTCTCGGCCCGATTGACCCGGCAGCGGATCACCGCGCCTTCGGCCCACGGTGTCAGCCGGCCCTCGAGCACGAGGCGGTAGCCTTGGGCGGGGTCGGGCGCCGGGGCGTCGCCCTGGCCACGGAGGGTGAAGGTGAAGGCGCGGTCGTCGGCGCGGCCGAGCCGGGACGCGCCCTCGGCGCGCAACAGGGCCAGCGCCACCTTGGGCGTGGTCGGCAGTTCGAAGACCTGCGGCGTCGGCGGCCCCGGCGCCGGGCACCCCTCGGACCGCATCCACGGCTGATTGACCCAGACGCCGCCGACGTGTTCGAAACCCGGCGCCGCCGGCCCGGTGGCGTCGCCCGCGGTCCAGTCCGCCGGCGTGAAGCGCAGGCGGATCGCCTTGCCGTCGGCGGTGCGGCTCCAGCGCGGAGCTCCGGCGTCGGCGACGCCCTCCGCGGGCGCGGGCTCGGGGCCAAAGCAGCCGAAGGCGATACGCATCCGGAAGCGGCGGTTGGCGAGGGAGTCGTTCGCGGTCGGCGTCCGTCCGGCGGCGGCGCTGGAGGCCGCGGCGTCGACGGCCGACAGGATCGCCACGCGATCGAGGACCGGATCGGCCAGGGGCGCGGCGGGGCGCGGCGCGGGCGCGGCCGGGGCCGGCGCGGCCGCGCGCTGACGATCTCCGCAGGCGGCCGTCGCCAGGCCGACGGCTCCGGCGAGGGCGAGCAGGCGCGCCGGCCGGAGGGTGATCGAGGCGTTCACGGCTCTGTCAGACATGGAACGAGACTAGCACGCGGGACGCTCGAATCTCGACCCCGAGGGTCTCCGGGGGGTTGACGGCGGCGAACGGGGAGGGTCGGGAAGGGCATGACGTTCGACCAGATCGCCGCTCTCCTGGTCCTGCTGGCCGTGGTCGGGGTGCTGATACACGGGCGGGTGCGCGCCGATGTCGTGGCCCTGACCGGGGCCGCGGCCCTGCTGCTGCTCGGCGTCGTGCGGCCGGTCGAGGTGCAGGCCGCCTTCGCCAGCCCGGCGGTCATCGCCCTGGCCGGCCTGTTCGTCATCGCCTACGCCATCGAACTGTCCGGCCTGCTCGGCCTGATGATCCGCCGCGCGACACGGCTGGCCTCGCGGGTCGGGGCGCTGGGCGTCTGGGCGGTGATCGGCCTGTGCGGCGGCCTCGGCGGCTTCCTCAACAACACACCGGTGGTGGTGCTGGCGGCGCCGGTGATCCGCGACGTGGCCCAGTCGCTGAAGCTGTCGCCCAAGCGGTTCCTGATGCCGCTCAGCCATGTGACGGTGATGGGGGGGCTGCTGACCCTGATCGGCACCTCGACCAACCTGCTGGTCAACGACATGGCGCGAAACGCCGGCCAGCCGGTGTTCAGCCTGTTCGAGATCACCCCCGTCGGCCTGTGCATCGCCGTCATCGGCGGCCTGTGGCTCTATTTTGTCGGGGCGCGGCAGCTGGGTCGGGCTGTGGCGGCGGACGAGGCCGAGCAGGCCCGGCTGGCCGAACTGGAGGAGAGCCGCCGCCAGTCCGAGGCGGAGGCGGCGGCGCGTCGCCGGCGCATCCTGCCGTTCAACCTGCCGCGGCTGGGCGAGGCCCGCACCAACGAAGACGGCTCGGGCGACGCCCACCTCGGCGACGTGGCCCTGTTCGGCGCCGCCGACCGGCCATTCGACCTGCGTCGGGCGTTGATCTCGCTGGCGGTCTTCGTGGCCGTGGTCGCGGCGGCCGGCTTCGGCCTGGCTCCGATCGCCGCCTCGGCCTTCGCCGGCGCGGTCGCCCTGATCCTGCTCAGGGTGATCACGCCCGAGGAGGCCTACGCCGGTCTCCGTCCGGAAATCCTGCTGCTGATCGCCGGCATGGTGGTGGTCGGCATCTCGATCGAGGTCACCGGCCTGGCCGCCGAGGGGGCCGGGGTGCTGATCGAGGTGCTGCGGCCGTTCGGACCGCTCGTCGGGCTGATCATCCTGTACGGCGTCACCCTGTTCGCCACCGAACTGCTGTCCAACGCCACCGTGGCGGTGCTGATCACGCCCATCGCCGTGGCCCTGGCCGAGAGCTTCGGCGTCGACCCGCGGCCGTTCCTGGTCGGGGTGATGATGGCCGCCTCGGCGGCCTTCGCCACGCCGTTCGGCTACCAGACCAATGTGCTGGTCTTCCAGATGGGCGGCTACAGCTACATGGACTTCGTCCGCGTCGGTCTGCCGCTGAACCTCGTCACCTGGGTGGCCGCGATGATCGCCATCCCGGTGTTCTTCCCGTTCTAGGGGGCTTGCCGCCAGAGGTTACTCCGCCGGCGCTGCGCCCGCTTCGGCCGAATCCTTCGCCACTCCATCAGTCGAGAGCTTTCGCAGGTGGCGTTCGATCGCGATGATCAGGAAGAAGAACATCACGACGAGGAAACCGGCCACGATCTGAAGCGCCAGCACCAGCCGGGGTCCGATCTGGGATCGGGTGATCTCGTGATCGATACGCTTGTTCTCGGCCGCACGGGCGTTGGCATCCGACTTGCCGATCCAGAGCTCGCGGAACGCCCCGTCAGCCCTTCCAAAGGCCGTCAGCGGGCTGACGATTCCGTCTGGGTAGGCCGGCACGCAGCGCTCTATGGGCACAGTCCGCGTCGCCGTGCAGGCATAGGAGCCATAGTACCAATCGTAGCAGACGTCCGGCACGCGGCGCTGTTCGTAGTTGGTGGTGCAGGCTTGCTCCGTCTTTTCGGCGGCCTTGTAGACGCGCAGTAGGCCGACGATGGAGGTATCCGACATGGCCGCCGCGATGGCCGTCTGGGCCTGCCGCCGATAGGCCGCGTCCTCGACGAATAGCTTGGTCGTCAGATCGGAGCCGGCTGCGTAGGTGTCGAGGTCGTAGCCGAGAGCCGACAGGAGCTCGGCCGGGCTCAACGTTTTGTCCTCGGGCTTTTTGTAGGTTTCCGAGGCTTTCCGGTACACTTCGTAATAGGCCGGGAAGGCATCACGCACGAAGGCGACGTGGTTCGCGCGGACGGCGGCGGGGATGCCGGAGCCAGTCTCGGCTGGTTTCGGCGCAGGGGCCGTGCGCAGGGCAGTGGAGACTTCCGTCGGGGTTACCACAGTCGCCTGCTGACGAACCTCGGTCGGAACCATCAGTCGCCAGAGGCCGTCAATGGCGAACCCGGTCGCGGCGAGCAGACAGATCGTGGCTACGGCTAAAACCGCGACTCTCAGAATGGTCAGATAGACGCCTTCGACGCGGTCCAACTGGACCGAGCGCACAACCTTCAGCATATTTGTAGGCCCCCCGGCCGCGAGATTTCATACAACCTAGAATGCGGGGCGGAGGAAACACAAGGCCGAGTCGATCAGACGTTCAGGTCCATCGTCACCGGAGCGTGGTCGCTGGGCTGGGTCCATTCGCGGACCGCATCATGGATGCGGGCGGTGCCGGGCTTCACCGCCGGGGTCAGGCCGGGCGAGGTCCACAGGTGATCGAGGCGCAGGCCGCGGTTCGACTTGCGGAAGTCGGCGGCGCGGTAGCTCCACCAGCTGGCCAGTTTCTGCGGCTCGGGGATCTGGTCGCGGACCACATCGGTGAAGCCGCCGGCGGCCTGGAGGCGGCGCAGGGTCTCGACCTCCAGCGGCGTGTGGCTGACGATCTTCGACATGTAGCGGTGGTTCCAGACGTCGTTCTCGCCCGGCGCGATGTTGAAGTCGCCGGCCAGCACCAGCGGGCGCTGTTTGTCGCGGCCGGACATCTCGGCGGTCAGCCGCTCGTAGAAATCCATCTTGTGATCGAACTTCGGGTTCAGCTTGCGGTCGGGCGTGTCGCCGCCGGCCGGGATGTAGAAATTCTGGATCTCGACGCCCTCGACCGTCACGGCGACGCAGCGGGCGTGCCCCTCGCGGCAGACGTCGAGTTTCGGCGCCTCGGCGATCGGCTTGCGGCTGGCGATGGCGACGCCGTGCCAGCCCTTCTGCCCGCCGATCTTCAGGTGCGGCAGGCCCATCTCTTCGAAGGCGCCCCGGGGAAACTGGTCCTCAAGGCATTTGATCTCCTGCAGGCACAGCACGTCGGTCCCGCTCTCGGCGACGAAGCGGGCGACCTGGTCGATGCGCAGGCGGACGGAGTTGATGTTCCAGGTGGCGATGCGAAGCATGTTTGGGCTCTAGCAGGCCGCGTGGCCGCCGCCCACAGACCCGGACAAAGAGACGCCCGATCCTTGCGGACCGGGCGTTCAGAGGTTCGTCTCTCTCGCCGCCGGGAAGGGGATGAAATCCGTAGCGGGTCAGACCGGCTCCCGCCGATCTGTGGCCAAAACAACACGGCCGGCGGAAAAAGTCAAGGTGAGTTCGCCCGCCGGGGGAATCAGTTGCGGCGCGGGCGCTGGGTCGGGTCGCGCAGCTGGAACAGGCTGGCCGCCAGACCGGAGGCGGGGCGCAGGCTGGTCAGCTGGGTGCGGGTGCGGCCGCCCTGGGCGTCGATGATGGTCCACTCCTGCAGCCGCAGCGGATTGCCGGCGAAGGCCAGCACCACCGAACCGTCGCCGGGGCGGCGCGAGTCGCGGGCGGTGATGGCGAAGGCGCCGGAGTCCATGCGGGTGACGCGGTCGATGCGCACGCCCTGGTCCAGCCGCACGGTGCGGGCGAGGAAGGTCGACAGCGGGGTCTGGCTGAGGGGCACCTGACGGAAGGTGTTCAGGCGCGGATCGTAGCGCTTCACGTTGTTGCCGTCCGAGACGACCAGCAGGCCGGCCGGGTTGGTGTATTCGAAGCGCATCTTGCCCGGACGCTGCAGGTAGAAGCGGCCTTCCCGGCGCTGGGCGCCCGAGGTCTCGACGAAGGTCCCTTGGGCCGAAGTCAGGCCCTGCAGATAGGTCTGGGCGCGGGCGAGGACGGCGCGGTCCTCGGCCGAGAGGTTCGACTGGGCGTGGGCCGGCAGGGCCACAACAGCGGCGAGGGCGGCGGAACCGAGCGCGAAAGCGCGGCGTGAGACGGTCATGATGTCTTCTCCCGTTCGGGATGGTTGGGACTTGCCGTCTTGCGGAACGGGTCTGGCGAGGGCGTGACCCCAGCCTGACCATATTCAGGCGCTCCGATGAAGCCCTGTTCAGCATCGCCCGGCGGACGGCGGCCCTAGCTAACGCGGCGGGCCCGTCTCCGTTGCCCGAAAGGCAGGCTACATCGGCGGCGGACCGGCGAGGATGTCGCGCTTGCCGGCGTGGTTGGCGGGGCTGACCACGCCCTCCTGCTCCATCCGCTCGATCAGCGAGGCGGCGCGGTTGTAGCCGATCTGCAGGCGGCGCTGGACGTACGAGGTCGAGGCCTTGCGGTCGCGGGTGACCACGGCCACGGCGCGGTCGTAGAGATCGTCCCCGGAGCCGCCGCCGCCCTCGTCGAAGCCGCCCGCGTCGCCGTCTCCGTCGGGATCGTCGGTGATCAGGTCGAGATAGTCGGGCTCGGCCTGCGAGCGCAGGTGTTTGCAGACCTCGTCGACTTCCTGATCGGTGACGAACGGGCCGTGCAGGCGGGTGATGCGGCCGCCGCCGGCCATGTAGAGCATGTCGCCCTGACCCAGCAGCTGCTCGCCGCCCTGCTCGCCGAGGATGGTGCGGCTGTCGATCTTGGAAGTGACCTGGAAGGAAATCCGGGTCGGGAAGTTGGCCTTGATGGTGCCGGTGATGACGTCCACCGACGGACGCTGGGTGGCCATGATCAGGTGGATGCCGGCGGCGCGGGCCATCTGGGCCAGACGCTGCACCGCGCCCTCGACGTCCTTGCCGGCGACGAGCATCAGGTCGGCCATCTCGTCCATGACCACGACCAGATAGGGCATGGGTTCGGGGCGGATCTTCTCGGACTCGTAGACCGGGCGGCCCTGGTCGTCGAAGCCGGTCTGGACGGTGCGTTCGAAATGCTCGCCCTTGGCCTGGGCCTCGCGGGCGCGCTCGTTGTAGCTGGCGATGTTGCGAACCCCGAGCTTGGACATCCGCCGGTAGCGGTCCTCCATCTCGCGTACGGTCCATTTCAGGGCGACGACGGCCTTCTTCGGATCGGTGACCACCGGGGCCAGCAGGTGCGGGATGCCGTCGTAGACGCTGAGCTCCAGCATCTTGGGGTCGATCATGATGAAGCGGCACTCGGCCGGGCTGTGCCGGTAGAGGATCGACAGGATCATGGCGTTGACCCCGACCGACTTGCCCGAGCCGGTGGTGCCGGCGATCAGCAGGTGGGGCATGCGCGCCAGGTCGGCGACATAGGGCTCGCCGCCGATGGTCTCGCCCAGCGCCAGCGGCAGCAGATGCGCCGGCTTGTCGTATTCGGCCGAGGCCAGCAGGTCGCGCAGATAGACCGTCTCGCGCTTGGCGTTGGGCAGTTCGATGCCGATGGCGTTGCGGCCGGGCACGACCGAGATGCGGCAGGCGCGGGCGCTCATCGAACGGGCGATGTCGTCCGACAGGGCCACGACGCGGCCGTGCTTCACCCCGGGGGCGGGCACCAGCTCATAGAGAGTGACCACGGGACCGGGGCGGATCTGGTCGATGACGCCGCGCACGCCGAACTCCTGCAGCACGCCCTCCAGCATCTTGGCGTTCTGTTTCAGCGCCTCCTCGTCGACCGAGGCGACGCGCTTGGCGGGCTTGGTCAGCATCCCCAGCGGCGGCAGGTCGAAGCCGGTCGAGGGACGGGCGAAGTCGAAGGCGGCCTGGCTGTCGTCGATCTCGCGGCGCGAGGCCTTGGGGGCCTTGGTCGCGGCGACCTTGGGCTCGGGCGCATTGCGGGCGGGAAGCGGCTCCTGCCACGGCGGCCCGTCGTCGGCGTCGAGGGAAACGGGGGCGTAGTCGTCCGGCTCGGGCGCGGGCCGGGGCCGCGGCGGGGCCTTGGCGCTGCGACGTGCGACCGGCGGCGGGACGGAGCGGCGCGAACCGCGCGCCCAGTCGAGGCCGTCCCGCAGGTCGGAGGCGCGCAGGCCGATGGCGTAGCCGAGGCTCCACAGACCCAGCGGCAGGAACAGGACGGCGGCGCCGATCGCCGCTCCGGGCAGGCGCAGGGCCTCGAAAGCCATCCGCACCAGGCCGACCAGGGCGTCGCCCCACAGGCCGCCCAGCCCGGCCGCCAGCGGCCAGGCGGCGGGCTGGGCCAGCGCCGAGAGGGCGGCGGAGAGCGACAGCACGCCGACCGTCGCGGCCAGGGCCTTGAGCGGCGACGGCTTGAGCCGCTGCTGGACCGCGTCCCCGATCGCCCCGGCCAGGCCGAAGGCGATCAGCAGCAGGGCGGCGGGCCAGGCGGCCAGTCCCAGCGACTGCATGAACAGGTCGGCGAACAGGGCGCCGTTCAGGCCCAGCCAATTGGTCGGGGCGGCCGAGGAGGCGGCGTTGAGGCTGGGATCGGCCGGGTTCCACGAGATCAGGGCCGCCAGCAGCAGGGCTGCGAGCAGGGCCTGCAGCACGCCGCGAAACCGCACCACGAACGGCGCGGCCCAGACGATGCGGGCGCTCTCGAAGGCGCGCTGGCCGAGGGCGAGGGCGGCGGACATGGCGGGCGGCGAACTCCGGCGAAACGGGACTCCGACGGTTGTCGCCCGGGCAGGGTTAAGAGGCTGTTTACCCACCGCGACGTCACGGCGCTGGACGGGCGCTCCCGGCGGCGCGAAACAGGAGCCATGAGCCAGAGCGACCGCCACGACGTGATCATCGCCGGAGCCGGCATGGCGGGCGCGACCTTCGCCCTGGCGGCGGCCCAGGGCGGGCTGAAGGTGGGGCTGGTCGATCCGCAACCGTTCTCCGCCCAGCTGGCGCCGACCTTCGATGGCCGTTCGACGGCGATCGCCTTCTCCACCTTCCGCATGCTGGACGCGCTCGGCGTCGGAACGGCGCTCAGGCCCCACGCCTGCCGCATGGATCGCATCCTGGTCACCGACGGACGGCGGCCGGGCGCGGCCTCACGGGCCGCCTCGTCCGCCTTCCTGCGCTTCGACGCCGACGAGATCGGCGACCGCACCGACGGCGAGCCGCTCGGCTACATGGTCGAGAACCGCCGTATCCGCTCGGCCCTGGCCGAGGCGGTGACGGCGGCGGGCATCGAGGTCCGCGCCCCGGCCTCGGTCGAGCGCGTCGAGCCCGGTCCGGGCGGCGCGGCCGTGACCCTGGCGGGCGGCTCCGTGATCGAGGCGGCGCTGGTGGTCGGGGCCGAGGGGCGCGGCTCGCGGGTGCGGCGGGAAGCGGGCATCGACACGGTCGGCTGGGGCTACGGCCAGAGCGGGGTGGTCGCCACGGTGCGGATGGGCCGCGACCACGGCAATGTCGCCCACGAGTATTTCCTGCCCTCCGGCCCGTTCGCCATCCTGCCCCTGACGGAGCAGAGGGCCAGCCTGGTGTGGACCGAGACGACGCGGCGGGCCGAGGCGCTGAAGGCCTGTTCGGACGAGGCCTTCCACGCCCACCTGACGCGGCGCTTCGGAGACTTCCTCGACGATGTCTCGGTGGTGGGGCCGAGGTTCGTCTACCCGCTGTCATTGCAGCTGGCCGAGCAGCTGACCGCGCCGCGCACCGCCCTGATCGGCGACGCCGCCCACGCGGTCCACCCGGTCGCCGGACAGGGGCTCAACATGGGTCTGAAGGACGCCGCCGCCCTGGCCGAGGTGCTGATCGAGGCCCTGCGCATCGGCGAGGACATTGGCTCGGAGACGGTGCTGGACCGCTACGCCCGCTGGCGGCGCTTCGACAACGCCGCGCTGGCCGCCGGCTTCGACGGCTTCGTGCGGCTGTTCTCCAACGACATCGCCCCGGTGCGGCTGGCGCGCGATCTGGGCATCGCCGCCGTCAACCGCCTCGCCCCCCTGCGCCGCGCCTTCATGCACGAGGCCGGCGGCGCGACCGGCGACCTGCCCCGGCTGCTGCGCGGCATGAGTCTTTAGGGCGCTAACGCTCGCGACGCGGTCGCTCGCTGCTTGAGCGCGCGCGACTTCAGTCCAGCTTCCGCGCCTCATCCGCCAGCATGATCGGCACGCCGTCGCGGATCGGGAAGGCCAGCTTGGCGCCCTTGGACACCAATTCCTGTCGCTCACGGTCATAGGTCAGCCGCCCGCGCGTCACGGGACAGACCAGCACCTCAAGCAGGCGGGGGTCGACGGAGGCGGGGGTCTGGAAGGCGTCGGACATGGCGGGAAGGGTATAGGGGCTAGGGGCTAGGGGCTAGGGAAGAGTGCGGCCGGGGCCATCTGCCGATAACCTGCTAGACCCTGGACCCTGGACCTTGGCCTCACTGCATCGACGGCGCATCCCCGTCACCTGAATCCGCCGCGTCGATGGTCATCAGGGCGGTGAGGACGTCGGAACGGTCGGTCAGGCTGGGCGCCTCCAGCAGCGCCTGCTTCTCCGACGGCTCGAACGGCAGGGCCATGGACAGGCTGTTGATCAGGGCCTCGGGCGGGGCGGTCTCAGCGGTGTCCCAGTCGATGTCGAGGCCCCGCGTTTCCAGATAGGCGCGCAGGGCGTCGAGCAACGCGTCGCGGTCGAGGCCGACATCATCGACCGGCGGGGCGGCGAGATCGGCCTCGAAGGCCGAGAAATCGGCGCGCACCTGGCGGTAGGGCGTCTGGGTCGGCAGTTCGACCGCGAGGCGGAAGCGGGCGCAGCCGGTCAGGGTGATCAGATAACGGCCGTCCGAGGTCTCGGCGAAGCTGGTGATCCGACCGGCGCAGCCGACCGGCGACAGCTTGGGCGTGACGCGCGAGCCGGCCTGCGGCTGAATCATGCCGATGATCCGGTCGCCGGCCATGGCGTCATCGATCATGTTCAGATAGCGCGGCTCGAAGATGTTGAGCGGCAGCTGACCGCGCGGCAGCAGGATGGCGCCCGGCAGGGGAAAGACCGGAATGACCTGCGGCAGGTCGGCGGCCCTGACATAGCCCTGCGCCATGCGCGTCTCCCCTAGGCGAACAGGATGGAGGACAGGCGGCGGCGGCCGTCGCGAGCGATCTCCGAGGCCGGACCGGCCGCCTCGAACACGACGAGCAACTGCTTGCGGGCGGCCTGGTCGTTCCACTCGCGATCGGCGGCGACGATCTTGAGCAGGCTGTCGACCGCGCCCTGCAGATCGCCGGCCGCGGCCTGGGCCAGCGACAGGTCGTAGCGGGCCTGATGATCGGAGGGATCGGCGGCGACCCGGGTCTCCAGCTCGGCGCTCGCGCCGCTCGGGGCCGCCGAGGCGAGCGACAGCTGGGCGCGCACCGACTGGACCTTGGCGTTCTTCGAGTCCGCGGGGGCCATGGCGATGGTCTGGCGGGCCTGGTCGACGTCGCCGTCGGTCAGATAGACCCGGGCCATGCCGGCCACGGCGCCTTCGTGGGCCGGCTCCAGCATCAGCACCTGGGCGAAGGCCTGGGCGGCGCCGCCGAGGTCGTTCAGCGACAGCGACTCTTCGCCCATCGACATCAGCTGCTCGATGTCGGAGTTGGCGCTCGTGCCGCCGGTCAGCTTGTCGATGAAGGCCTTGAGCTGGCTTTCCGGGATCGCGCCCTGGAATCCGTCGGCGGGCTGGCCGTTGACGAAGGCGTAGACGGTGGGGATCGACTGCACGCGCAGCTGACCCGCGTAGGCGGGATTCTTGTCGACGTCGATCTTGACCAGCTTGACGGCGCCGCCGGCGGCGCGGACCGCCTTCTCCAGCATCGGCGTCAGGGTCCGGCACGGCCCGCACCAGGTCGCCCAGAAGTCGACCAGCACCGGCTGGACCTTCGACGCCTCGACGACATCGGCCATGAAGCCGGCGTCGGAACCGTCCTTGATCAGGTCGTCAGGCAGGGTGGTGGGGTCGGCGAAACTCATCGAGCGGTCCTTGGGGTGTGAGGGCCTAACGCGGCAGGGCGAAGATGGTCGCGGCGGACGCCCGCCTCAAGGGCCGATCAGGTGGGATCCCCCCCGGCGCCGGCGGGGCTGAGCTTCCAGCGGATCTTGGTTTCGGAATCCGTGCGGGCCGAGCCGCGCACGACGATCTGCAGCGAGCGCCGGGTCAGGCCTTCGTCGACATGGACCGACGGCTCGATGGCCACGTCCGGCCCATCGGTGCGGAACCACCAGCCGCGGCCGGAATGGCCCCGCAGCAGGATGGAGCGGCGGTCGCGAGCCAGCGAGGCCTGCACGCCCGGCTCGAGCTGGAAGCGCACGGCGTAGGGGGCGGCGATGGCGCGGACCACGTCCTTCTGGCCCGGCGCCGGATGCAGCCGTTCCTCGGCGCGGAGCTCGTCCAGCCTCTGGTCGAGATAGAGGCGGCGCTGGTGCAGCAGGCCGAAGTCATGAACCCAGCCGTCGTGCTCGGCCTCGAGCCAGACCGCGCCCTCGCCATCGCGGCGATGGACCTCAACGTGCAGCGGCCGCCCGATCAGGCGCTGGCCGAGCAGGTCGCCCTTCCAGCCGCCCAGCGGCGCGCCGGTCGAGCTCTCGCCCAGCGTCAGGGTCGTGTGGCCGGGGGCGAGGCGGAGGCCCTGCCGGTCGGCCGCGCGAGGGGTCCAGCCGCAGCCAGTGACCAGCCGGTCCCGCCCGCAGACGATTTCCAGCGCCAGCGGCTGGGCGCAGGCGGCGGACGACCAGCCGGCCCGGGCCGGACCGGCGACGTCGGCGGCGACGGTGAGCAGAGGGCTGCGGATGCGGGCGACGCCTCCGACGCTCCCGCTCGGCGGCTCGGCGCCGTCGGCCTCGTCGTGGGCGAGGGCGGCCGCGACCCGCGCGGGGTTGGACGGTCCGCCGCCCTGCAGGGTGACCAGCCGCCCGTCGGGCAGACTGAAGAAGCGCGCCGCCCGGGTCAGGCGCCGGATGGCCGAGCGCACCGGATCGGGCAGCGCCTCCGACAGCTGCGCCAGCGCGTCCTCGAGGCTCAGCAGGTCAAGCAGCAGCTCCAGTCCGGCCTCGGGACTGCGCGAGGCGTGGCCGCCGTCCTCGCCGACGGTGCGGGCGAGGGCGGCCGGGAGGCGGCGCAGGGCCTTGCGGCGCAGCGCGGCGCCGGGGGCGCCCGCCAGAACGCAGCCCGCGACGGCGGCGGCGACGAGGCGCTCGGCCCTGCCGGCCACGCCGCCGGGCGGCCGCAGCAGCTGCCGCGCCTGACGCCCCAGCACGTCCGCCAGCCGCACCCGTTCGGCCTCGGTCGCCACCTGGCCCATGCGCCGCGCCGCGCAGGCGAGGTTGAAGGTGCGGCGGGCGAGAATGGCGGGATCCCAGGCGAAGGGCGACCAGCGAGCGAAGACCGTCGCCCAGCCCAGGGTGAGCCGCAGGCCTTCGCGCGCGCCGCGCTCGCCCTCGAGCATCAGCGACGGCAGCCATGCGAAGGCGTGCAGCTCCACCGCAAAGGCGCGCGTCGGGCTGGGCCGGTTCCATGGATCCTCGGGCGCGGCGGCCTCGAGGCTGGAGCCGGCGAGGATGAATTTGCCGCCGAGGACCGTCTTGCCGGTCGCGGGATCGACGGGCCGGAAGTCGCGGGGCGTGGCCGCGAAGCCTTGGGCGACGCGGCCTTTCAGGGTCAGAGCGTAGCCGGGCAGGCCGTAGAGCTCGACCCACAGCTGACGGGTCAGCAGGCGGCCGGCGACGGCGGGCCACAGGCCCGGACCGGTGGCGGCGTCGGTGGTGCGGACCGGGGTGCGCATCGGGGCGCCGCGCAGGCCGGGAATGGCGCCGGGCTGCGGGGCGTCGGCCTCGGGACGCGAGAAGGGGCCGAGCGGGCTCATGCGGGCTTTTGGGCCGCCGGGCTTTGAGCGGCCTTCAGGGCCCGGATGTTGTCGGCGTAGGCGGAGGGGCCTCCGCGGAACACCGCCGTGCCGGCGACCAGGGCGTCGGCGCCGGCGGCGACGCAGGCGCCGGCGTTGGCCGCCGTGACGCCGCCGTCGACCTGCAGGTGCGCCGCCGAGCCGGCGGCGTCGAGCACGGCGCGGGTGCGCTCGATCTTGCGCAGGGTCGAGGGGATGAAGGACTGGCCGCCGAAGCCCGGATTGACCGACATCAGCAGCACCAGGTCGACGAGATCGACGACCTCCTCCAGCACGGACAGAGGCGTGCCGGGATTGAGCACCACGCCGGCCTTTGCGCCCAGTTGCCGGATACGGCCCAGGGTGCGGTGCAGGTGCGGTCCGCTCTCGGGGTGGACGGTCAGATAGTCCGCCCCGGCCTCCCGGTAGGCTTCCAGCCACGGATCGACCGGCGCGACCATCATATGCACGTCGAACGGCAGCTTCGTGTGCGGACGCAGCGCCTTCACAACCTCGGGACCGATGGTGATGTTGGGCACGAAATGGCCGTCCATGACATCGACATGGACCCAGTCGGCGCCGGCGGCCTCAAGGGCGGCGACTTCCTCGCCGAGACGGGCGAAGTCGCTGGCGAGGATGGACGGACAGATCAGGGGCGCGGGCATGGTCCGGGGATAAGGCGGGTCGCGGGCCGTAGCAAGGCGCGGGCTGGGTTTCCGCCGCCGCCGGAGCTACACGGTTCAGTCATTGCCCCACGCGACAGCGGAGACCCGTCATGAGCGAACACCTCGCCGTCATCGAATGGAGCCGGGAGGGTCAAGCCTTTTCCGACAACCAGTACGCCCGCGCCCACGACTGGCGCTTCGACGGCGGGGCGGTGGTGCGCGGCTCCTCCGCGCCGTCCAGCGTGCCGGCGCCGATGTCCGACCCGGCCGCTGTCGATCCGGAGGAGGCGCTGGTGGCCGCCGTGTCCAGTTGTCACATGCTGTTCTTCCTCGCCTTCGCCCGAAAGGACGGTTTCGTCGTCGATCACTACCGCGACCAGGCCAGCGGCGAGCTCGGCCGCGACGACCGCGGGCGGGTGTCCATCACGGCGGTGACCCTGCGCCCGGCCGCGGCCTTCTCCGGCGAGAACCGACCCGATCCGGCGGCACTCGGCGACCTGCACCACCGCGCCCACGAGGCCTGTTACATCGCCAACTCGATCCGGGCCGCGGTGACGGTCGAACCGCGCTGACAGGCGTTCACAGACCGGAACAAATGAGGCACAAGGCGGCCATGCCCGCCGATTCATCCGTCACCATCGCCGCCCCGCCGTCGCTGGCGGAGGCGCGGGCGACGCTGGAGCGGGTCTGGGGCCACGCCGACTTCCGCGGCCGCCAGGCCGAGGTGGTCGCCGAAGTGCTGGCCGGCCGCGACGTGCTGGCGGTGCTGCCGACCGGCGGCGGCAAGAGCGTCTGCTACCAGATCCCGGCCATGCTGCGGCCGGGCCTCGGCCTCGTGGTCTCGCCCCTGATCGCCCTGATGACCGACCAGGTCGAGGCGCTGAAACAGCAGGGCGTGGCGGCGGCGCGGCTGGACTCCGGCGTGTCGCTGGACGACCGGTCGGAGATCTGGCGGGCGGCGCGGGCCGGAGAGCTGGACCTGCTCTATGTCTCGCCAGAGGGACTGGCTCAGCCCCACCTGATCGATCGGCTGCGCGACCTGCCGCTGTCGCTGATCGCCATCGACGAGGCGCACTGCGTCTCGCAATGGGGACATGACTTCCGCCCGGACTACCGGACGCTGGGGCGGCTCGCCGAACTGTTCCCCGACGTGCCGAGGATCGCGGTCACCGCCACCGCCGACGCCCGCACCCGCGAGGACATCGTCCGCTCGCTGCGCCTCGGCGAGGCGCGGGTGGTGGTCGACAGCTTCGCCCGGCCGAACCTGCAGCTCTCGGCGGTGCGCAAGGAGAACGGCTCGCGCGCCCGCACCGACGCCGCCGTCATCGAACTGGTCCGCCAGCGGCGCGGCAAGTCGGGCGTGGTCTATTGCGGCTCGCGCGACGGCTGCGAGCGGGTGGCGCAGGCGCTCAGGGACGCGGGAACCAACGCCATCGCCTATCACGCCGGCATGGAGGCGCGCGATCGCGACCGCCGCCTCGAGCGCTTCCTCGCCGAGGACGGGGCGGTGATGGTGGCCACCATCGCCTTCGGCATGGGGGTCGACAAGGCCGATGTCCGCTTCGTCATCCACGCCGATCCGCCGGGCTCGCTGGAGGCCTACTGGCAGGAGATCGGCCGGGCCGGGCGCGACGGCGAACCGGCCGAGGGCGTCACCCTGTATGGCCCCTCCGACATCGCCTGGACGCTGCGGCGGCTGGAAGGACGGCCGATGGCGGAAGAGGTCAAGGCCGTGCAGGTGCGCAAGGCGCGCCAGCTGTTCGCCATGCTGGACGGGGCCGTCTGCCGACCGCAGGCGGTGCGGCGCTATTTCGGCGAGGCCGACGCCCGGCCGTGCGGCGTCTGCGACATCTGCCAGGACCCGCCGGCGCAGTTCGACGCCACCGTCCAGGCCCAGAAGGCGCTGGCCGCGGTCCAGCGGCTGGGCGAGCGCTTCGGACGCGGCCGGATCATCGACCATCTGCTCGGCAAGACGAAGGACGCCCAGCCGTGGGAGACGGGTCTCTCCACCTGGGCCATCGGCGCCGACACCGCCCTGCATACGTGGCGCGACGTGCTGGACCACCTGATGTTCGAGGGCCTGCTGGTCGAGGACCCCAACGAGGGCAAACCGCTGGTCAGACTGGGCGATGCCGAGGCGGTGCGCGCCGTCTACCGCGGCGAGCGCCGGATCGAGGTCCGCCTGGCGCCGGCCCGGGCTGCGGCCACGCGCGAGCGCGCCCGCACCGGCCGCAACGCCGCGCTGGAGACGATGGACGCCGACGTGCGCGCCCGCTTCGAGACGCTGCGGGCCTGGCGGCGCGACCGCGCGGCGGAGCAGCGGGTGCCGCCCTATGTCATCTTCCAGGACCGGACCCTGCTGGAAATCGCCATGGCCGAGCCGGGCGACCTGGAGCGGCTGTCGCACATTCCGGGGGTCGGTCAGACCAAGCTCGACCGGTATGGCAAGGGCGTACTCGACGTGCTGGGCCGGCAGGCGGCCTGACCCAAAACGGGCGACCGGCGTTCCCGCGGTAAGATTCGGTCAAGGTCTCGGAAGGGGGGCCTTAAACTTTCACCGTCACAGTCCGGAGGTGCTCCCCAACCGCGCCCCTTCTCCGATCGACAAACTGGCCGTGGCGGTCGTCCATGAGCCCGTCCGCGCGGTCAATTCCTACGCCCCGCTTCCCGCGGGCGCGCGCGAGGAGGCCCTGCGGTTCCTGTTGCAGACGGCCGCCGACGCCGGCGTCACCCTGGTGGCGACCAAGCCGGACGGGGACGGCGAGCGCAAGCTGGGCCAGGCCTGGCCCTTCCCGTCTCCGTTCCGCGTCACGGTCCGCACCGTGCCGATCACCGAAGGCGTCGACCGCGTCGAGGCCCGAGCCCGCCGCTCGCTGGAGCGGCTCGGCCTGCCCCGCGGCGACACCCTGCTGGTCTCCTGCGCCGGGGATCTGGCCGGGGCCGAGGGCCGCGCCCTGTGGGACCGGCTCGAAGCGCTGAAGGCGCGGGGCCTGTATCGCCACATCGGCTTCCGCGCCGCCATCGAGGACGGCCCGGCCCTGCTGGCGCGACGCTTCCAGCCCGACGTCGTCGAGCTCCCCCTGAACCTGCTCGACCAGCGGGCCCAGCACACCGGCGTGCTGGCGGAGTTGGCGTCGCTGGATGTCGCGGTCCACGCCACCTCGGTGTTCGCCGACGGCCTGCTGTTCATCAGCGGCGAGCCGCTGCCGCCCGAAATGGCCGGCCACGCCCACGCCCTGTCGCGGATCCGCCGCCGCCTCGCCGAGGCGCGGATCGATCCGATGCAGGCCACCCTCGCCTACGCCATGAGCCTGCCCGAGGTGTCGGCGGTGATCGCCAGCGTCGCCTCGGCCGCCGAGCTGCGCGCCGTGGTCGCCGCCGCCAACGCCCCGACCCCGGCGCTGGACTGGGCCGCCCTGCAGCTGGAGCCGGCGACGGTCGCCGCCGCCGGCCTGCGCCGCGTCAGTAGCGCAGCCTGACCCCGACGTAGGCGGACCGGCCCGGCTCGCCATAGCCGAACACCTGCTGATACCGCGCGTCCGCCAGGTTCTCGATGCGCGCCGTCAGCGAGACCTGGTCGGTCAGGGCGTACGACCCGTTCAGATTGGCCGTGACGAAGGCCTCGCGCACCCCGCCGACATCCTCCTGATCGCTCTCGCCGCGCACGGTCAGCGCCGCCGACAGCCGCTCGCCGGTCCAGCCCAGAGTCGCGGACCCCGCCCGTTCCGGCACGCGCAGAAGCCGGGCCCCGGTGCTTTCGTCGCGCGCGTCGGTCCACGCCCAGGCGAGGCTCAGATCGAAGCCGCCGCCGAGCCGGGCGCGGCCTTCCAGTTCGACCCCGTCGGTCGCGGTCCGGGCCACATTGACGTAGACGCTGTCGAACGTCGCCGGATCGAAGACGTAGGTGATCTGGTCCTCGACCTCGAGCCGGTAGGCGGTGACCCGCCCCTCGATCCGCCCGTCGGGCGAGGCCCAGCCGATCGCCGCCTCATAGCCCTCCGCCGTCTCCGGCCGCAGAACCGGAAACGGCTGGGCCGAGAAGCAGAAGTCGCACACCGCCTGGCTGATCGACGGCGCCTTGAAGCCCGTGCCATACGCCGCCGACAGGGTGACGCCCGCGCCGGCGTCGAACGCCGCCGAGACCCGGCCGGTCGTCTTCGAACCGAAGTCGTCGGTGTCGTCGACGCGCAGCGCGCCCGACAGGCTCACACGCTGCGACGGCTCGACCCGCGCCGTGGCGAAGGCGGAAGTGGTCCCCAGCGCCTCCGTCAGCCCGGTCGACAGGCTGCCCTGCGTCGCCTCGCGCTCGGCCCCGATGACGAAGGCGACCCCCGCCGCCTCGCCCCCGGCCTGCCAGCGGAACGCCTGCCGGTCCGCCTCGAACTCTGACGGGAAGGTCGAAACCGTCTCCCGCGCGATGTCCGAGGCCGAGACGCTGACCTGGTGCGACAGTCCCAGAGCCTCGAAGCGCAGGCGGCCGAAGCCGGACCACTGCTCGCTCGTCTGGCTGTCGGCGGTGTCCGCCAGGACAAAGGCCGGCGCGGGATAGCCGTCGAGTTCGGCCTCGCCCTGGGTCCAGCGGATGGCGCCGTCCACCGACAGGGTCTCGCCGAGGGCATGGCGACCCCGCGCGCCGGCGGTGGTCGATCTGAAGCCATCGGTCTCGGTGTTCCCGTCCGCCGCGTCGGCGGCGGAGATGCCGTTGGCAGCAAAGCGTGAGACCCAGACCCCGAAGCTGGAGCGCCCGGTCGAGACGCCGCCCGCCAGCCGGCCACGCACGGTCCCGAACGACCCCGCCTCGGCATCCAGCGCCAGCCCGTCGGGCTCGCGCGTGGTGAAGGCGATCACCCCGCCGATGGCGTCCGAGCCCCACAGCGACGACTGCGGCCCCGACAGCACCTCGATGCGCTCGATATCGGACAGCTCGAGGCCCGAGAAATCGAAGGATCCGTTGACCTCGGCCGGATCGTTGACCGGCGCCCCGTCGACCAGCACCAGCGTCTTGCCCGGCCCCGCCCCGCGCATCCGCACCTGGGCGACCCCGCCGAAGGCGCCGGAACGCACCACCGAAAGGCCCGGCACGTCGCTCAGGATATCGGCGGCGAAGACCGCGCCGCGGCGGTCGATGGTCGCCCGGTCGATGACCCGGGCGCCCGGCGTGTCGGCGACGATGGCCGGCAGCCGGGTGGCGGTGACCACCACCTCGGGCAGGGCGTCGTCGGGGTCGTCGGCCGCCTGGGCCTGGGCCGACAGCGGCAGGCATACGGCCGCGGCGGTGGCGAGAAGCAGGGATCGCGCGTGTTGGACTCGCATCGGCGATGTCTCCGTCGTCCCCGCGCGAGCGCATCGCGGCGACGTGGATAAGGCGACCGACCCGTCCCGCAAGGAACGGCGCAGGTGTCGGGTCGCCTCGACGGATCACCGCGCCTCTGCCTGGTCCCGGACAGCGGACGAGCGACGTCGGCGGCCAGGTTTCCTGGCTTGCGGGTCAAAAGCCGCCGTCCTCGCCTTCCCGGCTCTCCCGAAGGATGCGCCAGTGACGCCGGAGATCGCTCTCCGGACCGGACGACGGCCTCGCCGCCTACAGTTGCGGGCACAGCCGCGGTGTTGGACCGCGTTCCCTTAACCGCCTGAGCCGCTTGTCGCAGGGACGCGCCTTTCAGACAAGCAGCGAGGCCCCGCCGCCAGCTGGTTCATCACAACGAGCACGAAGAAGAGAAAGCCACAAAGAACACGACGGGACCCGGCGGAGGCGCCGCAGGCGTTTCGACGCCCGTGGAGCTGAAGGCGCTGCGCGCGAGTTCGGCGCCGGTCCCGTCGTGTCCTTCGTGCCTGTTCCTTTGTGTTCGTTGTGACGAACCAGCACTCCCGACCGCACCCTGACAGGATGGCGCAAGGGAACGCTTGAGGGGGCGCCCGCAATCCGTCACCTTGCGCCGCTCATATGAACGCCCCCCTCGCCCATCCGCCGAAAGCCGCCGAGCTGCCGTCCACCGAGGGCGTGACGCCGGTGATGGCTCAGTTCCTCGCCGCCAAGGCGCAGGCGCCGGACGCCATCCTGTTCTTCCGCATGGGCGATTTCTACGAGCTGTTCTTCAGGGACGCCGAGATCGCCGCGGCGGCGCTGGGCATCACCCTGACCAAGCGCGGCAAGCATCAGGGCGAGGACATCCCCATGGCCGGGGTGCCGGTCCATGCGCTGGACGGCTATCTGGCCCGGCTCATCCGGCAGGGCTTCAAGGCGGCCATCTGCGAACAGCTGGAGGCGCCGTCAGAGGCGAAGAAGCGCGGCTCCAAGGCGGTGGTGAAGCGCGACATCGTGCGCGTCGTCACCCCGGGCACCCTGACCGAAGACAGCCTGCTGGATGCGCGCGGGGCCAACCGGCTGGCGGCGGTGGCGATCCGCAAGGGCCGCGCCGCCGTGGCGGTGGTCGAACTGTCGGCCGGGTCCGTCGATGTCGTGGCCTGCTCGCTGGACGACCTCGCCGCCACCCTGGCCTCGTTCCGGCCCTCCGAAGTGCTGGTCCCCGACCGGCTGTTCTCAGACGAGGCGGCGAAGGCGGCCCTCGACGGTTCGGGCGGCGTGGTCCAGGCCCTGCCGCAGGCGCTGACCGAACCGGTCGGCGCGCGGGTCCGCGTCGAGCGGCTGTACGGCGTCGCCTCGCTGGACGGCTACGGCGCCTTCGAGGAGGCGGAAGTCTCGGCGCTGGGACTGATCGCCGCCTACCTGGAAACCACCCAGGCCGGCAAGATCCCCGCCCTGTCGCCGCCGCGACGCTCGGGCGAAACCGGCTTCCTCGCCATCGACCCGGCGACGCGCCTCAGCCTCGAGATCGACCGCACCCAGCGCGGCGAGCGCGACGGTTCGCTGCTGGCCTGCATCGATCGCACGGTCACCGCCGGCGGGGCCCGGGCCCTGGCCGAACGCATCGCCCGGCCGCTGAGGGACACCACGGCGATCAACCACGGCCTCGACGCGGTCGAATGGCTGCTGGAGCGCCGCGATCTGCGCCGCGACCTGCGCGACGGTCTGAAGGCCGCGCCCGATGTGGCCCGCGCCGTGTCGCGTCTGGCGCTGGGGCGCGGCGGCCCGCGCGATCTGGCGGCGATCCGCACCGGCCTCTCGGTGGCTGAAGGCATCGCCGGCCTGTTCCCGCCGGAGCGCGATCCGCTGACCGGCCCTCCGGCGCGGCTGTCGGCCTGCCTCGACCGCCTGACCCTGTCGCCCGAGACCGGGCGGCTGCTGGTCGATCTCGCCGAGGGGCTGGTCGGCGAGCCGCCGCATCTGGCCCGCGACGGCGGCTTCGTCGCCCCCGGCTATCGGCCCGAACTGGAGGAGGCGCGCCGCCTGCGCGACGACAGCCGCCGGGTGGTGGCCGATCTGGAGGCCCGGGCGGTCGCGGACTCCGGCGTGCCCTTCAAGATTCGCCACAACGCGGTCCTCGGCTATTTCCTCGAGGCCAGCGCCAAGGCCGCCGAACCCCTGCTGCGGCCGACCGGCGACAGCCCCTACATCCACCGCCAGACCCTCGCCAACCAGGTCCGTTTCACCACCGTCGAACTGTCGGAGCTGGACGCGAAGATCAGCCAGGCCGGGCACCGCGCCCTCGCCATCGAAGGCGAGACCTTCGAGACCTGGCGGCGCACGGTCCAATCGCTGGCCCAGCCGTTGCAGGCCGTCGCCGAAGCGCTGGCGGAACTGGACGCCCACGCCGCCCTGGCGGAGTGGGCCGAGGAGGTCGGAGCGGTCCGGCCCTTGGTCGACGACACCGCCTGTTTCGAAGTCGTCGCCGGTCGCCACCCCGTCGTCGAGGCGGCGGTCAAGTCGGCGGGCGATCCCTACACCCCGAACGACTGCCGGCTGGACGGCTCCGGCGCCGGCTGCGCCCGCCTGTCGATCGTCACAGGCCCGAACATGGCCGGCAAGTCGACCTTCCTGCGCCAGAACGCCCTGCTGGTGGTGCTGGCCCAGGCCGGCGCCTTCGTGCCCGCCAGGTCCATGCGGCTGGGTGTCGTCGACCGGCTGTTCAGCCGCGTCGGCGCCGGCGACGACCTCGCGCGCGGCCGCTCCACCTTCATGATGGAGATGGTCGAGACCGCCGCCATCCTGACCCAGGCCACCGACCGCAGCTTCGTGGTGCTGGACGAGATCGGCCGCGGCACGGCGACCTATGACGGCCTCGCCATCGCCTGGGCCGTGGCCGAAGCCCTGCACGACCGCAATCGCGCCCGCACCCTGTTCGCCACCCACTATCACGAGCTGGCGGGCCTGGAGACGCGTCTCGCCCACGTCTGCAATCTGTCGATGCGGGCCAGGGAGTGGAACGGCGACCTCGTCTTCCTGCACGAGGCCGCGCCCGGCGCCGCCGACCGGTCCTATGGCGTGCAGGTGGCCAGGCTGGCCGGCGTGCCCGCGGCCGTGGTCAGCCGCGCCCGCGAGGTGCTCGACCGGCTGGAGGGCGAGAAATCCGCTGCGGTCAGCCTCGACGACCTGCCCCTGTTCGCTGTCGCTGAGCCGCCGGCGCCACCGCCGTCCTCGGCCCTGACGGACGCCCTGTCGGCCATCGAGCCGGACGAACTGTCGCCGCGCGAGGCGCTGGAGGCGCTGTACCGGCTCAAGGCGATCAAGAGCTAGCCGGGCGCCGGCCGTGTCCTTGTCGCGCGTGGCCGTCTCCCGGTCTATATCGGGGGCATGAGTCCCCGCAGCCGCCGACCGGCCGACACCGCAGACGCAGGCGGCCCTTCCGGCGACGCCTGGGCCAAAGCCGCCGCCGCGGCCGATCCGCGCGCTGCGGCCACGGCGCTGCTCCGGCAGTCGTGGGACGCGGCCCGGCTGAAGGCGGCGCAGCGGCTGGAATACGGGCTCGGCGGCGTCGAGGTGGCGCGTCTGCACGCGGCGGCGGCGGACGAGATGCTGATCGCCCTGTGGCGTTTCACGACCGAAACCCTCTATCCCGCGCCCAATCCGACCGAGGCCGAGCGCCTCAGCCTGATCGCCGTCGGCGGCTACGGACGCGGCGTGCTGGCGCCCTTCTCGGACCTCGACCTGCTGTTCCTGCGCCCGTGGAAGCCGATCCCGCGCACCGAGCAGGTCATCGAGTTCATGCTCTATGTCCTGTGGGACCTCGGCGTGAAGGTCGGCCAGTCGGCGCGCTCGGTCGACGAATGCCTCGCCCTGGCCAAGACCGACATGACCGTCCGGACCGCCCTGCTGGAGGCGCGGCCTCTCGCCGGCGACGAGACCCTCGCCGAGGCGTTCATCGCCCGCTTCCGCGCCTTCGTGACCAGGACGGATCCCCGCCCCTTCATCGCCGCCAAGCTGGAGGAGCGGGACGCCCGCCATCAGAAGGCGGGGGCGGTGCGGTACCGGGTCGAGCCCAACGTCAAGGACGGCAAGGGCGGGCTGCGCGATCTCAACACCCTGTTCTGGATCGCCCGCTCCCTCGCCCCCGACAGCCCGCTGGGCGCGCGGGTGCTCGACGACCTGCTGACCCCGCGCGAGCGCCGCACCTTCGAGGAGGCCTTCGACTTCCTGTGGCGCACCCGCGCGCACCTGCACAGGGTCGCCGGGCGGGCCGAGGAGAAGCTGACCTTCGACCTGCAGCCCGAGGTCGCCCGCCGCATGGGCTGGCGCGGCCGCGGCGACGAGCCGGCGGTGGAGCGGTTCATGCGCCGCTACTTCATCGTCGCCCGCGATGTCGGCGCCCTGACCCGCGCCCTGTCCGCCAAGCTGGAGGCGCGCCAGCAGAAACCGACGCTCAGTCTGTCCCGGCTGATCCCGGGCCGCCGGCGCAAGCTCGGCGTCGACGGCTTCATCGAGGACAGGGGCCGGCTGTCGGTGACCGGGCCGGAGGTGTTCGCGGCGGCCCCTGAAAAGCTGCTGATGCTGTTCCGCTGCGCCGACGTCCACGATCTGGACCTGCATCCGGACGCCTTCTCGGCGGTCAGCCGATCGCTGTCGCTGGTGACGCCGTCGCTGCGCCGCGACCCGGAGGCCGCCCGCGCCTTCCTCGACATCCTGGCCCACGGCCAGCGGCCCTACCGGGTGCTGACGCTGATGAACGAGACCGGCCTGCTGGGCCGGTTCCTGCCCGAATGGGGCCGGATCGTCGGCCAGACCCAGTTCAACATGTACCACGCCTACACGGTCGACGAGCACACCCTGCAGGCCATCGGCATCATCAACGACATCCAGCGCGGCAAGCTGAAGGCGGAGCACCCGAACGCCAGCGAGATCGTCCACCGCATCGACGACTTCGAGGCCCTGATGCTGGCCATGCTGCTGCACGACGTCGGCAAGGGCGGCGACCGGGGGCAGCTGGAGGACGGCGCCATCGCCGCCCGCCGCGCCTGCGACCGGCTCGGCCTCGACCCGCGCCGAACCGAATTCGTGGTCTGGCTGGTGCGCAACCACCTGGCGCTCAGCGACTATGCCCAGAAGCGCGACGTGTCCGATCCCGAAACCGTGCGCGCCTTCACCGAACTGGTCGGCGATCCCGAGCGGCTGCGCACCCTGCTGATCCTCACCGTGGCCGACATCCGCGCCGTCGGGCCGGGCGTCTGGAACGGCTGGAAGGGACAGCTGATCCGCGACCTGTACCTGCGCACCGAGGCCGTGTTCCGCGGCGAGGACATCAGCGGGGCGGATCCGCTGGACGACTATCCGGCGCTGATGGCGCGCGCCCGGGCCGAGGGGGCGGCGGCCGAGGTCCTGGACGGCGCGGAGGACGGCGGTGGCTCGGCGACGCGGGTGGCCGTGGCGGCCGTCGACCGGCCCGGCCTGTTCGCCGATCTCGCCGAGGCCCTCGCGAGCGCCGGCGCCGACGTGGTCGGGGCGCGGGTGGCCACCGCCGACGACGGCGCCGCCCTGGATGTGTTCGACCTGCAGGACGGCGCCGGCGCGCCCTACGGCCAGGCCGAGCCGCGCCGTCTGGTGCGGTTGCTGAAGGCGCTGGAAGCGGCCGCGCGCGGCCAGCCGGGCCGCGCCTCGCCCCCGCCGTCGCCCTTCAATCCCCGGCGCGCCGCCTTCGACGTGCGGCCGACCACCATCATCGACCTGGAGCAGAGCCCGAGCGCGGCCGTCGTCGAGGTGTCGGGGGCCGACCGCGCGGGCCTGCTGGCGGACCTGGCGCGGGTGTTCGCGGGGGCGGGCCTGTCGATCCGCTCGGCCCACATCGCCGGCTTCGGCGAGCGCGCCGTCGACAGCTTCTACGTCACCGATGCGAAAGGCCGGAAGCCGAAGGCCGGCGCGGCGCTGGACCGGCTGCGCGCCGATCTGGAAGCGGCGCTGGACCGCAAGGACCGCGGCGCCGCGCCGGTCTCGGCCCCGGTCCGCGCCAGCCTGCGCGACGTCTCGGAGCTCGGCCGGCTGCGGCCCGCCCGGCCGCCCGTATCGCGCGCGCCCGAAGCGGGCTAGAGCGCTGACATGGCCGACAAGACCCCGCCCCCCGTGGAACCCATGGAAGCCGCCCCGCCGGTGCCCTCGGCCTCGGGGACCTCGGAACCTCTCGTCCAGCCGCCGGCCTCTGCGGCCACCGCGGGCAAGGGCGGCGGCATGATGCGCAACTCGGCCATCTTCAGCGGCCTGACCTTGGTCAGCCGGCTGGCCGGCTTCGCCCGCGACGTGGTCATCTCTGCCGCGCTGGGGGCCTCGGCCGGACCGGCCGCGGACGCCTACAACACCGCCCTGAATTTCCCCAACCTGTTCCGCCGCATCTTCGCCGAGGGGGCCTTCGCCGCCGCCTTCGTCCCGGCCTATGCGCGGACGCTGCAGACCGAGGGCGAGGCGGTCGCCGACAAGGTCGCCACCGACGCCCTCGCCGCCGTCGCCGTCGCCACCCTCGGCCTGACCATCGTCGCCCAGTTGACCATGCCGTGGCTGATGACCGTCATCAACGTCGGCTTCCTCGACGATCCCGCGCGCTTCAAGCTGGCCGTCATCCTGACCCAGATCACCATGCCCTACCTGCCCTGCATGGCCGTCGCCGCCCTGCTGTCGGGCGTGCTCAACGCGAGGGGCCGTTTCATCGTCTCGGGCGCCTATCCGATCCTGCTCAACCTGATCATGCTCGCCGCCGTCATCCCGGCCCAGGGCGACCAGGTCGGGGCCGCCTATGCGGCCTCGTGGGCGGTGCTGGCGGCAGGTGTCTCGCAGGCGGGACTGTGCTGGTGGGCCGCCCGCAAGGCTGGGGCCGACATCCGCCTCGCCCTCCCCAGGCTGACCCCGCCGGTCAAGGCCATCATCATCACCGCCATCCCCGCCGCCGTCGGCAATTCGGCGACCCAGATCAACGTCTTCATCTCCGGCAACCTGTCCAGTTTCGTGGCCGGCGGCCGGACCTGGCTGGCCACGGCGGACCGCCTCTACCAGCTGCCGCTCGGCCTCGTCGGCGTGGCCATCGGCATCGCCCTGCTGCCGCGCCTGTCGCGGGCGGTCGCCTCGGCCAACCACGAACAGCAGCAGGCCTCTATGGACGAGGCCCTGACCCTCTCCATGGCCCTGACCCTGCCCGCCGCCGCGGCCCTGATGGCCATGCCCTATTTCCTGATCGACGCCCTGTTCACGCGCGGCGCCTTCCTCGAGTTCGACGCCGTCAACACGGCCCGGGCCCTGTTCCAGTTCGGCTGGGGCGTGCCGGCCTTCGTGCTGATCCGCATCCTCGCGCCCGCCTTCTTCGCGCGCGGCGACACCCGCACGCCGATGAAGTTCGCCCTCGTCTCGGTGGCGGTGAACGCGGCCCTGGCCATCGGCCTGTTCAACCTCGGCATGGGCGTCTCGGGCATCGCCGCCGCGGTCTCCGCCGCGGCTTGGACGAATGTGCTGCTGCTCGGCGGCGCCCTGTGGCGGAGGGGCCTCTACCGGCCCGGCGTTCCGGCCCTGTCGCGCCTCGCCCGCATCGCCGCAGCCTCCGCCGGTCTGGCGGTGGTGGTCGGCGTCGCCGCCGCCTTCCGCGCCAGCTACGAGACGCCGGTCGCCGAGCTGCTGGCCCGGCTCGGCACGACCCACGGGGCCAAGGAAACCGCCCTGCTGCTGGTCACCGCCGCAGGGGGCCTGACCTACGTCGCCCTCGCCTTCGCCACCCGCGCCGTCACGGTCGCCGAGGTGCGCGGTCTGATCCGGCGCGGCCGCTGACCGCCTTGCCCTTCCGGCGTCGAGGCGATAAGCGCGAGGCATGGCTCATTCGGGACCCTTCCTCGCCGCCCGGCGATGGCGCGGCTGATCGCACCGCCCCGTTCCGCGCCCGTGCGCGCGCTCCCTCCTGCCTTCTCCCGAGACCCTGACCATGACTGACCAGACCCCGGCCCCCTACGCCGGCCCCCGCCGCATCCTGTCCGGCATCCAGGCCTCCGGCGCCCTGCACCTCGGCAACTACCTCGGCGCCCTGAAGCGGTTCACCCAGCTGCAGGACACGGGCGCGCCCTGTTTCCTGTTCGTGGCCGACCTGCACGCCATCACCGTGTGGCAGGACCCGGCCCTGCTGACCGCCCAGACCCGCGAGATCGCCGCCGCCTATCTGGCCTCGGGCCTCGACCCGGCGAAGTCGGTGATCTTCCCGCAGTCGGCGGTGCGGGCGCATTCGGAACTCGCCTGGATCCTCAACTGCGTCGCCCGCCTCGGCTGGCTCGACCGCATGACCCAGTTCAAGGAGAAGTCCGGCAAGCACAAGGAGCGCTCCTCGGTCGGCCTCTACACCTATCCGGTGCTGCAGGCCGCCGACATCCTGCTCTACAAGGCCACCGAGGTGCCGACCGGCGAGGACCAGAAGCAGCACCTCGAACTGACCCGCGACATCGCCGCCAAATTCAACAACGACTTCGGCGTTCCCGGCTTCTTCCCCCTGCCCGAGCCCCTCACCCAGGGCCCCGCGCCTCGCGTCATGAGTCTGCGTGACGGCGCGGCCAAGATGAGCAAGTCCGATCCCTCGGACCTGTCGCGCATCAACCTGACCGACGACGCCGACTCCATCGTCGCCAAGATCCGCAAGGCCAAGACCGACCCGGAGCCGCTGCCGGAAGCCGTCGAGGGCCTCGACGCCCGGCCGGAGGCGAAGAACCTCGTCACCATCTATGCGGCGCTGGCCGACGAGACCCGCGAGCAGGTGTTGCGCGAATGGGGCGGCAAGGGCTTCGGCGCCTTCAAGCCGGCCCTGGCCGAGCTGGCCGTCGCCTCCATGGCCCCGGTCACCGCCGAGATGCGCAGGCTGATGGACGACCCGTCCGAGATCGACCGGGTCCTGAAGGGCGGCGCCGACCGCGCCGCCGCCATCGCCGATCCGGTGGTCGACGAGGTCAAGAAGATCGTCGGCTTCTGGCGGGCCTAGGCGCGGCTTTCGGACCTCGCGTCGGTCCGGGACTGGCGAACGGCCGCGCTTTTGACCAGGTAGGGCCATGACCTTGAACCACCCTCTCGATCGCCCCGTCTGGAGCGCGCTCGCCACCCGTCTCGCGTCCTTGGCCATCCGGGCGGAGCACGAGGGCGGCGCGGCGGTGCGTCTCGACCCCGACATCGGGGTCTTCGCCGCCGCCGCAGATGTTTCGGCCGGCAGCCGGGCGGCGCTGGACGACCTCTGCCGCCGCTATCCCGGCGCGGGTCTGGTCGAGCCGGAGGGGACCCCGATCGCCGCCGCCCTCCCTGACCTCCCGCCGGTCTCACAGGCCGCCTGCGTGCAGATGACCGCCGCCGCCCTGACTCCCGGCCAGCCCGGCGACCCCGACGTCCTGACCCTGTCCGAAGCGGATGCGGACGAGATGCTGGCGCTGGCGACCCTGACCCGGCCCGGTCCGTTCCGGAAGGGCACGCTGCGGCTCGGCGGCTTCGTCGGCGTACGCCGCGAGGGCCGGCTGATCGCCATGGCCGGCGAGCGGATGAAGGTCGACGGGTTCAGTGAACTCAGCGGCGTCTGCACCCATCCCGAGTTCCGCGGACAGGGCCTCGCCGGCGCCCTCAGCCGCATCGTCGTCGGCCGCATTATCGAGCGCGGCGAACAGGCCTTCCTGCACGCCTACGCCGACCACGCGGCGACCATCGCCTTCTACGAGGACCTCGGGTTCAGCACCCGCGCGCGGATGACCTACACCGTCCTGCCCTAGGAAACCCGGTCCAGCCGGGCGATGAAGAAGCCGTCCAGCCCGCCCTTCTCCGCCCACATCGACGGCAGGATGCGCAGCCAGCCTTCCGGCGTCAGGGCCTCGTCCGGCGCGCCGAGCGCCTTCGGGTCGGCGGCGGCCGTTCGGAACGCCGGGTTGCGGCGCAGGAAGGCGATCACCTGGGTCTCGCCCTCCTCGCGCTCCAGCGAGCAGACGCAATAGACCAGCCGCCCGCCCGGCTTGACCCGTTCGGCGGCGGCGTCCAGCAGCCGGTGCTGCACGTCGGCCAGCTTGGCCACATCCGCGGGCTTGGTGGCGCGCAGCACTTCCGGATTGCGCCGGAAGGTGCCGGTGGCGGTGCAGGGCGCGTCCAGCAGCACGGCGTCGAAGCTGCGCGGGTCGTCCCACTCCTCGGCGGGCGTGACCACCACTTCGGCGCCCAGCCCGGTCCGCGCGAGATTGGCGCGCAGCCGGTCCAGCCGCTTGTCCGAACGGTCCAGCGCCACGACCGCGGCGCCGGCGGCGGCCAGCTGCAGGGTCTTGCCGCCCGGCGCGGCGCAGAAATCGACGATGGCCTCCCCGGCCTTCGGGGCCAGCAGCCGGGCCGGGACGGCGGCGGCGGCGTCCTGGACCCACCACGTCCCGTCCTCGAACCCGGGCCAGCCGGAGATGTCGCCGCGCCGCCCGGTACGCACCGTCCCGCCGGTCAGGACCTCGCCGTCGACGGCCTCGGCCACGGCGGCGGGATCGAGCCCGGGCTTCAGGCTCAGGTCGGTGGCCGGCTCCTCGCGGGCGGCCAGCGCCAGCCCGGCCAGCGCCGGTTCGCCATAGGTCGCGCGCCAGCGGGCGGCCAGCCAGTCGGGCAGGTTGGACTCGGCGGTGGTCAGCCCCGGCCCCTCGCGCTCGATGCCGCGCAGCACGGCGTTGACGAGGTTCTTGTAGGGCCGGGTCTTGGGATCGCGCTCGGCCAGTTTCACCGCCGTCGACACCGCCGCGAAGGCCGGCGTCTCCAGCACCAGCGTCTGGGCCAGGGCGACGCGCAATATGGTGCGCACCGCCAGCGGCGGCCCCTTCTGCAGCCGTCGGTCGAGGATCTGGTCGATCTCGCCCAGCCGGCGCAGGGCGGCCATGGCCACGGCTCGGGCGAAGGCGCGGTCGGGGCCGGGCAGGGCGGCGACCTCCCGGAACGACAGGGCGGCGTCCAGTCCGCCGCGCCCCTCCAGCGCCGCGTTCAGCAGAACCCCGGCCGCCAGCCGCGCCTCGACGCCGATATCCGCGGCCTCGTCGCGGGGCTGTTCGGCCCTGGGCGGGCGAGGTCCGCGGGTTTTCTCGGCCATGCGGCGGCCCCGGGCGGCGGAGCTGCGCCCCTTGGAGGGTTCACGGCTCATACGGCGACCTGCGCGCCGAGCTCGACGACGCGCCCCGGCGGAATGTGGAAGAAGTCGGTGGGGTTGGTGGCGTTGCGCATCAGGAAGATGAACAGCCGGTCCTGCCACATCGGCATGCCCTGCGCCGCCGAGGCCACGACCGAGCGCCGCCCGAGGAAGAAGCTGGTCGACATGATGTCGAACTTCAGCCCCTGCTTGCGGCAGATGCCCAGCGCCTTGGGCAGGTTGGGCTGCTCCATGAAGCCGTAGGAGATGACCAGCTTCTTGAAATCGTCCGAGATCGGTTCGATGCGGATGCGGTCGGCCTCGGCGACGCGCGGCCGGTCGGTGGTGCGCACGGTCAGGATGACGTTCTTCTCGTGCAGCACCTTGTTGTGCTTGAGATTGTGCATCAGGGCCACCGGGGCGACGTCCGGGTCGGAGGTCAGGAAGATGGCCGTGCCGGGCGCGCGGTGCGGCGGCCGGGCGCGCAGCATCTCGATCAGGTCGGCCAGCGGCAGGCTGTCCTTGCGGGTCTTGGCGGTCAGGATCTGAGTGCCGCGCGTCCAGGTCCACATCAGCAGCACGATGCCGGCGCCGATCACCAGCGGGGCCCACGCCCCCTGCGGCACCTTCAGCAGGTTGGAGCTGAAGAAGGCGATATCGATCACAAGGAAGGGCGTCACGGCCAGCACGCTGAGCGGCAGGCTCCACTTCCACAGCCGCCGGACGATGAAGAAGGCCAGCAGGCTGTCGACCAGCATGGCCCCGGTCACCGACACCCCATAGGCGCCCGCCAGCTGCGACGAGGTCGGGAACAGCACCAGCAGGACCAGCACCCCGATCAGCAGCATGGTGTTGACTGAGGGGACGAAGATCTGACCGGCCTGGCTCTCGCTGGTCTGCAGGATGTTCATGCGCGGCAGCAGGCCCAGCTGGACCGCCTGCTGGGTCAGGGAGAAGGCCCCGGTGATCACCGCCTGGCTGGCGATGATGGTGGCCAGCGTGGCGAGGATCAGCACCGGCCAGTAGATGATCTCGGGGATCATCGCCCAGAACGGGTTCAGCCGCGCCGCCGGGTCGCTGAGCACCAGGGCTCCCTGACCGAGGTAGGTCAGCATCAGGCAGGGCAGGACGAACCACAGCCAGCCGGCGCGGATCGGCGCCTTTCCGAAATGGCCCATGTCCGTATAGAGCGCCTCGGCCCCGGTGACGGCGAGGAAGACGCTGCCCAGCAGGATGAAGCCGAGCACGCCGTTATCGATCAGGAACAGGGCGCCGTAGTGCGGCGACAGGGCTCTCAGGATCGAGGGGTCGTCGAAGATGTGGTAGAGGCCCAGCCCCGCCATGACCAGGAACCAGACGGCGGTGATCGGCCCGAACGCCCGGGCCATGCTGGCGGTGCCGCGCGACTGCACCATGAACAGGGCGATCAGTATGCCCGCCGCGATCGGCACGATGAACGGCGTCACCGAGGCGCTGACTCCGGGCGCGGCGCCGAGGCCCTCGACCGCCGACAGCACCGAGACCGCCGGGGTCAGCACGCCGTCGCCGTAGAACATGGCCGCGCCGCAGACGCCGAGGAAGAACACCAGCGCCGAACGCTTGCCGAGCGCGTGCTGGGCCAGCGCCATCAGCGCCAGGGTGCCGCCCTCGCCCTTGTTGTCGGCCCGCATCAGGAAGACGACGTATTTGACCGTCACCACCAGCAGCAGGGCCCAGAACACCAGCGACACCGTGCCCAGCACCGCCAGCTCCTCCGTGCCGCCGCTGCGCGAATGCCTCAGCGCCTCGCGCATGGCGTAGAGGGGGCTGGTGCCGATGTCGCCGAACACCACGCCGATGGCGCCGAGGATCAGGCCCCATTTGCCCGCGCGGACGTGACCGCCCTCGCCCGCAGCCGCGGGGTGCGGGTGGGCCGGGGCGACGGTCTTGTCCTGGGGATTGGGGGAGCTTGCGGCGGCGGGCTTGCCGTCTTCACCTTGGGGAGGGGCCCCGACCATGAAGTGCCTCCGGGACGCCGCACGGCGCGGTTCCCATCAAACGAGCGGCGAGCCTTTAGGCCCTTTCACCGGGCGGTTCAATCGGCCTGCGGCCCGCAAGGTTGCACGCGTCGGCGCCGCCGGTTTGTGAAAGCGCCGCCGTCATCCTATCTTGAGGCCAACGCCATGTCCGACAGCCAACGCTTTCCCGTCGCCGCCCACGCCTTGGCCTATCTGGCCCACAAGGGCGCCTACTCGCCGGCCGAGGCCGCGCCGAGCGCGGTTCTGGCCGCCTCGATCCCGACCAATCCGGTGGTGGTGCGGCGCGTCACCGCCCTGCTGGCCAAGGCCGGGCTGATCGCCACCCGGCCCGGCGCCTCGGGCGGGGCCTGGCTGCTGCACCGGCCCGAGACCATCAGCCTCGACACCGTGCTGCGCGCCGTCAACGGCTGCGCCCACCTCGGCTCGCCGCCGGCCGGGGCCCAGCACTGCCCGGTCAGCACCCATATTCCGCGTCAGGTCGCCAAGGCCCTGACCGCCGCCGACCGCGCCGCCGGCGAGGCCCTGTCGAAGATCACCATCGCCGACCTGCTGGCCGAGGACCCGCCCTCGCTGGCGGCCTTCGCCCCGCACGCCGCCTGCCCGGTCGCCGCCTGAGCCCGAAGCGCCGCACCGTCCTGATCACCGGCGCCTCAGCCGGCATCGGCGCGGCGCTGGCCCGGGTCTATGCCGACAAGGGCTGGGACCTCGTGCTCACGGCCCGCCGCGAGCCCCCCCTGCGCGCCCTCGCCGCCGAACTGGCCGCGCAGGACGCCGCCGTCGCCGTCGTCCCGCAAGACCTCGCCGATCTCGCCGCGCCCCGCCGCCTGTTCGACGCCATCGCGGCCAGGGGCCTGACTATCGACGGCCTCGTCAACAACGCCGGCTTCAGCCGCACCGCCGCCTTCCTCGACACCGATCCCGAGGCCCACGCCGCCACGATCCGCGTCATGCTCACCGCCCCGGTCGAGCTGGCCCGGCTGTTCGCCCCCGGCATGGTCGAGCGCGGCTACGGCCGCATCCTCAACGTCGCCTCTCTGGCCGGGCGGATGCCCGCCACCGGCGGCGACACCCTCTACGGGCCGATCAAGTCTTTCCTGATCAAGGCTTCCCAAGGCCTGCATCTCGAACTGCGCGGAACGGGGGTGCACGTCACCGCCCTGTGCCCCGGCTACACCCTGACCGAGTTCCACGACGCCAACGGCACGCGCGCCGAGGTCTCCGCCGCCTATCCCGCCTGGATGTGGATGGACGCCAGCCGCGTGGCGCGGGCCGGCTACGAGGCCTGCGAAGCCAACCGGCCCAGCGTCACCCCCGGGATCCTGAACACCCTGCTCGCCGGCCTCGCCAAACACCTCCCCGACCGTCTGGCCCTGGCCATGGTCGGCGGCCACGCCCGGCGGCTGAAGCGGATCTAGTGCCCGCCTGCCGGGTACGGCGTGGTGGCGATCGAGCTGAACATGCCGGGGATGGCCTCCGACAGGCCCGAGAGCATGAACTGGATAGCCAGGGCGCACAGGATCAGGCCCAGCACCCGCACGATCACCGCCATGCCGACGTCGCCCAGCAACCGGCTGAGCGGCCCCGTCAGGGCGAAGCAGATGAAGCTGACGAAGCCGGCCGCCCCGATGGCGGCGAGGGCGGCGACGGTGCCCGCCGGCCCGATCTCCTGGCCCTCGCCGGCGACGATGATGACGGTCGAGATGGCCCCGGGGCCGATCATCAAGGGGATGGCGAAGGGCACGATCAGCCGCTTGAAGCGCCGCCGCGCATAGCCGCGCACGTCCTGGGCGTCGGTCGCGGACTCGACGTCGGCGAACATCTTGAGGAAGTCCTCGCGCACCATGTCGAGGCCGAGCAGCAGCAGCAGGATGCCGCCGGCGATGCGGAAGGCGGCCATGGAGATGCCGAAGAACTGCAGCAGCCCGAGGCCGGTGAACAGGAAGAAGGCCAGGAAGACCACCGCGAACAGGCAGATCAGCGCCGACACCGAGATCCGCTGGCGCAGCGACGCGCCGACCGTCGCCGCCGCAAAGATCGGCAGGTTGCCGATCGGATCCAGCAGGGCGAACAGGGCCACGAACAGGTTGACGCCCAGATCGACCGCGTCCATGTGCTGACCTCGCCCTGCAATTCACCCGTCAGCGGCCATCAAGGCTGACGCCCGCGCGCGCGTCCAGTCCTGATTGAGCCAGAGGAGCGACGCCATGACGCCTGTGCTGACCGACCCCCGCCTGATCGTCGGCCTCGACCTGCCCTCGGTGGAGGCGGCGCGCGAGATGGTGGACCGGATCGGCGCCACCGTCTCGGCCTACAAGGTCGGCCTGACCCTGCTGGCCCGGCCCGGGGGCGTCGCCTTCGCCCACGAGCTGCGGGCGCGCGGCAAGATGATCTTCCAGGACTGGAAGCTGCACGACATCGGGGCCCAGGTGGAGGGCGCGGCGCGGGCTGTGGCCGAGGGCGGCTGCGACCTGCTCACCGTCCATGCCGAGCCGCAGGTGATGCGCGGCGCCGTCAAGGGGCGCGACACGGCGGGCGCCGGAACGAAACTGCTCGCGGTCACCGTGCTGACCAGCCTGTCCGACGCCGACCTGACCGACCTCGGCTACGGCTTCACCGCCTCGCAGCTGGTCGAGCGGCGGGTGCGCCAGGCGCTGGACTGCGGCATGGACGGCGTCGTCTCCAGCCCGCTCGAGGCGGCC
This sequence comes from Brevundimonas sp., assembly GCF_035627055.1. GTDB lineage: Bacteria > Pseudomonadota > Alphaproteobacteria > Caulobacterales > Caulobacteraceae > Brevundimonas. The sequence continues at coordinate 287,945 of NZ_DASPMM010000018.1, read as the reverse complement.
CGGGTGCGTCAGCTGGCCGGCGAGGCCGGGCGGCCGGACTTCCTGATCGTCACCCCGGGCGTGCGGCCCGAGGGGGCGGACAAGGGCGACCAGCAGCGGGTGGCCACGCCGCGCGCCGCGCTGGAGGCGGGGGCCACCCACCTCGTCGTCGCCCGGCCGGTGATCGCGGCCGACAATCCGCTCTCCGCCGCCTCGGCCATCGCCGCCTCGATCGACGGGATCGCGACCTAGTCCGGTCTAGCCGCGCTCGCCGGGCTCCTGGCGGTATTGCTGACGGGGCGGCGCGTCATGGCGCGGACGCCGCGGCCGGTGCGGGCGCGCCGGCGGGGCCGGAGGCTCGTAGCGTGGCGGCTCGGGCAGGTAGGGCGGCGGATAGGGCGCGCGCTCGCGGCAGTCGCAGTCGCGCTCCCGGTAACGGTCGTGATCCGAATAGGCCCCGGCCTCTTCATAGGCCTCGTAGGCCCCGTACTCCTCGTAGCTTTCGTAGCTCTCGTACGACCGCGCCTCATAGCTGTCGTGGCGCTCGCTGTAGCCGTAGCGGCCGCCGCGGTCGTACCCGTAATCCTCGTGTTCGACATAGGCCCCGCAGGACGGCGGCTGGCGCCCCTCGCGGCCGAAACCGGTGACCAGATAGCCGAAGGGCGCGCTGGCGCAGGCCATCACCCGGCGGTCGATGTCGTAATAGACCGGCGCGCCCGAATAGCCGTAGGCCATGTCGCCGCCGTAGCCGCCGCCGACATAGACCGTGCCGCCGCCGAAGCCGCGGGCGCGGATCGAGCCGACGTCGTAGGCGCGGGCGTTGAAGTGCGAGGTGGCGGAGGCCTCCGCGAAGGCGCGGGCGCTGGCGTTGACGTTGATGTTCACATTGCGCGAGCCGCCGCCGTGGTTGCAGCACGGCGGGGGCGGCGGAGGCGGCGGCGCGCAGCAGGGACCGCCATGATGGCCGCCGCCTCTCGGATCCCCGGCGACGGCGGAGCCGGCCGCAAGCAGGACGAGGGCGGCGGCGGTTGCGGAAAGGGTTAACGCTCGCATGGCACGGACTCCGGAGGCTGGAGCCGTTGTAAGTCACTGGAAAGAAAAGGGTTCGGAATGCACCGAGGGGGCGAAATCGAGGCCTTGGCATTCCCCGGGCGGCGTCGAAATTAACCCTGTCCGGCCTCAGCGGTCGTAAAGGTAGACGTCGCCGCAGCCGCAATCGCGGTCGTAACGACGCGCGCGCCGGTCGCTCGACCAGCGCCGCGAGGATGGGTGCCGGTCGTCGTTGTAGCCCCAGACGTCGCGGTAGCCGGGCCGGGGACGGGGCTCGTAGCCGCCGTGGCCGTAGCCGTATGCCCGGCGGCCATGGCCGTATGCATATCGGTCGCCATAGCCGTAGCCGCGCTCAGGGCGGCGCCGGTCGTGACCGTAGTCCCGGCCGTAGCCGTAGCCGTACCGTTCGCCGTAGACCGGCGCCGGCACATAGACATAGGCCTGGTCGGAATAGCCGTCGGCCCAGCGGCCGGTGTTGACGTAGGCGCGGGTCTCGATCTCCGACAGCGGCGTCCCGCCGACGACACGGCCGTAGGGGCTGACATAGATCGGCTGGCCCCAGGTCTGGGCCGAGGCCGCGCCCGCGAGGGAGGCGACCGCCAGGGCTGCGGCGACGGCGAGGGGGCGGATCATGGCGGCGGACTCCTGTGCGCCAGGGTTAACGCCGTTCGTCCGCCCCGGTTCTGCCAGTGGAGTTTCCGCCGTCAGAAATCGACCGCCAGCCCCTTCTTCTCCCAATCGCCGTAGCGGGTCGGCTCGGGGCCGCGCGGGCCGCCGTGCTCGGGCGTCAACGCCGTCTTCCCGCCGCCGGCGCGGCGATCGGCCGCTTCCAGCAGGGCCCGCCGGGCGGCGTCGCTCAGCGGGCGCTCCGGGGTGGCGTGAGGCACGTCCGCGTTGAAGGCGGGCGTTTCGGATGTGGCGGCGGGGGTGTCGGAGGTGGGATGATCGGTCACAGCGGTCCTGCCTTGAGCCAAAGCCGGCGACTCCACAAGTTGGCGGTCGGCCGTTTCCGCACCAGCCCTTCGAGTTTTCACCGACGATGAACCACCTCAAGACCTTCGTCCTTCTGGCCGCCCTGACCGCCCTGTTCATGGGCATCGGCTACATGATCGGCGGCGCGACCGGCATGCTGATCGCCCTGGTCTTCGCCGCCGGCATGAACCTGTTCAGCTACTGGAACGCCGACAGGATCGTGCTGCGCATGTACCGGGCCGAACCCGTCGACGAGACCCATCCCAACGCCGTGGTGCGCACCTACGTCGCCGACGTGGTCCAGATGGCGCAGGACGCCGGCCTGCCGCGACCGACCATCGCCATCATTCGCAACCACCAGCCCAACGCCTTCGCCACCGGCCGCAATCCGGCCAACGCCGCCGTCTGCGCCACCACCGGCCTGCTCGACAGGCTGACCCGCGACGAGATCCGCGGCGTCATGGCCCACGAGCTGGCCCATGTGAAGAACCGCGACACCCTGACCATGACGGTGACCGCCACCGTCGCGGGCGCCATCGCCGCCCTGGCCAATTTCGCCCTGTTCTTCGGCGGCGGCGACGACCGCGAGCGCCCCGGCGGCCTGATCGGGACCCTGGCGCTGATGATCCTCGCGCCCATGGCCGCCGGGCTCGTTCAGATGGCCATCAGCCGCACCCGGGAGTACGAGGCCGACCGGGTGGGGGCGGAAATCGCCGGCGACCCCGCCTCCCTCGCCTCGGCCCTGCAGAAGATCGAGGGCTTGGCAAAGCAGATCGTCAACACGACGGCGGAGCGGAATCCCGCCTCCGGCCAGCTGTTCATCATCAACCCGCTGGCCGGCCGCGGCGCCGACAACCTGTTCTCAACCCACCCCGCGACGGCCAACCGCGTCCGGGCGCTGATGGATCTGGGCGCCAAGATGGGGTTGGCGCCGGGGCGGGCGAACCTCGCTGACATTCCCCCGTCGACCAGCGTGCCGAGCACGCCGTCGCACCAGCCGGGGCCGTGGGGCTGATCCCGCCCCAATCCCGCCCTTGCATCGCCGGGCGTCTGGTCCTTTAAGCGCGCGCATACGCCCGACGCCTCCCCGCGTTCGCCGAAGGACCCCTCCATGACCCTGCCAGCGCCCAGGAAAGTCGTGCTCGCCTATTCCGGCGGGCTGGACACCTCGATCATCCTCAAATGGCTGCAGACCGAATACGGCGCGGAGGTCGTGACCTTCACCGCCGATCTCGGCCAGGGCGAGGAGCTGGCCCCGGCGCGCGAGAAGGCGCTCAAGCTCGGCATCAAGGAAGAGAACATCTTCATCGACGACCTGCGCGAGGAGTTCGTGCGGGACTACGTCTTCCCGATGTTCCGCGCCAACGCCCTGTACGAGGGGCAGTATCTGCTCGGCACCTCGATCGCCCGCCCGCTGATCGCCAAGCGCCAGATCGAGATCGCCCGCATGGTCGGCGCCGACGCCGTCTGTCACGGGGCCACCGGCAAGGGCAACGACCAGGTCCGTTTCGAGCTCGGGTACTACGCGCTGGAGCCCGACATCCGCGTCGTCGCGCCGTGGCGCGAGTGGTCGTTCCGGTCGCGAGAGCACCTGCTGGACTTCGCCGAGAAGCACCAGATCCCGATCTCCAAGGACAAGCGCGGCGAGGCCCCGTTCAGCGTCGACGCCAACCTTCTTCACTCCTCGTCCGAGGGCAAGGTGCTGGAGGACCCGGCCGTCGAGGCTCCCGAATTCGTCCACCAACGGACCCTCGCCCCCGAAGACGCGCCCGATACGCCGACCGTCATCACCATCGACTTCGAACGGGGCGACGCCGTCTCGATCAACGGTGAGGCCATGTCGCCCGCGACCCTGCTGACGGCCCTGAACCAGTACGGCCATGACAACGGCATCGGCCGCCTCGACCTCGTCGAGAACCGCTTCGTCGGGATGAAGTCGCGCGGCGTCTACGAGACCCCCGGCGGGACCATCCTGCTGGCGGCGCACCGCGGCATCGAGTCGATCACCCTCGACCGCGGGGCCATGCACCTGAAGGACGAGCTGGCGGTCAAATACGCCCACCTCGTCTACAACGGCTTCTGGTTCTCGCCCGAGCGCGAGATGCTGCAGGCCGCCATCGACCATTCGCAGGCCAAGGTTACGGGCACGGTCCGGGTCAAGCTCTACAAGGGCAATGCGACGGTGATCGGCCGCGAGAGCCCGCACAGCCTCTACGACCAGGAGCTGGTCACCTTCGAGGACGGCGCCGTGGCCTACGACCAGAAGGACGCCGCCGGCTTCATCAAGCTGAACGCCCTGCGCCTGCGCGTCCTCGGCAAGCGCGATCAGCGCGGCTAGTCCCGCGCGATCCTGAGGATGGCGCCGGCGCGGTCGTCGGCGATCCAGATCGAGCCGTCGCGCGCCACCGCCATCCCGGCCGGCGAACCGCGCGGGTGGACTGCGGCGCGCGCATCCCATCCCGGCGTCAGCACCACGGCCCGGGGCGCCGGCGCCTCCGCCGGATAGGGCAGGCTGCCGCGCGGATAGAGGGCGTAGCGGGCCCGCGTGTCGGTCAGCGGCGCTCCGTCGGGTCCGGTCTCGATGGCGACGACCCGTCCCGCCGCCCGTCGGTAGCCGTGCCAGCTGACCAGCATCCGGCCGCGCAGCTCCGGGAACATCTCGCCGTCGTAGTAGAGCAGGGCCAGCGGCGCCGCGTGCGGCGGCAGCAGGGACACGGGCGCGGCGCGCTCGCCGCAACGCGCCTGCCGCGCGCTCCAGCCGGGCAGGGCGGCGCCCATGTCGGTGCAGTACGGCCAGCCGTAATCCGCGCCCGCGACCAGCCGGTTGATCTCGTCGAAAGGCCGGTCCGGGGTGGTCAGGTCGACCGAGTTCTCGGCCTGGTAGATCGCGCCCGACGCATGCCGCGCCAGCGCCACGGAGTTGCGCAGCCCGGTGGCGAACGGCGTCCATTGCGGGCTCCAGCGCCCGCCGCCGAGGTAGGGGTACCGCCGCACCATCGCCTGCTCGCCGGCCTCGGCGCATTGGCCCCGCGCATCCCGGCGCGGCGCTCCGGCGTCGTCAAGGCAGCGGTCCGACGGCGCGCCGACATTGATCAGCAGCGACCCGTCGCCGTCGAAGACGAAGCTGGACAGCGGGTGGCGGTTCTCGTGCAGCCGGTTGTCGGGCAGGCCCTCGACCACGCTCACCGCCGCCTCCGGCCGGGCGGGATCGACGGCGAAGATGCGGCTCATCTCGGCGACGTAGATGCGTCCGTCGGGTCCAGCCGCCACCGTGTGCGGCATCGATAGGCCGCGCATCAGCCGCGTCCAGCGCACCGCCCCGCCTTCGGCCCAGCTCATCCGCCACAGCGCCCCGCGCCCCGCCTCCCAGCCGCCCAGATCGGTGACCAGCCAGTCGCCGTCGGGAAGCTCCAGCAGGCCGCGCGGCATCCGCGGCCCGACTCCGCCGGCGCGCTGCCAGACCCGGCCGAGGCAGTAGCCCGGCGCCATCCGGACCCGGGTCGCCGCTCGTCCGCCGCACTCCCCGGACACGGCATAGGCCCGGCTCGCCCCCTGCGCCGACGCGGGGCCGGCGGCGGGCATGATCAGGCCGGCCAGCGCCAGCATGGTCGCCATCATTGTCCGACGGATCATCACGGCCCCCTCCCAATCGGGCGCAGGCTAGCGCGGACCGCCGCCGCCAGAAATGGTCTCGCCCTCGCCGCGGAATGGCGCCACCCTTTGCGGCACGAGCATGAGCTCCTTCGACGCACCAGGAACCCCGTCAATGTCACTCCGCATCATTCTCGCCGCCTCGGCGGCTCTCGCCTTCGCCGCGCCTGCGCTGGCCCAGGAAACCCCGGCCGCCTCGCCGGCCGCAGCGCCCGCCCCGGCCGCCGAAGCGGTCGATCCGGCCGAAGCGGCGCTCGAGGCCCGGGGCGAGGCCTTCGGCCAGAGCATGCAGGTCATGGCCGGCGAAATGCAGGCCGCCATCGCCGAAGCCGCCGGCGACCAGGCCCGCGCCAACGCCGCGCTGGACGCCATTGTGGCCCGCCACCAGCCGGAGGCCGACTCCCTCGCCGACGATCTGAACGCCTTCCTCCAGGGCCAGACGACCTCGGCCGCCACCGAGGAGGAGCGCGCCCAGGCCGCCGCGGCCATCGCCCAGGTCGTGCCGATGGTGCGGACCATTCCGACCATGGTCCGCACCCAGGTGCAGCAGGGCGCCGCCGCCGCCGCCGCGGCTCCGGCCGCTCCGGCGACGCCCCAGTAGGCGCGGACTCCAGGGCGGCGGGGCCCCGGGTCCCGCCGCCTTACCGCGATTTCACTTGAGACCGGACGGCGTTCGGCGGATTTTGCGCGGGTCCTTCAGGAGCCCCGTCATGATCAAGGCCCTTTCCCTCGCCGCCGCCCTCGCCCTGCTGCCCCTGTCCGCCTCGGTGGCCCAGGAAGCCAGGGGGTCGTCGGAGGCCGCGCTCGAGGCCGCCGCCGCCGCCTTCGAGGCGCGCATGGAGTCCTTCGGCGAACGCGCCGAGCTCATTTCCGCGGACGCCAGCCTGAGCGAGACCCAGCGCGAACTGCGCATCGCCGCCCTGTGGACCGAGTACCAACCGGACGTGACCGCCTTCACCGCCGTGGCCACCCAGCACGCCACGGGCATTGCGGCCGAGGCGCTGGCCGAGATCGACATCGACGCCATGGTCTCCGAGGCCCTGGCCAATGTCGACGTCAGCGCCGTCACCGCCGAGGCGCTGGCCGGGCTCGACATCGACGCCATCACCGCCGAGGCCCTCGCCGGGGTCGAGGCCTCGGGCGCGCTGCAGGGGGTCATCGCCGGCGCCCAGGGCATGGCCGTCAACGGCTCCTGGGCCTCGAACGATCCGGAGCACATGGCCACCTACGGCCTGGTCGCCGACTACGCCCTCGGCGAGGCCCTGGATTCGGCCGACGAGGCCCAGGTCGAGCTGGCCGTGGCGGTCGCGGAGATCGATGCCGACATGGACGTGGACGCCGACGAGGTCGAGGCCGTCGAAGCCGCTCCCGACGCCGACTGACAGTTCCGCCTTGACCGTGCCCGCGGCGGACGCGACACGGCGGCCATGTCCGGCCTGCCCGTCGATCCGTCGCTCTACCTGACCTTCCTCGGGGTCATGGGCGTGATGGCCGTGACGCCCGGCCCCGCCAACCTGTTCTCGGTCGCCAACGGGGTGCAGCGCGGCCCCGCCGGCGCCCTCGCCGGCGTCGTCGGCATGAACGCCGCCACCCTGGTCTGGTTCGCCGCCGCCGCCCTCGGGCTGGGCGCGCTGGTGATCGCCTTTCCCGAGGCGTTCCGGATCGTCTCGATCGGCGGCGCCCTCTATGTCGCCTGGCTGGGCGTCAACGCCCTGAGGGGCGCCTTCCGCACCGCCGCCGATCCCCGCGCCGCTGCGATCCGGCTCGGACGCAGCGCGCTGCTGGACGGCTTCATGGTCCAGATCGCCAATCCCAAGGCGGTGCTGTTCTTCACCGCCGTGCTGCCGCCGTTCCTCGACGTCAGCCGCCCGGCCGCCCCGCAGCTGGCCCTGTTCGCCCTCGCCACCATCGGCATGGACGTGCTGTCGATGTCCGCCTACGGTCTGGGCGGCGCGGCCTTGGCCCGGCGCATGTCCGAGCCGCGTTTCCGGCGCGCCTTCGCCCTCGCCACGGGCGGCCTGCTGCTGGCCGCTTCCGTGCTTATTGTTTCGCGTTTATAAGGGCTTGCCCGCCGGCGGAACCGCGTTGTTCATGTGCCGTTCAGCAGGAAAGGCGTCTGCTGGGCGCCCAAGGAGAATTCAGATGAAGACTCGCGTCCTCAAGCCCGTCCTGCTCGCGGTGACGGCGGCGCTGGCCCTGTCGGCCTGCGCGACGGCGACCCCCTACGGCCCGGCCGGACAGGGCAGCCGCTACGGCTATTCCGACATGCGGGTCGACGAGACCCGCTTCCGCGTCAGCTTCGCCGGCAATTCGGTGACCTCGCGCGACCAGGTCGAGATGGGCCTGCTGCTGCGCGCCGCCGAGGTGACGCTGGAGAGCGGCCACGACTGGTTCGCCACAGTCAACCGCGCCGTCGACCGCGACGTGCGCTACCAGGGCTCGCCCGACCCGTTCTACTACGACCGCTACAGCCCGTTCTGGGGCCCGTCGTGGCGCTACTACCGCCGCGGCTACTGGAGCCCGTGGCGCGATCCGTTCGGCCCGAGCATGGACATCCGCGAGATCGACCGCTTCGAGGCCACCGCCGAGATCGTGGTCGGCCACGGCGCCAAGCCCGCCGGCGACCCCAACGCCTTCGACGCCCGCGAGGTGATCCAGAACCTCGGACCGCGGATGCCGCGGCCGATGTAATCCGAGGGATCAGGCAGCAGGCAGCAGGCAACAGGGTCGACCGCGCTTGACGGCGATCCCCCTGCTCTGATCCTGCCTGCTGCCTGCTGCTTACCCCAACCTCGGCGCCTTCAGCCGCCGCTTGTTCGCATGCGTCTCGGGCGCCGCCCCCAGTTCCTCGGGCAACTCGCCCTTGAAGTAGAACCGCTGCCACGCCTCCTTGGCCGCGTCCGGATCGCCCGAGGCCAGCCGCCGGTTGAAGTCGGTGCGCTGGCGGTTCCAGGCCTCGAACTGCCCCTTCATCACCGGATTGGAATCGATCGAGCGGATCACCGGCTCGAAGGCCTCGGCCTTGCGGTGCTCGATCGGCGTGATGAAGCAGAACGGCTCGCCGCGCTCGAACTTGACCCGCCCCGGCCGGGTGAAGATCCAGTTCATGGTGAAGGGAAACGGCAGCCAGTCCGTCTCCACCAGCCCGGTCAGCGGCGCGATGCCGTCCTTGACGTGGTTGGGCGCGCCGGTGACCAGCAGCCCCCAGCCCGGCGGCGTGCGGAACAGATACTGCGGATGCAGGGTGATCACCCCGCGCGAGAAATGCGAGGTCACCACATGGTGCAGGTTCGGCGCGTGCCGGTCCGGCGTGATGGTGATGTCGTTCTGGCTCGGCCCGCCGTTCCACTCGGCGGTGAAGCTCAGCGGGCACAGCACCTCCCAGCCGGTGGTGTTGGCCATGGTCAGCGGCAGGCAGCGATAGGGATGGCGGCTCGGAAACGCATCCATCCAGTCGCGCGGCTGGCGCCCCGGGACGAGGTCGCACGGCTGGTCCGACATCGGGTAGCATTCCAGTTCCACGGCGGCGCTCCGGACGGTATCGAGGATGTCCCTCATCCCTAGCGGCGCCTCATGACCCAAGACAAGCCGAACGCCGACACAGCCCCCGCGCCCGCTTGGGACCGCGACCGCCTGCTGGCGTGGATGGCGGAGCAGGGCATCGCCCAGATCACGCACGACCACCCCGCCGTCTTCCGCGTCGAGGAAGGGCTGGAGCTCAAGGCCGCCATGCCCGGCGCCCACACCAAGAACCTGTTCCTCAAGGACAAGAAGGGGAAGCTCTGGCTGATCTCGGCCCGCCAGGACACGCTCATCGACCTGAAGCGCGCCGACAAATGGATCGGCTCGGCCCGCCTGTCCTTCGGAAACGAGGCCCTGCTGTGGGAAACCCTCGGCGTCCGCCCCGGTTCGGTGACGGCGCTGGGCCTGATCAACGACCCCGACCACCGCGTGACCTTCGTCCTCGACAAGGCCCTGTGGGACGCCGACATCGTCAACTTCCACCCCCTGACCAACACGGCCACGACGGCGCTGACGCAAGTTGACTTCCGGCGGTTCCTGGCGCGGATCGGGCGCGAGCCGGTGGTGGTCGATTTCTCGACACTATCCTGAAGCCCCATACCGCGAAGCTTTGGGGAGCGGAGAGTGAAACAGTTGATCGGACCCGCTTGGATGGCGGGCGGCGTTGTTCTCGGCGCGCTGGTGACAACGATCCTGCTCGGCGCCGTTCCATTGCCGGTCGGGCCTAAACATTCGCCGCTGCTGCAGCGCCTGCCCACGTCAGTCCTTGCGCGGGTGCTGATCGCCCGTGAAGCCCGGATGATCGTGGCCGATAAACGAGATTCCCACGGCTTGTGGGACGGCGCTTCGTTGTACGGGCGCCCAGATGCCGCGAGCGCATCGCTGTGCCGGGTGCGCGTCTACTCGTTCGACAACTACAGCCGAATGCGGGACCGCGAGAGCGGCGTTCCGGCGGAGGTAAGGGACTCGTACGGAATCTGGGCCGATCCCGCCGACGAGTCGAACCGGGCGGCCGGATCTCAATACGCAGGCTGCGCGGCTTACAGGGATTTCGATCACCTGATAGGGGGCGAGGCGCATGAGATAATACCGGCTATTGAACTGGCCGCGCTTGCTCGTGACGCAGCCCGGAAGGAGCGGGTGACCTTCAACCTCTCGTGCATGAGCCGACGCGACGATCGGAAGGGAGCGCCTTGTGACGGCTCCGCCTATCTTCGTTCGCTGGATCTGAAGAAGATTCAGTGGGTCGAGTTCATCGGGGATTCGGTACTGAATTCACCCCGTCAATTTCGAATCACCATTCAAGACGGCGACATCCATGGTCACCCCCTGATCACCCTTCTCACGATCACGAGCCGGCCAAACGAAAGGCGGAGGGACCCGGGCCTTTCATCTGTCGCGCTGGAGCAGGATGCGTACTGATGGTCTGACGCGAGGACTGGGACTGGCTGACTTTCTCCAGCGCCTCATGCTAGAGCCCCCGCGTCTCCCCGACCCCCACGCCAGCATACGGATCGCCGCCATGCCCGCCGCTCCCGACTTTCCCCCCGCGCCCGACCGCGTGGCGCCGAAGCGCGCGCTGATCTCGCTGAGCGACAAGACCGGGCTGGAGGCGGCGGCGCGCGCCCTGCACGACTTCGGCGTCGAACTGGTCTCGACCGGCGGCACCCGCGCCGCCATCGCCGGTTTCGGCCTGCCGGTGAAGGACGTCGCCGACCTGACCGGCTTCCCCGAGATGATGGACGGCCGGGTCAAGACCCTGCACCCGGTGGTGCACGGCGGCCTGCTCGGCGTGCGCGACGAGCCCTCCCACGCCGCGGCCATGACCGAGCACGGCATCGGCGGCATCGATATCGCCTGGATCGACCTCTATCCGTTCGAGGCCACCGTCGCCTCCGGCGGCGGCTTCGAGGCGGCGGTCGAGAACATCGACATCGGCGGCCCGGCCATGATCCGCTCGGCCTCCAAGAACCACGGCTACGTCGCCGTCTGCGTCGACAAGGCCGGGCTGGACGAGGTGCTGGAGGCGCTCAAGGCCGACGGCGCCACCTCGCTGGAGCTGCGCAAACGCCTCGCCGCCCGCGCCTTCGCCCGCACCGCCGCCTATGACGCCGCCGTCTCCGGCTGGTTCGCGCGGCAGGTCGGCGACGCCGCCCCGGCCCGCAAATCCATCGCCGGTTCGCTGGCCCAGACACTGCGTTATGGCGAGAACCCGCACCAGACCGGCGCCTTCTACCGCACCGGCGACGCACGGCCCGGCGTCTCCAACGCCCGTCAGCTGCAGGGCAAGGAGCTCGGCTACAACAACATCGCCGACGCCGACGCCGCCTATGAGCTGGTCGCCGAGTTCGAGGCCCCCGCCTGCGTCATCGTCAAACACGCCAACCCCTGCGGCGTGGCGGTCGGCGGCGATCTCGCCGAGGCCTACGCCCGGGCGCTGGAATGCGACGCCGTCTCGGCCTTCGGCGGCGTCATCGCCGTCAACCGCACCCTGACCGGCGCCGATGCGAAGCGGATCACCGACATCTTCACCGAGGTCGTCATCGCCCCCGGCGCCGACGAGGCGGCGCAGAGCATCTTCGCGGCCAAGAAGAACCTGCGCCTGCTGCTGACCGACGGCCTGCCCGATCCGTTGGCCGCCGGCGAGGTGTTCCGCTCCGTGGCCGGCGGCTTCCTCGTCCAGTCGCGCGACCGCAGCCGCATCGCCCCGTCGGACCTCAAGATCGTCACCCGTCGTCAGCCGACGCCGCAGGAGATCGAGGACATGCTGTTCGCCTTCACCGTGGCCAAACACGTCAAGTCGAACGCCATCGTCTATGCGAAGGACGGCCAGACCGCCGGCATCGGCGCCGGCCAGATGAACCGCCGCGACTCCGCCCGCATCGCCGCCATCCGCGCCCGCGAGGCCGGCGAGGCCAAGGACCTGGCCCATTCGCTGGCCCAGGGATCGGCCTGTGCGTCCGAAGCCTTCTTCCCCTTCGCCGACGGCCTGCTCGAAGCGGTCGCGGCCGGCGCCACCGCCGTGATCCAGCCCGGCGGCTCGATCCGCGACGAGGAAGTCATCGCCGCGGCGGACGAAGCCGGCGTCGCCATGGCCTTCACCGGCGTGCGGGTTTTCCGGCATTAGGGAGTCCGCTCCCTCTCCCCCTGCGGGAGAGGGAGACGACGCACGGCGGCGAAGCCGTCGTTCTGGCGTCGACGGGTGAGGGGTCGCACCGCCTTTTCACGACGTTCAGCGCGACCCCTCATCCGGCCTCGCTTCGCTCGCCCACCTTCTCCCGCAAGGGGAAAAGGAGAAATCCTGCTGACAATCCGCCCTCTGTCTCCAGACTTTCCGAGACAGACCCCAGTGATTCCAACGCCTTCCAAAAAACCCAGCGTCACCAACCCGCCGCAGGAGAGGACGGGCGTATACTGCCGATCGGTCGTCCCGGGTCTTTGACAATCACATCCGCCCCCATCGTCTGGCGAACGCTATGCACTCTACGAACGCTATGCACTCTGTGGACGCTACGGACGCAATTTCTGGCGTTCTACCCGGGTAAAACCCGCGCCCCCGATCCCGGCTTCCGCCGCTCCGCCCGTTCGTTATGGTGGCGCTTATGGACACCCTCTCCCAGCGCTGGGCCCGGCTCGAGCCCCACACCACCGTGGTCGGCCCCGATGATGACCGGCCCCGCCCGGCGGTGCTGCTGTTCCACGGCTGCGGCGGCCTGCGCGGCCATCTGCCCAAATACGCCGAGGTCGCCCGGCAGGCCGGCTGGCGCGCCTTCACCGTCGACTCCTACGGCATGCGCGGCTGGAGCCGGGCGTTCGCCATGGCCACCGTCTGCACCGGTCTGCTGCTGCGCGGCCACGACCGCGCCGGCGACATCCTCGCGACCCTGCACGGCGTGTCGCAGCGGCCCGACGTCGACGCCTCGAAGATCGCCCTGGCCGGCTGGAGCCACGGCGGCTGGGGCATCATGGAGGCGATGAGCGCCGACCGCTCCCGGCCCGCTCTCGGCCTCGCCGATCCCGGCGCCGTCCCCCTCGACGGGGTCGTGGCTGCCTACCTCGCCTACCCCTACGTCGGCATCGCCGCCTTCAACCGCATGCGCCCGTGGCGGCGCTGCCCGAAGACCCTCGCGGTCATCGCCCGCTCCGATCACCTGACCACGGTCCGCAACGCGGAGCGCGTCCACGCCATGGTCCGCAACTGCGGCGCCGAGGTCGAGACCTGGGTCGCCGACGGCACCCACAGCTTCGACGAGCCGATGACCGCCCCGCCGATGCGCTACGACCCGGGGCTCAGCGACGAGGCCCTGCGCCGCTTCGGAGCCCTGCTGGACGACGTGGCGGTCGCGCCCGCCGCCTGATTGGTCTAGAGCGAAATCGGTCGAGTTGGACGCAGTCCAACTCGGCTCAGATTTCGCTCCAGCATTGAGTCTGGACCATTTTTTGGATTCAGGTCGATTCGACCTGAAGCAAAAATGGTCTAGGGACCGCGCCATGACGACCCTCCTCTACGGCCGCCCGCCCGCGGTGTTCGATCCGCCCGACGACGCCCTCCAGACCTCGCCCCTGATCCCCGGCTCGACCGCGCTGGAGTCCGTGCCCGAAGGCTCGGCCGACGCCGCCATGATCTACGCCCCGCCCGGCGTGCTGGAGCGGCGTTACACCCTGGCGCTGGCCCTGAAGGCGCTGAAGCCGGGCGGCCGCCTCGACGTCATGGCCCCCAAGGACAAGGGCGGCTCCCGCCTCAAGAAGGAGCTCCAGGCCTTCGGTCTCGAGATCGGCGAAAGCGCCAAGGCCCACCACCGCCGCTGCGTGGTGATCAGGCCGGACGCGGTCGACGGGCTGGACGAGGCCATCGCCGCCGGCGCGCCCCGCCTCGTCCCCGGCCTCGACGCCTGGTCCCAGCCCGGCGTCTTCGCCTGGGATCGGGTCGACGCCGGCACCCTTCTGCTGGCCCAGTCCCTGCCGCCGCTGAAGGGCGCCGGCGCCGACCTCGGCTGCGGTTACGGGGCGCTGGCCACGGTGGTGCTGCGCTCCCCGGCGGTGACCTCGCTGCGCCTCATCGACCTCGACCGCCGCGCCGTCGAGGCCGCCCGCCGCAACGTCGACGACCCCCGCGCGAACTTCGACTGGGCTGACGCCCGCACCGTCGAGGCCGCCGCCGACCTCGACTTCGTGGTCATGAATCCGCCCTTCCACGACGGCGGCGCCGAGGACCGCCGCCTCGGCCAGGCCTTCATCCGCCAGGCCGCGGCCCTGCTGAAGAAGGGCGGCGTCCTCTGGCTCGTCGCCAACCGCCACCTGCCCTATGAGGCCGACATCACCGCCGCCTTCAAACGCTCGCAACCCGTCGCCGACAAGGGCGGCTACAAGGTCATCGAGGCGGTGAAGTGAAGACGCCCACGGCCCGCGTCGACAAGCTCCTCGGCTCCATGGGCTACGGCTCGCGCAGCGAGATGGCCCGCCTTGGCAAGGCCGGCGGCATCGTCCTCGACGGCGCGGACCTGACCGACGTGTCGAAACGCATCCCCGTCACCCCCGACCTGCCGTCGCGCATGCAGATCGATGGCGAGCCGCTCGACCCCCCGCCCGGCCTCGTCCTGATGCTGCACAAGCCGCTCGGCATGACCTGTTCGCACAAGGAGGACGGCGCTCTCGTCTACGACGTCCTGCCCGACCGCTGGCGCCGCCGCGACCCCGCCATCTCGACCATCGGCCGCCTCGACAAGCAGACCACCGGCCTGCTCCTGCTCACCGACGACGGCGACCTGCTCCATCGGGTGATCAGCCCCAAACGCCACGTCGCCAAGGTCTATCGCGCCGGCCTCGCCCGCCCGCTGGCCGGAACGGAGGCTGACCTGTTCGCCGCCGGCGGCCTCGTGCTCGAAGGCGAGGACAAGCCGCTGGCGCCCGCCGCGCTGGAGGTGCTGTCCTCCACCGAGGCCCGCCTGACCGTCACCGAGGGCCGCTACCACATGGTCCGCCGCATGTTCGCCGCCGTCGGCAATCACGTCGAAACCCTGCACCGCGAGCGCATCGGCGGCCTGTCCCTGCCCGACGACCTGGCCCCCGGCGAATGGCGGCTGCTGGATCAGGCCGGCGTCGACGCCATATTCGCCCCATGACCCTCGCCAAGATCTGCGGCCTCACCACGCCTGAGACGCTCGACGCGGCGCTCGCCGGCGGCGCGGCCTTCGTCGGCGCCGTGATCTTCCCCAGGAGCCCGCGCCACATCGACCCGCTGCACGCCGCTGCGCTGTTCGAACGGGCCCGCGGCAGGGCGAAGATCGTCGCTGTCACCGTCGATGCCGATGACGCCCTGCTGACCGAAATCGCCCTGATCCTCAAGCCGGACCTGATCCAGCTGCACGGCTCCGAAACCCCCGCCCGGGCGGAACATATCCGCACCCTGACCGGAGCCGGGATCATCAAGGCCCTGCCGATCCGCGTGCACGAGGACTTCGCCGAAGCCGAGGCCTGGGAGCCGTTCGCCGATCACCTGATGTTCGACGCCAAACCGCCCGAGGGCTCCGACCTGCCCGGCGGCGTCGGCGCCCGCTTTGACTGGACGCTGCTGGCCGACCGCGCCTTCCGCCGCCCGTGGTTCGTGGCGGGCGGACTGACGCCGGAGAATGTCGCCGAGGCCCTCCGCATCTCCGGCGCGCCCGCCGTCGACGTCTCCTCTGGCGTGGAAACCGCCCCGGGTGTTAAGGAGCCTGCCCTGATCGCGGCGTTCCTCGATGCGGCGCGCTCGGCCTGATTTCCGCCGCTCCCCCGCGCGAAAGCTTCGTCCGTGAACGCCATCCTGCCCAACCGCTACGCCATGCCCGACGCCGAAGGCCGCTTCGGCCCCTACGGCGGACGGTTCGTGGCCGAGACGCTGATGCCGCTGATCCACGAGCTGGACGCGGCCTACGAGGCGGCCAAGGCCGACCCCTCCTTCCAGGCCGAGCTGGACGGCTTCCTGACCGACTATGTCGGCCGGCCCAGCCCGCTGTATCTCGCCGAGCGGCTGACGGCCCACTACGGCGCGGCCGACATCTGGTTCAAGCGCGATGAGCTGAATCACACGGGCGCGCACAAGATCAACAACTGCATGGGCCAGATCCTGCTGGCCATGCGGATGGGCAAGACCCGCATCATCGCCGAGACCGGCGCCGGCCAGCACGGCGTGGCCACGGCGACCGTCTGCGCCCGCTTCGGCCTGCAGTGCGTCGTCTACATGGGCGCCACGGACGTCGAGCGGCAATCGCCCAACGTGTTCCGCATGAAGCTGCTCGGCGCCGAGGTCGTGCCGGTGACCTCCGGCCGGGCCACGCTCAAGGACGCCATGAACGAGGCCATGCGCGACTGGGTGACCAATGTCGAGGACACCTACTACCTGATCGGCACCGCCGCCGGGCCGCACCCCTATCCGGCCATGGTGCGCGACTTCCAGGCGGTGATCGGCCGCGAGGTCCGCGCCTCCCTGCTGGCCCGCAAGGAGAAGCTGCCCGACGCCTGCGTGGCGGCGATCGGCGGCGGGTCGAACGCTATCGGCCTGTTCCATCCCTTCATCGAGGACGCCGGCGTGCGTCTGATCGGCGTCGAAGCGGCCGGGCGCGGGCTGGACGGCCCCGATCACGCCGCTTCCCTGCAGGGCGGCCGCCCCGGCGTGCTGCACGGCAACCGCACCTATCTGCTGCAGGATGACGACGGCCAGATCCTCGAAGGCCATTCGATCTCGGCCGGGCTCGACTACCCCGGCATCGGCCCGGAACATGCCTGGCTCAAGGACATCGGCCGCGCCGAATACCGCGCCACGACCGACGCCGAGGCGCTGGAGGCCTTCCAGCTGTGCTCGAAGCTCGAAGGCATCATTCCCGCCCTCGAACCCAGCCACGCCCTCGCCCGCGTCGGCGAGATCGCCCGCGAAGTAGGCAAGGGCGGCGATGTCGTGCTCAATATGTGCGGGCGGGGCGACAAGGACATTTTCGCCGTGGCGAAGCATCTCGGCGTGGAGCTCTAGACCATGAAATTCTTCCTTCTCGCGGCCGCCGCGGCAGCGATGGCGGGGCCCGCGACGGCCCAGGGCGCGCTTCCCGACGTGCCGATCCTCGCCGGCGCCACCGCCGCGCCCGATTGCGGCAACCTGTACGGTCTGGCCGGCCGCGCCTTTTGCGTCAGCGCGCCCCTGCCCGGCATCAGCGGACTGGCCGACGCCTATACCGCCGAGCTCGAGGGCCGCGGCTGGATCGCGGCCGGGGGGGACGACAACCGCGTGGTGTTCGTCAGGCGGCGGGACGGCGGCGGCTGCGACGGCCTCCAGATGCAGGCCTTCTAC
This sequence comes from Brevundimonas sp., assembly GCF_035627055.1. GTDB lineage: Bacteria > Pseudomonadota > Alphaproteobacteria > Caulobacterales > Caulobacteraceae > Brevundimonas. The sequence goes on along the minus strand of NZ_DASPMM010000018.1, from coordinate 270,451 downwards.
GACACCTCGCGGCCGGTGAGCCCGGAAGCGACCGGCTATCTCGGATTCGGGGTGATTCCGGGCGACGTGTGCGCGCCGGCCCAGCCGGCTGCGGCGGAGCCGACGCCCCAACCATGACCACTGCGCGCATCGACGCCCGCTTCGCCACGCTGAAGGCCGAAGGCCGGGCGGGCTTCGTGGCCTATGTGATGGCCGGCGATCCGACGCGGGATCAGGCGCTGGAGATCCTGCGCGGCCTGCCGGCGGCGGGGGCCGACATCATCGAGCTGGGCTTCCCCTTCTCCGACCCCATGGCCGAGGGCCCGCCGATCCAGCGCGCGGCCCTACGCGGCTTGAAGGCCGGACTGACGCTCAGGGGCACGCTCGACCTGGCGCGCGCCTTCCGCGAGGGCGACGCCGATACGCCCGTCATCCTGATGGGCTACCTCAACCCGATCGAGACATACGGCTACGACGCCTTCGCCCGGGACGCCGCCGCCAGCGGGGTCGACGGCCTGATCGTGGTCGACTGCCCGCCGGAAGAGGCCGGGCCGCTGTCCGACGCCCTGGACGCCGTCCAGGTGTCGCTGATCCGTCTGGCCACGCCGACCTCCGACGACGCCCGGCTCAAGCTCATCGCCGAACGCACCTCGGGCTTTGTCTACTATGTCTCGGTGGCCGGCGTGACCGGGGTCAAGGAGGCGCAGGCCCTGTCGGTCGCCCCCGCGGTGGAGCGGGTGCGCAAGGCCTCGGGCCTGCCGGTGGCGGTCGGTTTCGGGGTGAAGACGCCGGAACGCGCGGCCGAGATCGCCCGCGTCGCGGACGCCGTCGTGGCCGGCTCGGTGCTGGTCGATGAAGTGGCGGCGGCGCTCAAGGCGAACGAACCGGCGCCGCGGCGCGTTCTCGGCAAGGTGAAGGCCCTCGCGGACGCGGTCCGGGGTGCGCGGGTCGCGGAAACGGTCTAAAGCGCCACCATGGCTGACAAGACTCCCCCCAAACCCCAGGAAAAACGCGGCGGCTGGCTGTCCCGCTTCGCGCCCGGCGTTCGCAAGATCGTCAGCCGGCGCGACACGCCGGACAATCTGTGGGTCAAGGATCCCGACACCGGCGAGATGCTGTACCGCTCCGATCTGGAGGGGTCGCTGTGGGTTACGCCCTCCGGTCGGCACATGCGCATCGACGCGCCGACGCGGCTGCGCTTCACCTTCGACGGCGGCGAGTACGAGCCGATCGACACGCCCGAGGTCCCAGAGGACCCGCTGAAATTCTCCGACGGCAAGCCCTACAAGGAGCGGCTGGCGGCGGCGCGCAAGGCCAGCGGGCGGCGTGACACCATGGCCATCGGCTTCGGCGAACTGGACGGCACGCCGGCGGTGGTCATCGTCCAGGACTTCACCTTCATGGGCGGTTCGCTGGGCATGGCCGCCGGCGAGGCCTTCATCGCCGCCGCCCGCGCCGCGATCGAGCGGGGCGTGCCGCTGGTCTGCTACACAGCCGCCGGCGGTGCGCGGATGCAGGAAGGCGCCCTCAGCCTGATGCAGATGGCCCGCACCACCCTGGCCATCCAGGAACTGAAGGCGAAACAGCTGCCGTTCGTCGTGGTCCTCACCGACCCGACCACGGGCGGCGTCACCGCCAGCTACGCCATGCTCGGCGACGTCCATCTGGCCGAGCCCGGCGCCCTGATCGGCTTCGCCGGCCCGCGCGTCATCGAGGCCACCATCCGCGAGAAGCTGCCGCCGGGCTTCCAGCGCGCCGAATACCTGCAGGAAAAGGGCATGGTCGACCGCGTCGTCGTCCGCGCCGACCTGCCGCGCGTGCTCGGCCAGCTCCTGTCGATGCTGATGGGCGGGAAGCGCCGGGCGGCCTGAGGCCGATGGACCCGATCTCCGAACGACTGAGGGCGCGTCACCCGCAGCGCATCGACCTGTCTCTGGAGCGGATGCGCTTGCTCTGCGCAGCGCTCGGCGATCCGCAACACCGTCTGCCGCCGGTGATCCATGTCGCCGGCACCAACGGCAAGGGCTCGACCGTCGCCTTCATCCGCGCCATCGCCGAGGCGGCGGGCTTGCGCGTCCACGCCTACACCTCGCCGCATCTGGTGCGCTTCAACGAACGCATCCGGCTCGCTGGAAGGCTGATCGAGGACCAGCCGCTGAACGCCATCCTCGACCGGGTGGAAGCCGCCATCGACAGCTCCGGCAGCCAGGCCACGGTGTTCGAAAGCACCACCGCCGCCGCCTTCGTGGCCATGAGCGAAACCCCGGCTGACCTGGCTATCATCGAGGTCGGGCTCGGCGGGGTTCTGGATGCGACCAATGTCATCGAGCGGCCGCTGCTCAGCGTCATCACCCCGGTCGACCTCGACCACGCCGAATTCCTCGGCGCCAGCCTGCGCGGCGTGGCGGTCGAGAAGGCCGGCATCCTCAAGCCCGGGGCGCGGGGTCTGATCGCCCGCCAGCCGGAGGAGGCTATGGCCGCGATCGAGGTCGCCGCCGACGCCGTGCGGGCGCCGCTGACGGTGATGGGGACGGATTTCGACGCCTGGGCCGAACGCGGCGGCATGGCCTTCCAGGACCAGAGCCGCTTCCTGGACCTGCCGGCGCCGGCGCTCGCCGGCCCACATCAGGTCGCCAACGCCGGACTGGCGGTCGCCGTGGCGCTGGAGCTGGACCTGCCTGAAAGCGCCATCGCCAATGGACTGCGCACGGTGCGCTGGCCGGCGCGGATGCAGCGTCTGACCGCCGGTCCGTACGCCGACGCGGCGCGGGCGGCGGACGCGGAGCTGTGGCTCGACGGCGGGCACAATCCGCACGCAGGACGGGCGCTGGCGGAAGCCCTGCTGGAACGTCAGGCCCGCGCGCCGCGGCCTCTGGCGCTGATCGTCGGCATGCTCGCCAACAAGGACGCCGGCGGCTTCTTCGAGGCGCTGAAGGAGACCGGCGCCACGGTGTTCACGACGTGCTTCGACGGCGCGGCGGCGGAACCGGAGGCGCTCGCGGCGGTGGCGCGGGGTCACGGGCTGGGGGCCACGGCCTGCGCCTCGACGACGGAGGCGCTGGAGCGCGCGCTCCGTCTCGGGGCGGGCCGGGTGGTGATCTGCGGCTCGCTCTACCTCGCGGGCGAAGTGCTGGGCGCGAGCCGCGAGACCTGGCCGGACTAGATCAGGCCGCCGCCGACGACGAAATCCCGGCTTCCGCCAGCCATTCGACGATCTTGCCCTTGGGCATGGCGCCGACCTTCATCGAGGCCAGCTGTCCGTCCTTGAACAGCATCAGGGTCGGAATGCCCTTCACGCCGAGCCGGGACGGGACCATGGGCGAATCGTCGATATTGACCTTGGCGATGGTGACCTGACCGGCCAGTTCGTCGGCGATCTGCTCCAGCGCCGGGCCGATCTGCTTGCACGGGCCGCACCACTCGGCCCAGAAGTCCACCAACACGGGGGTGGACGATTTCAGGACGTCGGCGTCGAAGCTGTCGTCGGTGACCTTGACGGTGGCCATGGGCTCTCCTTGGTGCGCCCGGAACAAGCGGCGCGATGCGGTTTCAGCCGGCCATCATGCGATGATTCCAGCCGTTCGGAAGCGATGTGGGGCGCGTCGGCGATCAAATCAACGCGCGTCCGCCAGGGCTGCGTCCATCAGTCCCTGCGGGACCGGCATCAGCCTGGGCCCGTCGGTCCAGACCAGCGCCGCCTCGACCGGACGATCCGGGTAGAGCCGCCTCAGCACCGCGACATAGACCGCCAGCTGCAGCACATAGGCCGGATCGGCGTCCTCGATGCGGTCCGGGGCGGGGCGGTTGGTCTTGTAGTCGACGACCAGCACCCGGTCCGGCGTGATCACCAGCCGGTCGATGCGGCCCGAAACCGCCACCCCCCGCGGCAGCTCGGGCGCGCTTCCCGACAGGGCGACCTCGGCCCGCGATCCGGGCCCGAACACCGGCGCGAAGCGGGCGTCGTCCAGCACGGAGAAGGCGGCGGCGACCATCTCGGCGCGCTGGTCGTCGGTCAGGTCCCGCTCTCGGGACAGCATTCTGACCGCGGCCGGAGCCCGCTCGGCTTCGTCGATCTCGGGCAACCGCTCCAGCAGCCGGTGGATCAGGTCGCCGCGCCGGAACCGGCCCAGCGGCGCCCCGGGCCCGCCGGCGGTGGCGAGGGGCGAGGGGGCGGGAATGCGGACCGAGCCCTCCAGCTGGGACGGCGCGACGTAACGGGCGGCGTGGTCCGGAGCTGGCGCTGAAGCCGCCCATGGGGGCGCCGCCGCGCCCGCCGCCGCCCCCGCGCCCGAGGCCGGCAGCCGCGCGGGATCGGGGCCGAATCGGATCACGCCGCTCCCGACCTCACGGGAGTGGTCGCCGAGGCGCCCGAAGGTCTCGCTCAGCACGTGCCACCAGCTGCCGTCGTCATAGCCCTGTTTCGAGTTGCCGCAGGCCCGGCCCATCAGGATCAGCCGGTCCCGCGCCCGGGTCAGGGCGACGTAGAGCAGGCGCAGGGTCTCGGCGTCGGTCCGCGCCTGCCGGGCCTCGCGCGCCGCCTTCGAGGCGGGGCAGTCCTCCTTCGACGAGCCCGGACACATCAGCCACCCCTCGGAGCCCTGGTCCAGCGCCACCGGCATCAGCGACGGCCCCTGCGCCTTCGCCCGGGAGGTCGTGTCCGGCAGGATGACGATCGGCGCCTCCAGCCCCTTGGCGCCGTGGACGGTCATCACCCGCACCTCGTCGCGCGGCCCCTCCAGCTCCCGCTTGACCTCGACGTCCGCAGCCTCGAGCAGGGCGAGGCAGGTCTCCAGATCGACGCCGCCGCGGTCCTCCGCCGACAGCACCTGGTTGAGCGTTTCGTCGAGGGCTTCCTCGGCCTCTCGCCCCAGCCGGCGCAGCACACGGGCGCGACCCGACAGACCCTTGGCGTCCACCCGATTGAGCAGGCCGGAGAAGAAGGCGAAGGGGTCGCGGTCGCGGGTCTCCAGGGCGAAGGCCAGAAGGTCCCGGGCGTGTGACCACTCCGACCGCTCACCCGAACGGTCCCGCAGTTCCCGCCACAGCTTGCGCCGGTTCTCCCGTCCGGCGAGTGCGAACAGGCTGTCTTCGTCCACGTCGCAGAACGGGCTGCGCAGGACGCCGGCGAGGCTCAGGTCGTCGTCGGGGAACAGGGCGAAGCGGGCCAGGGCGATCAGGTCGTCGAAGACGATGTGCGACGACAGCTTCAGCCGGTCGGCGCCGGCCACCGGCACACCGGCGGTCTTCAGGGCCCGGATGATCTCCTCGAAGGTCGCGTCCCGGCGGCGCACGAGGATCAGGAAATCGCCCCAGCCGCAGGACCGTAACTTTCCGGATCTGCGGTCGTGGACCGCCTCGCCATCCTCGACCTGGCGGCGGATTTCGGCGGCCAGTCTGGCGGCCAGCCGCTTGCGCCCGCTCGTACCCGACTCCTGGTCGACCGGGTCCCAGACCTCCGGCTCCGGCGGCGCGAAGCCTTCGAACAGGGGCCACAGGTCGACGCAGCCGGGCTGCCCCTCGCGCTTGGCCACGTGCGGCGGGATGGCGCCGATGTCCTCTCCGACGAGGGCGGCGGTCCGCTCCGGACCCTCGAACACCGCGTCCACGAAGCGCAGCACCTCGGGAGTCGAGCGGAACGACGTCGCCAGTTCGACGCCCTCGAAGGCGGCGCCGGAGCCGGTCACGAGGGAGTCGTAGCGCTGGGCCTCCCGCCGCAGCCGTTCCGGCCGCGCACCCTGGAAGGAGTAGATCGACTGCTTTTCGTCGCCGACCGCGAACACGGTCCGCGCCAGCCGCTCGCCGGACGCGGGCAGGGGGGTAAAACGCTGTCCGCCCTCGCCGGCGAAGAAGCCCTCCGTCAGCGCCCGCAGGATGTCCCACTGCTGGGGTGCGGTGTCCTGGGCCTCGTCCACGAGCACGTGCTCGATGCCGCCGTCCAGCTTGTAGAGCACCCAGGCCGCCGACGCCTTCTCGGTCAGCAGGTCCACCGTACGGGCGACCAGATCGCCGAAATCAAGCGCGCCCTTCGCCGCCTTGGCCTGGTCGTACAGATGGGCGTGCGCCTCGGCCAGCATCAGCGCGTGCCGGGTATCCTGCGCCACCCGCGCTTTGCGCATCGTCTCCAGCGCCGACAGGTATTTCAACTGCAGGTCGGCCAGCCAGGCGCCCGCGGCCGGCGGCGCCTTGGCCGTGGCCATAGCCTTGCGCGGCGCGCCGTCGGTCAGGAAGACGCCGCCCAGCCCGGCGAAGGACCAGGCCGCCGCCCGCATCCGCTCGGCGCATTTCTGGTCGTTGCTCGAGCCCGCCGCCATTTGGACGGCGACCGCCAGCCATTCGCCCCCGTCGATCCAGCGGAGGAAGTCCGCCTCGATAGACTCCGGCGTCTCGTCCGGGGGGCTGCCCGCCAGAACGTGCGGCGCAGGAGCGCGGCCGTCGGCGACGCGGGCGGTGTAGTCGGTCAGCTTGGCGCGGTCGGCCTCGATCATGGCCAGCAGCGACTGGAAGGCGCCCCAGTCCAGCTCGACCGCGAAATGGCTGTAGGCGCGGCCGACCGGCCCTTCGGGCTCGCCCAGCGCCAGGCGGGCGAGGTCCTCGCGCGCCTCGTGCGACAGCGCCAGAGCCGCCTCGTTCTCCAGCACGGTGAAGCCGGGGGTGACGTCGGCCTCGATCGGGAAGCGGCGCAGCAGCTTCTCGCAGAAGGCGTGGATGGTCTGGATCTTCAGCCCGCCCGGCGTCTCCAGCGCCTTGGCGAACAGCCGGCGCGCCCTCGACAGGTCCGTGCCGGAGAGGCTGTGCGGATCGCCATGGTCGAGATCGGCGAGCGACTGCGCCAGCTCGGCGTCGTCCATCACCGCCCAGGCCCCGAGCCGGTCGAACAGCCGCGCCTGCATCTCGGCGGCGGCGGCCTTGGTGTAGGTGACGCACAGGATTTCGCCGGGCTGGACCTCCTCCAACAGCAGCCGCGCCACGCGGTCGACGAGGGTCGAGGTCTTGCCCGATCCGGCGTTGGCGGTGACGAACACCGACCGGCGCGGATCGGCGGCGGCGATCTGGTGCGGATCAGGCAGGATGCGGGCGCTCATTCGGCGTCTCCGCTGTCTTCACCGCCGACCACGTGCCACTCCCAGACCCGCGCGAGGTGGTCGTAGTTGCCCCCGAACGACCCCATGAACTGCGGCGCCACCCAGGACAGATAGGGCGTGGTCGGATCGTCGAAGCGCGCGATGCGGGTCTTCAGCCCTTCCAGCGCCGCCTCGGACAGGGCCACGGCCTCGTCCCCGGCCGCCCGCACCTTCGCCTCGCCCGGAATCTTGCGGCCGACGACGCGGACATAGGTCAACTCCTCCGGCTGGACCGGGCCCGTGTCGGACAGGCCCTCATGGGCGAGGATGGCGCCGGTCAGGGTCAGCTGGGGCGAGAAGCCGGACTTCACCTGCTTCGGCGAGGGGATTTGTCCGGTCTTGAAGTCCAGCACCGCCGCCCCCGTCGCGGACAGCTCGATCCGGTCCGCCTTGGCGGTCAGTCTGAACGGGCCGGCCGGGCCGGGAAGTCGCATCTGGACCTTCTCCTCGACCCTGATTTCGATCCCCCGGGCGCGCCGTTCCGCCTCCCAGCCGGACAGCCAGCGGGCGCAGTTGCGGGCCAGCGGCGCCTCCCGCGCCATGGCCGCGTCCTCGAACCCGTGGTGGCCCAGCTCCTCCAGCAGCAGGGTTTCCAGCTGGTCGGCGCAGTCCTCCGGCAGAACCTCCGGCCACGACACCGTCAATCGTTCGACCGCCTTGTGCACCGCATTGCCGCGCGCCAGGGCTTCCGCCGATTGGCCGGGCCGGTCCATCTGTCTCAGGTTCAGGACATAGCGGGCGTAGATGGCGTAGGGATCCCGCACCCAGCGCTCGACCCCGGTCACCGGCAGTTCGCGCGGCCGGCGCTCGACCGGCGGCCTCGGAGCGGGCCGGGAGGCGTAGTCGGGCGTCGGCTGTGGCGGAGCGTCGAGAGCGCGGGCCTGTTCGAGCCAGACCGACGGCCGCTCCAGAACCACCGGCGTCTCGTCGGCGTCGGCCCCGCGGGTCAGCATCTCCAGCCGCCACAGCCAGCGCGACTTGACCGCCGGCTGGCCGCCGCGGCGTTCGGAATGGACCAGGATGGCCTCCTGGGCGCAGGCGGCCTGGACGAAGTCCTGCGCGGTCTGGCCCAGCCGTCGTTCCGGCGGCGGCAGGCCCAGCGCCTTGCGCATCGGCCGCGACAGGAAGGGGTCGGTCGGGGCGGCGTTGGGCCAGACGCCTTCCTCCAGACCGGCGAGGATCATCCGGTCGGCGCGGACCAGTCGGGCCTCGATGGCTCCGAGAATGCGCAGCCGCGGCTGGTTGGCCCCGCCCGTGCGTACGGTCTCCTCGCCCAGCAGGGCGCCCACCAGTTCGGCGAAGTCGGCGCGGGAGAGGGCGCCCAGCGACGCGCCCCCTTCGATCAGAGCGGCCAGCAGCGACGCGGCGGACTCCCCGTCGGGCCCGGCCCAGGCGTTCTGGCCCGCCAGCGACTCGACGAGCGCCGTCAGGGCCCGGGCGGCCGCGTCCAGCGGCGCCTCGTCGGAAAAGGGTGCGCGGGCGGCGTCGGACAGGCTCTCCAGCCGGTCGAGCAGACGGCGAGCGGCGGCCACGCGCGCGATCGTGTGTTCGGAGCGCGGCTTGCCGTCGTCGCGCGGTTCGGCCGCCTTCAGAAGGGCGCGGCGGGCGCGGGCCCAGTCGCGCAGCCGCGGCCCGCGCAGGGCGTATTCCTCCAGCGCCCCGACCGCCCGCGCGGAGTCCGCTTCGCCGAGGTCGAGCCGGACCAGCGGGTGCTTCAACAGGCCGAGCAGCGCATGCGGGTCGAGCGGATGGGCGATGAAGCGGGCGGCGAGGTCGATCAGCCGGCCGGCCGGCATGCGCGACAGGGGCTGGCCGGAGGAGTTGTCGGCGACGACGCCCCAGCGTTCGAGCCGGGCCGCGACCCGCCGGCCGAGCGCGAGATCGGGCGTGACGAGGGCGCAGGTCTTTCCCGGAGTCTCGAGGGTCTCGCGCATCATCAGGGCCAAGGTCGCCGCCGCCTCCTCCTCGGCGCGAACAGTGACGACGGAGAGACCCTCCAGTCCCTCGGCGATGGGGTCCGTCGAACGCTCGCGAAAGGCGTCGGCCCTCAGGGTCCGGATCAGATCGCGCCAGTCATCGGTGGCGTCGGCCGGACGCAACGCCTCGTTGAGCAGCCGCTGCCGGGCTCCGCTGCGAAGCGCCCCCGCCGGGTCTTCCGGAGCCGTGAACCACGGCCTCACGCCCTCGCGCTCCACCCCATGCCGATGAAGCAGCCGCCACAGGGCGTTCTGCGGGTGCTGCTCGTTGTCCCGTAGCTGGGACCAGACGCCCGCGGCGAGATCCCGGTCCAGACCCGGCAGGACGACGCAGCCTTGCGGCGCGGCGGCGACCGCGGCGAGCACGTCGGCGGCGGCGGGGGCGGTGCCGGTCGAGCCGGCGGCGATCACCGGCTGGGTCGGCGGCCGTTCGGTCCAGGCGTCCGCCAGCAAGCGCAGCAGCCGGGCCCGGCGCCAGGCCGGATCGACCAGCCCCATCGCCGCCAGCCGCTTCGGCCAGGCCTCGACGGCGAGGCCGAGGAATTTCGCCGACTCCTGCCAGTGCTCGGCCAGATCGCCTTCGACCAGGGTCGCCACGCGCCCGAGATCCTCGATCTCTTCCAGCTGACAGGAGTCGAGGAAGCCGCCGAGCGCGTCCGCCATCTCCAGCGCCCGCAACGGGGCGAGGCCGGGGCGAAAGTCCTCGACGATCATCCGCGCCATTTCGAAGCGCCGGGTCAGGGGCGCGATCGCCGGCGGCAGGTCGAGGCCCAGTTCGCCGGGCGCGAACGGCGGCTCGTCCTCCTCGAGATCGCCGAGCGGCCGCACCTGCGGCAGCAGCACGGGCCGGTCGCCGGCCAGCTTGGTCAGGGCCGAGGTGAAGGCGCGGGCGGCGCGCCGGTTGGGCAGCAGGATGACGGCGTCGGACAGCGCCTCGGGCGGATGCTCGCCCAGCCAGTCAAGCACGCCGGCGGCCAGGTCCTCGAGGAACGGCCGCCGCGCCTCGATGGCGTACCAGCGGGGTCCGGCAGGCGCGAACGGATCGAAAGGACCGCTCATCCCGCCGCGGCCAGCCGCGCCTCGGCCTCGGCCCGCGCCTGCGGGTCGCCGACGTGCATCCAGTCGCCGTCGAGCACGCAGCCGTACAGCCGGCCGGCGGCGGCGGACCGGCGCCACAGGCCGCTCAGCGAGAACGGCCCCTCCGGCCCGTCCGCGACGTAATCCGGACGGCAGATGTGCACGCCCATATAGGCGAAGGGCGCTTCCGGCGCGCCGCCGCGGAAGGTCAGCCGGCCGTCGTCGGCGAGGAAAAAGTCGCCGCCGCCCTCGAAGCCGATCGAACCCTCGCGCCGCGCCAGCAACAGGACGGCGTCCATGATTGACGGATTCCACAGGCGAGCAAGTTGATTCAGCGCGGAATTCCCCTCGCGGCCATTGTCGGTCCAGACGCTGTCGATATTGGCCACGAAGACGGGGTCGGGGCCGAGCAGGGGGGCGGCCTTCTTCAGCCCGCCGCCCGTTTCCAGCAGTTCGGCGCGTTCGTTCGAGATGATGATGTCCGGGCCTCGCCCGCGCGCGGCCAGATGATCCTCCAGCCGGTCGGCGAACCAATGGACATTGACCACGGCCCGCTCGACCCCGGCTTCCGCCAGCCGGTCCAGCACGTGATCGATCAGCGCCCGGCCCGCCACCTCGACCAGCGCCTTGGGCCGGTCGTCGGTCAGCGGCCGCATCCGCGTCCCCAAGCCGGCGGCGAGCACCATGGCGGTCTTCGGAGCCACGCTCATCCGCGTCTCTCTTCCGGGACATGGCGCGCGAACCACGCCGCCACGGCCTCGAGCCCCGGCTGCCGCAAATTGGCGTTCAGATGGGCCCAGACCCGCGGCATGAACTGCCGGTAGCGCGGCTTGCCGTCGCGGGCGATCAGCCGGGCGAAGACCCCGAGGATGCGCGTCTCGTTGAGGGCGGCGAGGGCGACATAGTCCCGCCAGTAGGTCTCGCGGTCGACCAGGCTAACCTCGCAATAGTGGTCGAACGCGACCTTCTCGAGTTCCGGCGGTACGTCGCGCCGCGCGTCCTGTAGCAGGGAGTGCAGATCCCAGACGGGATGCGCCATCACCGCGTCCTGGAAGTCGATCAGCCCGACCCGGCGGTGGTGGGTCCGTTCCGGCAGCCAGATCAGGTTTTCGGCGTGATAGTCGCGGTGGGCGATCACCCAGGCCTTCTGCTCGCCCATCGCTGCGATCGGAGCCCAGGCGGCGGTCCATTCTTCGAGCGCGGCGGGACCGAAGGCGAGATCCGGGTGCAGCTTGGGCATCCATTCGACGAACAGGTCCGCGCCGCCCGTCATCGCCACGGCGTCATAGGTCAGCAACGGCCATTCGCCGGCGGGGCCCTGCATCGTCGGCGGCTGCAGGGCGGCCATGTGCAGCCGGGCGAGGGCGTCGACGGCGGCGAGATAGAGCGGCGCCTGCGGTTCCCCCGCCTCGATGACGCGGGCGAACAGGTCGTCGCCGAAATCCTCGATCACGGCCAGACCAGCCCCGGCGTCGACGGCGATGATGTCCGGTGTCGACAGGCCCGCGTGCCGCATGTGCTCGGCGACCGCCGCGAAGGCCTCGATCCGCCCCGCCGACAGCCGGGCCACGGCGTTCCAGCCCGCCGCGCCGCGCTGCTCCGGCGTCCATGACGGGTCACAGGGTTGGGACTCCGCCGACGGCGCCTGGTCCATCAGCATCAGCGTCGCCCCGGCCGGCGTGGTCAGCCGCTCATAGCGGCGCGTCGAGGCGTCTCCAGGCAGGGGCGCGCGCACGGCGTCGGCGAGGCCGGCCGCCTTCAGGAAATCCAGACGCTGTCGTTCGCGGTCAGACATGGAGGTTCTTCAGCTTGCTGTCCCACGTGCCTACGCCAGAAACGGTCGCAACGCGCCCCGTCCCCTGTTCCGCCAGGCTCACGCTCAGCCGGTCGGGCCCCAGCCAGACGAACGGATCGTCCCCCAGCCGCTCCGGCCATTCAATGACGACGCAGCCCTCGTCGAGCGCCTCGTCCAGCCCGATCTCTGCGGCCTCCCCGGCGCGGGTCAGGCGATAGAGATCGAAATGCGCCACCGGCGGCGCGCTCTCGTAGAATTGCACCAGGGTGAAGGTCGGCGACGGCACGTCCTCGTCCGGCCGCGTCAGGGCGCGGATCAGCCCACGCGCCAGCGTCGACTTGCCCATGCCGAGCGGCCCGTACAGCAGCACGGCCTCGCCCGGGGCCAGCCACGGCGCGATGGCCGCGCCCAGCCGCGCGGTGGCGTCGGCGTCCTTCAGGGTGACCACGCGCGGCTCAGGCAAAGTCGGCGTCCGGCTGGCTGGGCAGGACCCGCTCGGTGAAGGCCTTCAGCGCATAGGTCGCCCGCGCCGCGTCGATGTCGAGCCGCGCCGGCGCGATCGGCTTGCCGACCTTGAGGAAGAACCGCTTGCGCTTCTTGTTCAGCAGTTCGTGGAACAGGGTCACGTCGCGCAGTTCCTGCGAGAAGCGGTCGAACCAGTGGAACAGCCGCGAATGGGGTCCGGCGACATGGATCGGGACGATCGGCGCGTCGTATCTGCGGGCCAGGGAGACCGCCGTCGGGGCCCATTCCGGGTCGGTCACCGAGCCGTCCTTCGCCACCCGCGCCAGCCGCCCGGCCGGGAACATGACCACGCAGCGTTCGGCCTCGAAGGCTTCGCGCGCCGCCTGCAGCGTGGCCCGCGTCTTCTCCCGGGTGCGCTTCTCCACCACCCATTCCACCGGAATGACCGCCTCGCCAAGCCGGGGCGACACCCGCAGCGCGTCGGCGTTGGCGAAGAAGATGGCGTCGGGCCGCCGCGCCCGGATGGCGTCGAACACCGCGATGCCGTCGGCGATCCCGGTCGGGTGATTGGCCACCACGATGCAGCGGCCGCTCGTCGGGATGCGGTCGGCGTTCATCACCGTCACCTTCAGGCCCAGCAGGTCGCTCATATAGTCGAGGGCCTCGGCCCCCGAGAGCGGCCGCACCGCGTCGGCCATGCGCACGGCCTGGCGATAGTTCAGCAGCCTGTAGAGAAACGGCCGGGCCAGCGGCCACAGGGCCGAGCGCGTCAGCCGGGGCGCGCGCTCGGCGATCAGCACATCGCAGATGTGCGGCGCCTCCGGGCTGGGGCGCGCTGCGGACGAGGTCAGGGCGGCGGCGGTCATTCGCCCCGGTTGTCGCCGGTCGCGGGACGCTCCGCAAGCGCCGAGGGCGAGTGGGCGGCATTGACGCGCGGGCCCCGCGGCGCCACCCCTTCGCGCCGTGATTTCCGCTCAACGCCGAGGATCCCCGCGCATGCGTCCCATGACCCGCCTCCTGACCGGCCTCAGCGCCGCCGCCCTTCTCGCCACCGCAGGCCTTCCCGCCCTGGCGGAAACGCCTGTCGCGCCGGCGGAAGCGGCCGAGGAGGCTGCGGCCGCCGCTGCGCCTGTCCAGGCCGCCGAGCCGTTCACCTACCGCGACATGATCTCGGCCAACCGGCTGGGCGATCCGCAGGTGTCGCCGGACGGCCGCTGGGTGGTCTATTCGGTGACCACCACCGACGTGGAGGCCAACCGCCGCCAGGGCTCGCTCTACATCATGGACCTGCAGGACCCGGGCGAGGGCCGACGCCTGGCGATCAGCGAGGGCGGCGCCAACACCGCGCGCTGGGGCTCGGACGGCAAGCTGTATTTCCTGTCCAGCCGGTCGGGATCGAGCCAGGTCTGGCGCGCCGAAGCCGACGGGACCGGCCCGATCCAGGTCACCGACCTGCCGCTGGACGTCAACGCCTACCGGCTGAGCGGAGACGCGGCCAGGGTCGTGGTCTCGCTGGCGGTGTTCCCGTCCTGCGCCGACCTGGCCTGCACCGTCGACCGGGCGAAGGCGGAGGCCGACGGCAAGAGCACCGGCCAGGTCTATGACCGCATGTTCGTGCGTCACTGGGACACCTGGAACGACGGGACCCAGAACCATCTGTTCGTCGTCAATGCCGACGGTTCGGGCGAGCCGGTCTGGGTGACGCGGGGTTTCGACGGCGACACCCCCTCCAAGCCGTTCGGCGACGAAAGCGAGTTCACCTTCACCCCCGAGGGCGACGCCGTGGTGTTCTCGGCCCGGCAGGCCGGCCAGAGCGAGCCGTGGAGCACCAATTTCGACCTCTGGCGCACCCGCGGCCTCAGCGGCGACGGCGTGTTCGAGAACCTGACCGAGGACAATGACGCCTGGGACACCGGTCCGGTGTTCTCGCCTGACGGCCGGACGATGGCCTATCGCGCCATGGCCCGCCCGGGCTTCGAGGCCGACAAATACGCCATCTTCCTGCGCGACGTGGCGACCGGCCAGGTCCGTCAGGTCGCCGCGAACTGGGACCGCTCGGCCGACAGCCTGCAGTGGTCGAGGGACGGCCGCACCCTGTACACGACCGCCGGCGACGTCGGACAGACCCGCCTGTTCGCCATCGACGTGACCAGCGGTTCGGTCACCCCGATCACCGGCGAGGGCCACGTCTCGGCCTTCCAGCAGACGCCCTCGGGCTTTGTCTTCGCCCAGGACAGCCTGACCCGCCCCAGCGAGCTGTTCGTCAAGACCTTCCTAGGCCGCGAGATGCCGCGCCGCATCACCGACGTGAACCCGCAGTTCGACGCCAAGGCCTTCGGCGAGGCCGAGCAGTTCACTTTCCAAGGGTGGAACAACGAGACCGTCCACGGCTACGTCATCAAGCCGGCCAACTATGTCGAAGGTCAGAAATACCCGGTCGCCTTCCTGATCCACGGCGGTCCGCAAGGCTCGTTCGGCAACAGCTGGTCCTACCGCTGGAATCCGGAGACCTACGCCGGGGCCGGCTATGCGGTGGTGATGATCGATTTCCACGGCTCGACCGGCTACGGCCAGGCCTTCACCGACGCGATCAGCGAGCACTGGGGCGACCGCCCGCTGGAAGACCTGCAGAAGGGCTGGGCCGCTGCCCAGGAGCGCTACGGCTTCCTCGACGGCGACCGCGCCTGCGCTCTCGGCGCGTCCTACGGCGGCTACATGATCAACTGGATCGCCGGCAACTGGCCCGGCGAGTTCCAGTGCCTGGTCAACCACGACGGCGTCTTCGACATCCGCGGCATGGGCTACGGCACCGAGGAGCTGTGGTTCACCGAGTGGGAATACGGCGGCACGCCCTACGAGAACCCGCAGGGCTATGAGCGCTTCAACCCGGTCCATCACGTGGCCAAGTGGGAAGACCCGATGCTGGTCGTCCAGGGCGACCGCGACTTCCGCATCCCGACCTCGCAGGGCCTGTCGACCTTCACCGCCCTGCAGCGGCGCGGCATCGAAAGCCGTCTGATCGTCTTCCCCGACGAGAACCACTGGGTGCTGAAGCCGGCCAACAGCCTGCAATGGCATACCGAGGTGTTCGGCTGGCTCGACAAGCACCTGAAGCCGGTCGAATAGGCCACGGCTCGCGATCCAGAGAGGGCGTTCCCGGCCACGGGGGCGCCCTTTCTCATGCGCGGGCGCGGCCGACTGAGCCTTTCCGGGCGCTCATGCGTTGTCTCCGCTCGACGGAGTTCGCGCTTGCCCAACCCCTTGAAGGACAATCCGAACTGGCTCGTGGTGCGGGACCGGGCCCTGGTCCCCGCCGGCGCGCGCCTGCGCGGCTGGCGCGATTGGGTCGTCGCCAACGACCCCTTCTATGCGGCGGCGCGGCGGCCGGCCCTGCCCGAGAAGATCGCCGCCAGCATCACCCTGGTGCTGATCGCCGCCATCGTCCTGTTCCTGCTGCTGTTTGACTGGAACATGCTGCGCGGGCCGATCGGCCGCTGGGCCTCGGCGCGCTACGACCGCGAAATCCAGCTCAACGGCGACCTCGACGTCAATCTGTTCAGCTGGACGCCTTCGGCGCGGGTGCAGAACCTGCGCATCGGCGGGCCCGACTGGGCGCGTCAACAGGACACGCTGAAGGTCGAGGACCTGCGGGCCTCGGTGCGGCTGCGCGCGCTGATGGGCGGCCACATCGAGATGCCGCTGGTGCAGATCACCCGCCCCAAGGTAGTGCTGATCTCGACCGAGGACGGGCGCAAGAGCTGGCAGCTGAATCCCGACGCGCCCGACACGGGGGAGGGGCTCAGGCTGCCGCCGATCAACCGGCTGCTGATCCAGGACGGTCAGGTCTCGCTCGATGAACAGCACCGGAAGATCAAGCTCGAGGCCACCATCAACGCCCGCGAGGGCTCCGACGGCCAGGCCGGCTTCCATCTCGACGGCAAGGGCACCATCAACGGCACGCCGCTGACGGTGCTGGTCCAGGGCGGCCCCTTCATCAACATCCGCCGCGACCGGCCCTACACCTTCCATGGCGAGATCGCCGGCGTCGGTACGCGCCTGATCGCCGACGGCTCCATCACCCGCCCGTTCGACCTCGGCCAGTTCACCGCCACCCTGCGCCTGCAAGGGCGTGACCTCGCCGACATCTATCTGCTGACCGGCGTGACCACGCCCAACACCCCGCCCTACCGTCTGGCCGGTCGGCTGACGCGCGACGACGCCAAATTCACCTTCGCCGACTTCAGCGGCCGCGTCGGCTCCTCGGACCTGTCCGGCGACGTCGTCGTCAACAAGGTCCGCGACCGGCGCCGGGTCGACGCCGACCTGCGCTCTCGCCTGCTCGACATCGACGACCTGATGGCCGTGCTCGGCGCCGAGCCGCGCGTGGTCGCCGGCGGCGATACCGTGGTCAGCTCGGGCGCGCCGGGACGGTTGCTGCCGGACGCCCCGCTGAACGTCGAGCGCCTGCGGGTCATGGACGGCACGCTGCGCTACAGGGCGGCGCGGGTGAAGCGCAACGAGCTCGACGTGCGCCAGGTCGATATCGGGGCCGATCTGAAGAGCGGCATCCTCAACCTCGATCCGGTGGCCTTCACCTTCAACCGCGGCGAACTGCGCGGCACGGCCAAGATCAACGCCACCCGCGACCGGCCGTACAGCGCCATCGATTTCCGCCTGCGCGGCTATCCGCTGGAATCGATCATCCCGGCCCGCAACGGCGTCCCGACCGTCAGCGGCCAGGCGCTGGGACGGGCGCGGCTGGAGGGCCCCGGAGCCTCGGTCCACGACTTCGCCGCCGCCTCGAAGGGAACCATCAGCCTGGTCGTGCCGCACGGGCGGATGCGCGAGGCCTTCGCCGAACTGATGGGCATCAATGTCCTCGCCGGCCTGCTCAAGATGGACGATGGCTCCACCGCCGAGATCCGCTGCGCCGTGGCCGATTTCACCGTCAGCGGCGGCACGGCGACGGCGCGGACCTTCGTCATCGACACCACGCCGGTGCTGGCTCACGGCAGCGGCTCGATCGATCTCGGCGCCGAGACCATGAACCTGCGCATCGACGGCGAGACCAAGGAGGCGCGGCTGGTCCGGCTGTGGGCCCCGATCCTGGTGCAGGGGCCGCTGACCTCGCCGAAGGTCGATGTCGATCGCGGCGAGGTGGCGGCGCAGGTCGGTCTCGGCGCCATTCTCGGCGCCCTGGTCAATCCGTTCGCGGCCCTGGCGGCCTTCGTCGACCCCGGCCTGGCCGAGGACGCCAACTGCGGGGCGCTGATCTCGTCGGCGAGGTGATTGAGCCGGGGCCCCTCTTCGTGCCTATCCTGCGCGGATGACCCGAAGAGGCTTCCTCGTTCCCGCCGCCGCCGCGCTCGCCGCCGCCTGCTCGCCGCTCGGGGCCCTGAACGCCCTCGGCCCGCGCGACCGCGGCGTGCGCCGGGTGGCTCGCGGCCTTCCCTATGGCGACGACCCGCGCCAGCGCATGGACATTCTCGCCCCGACCGCGACGCCTGTCCGTCCCTGGCCGGCGCTCGTGTTCTTCTACGGCGGCGGCTGGGATTCGGGGGCCCGGTCGCAATACGGCTGGGCGGCGCATGCCCTGGCGGCGCGCGGCTTCCTGGTGGCCATGCCGGACTACCGCATCGTGCCTCAGGTGCATTTTCCCGCCTTCATCGAGGATGCGGCGGCGGCGACCTCTCGGGTCGGCGCCATCGCCGGGGGCTACGGAGCAGACCCCGCCCGACTGGCGGTGATCGGTCACTCCGCGGGCGCCCACCTGGCCATGATGATCGCCCTGGACCGCCGCTACATGGCCGCCGCGGGCGCGCCGGACCTGATCAGGGCCGCCGTCGGGCTGGCGGGGCCGTACGACTTCCTGCCGCTGGACGTGCCCGCCTCAATCAACGCCTTCAGCCGGGCGCCGGACCTGACCCTGACCCAGCCGGTCACCTTCGTCCGCGCCGACGCGCCGCCTCTCTGGCTGGGCCACGGAATGGACGACACGCTGGTCGAGCCGCGCGACACCACCGTCCTGTGCGAGCGGATGCGGGCCGTCGGCGGCCGCTGCGAGGCGAAGCTGTATCCCGGTCTCGACCACGCCGACCTGATCGCGACCTTCTCGCCGCTGTTCCGCAACAAGGCGCCCGTACTGGACGATGTGAGCGCCTTCCTGCGCCGCGAGCTCGCGTGACGGAGCGGACCGCGCGGCCGAGCCCCTGTCTCGCCAAGGTCATGTTTGTCCGCTATCTGGGGCCATGACAGACATGATGACTGGCCCGATGACGGGCCCGGCGGCTCTGGACCGCCTCGAAACCCTCTACAATGCAGCCGTGGCCAACCTCCGCGAGGCGGTTCGGACCTTCCTCGCCACCGGCGAGCGCCCCGATCCGGAAGCCCGGGCCCAGGGCCTGTTCTCCTATCCCGAGCTCAGGGTCAGCTGGTTCGGCGACCGCCCCGCCAATCTGGCCAGCCGCGCCTATGCCCGCCTGTCGCGGCCCGGCGTCTATTCGACCACCATCACCCGGCCTGACCTGTTCCGCCCCTATCTGACCGAGCAGCTGGGCCTGCTTGAGGCCGACTACGGTGCGACTTTCGACGTCGGCCCGTCGGATCAGGAGATCCCCTTCCCCTATGTGATGGACGGCTCGGACGTGGCGCTGGACCGCAGCCAGACCGCCGCGGTGGCGCGCTATTTCCCGACCACCGACCTGGCCCATATCGGCGACGAGGTGTCGGACGGCCTGTTCGATCCGGCCCGCGACTTCCCCTTGGCCCAGTTCGACGGGCTGCGCACCGACTTCTCCCTGGCCCGGCTGCGCCACTATACCGGGACCCCGGTCGAGGATGTGCAGAGCTACATCCTGTTCACCAACTACAACCGCTACGTCGACGAGTTCGTGCGCTGGGCCTGCGAGCAGGTGGCCGATCCGGCCAGCCCCTATGACCGGCTGGTCTGCGCCGGCGGGGTGGTCATCACCCGCGACACGCCGAACCCCGGCGAGGTGGTCATGGACGCGGCCTGGAAGAAGCACCAGATGCCGGCCTACCACCTGACCGCGCCCGGCTGGAACGGCATCAGCCTGGTCAACATCGGCGTCGGCCCGTCCAACGCCAAGACCATCTGCGACCACCTGGCGGTGACCCGCCCCCACGCCTGGATGATGATCGGTCACTGCGGCGGCCTGCGCGACAGCCAGGTCATCGGCGACTACGTCCTCGCCCACGCCTATCTGCGCGACGATCACGTGCTGGACGCGGTCCTGCCGCCGGACATCCCCATCCCCTCGATCGCCGAGGTCCAGCGCGCCCTCTACGACGCCGCCAAGATGGTCTCCGGCGCGCCCGGCGAAGAGGTCAAGCGGCGCCTGCGCACCGGCACGGTGGTCACCACCGACGACCGCAATTGGGAGTTGCGCTACGCCAAGTCCGCCCAGCGCTTCAACCAGAGCCGGGCCGTGGCCATCGACATGGAGAGCGCCACCATCGCCGCCCAGGGCTACCGCTTCCGCGTGCCCTACGGCACCCTGCTGTGCGTCTCGGACCGGCCGCTGCACGGCGAGATCAAGCTGCCGGGTCAGGCCAACCGCTTCTACGAGGGCTCGATCTCCGAACACCTCCAGATCGGCATCCAGGCCGTCGACCTGCTCCGCGCCGAGGGCTCGCGCCTGCACTCCCGCAAGCTGCGCGCCTTCGACGAGCCGCCGTTCAGATAGAGCGCCTACCGCGCTTCGCGCTACTTGAGGCGGGCGGCTACTTCTTCAGCCGTTTGGCGTTGGCCACCGCGGCGGCGTGGATCGGGGCCAGGGCGTCGGCCTGCAGCTTCAGCATCGTCGCCCCGAAGGCCCAGCCGTCGCTGACGGCCCGGCTCATCGCGGCTGTCACCCAGGCGCCCTGCGCCAGCGCCGCCTCGGCCGGATTGCCCGCCTTCAGCACCGAGCCCAGCGCGGTCTGCGCCGCGGCGGTCTCGCGCGCGGCGACGGCGGCGGTGGTGGCGGCGAGACTCGCGGCGGCGTTCAGCCCGACGCTCGCAGACGCGGACAGGGCCTCGACCTTCTCCGACCCCATCAGGCTCATCTCGCGCAGGTCGGCTTTCAGCGGAGCGCGCACCGCCTCGGCGACGATCTCCAGCCGCCGGGCGATCACATCGCCGCTGGCCTGAAGCAATTCCTGCCCGGCGCGCGCGGTGCGGGCGGCCTGTCTGATCGGTGTCATGGCCCGACCGTGCGCCGCGCCGCCCCCTACGGCAAGACCTCGGCCGAGAACTCGGCCACGTCCTTGAGCAGGGCGGGGACGGCCACGTCGATGATTTCCTGTCCCTTCTCCGGACTGGCCAGCAGCGGGTCGGAGCCGATCCGCCCGTCAGGGAAGCGGGCGCGATAGTCCAGCGCGTCGCGGATCGGCCCGACCGGGGCGATCCTCGGCTCCATCACCGCCGTCTTGACCAGATGCGGATACGCCGCCTGGGTCACGGCGATCTCGGACGGCGTCGCATGCATGCCGTGCCCGGTCGGGAACATCCGGGTGCAGAAGCCGTGCACCCCCGGCAGGTCCCACCAGTTCTTCAGCTTCAGCACGAAGGGCGGCTGCTCCTCGACGAAGCTCCACTCGGCGTAGATCTCCGCGAAGGTGGCCTCGATGGTGGCGACGTTTCCGCCGTGCCCGTTGAGGAAATAGATCCGCTCGAACCCGTGCCGGCTCAGCGACGACACCCAGTCGGTGATCGCCGCCATGAAGGTCGAGGGGCGCAGGCTGATGGTGCCGGCGAAGGCCAGGTGATGCTGCGCCATGCCGATGTTGAAGGTCGGCGCGACGACCAGGCTCTCGTCCGACTTCTCCGCCGCATGGGCGATGATCTCGGGGCACAGCCAGTCGGTGCCGAGCAGGCCGGTCGGCCCGTGCTGCTCGTTGGAGCCGATCGGCACGACCACCGTCTTCGTGGTCTTCAGCCGCGCGTCGATCTCGGGCCAGGACGACAGGTGAATCAGCATGGGCAACGCTCCGGAACAGACGGCCGGGGTCTAGGCCGATTGCCCGCTGTCGCCAACCGTCACGGGACGAAAGCCCTGAGGAACCGCCGCGCCGTCTCCGCCGCGCGGGCGTCGCGGTCGAACGGCGGATGCGGCACGCCCAGTATGCCGCGCAGGTGGCCGTGGCCCAGCACCATGCCGGCGAACATCTCGGCCGCCAGGTCGGGGTCGGGGACCGACAGGGCGCCGGCGCGATCCTGCTCCGCCAGCCAGGCCGACAGCCGCCGCAGGCTCTCGCCCGGCCCCGCGTCATAGATCGCCCGCGCCACCTCCGGCGCGTGGGGCGACATCAGGGCCACGCCGCGCATCGAGGCGCGGCCGTCCTCGCCGACGATCTTGTCCAGCAACAGCGCCGCCAGAGTGGTCAGAACCGTCTGCGGGTCGCCGCCGTCGCGCAGGGGGGCGCTGATCGCGTCCATGCGGCGGCTCGCCAACGCCCGGCCGATTTCGACCTTCGACGGAAAGCGGTTGTACAGCGTCTGGCGCGACACCCCCGCGCGTCTGGCGATGGCCTCCATCGACACCCCGCCGCCCTGTTCGGAGAACAGCGCGGAGGCGGCGTCGAGGATGGCCTCGGTCTTGCTCTCGTCAACCTGTCCGCGGACCCGCGCCATCAGTGCGCCTCCGCCGCCGGGCCGCCCATGGCCATCTTGCCCGGCCGCGACAGCAGGGTGACGAAGGCGGCGAAGGCGCAACCGATGGCCAGCATGGCGAAGGCGTCTCCGAAGGCCAGGGTCGCGGCCTGCAGGTTCAGCATGCCATGGATCGCCTTCATCGCCGCGCCCGCCGGGTCCAGCGAACCGGCGAACCGCTCCTGCATCGCCGCCAGCAGGCCCGTCATCCCCGCGTCCGTATTGGTGATGTTCTGGGTCAGCTCGCTCATGTGCAGGGCGGTGTTGGTGGTCAGCGAGGTGTTCAGGATCGCCAGGCCGAAGGCGCCGCCGACGTTGCGGGCGAGGTTCACCAGGCCGGAGGCGTTCTTGACCATGTGCGGCGGCAGGGTCGACATGGTCACCTGCTGCGAGGCGATCATCGCCATCATCACCCCGACGCCGCGCAGGGCCTGCACCCCGGCGAACTCCCAGAAGCCCCATTCCGCGGTGACGGCATGGGCGTCCCACATCGACCAGGCGCACATCATGAAGCCGCTGAACATCAGGATGCGCGGGTCGACCAGCCGCACCAGCCGGCCCGCGACGGGGGCGGTGGCGAACATGGCCAGGCCCGACACCACCATGGTCGTGCCGACCTCCGCCGCCGAATAGCCGCGCACCCGTCCGAGGAACAGCGGCAGCAGGAAAGTGCCGCCGAACAGCGCCGCGCCGACGGTGAAGGTCATCACCACCCCGACCATGAAATTGCGGTTGGCGAAAGCGCGCAACTCGACGATCGGATTGTAGTAGCTCAGCGCCCGCCAGATGAAGGCCGGCCCCGTGATCGCCGCGACGACCGCCAGCAGCAGGATGTGGTCGTCGGCGAACCAGTCGTTCTTCGACCCTTCCTCCAGCACGAACTGCAGGCTCATCAGGAAGGTCGCCATCAGCCCCAGCCCCCACCAGTCGAAGCCCTTGGCCAGCGACGGGTCGCCCCTGTCGAAATTGGCGTAGCGGCCGACCAGGAACAGCACCAGCAGCCCCGGAGGCACATTGATGAAGAACAGCCAGCGCCAGCTCAGCTGCTCGGTCAGGTGCCCGCCGAGCGTCGGCCCGACGGTTGGCGCCAGGGTGACGATCAGCCCCATGATGACGCTGGCCGTCACCCGGTGCTTCGGCGGGAAGGCGGTGAAGGCGACGGCGAAGACGGTCGGGATCATGGCCCCGCCGACGAAGCCCTGCAGAGCCCGGAAGAAGATCATCTGCTCGACCGACCCCGACAGGCCCACCGCCACGCTCATGGCCATGAAGCCGGCGCAGGAGGCGAGAAAGACATTGCGTGTCCCCCACAGGCGCGACAGGTACCCCGACAGCGGGATCATCACGACTTCGGGGATCAGATAGGCGGTCTGGATCCAGCTGATCTCGTCGGCCGAGGCGCCGACCCCGGCCTGGATCTGCGGCAGGGAAGAGGCCACGATCTGGATGTCGAGGATGGCCATGAACTGGCCGATCACCATCCCGGCGAAGCCGAGCAGCAGGATCGTCCAGTTGACCTTGGGCTCAGCCGACGTCTGTTCGATTGTGGTGGCGGTCATGTCCTGAATCCGCTCGTCACCGGACGGCGGCGGTCTGCACCGGCGCCACGGCCGCCTCCGCGAAGCTCAGCGTGCCTTCGCTCTTCAGATCGACCTTGATCTCGACCGACAGGCCCGGCCGCAGGGCGGCGCCGGCGCGGCGGTCGACCCGGATGCGGACCGGCACCCGCTGGGTGATCTTGGTGAAATTGCCGGTGGCGTTCTCGATGGGGATCAGGGCGAACTCCGAGCCGGTCGCCGGAGCGAAGCTCTCGATATGGCCGGTCAGGGGCTCGCCCTTGAAGGCGTCGGCCTTGATCTCCACCGTCTGGCCGATGCGCAGCCGGCCCAGCTGAGTCTCCTTGAAATTGGCCACCACATAGGTGTCGCCCAGCGGCACGATCGACAGGATGGTCCCGCCCGGCCGGACGTACTGGCCGACCCGCACGCCGCGGGCCCCGACCACGCCGGACACCGGCGCGCGGATCACCGTGCGCTCCAGCGCGATACGGGCCTTGTCGACGGCGGCGCGGGCCTGTTCGACGGTGGCCACGGATTGGTCCCGGGTCGAGCCTAGCACGCCGGCGGCCCGCTGTTCCGCGACCAGCGCCGCCTGCGCCTCGGCGACCGAGGCCTGCGCCGTACGCACGCTCGCCTGTTCCGTCTCGATGCGCTGCTGCGAGACCCAGCCCTTCTCGGCCAGGGCGCCGTAGCGGGCGACCTGCTGGCGGGCGAGGTCGGCCTGGGCCTGGGCCTGGGCCACGGCTGCGGCGCGGCTGGCGATCATGGCCTGTTCCTGGGCCGCCCGGGCGTCGACGTTCTGCACCCCGGCCTGCAGGGCGGCCAGTTCGGCCTCGGCCTGGGCGAGGTTGGCGCGGGCGTCGGCGTCGTCCAGCCGGATCAGCACCTGGCCGGCCTCGACCCGTTGGTTGTCGGCCACCAGCACCTCGACGACATAGCCGTCGATCTGCGGGCTGACTTCGGTGGTGTCGGCGGCGACAAAGGCGTTCTCAGTGGATTCCCACCGCTGCTTGCCCTGCCACCAGACGATGCCGCCCACGATCAGGGCGAGGCCGACGACCGCGGCGACGATCAGGGGCAGGCGTTTCTTGAGGACCGGGGTCAGGGTCATGCGACGTTCTCGAATGGGCGTCCGGGGAGGAGCGGCGGCATAAATGGACACAACTGTCCAAAAATCAACCCGGGTTTTTCAGCGCTGCAACACGTCGTGTTTTAGCCGATTAACCTCGGACGACCCTGCGCACGGCCGCCCGACCTTGACGCCGCTCCGGCGCCCGGCGACGACACGGCATGAAGTCACCCAGGGCTCCGGCCGTACGCCGCACGAAAGCGGCTCCCAAACGACCCGCCGTCATGACCGGGGCCATCGTCCCGGTGCTCGGCTGGCCGCCGGACGAGGATCGGGTCGAGGCGATCTTCGAGCGGCTGTCCCGGGTCATGCCCGATCCGAAGACCGAGCTGAACTTCTCCAGCCCCTTCACCCTCGTCGTCGCCGTCGCCCTCTCGGCCCAGGCCACCGACGTCTCGGTCAACAAGGCCACCGACCGGCTGTTCGCCGCCGCCGACACGCCCGAAAAAATGCTGGCCTTGGGCGAGGAGGGGCTGATCCCCTTCATCGCCTCGATCGGCCTCTACCGGAACAAGGCCAGGAACGTCATCGCCCTCAGCCGCATCGTATTGGAGCAGCACGGCGGCGAGGTGCCGCTGAACCGCGAGGCGCTGCAGGCCCTGCCCGGCGTCGGCCGCAAGACCGCCAGCGTGGTGTTGAACGAACTGGGCATAGAGCCGGCCATCGCCGTCGACACCCATGTGTTCCGCGTCTCGCACCGCCTCGGCCTCGCCAACGCCGCCACCCCCGACAAGGTCGAGGCCCAGCTGCACGAGGTCGTCCCCGAGGAGTGGCTGCCCAAGGCCCATCACTGGCTGATCCTGCATGGCCGCTACACCTGCACGGCGCGCAAGCCGAAATGCAGCGCCTGCGTGATCAGCGACCTGTGCCCCTCAAGGGCGGGGCTTCAGGCGCTGGGGGAGGCGGGTTAGGTCTCTATTCCAGTCCGAAGTCGTTCAGGGCCGTGCGCGGCTCCGGCCGGGCCGGATCGAGTTCAAGGGCACGCCGGAAGGCGGCGGCGGCCCCCTCCCGATCGGCGGAGCCGCCCACGCCATGGGCCTGCATGAGGCCGAAGACCATGCAGCCGTTCCAGTCGCCGCCCCGGCAGGCGCGATTCGCCAGCTGTCGCGCCCGGGGCTCGTCCTTCGGCATTCCCTGTCCTTGGGCCATCTCGACCGCGAGATCGCTGCAGGCCGCTGCGACATTCAGTTCGCAGGCCCGCGGCAGCAACTGCATCCCTTCCGCGACCCGCTCCGGTCCGGCCGCGCCGGAAACCAGAAACGACACCTTCATGTAACAGACGTCGCCGGCCCCCAGCTCACAGCCCCGCGTCATCATCCGTTCGGCCCGGGCGAGATCGGCGGCCCCGTGCTGACCGGAGCCGAACACGCTCGCCGCCCAGCCGCAGGCGTCTCGACGCCCGCCGACACAGGCGGCCTCCAGAAGAGGCCCCGCCCGGGTCGGGTCGCGAGGCGCGCCGTCGCCGTTGAGGTAGACCACCCCCAGTCGGAAGCAGGACTCATTGTCGTCGCCGTCGCAGGCCCGGCGCAGGAAGGACTCGGCCCGAGGCCAGTCCCTGTAGCTTCGTCCGTCGGCATTGAGGAGCGCCTTGGCGCCCGCCGTACAGCCGTCGACCTCGCCGCCGGCGCAGGCGCGCTCGAACAGGCCGGAAGCCGTGGCAGGCTGATGGAAAGGCGTTCCGGCCTCGGCGTGAAGGCGGCCGAGATGGGCGCAGGACGCGAGCCGGCCGCCGCGGCAGGCGCGTCCGAGGAATTCAACCGCTTTCGGAAGGTCTCGCGGCACCCGGACGCCGGCCCAGAAATTCTGTCCCTCCTGCGCGCAGGCGTCGAGGTCGCCGCCCCGGCACGCCGCCGCACGCTCCGCCCTGTAGGCGTCCGCGCGGGCGAATATGTTGTCCGCCTGCGCATGGGCCGAGCCGGCCATCAGCAGGCCAGCGACAAGGATCAGGCTCCACAATCCCCCAATACGCATCTCACTCACCCCATACCCTGAGTTGCGGCATCCTAGGAGAAGAAGGGGCGATCGGGCAATTTCAGTCGCCCAGACAATTCCTGACCGCCGCCGCGAACCGCGCCCCGCCCTCCGGCGCAGAGCCGAGATAGAAGTCCGGCTCGATCAGCTCGGCCTCCATCAGCAGCCAGCCGCCGTCGGGCCCCCGCGCCATGTCGATGCGGGCGTAGAGCAGGTCCTCGCCGATGGCGACCAAGGCCTGTTCGGCCAAGGCCAGCGCGCCCGTCGGCGGCTCGGGCACGGCGGCGTACTGCCCGCCGAACTGGACCTGGATGCGGAATTCGCCGCTCACCGGCCGCTTGTTCACGGCGTGGCTGAGCTGGCCGCCGAAGAACAGCAGCGAGGTTTCGCCCTCGGTCTCGATCGACGGCAGATACGGCTGGATCATCGCCGGGCCCTCGGGCGCGCCGGTCAGCCGCTCGCCGCGCGACAGGCGCAGCGTCTTCCACGCCCCGCCGGACACGCGCGGCTTGACGATGACGGTGTCGGTTCCGAACCGGTCGAAGGCGGCGTCGACGTCGGTCTGGGTCGGGCCCTCGACCCAGATCGTCGGCGGAATGGCCACGCCCTTCTCCGCCAGCCGGCCGAGATAGGACTTGTCCGAATTCCAGCCGATCACCGAGGGCGGATTGAGCATCCGCACGCCCGCCTCCGCCCAGGCCGTGCAGGCCTGCATCCAGCGCGGGTGGTCGCGGTGGTAACCCCAGACGATCAGAGGCAGGACCAGCGGGTAGCCGCTCAGGCCGGACGCATCCTCGACATGGTAGGTCCAGGCGCTCGACTCGACGGCGAGCCCGGCCGGCGTCAGGGCGGAGGCGAGGCGTTGCAGCACCCCCTGCCACTGGCCGTCATAGGAGGGATCGGCGGGGTCGGGCGTCAGAACGGCGATGCGGGTCATGGCCGGGTCCTTCGCCGGAAAGCCGCAGCTTCGCAACACGGCTTTCCTTGTCCGCCCATAAGGGCCGTCGCTGGCCAAGGGCGGCGCGAGCCGCTATGGGCGCGCCCATGACCCAAGCCCCCCTCTACGACGTCTGCGCCGTCGGCAACGCCATCGTCGACGTCCTCGCCCCCTGCGAGCCCGCCTTCCTGGAGGCCCAGGGCCTGACCGCCGGCTCGATGCAGCTGGTCGACGCGGCGCGCAGCGCGGCCCTCTACGCGGCCATGGCTCCTGGGGTCGAGGCCTCGGGCGGATCAGCCGGCAACACCGTTGCGGGCGTGGGCAGCTTCGGCGGCCGGGCCGCCTATATCGGCAAGGTCGCCGACGACCAGCTGGGCGGGGTCTTCAGCCACGACATCCGCGCCGCCGGCGTCGCCTTCGACACGCCGCCCCTGTCTGACGCCGCGACCGGCGTGTGCATGATCAATGTCACGCCGGACGGCCAGCGCACCATGTGCACCTTCCTCGGCGCCGCCAACCAGCTGCGGGTCGAGGACATCGACCTCGCCCTGATCGGCGCCTCGGCCATCGTCTATCTCGAGGGCTATCTGTTCGATCCGGCCCCGGCCCGCGCCGCCTTCGAGGCCGCCGCCGTCGCCGCCCACGCGGCCGGGCGCAAGGTCGCCATCACCCTGTCGGACAGCTTCGTCGTCCATCGCTGGCGCAGCGAGCTGCTGGCCTTCATCGAGGCCTCCGCCGATATCGTCCTCGCCAATGAGGCCGAGCTCGCCGCCCTGTTCGAGACCGAGGACTTCGACCACGCCGCCGCCCATCTCGGCCGCATCGTCGACATCGCCGCCGTCACCCGCGGCGCCGCCGGCTCGGTGGTGTTCGGACAGGGTGGGGCGGAGCGGGCCGAGATCGCCGCTGCGTCCGTCGACAAGGTGGTCGACACCACCGGCGCCGGCGACCAGTACGCCGCCGGCTTCCTGCTCGGCCTCGCCCGCGGCCTGACGCTGGAAGACGCCGGCAAGCTCGGCTCGCTGGCCGCCGCCGAGGTCATCGCCCACTGGGGTCCCCGGCCGATGGTTCCGCTGGAACAGCTGGCGCGGCAGGCCGGGCTGACCCTCGGCGCCTGATCCGCAGGTTACAGTCCCGTCATTAGCCTCCCCTTAGCCACCCCCCTCTTAGGCTGAGCGCCGGCGCCGACCCCCGGCGTCGCTCGGGAGGCGTGGATGACGTCGAGATCATGGACCTGGAGGTCGCTGGCCGTCCGCCGGATCCTGCCGCTCCTCGCCTTCAGCGTCGCCGTCGCCCTGGTCTCCACGGCGGCCGTCGCCTTCACCAGCTTCGGCGCGCTGACCGCCATCTGGCCGACCAATGCCCTGATTCTGCTGGCTATTCTGCGCGGTCCGCGCGAGCGGCTGTGGGTCGTGGGGGTCTGCCTCGGGGCCTTCGCGGCCATGGTCGCACCGATCATGCTGGCCGGGGCGCCCCTGATCGGGGCCCTGCTCATCGCCCTGACCAATCTCGTCGAGATCGCCGCGGCGGTCTGGCTGCTGAGCGTGCTGAAGCTGATGGACAAGGACCTGACCCGCCCGGGCGCCCTGTTCGGCTTCCTTGTCTGCGCCGCCCTGATCGCCCCCGCCGCCGGCGCGGGATCCGCCGCCCATCTGGTCGCCGACCTGGGCGGCGGGACGCCGGCCCAGACCTGGTGGGACTACTGGGCCGCCGATGCGCTCGGGGTGATGATCCTCGTCCCCTTCGGCATGGTGCTGACCCGCGAGCACCTGCGCCGCCTCGCCCGGCCCACCGAGTTCCTCCAGGCGCTCGGCCTGCTCGCCGCCATCGCCGCCGGCTGTTTCGCCCTCGTCCGGTCCGACGCCACCCAACTGGCCCTGCTGACGCCGCTGGCCGTCTTCGCCACCCTGCGCTTCGGCGCTCTCGGCGCGGCCGGGTCGGTGCTGTGGGCCGGGATCGTCGCCATCGGCCTCAACCTCGCCGGCTTCGGAGCGGTCGCGGCTGGCAGCCCCGACCTGCGCGCCGAGCTGTTCGATCTGCAGATCGGCCTCGCCATGCTGCCGCTGGCGGTGCTGCCCGTCGCCGCCGTGCTGGCCGAGCGCGACCGCGCCGCGCGCGCCGCCCAGGCCGCCGACCGCGCCAAGTCCGAATTCCTCGCCAATATGAGCCACGAGATCCGCACCCCCCTGAACGGCGTCGTCGGCATGGCCGGCCTTCTGGCGCAGAACGCCTCCGGCGCCCGGGAACGCGACATCGCCGGCGTCATCCACGCCTCGGGGCTGACCCTAGAACGCCTGCTCTCCGACGTGCTGGACCTCGCCCGCATGGAGGCGGGCGGCCTCGACCTGCGCGCCGAGCCGTTCGACCTTTCCGAGGTCATTCGCGTCGCCACCGGCCCCGCCGCCGAACAGGCCGCCGCCAAGAGGCTCGGCTTTGAGACGGAGATCGATCCGCTCGCCGCGGGCCGCCGGCGCGGAGACGCCGACCGGGTCCGCCAGGTGCTTTCAGCCCTCCTGTCGAACGCCGTCAAATTCACCGAGGCCGGCCACGTTCGCCTCAGCATCGCAGCCGACGCCGACGGAGTCGTTCTGACGGTCGCCGACACCGGCTGCGGCTTCAATCCGGCCCGCAAGGCCGAGGTCTTCGGTCGCTTCCAGCAGGCCGACGGCTCCATCACCCGACGCCATGACGGGGCCGGAATGGGCCTGGCCATCGCCCGTCACATCGTGGAGGCCATGGGCGGCTCGCTCGACGCCGACAGCGTCCCTGGCGAGGGCTCGGCCTTCACCGCCCGCCTGCCGCTGCCCCGGGTTCACACGGCCACCCCCGCCGCATCTGCGGAATCCGGGGAGCCTGCGGCGGCGGTCGACGACCGCCCCCTGCGCATCCTGCTGGCCGACGACCACCCGACCAACCGCAAGGTCGTCGAACTGATCCTCGCCGCCGCGGAGGTCGATCTGGTCCAGGTCGAGAACGGGGCCGAGGCTGTCGAGGCCTTCGCGGCCGCGCCGTTCGATCTGGTGCTGATGGACATGCAGATGCCGGTCATGGACGGACTGACCGCCGTCCGCGCCATCCGGGCCCACGAGGCCGCGGCTGACCTGCCGCGCGGACCGATCCTGATGCTGACCGCCAACGCCCTGCCGGAACACGCCGAGGCCAGCTTCGCCGCCGGCGCGGACCGCCACCTGACCAAGCCGATCACCGCCCCGGCCCTGTTCGAGGCCATCGAGGACGCCTTGACGTCGTCGTCCGAGGCCCTGGCCGCCTAGGTCCGCCGGATCGTCACATACAGCGCCCCGTCGCCGCCGTGTTTGCGTGCGGCCGGGGCGAAACCGGAGACCACCCCCCGCAGGCCCGGCCCCTGCAGCCATTCGTGCACCGAGGCGCGGATGACGCCGCTGCCGCCGCGCCGCCCTTGGCCGGTGATCACCAGCACCGAGCGATAGCCGCGCGCCTGGGCTCCGATCAGGAAGGCCGTCAGCGCGTCCTGGGCCTGGAAGCGGCCGTAGCCGTGCAGGTCGATCCTCGCCTCGATCGGATCGCGCTCCCGCGACAAGCGGCGCTGGCGGCGCGGCTCCAGTTCCTCGGGCAGGCCGCGGGCGCGGGCGGGCGGCGCTGTCGGCGGCGCATACGGAGCCGGGACGCCGCGGACCTTCGTCGGCCCCTTGGCGGGCGGCGCGGCCGCCGGTTCCGGGTTGGCGGCGCCGACGACGATGCGCGGGGCCTTCTTCGGTTTCGATGGCGTCACCGAGCCCGCCACCCGCGCCCAGATCCGGCGGTCGTCCGGGCTCAGGTCGTCGCGGCGGCTCATGTTGTGCCGGGGGCGTTCCCGTCGAGGTCCTCGTCCGAGCCGGCGTCCTGCGGCCCCGGCGTCTGCGTCAGCAGGTCGCCCGGCTGGCAGTTCAGTTCCCGGCACAGCGCGTCCAGGGTGGTGAAGCGGATGGCCCGCGCCTTGCCCGTCTTCAGGATCGACAGGTTGGCCAAGGTCACGCCGACGCGGTCGGCCAGCTCGGTCAGCGACATGCGCCGTTCGAGGAGGATGCGGTCGAGCTGTACGCGAATGGCCATGGGCAACTCTCTATACCGGCGGGCGCGGGGACGAAAAGCCAGGTCCGGGCGCGCGCTCCTCTCTCAGATGGTCAGTTCGGACTCACGGCGCAGGCGCGCGCCCTCGCGGAAGACCTCGGCGATCACCACAAGGATGACGACTGCAAAGGACGGGGTGATCAGGTCAAACAGGTCGGGGGTCTCCATGGCGCCGCGCACGAAGCGCGCGACCAGGAACTGGCCGATCCAGACGCCGAGCGTCACAGAGGCGAAGGCGCCCGCGATCTGGTGCAGCCGCCGCACGTTCTGCGGATGGAAAGGGTCGCCCATGCGCAGCGTGACGACGATGCCGATCAGCAGCCGGAAGATCAGGGCGGAAATGGAGAGGTAGGCGAAGGCGGCGGTGGCGACCAGCAGCACATAGGCCCACGGCAGGGGGATGACGATGGCGTCTTCCCCGGATCCGGCGGTGACCAGCGACCAGCCGAGAAGCTTCAGCGCCACAACGGCGAGGGGGACAAGGACGGCGCCGACGGACAGGACCCAGAAGGCGACGGTGCAGGCCGTGCTCGCCACGCTCGAGATCGAGACCAGGCTCAGATGGGGCAGGGAAGGGGTGCGGATCCCGAGCGATGTCGTCTTCGGGAATCGCATGCGGGCCTCGTTCAGGCCGGACGTCCAGGCGCGAGTGCCGCGCGGGGTCCGGCGAACCCACACGCGGTCTTATACATCGCGTTTGTCATGCAGATCGTCAAAGCTCCTGTGAGCAGAAGTAGGATCACAGGGCCTGGACGAGCGTGGCGATCAGCGCGGTCGGCAGGGCGGCGAGCAGGAAGGCGTTCAGGACGCCGTGGCCGACCTTTTCGATGAAGTAGGAAGCGTTCATGGTGTTCATTGTCGTTCTCTGTTGATCCTGAGTGAGGGATGTTTTCACCCCTCGTTCGTTGTACCGCTGCATCGATCTTGCCGGTTTGGCTCGTATCGGGGAACGTTGCGGCGTCCGTCCTTGGGTTAATAGATAGGCCGTGCGCGGCAGGAAGTCATGTTACATATCGTTTAACGATATTAAACTTTGGCAATGGATCGTTACAGGACGCGTGCGCGGCATGAAGTTCAAGCTTATCAAGGGGATGCGGCTGGTCGCGGCGACCCACAATCCGGGCAAGGTCCCCGAGATCGAAGCCCTGCTGGGCGGACATTACGAGGTGGTCACCGCCGGGGCGCTGAATCTGCCGGAGCCGGATGAGACCGAGACGACCTTCGCCGGCAACGCCCTGCTCAAGGCCCGGCAGGCGGCGGACCGGTCGGGCGAGGTCGCCCTGGCCGACGACTCCGGTCTTTCGGTCGCGGCGCTCGGCGGCGCGCCGGGCATCTTCTCCGCCCGCTGGGCCGGGCCGGACAAGGACTTCGCCATGGCCATGGGCAAGGTCGAGGAGCGACTGGAAGAGGTGGGCTCCGATGACCGGCGGGCGTGGTTCACCTCGGCCCTGGCGGTGGCCTGGCCCGACGGGCCGGCGGTGGTCGTCGAGGGCCGGATCGAGGGGAGGTTGACCTTCCCGCCGCGAGGTGACCGGGGCTTCGGCTACGACCCGATCTTCATTCCCGACGGCTACGACCAGACCTTCGGCGAACTGGACCCGCAGTTGAAGGACTCCATCAGCCACCGCGCCCGCGCCTTCGCCAAGCTGAAGGCGGCGCTGATTGACTGACCCGGTTCCTGATCCCGGGACGGACGTCGCCCTCTACGTCCACTGGCCCTACTGCGCCCGCATCTGCCCCTACTGCGACTTCAACGTCGTCAGGGACCGGGGGCGGGCGGATGAACAGGCGGCGCTGGTCGAGGCGATCCTCACCGACCTTGAGGATCAGGCCGCACTGACGGGGCCGCGCCGGCTGGCCTCGGTCTTCTTCGGAGGTGGTACGCCGTCGCTGATGGCGCCGGAATCGGTGGCGGCGGTGCTCGACCGGGCCGGCGCCCTGTACCCGTCTCGCGGACCGATCGAGGTGACCCTGGAGGCCAATCCGACCGATGCGGAGGCGAGCCGGTTCGCGGCCTTGGCGGACGCCGGGGTCAACCGGCTGTCAATCGGGGTGCAGGCGCTGGACAATGCGGCGCTGACCTTCCTCGGCCGCAACCATTCCGCCGACGAGGCGCGGCGGGCCGTGGGCATGGCGAGGCGCGCCTTCGACCGCCTGTCCATCGACCTGATCTACGCCCGTCCGGGCCAGACCGTGGAGGGCTGGGAGGCCGAGCTGACGGAGGCGCTGGACCTCGGCTTCGAGCACATCTCGCCCTACCAGTTGACCATCGAGCCGACGACCGCCTTCGGCCGTGCGGTGGCCCGCGGCGCCTGGACGCCGTCCGACGAGGACCTGTCGGCCGCGCTCTATGAGACGACCCAGGCGGTGCTCGAGGCGGCCGGGTTCGAGGCCTATGAGGTATCCAACCACGCGCGCGGCGCCGCGGCTCGCTCGGCCCACAATCTTCATGTCTGGCGCGGCGGCGACTATCTCGGCGTCGGTCCCGGCGCGCACGGCCGGCTGACGCTGGAAGGGGCGCGCACGGCGACCGTGGCCCACCGAGGCATCGGACCCTACATCGCAGGAGTCGGCGCACGCGCGGCATGGGCGGAACGTGAGACGCTGGACGCGCGGGCCGCAGCCGAGGAGCGCATCCTGCTGGGTCTGCGCACCGTCGAGGGCGCGCTGCTGGCCGACCTTGCGACATTGGGGCGGGCGACCGGATCCGGACCTCTCAGAGGGCTGGTCGAGGATGGGTTTTTACGGGTGGCGGAGGACCGGGTGGTCGCGACCGGGGCGGGGCGGCCGGTGCTGGACGGCGTGCTGAGGGCGCTGCTGGTCTAGGACGAAGGACCGGGGCGGCTCACAGCAGGCGGTAGTATTCCGCGTCCTGAACCGGCTGACCGTGCCGCTCGGCGGGCCGTGCGGCGGAGGCGTTCGGCCGCGTCAGCAGCCAGGCCAGACAGGCCGCAGCGGCGACATCGTAGCCGAGGCAGAACATCCGCCACCAGTCAGGCGCGCCGGGATTGGTGACGAGTAACTCGTGCCCGAGGTCAAACAGGCCATGGCCGAGCAGCCCCGCGACGACCACCCACAGGCTGGACCGGAAACCGACGAGACCGGCGATCAGGAAGACGGCGAACATCGCGGTTTCGGCCCCGAGAACCGGGGTCGCGCCCGCCATTGCGGCGAACAGCGCATAGTAGGAGGCGGAGACGATCAGGATCACGGGATAGAAGGCGCGGTCGCGGTCGAGTCCGACCCACCGGCCCATGAGGCTGACCGCCAGCGCCAGACCGACGCCGACCCAAAATTCCATGCCTCCAAATCCTCTTTCGCCCGCGATGCGGCGCCGGAGCCGGCGGGCGCCGGCGCCGCATGGGGTGGTTCAGGTCGACGGGGTGCAGGCGCAGCCGTCGGCGCAGTTGCAGGCCGGGCCGCAGTTGCACTGGCTCGGAGCCGCTTGACAGCCGCAGGGCGGCGGGCACTGGCAGGGGTTGCAGTTGCAGTCGGTAGGCATCGGAAGCTCCTTGGTTCCGGGTGGGTGACGACCGCCTTCTAGGGGTCTTCGGAACCGGCCGCTTGAACGGAACCGCTACGCCATGCGCAACTGGGCGGGGGCGACGCCGAACATGCGCCTGAACGTGCGGCTGAAGTGGGCGGAATCCGCAAAGCCGGCCTCATGGGCGGCTTCGGTCAGGCCGCCGCCGGCGGCGATGGTCTCGACCGCCCGGGTCAGCCGGAGCCACAGCAGATAGGTGCGGAAGGGCAGCCCGGTGTGCTGCACGAACAGGTGGCTCAGCCGGCTGGCTGACAGCCCCGAGTCCGCGACGACGTCGGCGAGGCTGATCGGCCCCTCGATATGGTCGGCGGCGAAGGCGAGCATGCGGTCGACCCGCGGGTCCGGGTGATCCGCCGGTCCATCTCCGGCCAGGCGGTGGATCAGGGCCCGGCCGAGGTCTTCGAACGGATCACCCTGCTGACCCGGGTCCTCCCAGGCCGCTGCCGCGCGGGCGCGGAAATCGGCCGACAGGTCGTCGGGCAGGGCCGCCAGCTCGTCCCGTCCGAACAGGTTGCGGGCGACGGCGCGGCCGGCCCGGCTTTCCGGTTCGATGAACAGGATGGCGACCAGACCCTCGGCCTGAAACGAATGCGAGGCGTCGGCGGCCACGGCGACGGCGGGCCCGCGAAGGGACCGGCTGGCGGTGTCGAGCTGGAACCATCCGCCGAGGCCGAGTGTGACCTGAATGGCGTGGTGGGCGTGCCAACCGGTGCTACGCGGCGCCGGCCGGGTATTCGGCAGGGCGTCGACGACCCAGAGGCTTCCGCCTTCCCAGATCGACATTCTCGTGCGCGCCAGCGGCTCCATCAGGAAAGCTTAGCCAGAGAACGCGCCGATCCGGAAGTGAAGTCCGGGCCACAACCCTTGAGCGGGCGCCCACCGGCTGGCACGGTCGCGCCGATGCCCGATCCGTCCGCCTTTCCGCCGACCGCCCCGCCGCCCCGACCGGTCGCGTCGGGTCTCTACCTCGTCGCCACCCCGATCGGGAACCTGCGCGACATGACCCTGCGGGCGCTGGACGTGCTGGCCGCCGCCGACCTGGTCCTGGCCGAGGATACGCGGGTGACCGGCAAACTGCTGTCGGCCTATGGGCTGAAGGCGAAGCTCGAGCGGTGCGACGACCACGCCTCGGCGCGGGCGGCCGAACTGGCCATCGAGCGGCTGCGCGAGGGGGCGGTGGTGGCGCTGGTTTCCGACGCCGGCACCCCGCTGGTCAGCGATCCGGGTTTCGTGGTGGCGCGGGCGGTGATCGCCGAGGGGCTGCCGGTGCACCCCATTCCGGGCGCGTCCAGCCTGCTGGCGGCGCTGTGCATCGCCGGCCAGCCGGCCGACCGGGTCCTGTTCGCCGGCTTCCTGCCGCCCAAGTCCGGCGCCCGCCGGACGGCGCTTGAAGAGCTGCGCACCGGTCGGCAGACGCTGGTCTTCTTCGAGAGCGGTCCCCGGCTCGCCGACAGCCTGGCCGACATGGCCGCGGTGCTGGGGCCCCGTCCGGCCGCCGTGGCCCGCGAACTGACCAAGCTCTATGAGGAATGCGTCCGCGGCTCCCTGTCCGAACTGGCCGCCGATCCGCGCTGCCAGTCGCCCAAGGGCGAGATCGTCATCGTCATCGGGCCCGGCGAGACGGAGGTGGCTTCGGAAGCCGACGCCGACGCGGCCCTCGCGGAGGCCATGACCCGTCTCCCGCCGGGCGAGGCCGCGGCCGAGGTCTCGAAGGCGCTCAATCTGCCCCGCAAGCCGCTCTACAAGCGGGCGCTGGAGCTGCAGGGCCGGTGAGCGGCGCCCGGCCCCAGGTCCGTCTGAAGGCGCCGAGGGTGGTGACGGCGAAGCGCGGCTGGCGCGTGGCGCTGGGCGCGCTGTCGCACCGTGAAGGACATCGCTCGGAATGGCTCGCCGCCCTGCTGCTGATGAGCCGCGGCTACCAGCTGCTCGGATTCCGCCTGAAGACGCGGGCGGGTGAGATCGACATCCTGGCCCGCCGCGGCCGCACGCTGGCGGTGGTCGAGGTCAAGCGCCGCGCGACCATGGAGCTTGCCCTCGCGGCCCTGTCCGCAAAACAGTATGATCGGCTGCTGGCCGCGGGCCGCGCGGTGTTGCGTCAAAGACCCAGCTTGGCCGGACATCTGCTCCGAATCGATATGGTGGCGCTGGCTCCGGGCCGGCTTCCGCGCCATCGTCGCGGGGTGGAGCCGTTCGGGAGGGGGCGGGCGTGACGCGCGACGAAGCCGTGACCGTGCTGACGGAGGCCGGACAGGCCGAGGACGGGGCGTTTCCGCTGCTGGAAGCGGCCATCGCCTGCGCCATCCATGACTATCCCTTCCGCGATCCCGAGCCGGTCCGCACCCTGGCCCACAACGCCGCCGAGCGGCTCGCCGAGCGGATCGGCAGCGAAGGCCCGGATGACGCCCTGGCCGAGACCATGGCCTCGGACATGCGGCTGAACGGCGACCTGCTCAACTACGACCATCCCGGCAACACCGACGTCATCGACGTGGCCGAGCGCCGCCGCGGCCTGTCGGCGACCCTGGCCATCTTCTACATCGACGCCGCCCGGCGGACGGGGGTGCGGGCGCAGGGCGTCGACTTCCCCGGTCATTTCCTGCTCCGTGTCGAGACGCCAGAGGGACCGGTGGCGCTGGATCCCTTCAGTCAGGGCCGGCTGGTGCTGCCGTCGGAGCTGACCCGGCGGGCGCTGCGGGCCGGCCTCACCCCGCATGTGGCCGACCGGCTCGACGTGCTGATGGCCCCCGTCAGCGACCGGCAGGCCCTGCTGCGCCTGCAGAACGTGCTGTTCAGCCGCGCCCTGCGCGCCCAGGATTTCGAGGGCGCCGAACGCTCGGCCCTGCGTCGCGCCCTGCTCGATCCCGAGGATCACCGCCCGTGGCTGGACGTCGCCTCCGCGCGCGAGAAACAGGGCGCGCTCGCCGGAGCTCTGGAGGCGCTGTCGCGGGCCCGTTCTCTCGACGATCCGGGCGAGGCGCACCGCCGGATGTCGGTCGACCGGGTGCGGCTGCAACTGAACTAGGGTTGCGCCGCCCCCCTCGGCTGCCCATTAGCCAAGCTCCACCCGCTCGGAAGGACAGGGCATGCTGAGAGTCGCGATCCAGATGGACCCCATCGAGGCGGTCAACATCGAGTCCGACACCACCTTCCTGCAGGCCATGGAGGCCCAGAACCGCGGCTATCCGGTCTGGGTCTATGATTTCCGCACCCTGGCGCTGGAAGACGGCCGCCTGTTCTGCCGCGCCAGGCCGGTGACGCTGCGGGCGACGGCGGGGGACCACGTCAGTTTCGGCGACGAGGTGAAGCTCGACCTGGCCGAGGACGTCGACGTCATCCTGATGCGCCAGGACCCTCCGTTCGACATGGCCTATGTCACAGCGACCTATCTGCTGGAGACGGTGCATCCGAAGACCCTGGTTGTGAACGATCCGGCCGAGGTGCGCAGTGCGCCCGAGAAGCTGCTCGTCACCCGCTTCCCCGGCTTGACGCCGCCGACGCTGATCAGTTCGGACCCGGTGGCGCTGATGGAGTTCCACCGGCGGCACGGCGACGTGGTGCTCAAGCCGCTGCACGGCGCCGGCGGCTCCGGCGTGGTGCGGCTGAAGGCGGATGACCCCAACCTCGAGGCCCTGATCGAGATTCACGCGGTCGGTTCGCGCGATCCGCTGGTGATCCAGAAATTCCTCCCCGCCGTGTCGAAGGGGGACAAGCGCATCCTGCTGGTCGATGGCGAGCCGGTGGGGGCGATCAACCGCGTGCCGGCCGAGGGCGCCGTGCGCTCGAACCTGCACGTCGGCGGCACCGCCGCGCCGGTGGAACTGACCCCGCGCGACCGCGAGATCTGCGCCGCCATCGGTCCGACCTTGAAGGCGCGGGGTCTGATCTTCGTGGGCATCGACGTGATCGGCGACTGGCTGACCGAGATCAACGTCACCTCGCCCACCGGGGCCCAGCAACTGAAGCGGTTCACCGGCGTCGATGCGGCGACCCTGATGTGGGACGTGATCGAGAGAAAGCGGGCGATCCGCGCCGTCGCCTGACGCCGCTCTTGTAAACCACGTCGGTTCATGGTTCGTTCTCCCAACGGATAGCGGGAGGCGCCCATGGTCGCCAGCGTCGTTACGGTGGCGTTCGAAGGCGTGGACGCCCGACGCGTGGATGTGCAGGTCCAGCAGCTGTCCAGCGACCAGCCGTCCTTCACCATCGTCGGACTCGCCGACAAGGCGGTGGCCGAAAGCCGCGAGCGCGTGCGCGGGGCGTTCGCCGGCATCGGCCTGGCCATGCCCTCGAAGCGGATCATCGCCAATCTGGCGCCGGCCGACCTGCCCAAGGAAGGCAGCCATTTCGACCTGCCGATCGCCCTGGCGCTGCTGGCCTCGATGGGCGTCATACCGGCCGACGCCCTCGCCGGCTGGGCGGCGGTCGGCGAGCTGGGGCTGGACGGCCAGATCGCGCCCGTCGGAGGGACCCTTCCCGCGGCTGTGGCGGCCGACGCCATGGGACTGGGGCTGATCTGCCCCGAGCCCAACGGGCCCGAGGCGGCGTGGGCGGGCGAGGTGGCGGTGCTGGCGCCGCGCTCCCTGATCGGGCTGGTCAACCACTTCAAGGGCGTGCAGGTGCTGCGGCGGCCGGAGCCCGGGGCGATGCGCTCCGGCGACCGCCCGCCTGACCTGCGCGAGGTCAAGGGACAGGAGAGCGCCAAACGCGCCCTGGAGATCGCCGCGGCAGGCGGTCACAACCTGTTGTTCGTCGGCCCGCCGGGATCCGGCAAGTCGATGATGGCGGCGCGCCTGCCGGGCCTGCTGCCGCCGCTGACGCCGAAGGAGCTGCTGGAGACCTCGATGGTCTGGTCGGTGGCCGGCCTGATCGAGCGCGGCGCCCTGACCCGCGACCGCCCGTTCCGCGCGCCGCACCATTCGGCCTCGATGGCGGCCCTGACCGGCGGCGGCCTTCGCGCCAAGCCGGGGGAGGCCTCACTGGCCCACAACGGCGTGCTCTTTCTCGACGAACTGCCCGAGTACAGCGCCCAGGCGCTCGACTCCCTGCGCCAGCCGCTCGAGACCGGCGAGATCGTGGTGGCGCGGGCCAACGCCCACGTCCGCTATCCGGCCCGGTTCCAGCTGGTGGCGGCGATGAACCCGTGCCGCTGCGGACTCGGCGGCGGCGGCAAGGGGGCCTGCGGCAAGGCCCCGCGCTGCCAGCGTGACTACCAGAACCGCATCTCCGGCCCGATGTTCGACCGCATCGACCTGACGGTGGAGACGCCGCCGGTGACCGCCGCCGACATGGCCCTGCCGCCGCCCGCCGAGGGCACGGCCGAGGCCGCCGCCCGGGTCCTGGCGGCCCGCGACATGCAGCAGGATCGGCTGCGCGCGGCGGGCATCGACCCTGAAACGGCCTACGATCAGGCGATCAACGCCCGGGCCTCGGGCGAGACGCTGGACCGGTTCGCCACGCCTGACGAGGCCGGACGGGCGCTGCTGATGCGGGCGGGCGAAGCCGGCGGCCTGACGGCCCGCGGCTGGACCCGGACGCTGAGGCTGGCCCGCACCATCGCCGATCTGGATGGCTGCGACGGAGTTCTGCGCCGGCACATCGCCGAGGCGCTGGTGCACCGCCGCTCCACCGTCGGCGCCCAGGCCGACTTCGAACGGCGCGATGGCGGGCGGGAGGACCGGCGGACGGAAACGCCCGCCTGGTGACCTCAGACTTCCTTAACCGAGCCGCTTGAACCAGCCTTAAGAGATCGACCCCCATGGTTACCGCCCAGGGGAGATGGCGAATGGCGCGCAAGACGACGGTGGTTCCGGACAAGGCGACGGCGGAGGCTCCGGCGTCCGAAGGGGCCGAGCAGCAGTTCCTGCGCCTGATGAGCCACGAAATGCGCACCCCCCTCAACGGCGTCATCGGCATGCTCGGCCTGTTGCAGCGGACCCGGCTGGACGGCGCCCAGCGCGCCTATGCCGAGGCCGCGCGCTCATCGGCCGAGCACCTGCTGGGACTGGTCAACGATCTGCTCGACTACGCCCGGCTGGAAGCCGACCGGCTGGAGTTCGACGCCGCCTCCGTGGACATCGAGACGCTGGTGCGCGGCGTGGCCGAGCTGCTGAGCCCCAAGGCGCACGACAAGGGGCTGGAGATCGCCTGGTCGGTGGCGCCCGAGGCAGTCGATGTCATGGCCGACGAGGGCCGGCTGCGGCAGGTGCTGTTCAACCTCGCCGGCAATGCCGTGAAATTCACCGAGGAGGGCGGCGTCCGCATCACCGTCGAACGCTCGGGCGGATCGCTGAAGCGGCCGAAGCTGGCGTTCATCGTCGACGACACCGGCCCCGGCGTGCCGGCCGAGGCGCGCGGCCGCATCTTTGAAGAATTCGGCCATGTCGACGCCTCGGACGCCAGCCGCTTCGGCGGCGCCGGCCTCGGCCTGGCGGTGGTGCGCAAGCTGGCCCACGCCATGGGCGGGACGGTCAGCGTCGCCGATCGCCCCGACGGACCGGGCGCCCGCTTCCGCTTCGAGGCCGCCTTCCCGGCGGTCAAGGGCGCCGAGCGCGCCCTGTCGCTGACCGGCCAGACGGTCGCCGTGGTCAGCCCCGACCCCTTCGTGCGCGCCGCCGCCGCCGCCCAGATCGAGGCGTCCGGCGGGACGGTGTCCGCCAAGGCGCCCGTCGTGCTGATCGACCATGCGGCGCGATCGGTCGGGCAGGGCCTCGTATCCCGTCCGTCCGACGCCCGCGCCATCGTGCTGCTGAAGCCGAGCGAGCGGGATCTGATCGCCCGTTACCGGTCGGCCGGTTTCCACGGCTATCTGATCAAGCCGCTGCGCCGCGCCTCGGTCGCCGAGCGGGTGCTGGCCGCCTCGGGCGCGCAGCAGGCCATGCAGCCCGGACCGCCCCCCCCGCCGCCCGAGGACGATCGCGTGGCCCTGACCCGGTTCTCGGGCATCCGGGTGCTGCTGGTCGAGGACAACCCGGTCGGGGCCCTGCTGGCCGCGACCCTGCTGCGCCGCGAGGGCTGCGCGGTCGAGACCGCCGCCAGCGGCCATGAGGCGCTCGATGCGCTGAAGCGGGCCCGCTACGACCTGGTGTTCATGGACATGCGCATGCCCGGGATGGACGGCCCCAGCGCCGCCCGCGCCATCCGCGCCCGCGGCGACGAGACGCCGATCGTGGCCCTGACCGCCAACGCCTTCGCCGAGGACCGCCGCGCCTGCCTGGAAGCGGGTATGGACGACCATCTGGTCAAGCCGCTGGAGCTGGACGCCCTGCGCGCCGCACTGGCCCGCTGGACGAAATGCGCGGACCGCGCCAAGGTCGCCGTCGCATAGGAGACGCCGGGGGGCGTCGCGCGAGGGACGCCAGATGACCGACTCCTCCACGGACGCCGCGCCGCGCAAGGCGGGGGCGAAGGACGTCTTCAAGGCCTTGGGACGGGCGCGGGTGCTGATCACCCTGCTGTTGGGCTTCGGCTCGGGCCTGCCCTTCCTGCTCACGGGCGCGACGCTCAGCATCTGGCTGGCGGAGGGCGACGTCGCGCTGTCGGCCATCGGCTTCATCTCCTGGGTCGGCCTGGCCTATTCGTTCAAATTCATCTGGGCGCCGGTGGTGGACCGGTTCGACGTGCCCCTGCTTGGCCGGCTGGGACGCCGGCGCGGCTGGATGCTGCTGTCGCAGGCGGTGGTCGGCGCCGCCCTGATCGCGATGGCCATCATCGGGCCGGAGGGCGGGCTGACGGCGCTGGGCGCCGCCGCCCTGGTCACCGCCTTCGCCTCGGCGACGCAGGACATCGTCGTCGACGCCTGGCGGATCGAGAGCGCCGAGAACGACGAGGACATGGGCCTGCTGACCTCGGCCTATCAGCTGGGCTACCGCTTCGCGATCCTGGCGGGCAATGCGCTGATCCTGTTCTTCGCCACCTGGTTCGGCTGGAACGGCGCCTATGCGATCTGGGGCGCGGCCATGGCCATCGCCATCGGCGCGACCCTGTTCGCCAAGGAGCCGGTCGACCGGCGCGAGATCGCGGCGGCCACGGGAGGCGCGCCGCCATGGACCCTGCGCGGCATGTTCGACGTGGTGGTGGGGCCGTTCCTCAACTTCGTCAAAACCCACAAGACCGCGGCCTTCCTGATGCTGGCGGCGATCAGCCTGTACCGGCTGCCGGACTTCGTAATGGGGCCGATGGTCGGGCCGTTCTACATCGACCTGGGCCTGACCAAGGAGGCGATCGGGGCCATGCGGCTGAGCGTCGGCCTGGTTGCGGCCTTCGTCGGCATCGCGGCGGGCGGGCTGAGCGCGGTGCGTTTTGGTTTCGGCGCGACTCTGCTGCTCGGCGCCCTCATCGGGCCGATGTCGAACCTCG
This sequence comes from Brevundimonas sp., assembly GCF_035627055.1. Taxonomy (GTDB): domain Bacteria; phylum Pseudomonadota; class Alphaproteobacteria; order Caulobacterales; family Caulobacteraceae; genus Brevundimonas. The sequence continues at coordinate 226,802 of NZ_DASPMM010000018.1, read as the reverse complement.
GCTACACGTTGATGGCGATGGCCGGCCTGTCGACGCCGATGTTCGCCGGGGTCCTGTTCGTGGAGAATTTCTCTGAGGGCTTCGCCGGCGCGGCGCTGGTCGCCTACATGTCGAGTCTGACCGGCATCGGCTACACGGCGACCCAATACGCCCTGCTCAGCTCGTTCTACGCCCTGCTCGGCAAATTCCTGAAGGGCTTCTCCGGCGTGGCGGTCGAGGGTCTCGAGCAGGCCTATCCGCTGATGACGGCCTATGCCCTGTTCTTCGCCGGCACCGCCCTCGTGGGCATCCCGGCCGTCGTCCTGTGCTGGTTCCTCGAGCGTCGGAACCGGCGTCTCAGGCGGGCGGTCGAGAGGCCCGCCTGAGGCTTCAAGGCTACTCCTCCCCCATCGCCCCTTCCTCGTAGGCGGCGAAGGTGGCGGCGGTGATGATCTCGCTGACCGAGGCGCCGAGGGAGACGATCTGCACGGAGCGTTCCAGGCCGACCAGCAGGGGGCCGATGACGGTGGCGCCGCCGAGGGCCTGGACCAGTCGGGTCGCGATCGAGGCCGAGTGGATGCCGGGCATGACCAGGACGTTGGCGTCCTTGGACAGGCGCATGAAGGGGTAGGCGGCGCGGGCCTCGGGATCGAGCGCCAGTTCGGCCGGCATCTCGCCCTCGTATTCGAAATCCACCCCCTTGGCGTCGAGGATGCGGATGGCCTCGCGGATCATCTCGCCGCGATCGCCGGGCGGATTGCCGAAGGTGGAATAGCTGAGGAAGGCGACGCGCGGATTGCGGCCGAGGCGGCGCACGGTGGCGGCGGCCTGGACGGCGATGTCGGCGAGGTCCTGGGCGCCGGGCAGCTCGTGGATCGAGGTGTCGGCGACGAACAGGGTGCGCCCCCTGGCCAGCAGGATCGACAGGCCGATCATCCGCTCCTTGATGTCGAGGACGCGGCGGACTTCCTTGAGGACCATGTTGAAGTTGCGGGTCACGCCGGTGACCATGCAGTCGGCCTGGCCGCGGGCGCACATGGCGGCGCCGAAATAGTTGCGGTCCTGGTTGATCATCCGCTGCACGTCGCGGCGCAGGTAGCCGCGGCGCTGCAGGCGCTCGTAGAGCCAGTCGACGTAGTCGGCGTTGCGCTCGGAGATGCGGGCGTTGACGATCTCGATGCCCATCTCGTCGAAATTGAGCCCCGCCTCGGCCGCGTTCTTGCGGATCAACTCCTCGCGGCCGAGCAGGATCGGCGTGCCCAGCTCGGCCTGTTTGAAGCCCCAGGCGGCGCGGATGACGGCGGTCTCCTCGCCCTCGGCGAAAACCACCCGCTTGTCCGGCCCGGCGCGCACCGCGCCGGAGATGTTCTGCATCAGGGCGGCTGACGGATCGAGGCGCGAGCGCAGCTGGGTGCGGTAGGCGTCCATGTCCTCGATCGGCTTGCGCGCCACACCGGTGTCCATGGCCGCCTGGGCGATGAAGGGCGGGATGTACCAGATCAGGCGGGGGTCGAACGGCGTCGGGATGATGTAGTCGCGGCCGAATTTCAGCTTGCGGCCGCGGTAGGCGGCGGCGACCTCGTCCGGCACGTCCTCGCGGGCCAGGGCGGCCAGGGCGTGGGCGCAGGCGACCTTCATCTCGTGGTTGATCTGGCGGGCGCGCACGTCGAGGGCGCCGCGGAACAGATAGGGGAAGGCCAGGACGTTGTTGACCTGGTTGACGTAGTCCGAGCGGCCGGTGGCGATGATGGCGTCGGAGCGCACCGACAGCACATCCTCGGGGGTGATCTCCGGGTCCGGGTTGGCCATGGCGAAGATGATCGGATTGGGCGCCATGGAGGCGACCATCTCCTTGGTGATGGCGCCCTTGGCCGAGAGGCCGAGCACGACGTCGGCGCCGACCATGGCCTCGGCCAGGGTGCGGTGCGGGGTGTCGGTGGCGTGGGCCGCCTTCCACTGGTCGATGTTGGGCCGGCCCTGGTAGACCACGCCCTCGCGGTCGACGATGACGGTGTTCTCGCGGCGCACGCCGGCGGCCTTCATGAGACCAATTGACGAGAGACCCGCCGCCCCGGCGCCGGAGAGGACGACCTTGAGGTCCTCCAGCTTCTTGCCGGCGATGTGGGCGGCGTTGATCAGGCCGGCCGTGGAGATGATGGCGGTGCCGTGCTGGTCGTCGTGGAAGACCGGGATGTCCAGCAGGTCCTGAAGCTGGCTCTCGATCTCGAAGCATTCCGGGGACTTGATGTCCTCCAGATTGATGCCGCCCCAGGTGTCGCCGATGTTCTTGACGACGGTGACGAACTCGTCCGGGTCGGTGGTCTTCACCTCGATGTCGAAGCTGTCGACGTCGGCGAAGCGTTTGAACAGGACGGCCTTGCCCTCCATCACCGGCTTGGAGGCCATGTGGCCGAGGTTGCCGAGGCCGAGGATGGCGGTGCCGTTGGAGATGACGGCGACCAGATTGCCCTTGGAGGTGTAGTCGTAGGCCTTGTCGACATCGGCGGCGATGGCCAGCACCGGCACGGCCACGCCCGGCGAATAGGCCAGCGACAGGTCCCGCTGCGTCGCCATCGGCTTGATCGGGGCCATGGAGATCTTGCCCGGCTGGGGACTGCGGTGGAACTCCAGCGCGTCCTCGTCGGAGAAGGTCTGCTTGTCGGTATGGTCGGGCATGTCGGGAAGGGCTTCCGCAGGTCGGGTCGGGAAGAGTGTTCCTAGGCCGGGGGGCGGACGCGGACAACCGCCGCCGCTGACGCAGCGGAAACGCGGCGGCGCAAGGCCCGATCCGCCGGCCCGCGGCCGGACCTGAAAAACGCGTCCGTAGCGTCCGTAGAGTGCAATGCGTCCGTAGAGTGCATAGCGTCCGTAGAGTGCACAGCGTCCGCAGAGTGCGGCGTGTGCGGGTCTGTGGCGATCTGATTGTCAAAGACCGGGAGACGACGCGAACGCGACCATTATGCGCTCCCGGGACGGTGTGCGCAGAAGATCCGCTCGGGAATGGCGGATGCGACTGAAAAGCCAAGAGATTTTTCGCTGAACCCGACTATGGATTCCGGGATTGTCAGCACAGCGTCACGGGCTGGGAGGCCAGGCTCGTCACAAAGGACACCAAGGAGGGGGCGCGAAGGACACGAAGGGGGGGCGGGGCATGGGGCTCACGTCAGGGAGACGCCTTGCGTTCGAAGGCGGGCAAGGGCCCGCGGAGGACGAGACGGGCTGTCGTCCTTCGTGTCCTTCGTGCCCGCTTGGTGGTCTTGGTGATGAACCAGGGGGGGGCGGACCGGACCCTCCACCATCCGGCGCCTGCGGCTCCGGATGGTCCCCCTCCCCATCGCTGGCGACGGGGAGGAGACGGGGTCAGGGCGCCAGCGTTCCCGTGCCCTCGATTTCCACGGGGCCCGTCATGAAGACGTGGCCGGTGGTTTCGTCCCAGTCGATGACGAGGTCGCCGCCGTCGGTCTGGATGACGGCGTGGCGGCCGGTCAGGCCGCGGCGGGCGGCGGCGACGAGTGCGGCGCAGGCGCCGGTGCCGCAGGCCCGGGTCAGGCCGGCGCCGCGCTCCCAGACGCGCAGCCGGATGCGGTCGGGCGCGAGGACGTTGGCGAAGCCGACGTTGACGCCCTGGGGGAACAGCGGGTGGTGCTCGACCAGCGAACCGGAGCCGCGCACGAAGGCGTCGTCCTGGCGGTCGGTGAAGAAGACCACGTGCGGATTGCCCATCGAGACGGCCCCGGGGGTGTGCAGGAGCGGCGCGTCGATGGGGCCGACCTGAAGTTCGATGCCGCGGGTGTCCATCTCCTCCGCGAGGGGCACCTCGGTCCAGTCGAGGCCGGGAGCGCCCATGTTTACCCTGACCTGATGCGGTCCGGCGCGCGACGCCGTGGTGGGGCCGCCGAGGGTGTCGATGACGACGGACTCCTGGCCGGTCGACTGCATCAGCAGCCAGCCGACGCAGCGCAGGGCGTTGCCGCAGGTCTCGACCTGACCGCCGTCGGCGTTCCAGACGCGCATGAAGGCGTCGGCGCTTTCGGACGGCTCGATGGCGATCAGCTGGTCGCAGCCCTGACCGGTCTGGCGGTCGGCGATGGCGCGGGCCTGGTCGGCTGTCGGCGCGAACGGCGTTTCCAGCGCATTGACGACCACGAAGTCGTTGCCGGCGCCGTTCATGCGGACGAAAGGACGGGTCATGGGAGGCGATATAAGCCTTGCCGGTTCCTTGCGCGAGCGACGCGCGTTATCGCTGGGTGATGAGCCGTTCAGACGCCCCGCCCAGAGACGAGCCGAGCCGCCAGGGATGGCGGCTTCGGGCGCGGATGCGCTACCTCTACCATGGCTCCTCGCCGGCGGCGGTGCGCTTCCGGCTGACGGTCATCGTCGTCGATATCGCCATCATCGCCTTCTTCCTCGCCGCCCCGATCCTGAGGGAGGCGGGCTGGGCCTTCTACGTCGTCGACGTCATCGTCGCCCTGGTCCTGGCCATCGACCTGGCCTCGCGCGCCCTCGCCTATACCGACATCAAGGACTGGCTGAAGAAGCCGTCGACCTGGATCGACCTGTTCATCCTCGCCACCCTGATGTTCCCGCAGTCGCTGTACAATTTCGGCTTCCTGCGGATGCTGCGGCTGTGGACCCTGCTGAGCTCGGACTTCTTCTGGCGCACGGTCGGGCAGAAGTTCGACGACACCCGGGTCGAGGAGGTGACGCGGGCGCTGGCGGCGCTGGTCACCTTCATCTTCGTGGCCACCGGCTTCGTCTATGCGACGTTCCGCGGCCGGCACGAGGACCTGCACGGCTATCTGGACGCGCTGTATTTCACCGTCTCCAGCCTGACCACCACCGGCTACGGCGACATCACCCTGCCGGGCAACTGGGGCCGGGTGCTGTCGATCATCATCATGCTGACGGGCATCACCCTGTTCGTGCGGCTGGCCCAGACCCTGGTGCGGCCGCACAAGGTCAAATTCCCCTGCCCCGTCTGCGGCCTGCAGAAGCACGACCCGGACGCGGTGCACTGCAAGGCGTGCGGGGAGGTGTTGTGTATTCCGGATGAGGGGAACTGAGGGGAGGGGAGGCAGCAGGCAGCAGGCAGCAGGCAGCGGGGGGACCGCGCTTGGTGGCCGCCGGATCGCATCGCCTCTTGCTGCCCGCTGCCTGCTGCCTGCTGCCTTATCCGTGATGCCGCGCCTCTTGTGAGCGGCCCCCGCCCCGGTAAGGTGCCCCCGACCTAACGTCGGGGACTGCCCATGATCCGCACCGCCGCGCTCGCCGCGCTTCTCGCCACCACCGCCCTTACGAGCGCCGCCATGGCCCAGAATACGCCCGCTCCCGCCCCCGCTGAGGTTTCCGGCGGCGGCTTCGCCACCTCGGAGGCGACGGACCCTTACCTGTGGCTGGAAGAGGTCGAGGGCGAGCGGGCCATGGCCTGGGTCGAGGAACACAATGCGCGCTCGCTGGGCGTGCTGCGCGGCGATCCGCGCTTCGAGACCCTGCACGCGCAGGCGCTGGAGATCGTCCAGTCGCGCGACCGGATTCCCTCGCCGGGGTTCAATCTCGACGGCACGATCGACAATTTCTGGCAGGACGCGACCCATGTGCGCGGGGTCTGGCGGACCACGACGCTGGACAGCTACCGCACGGCCGAGCCGCAATGGGAGACGGTGCTGGACATCGACGCCCTGTCGGCGGCCGAGGGCAAGAACTGGGTGTGGAAGGGCGCGACCTGCCTGCCGCCCGAGGAAACGCGCTGCCTCGTGATGCTGTCGGACGGCGGCAAGGACGCGGTGACGGTGCGCGAGTTCGACCGGACCACGAAGACCTTCGTCGAGGGCGGTTTCGTGCTGCCGGAATCGAAGGGCGGCGTGGCGTGGGTGGACGCGGACACCCTGCTGATCGCGCGCGACTTCGGGCCGGGGTCGATGACCAGCTCGGGCTATCCGATGATCGTCAAGCTGCTGAAGCGCGGTCAGACGATCGATCAGGCGACGACGGTGTTCACCGGCCAGCCGACCGACGTCTCGGTGTCGGGCTATACGCTGCGCGACGCCGACGGGGTCATCAAGGCGACGCTGATCAACCGCGGGGTCAATTTCTACGAAGGCGAGACGCACCGGCTCAACGCCGACGGCACGACGACGAAGCTGGAGCTGCCGGCCAAGTCGAACATCAGCGCCCTGGTGCAGGGCCAGCTGGTGGTGACCACCGACCAGGACTGGACCGCGCCCTCGGGGCAGGAATTCCGCACCGGCGACGTCATCGCCTGGGACCTGGAGCGCTGGCTGGCCGATCCGGCGACGCCGGCGCAGCTGGTCATCCGGCCCGGGGAGCGCGAGGCCATCGAGGGCCTCTCCAACACCCGCAACACACTGGTCGTGGCGCTGACCGAGAACGTGCGCGGCTCGGTCTATGTCTATGAGCCCAACCCGGCCGGCGAGTGGCGCCGGACGCGCCTGGACCTGCCGCAGAACGTCACCGTCGGCGTCGGTTCGGCCAGCGAGCGCGACGACCAGGTCTTCGTCAGCGTGGCCGGCTATCTGAACCCGTCCAGCCTCTATCTGGCCGACGCGGCGAACGGCGCGGCGCCCGAGGTGGTCAAGTCGCTGCCGGCCAAGTTCGACGCCACGGGCATGGTGGTCGAGCAGTTCGAGGCCACCTCGGCGGACGGCACGAAGATCCCCTATTTCGTGGTCCACAACGGCGACATGCCGCTGGACGGGTCGAACCCGACCCTGCTGTACGGCTACGGCGGCTTCCAGTCGTCGCTGCTGCCCGGCTATTCGGCCACGGTCGGCAAGCTGTGGCTGGAGCGGGGCGGCGTCTATGTGGCGGCCAATACGCGCGGCGGCGGCGAGTTCGGGCCGCGCTGGCACCAGGCGGCGCTGCAGGAGAACCGCCAGCGGGCGCACGAGGACTTCCAGGCCGTGGCGCTGGACCTGATCGCGCGCAACATCACCAGCCAGCCGAAGCTGGGGATCATGGGCGGCTCGCAGGGCGGGCTGTTCATGGGGGCGATGCTGACCCAGCGGCCGGACCTGATCAACGCGGCGGTCATCCAGGTGCCGCTGTTCGACATGCTGCGCTACCACAGGCTGCTGGCGGGGGCGTCGTGGATGGCGGAATACGGCGACCCGGACGTGCCGGAAGAGCGGGCGTGGATCGAGCGCTATTCGCCGTACCAGAACCTGCGCGCGGGACAACCCTATCCGGAGGTCTTCATCCACACCTCGACCAAGGACGACCGGGTGCATCCGGGGCATGCGCGCAAGGCGGCGGCGCGGCTGGAGGAACTGGGCTATCCGGTGCTGTTCTACGAGAACACCGACGGCGGCCACGCGGCGGGGGCGAACCTGCGCGAGACGGCGCGGCGGATCGCGCTGGAGTACACCTATCTGAGCCGGCGGCTGATGGATCAGCCGGCGGAGGCCGCGGAGTAAGAGCATGCGTCACCTGATCCTCTCCGCCGCCGTTCCGGCGCTGCTGTTGGCCGCACCCGCGCTCGCCCAGAGCGGCGACCCCCTAGACCAGGCGCACTACGGCAGCCGCATCCACCGGCCGGAGTTGCCCGCTCCCGTGGCGGTCCTGCCCCACTTTCCCGCCGACCTGACCCCCGCCGGCGTGCGGGCGGCGGACGATCATCTGGCGCTGGAGGAGGTGAACGGGACGGAGGCGATGGCCTTCGTGGCCTCGGAGAACGAGAAGAGCCTGGCGGTCCTGACCGGCGACCCGCGCTACGAGACCTTCCGCCAGCAGGCGTTCGACATCCTGTCGGCGACGGACCGGATCCCCTCGCCCTCCTTCCTCGGGGACGGGATCGGGAACTTCTGGCAGGACGCGGCCAATCCGAAGGGGATCTGGCGGCGCACGACGCTGGAGTCGTACCGATCGGACGCCACCCGGTGGGAGACGCTGCTCGACATCGACGCCCTGGCCCGGGCCGAGGGCAAGGACTGGGTGTGGAAGGGCGCGGACTGTCTGGCGCCGGACGAGACGCGCTGCCTGGTGTCGCTGTCGGACGGCGGCAAGGACGCGGTGGTGGTGCGCGAGTTCGACACCTCGACCGGGCTGTGGGTCGAGGACGGCTTCATCCTGCCCGAGGGCAAGCACCGGCTGGAATGGCTGGACCGGGACACCCTGCTGGTGGCCACGGACTTCGGGCCGGATACGCTGACGGAGTCAGGTTATCCTTACATCGTCAAGGCGCTGAAGCGCGGCCAGACGCTGGCTGAGGCGACGGAGGTCTATCGCGGCGACATCGGCGACGGCGGGTATGGGGTCAGTCCGAGCGTGTATCGGGACGGGGCGGGCGTGGTTCAGGCCGTCCTGATCAGCCGGCCGCTGGACACCTTCCGATCTGAGACGTGGGAGCTGGTCGAGGGCCAGCCGGTGAAGCTGGACCTTCCGGAGCGCCTGACGATCTACGGCGTCACCCACGGCGCCCTGATCTTCTCCAACGATGAGCCGTGGACTCACATGGGCCGCGAATTGACGGCGGGCTCACTGCTGTCGCCCTGCCTCGAATGCCTGCGTCCGGTTCCGGACGGCGAACTGGTCCTCTCCAACCGCGCCTTCCGCATTTTCACGCCAGCGACCCGACAGGCGATCTCGGACGTGCGGGTTCTGGACGGCCGCGTTCTCGTGGCCATATCCGACAACGTCATCGGCCGCCTCGCGGTGTTCGAGGATCGCGGAGAGTGGGGCTGGGCGCGCACGGACATCGAAACGCCGGATAATCTGGCGGTCGACCTCGGCGACAGCTCGAAGGCGCGAGGCGAGGTGTTCGTCTCGTCGCAAGGTTTCCTGACGCCACCGACGCTCAGCCTTGCGGAAGTGCCTCCGGGCTCACTGGAGGAGCTCCGCACCGCCCCCGCCCGGTTCGACGCCTCGACCCATATGGTCGAGCAGTTCGAGGCGACGTCGTCGGACGGGACGAAGATCCCGTATTTCGTGGTGCGACCGCGCGACCTGGCCATGGACGGGTCGGCGCCGACGATCATCTACGGCTACGGCGGGTTCCAGGTGTCGAAGCCGCCGGCCTACATCCCGGAGATGGGCCGGCTGTGGCTGGAGAACGGCGGCGTCTACGTCAACGCCAACATCCGCGGCGGCGGCGAGTTCGGGCCGGACTGGCACCAGTCGGTGCTGAAGGAAAACCGTCAGCTGGCCTTTGACGACTATGCGGCGGTGGCGCGCGATCTGCACCAGCGCGGGATCACCAGCCCGCGCCGGACCGGAATCTACGGGCGGTCGAACGGCGGGGTGCTGACCTCGGTGGCGATGACCCAGCATCCGGAGCTGATCAATGCGGCGGTGATCGAGAGCCCGCTGATCGACATGCTGCGCTATCACGAGCTGCCCGCCGGGGCCTCGTGGATCGGCGAGTACGGCGATCCTCGCGCGCCGGAGGAGGCCGCATACATCGCCCGCTACTCGGCCTATCAGCAGCTTCGTCCGGACGCAGAATATCCGCGCGTCTACATCACCACCAACACCCGCGACGACCGGGTGCATCCGGGCCATGCGCGCAAGTTCGCGGCGCGGCTGGAGGCGATGGGGCACGACCACCTGTATTACGAGGAGACGTCGGGCGGGCATTCCAACGACGCCGATCCGGTGGCGAATGCGCGGCGCTGGGCGCGGCACTATGTGTATCTGGCGCAGCAGCTGATGGATTGAGGGCACGAAACCCTCTCCCGGCGGGAGAGGGCCTGAGCCTCCGGGAGCGAAGCGATCGGGAAGGCGAAGGGGTGAGGGGCTCCTGTCGGCCGAGGCTTTCGCTCGTAACCCCTCACCCTTTCGCGCGGGCCAATCGCCCTTGCGGGCTCTTGGGCGCTCAAGCCCTCTCCCGCCGGGAGAGGGTTCTGCGGATCAGGGCGCGCGGTCGGGCCCGGCGGGGGCCATGGGGTCGACCGGCTTGTCGGTCGAGGTCAGGTTGCGCAGGATCAGCGGCACCTGCGACAGGCCGAACGCCGAGGAGGCGATCCAGAGGACGCCGCGGAAGCTGACCCAGACGTCGGCGGGGTCGACATCGCCGCGGCCGATCCGTTCGGCGGCCCAGGCGACCAGCGCCTCGCTGCGCACCAGCTCGTTGACCACGGCGACGCAGAGGAAGAACAGGCCGTAGCGGACGGTCAGGATGCGCCAGGCCCGGTCGTTGATCGGGATGACCGAGCCGAGCAGGGCGCGCAGCGGCTGCTTGCCCATGGCGCGCCCGCCGAGCAGGGCCACGGCCAGGGCGGCGTTGAGCACGGTGACCTTGATCTTGACCCACAGGCCGTCGCCGGTGAGCAGGGTGAGCAGGCCGAAGACGAGGGCGAAACCGCCGACGATCAGCGGCATCAGCGCCAGCCGCTTCTCGACGATGAGGCCGACGGCGACGCCGACCGCCGAGCCGGCGACCAGGAACCAGGTGGCGTTGACCAGGGCCTCGTCGCCCTCGAGGCCGCGCAGGCGGAAGACGAGGAAGGCGAGGCCGAAGGCCAGCAGGCCGCCGAAGTCGACCAGCTGGCGCAGGCCGGATTCCTTTTGCGGCGCGGCGGGCGCGGGGGCGTCGGGCTCACTCATGCTCAGTCCTCGAGTCCCACCAGCGAACGTGAAAAGGCCCGGGCGTCGAACGGTTGCAGGTCCTCGACGCCCTCGCCGACGCCGATCAGCTTGATCGGGGCGTCGGAGGCCTGGGCGACGGGGACGAGGACGCCGCCGCGGGCGGTGCCGTCCAGCTTGGTCATGACCAGGCCGGAGACGTAGGCGGTGCGGCCGAAGATCCTCTCCTGCTCCAGCGCGTTGCGGCCGACGGTGGCGTCGAGCACCAGCAGGGTCTCGTGCGGGGCCTCGGGATCGATCTTCTTCAGCACGCGGACGATCTTGAGCAGTTCGTCCATCAGGGCCGACTTGTTCTGCAGCCGGCCGGCGGTGTCGATCAGGACGACGTCGTAGCCCTCGGCCCTGGCCCGGATGTAGGCGTCGAAGGCGAGGCCGGCGGGGTCGGCGCCGTCGCGGCGGCTTTCGAAGGTCGCGCCGGCGCGCTCGGCCCAGACCTTGAGCTGTTCGCGGGCGGCGGCGCGGAAGGTGTCGCAGGCCACGATCATGACCTTGGCGCCCTGACCGGTCAGGTCGGCGGCGATCTTGCCCAAGGTGGTGGTCTTGCCCGAGCCGTTGACGCCGACGAACAGGGTGACGAAGGGGCGCGGGCCGTCCAGCGGCTCGTAGCGGGCCTCGTGATTGACCAGTTCGGACGCGACGGCTTCGGCCAGGGCCTCCTTGACCTCGCGCTCGTCGGCGCCGGCGCCGAAGCGCAGCTCGCGAAAGCGGGCGACGATGCGGTCGGTCGCGGCCGGGCCCAGGTCGGATTCGAGCAGATGCTCTTCCAGTCCTTCGAGGGCGGCCTCGGACAGGGGTTCCTTGACGAAGGCGGCGACGACCGTGTCGGTCATCTGTTTGGAGGAGCGGGAGAGGCCCTCCGTCAGGCGGGACAGCCAGCCCTTTTTCGGCGCGTCGTTCATGAGGTTGGCTTTAGCGGGGCGAAGCGGGCGCGTCACGCGCTGTCGCTTACACCGTCATCCTCGGACTTGATCCGAGGATCAGAGGGTGAGGCGGGCGGTGCGGGTGGGACGGCCCTGCGACCGGGCCCGCGCCGGCCTCGACGGAGCACCGGATGGCCTGGCCCTCGGGTCAAGCCCGAGGGTGACGGCGGGGAGGTTGGCCACCATCCGTGACCGGCGCGCGTTGTCACGCTAGAACGCCTTGAGCCAGGAACAACGCCCTTGTCCACGACAGCCTTCCACTCCCCCACCACCCACGGATTCGTCCGCGTCGCGGCGGCGACGCCGGTGGTGCATACGGCCGACCCGGTGGCCAACGCCGACGAGCATGTGGCGCTGATCCGGCAGGCGGAGGAGCGGGGCGTGGACCTGCTGGTGTTCCCGGAACTGTCGCTGAGCGCCTACGCCATCGACGATCTGGTCATGCAGGGCGCCTTGCTGGACGAGGTCGAGCGGCAGGTGGCGCGGCTGGCGCCGGTGACGGCGGAGACCGGCGTGGTGGCGGTGGTCGGAGCGCCGCTGCGGCGCGAGGACCGGCTCTACAACTGCGCGGTCGTGCTGGGGAACGGGCGCATTCTGGGAGTCATCCCGAAGACTTACCTGCCCAACTACCGGGAGTATTACGAGAAGCGCTGGTTCTCGGCGGGCGGCGATGTGTCGAGCCGCGACGGTGATCTGAGCGTGGCCGGCGAGGAGGCGCCGTTCGGGGTCGATCTGGTGTTCGAGGCGCCGAACCGGCCGGGCTTCGTCTTCGGGGTGGAGATCTGCGAGGACTACTGGGCCCCGCTGCCGCCGTCGACGCGGCAGGCGCTGTCAGGCGCGCGCATCCTGCTGAACCTGTCGGCCTCCAACATCGTCATCGGCAAGGCCGACGAGCGGGCCCTGTTGTGCGCCAGCCAGTCGGCGCGGGCCATGGCCGCCTATGTGTTCGCGGCCTCCGGCTGGGGCGAGAGCACCACCGACCTGGCCTGGGACGGGCAGGCGACGATCCACGAACTGGGCGCCCGGTTGGCCGACGGCGAGCGGTTCGCGCTCGAGAGCCATCTGACCGTCGCGGACATCGATGTGGAGCGGATCGGGCTGGACCGGCTGCGCAACGGCACCTTCGCCGATTGCGCCCGCGACGAGCTGGACGGCTACCTGTTCGAGCGGGTCCTGTTCGACGCGCGGGAGACGGCGGCGGCGGGCGATCTGATCCGGCCGCTGGACCGGTTCCCGTTCGTGCCGGACGACGAACGGCGGCTGGATCAGGACTGTTTCGAGGCCTTCAACATCCAGGTGCAGGGGCTGATGCGGCGGCTCAAGGCGACCAACGGCGAGCGGATCGTCATCGGCGTCTCGGGCGGGCTGGATTCGACCCATGCGCTGCTGGTGGCGTGCCGCGCCTTTGACCGGCTGGGCCTGCCGAGAAGCGGCATCCTCGGCTACACCATGCCGGGGTTCGCGACCTCGGAGGGGACGAAGTCGAACGCCTGGGCGCTGATGAAGGCGCTGGGGATCACCGGCGCCGAGATCGATATCCGGCCGGCGGCGCAGGCGCTGCTGGAGGGCATCGGCCACCCCTATGCGAAGGGCGAGGCGGTCTACGACATCACCTTCGAGAATGTGCAGGCGGGGCTGCGGACCGACTATCTGTTCCGGCTGGCCAACCAGAACCGGGCCTTCGTTCTGGGCACCGGCGATCTGTCGGAGCTGGCGCTGGGCTGGGCCACCTACGGCGTCGGCGACCATATGAGCCACTACAACGTCAACGGCGGGGTGGCGAAGACGCTGATGCGGCACCTGATCCGCTGGGTCGCCGATCGGGCGGTGGTGGGCGAGGACGTGGTTCCGATCCTGCGCGGCATTCTCGGCACCGAAATCTCGCCGGAGCTGGTGCCGGCCAAGGATGGCAAGATTCAGTCGACCGAGGGAACGGTCGGACCCTATGCGCTGAACGACTTCTTCCTATTCTACGTGACCCGCTTCGGGCTGAAGCCCTCGAAGGTCGCCTACCTGTGCCACGAGGCGTGGAAGGATGCGTCGCGGGGCGACTGGCCGGCGGGGACGCCGGACGCGGAGAAGATCGAATACGACCTGGCGACAATCAAACACTGGCTGCGAAAGTTTCTGGTGCGGTTCTTCCAGACCAGCCAGTTCAAGCGGTCGGCCCTACCGAACGGGCCGAAGGTGGTCACCGGTGGTTCGCTGAGCCCGCGCGGCGACTGGCGGGCGCCGTCGGATTCAACCGCCCGGGTGTGGCTGGACGAGCTTGAGGCCAACGTGCCGGACGCCTGACTGCGCTCCATTCTTTCGTCATCCTCCGGCGCTCCGCAGGAGCGACCGGAGGACCCAGCGGCGCCGAAGGCGATCTGTTCAGCCGCGATGCTCCCGACAGTCTCGCGCTCTCGCGCGCCGCTGGGTCCCCCGGTCTGCGCCGCGAAGCCGCGGCTTGCCGGAGGATGACGAAAGTCAGGGGAGTTCCCCCAAAAACGGAAAGATCGCGGCCTTGGCGTCGGGCTCGTCGAGCATCGGGGCGTGGCCGACGCCGGGAACCTCGACGAAATCCATCTTCGGGGCGCGTTTGCGCATCTTGGCGGCGATGGCCTCGCTGAGCAGGTCGGAGGTCTGGCCGCGGACCAGCAGGACCGGGCGGGCCTTCGCCAGGCGGCTGAACATCGGCCACAGGTTGGGGACCAGCGACTTGGCGCCCGCCGCCTTGATCGGCACGGCGATGTCGGGGTCGTAGTTCAGCACCGGCGCGCCCTCGGTCCCGATCCTGAAGGTGCGGCGGGCGAAGGCGTCCCAGTCGGCGTCGGTGTAGTGCGGGAAGGCGACGGCGTTGAGCGATTTCATGTAGGCGGCGGCCTCGGGCCAGCCGGGGGTGTCGACCTGCTGGCCGGAGTAGGCGGCGATGCGCATCAGCCCTTCCTTCGCCACCTCGGGGCCGACGTCGTTGAGGATGGCCGCGGCGATGACCTTCGAGCGGATGGCGGCGAGCGCCATGGTGATCAGCCCGCCCATGGAGGTGCCGAGGAAGACGGCGCGGGAGACGCCCGCCTGATCCAGCAGGGCCAGCACGTCGTGGGCGTAGTTCAGCGGCTGGTAGGTCATCGGATCGGGCGCGCGGTCCGACTGGCCGCGGCCGCGCACGTCGATGGCCAGCACCCGGCGGCCGCTCTGGGCGATCAGGGGGGCGATGGCGTCGAAGTCGGCCGAGTTGCGGGTCAGGCCGTGGATGGCGATCACCGGCAGCTTCGCCGGGCCGGAGGCGGCGGGATAGTCGCGAGCGTAGAGGCTGAGCCCGTCCGGACTGGTCCAGCGGCGATCGGCGAAGGTCTGGGTCATGCGGGGCTCCGGAGTCTCGCCGGAGTAATTCACCGCCGGACGAATTCCATCAATGGCCGAGGAGGTCTTTTACGAAATGATCCAGGTCACCGCCCTCGAAGCGGAAGCCCGGAATGCCCGCGCGGCGGGCGGCCTCGAGGTCCGAGGCCTGGTCGCCGATCAGGAAGGACCGGGCCGGATCGATGCGGTGGTCGGCGATGGCGCGCAGGATCATGCCCGGATTGGGCTTGCGGTCGGGGTGGTCGGGGTGGCGATAGCGCTCGTCCAGCGCCTCGGCATGGAAGGGGCAGGCGTAGACCGCGCCGATGACCGCCTGTTTCGCGGCCATGCGCCGGACCAGCAGGGTGTTGAAGGTCTTCATCCGCTCTTCGCTGAACAGGCCGCGGGCGACGCCGGACTGGTTGGTCACGACGACGCACAGATAGCCGAGCTGGTTCAGGCGGCGCACGGCCTCGCAGGCGCCGGGGATGAAGCGCAGATGCTCTTCCAGATGGGGATAGCCGGAGTCCTCGATCAGAACGCCGTCGCGATCGAGGAAGACGGCGGGAACGCCGGATGTCATGATGGCCGGGCATACGGCGCCGCGCGCGGTCGTTGCAACCCGTCACGGGAAGTGACCCGGCGGGATTTGGCGTGGCGGCGGACGATTTGCTAGGGAGCGCTGCCACGGCGCGGCCCCGACCGCGCGATTGGAGACCTCCCGGCATGACCATCCCCTTCATCGATCTGCAGGCCCAGCGTCTGCGCCTGAACGGCGCCATCGAGGCCGCCGTGCAGCAGGCCGTCGTCGGCGGCGCCTGGGTGATGGGTCCGCAGGTGCGGCAGTTCGAGGCCGATCTCGCCGCCTTCGGAAAGGCGAAGCACGCCCTGGGCTGCGCCAACGGCACCGACGCCCTGGCCTTGCCGCTGATGGCGTGGGGGATCGGGCGCGGCGACGCGGTCTTCGTGCCGAGCTTCACCTTCGCGGCCACCGCCGAGATCGTGCCGTGGTTCGACGCCGAGCCGGTGTTCGTCGACGTCGATGCGAAGACCTACAACATGGATCCGGGGCATCTGGAGGCGGCCATCGAGGCGACGCTGAAGGAAGGCCGGCTGAAGCCGCGCGTGGTCATCGCCGTCGACCTGTTCGGCCAGCCGGCGGACTATCCGGCGATCAAGGCGATCTGCGACAAGCACGGGCTGAAGCTGATCTCGGACTCGGCGCAGGGCTTCGGCTGCACCATCAATGGCGAGCATCCGCTGAAGTGGGCCGACATCACCACCACCAGCTTCTTCCCGGCCAAGCCGCTGGGCTGCTACGGCGACGGCGGGGCGGTGCTGACCAATGACGACGACCTGGCGCAGCTGATCGATTCCCTGCGGGTGCACGGCAAGGCGGTGGCGCGCGATCTCAAGGGCCGGACCTTCGAGCACGATCCGAAATACATGAACGTGCGCATCGGCCTGAACAGCCGGCTGGACACCATCCAGGCGGCGGTGCTGATCGAGAAGCTGAAGGTGTTCGGCCAGGAGATCGAATGGCGCAACCGCATCGCCGCCCGCTACAACGAGGCCCTGCGCCCGCACGTGGCGGCGGTTCCGGACGTGCCGGCGGGCAATGTCTCCAACTGGGCCCAGTACACCATCGAGCACGACAACCGGGACGCTCTGGCGGCGCATCTGAAGGAACAGGGCGTGCCGACGGCGGTCTATTATCCGATCCCGCTGCACCTGCAGCCGGCCTATGAGACGTATCCGCGCGGGCCGCAGGGCCTGCCGGTCACCGAGCGGCTGAAGGACCGGGTGATCAGCCTGCCGATGCATTCCGATCTGGACGAGGCGACGCAGGATCGCATCATCGCCGCCGTCGCCTCCTTCAAGGGCTGATCCCCATGACCACGCACGAGCCGGTCCTGAAATTCGGCGTCGCCGGCGCGGGCGTCATGGGGCGCAATCACGCGCGGGTGCTGACGGACATCCGCGACGTCGAGCTGACGCACGTGTTCGATCCCGACGCGGTGACGGCCGAGGGCGTGGCCGCGGCCTATGGGGCGACCGCGGTGACCACGGCCGAGGCCTTCGTCGGGGCCGGTCTGGACGCGGCGGTGGTGGCGACGCCGAACCGGCACCACGCCGACCTGTCCGTGGCCCTGCTGGAGAAGGGCGTCCACGTGCTGGTCGAGAAGCCGATCGCCGCCACCCTGGCCGACGCCCGGCGCATGATCGACGCGGCCAAGGCCAACGGCCGGGTGCTGATGGTCGGCCAGGTCGAGCGCTTCAATCCGGCGGTGGACGCGGTCAAGCGGGCCATCGACGGCGACGACATCATCTCGATCCAGATCACCCGCGTCGGCCCCTTCCCGCCGCGCATGGGCGAGGTCGGGGTGGTCATCGATCTGGCCGTGCACGACATCGACATCATCCGCCACCTGACCGACAGCGAGATCGCCGAGGTCCAGCCGCAACTGGCCCGCACCCGCGCCGAGCGGGAGGACACCGCCCTGCTGCAGTTCCGGCTGGAGAACGGGGTGATCGCCCACATCACCACCAACTGGGTCACCCCCTACAAGGTGCGCACCCTGCAGGTGGCGACCCAGAACAAGTTCGTCGTCGCCGACCTGATGACCCGCCAGGTGACCGAATATTTCGGCCAGCAGCCGGACGGCAGCTACTCCACCCGCGGGGTGATGAGCTGGCCGGCCGAGCCGCTGAAGAAGGAGCTGGAGTCCTTCGCGCATGCGATCCGCACCGGCGAGGCGCCGGCGGTGACCGGGGAGGACGGGCTGCGCAATCTGGAAGTGGCGCTGAGGTGCCTGGGCGAGGGCTGAACCCTCTGAGCCGCCCGCGCGTTACCGGCGCATGACCGAGGTCCCCCTCACCCCCGCTCCCGGCGACGAGGCCGAGCCCGGCACGCCCGGGACGGGCGAGAATATCTGCCCG
The DNA here is from genome assembly GCF_035627055.1 of Brevundimonas sp. Taxonomy (GTDB): domain Bacteria; phylum Pseudomonadota; class Alphaproteobacteria; order Caulobacterales; family Caulobacteraceae; genus Brevundimonas. Next base: position 209,040 of record NZ_DASPMM010000018.1, on the reverse strand, counting down.
GGCTGCAACGGCACGGGGCTGGTCGGCGACCGGCCGTGCCCGACCTGCGAGGGCTCGGGCAAGGTCATCGAGGGGATCGGCGGCGGCTAGGCGCCCACCACCTGCATGCCCAGCCATTCGGCGATCAGGGCCGGCTTTTCGGCGCCGTCGATCTCGACCGTGACCTCGTGCTTGAGCAGCCAGCGGCCGCCGCCCCTGTCCTCGGCGGAGAGCAGTCTGAAGCGGCCGCGAACCCGCGAGCCGGACAGCACGGGGGCGAGGAAGCGCAGTTTGTCGAAGCCGTAGTTGACGCCCATGACCACGCCCTCCAGCGGCGGCACGGCGTCATAGGTCATGGCCGAGAGCAGGCTGAGGGTCAGGAAGCCGTGGGCGATGGTTCCGCCAAAGGGCGTGGCCCTGGCCGCCTCGGGATCGACGTGGATGTACTGGCGGTCCTCGGTGACCTCGGCGAAGGCGTCGATGCGGGCCTGATCGATGGTGATCCAGCGGCTGACGCCGATCTCCTGACCCACCAGCCCGGGCAGGTCGGCGACGGGCGTGGGCGTACCCTTGCGTTCGGTGCGGCTCATGCGGGGCGGGCTCCGGTCAGGCGATCGGGGTGAAACGGTCTTCGATGATGGCGGCGAACAGCGATGGGTCGACGTTGCCGCCGGACAGGACGACGGCGGTGGTGCGGCCCTGGGCCTGCACCTTGCCGGCCAGCAGGGCGGCCAGCGAGACCGCGCCGCCGGGCTCGACCACCAGTTTGAGCAAGCGGAACGCGTAGCGCACCGCCTCGGCCACCTCGGCGTCGGAAACGGTCTCGACGCGCTCGAGGCGGCGGTTGATCGGGAAGGTCAGCTCGCCCGGCCGGTCGGTCATCAGGGCGTCGCAGATGGTTCCAGGGGCTGGGGCGTGGGTCAGGCGCTCGCCGGCGGCGAGGGACAGCTGGGTGTCGTTGTAGTGCCGGGGCTCGACCCCGATCACCGGCGTGTGCGGCGACAGGGCGGCCATCGCCAGATTGACGCCGGCGATCAGCCCGCCGCCCGAGGCGCCGCAGACCAGCTGGTCGAGGGGCGCGACGCCGAGGGCCTTGGCCTGATCGAGAATCTCGAGGCCGATGGTGCCCTGGCCCTCGATGACGAAGGGATCGTCGAAGGGGCGGACGAGGACGGAGCCCTTCGAGGCGGCGATGTCCTCGCCAATGGCCTCGCGGCTTTCGGTGTAGCGGTCGTACATGCGCACTTCGCCGCCGAAGGCGCGGACGCCCTCGACCTTCACGGTCGGGCTGTCGGCGGGCATGACGATGATGGCGCTGGTCCCGACCATGCGGGCGGCGGCGGCCACGGCCTGGGCATGGTTGCCGGAGGAATAGGCCACGACGCCGCGGGCCTTTTCGTCGTCGGTCAGGCGGCTGATGCGGTTGTAGGCGCCGCGGAATTTGAAGGCCCCGGCCAGCTGCAGGTTCTCGGCCTTGAGCAGGACGCGGCCGCCGACATGGGCGTTCAGGGCCGGGCTCTCGATCAGCGGCGTTCGCACGGCATGGCCGGCGATCTGGCGGGCGGCGTCCTGAACGCCGGCGAAGGAGGCGGTGTGCATGGGACATCCATACCGCGGGATTTCATCCCGGCGAAGCCGGCTTTGAAGGGTGGAAGGTTCATCACAACGAACACAGCGAAGAACCCACAAAGGACACGACGGGGCCTGCGCCAGCTCTCAACCCGTTGTGTTCGTCGTGCCTCGTTGTGTTCGTTGTGATGAACCTCCCCCTCGCGGACAGGGATCGAGGTTGCGGCTTCGCCGCGATGCCCGGTTGAGTCTCCGGGCCGCCGCTCTAACCTGACCCCATGAAGTCACTGATCCTCGCCATCGACCAGGGCACGACCTCGACGCGGGCGATCGCCTTCGAGTGCGCGCCGGAGGGCGGGCTGCGGCCCGTGGCGGTCAGCCAGATCGAGCTGGCGCAGCACTTCCCCAGGCCGGGCTGGGTGGAACATGACGCGGCGGAGATCTGGGCGGCGACGCTGCAGACCTGCCGCGAGGCCGTCCGCAAGGCGGGCGGGGTCGGGCGGTTCGCGGCGATCGGCATCACCAACCAGCGCGAGACCTCGGTGATCTGGGACGCGGCGACCGGCGAGCCGCTGCACCGGGCCATCGTCTGGCAGGACCGGCGGACGGCGGACGCGACGGGACGACTGGCGGCGGCGGGGCATGAGCCGATGGTGCAGGCGGCGACGGGGCTGATCCTCGACCCGTATTTCTCGGCCTCGAAATTCGCTTGGCTGCTGGATGCGGTTCCGGGCGCGCGCGAGCGGGCGGAGCGGGGCGAGGTCAAGCTGGGGACCATAGAGACCTGGCTGATCTGGAAGCTGACCGGCGGGGCCAGCCACGTCACCGATGCGACCAACGCCAGCCGGACCTCGTTGATGGATCTTTCGAGGCGCCAGTGGCGGCCGGATCTGGCGGCGCTGTTCAATGTCCCGATGGCGGGACTGCCGGACATCCGCGGATGCTCGGATCTGCTCGGCACGTGTGAGCCTTCGGTGCTTGGCGCGGCCTTGCCGATCCACGGCGCGGCGGGCGACCAGCAGGCCGCGCTGGTGGGACATGGGGCGCTGAAGGCCGGAGACGCCAAGATCACCTACGGCACCGGCGCCTTCCTCGTGGCCAATGTCGGGCCGGCGCCGGTGGCCTCGACCAGCCGGCTGCTCGGCACGCTGGGCTATGCGGCGGACGGGCAGGTCGCCTGGGCGCTGGAGGGGTCGATCTTCTCGGCCGGCTCGGCGATCCAGTGGCTGCGCGACGGGCTGAAGGTGATCTCGGAATCGCGGCAGTCCGAAGCCATGGCGCAGGGGCTGAGCGACAACGGCGGCGTCTATCTGGTCCCCGGCTTCACCGGCCTGGGGGCGCCGTGGTGGGAGCCGGAGGCGCGCGGGACCATCGTCGGCCTGACCCGGGACAGCGGACCGGCGCAGATGGTGCGGGCCGCGCTGGAGAGCCTCGCCTACCAGACGCGGGACCTGCTCGACGCCCTGGCGAAGGACGGGGCGCCGAAGCTGAAGGTGCTGAAGGTCGACGGCGGCGTCACCGCCAACGCCTTCGCCATGCAGTTTGTCGCCGACATCTGCGAGGTCGTGGTCGAGCGGCCGGCCTTCCAGGAGATGACGGCGCTGGGGGCGGCCAAGCTGGCGGCCCTCGGCGTCGGCCTGATCGGCGATCTCGAGGACCATCCGGTCGAGGCGCCGGCGCGGTGGGAGCCGAGGATGGGGGCGGAGGAGCGCGAGCGGCTGCTGAAAGGCTGGCGCGGGGCGGTGCGCGCCGCCATCATCGCCGCCCAATGAACCAGCCCGACCCCGACGTTCAGGCGACCTTTTCCGGCGCGCGCGAGGTCGATCCTCGCTATGCGCTGAACGAGGCGCGGCTGGGCGAATGGCTGGCCGCCAATGTCGTGGGCTATTCGGGGCCGCTGGCCATCCGCCAGTTCAAGGGCGGTCAGTCGAACCCGACCTATGAACTGACCACGCCGGGCCGGGCCTATGTGCTGCGCCGCAAGCCGCCCGGGACGCTGCTGGCCTCGGCCCATGCGGTCGATCGGGAGTTCACGGTCATCTCGGCCCTGCACGCCCAGGGCTATCCGGTGGCGCGGCCGTGGGCGCTGTGCACCGACGACAGCGTCATCGGCTCGATGTTCTACGTCATGGACAAGGTCGAGGGCCGGGTGCTGTGGGACCTGAAGCTGCCGGGGCTGACGCCGGAGCAGCGGCGGGCCATCTATGACGCCCAGGTGGATACGCTGGCGGCGCTGCACGCCTTCGATCCGGCGGCGATCGGGCTGGGCGACTACGGGCGGCCGGGCAACTATTTCGAGCGCCAGGTGGGGCGCTGGACCAAGCAGTATCGCGCCTCCGAGATCGAGCCGATCGCGGCCATGGACCGGCTGATCGAATTCCTGCCTGCGACCCTGCCGCCGGAGGGGCCGACGCGGATCGTCCACGGGGACTTCCGGCTCGACAACCTGATCCTCTCCCCGGATGCGCCGAAGGTGCGAGCGGTGCTGGACTGGGAGCTGTCAACGCTGGGCGATCCGATGGCCGACTTCTCCTATCTGCTGATCGCCTGGGTCATTCCGTCGAGCGCGCGCAATGGGCTGGCCGGGGCGGACCTCGAGGCGCTGGGCATACCGTCGGTGGAGCAGATGGTGGAACGCTACGCTGCCCTGACCGGGGCGCGGCCCGCCGACCTCGACTGGCTGTTCGCCTACAATCTGTTCCGGCTGGCGGCCATCTGCCAGGGCATCGCCGGACGGGTGAGGGACGGCACCGCCGCCTCGGCCCATGCCAAGACCATGGCGGCGCAGGCGCCGGTGCTGGCGGCCGGGGCCCTGTCGTTCGCGAAGAAGGCCGGCGCCTGATCCCTAGTTGGTCAGGACCTGCACTCGCGTCCACAGGGCGCCGCGATTGACGACATCCACCCTGAGCCGGGCCGGGGCGCCGGGAGCAAGGGTGCAGACCGGATAGTGGTCGCCGAAGCCGTCGGCGCACAGCACCTTGCCCGATGAATCGCGCACAGTCAGGTCGACGTCCGTGTCGCCGTCGCCGATGGCGGCCACGCGCAGGATTTCCGCGCCGCGGGCGTCGATGACGAAACTCCAGCTCTCGCGCGAACCCAGCCGCTTGACGGTGGAGACCGGCCCGTCCCCGAACGGCGAGGAGCGCACCCCCATCGGAGGCGGCGGTGGCGGAGGCGGAGGCGGAGGGGGCGGCGGCGGAGGCGGAGGGGGCGGCGGCGGCGGCGGGGCCGACGGAACGGGCGCCGGAACCGGGACATAGGGAGGCTCGGCCTGGGCCGGCGGCGGCTGGCGGGTGGGTGGCGGCTGGCGCGGCCGGACCGGGGCGGGCTGGGCAGGCGGCTCGACGACCGGGGCCGGGCGTTCGGCGAAATCGTCGCGATCGACGCTGACCGACGGCGCCTCGCGCTCGGTGGCGCGGTTGCCCTCATCCCGGCCGATCCGCGAACCGGTCACCACGATGTCCTGCATCGAGGCGTCGTCTCCGGCCAGGGCGGCCGCCTCCTGGCGCAGTCCGGCGGCGGTGAGCACCGGCGCGACGCCGGGATCGCCCCCGGTCCCGCTGCGCAGCGGCACCTCGTCGAGCATGCGGGCGGCGACGCGCAGGGCCTCGGCGTCGCCCCGCTCGCGGCCCCAGGCCGCCAGTTCGGCGGCCACGACCATCTGGGACACGGCGCGCGCCTCGGGAGTCTCGGCCGCCAGAGGGGCGGCGGTCTGCGGGGCCGTTTGCGCCGCGGCGCCGCAGGCCGGGACGGCGCAGGCGAGCGCCAGGCCGAGGGTCGTCACCAGACGCAGCGCCGGTTTCATGCGATCACCTGTTTCGTCCCACGGTTGCGGGCGGCCAAGCTTGCACTGTCGGCGCGGGGGTTCAAGCAAGGCCAGTGACGAAAGCTGACGATGTCAGTGCGGCGGCAGGACGGCGCCGTTGAGGATGCGCCGGTCGGCGCGGGCCTGGACCAGCACGGCGACGGCCTCGTCGGGTCCCAGGCCGGCGGGCAGGGCGTAGAGCGACGGGCGGCCGGTCCAGGCCCCGAGGCTGCGCACCGAGCGCACCACATTGACCTGGCGGACGGTCTGGCCGCGGTTGTCGCCGCTCTCGATCTCGACGGTCTGCAGGCCGGGGCGATACACCACGGCCACCACCTCGGCTCCCCCGGCGGGCGCGCGGCCGGAGCCGACGCCGACGCGGTCGCCGGTTTCGCGGAATTCGATCTCGGGCGGGAAGACGCGGCGGGCGGCTTCCTCCTCGACGGCGGCCTTGAGGGCGGCCTCCTGGGCGCCCGGCACCTGGCGGCGGCCGTCGATGACCACCTGCGGGGTGCCGACGGCGCGCAGCTTGAGCGGACGACGATAGGCGCGCTGGCGCTGGGCGAACTCGGGCCGGGCGAAGGTGTCCTCCCAGCCGAGATAGTCCCAGTAGTCGACCGCATAGGTCAGGGCGATGACCCCCGGCTCCTCGGCGAGGGCCTCGATGCGGGCGTTGGCCTCGGGGCAGCCGGCGCAGCCCTGGGCGGTGAACAGCTCGACGACGACGGGTTCGGACGGCGCTTCGCCCGGGCCGCGCGGAGGCGTCGGCTGGGCGCTGGACCCCGCCGCGACGGAGGCGGCCGCGAAGACCGCCGCAGGGATGATCCAGCCCCTCGTGCGCATGGCGCGCACCTTAATCACGCCTGCGAAGGACTCGCGCCTCATTTTCGCGTGAGGGGTCAGACGCGGATGTCGAGCAGGGAGCCGGGGCGCTGCGGACGCTCGTCGGCGCGGAAGAAGTCCGCCGGCGGCGCGGGACGGGCGGCGGGGGCGGATTTGGCCTCGGCCGGGGCGGCGACGCCGTCGAGGGCGGCGCGGAAGAAGTCCGAGCGGGAGGCGCGCGCCGGCGACGGCGGGCTCTGGGTCGGGAACAGCGGCGAGGGGGCGGGGGGACGAATCGCGCTCATGCCGACAGGGTTAATGAAATCCGTCGGAAATGGGTTAACGGCCGCCGGAGCGGCGCGGGATCAGCGCGTCGTGGCGGTCGGAAGCGGGCGCGGCGGAGCCTGGATGGCGGCGACCAGCCGGTCGATCTCGTCCGGGTCGACCAAGGGGTTGGAGGCCTTGGCCACCACCCGGCCCATGGCGTCGACGGCGAAGGTCTCGGGTGCGCCGGTGATGCCGAGATCGAGGCCGGCGCGGCCCTCGCGGTCGACCAGCACCATGGAATAGGGATCGCCCAGCTCGTCGAGGAAGGCGCGGGTGGCGGCCGGGTCGTCCTTCCACGCCACCCCGACAACGGCCACGCCGCGGGCCTTGAGCGCCATCAGCTGCGGGTGCTCGATGCGGCACGGCGCGCACCAGCTGGCGAAGACGTTGATCAGCATCGGCCGGCCGACGCCGGCGGTCTTGAGGTCGAGCACCCCGGGACCGGCGGCGGCGCCGGTGAGCAGGGGCAGGACCGTCTCGGGCACAGGCTGGCCGACGAGCGCCTCGGGCCGGTATTCGCCGCCCCGTCCGTCGGCGAGGTTGCGGCCGGCGACGTCGCCGAGCCTCAGGGCCGCGAAGGCGACCAGGGCCACGAGGGCCAGCAGCGGGATGACGGCGAACCAGCGAGTCACGCGCGATCCTCCGGGTCCAGCCGCTTCAGCTCGGCCGACCAGCGCCGCGCGGCGACGAGCGCGCGAACGGCGAGGGCGGCGAGGACCAGAGCGCTGACGGCCCAGGCGGACCAGACGAAGGCGGCGTAGGGGCTCATGTCGAGGTCGATCATCTCAGGCCTCCAGCGCCCGGCGGGCGCGGACAGACAGCACCCGGCGGCGCACGATCTCGGTGCGGATGGCGGTCAGCCAGACCGCCAGGAACAGCAGGCCGTAGGCGGCCATCATGGTCAGCAGCGGGGCCAGATAGGCCGGCGGCATGGCCGGGCCGTCGGCCCTGAGCAGCGAGGCGGGCTGGTGCAGGGTGTTCCACCAGTCGACCGAGAATTTCACGATCGGCAGGTTGATCAGCCCGACCAGCCCGAGCACGGCGGCGGCGCGGGCCGCGCGGGTCTCGTCGTCGATCGAGGCGCGCAGGGCCATGTAGCCGAGGTAGAACAGGAACAGGATCAGCACCGACATCAGCCGGGCGTCGCCCCAGGCCCACCAGGCGCCCCACATCGGCTTGCCCCACAGGCTGCCGGTGATCAGGGCCAGGGCCGTCAGGGCCGCCCCGGGCAGGGCGGCGGCGCGGGCCGCGGCGTCGGCCAGCGGATGGCGGAACACCAGGGCGAAGAAGCTCGACACGCCGAGCGCGCCATAGGCGACCAGTCCGATGCTGGCGGCGGGCACATGGACGAACATGATCCGCACCGTGTCGCCCTGCTGGTAGTCCTCGGGCGCGGCGAACGACAGCCAGGCGCCGGCGAGCAGCAGGACGGCGGCCAGCGTCCAGACCGCCGGCATGAGCGGACGGGTGAAGCGCAGGAAGCGGTCGGGATTGGCGAGGCCGAACATCGGGCTGCGATTACGCGCCGGGGCGGCGGGTCGCAAGCAGCCTCCGCGCCGCATTACGAAGGCTTAAGTGGCGCCGGTTCCGGCTCGGTCCTATTGGAGGCGCGATTTTTCAACCTTGGCTGTGACCGACCATGAAGCGCCTGCTCCGTTTCGCCCCTGCCCTCGCCGCCCTGCTCGTCGCCCCCTGCGCCCTCGCCCAGGAGGCGGACGTCGCCGCGCCCGCCGACTGGGGCGCCGCCCTGGCTGATGACGCCCGCGCCTTCCGGGCCGAAATCGCCGACAGCCATCCGGGTCCGGTCGACGCGGAGAACCCGGGCTTCAACGCCCAGCTCGAGGCGGGCCTGGCGCTGGCGCTCGAGCGGGCGCGGACCGCCGACAGCTATGAGCACTGGTATTTCGGCCTGCAGGAATACGTCGCCTCCTTCAACGACGGCCATCTGGGGCTCACGGACTGGGCGGCGATGGGCCACCGCTGGACGGCGGACTGGCCGGGCTTCCTGACCGGCCTGCGCACGGGGCCCGGCGGCGAACGCCACGAGGTGGTTTTCCGCCAGGACGAGGCGGCGCCGCCGGTCGGCGCGGTGCTGGTCGGCTGCGACGGGAGGTCCGCCGAGGTCCTCGCGGCGGAGGTCGTCGGCCGGGGCGCCGGGCGCTGGTCGATGGCGTCGCGCCGCGCGGCCTATGCCGGCACGCTGTTCGTGGATCAGCACAATCCGTGGGTCCGGCGGCCCGAGCAGTGTGATTTCCGGGTCGGGGACGCGGTGCGCCGCTATGCCCTGAACTGGCGGAACCTGCCCGATGAGGTGCGCGACGCCGGCTTCGCCGCCGCCCGCAGCCCGCGCTTCACCACCGACATCGAACTCCGACCCTGGAGCGGCGGGCAATGGATCAGCCTGGGCGGCTTCAACGGCGATCCGGCCAGCGCCAACGGCGTCGCTCTCACGGCCCTGACGGCCGAGGTCGCGGCCCGGGCGGATGAGATTCGATCGGCCCCGGCGGTGGTGTTCGACCTGCGCGGCAACAACGGCGGTTCGTCCGGCTGGATCTACGGCCTGGCCCGCGGTCTGTGGGGCGAGGACCATGTCGCCTGGCGCCAGCCCGAATCCTCGGCGGTGGACTGGCGCGCCTCCGAAAAGAACCTCGCCGCCGTCGAAGGCTACAAGACCCTGCTCGGCCCCGATCCGGAGGTGCAGGCCTGGCTCGGCAAGATTTCCACCGGCCTGACCGCCGCGCGGGCCGCCGGAGAGCCGCTGTGGCGACAGGCGGACGACGAGCCGCCCGCCGTCGAGCCCGCCACGCCGACCCCGATGCGGGCCCGGACCTGGGTGCTGACGGATTCCGGCTGCGCCTCCGCCTGCCTCGACGCGGTCGACCTGCTCAAGGCCTTGGGGGCGGTTCATCTGGGGCAGGAGACCTCGGGCGACACGGTCTATATGGAAATCCGCGAAGAGCCGCTGCCGGGCGGCCGCGTCACCGCGCGCGTGCCGATGAAGGTCTATCGCGGCCGGGTGCGGGGCAATAACGAGACCTATGTTCCCGCTCACGCCTGGACGGGCGAGCTGGCGGACACCGCCGGCATCGAGGCCTGGATCGCCGGACTCGACGCCGCCGCGGCCAGGCGCTAGGGCGGTTCCATGACCGACGATCCGACCAAAGACAGCAACGGCAACGTCCTCGCCGACGGCGACAGCGTGACCCTGATCAAGGACCTCAAGGTCAAGGGCTCGGGCGGGGTGACGCTGAAGCGCGGCACCCTGGTGAAGAACATCCGGCTGACCGGCGACCCGGACGAGATCGAGGCCAATGTCGAGAAGGTGCGCGGCCTCGTGCTGCGCACCGAGTTCGTCAAGAAGGCCTGACCTAGCCCTGCGCGTTGCGGATGGCGGCGGCGCCGGCGAAGGGGGTGACGACCGCCGCGAACAGGACGTAGGCGGCGAGGAGGGCGAGGGCGGGCGTCGGGTCGAGGCCGTTGACGGCCCGCTCCAGCGCCCCGGCGCCGAACACGACCGGCGGGATGAACAGCGGCAGGACGACGACGGCGATCAGCAGGCCGCCGCGCTTCGAGCCGAGGGCCAGCGCCGCGCCGAGCGCGCCGGTCAGGGCGAAGCCGAGGGCGCCGATCAGGGCGGACAGGGCGACCAGCGGGGCCTGTTGCGGCGGCAGGCCGAGGGTGATGGCGGCGACGGGGGCGGCAGCGGCCAGCGGGACGCCGACGGCGAGCCACTGGGCCTTGGCCTTGGCGACGACGACGAGCTCGAGCGGGACGGGGCCGAGGGCGATCAGGTCGAGGGCGCCGTCTTCCAGGTCGCGCTCGAACAGCCGCTCCAGCGACAGGATCGACGACAGGGCGAGGGCCAGCCAGGCGATGCCGCCGGCGACGGGCCTGAGCCCGGCCGGATCGCCGCCCGCGGCCAGCGGCACGAGCACGGTCAGGCACAGGAAGAAGCCGCAGGCCAGCAGCGGCCCGCCGCCGCCGGACCAGGCGAGGGCCAGCTCGCGCCGCCACAGGATCAGCAGCGCCCTCACCGGCCGGCTCCGATGTCGACCGCGCGCGCGGCGACCGGCAGGGGATCGTGCACGGCGGCGAGGATGGCGCCGCCCTTGTCGACATGCGCCTGCATCAGGACGCCGAGGGCGGCGCGCCAGCGGGCGTCGAGCGGGGCGAAGGGCTCGTCCAGCAGCCAGATCGGCCGCGGCGCGGCGATCAGCCGGGCGAAGGCGAGGCGGCGGCGCTGGCCGGCCGACAGCTGCCGCACCTCCAGATCGAGCAGCGGCTCCAGCGCCAGCACGTCGACGGCGGCCGCGAGCCCGGCGGCGCCGGCGCCCAGCCAGCTTGCCTGAAAGGCCAGTTCCTCGCGGGCCCGGCGGGCGCCCTTGAGGCCGTCGAGGTGGCCGAGCCAGTGGATGTGGCGGCGCCGCGCCGCGGCCGGATCGGCGTCGGCGAAGGCGATGCTCCCGGCGTCGGGGCGGAGGAAACCGGCCAGCGCCCGCAGCAGGCTGGTCTTGCCCGCGCCGTTCGCCCCGGTCAGGGCCACGGCCTCGCCCGCGGCCAGCGTCAGCGACAGGTCGCGGAACAGCACCCGCTCGCCGCGCGACAGGGTGAGGCCGGCGACGGTCAGCATCCGCAGCCGTCCCAGTTGCGAACATCTATCAATACCCGCGCCCGCATCGTGGATACATGGACGCCCGCCCGAACCATCGCTATATCCGGCCTCGCCGCAGCAGGCGTTCGCCGCGCGCGGCGGGGACCTGTGCGCCCCGCCGTCAGTCGCGCGATCGTGCAACCGGATTGTCGGGCGGCGTGAACCAGAGGAAGCCTCTCCATGCCGTCGATCGACAGCTTCAAGACCCGTCAGGATCTCTCCGTCGGGCGGAAGAAATACGCCTATTACAGCCTTCCGGCCGCCGAGGAAGCGGGCCTGACCGGGATTTCCCGCCTGCCGCGCTCGATGAAGGTGCTGCTGGAGAACCTGCTGCGCAACGAGGACGGGGTCTCGGTGACCGAGGCCGACCTCCGCGCCATCGCCGCCTGGATCGACAACAAGGGCTCCGTCGAGCACGAGATCGCCTTCCGCCCGGCGCGGGTGCTGATGCAGGACTTCACCGGCGTGCCGGCGGTGGTCGACCTGGCCGCCATGCGCGACGCCATGTCGGCGCTGGGCGCCGATCCGTCGAAGATCAATCCGCTCAACCCGGTCGATCTGGTCATCGACCACTCGGTGATGGTCGACCATTTCGGCGACGGAAAGTCCTTCGAGCGCAACGTGGAGCGCGAGTACGAGCGCAACATCGAGCGCTACAACTTCCTGCGCTGGGGCTCTTCGGCCTTCAATAATTTCCGCGTCGTGCCGCCCGGCACCGGCATCTGCCACCAGGTCAACCTCGAGAACCTGGCCCAGACGGTCTGGACCGTGGCCGAGGGCAAGGCGACCGTCGCCTATCCCGACACCGTGGTCGGCACCGACAGCCACACCACCATGATCAACGGCCTGGCCGTGCTGGGCTGGGGCGTCGGCGGCATCGAGGCCGAGGCGGCCATGCTGGGCCAGCCGATCCCGATGCTGATCCCGGAAGTCATCGGCTTCCGCCTGTCCGGAGCCCTGCCGGAAGGCGCGACGGCGACCGACCTGGTGCTGACCGTCACCCAGATGCTGCGCAAGAAGGGCGTGGTCGGCAAGTTCGTCGAGTTCTTCGGCCCCGGCGTGACCAGCCTGACCATCGAGGACCAGGCCACCATCGCCAACATGGCCCCGGAATACGGCGCCACCTGCGGCTTCTTCCCGGTGTCGGCGGCGACGCTGGCCTATCTGACCGCCACCGGCCGCGACAAGGCGCGCGTCGCCCTCGTCGAGGCCTATGCGAAGGCTCAAGGCCTGTGGATCGACGAGAGCTCGGAAGACCCGGTGTTCTCTGACGTGCTGGAACTGGACATGGCCGAGGTCGTGCCGTCGCTGGCCGGTCCGAAGCGTCCGCAGGACAAGGTCGAGCTGACCGTCGCCGCGCCGTCGTTCGAAACGGCGCTGGCCGAGGTGTTCAGCCGTCCGACCGACGCGCCGCGCGTCAAGGTCGAGGGCGAGAAGTTCGACCTCGGCGACGGCGACGTGGTCATCGCCGCGATCACCAGCTGCACCAACACCTCCAACCCCTCGGTGCTGATCGCCGCCGGCCTGGTGGCGCGCAAGGCCCACAAGCTGGGCCTGAAGGTCAAGCCGTGGGTCAAGACCTCGCTGGCCCCCGGCTCGCAGGTGGTCACCGACTATCTGACCGCCGCCGGCCTGCAGGCCGACCTCGACGCGCTGGGCTTCAACCTGGTCGGCTACGGCTGCACCACCTGCATCGGCAACTCGGGCCCGCTGGCCGAGACCATCTCGAAGGCGATCAACGACAACGGCCTGGTCGCGACCTCGGTGCTGTCGGGCAACCGCAACTTTGAAGGCCGGGTGAACCCCGACGTGCAGGCCAACTACCTGGCCTCGCCGCCGCTGGTCGTCGCCTATGCGCTGGCCGGTTCGATGCGGATCGACATCTCGAAGGATCCGATCGGCCAGGACAAGAAGGGCAAGGACGTCTTCCTGAAGGACATCTGGCCGACCTCGGCCGAGATCGCCGCCATCCAGAAGAAGGCGGTCACCCCGGCCATGTTCGCCAAGCGTTACGCCGACGTGTTCAAGGGCGACAAGCACTGGCAGGGCATCAAGGTCGAGGGCGGCCAGACCTACGCCTGGGACGACGCCTCGACCTATGTGCAGAACCCGCCCTATTTCGAGGGGATGACGATGGAGCCGGCTCCGGTCTCCGACATCGTCGAGGCCCGGGTGCTGGCCATCTTCGGCGACTCGATCACCACCGACCACATCAGCCCGGCCGGTTCGATCAAGGCGACCTCGCCGGCCGGCCATTACCTGACCGGCCACGGCGTCGAGACGCTGGACTTCAACTCCTACGGCGCCCGCCGCGGGAACCATGAAGTGATGATGCGCGGCACCTTCGCCAACATCCGCATCCGCAACAAGATCACGCCCGAGATCGAGGGCGGGGTGACGAAGCATTTCCCGTCGCAGGACGTGATGTCGATCTATGACGCGGCGATGCGCTACCAGTCGGAGGGCCGGCCGCTGGTCGTGTTCGCGGGCAAGGAATACGGCACCGGCTCGTCGCGCGACTGGGCGGCCAAGGGCACCCGGCTGCTGGGCGTCCGGGCGGTGATCGCCGAGAGCTACGAGCGCATCCACCGCTCCAACCTGGTCGGGATGGGCGTCGTGCCGCTGCAGTTCAAGGCCGAGGGCTGGACCCGTCTCGGTTTGACGGGGGAAGAGATCGTCACCATCCGCGGCCTGTCGGACGCCAACGTCGGACGGCTGCGTCCGCGCCAGGATCTGTGGGTCGAGCTGTTCCGCCCGTCGGACGGCAAGATGGCCCGCTTCCCGGTGCGCTGCCGCATCGATAACGCCACCGAGATGGACTACTTCAAGGCCGGCGGCGTCATGCCCTACGTCCTGCGCAACCTGGCGCGCGGTACGGCGGAGTAGGCTTCGCTTTCAAACGATACGGGAAGGGCCGGCGGAGCGATCCGCCGGCCTTTTTCGTGATGGGGTGCGCACCGGCAGCGGGCCTCTCGGACGTCCGTATCGGGTGGAGAGCGGACGTCGGCTATGCAAAGGAGATTGCCTCGCCCTAGGGACACCCAAGTCCGATGAACATCTTGTATGAGACGCCCTCGCTGCTGGTGCTTTTCGGAGCTCCAATAGTTTTTGGAGGATTGTCCGCTTGGCTATTCAAGAACGTCAGGTTCTGGAAAGTCGCGCTGTGGTCGAGCGTCGCCGCTGCATTCGCTTACACTATATACGACTGCCTTACGGTGGGCATCTCTCCGTTTGTCGTTGGACTATTTCTGGAGGTTTGTCTTCTCTACGTTCCGATATGTATAGTGATGTTTGTAGTTGTGAAGGTGCTGAAGTCTAATTTCCAAGCTCGATCTTAGCTGTGACGATTGAGCATTCTCAGCAATAGACGGCCGCTATGGGTCGGAAGCGGCCTGTCGGCTTTGGGTGGAAAGCAGACGTTGGCCGATCAGCCTCCGGCAGGAATGACGTGGCCCGAGATGACCCCCCAGAAAGTGGCTGGCTCGCCGGAGGGGTAGACTTTCCAAGTGCTGCTGCTGTCCACAAAACGAGCGAGGTGCGGAAGTATCTCGTCGAGCGACTCCTCCCACGCGTCACCATAGGGGTCGGACCAGTTTGGATCGTGTCCAACCACGTCCAACTTCCAGCCCACGCCGCCTTCACGGCCACACAGCACTTCGCGCACGTCGGGTCGAAACGAACTGCCTGAGTAGATTTTGCTCATCGAATGCCCCTGCGGAGACGTAGCATTGCAGCGCGGTCGAACGTCCGCAACGGGTCGGGAGCCGACCGTCGCCTAAGGGGGGAATGCGGACATACGCGCGGGAGACCAGCACCTCGCAACCCTCAGCCAACAACCTTGACGAGCCGGGGCCACGGGTCTGTACTCGGGCTGACGCCGTCTTCCGGCCGCGTCTGGAGGACGATCTATGCGTGTTTCCATCACTTCCATTCTGCTGGCCGGGGGCATGCTCGTCCTTGGCGCCTGCAGCACCACGGCTGAGCCGTTGACCCTGGCCGAGCGGACCGAGCGATGCGCGGGTCCCGGGGACGAGCTGATCCCCACCGGTCGTCAGACCGGCGACGCCCGGCAGGATTATCGATGCGAGCGGGGTTTCCGGCACGAGGGCAACCGGAGCCTCGCCAGGGCCAGCCTGAATAGCGCGGTCGACCGGTCCCTGAGGCAGGGAAACTAGGGGGCGGCTTCACGCGGCGGGCCGCCGCCAGCTAGTTCCAGGGGATCCACGTCAGGTGGAAATGACGTGACCGGCGGGTGAACGGCGGATCAAGCGCGCTCGCCCTGAGTCAGATCGGGGTTAGGCGGTGCGGTCTAGCGCCCGAACACCTCGACCCCGATCTCGCCCCCGGACGTCAGCCAGGCCCGCTTCATGCCCTGGCTGTTGTAGGGCTGGGCGATGTTTCCGTCGCGGTCGAGGGCGATCAGGCCGCCGTCGCCGCCCATGCCGCCGACGTCGTCGATGACCGCCTGCGCCGCCTCGGCCAGAGACTGGCCGGCGCCGACGCGCCAGGCGATCTGGGCGGCGGCCACGGCGCGGATGAAATACTCGCCGGTGCCGGTCGAGGAGACCGCCACGCGGTCGTCGGCCCAGCTGCCGGCGCCCGGCAGGGGCGTGTCGCCGACCCGGCCGGGCATCTTGCCGAACACGCCGGCGGTCGAGGTGGCGGCGGCGAGCCGGCCCTCCCGGTCCAGCGCGCAGCAGCCGACGGTGCCGTGCGAGAGCCTGCCCCTGGGCGGATGGTTGTCGTCGCTCTGGCCGGCGTGGGTGAACCAGGCGGGTTCGTCGCCGATGGCCTCCATGCCCTGTTCGGCGGCGAACAGGGCGGCGCCCTCGCCGGCGAGCATGACGTGCGGCGTGTGCTGCATCACCGCGCGGGCGACGCGGACGGGATTGCGGAAGCCCTGCAGGGCGGCGACCGCGCCGGCCTCGCGGGTGGTCCCGTCCATCAGGCTGGCGTCGAGCTCATAGGCCCCGGCGAGGTTCGGGCTGGCCCCGCGCCCCGCGACATAGAGGCCGGAGTCCTCGAGCATCACCGTGGCCTCGACCACGACGTCGAGGGCGGCGGCGCCGGCGTCGAGCCGGGCCTTCATCGCCTCCACCACCTCGCGCATGTGCGCGGCCTCGCGGCTGTAGTCCGTGCCGCGCCGGGCGCCTGCGCCGCCGTGAAGGATGAGGGCCGTCATGCCTGCTTCGTCTCCGGATCGCCCTTCCAAACGGGCGTGGGGCTGATTAGCGTCCCCGACGAACGCGCGCCACGGGGGCGGCGGTCCCGGCCGAAAGAAGTTTTCATGCGCGCAGTCCTGTCAAAGGCCCCCGGCGGCCCCGAAACCCTGGTGGTCGAGGAGGTCATGGACCCCCGTCCGATGAAGGGCGAGGTGGTGATCGACGTGCGGGCCATCGGGGTCAACTTCCCCGACACCCTGATCATCGAGGACCGGTACCAGTTCAAGCCGCAGCGGCCCTTCTCGCCCGGCGGCGAGGTCTCGGGCGTGGTCGAGGCGGTCGGCGAGGGCGTCACCGGCGTGCGCAAGGGCGACCGGGTCATCGCCGTGCCCGGCTGGGGCGGCATGGTCGAGCGGCTTGCGGTCCCGGCGAGCTCGGTGATGAAGATCCCCGAGGGCATGGATTTCGAGACCGCCGCGGCGCTGGTGATGACCTATGGCACGTCCTACTACGCGCTGAAGGACCGGGCGCAGCTCAAGGCGGGCGAGAGCCTGCTGGTGCTGGGCGCGGCGGGCGGAGTCGGCGTGGCCGCGGTCGAACTGGGCAAGGCCATGGGGGCGCATGTGATCGCCGCCGCCTCGACCAACGACAAGGTCCAGTTCGCGCTGGAGGCGGGGGCTGACAACGGCCTGATCTATCCGTCCGGCAAGATGGACAAGGCGGCCCAGAAGGAACTGTCGGGCGAGTTCAAGCTGGCCTCGGGCCGCGACGGGGCGGACGTGGTCTATGACGCGGTCGGCGGCGACTATTGCGAGCCGGCGCTGCGGGCCATGGACTGGAACGGCCGCTATCTGGTGGTCGGCTTCCCGGCGGGGATTCCGGCCCTGCCGCTGAACCTGACGCTGCTGAAGTCGGTGTCGGTGATCGGGGTGTTCTGGGGCGCGGCCGTGATGCGCGATCCGGCCGCCCATGTGGCCAACATGGCCGACCTGTTCCGCTTCTGGAGCGAGGGCAGGATCAAGCCGCGCATCAGCCGCACCTTCCCGCTGGAGCACGCCCATGAGGCCATCAAGGCGCTGGGCGATCGCTCGGTGATGGGCAAGGTGGTGGTGACGGTCGAGGGCTAGTCCGCCCGCAGCCGTTCCAGCGCCGCCTCGGCCTGCTCCTTGTGGCGGCGTTTGATGTTGGCGCCGAGGGTGGCGATCAGGGCGGTGATGACCGCCGCGTCGTCGGTGAAGCCGATGCCGGCGAAGATGTCCGGGATGGCGTCGATGGGCAGGACGAAATAGGCCAGCCCGCCCATCATGATCCCTTTGGCCGCCATCGGCGTCTCGGGGTCGCGGGCGGAATACCAGACGCTGACCACCTGTTTCGCGAACGGGATGCGGGCCGCGGTGCGCCGGATCTTGGGCCAGAAGCCCTTGCTCACCCGCATCTCATTGACCCGCTGGACCGAGGGAACGAGAGCGCGCGACGGGTCGAGCGCCTCCTCGGGCTGCAACGGCCCCGACGCGGGTTTGGCTTTGGCGGTCATGGCGGCTAAATCCCCGCGACGTTTTCAGGTTCACGACAAACATAGGGGCTGCGGCCATGAAACTCGACGGTTCGATCGCGGCGGTGGTGACGGGCGGGGCCTCGGGCCTGGGCGAGGGTACGGCGCGGGCCATCGCGGCGACGGGCGCCAGGGTGGCCCTGTTCGATCTCAACGAGGAGGCCGGCGAGCGTATCGCGGCCGAGATCGGGGGCGTGTTCTGCAAGGTCGACGTCACCGACGACGCCTCGGTCGCCGCGGCCTTCGAGAAGGCGCGCGCGGCGCACGGGCAGGAGCGGCTGACCGTCAATTGCGCCGGCATCGCCACCGGCATGAAGACGGTGGCGCGCAAGAAGGACACCGGCGAAATCCGCGCCCACGACATGGCCCAGTTCGAGAGAACCGTGCGGGTCAACCTGTTCGGCACCTTCCGCGTGCTGAGCCAGTCGGCGGCGGGCATGGTCACGCTGGAGCCGATGGCCGACGGCGAGCGCGGCCTGATCGTCAACACCGCCTCGGTGGCGGCCCAGGACGGCCAGATCGGCCAGGCCGCCTATTCGGCCTCCAAGGGCGGCGTCTACGCCATGACCCTGCCAGTCGCCCGCGACCTGGCGCAGGAGGGGGTGCGCTGCAACACCATCCTGCCCGGCATCATGTGGACGCCGATGATGGCCGGCATGGACCAGAAGATCCAGGACGCCCTGGCCGCCGCCATCCCGTTCCCCAGCCGGCTGGGCACGCCGGCCGACTACGCCTCGCTGGTGCTGGAACTGGCCCGCAACGTCTACATCAACGGCGAATGCGTCCGTCTGGATGGCGCGATCCGTCTGGCGCCGCGCTGACGCGAGGAGCCGGGGCGCGACGCCTCGCCGCGCGGCGGCTCGCTGCCTGAGCGCGATCTTGCGTAATTTCTGCGAGGGGGACTTGCGGGGTTCGGGGCCGCTCCGCTATACGCCCGCCTCCGACTGAAGTGCGGGCGTAGCTCAGTGGTAGAGCACAACCTTGCCAAGGTTGGGGTCGAGAGTTCGAATCTCTTCGCCCGCTCCAGTCGATCCAGGAAGCCCGGTCCGCGCGACCGGGCTTTCTTGCTTTTCAGGCCCCGGGCGCCCTCACGGGCCGTTGATCCCGCCGTCCAAATCGATCACCGTTCGGCCGGGTCGGGAGGTGGCGATGTACGACATGGACAGGACGAGCGGCCGGCCGGGCCCTGCGGAGGCCAAACGTCTTGACGCCTTCGTCGACGCCGCCTTCGCCTTCGCGGTCTCCTTGCTGATCATCGCCGGCGGCGAACCGCTGAGGTCGTTCGACGATCTGTTGCGCGCCCTGGCGCGCATCCCGGCCTTCCTCGCCGGGTTTGCGCTGATCATCCTGTTCTGGCTGGCGCACAGGGCGTGGTCGGCGTTGGGGCCGAGACGCGACGGCAGGGCGACGCTGCTCAGCCTCGCCGTGGTGTTCTCGGTGCTGGTCTTCGTCTTCCCGCTCCGGCTGCTGACCGAGTCGGCGGTGCATTTCATGTCCGGCGGCCTGCTGCCCGGCGGCGACCTGATCGCCAGCTTCGGCCAGCTGGGCTGGATCTACGCCATCTACGGACTGGGCTTCTCCACGCTGGCGCTGCTGTACGCGCTGTTGTTCCGTCACGCCGAAACCGGACTGGAGGCCGGCGACCCGCGCCGGATCGAGGCGAACTCCTGGACGCGGACCTGGCTCCTCGCCGCCGCTACGGGCGTGGGCTCGTCGGCCCTGGCGCTGACGCCGCTGCTTCGCGCCGCGCCATGGGCCCCCGGCGTGACCTACTGGCTGATCCCGTTCGGCGTCTGGGCCTTCGCCGTCATGGACCGGCGCCGGGCGGGGCGCCTGCGGGCGGCGAAAGACGCGGGGACGCCGGCCGCCTGACCGGCGCCGCCGTCCCGTCCGGAGCCGCGTGCGATCCAGTCGCCTTGTCGGGGAAAGGGGGCTGTTCCGGTTCGCCCTTTGCAGGGTATCCGGGGAAGGGCGCCGCGGGGCGCCAGAACGGGACACTCGGGGCGCATGTTTCTGGAAGGCCAGGTCAACTGGGTTTGGGTTCTGGGCGGTCTTGCGGCCGTGGGCTGGATCATCGGCCTGATCGGCCTGTGGCTGGCCGCGACCAACCGGTCGCGCCACGTCAACGCCTCCGATCAGCTGGATCTGGTGCAGCGCGTGGCCGAGGATTCCCAGAAGCGGCTGTTCGAGACGCTGAACGCCATCCCCGTGGCGCTGGTCGAAACCGACCGGCAGGGCAAGTTCGTCTTCGCCAACCGCGCCGCCCACCAGCTGCTCGGCCGCCGCGACGCCGAGCTGATCGGCCTGCGCTTCCACTCAGCGACCTGGGGCATCACCTTTCCTGACGGCCGGCCCATTCCGCCCGACCTGCTGCCCAGCGCCCGCGCCCTGAGGGGGCAGACGGTCAGGGGTTTCCAGCACCTGCTCGCCAATCCCGCCGCGCGCCGCAAGATGCTGGTCTCGGTCACCGCCATGCCGATCGAGAACGAGCTGGGCCAGATCACCGGCTCGACGGCCGCCATCGTCGAGACCGAGGGCCTGATGACTCCCGAACCGGCGACGCCCGAGTTCGCGGCGCCCTCCGACGACCTGACGCGCCGGGTGTTCGATGCGGCCTCCAGCGCCCTGGTCGTGGTCGGCGCGGACGGCCGCGTGCGCGAAGCCAACCGCACGGCGCTGCTGGTCCTGGGCCGCGACAGCGCCGAGGGCGATTTCGCCGACCTGTTCCTCGACGAGGACGAGCGGGTCGAAGGCCGTCAGTCCCTGCGCGCCGGTCTGGCGGCGCCGGCCGGCGAGGCCGAGCTGATCCTGTCGCGCCGCGGCGCCGCCGAGGGCATCCGGTGGTCCATGCTGCCCCTGACCGACGCCGAGGATCGGGTGGACGCCCTGCTGCTGGCGGGAGAGCGCGCGGATCCCTCCCCTGCGGTGGTGGAGGTCGCCAATCCCGAGGCCATCAACGACCCTGACGCGCCGACGTCGGATTCTGTGACCGACGAGTCCCTTCGAGCGGAGGCCGACGCCGCCCGCGCCGCCGCCGCCGAAGCGCTGGCCGCCGCCGCCGCCGCCCGCGCCGAGGCCGATCAGGTCCGGGCCGCCGCCGAACGGGTCCGCGCCGAGGCCGAGGCGGAGTTGCAGGGCGGACGCCGGATGGAGAGCGTCGGCCGCCTGACCGGCGGGCTGGCGCACGACTTCAACGCCGTGCTCGGGGTCATGACCGGCGCACTGGACATGATGCTGCGCCAGGCCGACGACCCGGCCCGCGTGCGCCGTATCGGCCAGGCCGCCCTGGCGGCGGGGCAGAAGGGCGAACTGCTGACCCGGCGGTTGACGGCCTTTTCGCAAGGCGACGACGAGCCGGTGCTGCGCGTGATGGACGCGGGGATCCTGCTGCGGGGTCTGGAGAGCCGTCTGCGGGAACTGGCCGGCCCCGGCGTCGACCTGATGATCGAGGGCCCGGCCGAGGCCGCACCGGCGCGGATCGATCCCGTGGCCTTCGAGGGAGCGGTCAAGGCGCTGACCCGCAACGCGGTCGAGGCCGTCGACGGACAGGGCTCGGTCGCCGTGCGCATGGAAACCCTGATGGAGGGCGGTCTGCGTCTCAGCGTCCGCGACAGCGGCCCCGGCATGGACCGTGACCTCGCCGCCCGGGCGGTCGAGCCCTTCTTCACCACCCGCGAGGGCGCGGCGGGCCTGGGGCTGTCGCAGGCCTACGCCTTTGCGCGGCAGGCCGGCGGCGTCCTCTCGATCGACAGCGAGCCGGGCCGGGGGGCCGAGGTTTCGATCACCCTGCCGGCCGCGATCGCCTGATCCGAGCAACTGCTGGCGCCGCGGCCGAGGCGGTGTAGAATGATTAACGGTCCGTGGGAGGGTCGATCATGAAGCTGTTGCGTTTCCTCGTGGTGCTGGTGGTCCTGGCCTACGCCGGCTGGCTGGCGTGGCCGTTCCTCTCGCCCCTGATCGAAGGCGCCGCGCCGAGCGTGGCCGCCATGCGCGCCGAGGCCGGAGGCGCGGACGCCGGGTTGCTGTTCGGCTTCCTTCCCTCGTGGGCGCTGTGGGTCGGAGCGATCGCCCTGTACGTGATCTCGGCCTTGATGCTCGGGGCCGGGAATTCCAAGGCCGCCTTCGCCTATCTGCTGGCCTTCCTCGCCGACGCCGCTCTCCGTCTGGCGCTGGACGAGCGGGGCGGGGAGGAGGCCCGTTCCGGTCCCGCGACGATGGCGGCGCCGGAGTCGGCGTCCAGTCTGCCTATGGACCCTCTCTGGCTCACTCTCGGCGCACTGGTCGTGCTGGGCGTGCTGGTCATGATCGCCGGCCGCCGCATCCGCCGCGCGCGCACCCCGGGCCAGTTCGCCTACTAGGCTCTCGTCGCGGGCGCCGAAGCGCCTATATCGGTTCCGACGGTTGACGCGCCCCGGCGCGCCGCTAGGTTCCGCGCGCTCCCCCCGCGCCCACTGAAACGAGAGACCCCATGGCCGAAGCCGCTTCCTACGATGTCGTCATCATCGGCGGCGGGCCGGGCGGCTACAACGCCGCCATCCGGGCCGGGCAGCTGGGGCTGAAGGCCGCCTGCGTCGAGATGCGCGATACCCTGGGCGGCACCTGCCTGAACGTCGGCTGCATGCCGTCGAAGGCGCTGCTGCACGCGTCGGAACTGTACGAGGCGGCGATCAAGGAATTTCCGGCGCTCGGCATCGAGGTCGGCACGCCGAAACTGAACCTGGCGAAGATGATGGGCCAGAAGGCCGACAGCGTCGGCGCCCTGACCAAGGGCATCGAGTTCCTGTTCAAGAAGAACAAGGTCGAGTGGGTGAAGGGTCGCGGGCGGATCGCCGGGCCGGGGCAGGTCGAGGTGACCTCCGCCGACGGGTCGAAGAGCACGCTGGCGGCGAAGAACATCGTCATCGCCACCGGCTCGGAGCCGACGCCCCTGCCGGGCGTGGCGTTCGAGGCGGGCAAGGTGGTGGATTCCACCGGGGCCCTGTCGCTGCCGACCGTGCCGAAGCAGCTGATCGTCATCGGCGCGGGGATCATCGGCCTGGAGCTGGGCTCGGTGTGGCGCCGGCTGGGCGCGCAGGTGACGGTGGTCGAATACCTGGATCGCATCACGCCCGGGATGGACGGCGAGGTGGCCAAGGCCTTCCAGCGCGCCCTGACCAAGCAGGGGATGAGCTTCAAGCTGGCGTCGAAGGTCACGGCGGCGAAGACGTCGAAGGACGGCGTCGAACTGACCGTCGAGCCGGCCGCCGGCGGTGCGGCCGAGACGCTGAAGGGCGACGTTGTGCTCGTCGCCATTGGCCGGCGGCCGTTCACCGACGGGCTGGGTCTGGAGACGGTCGGCGTGCAGGCCGACAAGCGCGGCTTCGTGGCCAATGACCACTTCAAGGCAGCCGACAATGTCTGGGTGATCGGCGACGTGACCCACGGCCCGATGCTGGCGCACAAGGCGGAAGAGGACGCCGTGGCGGTCATCGAACTGATCGCCGGCAAGGCCGGGCACGTCGACTACGACCTGGTGCCGAGCGTGGTCTACACCGCGCCGGAAGTGGCCTGGGTCGGCAAGACCGAGGACCAGCTGAAGGAGGCGGGCGTCGCCTACAAGAGCGGCAAATTCCCGTTCAGCGCCAACAGCCGGGCCAAGATCAATCACGAGACCGAGGGCTTCGTGAAGGTGCTCGCCGACGCCGCAACCGACCGCGTCCTCGGCGTGCACATCCTCGGCCCGCAGGCCGGCGAGATGATCGGCGAGGCCTGCGTGGCCATGGCCTTCGGCGGCTCGTCCGAGGACATCGCCCGCATCTGCCATCCCCATCCGACCCGCTCGGAAGCCGTCAAACAGGCGGCGATGGGGGTCGACGGCTGGACGATGCAGGCCTAGCCGAGCGGCCTGAGTCCGCGGAAGGCCATGCGGGAGCGGCCGTAGTCGAGCGTCACCTCGCGGAAGCGGTAGAGGAGGTCCGCGCCGATCAGCAGGGCTGGCCGCTCGATCAGCTCGAGCACCTGGAAGGCGTGCAGGTCGGCGAACAGCAGCGGCGTCGGCCCCAGACGATGGCTTCCGAGCCGCAGGTCGCGAACCTGGCCGCTGGCGGCGGCGAGGATCTGGCCGGTGACGCCGTAGACGGTGGTCCGCTCCAGTCCGGCCGGGTCGCCGCCGACCGCCGCCAGCAGCGCCATGTTGCCGATCGAGTACTGGGCCCCGGTGTCGACGAAGACGTCGATCGGGTGATCCTCCGCGGCGCCCGTCAGGATCAGGGCGCCGAACCGGCCGTGCCGGGCCGGTCGCTCCTGACGACGCAGCCGCGACGCCCGGTGGCCCGCCGAGCCGAGGGCGACCACGTCCGGGCCGGAGGGAGTCAGCAGGACCCGGCGGGCGGCGATGTTCAGATCGAGACGGAAACGGCCCAGCACGTCCAGCCCGAGCAGTCCGTCGGCGGCGAGCGCCGAGCGCGGGAAGACCGGGGCCTGCAGATCGAGGATATGGCGCCCGCCGACGCCGAGACGGCCGATGTGCACCGAGGGCGCGACCTGGGCGGCGGTCAACCCGTGCACCAGCAACGAGGGGCGGGCCGGCAGGCCGCGGGCCTGGGCGAGGTCCTCCGCGATCACCGTACGACCGGCCCCGGTGTCGAGCACGAAGACCGCGCCGCGGCGGCCGTTGATGGTCACGCCCAGGGCCATCCGCGTCAGCAGGTTGGCCAGCAGACGGGGCTCGGCGGCGTCGGGGTCCTGCGCGAAAGCTGGGCCGGCGCCGAGCAGGCCCGCCGCGCCCAGCATCAGGCCGCGCCGGTTCAGGATCGCAATCGAACCATCCGTCAGAGCCGCCTCCCCGCGTTCTCCGGAGCAGTCTAGGCCCGGGGATGGGCCGATGCATAGGCGTCGAGCAGGCGGGCGGCGTCGACGGCGGTGTATTTCTGGGTCGTCGACAGGCTGGCGTGGCCGAGCAGTTCCTGGATCGAGCGCAGGTCGGCCCCGGCCCCGAGCAGATGGGTGGCGAAGCTGTGGCGCAGGGCGTGGGGCGTGGCGCTGGCGGGCAGGCCCAGCCGGCCGCGCAGCCGCTGCACCGTGGCCTGGACATGACGCGGGCTGAGCGGGCCGCCGCGGCGGGCGCGGAACAGGGCGTCGCCGGGCGTGAGCGGGAAGGGCTGCAGGGCGAGATAGGCGTCGACGGACTGACGGACGGCGGGAAGCACGGGGGCGAGCCGGGTCTTGCCGCCCTTGCCGGTGATGCGCAGGGCGTCGGGCAGGGGGGCGTCGGCGCGGGTCAGGGACAGGCCCTCGGAGATGCGCAGGCCGCAGCCATAGAGCAGGGTCAGGACGGCGCGGTCACGGGCGGCTTCCCACGGTTCGACGTCGGGGTCGGCGCCGGGCTCCTGCATCAGGCCTCGGGCCTGGTCTTCGGTGACGGGGCGGGGCAGGGAGGCCTTGGCCCGGGGGCCGCGGACGAGAGCCAGCTGGGGCGCGGGCACGCCGCAGCGACGGTCGAGGAAGGCGTGAAAGGTGCGGATCGCCGACAGGTTCTGGCTGATCGAGCGGGCGTTGAGCGGCTTGTCGCCGGAGCGGCGCTCGGCGAGGTGGGCGCGTAGCTCGGCTGGGGTGACGGTTCCGAGGTCGGGCAGGCCCTGCGCTTCGCCGCGGTGCGCCTGCAGGAAGGCGAGGTAGCGACGAGCGATGTGTCCGTAGGCCTCGAGGGTGCGCGGCGACAGCCGCCGCTCGTGGGCGAGGTGTTCGAGCCAGGCGGCCAGCGCCTCGTCGGCGGTCAGCTGAGGATGGGCCATCGTTCGGCCGTGCGCTCGACCACCCGGGCGATGAAGGCGACCAGTTCGCAGCCCATGGTCGGGGTGAAGCCGTCCTCTTCCGGCGAGCCGAAGGCGCACAGGGCGGGGCGGGCGCCGGCGTCGTCGCCGGGGAAGACGGGCGACATGCGGATCAGGGCCACGGATTTCACCTCGGCCTCGGCGGCGCCGAACAGGCTGAGCCCATCGAAATTGGGCCCCAGCCAGGTGAGCCCGTGCTCGCCGAGCAGCTTGTCGACGCCGCCGGCCTCGAGCGACTTCCAGCCGAAGGGCACGGCGCCGGGTTTCTCCAGCGCGATGGCGGCGGCGGCGAGGCCGAAACGGCCTTGCGAGGCGGCGTCGAGGCGACGGGCGAGGTCGGAGGGGTTGCGGGCCTCCATCAGGTCCAGCGCCGCGACGTGGGTCTGGGTCTGGGCGGCGAAATTGGCGCGGGCGACGGCCTCGATGCGCTTGCGGGCGTCGGCTTCGCGCTCGGCGGCTTCCTCGAGGCGGGTCAGGGCGGCGCGGCCGAACTCGACGACGTTGCGGCCGTGCGGCTTGAGCCCGATCTCCTCAAGCAGGGAGCGGTCGTCCAGCAGGGTCTGGGGGTTGGCCTGCAGCCAGGCGCGGATTTCCGGCCAGTGCGGCTCGGCGGTGTCGGCGGAGAGGTCAGGCGATACGCTCACAGACCTCTCCTCGAGGCGTCATCTAGAGAATGGACTGGCCCGTCTTGCCCCAGTCCGCAAGGAAGGCATCAAGCCCCTTGTCGGTTAACGGGTGCTTGACCAGGGCCTTGAAAACGTCGGCCGGGATGGTCGAGGCGTCGGCGCCGGCGACGGCCGCGGCCGAGACGTGGCCGGGGTTGCGCAGGCTGGCGGCGAGGATTTCGGTGGTGAAGTCGTGGGTGTCGTAGAGCACCCGGATCTCCTCCAGCAGGCCGATGCCGTCGGCGCCGTGATCTTCAAGCCGGCCGACGAAGGGCGAGACGAAGGTGGCGCCGGCCTTGGCGGCCAGCATGGCTTGGGCGGCCGAGAAGCACAGGGTGACGTTGGTCTTGATCCCCTTGTCGGCGAAGGCGCGGGTGGCGCGCAGGCCGTCCCAGGTCAGGGGCAGTTTGACCACGACATTGGGGGCGATGGCGGCGAGCTTGTCGCCTTCCTTGACCATGGTCTCGAAGTCGGTCGCCACGGCCTCGGCGGAGATGGGGCCCTCGACGAGGGCGCAAATCTCGGCGATGACCTCGGCTATGTTGCGACCGGATTTGGCGATCAGCGAGGGATTGGTGGTGACGCCGTCCACCATTCCGGTGGGGACCATGTCCTTGATGACGGCGACGTCGGCGGTGTCGAGGAAGAGTTTCATGGCGGGGCTTCTAGCCCTTTGGGGCCGCCGGTGAAAGTCGCCTCCGTTCTCATTCCGCTGCCGGTGCCGGAGGCCTTCGACTACGAGGTTCCGGAAGCGCTCGACCTTGCGCGGGGCGATCAGGTGGCCGTGCCGTTGGGGCCGAGGCTGATGCGCGGGGTGGTGGCGGAGGTTCGCGAGACCACGGGGTCGAACCGGCGGCTCAAGGCGGTGGAGCAGCGGCTGGACGATCCGCGGCTGCCGGAGCGGACGGTGGATTTCGTGGAATGGGCGGCGCGGTGGACGCTGAGCGCGCCGGGCGAGATGGCTTCGGCGGCGCTGAAGGGGCTGCGGGCGCCGCGGCCGCGGCCGGAGCGACGGGTGCGGCGGGTGGCGGACCGGTGGCCGGTGCGGCCGACAGCGGCGCGGACGGCGGTGCTGGAGGCGCTGGGCGAGCGGGCCATGCCGGGGCCCGACCTGGCGCGGGCGGCGGGGGTGTCGTCGGGGGTGGTCAAGGGGCTGGTCGACGAGGGGGTGCTGGAGGCGGTGGAGATCGAGGCCATGGCGGCCTTCGACGCCCCGGACCCGGATCATGCCCCGGCGACCCTGAACGCCGATCAGGCGGCGGCGGCGGCGGCCATCGCCGAGGCGACGGGCAGGGGCGGGTTCGCGCCCTTCCTGCTGGACGGGGTGACGGGCTCGGGCAAGACCGAGGCCTATCTGGAGGCGGCGGCGCGGACGCTGAAGGCCGACCCGATGGCGCAGGTGCTGATCCTGCTGCCGGAGATCGCCCTGACCCAGGCCCTGATCGAGCGGATCGCGGCGCGGTTCGGGGCGGCGCCGGCGGAGTGGCATTCGGGGGTGGCCCCGCCCCGGCGGCGGCAGGTCTGGGAGGCGGTGGTCGCAGGGCGCTGCAACATCGTGGTCGGGGCCCGGTCGGCGCTGTTCCTGCCCTATGCCAACCTGCGTCTGATCGTGGTCGACGAGGAGCACGACGGCTCGTTCAAACAGGAGGAGGGGCTGGTCTATCACGGCCGCGACCTGGCCGTGGCGCGAGCGCGGATCGAGGCGGCGACGGTGGTGCTGGCCTCGGCGACGCCGTCGCTGGAGACGCTGTGGAACGCCCATCACGGGCGCTACGGCTGGCTGAAGCTGGAGGCGCGGCACGGGGCGGCGGTGCTGCCGCAGATTTCGCTGCTGGACCTGAGGCAGAGCCCGCCGGATCCGCAGACCTGGCTGTCGCAGCCGTTGCGGGAGGGGATCGGCGAGACGCTGATGCGGGGCGAGCAGACGCTGCTGTTCCTGAACCGCCGGGGCTATGCGCCGGTGGTGCTGTGCCGCGCCTGCGGGCACCGGCTGACGGCGCCGGACACCGACAGCTGGCTGGTCGAGCATCGCTACACCGGGCGGCTGGTCTGCCACCTGACCGGCTTCACCATGATGCGGCCGAAGCACTGCCCGTCGTGCGGGGCGGAGGATTCGCTGGTCTCGGTCGGGCCGGGGGTGGAGCGGGTCGAGGAGGAGGTGCGCCAGCTGTTCCCGCAGGCGCGGACGGCGGTGTTCAGCTCGGACACCGTGCCCGACGGCAAGTCGGCGCGGGCGCTGATCCAGCGGATGGCCGAGGGCGAGATCGACATCCTGGTGGCGA
Organism: Brevundimonas sp.; assembly: GCF_035627055.1. Classification (GTDB taxonomy): domain Bacteria; phylum Pseudomonadota; class Alphaproteobacteria; order Caulobacterales; family Caulobacteraceae; genus Brevundimonas. The sequence goes on along the minus strand of NZ_DASPMM010000018.1, from coordinate 180,415 downwards.
CCCAGGCGGCGGCCAAGGGGCACAATTTCCCGCATCTGACCCTGGTCGGGGTGGTCGACGCCGACCTGGGCCTGAGGGGCGGCGACCTGCGGGCGGCGGAGCGGACCTTCCAGCTGCTGACCCAGGCGACGGGCCGGGCCGGGCGGGCGGAGAAGCCGGGGCGGGCCATCCTGCAGACCTGGACGCCGGAGCATCCGGTGCTGCAGGCGCTGGCGGCGGGCGACCGCGACGCCTTCGTCGAGGCCGAGATGGCGGAGCGCGAGGCGGCGGTGCTGCCGCCCTATGGCCGACTGGCCGCGATCATCCTGTCGGGCGAGAACGCGGCGGCGGTGGAGAAGGCAGCCCGGGAACTGGCGGGGTCGATCCCCAACGCCGAGCGGCTGGAGGTCTATGGGCCGGCCGACGCGCCGCTGGCGCTGGTGCGGGGGCGGCGAAGGAAGCGTCTGCTGGTGCGGGCGGATCGGGACGTCGATCTGCAGGGCTTCCTGCGGGCCTGGCTGGCGCGGGTGAAGGTCCCGGCCAGCGTGCGGCTCAACGTGGACGTGGACCCGTACAGCTTCCTGTAGAGGTTTCTACCCGGGTGAAACCCGGAAAAAACGGTCCGAAGCGTCCGTAGAGTCCGTAGCGTCCGTAGAGTGCATAGCGGCCGGATTGGCGGGTTCGATTGTCAAAGACCGGCGGCGTCGGCGAACCGGACCATTATACGGTCTTGGCGTGGTGTGCGCAGAAGGCGGAGGCGAGAAAAGGGGATGCGGCTGAAAACCCGGGAGGTATTCGGCTGAACCCGACTATGGATTGCCCGATTGTCAGCACAGCGTCACACCCCTCCGGCTTTCGCAGGGGCGTCGGGCGCTACGGCGCTTCCGTCAGCCTGATTTCAAACAGGCTGGGCCAGTTCTTGCCGGTGACGAAAAGGCGGCGGCCCGCGGAGTCCCAGGCGATGCCGTTCAGGACATCGTCGGCAGGCTGCATGCCGGTGCGATCGGGGAGCAGCCCGGTCAGGTCGACGACGCCGGTGACAACACCGGTCGCGGGGTCGATGCGGACGATGGCGTCCTGGGTCCAGACGTTGGCCCAGACCTCGCCGTCGATCCACTCCAGTTCGTTCAGGCGGGGGAGCGGCCGGCCGCGGAACGTGACCTGGACCCGGCCGGTCTCGGTCATGGTCGCGGGGTCGAGAAAGCGGAGGACCGGCGTGCCGTCCGACACGATCAGGCGCCGTCCATCGTCGGTCAGGCCCCAGCCCTCGCCCTCCAGCGGAAACTCGCCGAGCCGCGACAGGTCGGCGGCGTTCCAGACGAAGCCCTTGCCGTCATGCCAGGTCAGGGTGATCAGCCGGCCGTCGATCTCGGTCAGGCCCTCGCCAAAAAGATCGGGCGAGAGTTCGACGCGCTGCTCGACGACGCCGTCGTCCAGCCGCACCCGGCGGACCGTGGAGGGGTAGCGGCCCGTGCTCTCGAACAGGATGCCGCCGACATAGGCGAGGCCCTGGGTGAAGGCCTCGCGGTCGTGCGGCCGCACGCGCACCACTTGATAGCCGTAGAAGACCGGCTCGACGGCCTGGGTCCGGACCGGACCTGCGGCGGCGACCGGCGCGGCGGCCAGCAGCAGGGCGGCGAGGACAGCCGCCGCGCCCACGCTACACCCCCGGTTCGGCGGTTTCGGCCTTGTTGAGCTGCGCCTGCCTCGCCTCGAGGGCGGCGGCCTTCTTCGCGGCGGAGCGGCGGCCCAGCATGTTGAGGCTCTCGACCAGGGCCGAGAAGGCCATGGCGGCGTAGATGTAGCCCTTGGGCACGTGGACGCCGAAGCCGTCGGCGATCAGCACCATCCCGATCATCAGCAGGAAGCCGAGGGCCAGCATGACCACGGTGGGGTTCTTGTCGATGAAGTCGCCAAGCGGGTCGGAGGCGAACAGCATGGCGGCGACGGCGATGACCACGGCGACCATCATGATCGGCACGTGATCGGTCATGCCGACCGCGGTCAGGATGGAGTCGATCGAGAACACCAGATCGAGCAGGATGATCTGAACGATGGCGGAGCCGACGTTGTTGATCACGGCGCCGGCCTTGTCCTTCTCCAGCATGTCGTCGCTGGGGGTGGTGTCGACGGCGTGGTGGATTTCCTTGGTGGCCTTCCAGACGAGGAACAGGCCGCCGGCGATCAGGATCAGGTCGCGCCAGCTGAAGGCGGTGTCCCAGCCCTCGCCGTCGAGGCCGAGGTCGAAGACCGGCTGGGTCAGACCGACGATCCAGCCGATCATGGCCAGCAGGCCGAGACGCATAATCAGGGCCAGAGCGATGCCGATGCGGCGGGTGCGCTGGCGGTGCTCCGGCGGCAGCTTGTTCGACAGGATCGAGATGAAGATCAGATTGTCGATGCCGAGCACGACCTCCATGACCACCAGGGTGACCAGGGCCGCCCAGGCGGCGGGATCGGCGAAGAGTGCGGTTATTTCGGTCATGGGTTCGGGATACGGCAGCCGGGGAAACCGCGCCAGAATTTTCGGCCGGGACGGCGCGCGTCAGGGCGCCGCGCCGCGCCGGCCCCTCTGGACCCGGTCGCCGGGCTCGCCTAGCCAGAAAGCAACTGGATTTATCTGTCAGGTGAAGCGTGCCCTCAGGTCTTGCCGCCCTTCTCGATGACGTCGCCACCATCGCCAAGATGGCGGCGGCCTCCGTCGACGACGTGTCCGCCGCCGCCAGCCGCGCCAGCATGAAGGCCGCCGGGGTCGTGGTCGACGACGCCGCGGTGACGCCGGGCTATGCGATGGGATTTTCGCCGGCGCGCGAACTGCCCATCATCCGCAAGATCGCCGTCGGCTCACTGAAGAACAAATTCCTGATCCTGATGCCGGGCGCGCTGCTGATCAGCGCCTTTGCGCCCTGGGCCCTCACGCCGCTGCTGATGATGGGCGGCGCCTATCTGTGTTTCGAGGCGGCCGAGAAGCTGTGGGGCAATCTGGCGGGACATGGTCAGGGCGAGAAGGCGCCTGACGAACTGGCCCTGTCGTCCGAAGAGCAGGAAAAGAAGATGGTCGGTTCGGCGATCCGCACGGACCTGATCCTGTCGGCCGAGATCACCGCCATCGCCCTGGCCGATCTGGCCGAGCGCCCGCTGGCGACGCAGGCGGCGGCCCTGGCCATCGTCGGCCTGCTGATCACCGTGGCGGTCTACGGCGCCGTGGCCCTGATCGTGAAGATGGACGACATCGGCCTGCATCTGGCCGAGCGCCGCTCCGCTTCGGCCCGGGCGCTGGGCCGCGGGCTGGTCCACGCCATGCCGATGGTGCTGGGCGGACTGGCGACGATCGGCACCGCGGCGATGCTGTGGGTCGGCGGAGGGATCCTCGTCCACGGTCTGCATGAATACCACCTCGACGCCCTGCCGGGGCTGATCGAGGGTCTGGCGCACGCCGCCGGAAGCGTCCCGCTGATCGGCCCCGTCACCGGCTGGCTGGCGACGGCCGCCGCCTCGGCGGTGGTGGGCCTCGTGGTCGGCGCCGTGGTCGTGGCGATCCTGCATTTCATCCCGCGCAAGCGCGCCGCCCACTGACGGACGGGCGCGGCGGGGTCGCCTGTTCAGCGCCCGGCCGGGACCAGGTCCGCCACCACCGGGAAATGGTCCGAGATGACGCGGCCGCCGAAGGAGTCGGTCAGGACGCCGAACCGCTCCACCGCCAGGCCGGGACCGACAAAGACGTGGTCGATGGCGACGCCGTCGTTGTCGCTGGCGAGGTCGAAGGCGTTGAAGGTGCCGGCGGGGCCGAAGTCGACGGCGCTGATCGCCCGGGCGTCGCGCAGGCCGGAGGCGACGATGCGGCGATACGGCGCGGTCTGCGGCCCGGTGTTGAAGTCGCCCATCAGCACGACGTCGGCGTCCGCGGCGGCCGGGGCGAGGCTGGAGACCAGGTCGGCGCACTGCTCCCGGGCGACGACGCCGACGTGGTCGAAATGGGCGTTGCGCACGTCGAGCAGCCGGCCGTCGCGGCGGTCGCGCAGCAGGACGCGGGTGACGGTGCGCGGGTAGGCGGCGTCCCAGCCCTTCGACGGCGTGGTCGGGGTCGGGGAGCACCAGAAGGTCTCGGTGCGCAGGGCCTCGTAACGGTCGCGCTTCCAGAACAGGGTGGTGGTTTCTCCGACGGGTCCGCCATCGTCGCGGCCGACGCCGTAGCGGTCCCAGGCCGGCAGGTGTTCGGCCAGATAGCCGACCATGGCCGAATGGGCCTCCTGCACGCCGAGCAGGTCGGGGTCGTAGAAGGCGATCTGGGCCGCCATGTGCGGCCGGCGCTCAAGCCAGGTCGGATTGTCGGTCGGGACATCGACGCGGATGTTGTAGCTCATCACCCGGAACGAGGCGGGGTCGTGGGCCAGCGCGGCGGAGGCGAGCGACAGCACAGAGGCGGCCGCGACGGCGGGGAGGATGCGGGCGAGGGTCATGCCGCGATCTTCGGCTTCCGGACCCGCGGGGACACGTCAATTGTCGTTACGCCGCCCTCGGCAGGAGAAGCCGCTGCGGCGGACCGCCTCGGTTGCGGTCGGGGGGTTACGGTGCTATCAGGCGCCCGGCTTAGGCCGAGGGTGCGTCGCGAGACGTTTCTTCGGCGTGCTTTCTTCAAGCATTTCAGGCCTTTGACCGGTGCGCACCCCGCCGCCGGTCGTCAACCCGAACGCTAACCCGCGCGGACCATACAGTGGCTGACGATTACAGGACGACGGAAGTCGGCGAGCGCTATGCACAGGCGCTGTTCGACCTCGCTGACGAGACGGGCGTCCTCGACGCCGTGCGCGCCGATCTCAAGTCGCTGCGCGCCGCGTGGAACGACAGCGCCGACCTGCGCCGTCTGGCCACCTCGCCGGTGATCGCCGCCGAGGACCAGCAGAAGGGCCTCGCAGCCATCGCCGACGCGGCGAAGTTCAACGGGGTGACGCGCAACTTCCTCGGCCTGCTGGGCCAGAACGGCCGTTCGCGCGACCTGCCGGGCGTGATCGCCGGCTTCGAGGCGCTGTATGCGAAGAAGACGGGCGTGGTCGCCGCCGAGGTGGTTTCGGCCCAGGCCCTGAGCGCCGCCCAGATGAAATCCATCCAGTCCGCCCTGCGCGCCTCGCTGGGCAAGGACCCGGAAATGACCGCCCGCGTCGATCCGTCGATCCTCGGCGGCCTGAAGGTCAAGGTGGGGTCGAAGCTGTTCGACGCCTCGCTGAAGACCAAGCTCGACCAGATGAAATTCGCGCTCAAGCGCGCCTAACCCACGACGGCGACCGGTCCCAAGGACCGGGGCGCACCAAGAGACGAAGACAGAGAGATCCAAATGGACATCCGCGCCGCCGAAATCTCGGCCATCCTCAAGTCGCAGATCGCCAATTTCGGCGTGGAAGCGGACGTCTCGGACGTCGGCCAGGTGCTGTCGGTCGGCGACGGCATCGCCCGCATTCACGGTCTGGACAACGTCCAGGCCGGCGAGATGATCGAATTCCCCAAGGCCGGCGTGAAGGGCATGGCCCTGAACCTCGAGCGCGACAACGTCGGGGCGGTGATCTTCGGCGCGGACAGCCAGATCGCCGAGGGCGACGAGGTCCGCCGTCTGGGCGAGATCGTGGACGTGCCGGTCGGCAAGGGCCTGCTGGGCCGCGTCGTCAACCCGCTGGGCGAGCCGATCGACGGCAAGGGCCCGATCCAGTTCACCGAGCGCCGCCGCGTCGACGTCAAGGCTCCGGGCATCATCCCGCGGAAGTCGGTGCACGAGCCGATGCAGACCGGCCTGAAGGCCATCGACACCCTGATCCCGATCGGCCGCGGCCAGCGCGAGCTGATCATCGGCGACCGTCAGGTCGGCAAGACCGCCGTGGCCGTCGACACCATCCTGAACCAGAAGGCCACCAACGCCGCCGCGACGTCGGAAGGCGAGAAGCTGTACTGCATCTACGTCGCCATCGGCCAGAAGCGCTCGACCGTGGCCCAGATCGTCAAGACGCTCGAGGAGCGCGGCGCCCTGGACTACACCATCGTCGTCGCCGCCACGGCCTCGGAGCCGGCCCCGCTGCAGTTCCTGGCCCCGTTCTCGGGCACGGCCATGGGCGAGTTCTTCCGCGACAACGGCATGCACGCCCTGATCGTCTATGACGACCTGTCCAAGCAGGCCGTGGCCTATCGCCAGATGTCGCTGCTGCTGCGCCGTCCGCCGGGCCGCGAAGCCTATCCGGGCGACGTCTTCTACCTGCACTCGCGCCTGCTGGAGCGTTCGGCCAAGCTGAACGAGGACAACGGCGCCGGCTCGATGACCGCCCTGCCGCTGATCGAGACCCAGGCCAACGACGTGTCGGCCTACATCCCGACCAACGTGATCTCGATCACCGACGGCCAGATCTTCCTGGAATCGGACCTGTTCTACCAGGGCATCCGCCCGGCCGTGAACGTCGGCATCTCGGTGTCGCGCGTGGGCTCCTCGGCCCAGATCAAGGCGATGAAGCAGGTCGCCGGCTCCATCAAGGGCGAGCTGGCCCAGTACCGGGAGATGGCCGCCTTCGCCAAGTTCGGTTCGGACCTCGACGCCTCGACCCAGAAGCTGCTGGCCCGCGGCGCCCGCCTGACCGAGCTGCTGAAGCAGCCGCAGTACTCGCCGCTGACGGTCGAGGAGCAGGTCGTCTCGGTCTACGCCGGCACGCGCGGCTACCTGGACAATGTGGCCATCGGCGACATCCAGCGCTTCGAGAGCGAACTGCTGGCCCGCCTGCACTCGGGCCACGCCTCGATCCTCGACGGCATCCGCACCAAGAAGGCGCTGACGCCCGAGCTGGAAACCGAGCTGAAGGCGGCCATCGAAGCCTTCGCCAAGACCTTCGCCTGACCTGACCTGTAGGGACTAGAAAGAGCAGCCCGAATGGCCAGCCTCAAGGAAATGCGCAATCGGATCGGAAGCGTGAAAGCCACGCAGAAGATCACGAAAGCCATGCAGATGGTCGCCGCGGCCAAGCTGAAACGCGCCCAGGACCAGGCCGTCGCGGCCCGGCCCTACGCCTCGCGCATGGCGGCCGTCATCGCCAACCTGGCGGCCGGCGTCTCGGGCGAGGGCGCGCCGAAGCTCCTCGCCGGCACCGGCTCGGACCAGCGCCACCTGATCGTGGTGGCCTCGTCCGACAAGGGCCTCGCCGGCGGCTTCTCGTCGAACATCATCCGCGCCGCCCGCGAGCGCATCAACGGCCTGATCGCCGCCGGCAAGGACGTCCGCGTCATCGCCGTGGGCCGCAAGTCGCGCGACCAGCTGACCCGGCTGTACGGCGACAGGATCGTGCGCACCTTCGAACTGTCGGAGCACAAGACCATCGGCCTGCCCTCGGCCCAGCCGATCGCCGAGCTGATCGCCGACGAGTTCGAGAACGGGCGCGCCGACGTGGTCACCCTGTTCTACAGCCAGTTCAAGTCGGTGATCTCGCAGGTCCCGACCGCCAAGCAGCTGATCCCGGCCGTGGTCGAGGGCGGCGCCGAGCCGATCAACCTGAACGGCGCGGTCTACGACTACGAACCGTCCGAGGAGGAGATCCTCGACACCCTGCTGCCGCGCAACATCACCACCCAGATCCTGGCCTCGCTCTACGAGAACCAGGCCGGCTTCTACGGGGCCCAGATGGGCGCCATGGACGCGGCCACGCGCAACGCCGGCGACATGATTTCCGCCCTCACCCTGCAATACAACCGATCCCGCCAGGCGCAGATCACCAAGGAGCTGATCGAGATCATCTCCGGCGCCGAAGCCCTCTGATCTGATCCTGACCGCACAAGACGACAACGGACCCGCACCGATGACCGACACCACCGCTCCCAAGAAGACCGCGACCCGCAAGCCGGCCGCGCCCAAGGCTCCCAAGGCCGCCGCCGCCACCGGCAACGCCGTGGTCACCGCCGGCACCGGCGTGGGCAAGATCGCCCAGGTCATCGGCGCCGTCGTCGACGTCGAGTTCGAGGGCCAGCTGCCGGCCATCCTGAACGCGCTCGAAACGACCAACGTCGACCAGAAGACGGGCGAGCCCTTCCGCCTGGTGCTGGAAGTCGCCCAGCACCTGGGTGAGAACATGGTCCGCACCATCGCCATGGACACCACCGAGGGCCTGACCCGCGGCCAGGCCGTGACCGACACCGGCACCTCGATCCTGGCCCCGGTCGGACCGGGCACCCTCGGCCGCATCATGAACGTCGTCGGCGCGCCGATCGACGAGGCCGGCCCGATCAAGACCCAGATGTACCGCCCGATTCACCGCGAGGCGCCGTCGTTCGAAGAGCAGTCGACGTCGTCGGAAATCCTCGTCACCGGGATCAAGGTCATCGACCTGATCTGCCCCTACACCAAGGGCGGCAAGATCGGCCTGTTCGGCGGCGCGGGCGTCGGCAAGACCGTGACCATGCAGGAGCTGATCAACAACATCGCCAAGGCGTACGGCGGTTACTCGGTTCTGGCCGGCGTGGGCGAGCGCACCCGCGAGGGCAACGACCTGTACCACGAGATGATCGAGTCCAACGTCAACGTGGACCCGGCCAAGAACAACGGCTCGACCGAGGGCTCCAAATGCGCCCTCGTCTACGGCCAGATGAACGAGCCGCCCGGCGCCCGCGCCCGCGTCGCCCTGACCGGCCTGGCCCAGGCCGAGTACTTCCGCGACGAGGAAGGCAAGGACGTGCTGCTGTTCGTCGACAACATCTTCCGTTTCACCCAGGCCGGCTCGGAAGTGTCGGCGCTGCTGGGCCGCATCCCGTCGGCCGTGGGCTATCAGCCGACGCTGGCCACCGAGATGGGCAACCTGCAGGAGCGCATCACCTCGACCAAGAAGGGCTCGATCACCTCGGTCCAGGCCATCTACGTGCCCGCCGACGACCTGACCGACCCGGCGCCCGCCGCCTCGTTCGCCCACCTCGACGCCACCACCGTGCTGAGCCGCGACATCGCCGCCCAGGCCATCTTCCCGGCCGTGGACCCGCTGGACTCGACCTCGCGGATCATGGACCCGCTGGTCATCGGCGAGGAGCACTACCAGGTCGCCCGTTCGGTCCAGGAAGTGCTGCAGCAGTACAAGGCGCTGAAGGACATCATCGCCATCCTGGGCATGGACGAGCTGTCGGAAGAGGACAAGCTGGTCGTGGCCCGCGCCCGCAAGATCCAGCGCTTCCTGTCGCAGCCGTTCTTCGTGGCCGAGCAGTTCACCAACTCGCCGGGCAAGTTCGTCTCGCTGGAAGACACGATCCGCTCGTTCAAGGGCATCGTGGCCGGTGAATACGACCACCTGCCGGAAGCCGCCTTCTACATGGTCGGCGCCATCGAAGAGGCCGTCGCCAAGGCCGAGAAGATGGCTTCGGAAGCCTGATCATGGCCGGCAAGCTGAGCTTTTCGCTGGTGTCGCCTGAACGCGAGGTCTTCGCCGGCCTCGTGGACCAGGTCGATGCGCCCGGCGTCGAGGGCGATTTCGGCGTCCTGGCCGACCACGCGCCCTTCATGACCGCCCTGCGCGAAGGCGTGGTGACGGTCATGGACGGCGGCTCGCGCCGCCAGTTCGAGGTGCACGGCGGCTTCGCCGACGTCACCCCGGCGGGCCTGACCATCCTGGCCGAACAGGCCTCGGAAGTGGCGGCGGGCTAAGGCCCACGCTCGTGGAATCTTGAAAAGCCGGCGCCGCACGCGGTCGCCGGCTTTTTGTTGCGCGTCGGCGGCGCTTGACCCCCGCGCCGCAAGTCCTAGATAGCCGTTCGCAAGACGAGGCCACGTCCTCGCTCCCGCGCCGATCCAGCATCGGACGGGACGAAGTCCGGGACGGCCCGGCCCTTTGAGAGGAGGGCCGCGCGTGGCCTGGACGTATCTGATCATCGCCGGACTGCTGGAAGTCGTCTGGGCGTATTTCATGAAACAGTCGGCCGGGTTCACCCGCCTGTGGCCGAGCGTGGCGACGCTGGGTTTCATGGGGGTGAGCTTCGCCCTGCTGTCGCTGGCCATGCGGTCGCTGCCGATGGGCACGGCCTATACGGTGTGGACCGGCATCGGCGCGGTGGGGGCCTTCATCGTCGGGGTGGTGTTCCTGCAGGAGCACGTCAACCTGTGGCGCGTGCTGGCGGCCGGGCTGATCATCGCCGGGATCGTGATGATGCGGCTGGCGCCGGGACAGTGACGGTGTAGCTTCGGCCGCAGGGAGACCGCCCGTGCTCGAACTCAGACCCAACTGCGAATGCTGCGACCGGGACCTGCCGTTCGACAGCCCCGACGCGCGTATCTGCACCTTCGAATGCACCTTCTGCTCGGAGTGCGTGGAGGGGGCCCTGAAGGGCGTCTGCCCCAACTGCGGCGGCGGCTTCGTTCCCCGGCCGGTCCGGCCCGCGCGGCTGATGGAGACCTATCCCGCCTCGACCCGGCGGGTGCTCAAGGCGACGGGCTGCATCGGGCCATGATGGCCGGGCGCGCTCTCGCCGCCGGCTTGGCCGCGGCCCTGACCCTGTCCTCCTGCGCTCACGTCGGCGAGGGAGACGAACCGCTGGTCATGACCGAACGCGTGATGCGCGAGGCCTGCATCCCCTTCGTGGTCGACGGCATCGACGCGGATGAGGTCGGTCGGCGGCTCGGCGGCTGGTGGAGCCGGAACTTTCCGGACCCGTTCACGCCGCCGCAGGGGCCGATCTTCCGCCGGGGCGGTGCGACGGTGCAGGTCATCGACGGGCGTTCGGCCCGTACGCTGGACGGCCGGCTGACCACCCGCCCGATGCGTCACTGTCGGCTGTGGCTGGGAAGGACGCCGGAAACGGGCCTGGTGGAGGCCGTCGCCTCGGCGGTCGGGACGCGGGCAGGCGTCGTCCTGGCGGCGCCGGGAACGGCGGATGGCAACCGGAAGATCATCGCCTGCATTCCCTCGGGAGAGGGGCGGATCGCCGTCGTCAGCGTCCTTGTCTTTCCGAATGGCGAGACCGGAGCCAACGTTCACGAAACCAGCGCCGGCCCGCGCAACTGCGTCGGCTGATCAGACCACCAGCGGCGCGAACGCCTGGACCACCTGTTCGTAGGCCTTGCGCTTGAAGGGGACGATGAGGTCGGGGGCTTCGTCGAGACGACCCCAGCGCCAGGCGTCGAACTCGATGTCGCCGTGGGTTTCGAGGTCGATTTCGGATTCGTCGCCGGTGAAGCGGAAGGCGAACCATTTCTGCTTCTGGCCGGCGAAGCCGCGCGCCTGCTTGCTCCCGCCGTAGTCGGCCGGGAAGGCGTAGGCGATCCACTCCTCGGTCCTGGCCAGAAGTTCGGCGGAGGTGACGCCCGTCTCCTCGGCCAGCTCGCGGCGGGCGGCGGCCTCGTAGTCCTCCCCCTCGTCGACTCCGCCCTGGGGGAACTGCCAGTTATGCGGCCCCGGCGTATTGGCGCGACGGCCGTACCAGACCCGGCCGTCCGGGTGGAACAGCACGACGCCGACGTTGGGGCGGTATTGGCTGAGGGGGTCGGTCATGGGAGAGGCAGCAGGCAACAGGCAGCAGGCAGCAGGGAAGAAGATTGCTTATAGCAGGCCGGGTCGGCTGTCGCGCCGCCTGCTGCCTGCTGCCTGCTGCCTGCTGCCTGTTGCCCGCTGCCTATCTTCCCGGCCGGTTCGCCAGCGCGCTCGCCGGGGCCAGTTGCAGGCCGCGGGCCTCGAGACCGGCCGTCCAGCGGGCGGCGGCCTCGACGGTGACGGGGTAGCTGAAGCCCGTGCCGAGGGCCTGGCCCCGGGCCTTGGCGAGGGCCTCCAGGGCGTTCAGCTGGCCGACGATGGCGGTGGGGGTCTGCTGTTCATCGATGATGCGGTTGGCGCTGGCGCGCGACCAGGCCCCGGGGCGGCGGCTCATCGAACCGTCGTCGAGAAAGGCCACGCCATGCTGGCGCAGCATGGTCATGAAGGTGGCCATGCCCGTGTCCGAGGTCGCGAAGCGGTCGCCCAGATAGTTGGTGACGCCGAAATAGCCGACAGCGCGGCCCAGCAGCCAGTTCATCTTCGCCTGGATGTCGGCGGGCTCGGCGTTGGCCAGCAGGGTGTAGGGGCCAGGATCGTTGTTGGGATAGCCGGTCGGCTCCATCGGCATTTCCAGCATGACCTCGTGGCCCTGGGCGCGGGCGAGGTCGATCCAGCCCTGCAGGCCCTCGGCGTAGGGCACGAAGCTGAGGGTGACCTCGGCCGGCAGGCGCTCGATGGCGGCGCGGGTGGTGACGGCGTTGAGCCCGAGCCCGCCGACGATCAGGGCGACGCGCGGCTTGCCGTTGGAGACGAAGGGACGGGCGTAGGCCTGGGCGGGGACGCGGCCGTCCGGGGCGATGCGCGGCAGCGGGCCGTCGGGGCCGGGCTGGGTGAGGCCGGCGATGGGGGCGGCGGGCAGCGGCTGGGCGGCCACCCGGGGGGCGGTGACGGGGGCGCCGGCGCCGGAGACGGTGGCGCCGTCGGGCAGGGTGATCACCGCCTCGCCCATCAGGGCCGGGTCGCCGCCGGCGGCCAGGTCCTGGTAGATGCCGGAGCCGTCCACCGAGAAGGCCTCGAGGCCGGTGGGAACCGGGGCAACGGCGGCGGAAGGACGGTTCAGGGCGACGCGGGCGGACGGGGCCCCGGCGCGGGGATCGCCGAGCACGGTGACGAACAGGGCGGCGGCGCCGAGCAGCAGCACCCCGGCGGCGGCGACGGCGACCGGCGGCCTCTTCAGCACCCGGATCACCGGGGCGAAGCTTTCGGCCATGGAGCGGCGGGCGGGCGGAGCGCCCGCGGTGGCGGCGAGGACGGACTGGCGCTTGGCGAACATGGGCAAGGAACTGGGCGCTCGAACCGGGGTCCGCGGGACGGACTCCTTCAAGGCCCACATTGGCCGTGCGTCGGTTAAGAAAGCCTAACGCGGTGTTAGCTATGCTTTGGAGGGATCAGGCAGCAGGCAGCAGGCAGCAGGTCAGCGGGAGGGTTGGGCCTCTACCCGGGTGATCAAACCGTGGAGCATGCGCCCCACTTCATCCGTCTGATCGAGCAGGGGCGCGGTGGCGCCAGAAGCAAGCAGCCCGACCCTCTCGGCGAGGATCAGATGGGTTTCAAGTTCCTTCAGCGAGCCGCGAGCAATCCTCAGGAAGCTGAGGTAGCTCGGCGTGCTCGCCCGGCCGTATCCTTCGGCGATATTGGCTGCGATCGAGGCGGCGGCCCGGCGACTTTGCGACGTCAGGCCGAAAAGTTCGTCCCGGGGATACGCCCTGGTCAATTCGTAGGTGCCGACGGCCACGTCCATCGCGCGTTGCCACACCTGCAGATCCCGATAACTACGCACTTCGGACATAACGTTCTCCGTACGCGTCGACTATTCATTCAGTCCCTGCAGTCACCCTGCTGCCTGCTGCCTGCTGCCTGCTGCCTCACTTCACGGCGTCTCGTCGGCTTCATCCGCCACCGCGGCCATGGCCGTGCCGGGTTCGGTGACGACGATGCCTTCGGGGGCCGCGGCCAGCTGGGTCAGGTTGCCGCCGGCGCGGAGCACGTCGAAGGCGCGCTCCAGCTGGTAGTCCTTGTCCTTGTCCCAGGATTCGCCGGGGGCCTCGTGCGGGGTGTGCGGCCCCTTGCGTTCGGCCCCGATGGAGGCGTCCAGGGCCGTGGCGTAGGCGGCCTCGGAATAGATGAAGTTGGAGCGCGAGACGATGCGCGCCTCGGCCTCGGAGCGGGCCACCTCGAGGTCGGGCTCGATGCCGATCTTCTGGATCGAGGCGCCCGAGGGCGTGAAATAGCGCGCCGTGGTGATCGACAGGGCGCCGTCCTGGCCGCCGCGCAGCGGGATGACGCTCTGCACCGAGCCCTTGCCGAAGCTGGTCAGGCCGACCAGCGTGGCGCGCTGGTGGTCCTTCAGGGCCCCGGCGACGATCTCGGAGGCCGAGGCCGAGCCGTAGTTGATCAGCACCACCACCGGCAGGCCGCCGGTCAGGTCGCCCGGGCGGGCGGCGTAGCGGATGATCTGCTCGGGCTGACGGCCGCGCTGGCTGACGATCTCGCCGCGCTCGAGGAAGGCGTCGGACACGGCGATGGCCGCGTCCAGCAGGCCGCCGCCGTTGTTGCGGAGATCGACGACGTAGCCCTTCAGGGCCGGGTTCTCGGCCTTAAGGCGGGCGATGGTCTCGCCGAGCTCGCGGCCGGTGTTCTCGTTGAAGGTCGAGATGCGCAGCACGCCGAAGTCGCCCTCGACGCGGCCGGTGACGGAGTCGATCTTGATGATCTCGCGGGTCAGGACGACCTCGCGCGGCTCCTCCCCGTCGCGCAGGAAGGTGACCTTGACCGAGGTGCCGGCCGCGCCGCGCAGCTTTTCGGAGACCTGGCTGACGGTCAGGCCCGACGAGCTCTGGCCCTCGATGGCCGAAATCACGTCGCCGGCCTGGACGCCGGCGCGGGCGGCGGGGCCGCCGTCCATCGGCGAGATGATCTTCACCAGCCCGCCTTCGGACGAGATGGTCAGGCCGACGCCGGTATACTGGCCCTCGGTGCGCTCGCGCAGCTCGCCGTAGGCCTTGAGCGGCAGGTAGGCCGAGTGCGGGTCCAGCGCCCCCATCATGCCCTGCAGGGCGGCCTCGATCAGCTTCTTGTCGTCGACGGGAACGACATAGTCGCGCTCGACCGTGGCGAGGGCGTCGCCGAACAGGCCGATCAGGCGGAAGGCCTCGTTGCGCGGCGTCTGGCCGGCGGTGGTGGCGGCGCCCAGGCCGACCACGGTGGCGGCGGCGGCGCCGATCATCAGCAACTTGCGCATTCGGTCTTCTTCCAGCGGGCCGGGGAGGCGGCCTGAACGTCATAGGTTATGAGGCCCGCGGCGACCAAATCGTGGCCGACCGGGGGTTCGCCGATAAAATCAGCGTCATCGGGGGATGGGAAGGGGATTCGCGGAACAGGGGCTAGGGATGAGGGATGAGGGTTGGTCGGTCGCCAGCCGGGGGATCGACTGAGCAGGCCCGGCCAGCTGGCCCCTAGCCCCTCATCCCTCATCCCTCACCCCTCACCTGAGCCACGGCCCCGGATCGACCGGGCGTTCATCGCGGCGGAGCTCGAAGCCGATTTCGCCGTCGGGGCCGGAGCGGCCGAGGGTCTGGCCGTCGGCGACGCGCGCGCCGGTCTCGACCGCGACCTCGTCCAGCCCGGAAACCACGGCGCGCCAGCCGGGGCCGAGGTCGAGGATGACCACCTGGCCCCAGCCCTCCAGCGGACCGGCCCAGGCCACCCGGCCGGCGGCGGGGGCGTGCGCCTCCAGCCGGTCCGCCCGCCAGCGCCAGCCGCCCGAACCGGGCCCGAAACGGAGCGACGGCGGCCCCTCGACGGGCGCGGTCAGGCGATCGCGGCCGGCCGGACGGCGGGCGCTGGCGGTGGCGGCCTCGGCGTCGACCACGGGCGCGGCCGATCCGAGGGCGCGCAGCCGGGCTTCCAGCGCCGCGGCGGCCCGTTCGGCGGCGTCGGCCTCGGCCTTGAGGACGGCGCGCAGCCGGGTCTGGCGCGCGGCCAGCGCCTCGGCGCGGGCGCGGCGGTCGCCCTGGGCGCTCTCGGCGGTGAACAGGGCCTCGCTGTTGAGGGCGGCGAGGCGGCGGACGCGGACGATCTCGGCCTGACGGTCGGCCAGGGCCTTGGCCCGGGCCTGAAGCTCGGGGGCTATGGCCTTCATCAGGATGGCGGCGCGGACGGTGTCGACCGCCTTGTCGGCGGGCACCAGCAGGGGCGGCGGCGGACGGCGGCTCATCATCTGCAGCGCGGACAACAGGCGGGCCTGACGGCCGCGGGCCTGCGACAGGCGGGCGACGAGGGCCGCCTCGCGCTCGCTGAGACTGCGCAGGCGGGCGCGCTGGGCGGCGAGGGCCGTGTCGCCGGCGGCGACGTCGGCGCCGAGCGCGGCCAGTTCGCGCTCCAGCCGGGCGATCTCGGCGGCGGCGTCGGCGGCCTCGGCGCGCAGGCGGCGGGCGCGGGCCTGTTCGTCGCGGAACTCGGCGCGCAGGCGCTGGACCTCGGCCGTCTGCGGGGCGGCGGCGGCCACCGGCAGGGCGGCCAGGACGAACAGCAGGGCGAGGGCGGCCTTACGCATCAATCGCGATGATAGGGCGATCCGGCCAGGATGGTCACGGCGCGATACAGCTGTTCGGCCAGCATGGCCCGGGCGAGGGCGTGCGGCCAGGTCTGGGGCCCGAAGGCGAGGGTCGAGGCGGCGGCGGCGCGGACGCTGTCGTCCAGCCCGTCGGCCCCGCCGATGGCGAAGGCCAGACGGCGTTCGCCGCGATCTCTCAGGGCGGCGATGTGGTCGGCGAAGGCGCGGCTGGAGAAGGTTCTGCCGCGCTCGTCGCAGGCGATCAGGTGCGCGCCCTCGGCGGCCTTGAGGATCAGCTCGGCCTCGGCCGCCTTGCCGGGCTTGCGCGCGTCCAGATCGATCAGGTCGAGGGGGCCGAGACCGAGCGCCCGGCCGGCCAGGGTGGCGCGCTCGGCGTAGCCGGCCGCCAAGGTCGCCTCGGGGCCGCGCCCCGGCTTGCCGATGGCGATGACGGCCAGCTTCATCCGGCGGGTCTAGGCGCGGGCGTCGACGCGGTGGCCGCTGTCGACCGACCAGATCTTCTCGATGTTGTAGAAGGCGCGGACTTCGGGGCGGAACAGGTGGACGATGACGTCGCCGGCGTCGAGCAGCACCCAGTCGCAGTGCGGCAGGCCGGAGACCTTGACCCGGCCGAGGCCCTGTTCCTTCAGCGTGCGCTGCAGGTGGTCGGCGAGGGCGCCGACGTGGCGGTGCGAGCGCCCGGAGGCGATGATCATGGTGTCGGCCATCGGGCTCTTGCCCTTCAGGTCGATCAGGACGATGTCCTGCGCCTTGTCCTCGTCGAGGCGCGACAGGACGGCCTGTTCCAGCACCGTGGAGCCGACGGGAAGGGGAGCCTGGGGGCCGTTATCCGGGGGACCGTCTTCGGAATGGATGGGCGCGATCGGGTCCATCTCATGCGCCGTGTTGGAAACGGCGCTGTCTTGCGCATCGTGCGCGGGCGAGGGGGTCAGCGGAAGGCTCCAGGGAGGTGACTAAAGGGGCAGTCTAGCACAGACCCGCCGGGGCGTCACGCGTTGCGCCGGGCGGCCGGGCCCGCGGGCCCGGCGTGGGCGCGCAGGGCGGTCGAGGAGCGGGGGTTGAGCGGGGCCGTCAGGTAGGTCCAGGCGGGGGCCTCCAGGTCCGGCAGCAGGCGGGCTTTCGAGGCCGGAACGCGGGCGGCGGCGAAGCGGGCGGCGGCGGGGGCGGTGCGGCTGTCGAGCTCCGAGCCGGGCCGGGCGATCACCGCCACGGGGGCCAGGCGCATGATGTCGGTCCAGCCGCGCCAGCGATGGAAGCCAGCCAGATTGTCCGAGCCCATCAGCCAGACGAAATGCACCCCTGGATGGCGGGCGATCAGGGCGCGCAGGGTGTCGACCGTCCAGCGCGTGCCGATGCGGCTCTCGACGTCGGAGACGATCATCGCCGGACCGCGGGCGACGGCGCGGGCTGAGGCCATGCGCTCGGCCAGGGGGGCGCTGTCGCGGGCGTCCTTGAGCGGGTTCTGCGGCGAGACCAGCCAGACGACGCGGTCGAGGCCGAGCCGGCGCAGGGCGGTCTCGGCGACATGGGCGTGGCCGTCGTGGGCCGGATTGAACGAGCCGCCGAGCAGGCCGACCTTCATGCCCGGCTGCAGGTCGAGCCCGTCGCGCAGGGCGCCCCGGCGGGGGCCGGAGGCTCGCGGGGCGGGACCGGCGTGAAAGAAGGGCAAGGCGGGCTCTTGGACCGGGCTCTGGGGGACTTATGCTCACAAGGGAGCTAACACGCCCGGGCCGGAGTGTCGCCTGCCGCTCAGTGGGGCTGTTTCTTGAAGGTGTCGCCGACCTCGGCAGCGTCCGGGCCGTCGGGGCCGGCGCTCTTGCGCTCGCGTTCGGCGTTGCGTTTGACCGCCGCGTCGGAGGTCGAGGCGTCGGGCCGGCCCAGCGGAATGGCGCCGTTGTCGTCGCGGCCTTCGGTCTGGATGGGTTTCTGATCGGTCATGGCGGGCTCCTTTCGGGAGGAAAGGAGCCGCGGCCCCGATGCGTTCCGCCGTCAGCCTTCGAAGTCGGCGCAGTACTGGTGCATGTGCGCCGCGTATTCGGCGAGCGAGCCCATGTCGAAGGCATCGCGGAGCGCCTGTACGCCCTCGGGGTCCTCGAGGTCATTGGGAGCCCAGACGCCCTTCGAGACGCAGCGGCCCTGGCTGCCGTAGCGCTGGGGACGGTTCTCGCCGACGGCGATGCGGTCGTACAGGTAGGCGTAGTTGGAGCGGCTGACCTCGCCTTCCGCCACCAGCGGTTCAAGCAGGGTGAGGACGTGGCGCTGGAAGGGCCGGTCGCGGTCGGCGTGCTGGGCCATCAGCCAGGCGGCGCTCGAGGCGGCCTCGCCGTGGACCGAGATGCGGTACCAGCCGTGGGCGGCGACGTCGGCCTTGAGCCATTCGGTGTTGTCGCTGTCGACCTCCCAGGCCTGCTGGCCGAGGCGACTGTTGAAGCGGCTCCAGGCGCCGGGCGTCGGCGATTCCGGCCAGACCTCGTCGGTGACGTCCCAGCCGCGCCGCAGCAACTGGTCCCGGGCCGCGCGCCGCAGCAGTTCGCGGATGCGGGGGTCTGTCGCCTCTTCGGCCATCCGGACGCGGTCGGCGACGTAGCTGAAAGGCGGATCCGCCACCGGCCGCCCCGCCATGACGGCTTCGCCGAAAGCGATCCAGCGATCCCAGGCCGCGGCGGCGGCGGCGCGGTCGGCTTCGAAAACCTCCGCGGTGGGGGCCTCGGCGGCGGCGGCGAGTTCGGCCTGCAGGATGGTCTCGGCTTCCGTCAGCGGCCGCCGGGTGTCGCCGTCGATGCGGGTGCGCATCGAGACCGCGCTGGACAGGGCCTTGAGGTCGACGCCGGTGGCCTTGAAGGCCATGTAGTCGAAGGCGCGGGCCGCCGCGGCGTCCTCGGTCAGAGCCGCGAGGGCTTCCGGCAGGGCGGGCGGCCGGGCCTGGAAGGCCATCAGGCTCAGCGCCACAAGGCCGACGGCCAGCCCTCTGGTGAAGCGAAGCATGGCCGTCCCTCCCGTTAGCCGGGAAGAACAGCCCTGCTTCACGCCGAAATCAAGGCGCCCAGCCGCCGGGGGTTTCGACCACGGTCTCGTCCGTCTCCGCCGGGGCGACCTCGCCGCGGTCCTTGCGGACCTCGGTCCAGGCGGCGCGGAGCAGTTCGGTGACGCCTTCGCCCGAGACGCCGGAGACCAGCATCGGCCGGCGGCCGGCGACGGCCTCGAGTTCGGCGGCCTTCTCCTCGCGCGCCTCGGGGGTCAGGGCGTCGATCTTGTTCAGGGCCAGCACTTCCGGCTTGTCGGCGAGGCCGGCGCCGTAGGCCTCCAGCTCGTGGCGGATGATGCGGTAGGCCTTGCCGACGTCCTCCTGGGTCCCGTCGATCAGGTGGATTAGGCAGCCGGAGCGCTCGACGTGGCCGAGGAAGCGGGTGCCGATGCCGGCCCCCTCGTGCGCCCCCTCGATCAGGCCGGGGATGTCGGCGATGACGAACCGTTCGGTGGCCGACAGGTCGACCACGCCGAGGTTGGGCACGAGGGTGGTGAAGGGATAGTCGGCGATCTTGGGCCGCGCGGCCGAGGCGGCGGCGAGGAAGGTCGACTTGCCGGCGTTGGGCAGGCCGGCGAGGCCGACGTCGGCGATCAGCTTCAGGCGCAGCCAGATCCAGCGCTCCTGGCCTTCCTGGCCGGGGTTGGCGTAGGCCGGGGCCTGGTTGGACGGGCCCTTGAAGCGGACATTGCCCCAGCCGCCGTTGCCGCCCTTGAGCAGCAGTTCGGTCTTGCCGGCTGTGTCCATGTCGAGCAGCACGGTCTCCTTGTCCTCGTCGAGGACCTGGGTGCCGACGGGGACCTTGAGGATAACGTCCTCGCCCTTGGCCCCGTGCATCTGCCGGCCCATGCCGTGGACGCCGGTCTGGGCCTTGAAATGCTGCTGGTAGCGGTAGTCGATCAGGGTGTTCAGCCCCTCGACGGCGGTGATCCAGACGTTGCCGCCATTGCCGCCGTCGCCGCCGTCCGGGCCGCCGTTCGGAATGAACTTTTCGCGCCGGAACGAGACGGCGCCCGCGCCGCCGTTGCCGGAGCGGATGTAGATCTTGGCCTGGTCGAGGAACTTCATCGGCGGCTTATGCCGGAAGAGAGCGGCGATTTACAGGCGGGGCGGGCGTTTGACTCAAGGGGGAGCCGGCCGGATGATCGAACCATGGGCCTGCAGGAGACCATCGCCGTCTGGACCGATCGCGAGACGACGCTCGACGAGGAACTGACGGCGCTTGGCGAGGAGGCGGTTTGCGAGATGGCTAACCTGCCGCCCGACTGGACAGGTGTCCTCGCGACCATCTTCATTTCGACCGCGATGGGACAGCACGGCCCGCGGGTGAAGCTCTTTCTGAAGCCGGGCCGCAGTCAGCCCAGCGCCTCGGTGTCCATCGGACCCCAGCCGCGCATTCTGGCCAGCAGTCTCGATGAGCGCGATCTCAACCGGATCGCACCGAAGGCGCTGGAATGGGTCGCCCTGAACCATGAAGCGCTCACGCGCTTCTGGTTCGAGGGCGAGACCATGCTGATAAGCGATGTCAGCGACTTCGCCCGCAGCCTCCGCCGGGTCTGACCCCGGTCAGCCGTTCGCCCAGACGCCGAACGGATCGCTCCACGGCAGGTCCATGGCCTCGGCGACGGCGGGGTAGGTGATCTCGCCCTTGAGGACGTTGAGGCCGCGAGCCAGGTGCGGGTTCTTCTTCAGGGCGTCGAGGCCGTGGTCCGCCAGCGCCAGGCCGAAGGGCAGGGTGGCGTTGTTGAGCGCTTCCGACGAGGTGCGCGGGGCGGCGCCCGGCATGTTGGCGACGCAGTAGTGGACCACGCCGTCGACGACATAGGTCGGGTCGGCGTGGGTGGTCGCCTTCGAGGTTTCGAAGCAGCCGCCCTGGTCGATGGCGACGTCGACCAGCACTGAGCCGGGCTTCATCTGCTTCAGGTGTTCGCGCTTGATCAGCTTGGGCGCCTCGGCCCCCGGGACCAGAACGGCGCCGATGATGACGTCGGCCTTGACCATCTCCTCCTCGACCGCGCCGATCGAGGAATAGCGGGTGATGACGCGGCCGTTGGTGACCTCGTCGATATAGGCCATGCGCGGAATTGAGCGTTCGAGCACGACCACCTCGGCGCCGAGGCCCATGGCCATGCGGGCGGCGTTGAAGCCGACGACGCCGCCGCCCAGCACCAGCACGCGGGCCGGGGCCACGCCGGGGACGCCGCAGAACAGCAGGCCCATGCCGCCGTTGTGCTTGAGCAGGGTCTCGGCGGCCGAGAAGACGGCGATGCGGCCGGCGACTTCCGACATCGGGGCCAGCAGCGGCAGGCCGTTGCGGGCATCCGTGACGGTCTCATAGGCGATGGCGGCGCATTTCGAGGCCAGCAGGCCCCTGGTCTGTTCCGGATCGGGCGCGAGGTGCAGGTAGGTGAAGAGGATCTGGTCCTCGCGCAGCATTTCCCACTCGACCTTCTGCGGCTCCTTGACCTTCACGATCATGTCGGCGCCGGCGAAGATTTCGGCAGCGGTGGCGACGATCTTCGCCCCGGCCTTTTCATAGTCGGCGTCGGTGAAGCCGGCGCCCATGCCGGCGCCCTGCTGGACCGAGACGGCATGGCCGTGGGCCACGTATTCGCGCACGGCCGTCGGGGTCAGGCCGATGCGGTGTTCGTTCTTCTTGATCTCTGTGGGGACGCCGACGCGCATGGGAGGTTCCTCTTCCGACGGGGTGCGGGCGGGCTCTGTGGCCGCCTCGCGTCGGGCGGCAATCTAGCGGCGGTGCGGCCGCAGGTTCCTGTTCTTTTCAGCGTCTGATCGACGTACAGTCGCAGAATCTGCGAACGAGGCTGCCTGTGAAGACGATTTCCGCCGTTGCGCTGGACGACACCGACCGCAAGATGATCCGCGCCCTGCAGGCGGACGGACGGATGACCAACGCCGACCTGGCCAAGGCGGTGAACCTGTCGGAGAGCGCCTGCCTGCGCCGGCTGCGGGCGCTGGAGGCGGCGGATGTGATCAGCCGGTACACCGCCATCATCAACGAGCGCGCCGTCGGCCTGCCGATCAGCGTGTTCGTGACCGTGACCCTGTCGTCGCAGGCGGAGAGCGCCCTGACGGCGTTCGAGACGGCCATCGCCACGGTGCCGGAGGTGGTCGAATGCTATCTGATGACCGGCGGCTCGGACTATCTGCTGCGGCTGGTGGTGCGGGACGTCGACGATCTGGAGCGGGTGCACTCGCGCGAGCTGACGCGGATCCCGGGAGTGACGCGGGTGTCGTCGAGCGTGGCGATGCGGACGGTGGTGAAGCGGGGGGCGCTGCCGGTCTAGGGTGGGGGTCCGTCTCAATCACGAGGCGCTCGCGCGCTTCTGGTGGGAAGGGAAGTTCTGGCCTGACCCGGAGGTGACCGCCTTCAAGGCGGCGCTGAAGAAGGTCTGAGCCGCGCAGTTCGGCTCAGACGTAGAAGCCCTCGCGCAGGTTGACGCCGTATTCGACCCAGGCCTTGAGCGCGGCCAGCATCTGCGACCAGCCCTGGCAGTTGCCGAAGGCGGCCTTGAGCCCGGTCGGCGTCTCGCGCCAGCCGCTCTCCTCGATGGTGACCAGGGTGCGGCCGTCGTCCAGCGGCTCGAAGGTGAAGACCACGGTGGTCATATAGGCGGCGCCCGCCGTGGCCTGGCTGTCTTCGGGCGGGCCGTCGTTGGCCTCCCACCTCAGGACGATGCGGCGGTTGGGCTCCACCTCGACGACCTCGACGGGAAAGGCGCCCGGGAAATCGGCGAAGTCCCACTGCACCGTCGCCCCGGTCTCCAGCCTACCGACGGCGCCGCCGGTGGTGAAATAGGCCGACAGCTTCGCCGGGTCGGCGACGGCCTCGAACACGTCCTCGACGGGGCGGGCGATGCGGCCGGACACCTTGAACTTCAGTTCCATGGCGGGTGCTCCTTGTTCCGGCCCCATAATGTTATATTCTTATAACATGTCAACCGAAGCGAATCAGGACCGCGTGTTCAAGGCCCTGTCAGCACGGGTGAGGCGGGAGATTCTGGACGCGTTGAAGGACGCGCCGTCCACGACCGGGGCCCTGTGCGCCCGCTTCAGCGCGCTGGACCGGTGCACGGTGATGCAGCATCTCAAGGTGCTTGAGGGCGCGGACCTGATCATCGTCCAGCGCCGGGGTCGGGAGCGGTGGAACCACCTCAATCCCCTGCCGATCAAACAGGTCCACGACCGCTGGATCGGCCCGCACGCCGCGCGGGCGGTCGGTGTGCTGGAGCGGATGAAGGCGGACCTGGAGCCCTGATCGCTAGCGCAGGGCCAGGGTCACCTGCTTGATTTCGACGTATTCGTCGATGCCGTGGATCGAGCCCTCGCGGCCATAGCCGGACTGTTTGACGCCGCCGAAGGGGGCGACGGCGGTGGAGATGAGGCCGGTGTTGACACCGCACATGCCCGCCTCGATCCGCCGGCCGATGCGCATCGCCCGGTCGAGGTCGCGGGTGAAGACATAGGAGGCGAGGCCGAAGTCGCTGTCGTTGGCCTTGTCCAGCACCTCGTCCTCGCTGTCGAACGGGAAGACAGGGATCAGCGGGCCGAAGGTCTCCTCGCGGCGGAACAGGGCGTCGTCGCCGCCGAGGGTGACAGTGGGCTGGAAGAAGCGGCCGCCCAGCGCATGGCGGGCGCCGCCGGTGAGGACGCGGCCGCCGGAGGCCTGCACCCTGTTCAGGTGGTCTTCGACCTTGGCGATCGCCTTGTCCTCGATCAGGGGGCCGACCTTGACGCCGGGTTCGAAGGCCGGGCCGACGGGGATTCTGGCGACCTCGGAGGCGAGCTTGTCCGCATAGGTCGCGGCGACCGACGCCTCGACATAGACGCGGTTGGGGCAGACGCAGGTCTGGCCCGAGTTGCGGAACTTGCCCTTGATGGTTTCCGCGACGGCCAGATCGATGTCGGCGTCGGCGAAGACGATCAGCGGCGCGGCGCCGCCCAGCTCCATCGAGACGCGCTTGAGCGTGGGGGCCGACTGCTCCGCCAGAAGACGGCCGACGGGGGTCGAGCCGGTGAAGCTGAGCTTGCGGATCAGCGGCGAGGCGGTCAGCACGCCGCCGATGGTCGCCGCGTCGCCGGTGACGACGCTGAGCACGCCCCTGGGCAGGCCGGCCTGACAGGCCAGTCCGGCCAGGGCGATGGCGGTGAACGGGGTCTGGCTGGCCGGCTTGACCACGGCGGTGCAGCCGGCGGCGAAGGCGGGGCCCAGCTTGCGGGTCAGCATGGCGGCCGGGAAATTCCACGGGGTGATGAAGGCGCAGGGACCGACCGCCTCGCGGAAGGTCAGGATGACGTGGCCGAGGGGGCTGTCCTGGGTCTCGCCGATCAGCCGTTCGGCCTCGCCGGCGAACCATTTGATGAAGCTGTTGGCATAGGCCACCTCGCCCTTCGCCTCCTCGAACGGCTTGCCGTTCTCGAGCGCCATCAGGGCCCCGAGCCCTTCGGTGTTGTCGTCGATCAGCCGGGCCCACTCGCGCAGGAAGGCGGCGCGCTTGTGCGGGTCCGACCGCGACCAGGCGGGGAAGGCCCCGTGGGCGGCCTGGATGGCGAGGTCCGTTTCGGCGGCGCCGAGGTCGGGGACGTGGCCGAGGATCTCGCCGGTGGCCGGATCATCGACGGCGATGCGGTTCCGGGAGGTGACCGGCTCTCCGGCGATCAGGGCGTGCTGGCGCAACAGGTTGAGGCCGGCGGCGCGGCCGTTGGCGTCTGGCATGGTCTTCATCCGGCTGGGGAGGCGCGGAAGAAACGCCTCAGGTCTGGATCGTGTTCAGGTCCCGGCCCCGGGTCTCGGGCAGCCAGATCAGGCTGACGATGACCGCGAACAGGGTGAAGGCG
This sequence comes from Brevundimonas sp., assembly GCF_035627055.1. GTDB lineage: Bacteria > Pseudomonadota > Alphaproteobacteria > Caulobacterales > Caulobacteraceae > Brevundimonas. The sequence goes on along the minus strand of NZ_DASPMM010000018.1, from coordinate 155,451 downwards.
ACCGAATACCACAGGCCGAAATAGATATTCCCCGACGCCGCCACCAGGGCGAAGCTGGCGGCCGGCAGCAGGCCGCCCACCCAGCCGGTGCCGATGTTGTAGGGCAGGCTCATGGCCGTGTAGCGCACCCGCGTCGGGAACAGCTCGACCAGGGCGGCGGCCTGGGGGCCGTACAGGGCCGTGGCGGCGACGATGAAGACCATCAGGATGGCGAACATCAGCGGCAGGTTCATGCGGGCGGGGTCAGCCCTGTCGGGATAGCCGGCGGCGGCCAGGGCGGCCTTGATGCGGGTCTCGACGTCGGCGCGGGCGGACTTCAGCGCCGCGCCGGACAGGCCCTCGCCCTCGACCGAGGCGACCTCCACGCCCCCGATCCGGACGGTGGCGACGCCGCCGGGCAGGGCCTCGGCGTTGGCGTAGGAGACGCCGGCGTTGGACAGGACGTTCTTGGCGATGTCGCAGGAACTGGCGAAGGCGGTCTTGCCGACGGGGTCGAACTGAAGGGCGCAGGCGGCGGGGTCGGCGACCACGGTCACCGGCGCGGAGGCCTGGGCCTCGGCCAGGGCCGGATTGGCGGCCCTGGTCAGGGCGTGGAAGCCGGGGAAGAAGGCGACGAGGGCCAGGATCATGCCGAACAGCATCACCGGCTTGCGGCCCATCCTGTCCGACAGCCAGCCGAAGAAGACGTAGAGTCCGGCCGAGGCCACCGTCAGCCACAGCATGATCATGTCGACCGTGGCGGTCTCGACCCTGAGGATCCGCTCCATGAAGAAGCGGGTGTAGAAATAGCCGCAGTACCAGACGGCGCCCTGCGCGATCATGATGCCGAACAGGGCCAGCAGCACGAAGCGGCCGTTGTTCCACTGCAGGAAGGCCTCGCGATAGGGGGCGCGGCGCTCGCCGCCCTCGGCCTCCATACGGCGGTAGGCCGGGCTCTCGTCCAGCCGCATGCGGATCCACAGCGAGACGCCGAGCAGAAGCGCGGAGAGCAGGAAGGGGATGCGCCAGCCCCATTCGTCGAAGGCCTCGGCGCCGACGAGATTGCGGGTGATCAGGATGACGCCCAGGGCGCCGATCAGGCCGAGCGCCGCGGTGGTCTGGATCCAGCCGGTCAGGAAGCCGCGCTTCCCCGCCGGCGCGTGCTCGGCGACATAGATGGCGGCGCCGCCGTATTCGCCGCCCAGCGCGAAGCCCTGCAGCACCCGCATCAGGATCAGCAGGATCGGGGCGGCGACGCCGATGTCGCCGTAGTCGGGCAGCAGGCCTATGGCCACCGTGGCCACGCCCATGACGGTGATGGTGACGAGGAAGGTGGCCTTGCGCCCGGTCCTGTCGCCGAACCAGCCGAACACCAGGGCGCCAAGCGGGCGGACCACGAAGCCGACGCCGAAGGTCAGCAACGCCAGGATGTAGCCCGTGGCCTCGCTGACCTCGGCGTAGAAATGGTGGGCGATGACCCCGGCGAGCGAGCCGAAGATGAAGAAGTCATACCACTCGAAGGCGGTGCCGGCCGCCGAGGCTGCCACCACGGTCTTCAGGCCCGGCCCCGAGGCCCCGGCGGTCTGATCGGTCATGCGCGCGTCCCCCGGCGTCGTCCCACGGACGCCCGGACCGGATGCTAGCGCCGCCCCGGCGACGCGCAAGCAGCCGCCCGGGCCCCGGACAAGCGAAGGCCCGCCGGCGGGGGGGAGCCAGGCGGGCCTTCTTCAACCGAACCGCGTGTCGGGGGAGAGCCGCGGCCGGGAACTCGAACTCAGGTCTTGGCGTCTTCCGCCGCGTCGGTGACGGCGTCGCCGGCGGCCGAGGCGTCGCGGCCGACGCCCGAAATGGTGTTGCACGCGGCCGTGGTCAGGGCGGCGGCGGCGGCGAACAGAATGAATATCTTCCGCATGTTGCGATCTCCTGGCGCCGGGGGAGCGGCGTACAGGTCAAGAACGTCGCGAACCGGAGCGGGTTCCAAGGTCGGCCGGGTCCGTCGGCGTCACGGCCTCGGGGGTGGCGAAGGTCATGCGGGCGATCGTGCCGCCGCCCGGCGCAGGCACGAGTTCGACCTCGCCGCGAAGCTGTTTGGCGAAGGCCCCCATCAGGGTGCGCCCCACCCCGGCCCGGAAGGTCTCGCTGACGCCGGGTCCGTCGTCCTCGACCTCCAGCACGCTCCGTTCGCCCTCGACGTTGAAGCGCACCCTGAGCGAACCGCCGCGGCCGGCGAAGGCGTGCTTCTGGGCGTTGGTCACCGCCTCGACCAGCCACAGGGCCAGCGGCGCCAGCTTGTCCGGATCGACCACCAGGGAGTCGGCCTCGACCGAGGAGGTCACCGTCGTCCCGCGGCCCGCTTCGCTCGAGACCAGCTGCCCCACCAGTTCGGTGAGGAAGATGCGCGCGTCGGCGTAGCGCAGGTCGGCGCTCTGGTAGAGGGTGCGGTAGATCAGGGCGAGCGCCGAGATGCGCTGGCGCGTGTCGCCGACCGCCGCCTTGGCCTGTTTGTCGGTCAGGGCGCGCTGCTGCATCGACAGCAGCGACGAGATGATCTGCAGGTTGTTCTTCACCCGGTGATGGATCTCGCGCATCAGCGCGTCCTTCTCCTCGAGCGAGGCGTTGAGCGCGGAATCGCGGGTGGTGATGGTCTCGGCCAGTTCGTCGAGGGTGCGGGCCAGCACGCGGATTTCCGCCGGCGCGTTCATCGCCTGCACCGGGCGCACCGAGAACCGGCCCCGGGCGTAGATGGCGGCCACCCGCTCCAGATAGACCAGCCAGCGCACCACGATCCGCTCGGACACCCACATCACCGACAGGAAGGCGATCAGCCAGGCCAGCAGCGGCACCAGGAAGGCGCCGACCGGGTTCAGCCGGGCCCATGACAGCAGGCCCGGCGCGGGGGCGGAGAGCAGGGCGTAGACGTCCCGGCCGGCCAGGGCCGCGCCGGCGTAGACGCGGGGACGGCCGTCCGCGTCGTCGGCCTCGAAGATCGCCGAGGCGTCGCGGCGGGCCCGGTCGACCCAGCCCGTGATGCTGCCGCCCCGCGCCAGGGTGAAGGCGTCCAAATCGGTCGCCGTCAGGATGCGGCCCTCGCCGTCGGTGAGCGCCGCCTGGGACCCTTCCGGCAGGGCGCGGTCCGCGATGTCCGGCTGCAGGGCGGACAGGGGGATGACCGCGATCATGGCGCCGTCGAAGGCCCCGAGCGGCCGTTCCAGGCGGATGGCCACGATCAGGCCGGGGGCCTCGCCGGCCCGCACCGGCGCGCGGGCCAGCACCGTGTCCTCGCCGCCGCGCAGCCGCTCGAACCAGGGCGAGACCCGGGCCTGGTCCAGCCAGGCGGGGGCCGCCGCCTCCAGCCGCCGCGAGGCGCAGGTGGTCTGGCCGGTGGGCGTCAGGCGGGCCAGGCCGTCGAGGCCTTCGATGCGCTGCACCAGCGAGGTCAGCCGCGGCTCGCAGAACAGCTCCAGGGCTTCCGGGCGCAGGGCCTGGAGCAGGATGGTCGTGCTGTCGAGCCGGCCCTTCACATTGGCGGCGGTGCGCTCGGCGGCCAGCTGCAGGTCGTCCCGCCGCTGCCGGTCCTGCACGCGGAACTGGGCGTCGGCCTGGAAGGCTCCAAGCGCCAGGACCGGCAGCAGGGCGAACGCCAGGGCCGCGCCGAGGCGAAAGCGGATGCCCTGGAATTGCGGTGGAGCCAGACCCCGACCGAGCGCTCGCCCGATACGGACCACCTCAGCCCCGAACGCTGCTCAGGCGATCGGCGTCGGCGAGTATGGAGCGCATGGCGTCGCCGGCGGCGCGACCGTCGCGGGCGTAGCCGCCGCGTTCGAGCGTGGCCTGCAACGCCTTGCGGGCGCGCGAGACGCGGCTCTTCACCGTGCCGACGGCGCACTGGCAGATCTCGGCCGCCTCCTCGTAGGCGAAGCCGCCCGCTCCGACGAGAATCAGCGCCTCACGCTGCTCCTCGGGCAGGGTGGCCAGGGCGAGACGCAGTTCATCGAGAGCCACCGGCGATTCCGGATCGTCGACCGCCACCAGGGTGCGCTCGGCGGCTTCCTGGTCGAGCTGGGACTGGCGCCACGAGCGGCGCTTCTCGGAATAGAACTGGTTGCGCAGGATCATGAAGGTCCAGGCCTTCATATTCGTGCCCATCTGGTAGCTGGCGCGGGCGTCCCAGGCCTTCATCATGGCGTCCTGGGCCAGGTCGTCGGCCGCCGTCGGGTCGCCGGTCAGGGTGCGCGCGAACGCCCGCAGGTGCGGGATCAGCGCGACCAGCTCCCTCTTGAAGGCGTTGTCGTCGGCGGAGGGAGGCTTGGGCGGCGGAGTCGAGGCGCCGCTCATGCGCCGCTCCCGCCCGACGAGCGCTCATCGGCCCGGCGAAGGATGTCCAGGAACTCGTCCGGAACCGGTTCGTTAACGACCTCGTCGAACATGTGCCGGAGTTTGACCCCGATCGCCTGCTGACGAAGGCGCGCTTCCTCCATTGCGGGCCCGCCCGGGGGCGCCGCCTTGCGGGAAGGGTTCGAATTGTCTGTCATTGAATAAACGGCCGCCACCCTGACGCTATTGCTGCGATTGCCGAAAACGCCAGCGCCCGAGGACGGTTCCTAGGTTACGTACGATTAATGCTCAAGCTTTGGTCTGCGGGCGGGAACCGTGACCGATTTGATACGTTGACCGGACCTGCCTAGGTTCCAAGTTCCGAGCGGAACCGCTTTTTTGTCGGGGAAGATTTTCATGAGCCTGCTGGCCCGTCTCGCGCCGCATCTGCCTTATGTGCGCCGCTACGCCCGCGCCTTGACCGGCGACCAGACGACCGGCGACAACTACGTCCGCGTGGCGCTGGAAGCGCTGGCCGCGGGCGAGCGCCAGTTGCCGCCCGAAATGACCCCGCGGGTCGCCCTCTATCATGTGTTCCACGCCATCTGGGCCTCGACCGGCGCCCAGCTGGAGGACAAGAGCGGCCTGGAGGGGCGCGACGACGCCTCGCGCCGCCTGATGCAGATCGCCCCGCGTTCGCGCCAGGCCTTCCTGCTGACCGCCCTGGAAGGCTTCACGCCGTCCGAGGCCGCGCAGATCCTCGACGCCGACGCCATGGACGTCGAGCGGCTGATCGCCGAGGCCCAGTCGGACATCGACGCCGAACTGGCCACCGACGTGCTGATCATCGAGGACGAGGCGATCATCTCGGCCGACATCGAAAGCCTGGTGAAGGAGCTTGGCCACCGCGTCACCGGCACCGCCACCACCCATGACGAGGCGGTCGACGCCGTCGCCCGCCACCGCCCGGGCCTGGTGCTGGCCGACATCCAGCTGGCCGACGGCTCGTCGGGCATCGACGCGGTCAAGGACATCCTCAAGCGGATCGACGTGCCGGTGATCTTCATCACCGCCTTCCCCGAGCGGCTGCTGACCGGCGAACGGCCCGAGCCGACCTTCCTGATCACCAAGCCGTTCCAGCCGGAGACGGTGAAGGCGGCGATCAGCCAGGCGCTGTTCTTCCACCCGTCGCGGCAACGCGAAGCGGCCTGACCTTTCTCCCCGAACCGTGAAAAGCCCCGGTCGCAGGACCGGGGCTTTTTGCATGGCCGGGCGCCGGCGGCTATTGGGCCGGGGCGGTTGCCGGGGCCGTCGTGGGCTCCGCCGAGACGGTCGGCGCATTGACGTTGGCGGCCTCGCCGGTCGGCGGGCGGGTGGGCTGGCCGGTGGCCGTGGTCGGCGCGTCGGCGGCAGGGATCTCCACCGCGTCGGCCTGGAAGGCGGCGGCGTCGACGGCCTGGTCGCCGTCGTTGGCGTTGGTCTGGGCGAAACCGCCCTGGCTGACGAACCACATGCCGAGCAGCAGGATGGCCACGGCGGCGAGCGAGACCAGCAGCAGGGTCAGGATGCGGACGCCGCCGCGCCCGCCGCGCACGTACTGGGCCTCGACGGGTCGGCCCTCGTGGACCGCGTCCGCGGCCTTGTCGTGGGGAGATTCATGGGTCATGGCGGGCCTCCGACGGCGATTGCGCTATGCGCCATGAACGCCCCGGCCAGCGCGGCCGTTCCGGCGCTCGCCCCCTGAGCGAAAAAACTTCCAGGGCGGTGGAACCGCCTGCCCGGCGCGCCGTTATCGGTCTGCGGAGGCGGCGACGCCCCCCCGACTTGAGACTGGTGAAAACCAGTCTGTCGCCTCCGCGCCTCATTCTCGATGATGCCACTTCAGGCGGGCCCTTTGCGGCCCGCCTTTTTCTTCGCCTCGCGCTGGACAGTCGGCACCGCCCGGTCAAGATGGCCCGTCCTGAAAGAAAACCTGCGGAGAAGATCATGGCTCGCGTCAATCGGCAGTGGGTGCTGCGCCAGCGGCCGCGGGGTCTGGTCAAGCCCGGCGATCTGGAGCTGGTCGAGGCGCCGGTCCCGGCGCTGAACGAGTCCGAGGTGCTGGTCCGCACCGTCTATCTGTCGCTGGACCCCACCAACCGCACCTGGATGAACGACGCCGAGGGCTATCTGCCGCCCGTGCCGCTGGGCGGGGTGATGCGCGGCCTGACCCTGGGCGTGGTCGAGGAGAGCCGGTCCAGCCGGTTCCGCGCCGGCGACATCGTCACCCCCCTGTCGGGCGGCTGGGCCGACTATGCGGTCGTGCCCGAGATGCAGCTGCGCCAGGTCCACCGCGCCCCGGGCCTGCCGCTGACCGCCAATCTGTCGGTGCTCGGCATGACCGGTATGACCGCCTATTTCGGCGTCACCGACGTGCTCAAGGCGAAGGAAGGCGAGACGCTGGTGATCTCGGCCGCAGCCGGGGCCGTGGGCTCGATCGCCGGCCAGGTGGCCAAGGCGCGCGGCGCCCGCGTCATCGGCATCGCCGGCGGGCCGGAGAAATGCCGCTGGCTGACGGAGGATCTCGGTTTCGACGCCGCCGTCGACTACAAGAACGAGGATGTCGGCGAGGCGCTGGACCGACTCGCGCCGGACGGCATCGACCTCAATTTCGAGAACGTCGGCGGCGACATCATGATCGCCGTGTTCAACCGGCTGAAGACCCACGGACGGATGGCGGTCTGCGGCCTGATCTCGGCCTACAACGCCACCAAGGCGCCGCCGTCGCCGAATTTCGCGCGGATCATCACCCACCGTCTGAGCGTGCAGGGCTTCCTCGTGCTCGACTACGCTCACCGCGGCCGCGAGATGGCCGCCGAGATGGGGCCGTGGCTGAACGACGGCGCGGTGAAGTGGAAGGTCCACGTCGACGATGGGCTGGAGAACGCCTTGGATTCGCTGAACCGCTTGTTCACCGGCGACCACGACGGCAAGCTGCTGGTCCGGGTCTCCGAAGAGCCCGCGGTCTGAGGGGCCATCGATGAGCGAACCGCTCCACGTCCATTTCGAGGATCTGGCCGTGGGCGAGGTCGTGCCGCTGGGCGCCTGCATGGTCGACGCCGCGGCTATGGACGTCTTCGTCGAGCGGTTCTCGCCGGGCTGGGACGTGTCCTACGGCGCGCCGGACGCCATGGTCTACGCCCTGTGGAGCCGGCTGTTCGCCGACAAGGTCTCGGGCTGGGCCCAGTCCAAGGTGCTGGCCGTCGACGGGCTGCGCTACATGCGCAATCCCCCGTCGGGGGAGCTGATGCGCGGCCGGCTGACAATCATGGGCAAGGACCCGGTCGGGGACGAGAAGGGCATCGTCATCGCCCAGCACGACCTGCTCGACGAGGCGGGGCGGCTGGTGTTTTCCTGTCTGACCCGGGCGCTCCTGGCGCGCAGATAGGCGGCAGGCGGCAGGACCATGGCGCATAGCGAAAGGGCGGCCCGCCGAAGCGGGCCGCCCTGATGCTTTCGGCCTGCCGCCTTCCTAGGCGTTGCCGGCGACGCCCTGGGCCTCGGCGGCCTTCTGGAAAGCCATGGCGATCAGGCGGTCCCAGCCGAGCAGCGACACCAGGTGGGCGTAGATCTGGCCCAGCGCGCCGTTGTCGCGCAGCTCGACGAGCTTCTCGGCCGGCAGGGCCTTCAGCTTGTCTTCCGAGACGGCGAAATATTCGGCGATCTTCTGCGGCGCGGCGGGGCTGCCGTCGGGGTTGCGCGGCGTGAACACGGCCTCGCGGGTCTCCAGCAGGTCGAGGTCGGTCAGCAGCTTGACGAAGGCTTCGGTGCGCTGGCGCTCCTGCTCGAAATTGTTGCAGAATTCCATCGCCTGCTGCGTGTACTGCGAGGGCTGGCCCTCGTTGAACAGCGGGGTGGCGCCGCCTTCCTTAATGAAGGGCGCGTCGCGGTCGATGCACAGGATCAGGCGCTTCTGGACGTCGTCGTTGGCGAAGACGAACGGATAGCGGCGGACGTAGGCCGGGATGTAGGCTTCGGGGCGGAACGACCCCGCCTCGCTGACGAACAGGTTTTCATCCTGGCGCAGGCCCATGACGGCGACCGGCTGGCGCGCCTCGCCGACGAAGATCACCGGATAGCTCAGCGCGGCCGGCGCGAACTCGGTGACCGTCAGGGGCACGATGTTGGTCTTGGCGACGAAGGCATAGGGCTGATCGACACCCTCGACGCCGAGCTTGCCGTGCGCCTCGACCGAGAGCGGTTCCGGCTTGCCGTAGAACAGGACATTGCCCGAGAGCGGGGCGGCGTTGGCGGTGGTGTCGGTCATGGACGCGAAACGAGCTCTGGATGAAAAAAGGGAAGGGCGCTTCTAGCTCAGACGGCGCCGGGCGGCAAACGCGGCTCCCCTCCCCGGTGCAAGGCGGTCAGAAACGCCAGGTGACTCCCGCCCGCAGGCTGCGCCCCGGCATCGGCGCGATGTCCTTCTGGAAGCTGGCGTGTTCGCGCGCCTCGGCGTCGGTCAGGTTGGAGGCTTCGGCGAAGACGGTGATGTTGCGGTCCCTGAACGGCCGCAGGGCGCCGGTCAGATTGACCATGGTGTAGCTGTCGGTGGGGCGCTCGAACGCGGCGGTGCGGTCCTGTTCGCCGACGTGACGCACCTCCAGCCCGGCGTCGAAGCGGCGCGAGGCCCAGTCCACGCCGGCCGTGACCGACCACGGCGGGATTCGCGCAGCCGGGCCGAGATCCGTTTTTGCCCGGACCCGGTCGGCCGCCCCGGTGATCGTCAGGCTCCGGTCGCCGCTCTCCCACAGCCGATACTCGGCCTCGGCCTCGAGGCCGCGGAATTGGCCGTTGGTCTGGACGTATTCGAACACCGGCAGGCCGGAGTCGGGATCGTCCACGCCCGTGGGCCGCAGGTCGATGAAGCCGTCGTAGTCGGCGGCGTAGGCGTGCAGGTCGAACTCGACCGGACCGCGCGCGAAATGCACGGTCGCCTCCACCGAGGTCGCCACCTCGGCGCCCAGGTCGACATCGCCGACCTCGAAGGCGCCGGTGGCGACGTGGGCTCCCCCGGCGAACAGCTCGACCTCGCTGGGCGCGCGTTCGTTGCGGGCCAGGCTGAGGCCGAGGAACAGGGGCGCGGCGGGGCGGAAGAACAGGCCGGCCGAGGCGGAGACGTTGGAGAAGTCGCGCTTCGCCGCGGCGCCTTCCAGCGAGCGGTTGTCGAGGCGCAGGCCGCCTTCGAAGCCGAGGCCGCCGCGATCGAAGCGCTGCACGGTGTAGAGACCCTGCTCGGCGATTTCGGTGCGCGGCACATAGGCCTCGTCGCCGACGGCGTCGAAGGTGCGCTCCAGCAACTGGGCGCCGATCACGCCCTGCCAGCCGTTGCGTTCGCGCTGGATCAGCTCGAACCGGCCCTCGGCGCCCTCGGAGAAGAAGCGGGTCCCGACCGCGTCGCCTTCGAACTCGGTATGGGCGTAGTCGGCGGCGCCGACGGACAGGCGGGCGGCGCTGAACGGACCGGCGGCGAAATCGAGCTCGCCGCGCACGTCGTAGCGGGTCTGTTCGAGGCCGATGGAGACGCCGTCGTCCGCGTCGGGGTCGAGCGGATCGGGCTCATGCGCATGCCCCGGGACGCCATAGGTGGTCTCGACGTGCTTGACCGAGACGCCGATGAAGCCGCGCGAGCCGATCCAGCTCACCCCGGCGCCATACTGGTCCAGCTTGACGAAGGTGTTGTGGACGCTCCGGTCCTCGCCGGCGGTTTCGCCGTCCTCGTCCAGCAGCGCCCGAGACTCCGGGAACACCGGGACGTCGTAGTCGGAGGAGTCGCGGGTGAAGCCGTCGAGGGTCAGGGTCAGGGGACCGGCGTTGGCCTTCAGCCGGGCGCCGAAGCTGGAGCCGTGATCGACGCTCGACGCCTGGGCCGAGACATGGCCGTCGACCCCCTCGGCGCGTTCGGCCGGGATGCGGTCGTCGATGATGTTGACCACCCCGCCGATGGCCGAGCCGCCGAACACCAGGGTCGAGGGCCCGCGCACGATCTCGATGCGCCGCGCCTCGCCGGGATCGACCGCCACCTGGTGGTCAGGCGAGACCGAGCTGGCGTCGATCATGCCGAGACCGTTGGTCAGCACCTGCACGCGCGGCCCGGACAGGCCGCGGATCACCGGCCGGCTGGCGCCCGGGGCGAAACTGGTGCTGCGCACGCCCGGCATGCCATTGACCAGATCGCCGAGCGTGGCGGCGGGAGCGACAGCCAGGGCCTCCTCATCCAGCACATCGACGGCCAGCAGGCTGGCGCGGTCGGTGACGCCGAACGGGGCGCCGGTGACGATCACGTCCTCGACGATGACGTCGCGCTCCTGCGGCCGGTCCTGCGCGGCGGCGGCTCCTGCGATAGCGGAACATCCGGCGGCGGCGAGGAGGAGGGCGGCGTGCGAGAGCGTCGGGCGCAGGGTCATGGCGTGAGTGTTATGAAATAACATCACAGCGCGTCAACCCCGCCGTTGCGGCTGGGCCGCCAAGCCATTAGCTGTGACCCATGGGCGACGCCTGCCAGCATCACCACGACGACGGTCCGCCCGGCGAGGCCGAGGTCGAAAGCGCGCTGAGCGCGGCCGGGGCCCGCCTGACGGCAGAGGGCGAGCGGATGACGGCGGCCCGCAGCCGGGTGCTGGAGCTGCTGCTGGGCGCGGGCGAACCGGTCAAGGCCTACGACCTGATCGCCCGCTTCGGCGAGGGCGGTCAGCCGGCCAAGCCGCCGACGGTCTATCGCGCCCTCGAGTTTCTCGAACGCAAGGGCCTGGCCCACCGCATCGCCTCGATCAGCGCCTATGTCGCCTGCAGTTCGGCCGCGCGCGACCACGCCGCGGCCTTCCTGATCTGCGACTGCTGCGGAGCGACGCAGGAGGTCTCTTCGCCCGTCGCCGGCGATCTCGGCCGGGCCGCCGACGCCGCCGGCTACGCCATCGAGCGCACCACCATCGAGGCCCATGGCCGCTGCCCCGCCTGTCGCGTCGCCGACTGATCGCGGCCTTCGTCTGGCGCGGGCGCGCGGCGGCGCCTATCTCGCCCGCATGGATGCGATCCGGCTCTCCCCGCCCCGTCGCCTGAGCCTGCCGGTGGACAACCGATGGGGCGCGGGCGAGATGAACGTGCTGGACTTCGGCGACGCCAAACGGCCGGTCGACCTGATCTTCGTCCACGCCAACGGCTTCAACGCCATGACCTACCGCAGCCTGCTGGCGCCGCTGTCGGGGTCGCTGCGCATCTGGGCGCCCGACCTGCGCGGCCACGGCCTGACCACCCTGCCGGCCGATCCCGGGGGCCGGCGCGGCTGGATCGATCACCGTGACGACCTGATCGCCGTGCTCGACGCGCTGGACGGCCCGCCGGCGGTGCTGGCCGGCCATTCCATGGGCGGCACGGCGGCGCTGCTGGCCGCGGCCGAACGGCCGGAGCGGACCTCGAAACTGGTGCTGCTCGACCCGGTGATCTGGCGGCGCTGGACCGTTCTGGCCTTCCAGCTGCCGCTGCTGGACCGGCTGGCCTCGCGCATTCCGCTGGTCAGGAACGCCCGCCGGCGCCGCGCCGCATTCGACAGCCGCGAGCAGGCCATGGCGGCCTATCGCGGACGCGGCGCCTTCCGCGGCTGGCCCGAGATGATGCTGGCCGACTATCTGACCGACGGCCTCGTGGAGACGGACGAGGGCCTGCGCCTGGCCTGCCCGCCGGATTGGGAGGCCTCCAACTACGCCGCCCAGAGCCACGACCCGTGGCGGGCGCTGAAGCGGCTCGACCGGCCGGTGCGCATCCTCAAGGGCGAGGCGGGATCGACCTGCAGCGTGCCCGACCGGCCGCGCGGCCTGCCCCATGTCTCGGTCGAGACCGTCGAGGGCGGGACGCATTTCTTCCCGATGCTGAAGGCCGACGTCGCGCGCGACGCCCTGTTCGACGCGTCGGTCTGACACGCCCGGTCGTCCCGGCCGCCACTGGCGCCGGCCGGATCATCGGTCTAAACCGCCGCCAACCACAACAAACCAGCCGAGGACCCGCTTCAGCATGCGCGAGATCAACCACTTCATCGGCGGCGCCTCGTTCACCGGCGCCTCGGGCCGCTTCTCGGATGTGTTCAATCCGAACACCGGCGAGGTGCAGGCGCGGGTGCAGCTGGCCACGGCGGCGGAGATGGACCGGGCCGTGCAGGCTGCGCAGGCCGCCTTCGAGGGCTGGTCCTCGACCAATCCGCAGCGCCGCGCGCGGGTGATGTTCGAGTTCAAGCGCCTGGTCGAGGCCAATATGGACCAGCTGGCCGAAATGCTGTCGGCCGAGCACGGCAAGGTCATCGCCGACGCCCGCGGCGACGTGGCGCGCGGCCTCGACGTGATCGAGTTCGCCTGTGGCATCCCGCACGCCCTGAAGGGCGAATACACCTGGGGCGCCGGCCCCGGCATCGACGTCTATTCGATGCGCCAGCCGCTGGGCGTGGTGGCGGGCATCACCCCGTTCAACTTCCCGGCCATGATCCCGATGTGGATGTTCGGCGTCGCCATCGCCGTCGGCAACACCTTCATCCTCAAGCCGTCGGAGCGTGATCCGTCCCTGCCGGTGCGGCTGGGCGAACTGATGATGGAGGCCGGCGCCCCGGCCGGGGTGCTGAACGTGGTCCACGGCGACAAGACCGCCGTCGACGCCATCCTGACCCATCCGTCGGTCCACGCCGTCAGCTTCGTCGGCAGCTCGGACATCGCCCACTACGTCTACCAGATGGGCGCCCAGCACGGGAAACGCGTCCAGGCCATGGGCGGAGCCAAGAACCACGGCATCGTCCTGCCCGACGCCGACATGGACCAGGTGATCAAGGACCTGTCGGGGGCGGCCTTCGGCTCGGCCGGCGAGCGCTGCATGGCCCTGCCGGTGGTGGTGCCGGTCGGCAAGCAGACGGCCGACGAACTGCGCGAGCGGATGGTCGCCGAAATCCCCCGCCTGAAGGTCGGCGTGTCGACCGACAAGGAGGCCCACTACGGCCCCGTCGTCACCGCGGCCCACCGGGCGAAGATCGCCGGCTGGATCGAGAAGGGCGTGCAGGAAGGCGCCGAACTGGTCGTCGACGGCCGCGACTTCAGCCTGCAGGGCCACGAGAACGGCTACTTCATGGGCCCGTCGCTGTTCGACAACGTCACGCCGCAGATGGAGTCCTACAAGGAGGAGATCTTCGGCCCGGTGCTGCAGATCGTCCGCGCCGCCAGCTTCGAGGAGGCACTGCACCTGCCGTCGCAGCACCAGTACGGCAACGGCGTCGCCATCTTCACCCAGAACGGCCGCGCCGCCCGCGACTTCGCCGCCCGGGTCAATGTCGGCATGGTCGGCATCAATGTGCCGATCCCGGTGCCGGTGGCCTACCACACCTTCGGCGGCTGGAAGCGCTCGGCCTTCGGCGACACCAACCAGCACGGCATGGAGGGCGTGAAGTTCTGGACCAAGGTCAAGACCGTCACCGCCCGCTGGCCCGACAGCGAACTGGAGCACGCGGACTCCAGCTTCGTCATCCCGACGATGCAGTGACGCCGCGGCCTTGACAGGCGCGCCGCGCGCGTTCTGGTTGCGCCGGTAGCTGGGGGGAAGATCATGCGTAAATTGTCGCCGGCGCTCGTCGCGCTGGCCTTGGGGTTCGCCCCGCTGGCGGCGCTGGCCGCTCCGTCCGCAACCGCGGCGCAGGTGATCGTGCCCCAGGCGGAGGGCGACGCGGCGTACGAGCACATGCGCCAGGCCTCCGACGCGGCGGAGCGGGTCACCGCCCTGCTCGTCAAGGTCTCGAGCGACCCGGATTACGCCGGGGCCCGCTCGGCCGACGAGATGCGCGCCGCCATCGCCGGGATGCGCGGCGACCTCGCCGCCTCGCGCCGCGAGATCAGGGGCATCGTCGCGCGGCTGAACGCCCTGCCGCGCATCGCGGGCGAAAACGCACCCGTCGAGTTGCGGCTGGTCGACCGGGTGGTCACGGACATCGCGGCGTTTTCGGGCGAGGTCGACGGCTTGCTGGCCACGGTCGAAAATTTCGGCGACGCGCTGGAGGCGGGCGACGAGGCCCGGATTCAGCAGGCCGCCGGGGCGCTGATGAGGGGCTCGGTCACCGTGATCGAAGGCCAGTCGCTGATGTTGCGGGCGCGACTGCCGATGATGCCGTCCGACAGTTCGGGCTTCGCCCAGGTGACCAGCCTGGCCTGCTTCTACGAAGGCTTCGCGGACTTCCAGCGCGGGATCGTCGGCCTTGTGCGGCTGGAGGCCGCGGGCGTTGGCATGGAACGCGCCGTGTCCTGCATGACGGGCGAGAACGCCCGGGGCATGGCCGCCATCGAACGGGAAGGCGCTATCGAGTTCAGCGACGCCAGGCTGACCGCCATGCGCGACGGCGTCGCGCCGATCCGCCGGTCGATGTTCAAGGAACTGGACGACGCCGCCGCCCTGCTGGACGAGGCGCGCCGCGCCCTTGTCCGCGGCGACACCGCAGAGTCGCTGACCAAATTCGCCCAGCGGACCACCGCCTTCGAGCAGCGCTATCAGGCGCTTGTCAGTCGGGAAGTGGCTGTGGCCGAGCGCCAGGGGCGGTGAGTTCGCCTCTCCGGCGTGCGCGGCATCGCAATTCGGTGCTAGGCGTTAAACTGTCTGAACAGTGAAGCTGGAGCGCTCCCCCGCATGCGTCGCTTTTTCGTCTGGTCGGCTCTCGCGGCCCTGTTGGGTCTGATCCTCGCGATCGGCGGCTTCTGGGCCTACCAGCATTTCTACGCCCGCTTCCAGCCGGTGACCGTGACCCAGAACCAGGCCGCCATCCAGAGGCTGCTGGACGAGTCGTCGTGGCTGTCCGCCGGCGGCGGCGGCGAGCCGCTCTACATCATCGGCTATCGCGATTCCGCGGCCATGCAGCGCTACGAGCGCGAGGAGGCGCCCAAGCTGCGCGCCGCCGGCGTCGAGGTGCGCATCGTCGTCTTCGCCCGCGCCGACCGCGAGGGACTGGCCCAGTCGACGGCGGCGGAGCGGGCGACCGTGGCCGAGCTGTGGCTGACGCGGGACTGGACCCTGTACCAGCGCTGGACCGCGACCCCGTCCAACAACTGGACCGCCGCGGGCATCCCGGCCGCCGACGGCAGCCTGGCCCGCACCGCCGTGGTCGACGCCGGGCGCGCCTTCGCCGCCAGCCTGAGCGAGAACCTCGCCGGCGCGGGGCTGCAGACCCGCTACCCGCTGATCATCTGGCGCGACCGCGAGGGCTATATGAAGGCCTGCGCCTGCTCGGACAGCCGGTCGTGGGCCTTCGTGCGCGACGATCTCGATGCGCCCGATCGGGTCGAGCCGCCTTCGGTGGCGGCGGACGGCGTCCCGGCGCCGATGGCCTATCCCGGCGACGGCAGCCCCGAGAGCCTGCCCTATCCGACCCTGCCGCCGATCCCGCCCGCCGACGGACAGGCGGCGCCCCCACCGGGCGCGGCGCCGGTCCCCGGGAATGCGCCGGCGCCGGCTCGCCGGGCCGCGCCTCAGGCGCCGCGCAAGGCCCCGGAGGCGAAGCGCACGGAAGACACGACCTTCTTCTGACCGGCGCTCAGAGCGTCCGTCTGCAGACCTCGACCAGGCGGGCGACGTCGGCCTCGTCCTGATAGAGGCCGAAGCCGAAGCGGATGGTGTCGTCGCGCACATCGGCGATCACATCGGCCGCCAGCAGCCGCGCCCGCCACGCCTGGGCGTCGGGGTGGCGGAAGGCCAGGAAGCGCGCCCGGGCCCGCTCGCCCGCCACGGGGTTGATCAGCCGGGCCTCCGACAGCCGCCCGGCTGCGCCCGCCGTCACGGCGTCCTGGAACCCCTGCATCAGGCCCTGCGCATGGGCGGCGATGTCGCGTGTCGAAAGGCCCGCCTCGTCCAGCATGCGGCGAACGGCGTTGAAGCGGTACAGGGCGCTGGCGTCGAAGGTCGCGCCCCAGAAGCGGCCGCCGTCGGCCCGGTACTGGACGCCGCCGGGCGGGCCTTCCAGATCGCCGAACTCGGCGAACCAGCCGGTGATCACCGGACGCGGACAGAATCCGGGCGGCGCGTGAAGGAAGCAGACGCCCTCGCCCGACATGGCGTATTTGTAGCCGCCGGCGACGTAGAAGAGGCGGTCCGCCACCGCCGACAGGTCGGTCGGCGCGGCCATGAAGCCGTGGTAACCGTCGAGGATGATCCACGGTCCGGCCGGGTCGGCGAAGGCGGCCAGATCCTCGATGCGGTCGAACAGCTGACCGGTGCGGAAGAACACCTGGCTGATCAGGATCAGGTCGAACCCGCCGCCGCGCGCCGCCTCGACGAACCGATCGGCGAAGCTGTCGAACGGATCGAGGGGAACCCGGGTGACCACCGCTTCCCCCGCCTCCTCCCAGCGCTGGGACTGGCGGCGGAAGGAATGGAATTCGCCGTCGGTGGACAGGATGCGGACCGGTTTCCGCTCCAGCCCGGAGACGATGCGCAGCAGCAGCTCATGGGTGTTGGGCGCGAACACCACGCTGTCCGGCGACGGCAGGCTCAGCTCGCGGGCGACGTGGCCCTGGGCCTCCGGCACGACCTCGTCGAAGATCCGGTCCCATTTGCGGTCGGCGAACCTGTTGGCCTCCAGCCAGGCCCCGACCTGGCCGTCGAACGAGGCGTCGGGCCACAGGTGATGGCTGTGGGCGGCGAAATGCAGCCGCTCCGGGTCCAGCGACAGGGCGCGGGAGAACAGGTCCTTGCGAGCGGCCATCAGCGTCTCCCGTCGGCGAACACCACCGACGGTCGATAGCGGTCCCTCACATCGCGCTCAAGCAGCGAGCGCCCGCTAGATCAGACTGCCGTGGCAGTGTTTGAACTTGCGGCCCGAGCCGCAGGGGCAGTCGGCGTTGCGCGGCGTGCGCTCCCAGTTGACCGGCAGGGCGCCGACGGGAAGGCGGGCGCGATCCTCGCCCTGCAGCACGCCCTCCGGCAGCTGGGCCATCGGGTCGGCCATCTCGTTCTCGCCGGTGCCTGGGTTCAGGTGGATTTCCTGGAACTCCGGCAGCTCCATCGGCGGCGGGGCCTCGAAGCGGAATTCGACCGTCATCAGCCAGCGGGTGACGTTGTGGCGCAGCTCGTAGAGCAGCGTCTCGAAGAGGTTGAAGGCCTCTTCCTTGTACTCGTTCAGCGGATCGCGCTGACCGTAGCCGCGCAGGCCGATGACGCCGCGCAGGTGGTCGAGGTGCACCAGGTGCTCGCGCCAGTTCATGTCGATCATCTGGAGCATGAACTGCTTCTCAAGGCCGCGCGTCTGCTCGGCCCCGATCAGAGCCAGCCGCTCGGCCGCGCGGGCGTCGGCGGCGGCCATCAGCCGCTCCTCGATCTCCTCGTTCGAGACACCTTCCTCGGCGGCCCAGTCGTGCAGCGGCAGCTCGAGGCCGAGAAGCGATTTCACCTTCTCGTCGAGGCCGTCGATGTCCCACTGCTCGGCATAGGCCTTGGGCGGCATATGCTTCTCGATCAGGTCGGAGATCACGTCGTTGCGGAACTCGGCGACCAGTTCTGACAGGTCCTCGGAGTCCATGAACTCCTGGCGCTGCTCGAACACGGCCTTGCGCTGGTCGTTCACGACGTCGTCGTACTTCAGCAGGTTCTTGCGGATGTCGTAGTTGCGCTGCTCGACCCGCTTCTGGGCCGTCTCGACGGCCCGGTTCAGCCACGGGTGGCTGATCGCCTCGCCCTCGGCCACGCCGAAGCTGCGCATGATGGCGTCCAGACGGTCGCCGGCGAAGATGCGCAGCAGGTCGTCCTCGCAGGACAGGAAGAATTTCGAGGTGCCGGGGTCGCCCTGACGGCCGGTGCGGCCGCGCAGCTGGTTGTCGATGCGCCGGCTCTCGTGGCGCTCGGTGCCGAGCACGAACAGGCCGCCGGCGGCGAGCGATTTCGCCTTCTGCACGGCGATCTCGGCCTTGAACTCGGTCTCGATGGCGGCTTCCATCTCCGGCGTGACCTCGACGCCGAGGTTGCGCTGCTCCAGGCGCCACTTCTGCAGCTTCATTTCCAGGTTGCCGCCCAGCTGGATGTCGGTGCCGCGGCCGGCCATGTTGGTGGCGATGGTGACAGCGCCGGGCAGGCCGGCCTCGGCGACGATATAGGCTTCCTGCTCGTGCTGGCGGGCGTTCAGCACGCTGTGCGGAATGCCCTTGCCGCGCTTGACCTCGATGTCGAAGTCCTCGTCCTTGAGGGCCTGGTAGGCCTTCTTGGCCTCGCGCCGGACCTTCTCGTCATCGCTGCCCACCTTCTCCAGCAGGTGCTGGTGCTGCGGCTTCAGCGTCTTGACCGTGACCTCGTACTCGTAGGTCGTGAGCAGTTCGGAGAGGACCTCCGACTTCTCGATGGAGACGGTGCCGACGAGGATCGGCTGCCCCTTGACGTGGCATTCCGCGATCATGGCGGCGATGGCGAGGTTCTTCTCGGCCGCGGTGCGGAAGATTTCGTCGTCGTGGTCGATGCGGCGGACCGGGCGGTTGGTCGGCACCTCGAGGACATCCATCTTGTAGATGTCGAGGAATTCCTGGGCCTCGGTGGCCGCCGTGCCGGTCATGCCGGACAGCTTCTCGTAGAGGCGGAAATAGTTCTGGATGGTGACCGAGGCCAGGGTCTGGTTCTCGGGCTGGATCTTGACGCCTTCCTTGGCCTCGATGGCCTGGTGCAGGCCCTCGGACAGGCGGCGGCCCTGCATCATGCGGCCGGTGAACTCGTCGATGAGCATCACCTCGCCGGCCTTGATGATGTAGTCCTTGTCCTTCTGGTACAGGGTGTTGGCGCGCAGGGCCTGGTTGATGTGGTGCACCAGGCTGATGTTGGCCGCGTCGTAGAGGCCGGTGGTGTCGGCGGCGAACAGGCCGCGGCCCTCCATGATCTCCTCGATCTTCTCGGAGCCTTCCTCGGTCAGCAGGGCCTGGCGCTGCTTCTCGTCGAGATCGAAGGTCGACTTGTCCTGGATCAGCTCCTTGATGATCTCGTCGACCGTCAGATACAGGTCCGAGCGGTCCTCGGTCGGGCCGGAGATGATCAGCGGGGTGCGGGCCTCGTCGATCAGGATGGAGTCGACCTCGTCGACGATGGCGAAATGGTGCGGGCGCTGGACCATCTCGCGCCGGTCATAGACCAGGTTGTCGCGCAGATAGTCGAAGCCGAACTCGTTGTTGGTGCCGTAGGTGATGTCGGCCGCATAGGCCGCCTGGCGCTGGCCCGAGGACAGGCCGTTGACGATGACGCCCACGTCCATCCCGAGGAAGCGGTACACCCGCCCCATCCATTCGGCGTCGCGCTTGGCCAGATAGTCGTTGACGGTGATGACGTGCACGCCCTTGCCGGCCAGGGCGTTGAGATAGACTGGCGCCACGGCGACCAGGGTCTTGCCCTCGCCGGTCCGCATCTCGGCGATGCCGCCGTCGTGCAGGATCATGCCGCCGGTCAGCTGGACGTCGTACTGACGCTGGCCGAGGACGCGCTTCGAGGCCTCGCGGGCGACCGCGAAGGCCTCGTTGAGCAGCTTGTCCAGCGTCTCGCCCGCCGCCAGCCGGTCGCGGAACGTGTCCGTCATCATGCGCAGCTCGTCGTCCGACAGGGCCGCGAACTTCGCTTCGAGCGCGTTGATCTTCTGCACCCGGCCCATGAAGTCCTTGACCTTGCGGTCATTGGAGGAGCCGAAAATCTTCTTGGCGATGCCGAGCATGAATGATCCGAAGGCGGGCGAGCGACTGGGGCTCTGGTACTGGGACGGTCCCGAAGGAGCGGCGGCGATGATGCGCCGGGCGAGGCCTCGGCGGCGGCGGCCCGGTGCGCCTGTCTCAGGCGCGCGCAAGGGCCGCGCGAACGTTCGAAAACCCCTCGACTTGGGCGCAGGCGGGACTTAAGCACCGGCCTTATCCCTGTCAACGCGAGGGCCTTTGCCGCCCGTGACGGAGTCCGCCCGAAATGAACCTCATCCCGTCCCGGATTCTGGTCCGCGCCCTGTTCCCGGCGCTGCTCGCGGCGGTCCTGACCGTGGCCGCCTGCGGCCAGGGCGGCGGCTCCGACCGTCCGCCCGAGCCGGGCGACCGCGCCGTGGCCAAGGTCCAGGACGAGACCATCTGGGCGTCCGACGTCAAGCGTGAGGCCGTGGCCCAGGGTCTGGTCGGCGAGGGCGAGCCGCTCGACGTCACCTCCGACCTGTTCCGCCGGGTGCTGGACGAGGTCATCGACCAGAAGCTGCTGGCCCGCGAGGCCGAGCGCCGCGGGCTGGACAACTCCGCCCTGGCCCAGAGGCGGCTGGCGGCGACGCGCGAGCGCATTCTCGGCGACATGCTGGTCGAGACGGTCGTCAACGGCGAGATCACCGACCGCAAGGTCGCCGAACTCTACCAGGAGCAGCTGCGCCTGGCGGAGACCTCGGAGGAAATCCGCACCCGCCTGATCCTGTCGCGCACGCGCGAGGAGGCCGAGGCGGTCGTCGGCATCCTGGCCCAGGGCGCGGCTTTCGAGGCCGTGGCGGCCCAGAGCTCGATCGACGACGCCACCCGCTATTCCGGCGGCGACCTCGGCTATCGCACCCTCGACGTCATGCCGGAGGCCTACGCCAACGCCCTGCGCGACAAGCCGGCGGGCTCGACCGTCGGGCCGTTCCAGACCGAGGGCGGCTGGGCCGTGCTGCGCGTCGAGGACCGCCGCAAGGAAACGCCGCCGACCCTGGAGCAGGCCCGGCCGCAGATCGTCCGCTATCTGACCTATGAGGGCGTGCGCCAGCTGCTGGAACAGCTGCGCGGCAAGGCCGAGGTCGAGGTGCTGCTGAACGGCGACGCCGCCTCGCCGGAGCCCGCCTCGGCGCCGGCTGCGCAGCCCGGTCCGACCGTAGCCCCGGCGCCGGCTGCCGCCGCGCCCCCGGCGGCCGCGCCCGCCGCCGCCCCGGTCCGTCCGGCCGCCGCCCCCGCCCGGGCGAAGGCTTCATGAGCCGCGCGCTCGAGGGCGGCCGGGGCTCGACCGGACAGAAGATCGAACAGGCGCTGGAGAAGGCGCTGGACCCGCTGGCCACGGCCCTGAAACGCGCCACCGCTCCGGCCCGACCCGCCCCGGCCGCGCCCGGCAAGCCGGGGCTGCAGGTCTCGCCCCTGGCCGTGCCCTTCCCGGCCATGCCGCCCATCGCCGGCGTGGAGATCGCCACCGCCCGCGCCGGCTTCTACAAGCACGACCGCGACGATCTGGTGGTCTTCCGCTTCGCCCCGGGCACGACCTGCGCCGGCGTGTTCACGCGCCACAAGGTCGGCTCCGCGCCGGTGGACTGGTGCCGGAGGCATCTGGACGCCGATCGCGGCGGCTCGGACGTTCGGGCGCTGGTCGTCAACGCCGGCTGCGCCAACGCCTTCACCGGCAAGGCGGGAGCGGATGCGGCGCGCCGCACCGCCTCCGAGGTCGCCAAACGCTTCGGCTGCCGCCAGCGCGACGTCATGCTGGCCTCGACCGGCGTCATCGGCGTGGTGCTCGACGACCGCAAGATCGCGGCGCGGCTGAACGAAATCGACGCCGGTCTGGACGCGGACGCCTGGCTGCGCGCCGGGCAGGGCATCATGACCACCGACACCTTCCCCAAGGGCTCCTTCGCCGAGTGCGAGATCGACGGCCACAGGGTCCGCATCGCCGGCATCGCCAAGGGGTCCGGCATGATCGCGCCGGACATGGCCACCATGCTGGCCTTCATCGTCACCGACGCCGACATCCATCCGAACGTGCTGCGCGCCATGCTGGGCCTGCACGTGCGCACCACCTTCAACAGCGTCACCGTCGACGGCGACACCTCGACCAACGACACCTGCCTGCTGTTCGCCACCGGGGCCTCGGGCGCGCCGCGCATCGGCCGGGTCGGCGACCGGCGGCTGAAGGATTTCTCTCGCGCCCTCGACCGGGTGATGCTCGACCTCGCCCATCAGCTGGTCCGCGACGGCGAAGGGGCGACCAAATTCGTCAAGATCACCGTCGACGGCGCCGCCAGCCCCGCCTCGGCCCGCAAGCTGGCCAAGTCGATCGCCGACAGCCCGCTGGTCAAGACGGCGCTCGCCGGCGAGGACGCCAACTGGGGCCGGGTGGTGATGGCCGTCGGGAAGACCGAGGAGCCGGTCGACCGCGACCGTCTGGCCATTCGCTTCGGCCCTCATGTGGCGGCGATCGAGGGCGCGCCCTCGCCGCACTACGACGAGGCGAAGATGAGCGCCTATATGAAGAACGCCGAGATCGACATCACCGTCGACGTCGGCTCGGGACGCGCGTCGGCGACCGTCTGGACCTGCGATCTGACCAAGCGCTACGTCGAGATCAACGGGGACTACCGCAGTTGATCGTGCTACGGTCACGGCCATGAGCGCCAGACCGAAATCGGCGAACCGGTACGCCTACGAGACGCCGCCATTCCTGGGGGCGGAGCTCAGCGCCGACCTCGACAGCGACAACCCGTCGGCCGATGCGCTGGAGTGGCTCCGGTCGGTCCATGAGACGCGAATGGCCGATCCGAGGCCGCGCCTCACCTCGGAACAGGTTGGCGAGAACCTTCGCGCCCGGCATGAGGCTCGCCTCAAGCGCGCCGCGGAGTGAGACTGGCTCTCGTCTATCTGCCGGACGCTGAGTTTGACCTGGGCGCCATCTACGATGTGATCGCAGCCGACTCGCCCTCCGCGGCCATCCGCTTCGTTGAGGACTTGAAACGTCGCTGCGAAGCCTTTGCGGACTTCCCGGGCATGGGCCGCCCGATGATCGACAACCTGTTTGAGTTCACGTTCGACCGTCGGGTGCGAGTCATTTATGCCGTGACCGACTCTGAATTGCAGGTGTCCCAGTTCCGTTACCTTGGCCAGCAATGACCGCACTCCCCACCGTCCTCGTCGTCGCCGTGGCCCTGATCGACGCCGACGGCCGGGTGCTCATCGCCCAGCGGCCCGAGGGCAAGCAACTGGCCGGCCTGTGGGAGTTTCCGGGCGGCAAGGTCGATCCGGGCGAGCGGCCCGAGGCGGCGCTGATCCGGGAGCTGAAGGAAGAGCTCGACATCGACGTGAACGAGGCCTGCCTGGCCCCGTTCGTTTTCGCGAGCCACGCTTACGATTCGTTTCACCTGTTGATGCCATTGTATCTGTGCCGACGCTGGTCGGGGGTGGTTCGGAACCGCGAGCACGCGGCTCTGAAATGGGTGCGGCCGAACCAGCTGGCCGATTACCCGATGCCTCCGGCCGACGAACCCCTGGTCGCCTGGCTGCGCGACCTGCTCTAGCCGCCGAAGGAGGGGGCCATGCGTGCTCTGCTCTCCCGGTTCCTGGCCGATGAACGCGGCGCGACCGCGCTCGAGTACGGCCTGATCATCGCCCTGGTCTTCCTCGTGGCGCTCGCGGGCATCACCGCCTTCGCCAGCGCCGGGACGGGCACGTTCAACGCGGCGATGGGCAAGCTGGCCGGAGCCATCGGCGGCGACTGACGCCGGCCGATCCGGCGATCAGTCTTCCTCGCCCGTCCATTCCCTGACCCCCAGCGCGTCCGCCAGCCGGACCTTGGCCGACCCGCGCGGCAGGGGCTTCTGCTGACGTTCGTGCGGGGCCCATCCGGCCAGGTGCACGATCTCGAACGTCGCCCGGATACGACCGTCGGCGTCGGCGAAGCGCTCGGCGTAGAGTTCGGCCGTCCGCGCCAGCAGGCCGCGCGTCATCGGGCGGATCGCGCCCGACAGCGCGTTGGTCTCGCCCATGGCGCGGAGGTCGCGCACCAAAGCGTAGAGGTCCGGATAGCGCACGGTCAGCCGGTCCACGTCCGACACGGGCAGGGCGAAGCCGGCCCGCTGCAGCAGGGCGGCGTCGTCGAAGCCGTCGGCGAAGGGCGACACCCGCGCCTGGGCCCCGCCGCGCACCTCCAGCTCCGCCTCGGTCAGCACCGTGCGCAACTCCTTCAGCGTGCCGGCCCCCAGCAGGGTGCCGAGAAACAGGCCGTCCGGCCGCAGCGCGCGCCGGATCTGCGCCAGCGCTCCGGGCAGGTCGTTGGCCCAGTGCAGGCTCATCAGCGAGACGATCAGGTCCTGCGACTGGTCCGGCAGGTCCAGCGGGGCCGCTCCGGGCGCCGCCCGCGCCGCCGCGTCGCCGGAAACCCGCACCGCTCCGACCCGTGGGGAGGCTGCGCTGCCGGCCAGCAAACGGGCGAAGGGACCCGGACGGGCTGACAGGTCGACGGCGTCCGGAAAGTCGCGCAGGATGACTTCCAGGCTGGTCACCGCGTTCTCGGCGGCCCGGACGTGCAGGAAATCGGCCGCCGCGAAGGCCTTGTCGCCCCGCGCCAGCTTGGCCGCGCGACGTCGGCTGTCGAAAATCTCGGGAGGACCGGGGGAGGCGTTCATGGTCCATCAGGATGGGGGTTGGCGCGACCGATTGGAAGCGGGCCGGTCGCGGATCACGACCGGTTTGCGCGCGCTGGGCCGGGGCGCGGCCGACCTGCTGATGCCGCCGCTGGCCCACGACAGCCCGGAAGCCACCGCCTCGGCGGGCCTGACGCCGGACGCCTGGAGCCGGGTGGTCTTCCTTGAGGACCCGGTCTGCGACGGCTGCGGCGCAGGCTTCGAGATGGACGGCGGCGTCTTCGCCTCGCCGCGCTGCGCCGCCTGTCTGGCCCAGCCCTACGCCTTCGCCCGGGCCCGTGCGGCCTGCGTCTACGACGAGGCATCGCGCGGATTGATCCTCAAGTTCAAGCACGGCGATCACCAGCCGTTCGCGCCGCTGTTCGCCCGCTGGCTGAGCCGCTCGGCCGCGCCGCTGCTGGACGACGCCGACGCGGTGATCCCTGTGCCCTTGCACCGCCTGCGGCTGCTGTCGCGCCGCTTCAACCAGGCCGCGGAGATCGCCCGGCCGCTGGCCCGCGGAGCCGGGCTCGACTATCTGCCCGACGCCCTCGTCCGGCAGACCCATACGACCAGCCAGGGCGGCAAGTCGGCGCGCGGACGGCGGCTGAACGTCAAGAAGGCCTTCGCGGTGACCGAGGCGGGGCGCCGCAGGATCAGGGGGCGGCGCATCCTTCTGGTCGACGACGTGTTGACCACGGGCGCCACCGCCGAGGCCTGCGCCCGCGCGCTGATCGAGGCCGGCGCCCGCGCCGTCGATCTGGCGGTCATCGCCCGGGTGCGGACGGCGCGGGAATTGCCTACATGACCCTTGCCCTGTCGCTCGCCGCCCGGCGGTTCCCGGCGTCAGGGCGCGTTCTTGATCCGGAGACCCCCTTGGCCGACATCGTCATCTACACCAAACCCGGCTGCGGCTACTGTTACGCCGCCAAGGCCCTGCTGGACGGAAAGGGCGCGGACTACACCGAGATCGTCGCCTCGAACGATCCGGCGAAGAAGCAGGAGATGATCCAGCGTTCCGGCGGACGCATGACCTTCCCGCAGATCTTCATCGACGGAAAGCACGTCGGCGGCTCCGACGACCTGCACGCGCTTGACCGCAGGGGCGAGCTGGACCCATTGCTCGCGGCCTGATGACCTCCGTTCCCGTCGCCCTGATCCAGACGCGCACGCCCGCAAGTCCGGCCGCCGCCCTGGCCCATGTCGGGCCGCTGATCCGTCAGGCGGCGGCCGGCGGGGCCAGGCTGATCCTGACGCCCGAGGCGACGAACTTCCTGATCCAGGACCGGGTCGCGCGCCAGGCGGCGCTGCAGACGCAGGAGCGGGACGCGGTGGTCGGCGGTTTGCAGGCTCTGGCCCGGGAGCTCGGCGTCTGGCTGCTGATCGGCTCGGCCATCGTCCGCTCGGGCCGCGACGGCGACGAGCGCGCCGCTAACCGCTCGCTGCTGATCGACGACGCGGGCGAGGTCGTCGCCCGCTACGACAAGCTGCACGTCTTCGACGTCGACCTGCCGACCGGCGAGCGCTGGCGCGAGAGCGCCACGGTGCGGCCGGGCGACCAGGCCGTGGTGGCCGAGACGCCCTGGGGCGGGCTGGGCCTGACCATCTGCTACGACATCCGCTTCCCGCAGCTGCACCGGGCGCTGGCCAGGGCCGGGGCGGTGATGATCGCCGTGCCCGCCGCCTTCACCGTCCCGACCGGCGAGGCCCACTGGGAGACGCTGCTGCGCGCCCGGGCCATCGAGACCGGCTGCTACGTCCTCGCCCCCGCCCAGGGCGGCGCGCATGAGGACGGCCGCCGCACCTGGGGTCGCTCCACGGTCGTCGCGCCGTGGGGGGAGGTGGTGGCGAAACTCGACCACGACGAGCCGGGCGTGCTGCTCGCCACGCTCGACCTCGATGCCGTCACCCGCGCCCGCAGCGCCGTGCCGCAGCTGACCCACGACCGCGACTTCGCCCTCCCGACGATGCGGCCGTCATGATCCGCTACGCCCTTCAGTGTGACCGGGACCATGGCTTTGAAGCCTGGTTCGGGACCTCCGCCGATTACGACGATCAGGCCAAGGGCGGTCTGGTCGAATGCCCGGTCTGCGGTTCCCGCGCGGTGAGCAAGCAGATCATGGCTCCCGCCGTCGCCGGGACCCGCAAGACCGCCGTGGGGCCCGATCCGGCGAAGATGCAGGGCATGATGATGCAGATGGCGCGCGAGGTGCGCAGCCACGTCGAGCAGAATTTCGACTACGTCGGCGACGCCTTCGCCCGCGAGGCCCGCGACATCCACGAGGGCCGGTCCGAGAAGCGGGAAATCTACGGCGAGGCCACCCCCGCCGAGGTCAGGAAGCTGAAGGAGGACGGCGTGCCCTGCGCGCCCCTGCCGCCAGCCCCGCCCGATCCCGCCAAGCTGAACTGACGCGCCCATGCCTGGGGAGGGGGAGCGCTATCAGGAGTTCGAACCGCCGCCGTCGCTGCGCCCCTTCGTGCGCACGATCTGGACCTACGCCGCCCCCGCGCCGGCGCCGACGGTGCAGCGCATCGCCCCGGACGGCTGTCCCGAACTGATCCTCGACATCGGTTCTCCCTATGAGGAGCAGGGTCTCGACGGCGCTTTCCGCCTGCAGCCGCCCGCCCTGTTCGCGGGCCAGATGACCCGCCCGCTGGCGCTGCGGCCCGCCGGGCCGGTCGAACTGGTCG
This sequence comes from Brevundimonas sp., assembly GCF_035627055.1. Lineage (GTDB taxonomy): Bacteria > Pseudomonadota > Alphaproteobacteria > Caulobacterales > Caulobacteraceae > Brevundimonas. The sequence continues at coordinate 128,093 of NZ_DASPMM010000018.1, read as the reverse complement.
CCGTCCGCTTCGAGCCCGACGGGGCGCGCGACTGGCTGGGCCTGCCGCTCGCCGGGGCGACCGACCGCCGTCTGGACATGACCGGTCGACTGGCCGGGCTGGAACCTCCCGCCGGCGACCCTGCCGCCCAGGCGGCGCTGATGACGGACTGGATCGAGGCTCAGCGCCGGGCCGGCGACTGGTCCGTCGACCCGCTCGTCCGGGCGGAGATCGAGGCGGCCGGCCAGGACCGCCCGTGCCCGGCGCGCTCGCCGGCCGAACGCCGCGCCCTGCAGCGCCGCTTCCGCGACCGGGTGGGCGTGCCGCCGCGCCTGCTGCGATCCATCCTGCGTTTCCGCCGCGTGTTCGACCATTTCGAAGGCCCGGGGTCGCTCGGCTGGCTCGAGGCCGGCCTCGAGGCGGGGTTCTTCGATCAGCCGCAGATGGCGCGGGACTTCCGCCGCTTCCTCGGCTGCACGGCCACGGAATGGGCGCGGGAGCAGGTCGGGCTGGCGCGCAGCCTGGCGTCGCAATCCTACAAGCCGGGGCCGCTGTCGCCGCACTAGGATGGCCGACGAACCAGAGGGATTTCACCGATGCCGACCGCCGCCGTTCTCGCCGCCGTCCTGATCCAGACCGCGCCCGCGCCCGACGTATCGTGGATGGCCGGCTACTGGCTGGACTGTTCCGACGGGCGCGAGGCGTCGGAGACGTGGAGCGATCCGCGCGGCGGCGTCAGCGTCGGTCACGCGGTGACCGTGTCGGGCGGGGAGACGTCGTTCGAGGTGTCACACATCGGCCCGACGCCGCAGGGCTTCGCCTATGTCGCCCAGCCGGGCGGGGCGCCGCCGACGGTCTTCGTCCTGGCCGAGAGCGGTCCGGGCCGCGCCGTCTTCGCAAACGCCGAAAACGACTTCCCGACGCGGGTCATCTACCAGCGCGAGGGCGACGTCCTGACAGCCCGGATCGAGGGCGAGATCGCGGGGCAGGCGCGCAGCATGGAGTGGAACTTCCGCTCCGTCCCGCTGAACACGCGCTGCCCCGCCTGAACCGGCCCTAGCTGCGCGTCCAGCCCTTGGCGGCCATGCAGTCGCGGAAGGCGTCGCCGTGCCCGTGGCCGGCCTCGGCGCGGCAGGCGTCGCGCGCGGCGTCGAACGGCTGGGCGTTATTGCCGTGCCACGCGTCGTCGCTGTCCGAGGCGTCGATGACGGTGACGCAGCCGGAGGCCATCAGGCTGGCGGAGACGGCGGCGAGGATCAGAAGGCGTTTCATTGGGAAGCTCCTGCAAGGGGGGAGGTTGAGGAAGGCCCTCTCATCTCACCGCCAAGCTTGGCTGTCCCGTTACATCGACGTCAGGTCGATGAACCCCCGATGAACCGGCCTCAGTCCCGCGTCGCCACCATCATGTAGTTGATCCCGGCGTCGTCGCTCTCGCTCCAGCGGTCCGTCAGCGGATTGTAGACCAACCCGTACGGCCCGCTGACGGCGAGCGGTTCTTCCGACAGCATCAGGCGGATCTCGTCCGGCTTGAGGAACTGGTTCCAGTCGTGCGTTCCGGCCGGCACCCAGCGCAACACGTACTCCGCCGCGACCTTGCCGAGGGCCAGCGACTTCAGCGTGCGGTTCAACGTCGCCACGACCATCATCCCGCTGGGCTTCACCAGCCGCGAACAGGTGCGGACGAAGGCCTCCGGATCGGCGACGTGCTCGATCACCTCCAGGGTCAGGACGACATCGAACGGGCCGGCCCCTTCCGCCTCAAGTTGCTCCACCGTGGCGGCGCGATAGGCGATGTCGAGGCCCTGCTGTTCCGCATGCACCCGGGCCGTGCCGATGTTCTCGGTCGAGGCGTCGATGGCCGTCACCTTGAAGCCCAGCCGCCGCATCGGCTCGGCGATCAGCCCGCCGCCGCAGCCGACGTCGAGCAGGGTCAGGCCGGCGAAGGGCGCGCGGGTGCGGATGTCGCGCCCGAACCGCTCCGCCGCCTGGTCGCGGACAAAGGTCAGGCGCGCCGGATTGAACCTGTGCAGCGGCGCGAACGGCCCGCGCGCGTCCCACCATTCCGCCGCCTGGGTCGAGAACCGCGCCACGTCGGCGGGATCGATCGAGGGCCCGGCGGCGCGGTCGCCGAAATCCCCGCCGCTTTGGGGTTTGCGCGCCGATAGCGTGTCGTTAGAAGCGACCATGGGCCGAGGGATGAACCCGGACGGTTCTCCTTGCAAGACGGAGCGCTACGCCACGATGACGCGGCCACAGTCTGATCGGCTGGTGATGAAGTTCGGCGGCACCTCGATGGGCGACCTCGAGCGCATCCGCCGCGCCGCCCGCATCGTCGCCGCCGAGGCCGCCTCGGGCAAGAAGCTCGCCGTGGTCGTTTCCGCCATGGCCGGCAAGACCAACGAGCTGGTCGCCTGGACCGACGGCGCCGGCCGTCCGGCCCCCGCCCTTGCGTCCCGGGGCGTCGTGCTGTCGGACGACGAATACGATGTGGTCGTCGCCTCGGGCGAGCAGGTGACTTCGGGCCTGCTGGCGCTGACGCTGCGCAACATGGGTCTGAACGCGCGCAGCTGGATGGGCTGGCAGATCCCGATCCTGACCGACGACGCCCACGGTCGGGCCCGCATCGAGGATGTGCCGGGCGAGGTGCTGGGCGCCGCGCTGGACAAGGGCGAGATCGCCATCGTGCCCGGCTTCCAGGGCGTCACCCGCGACGGGCGGATCACCACCCTGGGCCGCGGCGGCTCGGACACCTCGGCGGTGGCGGTGGCCGCGGCGCTGGGCTGTTCCTGCGACATCTACACCGACGTGGACGGCGTCTACACCACCGACCCGCGCATCGAGTCCCGCGCCCGCCGCCTCGAAAAGGTCTCCTATGAGGAGATGCTGGAGATGGCCTCGCTCGGGGCCAAGGTGCTGCAGACCCGCTCGGTCGAGCTGGCCATGGCGAAACAGGTCCCGGTCCGGGTCCTGTCCAGCTTCATCGAACCCGACGAGAACGGTCGACTGCCCGCCGAGTCCGGCACCCTGATCTGCGACGAGGAGGAAATCGTGGAGAAACGCATCGTATCCGGCGTGACCATGAGCCGCGACGAGGCCCGCATCACCCTGCTGGGCCTGTCGGATCGGATCGAGGCGCCGGCCGACGTCTTCACCCGGTTGGCCGACGCCAACGTCAACGTCGACATGATCGTCCAGTCGCAGGCCCGCAGCGAGGGGGCGGTCAACCTGACCTTCACCACCGGCCGGCGCGACGCGCCCCGGGCCGCCGAGCTGATGCGCGCGGCGCAGGCGGAGATCGGCTTTGAGGAAATCCGCGTCGACGAGGACGTGGCCAAGGTCTCGGTGGTCGGGGTCGGCATGCGCAGCCACGCCGGCGTCGCCCAGACCATGTTCCGGGCCCTGGCCGACAAGGGCGTCAAGTTCCAGGCCATCTCGACGTCGGAGATCAAGATCAGCGTGCTGATCGATGCGGCCTATGCCGAACTGGCCGTTCGTGCGCTTCATTCGGCTTACGGACTGGAAGCAGTCTAGAAACGAAGCTTGGCGGCGCCCATCTGCGCGCTGCATCTTTTGGAGGGGCCATGCCGGTTGGCGGATTGACGACGAGGGGGCCGCGGAACCTCCTTCGCCAGATCCGCGAGGCTATGGCGGGGGCGGCGCCTGCGCAGGACCGCCTCGACACGGTGGTGCGGATCATCGCCCAGTCGATGGTCGCCGAGGTTTGCTCGATCTACCTGCGCCGCGCCTCGGGCGAACTGGAGCTGTTCGCCACCCAGGGCCTGAAGCCCGAGGCGGTGCACACCACCCGGCTGCGCCCCGGCGAGGGCCTGGTCGGCGAGGTGGCGCGCACGGCCGAGCCGATCAGCCTGTCCGACGCCCCGTCGCACCCCAGCTTCGCCTATCGCCCGGAGACGGGCGAAGACCCCTACCACGCCTTCCTCGGCGCCCCGCTGCTGCGCGGCGGCCGCGCCATCGGCGTGCTCGTCGTCCAGAACCGCTCCGAGCGGCGCTACGACGAGGAAGAGGTCGAGGACATCCAGACCATCGCCATGGTCCTCGCCGAGACCGTGGCCTCGGGCGAACTGCTGGCCCAGGACGAGCTGCGCGACATCGAGGTCGCGCCACACCGGCCCGAGCGGCTCAGGGGCCAGCGTTTCGCGGAGGGACTGGCCTATGGCCACGTCGTCCTGCACGAGGCGCCGGTGCCGCCGGAGAACCTGCTGGCGGAGAATCCGCAGGTCGAGGAAATCCGCCTGCGCGAGGCCCTGATCGCCCTCAAGGCCAATATCGACAGCCTTCTCGAAGGCGGCCAGGGCAAGCTGGCCGGGACCTCGTTCGAGGTGCTCGAGACCTACCGGATGTTCGCCGACGACCGAGGCTGGAACCGCTCGCTGGAGGAGGCCGTGCGCACCGGCCTGACCGCCGAGGCCGCCGTCGACCGGGTGCGCAACGAGCATCGCGCCCGCTTCGCCACCGCCCGCGATCCCTACATCCGCGAGCGGCTGCACGACTTCGAGGACCTGGCCAACCGGCTGCTGCGGCTGCTGGCCGGCGACCGGCCGGGCGAGCGCGACCTGCCCGACGACGCCATCCTGGTGGCGCGCAACCTGGGTCCCGCCGACCTGCTCGAATATCCCCGGCGCAAGCTCAGGGGCCTGCTGCTCGAGGAAGGCTCTGCGGCCAGCCACGCCGCCATCGTCGCCCGCGCCCTGCAGATTCCCTGCGTCGGCCGGCTGATGGGTCTGCGCGATCGCCTGTCCGAAGGCGACCTGGTCATCGTCGACGGCGAGACCGGCGAGGCCTATCTGCGCCCGCGGCCCGACATGCTCTCGGCGGTCCAGTCGCGCATCGAGGTGCGCAGCGAACGCCAGGCCGAGTTCACCCGCCTGCGCGACGTCGCCGCCGTCACCCTCGACGGGACGCGGATCACCCTGCTGACCAACGCCGGCCTCGCGGTCGATCTGGAGAATCTCGACGCCACGGGGGCCGAGGGCATCGGCCTGTTCCGCACCGAGTTCCAGTTCATGGTCTCCGAGGAACTGCCGCGCCTCGACAGCCAGGCGGCGCTGTACAAGCTGGTGCTCGACACGGCCGGCGACCGGCCGGTGACCTTCCGCACCCTCGATATCGGCGGCGACAAGGTGCTGCCCTATCTGGTCACCGAGCGGGAGGAAAACCCGGCGCTGGGCCGCCGCGCCATCCGTCTCGGCCTCGACCGGCCGGGCCTGCTGCGGCTGCAGCTGCGGGCGCTGCTGACCGCCGCCGCCGGGCGCGAATTGCGCGTCATGTTCCCGATGATCGCCACCGTCGACGAGTTCCGCGCCGCCCGCGAGCTGGTCGATGTCGAATGCGCCTGGGCGCGGCGGCGGGGCCGGGCGCTGCCGGCGCTGCTGCGGGTCGGGGCGATGATCGAGTGCCCCAGCCTGCTGTGGCACCTCGACGCCCTGCTGCCGCTGACCGACTTCGTCTCGATCGGCACCAATGACCTGTTCCAGTACATGTTCGCCGCCGACCGGACCAATCCGCTGGTGTCGGACCGCTATGATCCGCTGTCGCCGCCGGCGCTGCGGGCCCTGGCCGAGATCCAGAAGAAATGCGCCGACACCGGCACGCCGGTCTCGGTCTGCGGCGAGCTGGCGGGGCGGCCGCTGGAGGCCTTCGCCCTGCTGACCCTCGGCTACACCCGGCTGTCCGCGCCGGCGGGCGGGATCGGCCCGGTGAAGCGCATGATCCTGTCCGCCGACCTGCCCGCCGCCCGCCGCGGCATGGCCAACCTGCTGGGCTCGTCGTCCGGTTCGATCCGCGGCGAACTGGAATCCCTGGCCCGGAAATTGAACGTCACGGTTTGAAACGTCCCGGCCTGACGCGCCGGTACGGCTAACAAATCGTTGATCGGTCAACTCAAATGAGTTATCCACAAGCCGGAACCGGGTGGTCTGCGGGGGCAGGCCCGAACTGTCATCCCGATATGATACAGGCCCCGAGTTCGAGTACGGCGCACGAGGACTCCTTGCGCGCCACGAGTATGGGGTCAGGCCGGATGGCGCTGGATACGGGGAACACCCCGGACGAGTTTCGGGATCATCCCGACTGGAAGGACGTGGTTCCTTCCGTCACGGACGCGCCGACTCTCGGCGAAGGCCTGCGTATCGCCCGAAACCACTCCGGCCGTTCCCTGGCCGAACTTTCCAGCATCACCCGGGTGCCCGCCCGCTATCTGACGGCGCTGGAGCAGAACGATTTCTCGGTGCTGCCCAACCGCGTCTTCTCGATCGGCTACGTCCGCGCCTACGCCGGCGCCTTGGGCCTTGATGAGCAGCTCGCCGTCGAGCGGTTCAAGCGCGAAAGCCCGGATCCGTCGGTGCCGCTGCAGCCGCCGGTCGGCGTGGCCTTTGAGGAGGTGCGGCGCTATTCGCCCCGCCTGATCGCCGCCGGCCTCGCCCTTGTCCTGGCCGTGGTCGGCTGGAACGTCTTCCAGCGGGTCAGCCTGATGCGCGCGCCGCAGCCGTCGGACATCGCCGCCGTGCCGGAAAGCTGGACCCTCGGCGCCGTGCCGGGGCAGGCGCAGTTCATGCGGCTGACCGCGCCGCGCCCGGCCCCGCCGGACCAGACGGTGCCCGCCCTCTACATCACACCCGGTCTCGAGGCCGAGCTGACCGGCATCGATCCGGCCTCGCCCGAGGGCCTCGCCGCCGCCGCCGCCAGCGCGCCGCCGGTGCAGAAGGCCTTCAACCCGCGCGGAGCCATCTACGGCGCCGCGGCCAGCGCCTCCCAGGTCGTGCTGCAGGCCCGCAAGTCGGCCTATCTGATCGTGCGCATGGCCGACGGCCGTGTGCTGTTCGCCCGCCAGCTGGCCGCCGGCGACGCCTGGCGCGCGCCCGCCGGCGTGGCGGCCACGGTCGAGGTCCAGGACACCTCCGCCTTCGACGTCTATCTGAACGGCGAGCATGGCGGGGCGCTCGAGGCGGTGCAGACGCCGCTGAACCAGCTGAACCTGCGCGCCCAGACCTTGGCCCGGCAGGCCGCCGCCGCCGTCGCCGCCCGCACCGAGGCGGCCCGCACCGCCGCGGTCCAGGCCCAGGCGCAGGCCCAGCTCCAGGCCTCGACCACGGTCCAGAACGTCGTCTCCGGCGCGGTCGGAGGCTGATCCGCGACGTCGTGCGTCGTGGCCATGCCGCAATCCTGAGCCTATGTTGCGGCCGTCATGAGCGCTGATCACACGCACGTCCGTCCCTGGCGCCACATCGAGCGCCGCAAGAGCCGCCAGATCATGGTCGGCGATGTCCCCGTGGGCGGGGACGCGCCGATCACCGTCCAGTCGATGACCAATACGCCGACCTCGGACGCCGCCGCGACCATCGACCAGATCCGCCGGCTGGAAGAGGCCGGGGCCGACATCGTCCGGGTGTCCTGCCCGGACGAGGACTCGACCGCCGCCTTCCGCACCATCGCGCGCGAGGCCCGCGTCCCGCTCGTGGCCGACATCCACTTCCATTACAAACGCGGCATCGAGGCGGCCCAGGCTGGCGCCGCCTGCCTGCGCATCAATCCGGGCAACATCGGCAGTCCCGACCGCGTCCGCGAGGTCATCCAGGCGGCCAAGGACCACGGCTGCTCGATGCGCATCGGCGTCAACGCCGGTTCGCTGGAGCGCGACCTGCTCGAGAAATACGGCGAGCCCTGCCCCGACGCCATGGTCGAGAGCGCCCTCAACCACGCCCGCATCCTGCAGGACCACGACTTCCACGAGTTCAAGATCTCGGTGAAGGCCTCCGACCCCTTCCTCACCGTCGCCGCCTACCAGCAGCTGGCCGAGGCCATCGACTGCCCGCTTCACCTCGGCGTCACCGAGGCGGGCCCGCTGCGCACCGGCACCATCAAGTCGGCCATCGGCATGGGCTCCATGCTGTGGGCCGGCATCGGCGACACCATCCGCGTCAGCCTCGCCGCCGACCCGGTCGAGGAGATCAAGGTCGGCTTCGACATCCTCAAGTCGCTGGGCCTGCGCCACCGCGGCGTCAACATCATCGCCTGCCCGTCCTGCGCCCGTCAGGGCTTCAACGTCATCGAGACGGTCGGGGTGCTGGAAGAGAAGCTGGCCCATGTGACCACGCCGATGTCGCTGTCGATCATCGGCTGCGTCGTCAACGGCCCGGGCGAGGCGCTCTACACCGACGTCGGCTTCACCGGCGGCGGCAAGGGCTCGGGCATGGTCTATCTCGACGGCAAGACCGCCCACAAGCTGGCCAACGAGGGCATGATCGACCACCTCGTCGAACTGGTCGAGGCCAAGGCCGCCGAGCTCGACGCCGCCCGCGCCGCGGATCCGCGTCTCGTGGCCGCAGAGTAGACGGCCGCGTGGATCGCGCTGGCGCCGGGGCAGCCTGACCTGATACAGCTTGGGTTGCAGCCGTCGAGGCTGCGTTTCAACCCTTAGGGGGGGTCATGTCGTCTCGTTACCTCGCCGGCGCCGCGCTCGCGGCCGCCCTGGCCGTTTCCGCCTGCGCCACGTCCGAAGACATCGTGCCGGTGCCCTACACCGTCAGCCAGGCCGCGCGCGTGCCTGGGGCGGAATCGATCAACGTCTCGGTCGTCGGAACCGACGCCCGCACCGAAAATCGCGCCCGCATCGGCGTGCAGATCAACGGCTACGGCATGGACATGGCGGCCATCCGGGCCACCGAGGAAGTGTCCGACATCGTCCGCAACGCCATCGCCGCCGAGCTGAGCCAGCGCGGCTACAGCGTCGGCGACAGCGGGGCCCGCGTGAACGCCTCGGTCGAGACCTTCTTCAACGACTTCTCGACCGGCATGTTCGCTGGCAAGTCGACGGCCAGCGTCGTCATGACCGTGACGGTCACCAGCCGGTCGGGCGCCGAAGTCTACAGCCGCCGCGTCTCGGGCGAGGCCGAGCGCACCGTGCAGATCGCCAACGGCGGCAACGCCGCGACGACCCTGTCGCAGGCCCTGTCCAAGGCCGTCGCCTCGCTGATGGAAGACCCCGCCTTCACGGCCGCCTTGGCCCGCTGACGGAAAACGGCGCCGGGCGTCGACCGCTCGGCGCCGACCTTCGCGTCGGGCTCTCAGGAGCGCTGGCCGAACGCCCGCTCGCAGATGTCGGTCGCCAGCTCCGCGCTCATCTGCTCTTCCGCCTCGGCCATGGCCAGGGCCGCGAACAGACCGCCGCCGCCGACCGAGCGGGACACCTCATAGTCACCGACCCGCTGGCCCGTCGTCGGCTCGATCAGGAAGACCTGCGCCCGGATTACGTTGGAATCGCCGACGAGATAGGCCTTGGCCACGTTCGAGCCTTCCAGCTCGGTGATCCGCACCTCCATGCGCAGCGGACGGTCGCCGCGGGCGCATTTGTCGAGCCGCTCGCGCGCCTCGCGCTGGAAGATGGCCGGGAAGCCGTCCGACACCGTCGTCGGCGCGCCGGTCAGCACGATCTCGCCGATCGAGGCCGTCGCGGCGCGGTCCCGCGCCAGCGGCATGATGATGTCGCCGCTGCTCGAATTGACGCAGCCGGCCAGCCCCAGCGCCGCTAGCGACGCCGCCACAATCCACTTCATAGGAACCCCTCCAGGCGCAAGCCGGTGATCGGCCTCGCCCGGACACGATAAAGGCGATCTCCCCGTGTCCGCAATCTGGGGACGTTGACAGCGCGCTTTCGGAGATCGTCGGGGCGGGATAAACCGGAGGGATGAAGCTCTACATCACCGTCCCGTCGCCCTACGCCCGCAAATGCCGCATCGTCGCCCGCGAGAAGGGGCTGGCCGACCGGATCGGGGAGATCGCCGTCGATCCCTACGCCAATGCGCCGGAGCTGCTGGCCGCCAATCCGCTGGTGCAGGTCCCGACCCTGATCGCGGAGGACGGCCTGCCGCTGAACGACAGCCCGGTGATCTGCGAATACCTCGACGCCATCGGAAGCGGCCCGCGCCTGCTGCCGGAGGGCGGGGCCGAGCGGCTGCGCGTGCGCCGGCTGGAGACCCTCGCCAACGGGGCGCTCGAGATGGGCGTCAAGCTGGTGCTGGAGAAGCGCCGCCCCGAACACGAGCGCTCGCCGTCGTGGATCGGGCGCTGGACGACCAATATGGGCCGCGCCCTCGACGGGCTGGAGGCGGCGGCCCCCGACGCCTCCCGGCTCGATGTCGGCGTCATCACCGCCGGCGTGGCCGTGACCTGGATCGGCTTCCGCCATCCGGACTACGACTGGAAGGCCGGCCGGCCGAACCTCGTCGCCCTGCAGGCGGCGCTCGAGGCTCGCCCCAGCTTCCGCCAGACCCGCCCCGACGCCTGAGCCTCAGGCCAGCAGGCCGGCCAGCTGCAGCCCCTGGAACCCGGCCAGCACCAGCAGCAGGCCGCCGACCGCATAGGTCAGCATCTTGCGCGGCACCCGCTTGGCGATCAGCCCGGCGAAGGGCGCCGCGGCCAGCCCGCCGACCACCAGTCCCCCCACCGCCGCCGCATGGTTCTGCAGCGCCCCCGCCTCGCGCCAGTGTCCCGACAGCAGGGCCCAGACGAAGGCGGCGCTGATGGCCACGGCGAGGAAGAATTCGGCGGTGTTGACCGTGCCGATGGCCCGCCGCGGCTCCTGCCCGGCGCCGACCAGGGCCGAGGACACCGTCGGCCCCCAGCCGCCCCCGCCGACCGCGTCCAGAAACCCGCCGACCAGGCCCAGCGGCCCCATCACCCAGGAGGGGATGCGCTTGACGCCGAAGTCGTGCCCCGCCCGCCACAGGATATAGATCCCCATCAGGGCGAGGTAGGCGATCACGAACGGTTTGATCACCGCCCCCTCGATCCCGGTCAGCACATAGGCTCCGAGACAGCCGCCGATCACGCCGGCTATGGCCAGCGGCGCCAGCAGCCGCCAGTCGACGTTCCTGTGCCAGATGTGGCTCCCGGCCGAGGCGGCGGTGGTGAACACCTCCGCGCCGTGCACGCTCGCCGAGGCCGTCGCCGGCGGCACCCCGAAGGCGAGCAGGACGGACGACGAGATGACCCCGTAGGCCATGCCCAGCGCGCCATCCACGGCCTGCGCCACGAAGCCGACCAGCAGGAAGAGCAGAAAGGTGTCCATGCGCCCCCTGGCGTGGCCCGAAGCGTTGCTTGTCCGATGAAAGGCGGGGCGATGCAATTGGTTGCCGTCGGCTCCATCGACAGATCGCGGGCCGTCGCGCTAAGGCAGGCCTCCCGCCAGACAGGATCACTCTCCCTTGCGACTGCCCCAGGCCCGGCTCGATCAGGTGCTCGACCGCTTCCACCAGGTGGAGGCGCGCATGGGCGCGGCCACCGACGGCCAGGAGATCGTGCGCCTGTCCAAGGAGCACGCCGAGATCAAGCCGGTGGCCGACGCGGTCATGGCCCTGGCCCGGATGCGCGCCGAGATGGCCGATCTGGAGCTCATGGCGGCCGACCCCGAGATGGCCGACATGGCCGCCGACGAGTTGGAGACCCTGAAGGCCCGCCTGCCCGACATGGAGCGCGACGTGGCCCTGCTGCTGGCCCCGCGCGACGCGGACGAGAACGCCTCGGCCGTGCTGGAGGTCCGCGCCGGCACCGGCGGCGACGAGGCCGCCCTGTTCGCCGGCGACCTGTTCCGCATGTACTCCCGCTACGCCCAGTCGCGCGGCTGGCGGGTCGAGGTCGACAGCGCCACCGAGGGCGAGGCCGGCGGCTACAAGGAGATCATCGCCACCGTCACCGGCGAGGGCGTCTTCGGCCGGCTCAAGTTCGAGAGCGGCGTGCACCGCGTCCAGCGCGTGCCGACCACCGAGGCCGGCGGTCGCATCCACACCTCGGCCGCCACCGTCGCCGTCCTGCCCGAGGTCGAGGACGTCGAGATCGAGATCCACGACAAGGACATCCGCATCGACACCTTCCGCGCCTCGGGCTCGGGCGGCCAGCACGTCAACAAGACCGACTCCGCCGTGCGCATCACCCACCTGCCCAGCGGCATCGTGGTGACGTCCTCGGAGAAGTCGCAGCACGTCAACCGCGACAAGGCGATGAAGAACCTGCGCGTCCGCCTCTACGACATGCAGCGCCAGGAGAAGGATCTCGCCCGCTCCAGCGCCCGCAAATCGCAGGTCGGCTCCGGCGACCGCTCCGAGCGCATCCGCACCTACAACTTCCCGCAAGGGCGCGTCACCGACCACCGCATCGGCCTGACCCTGCACAGCCTGCCGCAGATCCTCGAGGGCGACCTCGACCCCATGCTCAACGCCCTGATCGCGGAGGACCAGGCGGCGAGGCTGGCCGATCTGGAGGCGGAGTTCGGTTGAACCACCGCCCCCGTCACCCTCGGGCTTGACCCGAGGGCCAGACGGTCCGGTGCTGCGTCGAACGGCGTACGGGCGTGGTCGAAGGGCCATCCCTGAGGCACAGATCGCCTCTCGCCCCTGATCCTCGGGTCAAGCCCGAGGATGACGGACGTGGGAAGGCGTGCCTATCCACCACCCTTCAGTCGCGCCAGAAACGCCTGCACGCCGCACTCGTCGTCCACCGGCAGACGTGGATCGGGCGCCTCGCCGCGCAGAAATGGGAAGAGGTCCTGCCATTCCGGGTTCCTCTGTTCGATCAGTTGCATCTTCCACGGCCGGTTCCAGGACTTCAGCGCCTTCTCCCGGCGGATGGCTGAAGTCACCCGCTCGAACGGTTGGTACCAGACCAGAATATTGCAGCGGTGGCGTTGGGTGAACGCTCCGCCCTTACCCGCGCGGTGCTCGGAACCCCGCCGGTACAGGTTGTTGGTCATACCGATGTAAACGACGCCGAACGGCCGGCTGGCCTCGATATAGGTCGCGATCAGGGGCCGCTTGTCGTCCATCGCCGAACGCTGCGCCCCGCGGCCGAGCGGTGCAAGCCGGCTAAACCGGAAGTTGCTTCTCACCATTTCCGCCCGTCACCCTCGGGCTTGACCCGAGGGCCAGACCGTCCGGTGCTCCGTCGAACGACGCACGGGCGCGGCCGAAGGGCCGTCCCTGTCGCACAGCTCGCCTTTCGCCTCTGATCCTCGGGTCAAGCCCGAGGATGACGGGTGTGAGTAGCAGGGCTTCACCCCTCCACCACCACCCCCCCGCCCTCGACCTTCACGAACTGCGCCCGGCCGCGCAGCGGCGCGAACAGCTCCGCCTCCGTGCCGGTCAGGAACGCCTGCAACCCCAGCGCCTCGATCTCGTCGAACAGGGCGGCGCGGCGGCGGGTGTCGAGGTGGGCGGGCGCCTCGTCCAGCAGCAGGATGGGCGCCGCCGCCTGACCCGCCAGCCGGGCGATCTGGGCCAGGATCAGGTTCAGCACCAGAGCCTTCTGCTCGCCCGACGACCCGTCGGCGGCAGGCCGGTTCTTCTCGCGATGCAGGGCGGTCAGATCCGAGCGATGCGGACCGTACAGCGACCGCCCCGCCCCGGCGTCGCGGGCCCGGCTGCGGGCCATGCCCTCGCGGATCGCCGCCGCGATGGCTTCCGCCCCCGCCCCGGCGGCGGCCATGGCCTCGGCCTCGCCGGACAGGCCCAGGTCGGCCTGCGGGAACGGCCGGTCGCCGCGTTCGTCGATGGCGGCCTGCAGGGCGACCAGGGCCTCGGCCCGGGCCAGCGCCGCGGCGGCGCCTGCCTCGCCCAGCCGCAGCTCCAGCGCATCCAGCCACAGCGGGTCGGCGGGCTGCCCTTCCGCGCCGTCGGTCAGCAGCCGCAGCCGCTCCTTCAGGGCTTTCTCATACGCCGACACCGAGGCCGCGTGGTCCGGCTGCGCCGCGAACACCAACCGGTCGAAGAATTTCAGTCTCGCCGCCCGCGCGTCCGAGAACAGCCGGTCCTGCTCCGGCGTCGCCCAGACCGGCCGCAGATGATCCAGCAGCCGCCCCGGCTGGGCCGTCTCGCCGTCGATGCGCACGATCCGCCGCGCCGCGCCCGGCGACTGCACCCCGGTGCCCAGCTTCGTCTCGCTGTCGCTGTCGGTCAGCACCGCCGCCACGGCCCAGGCCCGTCCGCCGGTCTCGCCCGGCTCCCGCCGCCCCATCTCCGGCGCCGTCGCCCCGCGCAGCCCCTTGCCCGGCGTGAACAGGCTCAGCGCCTCCAGCAGATTGGTCTTCCCCGCCCCGTTCGGCCCATGCAGCACCACCGTCCCCGCCGCGATGGACAGGGTGGCCGCCGCATAGGAGCGGAAGTCGGTGAGGGTGAGGGCGGTGATCAAGGGGGAGACGCGGACCTGAGTGCCAGTGCTAGTGCTAGTGAGCCGATCTCAAGGACCGCTCACTAGCACTAGCACTGTTCACTTTTCGCGCCGCGTATCACACCCGCAGCGGCATCAGCACGTACTGCACGCCCGGATCGCCCGGATCGAGGACCAGCGTCGGGCTGGCCGGGTCGGCGAACTTGAAATGCGCCGTCTCGCCGGTGATCTGGCCGGCGACGTCGAGCAGGTAGCGGGCGTTGAAGCCGATCTCGAAGGGCTCTTCGGAATAACCGATCTCGACCTCCTCGACGCCCTGACCGGCCTCCATGTTGCGCACCGTCAGGGTGACGCGGTCCAGCTCGAAGGCCAGCTTCACCGACCGGCTCTTCTCGGCCGAGATGGTGGCGACGCGGTCGACGGCCGAGGCGAAGACGGCGTTGTCGATGTCGGCCTGCTTGTCGTTGCCCTTGGGAATGACGCGCATGTAGTCGGGGAAGGCGCCGTCGATGACCTTGGAGGTCAGGCTGGCCTGGCCGAACTCGAAGCGGATCTTCTGCGGGCTGACCATGATCTCGACCGCGCCCGAGCCGTCGTCCAGCAGGCGGCGGACCTGATCCACGGTCTTGCGCGGCACGATGACGCCCGGGCCGCCGGCGGCGCCCTCGGGGGCCGGGGTCTCGGCCAGGGCCAGACGGTGGCCGTCCGTGGCCACGGCGCGCAGCAGCGGGATGCCGGCCTCGGCCACGGTGTGCAGATACAGGCCGTTCAGATAGTAGCGGGTCTCTTCCGTCGAGACCGCGAAACGGGTCTTGTCGATCAGCCGCGCCAGATCTTCCTTGGGCAGGGTGAAGCGGGCGCCCGAGGTGTCGGTCGACATGACCGGGAAGTCGCCGGCCGGCAGCACCGGCAGGTTGAACTTCGACCGGCCGGCCTGGACCACCAGACGCGGATCGTCGCCGGAGTAGGACAGCGACACCTCGGCGCCGTCGGGCAGCTTGCGGACGATCTCGTACAGGGTGTGGGCCGGGGCGGTGATTTGGCCCTCGACGTTCACCTGGGCCTCGGCCTCGTCGACCATCTCCATGTCGAGGTCGGTGGCGGCGAAGCTGAGCTTGTCGCGTCCGGCGCTGAGCAGGACGTTGGACAGGATCGGAATGGTGTTGCGCCGCTCCACCACGCTCTGCACGTGCCCGAGGGCCTTGAGGAGCGCGGATCGTTCGATGGTCAGCTGCATGTGGTCTCGCCCGGGGTGCGGCGACTCAGGGCGTCACCGCGAATAGAGGGCCTTGGACACTAGCGGATTGACGGCGCGGGGCAAGGAAGGGGCTGGTGTCTCGGCGCAGGCGATCAGGGATGAGCCGGCGGCTCTCTGTGGACAAACGCCCGGCGCCGGCGGCCGGCCCGTGACGCTGGGCTGGCAATCGGCGGAATTATAGTCGGGTTCAGGCGGAAATTGCCCGCCGCCTCCGTGACCTGACGAATTCTCGATCCCTTCAGCCCGCCGCAGGAACGGGCGGTGGCATAATGGGCGCGCCATGCCTGCCCGGTCTTTGACAACCGAACCCCGCTCCGCCGCCGACGCAGGCGGAGACACAGGCGTACGACCGGGGCGGCGGCCGCTACGGCCTCTACGGCCTCTACGGCCTCTACGGACTCTATGCACTCTACGGACGCCGTTTTCCGATTTTACCCGGATATTATTGCGGCCGCGGTCGGCTAGCCCCGCAGCTTGCGGGTCAGGGCCTCGACGTCCCGGGCGATCTGGTCGTCCTGGGCCATCAGCTCCTCGATCTTGCGCACGCCGTGCAGGACCGTGGTGTGGTCGCGCCCGCCGAAGCGCCGGCCGATGTCCGGATAGGACCGCGTCGTGTGCTGTTTGCACAGCCACATGGCGATCTGGCGCGGCCGGGCCACGGAGCGGGTGCGCCGCTCCGACAACAGGTCGGCCTGCTTGAGGGTGAAATGTTCGGCGACCGTCTTCTGGATCTCGTCGACGGTGATGCGGCGCTCGGGCCCGCCGCGCAGGGCCGAACCCAGCAGGGTCTGGACCTCGTCCACGGTCAGGGCGGACAGCCGCGCGCCGGCGACGGCGGCCAGGGTGTTCACGGCGCCTTCCAGTTCACGCATCGAGCCCGGGGTGCGGTCGACCAGATGCTCCAGCACATCCGGACGGGCTTCGCCGGAGACGACGCCGAGATTGGCCAGGGCCTGTATGCGGTTACGCGCCACGGCCAGTTTCAGAGCGCGATCGGCCGGCTCGACCGGGCAGGTCAGGCCCGAGGCCAGGTGGCTGCGCAGCCGCGGCTCGACCTCGGTCAGGGCCATCGGCGGCCGGTCGGCCGACAGGACGATGCGCTTGCCGTCCTCGATCAGGCTGGTCAGCGTGGCCAGCAGCTCGTCCTGGGTGCTCGCCTTGCCGCCGACGAACTGGACGTCGTCGATCAGCAGCATGTCGGCGCCGCGCAGGCTTTCCTTGAAGGCCGCGGTCGAGCGGTCCTGCATGGCGCGCACGAAGGTCGACAGGAAGCGCTCGGCGGTCAGATAGACCACCTTGGCGTCGGGGCGCAGGCGCTGGGCCTCCCAGGCGATGGCGTTCAGCAGGTGCGTCTTGCCGTAGCCGTAGGGGCCGCAGAAGAAGATCGGATTGAAGTGGCCGTCGGCCCAGCAGGCCGCCTGGCGGGCGATGGCGAGAGCGAAGGCGTTGCCCTGGCCTTCGACGAAGCTGTCGAAGGTCAGCCGCTCCTGGAGTCCGGCGGCGCGCACCGCGCGGGCCCCGTCGGCCACCGGGGCCACCGTGGCCATCGGCATGGGCACGACATTGGCGGCGGGGGCCTCGGCGCGGCCCGCGGCGACCTGCGAGGCCGGGGCGACGGAGCCCATCTCGGCCCGGCAGCGCACCTCGAGGCGGCGCGACAGGCCGTCGAGACCCAGCCACAGCTCATTCATGCGGCGCAGGGCGTTCTTGCGCACCCAGTCGCGGGCATAGGCGGTCGGGGTGACGAGGATCAGCTGGCCGGCGCCATCCGCCCGCACCGCCGAGGGGGCGATGTAGGAGCTGAAGGCCCCTTCGCCGATCTCGCTGCGCAGGCGACCCGCCGCCTCGGTCCAGATACGATCCGGATCGGTCATCCCCGCCATTTGCGCGCCCCCCGCCATGTTCAGCCACCCGTGTAGAAGTTCCATCAACCGACGCCCTTCGAGCGGCCTGGATCGCGGACGACTTCTCCTGTCCGGTGCGGCTGGGCGCCGCCCGGGTGGGGTCGTACTCTCGATCAGACATCTCACGCCGACGCGAAACTGGTCCCGCGCCGTGTTCATCCGTGTGGGGATGGAAGTGCGTTAGCCCCTCAAACTTACGCCGGGAGAGGGGGGCGTCAACGCTGATTCGATTCGCCGAATGCAGTTAAATTGTTTGACTCCGATAAAGCCAAACACAGTCAACGGAATCCCCGGTTTCGCCACCGAGGCGAGTACGATTTCACCCGGCGAAGGTTAGCGGCGCACGTGCAAACGGCGAGGGAGCGGTTGCGCCCTCGCCGTTGAAATCACTCTATTTTGTCGAGCCAAGCCGGGGAAAGGCCTGGCCGCGCCGAAAGATCAGGCGGCCGACATTTTCTTCAGCTGGGCGGCCAGCCGCGACACCTTGCGCGAGCCGGTGTTCTTGTGAACCACGCCCTTGGTCACGGCGCGCATCAGCTCGGATTGCGCCTCGACGAAAGCGGCCTTGGCGGCGCCGGCGTCACCACCGGTGACGGCTTCCTGGAATTTGCGCAGGAAGGTGCGGACGCGCGTGCGGCGCGCCTTGTTCACTTCGGTGCGGGCGGCGATCTTGCGGATCGCTTTCTTGGCGCCGGGGTTGTTGGCCATCAGTCAAACCTTCGAACGGAAAACGCCGCGGAGCACACGTCCACGGCGCGAAAATCTCAAGAGCGCGCGGCTATAGCCGAAAGGGGCGGGGGGTTCAAGGCGAAGAATCCACCGCCGCCCCCCGGTCCGCTCAGCTCTTGCCCGATCCCGGCTCGGCCTGCTTGCGGTGCATCTCGGCCAGGGCGCTCTCGGGCGTCACGGCGGCCATGGCCGCCTGCAGCTTGTTGCCCATGCCGGCCACCACGTCGCCGTCGCCGCGCTTCATCGCCTCATAGCCGATCTTCGCGACCCTGGCCGCGTCCATCTTCTTGCCCTGGCCGACCATGGTGTCCTCCAGTCCGGCCCGCTCGAAGAACTCGGTGTCGGTCGGCCCAGGCATCAGCACCGTGACGCTGACGCCGGTGTCCTTCAGCTCGTTGCGCAGGGCGAAGGAGAAGCTGTCCACGAAGGCCTTGGAGCCGTTGTAGACCGCCTGGAAGGTGCCCGGCATCAGGCCGGCGATCGAGCCGGTGAACAGGATCCGACCCCGTCCGCGTTCCCGCATCTCCCGCCCGACCAGCCAGACCAGCCGCAGCGTGCCGGTGACGTTGGTGTTGATGACAGACAGGATGTCCTCGAAGTCCTGATCCAGGAAGGCATGGCCGAGCCCATGCCCGGCATTGGCGGCGAGAACGTCCACCGGCCGGCCGCCGATCCGCTCATGCAGGGTCGTCACGCCGCCCTCCGTGGCCAGGTCGGCCTGAACCGCATCGACCCTCGCCCCCAGGCTTTCGAAGGTCTGCACCGCCTCGGCCAGAGGCGTGTCGGCGGCGACGACCAGATCGTAGCCGTCCTCCGCGAGCAGCCGGGCCAGTTCGTAACCTATGCCCGAGGAGGCGCCGGTGACGACGGCAAGCGGACGGACGCCTTCGGCGGCGGTGGCGGACAGGTCGGTCATGGACAGGCTCCCGGCTGGTGATCGCCGGCATAACCGCGCGGCCGGGGCGGTGTTCCCGGGAACGAAGGCCGACATCGACGGGTTGGCTGACCGAAAGGAGCCGTCATGTCCGAACAGCCGATGTCGACCGACGCCGAGGTCGAATCCACCGCCTTCACCGACAAGGACCGGGTCGAGGGCGAGCACGAGGCCGCCAGCGTCCGCGCTGTGATGATCAACCGCCCGCGACAGGAGCTGTACGACTTCTGGCGCGACTTCCGGAACCTGCCGACCTTCATGGAGAATGTGAAGTCGGTCGAGATCATGGAGTCCGGCCGCTCCAGCTGGATCGTCGCCGGCCCGGCCGGCGCCGATTTCGAACTGGTCAGCGAGATCACCGAGGAGCGGCCCGGCGAATACATCGCCTGGCGCTCGCTGGAAGAGAGCGACATCGATCACGAGGGCTGGATCGAGTTCCGCGACAATCCCTTCGGGCGCGGCACCGAGGTGCGGGTCTTCATCAGCTACGACCCGCCGGCCGGAACCCTGGGCAAGGTCGTCGCCAAGGTGATGCAGCGCGAGCCGCGCATCCAGGCCCGCCGCGAGTTGCGCCGCTTCAAGCAACTGATGGAGACGGGCGAGATCCCGACCTCCAGGGCGCCCGACGCCGCCCCCCGCGCCGACCGCCACTTCTGATCAGACCGGAGAGATTCATGCGCGCCCTGACCTGGCACGGAAAGCACAACGTTCAGGTGGACACCGTCCCCGACCCGCAGATCGTCAATCCCCGCGACGCCATCATCAAGATCACCGCCACCGCCATCTGCGGCTCGGACCTGCATCTGTACGACAGCATGATCCCGGGCATGTCGAACGGCGACATTCTCGGTCACGAGTTCATGGGCGAGGTGATCGAGGTCGGCCGCGGCAACACCAGCCTGAAGGTCGGGCAGAAGGTGGTCGTGCCGTTCGTCATCGCCTGCGGCAGCTGCTTCTTCTGCGGCAAGCAGCAGTACTCGGCCTGCGACAACTCCAACCCGGCCGACAAGTCCGATGCGTCCGAGATCGCCTACGGCTATCCGATGTCCGGCCTGTTCGGTTATTCGCACATGACCGGCGGCTACGCGGGCGGCCAGGCCGAATACGCCCGCGTGCCCTATTCGGACGTCGGCCCGATCGTGGTGCCCGACGGCGTCGAGGACGAACGGGTGCTGTTCCTGTCGGACATCTTCCCGACGGGCTGGATGGCGGCCGAGAACGCCGAGATCGAGCCCGGCGACACGGTGGCCATCTGGGGCTGCGGGCCGGTCGGCCTGTTCGCCATCAAGAGCGCCAAACTGATGGGCGCCGGCCGGATCATCGCCATCGACCATCTGCCGCGCCGGCTGGAGCTGGCCAGGGCCAACGGCGCCGAGGTGCTGAACTATCACGAGGTCAAGGTGCGCGAGGCCCTGATGGAGATGACCGCCGGCATCGGCCCCGACGCCTGCATCGACGCCGTCGGCATGGAGGCGCACGGCTTCGCGCCCGACAACATCCTCGACGCCGTGAAACAGGAGACAAAGCTGGGCACCGACCGGCAGCACGTGCTGCGCGAGACGATCATGGCCTGCCGCAAGGGCGGGCGGGTCTCGGTGCCGGGCGTCTATGGAGGCATCGGCGACAAGCTGCCGATCGGCGCCTTCATGCAGAAGGGGCTGACCATCAAGACTGGCCAGACCCATGTGCAGAAATATCTGCCGCAACTGCTTGAGCTGATCATGGACGGCAAGATCGACACGACCGACCTGATCAGCCACCGGCTGCCGCTGGAACAGGCCGCCGAGGGCTACCGGAACTTCCACGACAATCCGGACGAATGGACCAAGGTCGTCCTGAAACCCCACTGACCCGGAGCCGTTGTCCAGTCAGGCACAGGAGAACCGAAATGGCCAACAGCCCAGACCCGAGAGACGATGAAACCCCCGAAAAAGGCGCCGATGGCGGCGGCTCCGCCGGCCAACGCCGTCCCGATCAGGGCGGCGCCCCTGCGGGCAAGCAGGAGGCGGATCCCGCCACGGGCGGTGAAGGCGCGGCCGGGGCGGGCGGCTCCGGCGGCTTCGGGACCTGATCGATGCGCATCTATCACGTGACCGTGGGCGTCGCGGGCGGCGAGACGCGCGTCCTGAAGGTCCCGTCGAAGACCGACGTCCAGGCCGGCGACGCGGCCGCGCCGCTGATGTCGCAGGGGGAGTCGATCCTCTCCATTCAGGAGACCGACGACCCCTATCAGGAGGTGGACGCGGCGCCGGCCGGAACCCAGACCCACCCCGACCAGATCACCTGAATGTCGGGCGTCCGACGTAGGAACCGGCCGCGCTTCGCCCGGTTGTCGGGATGCGCCTCGGCGCCCATCACAACGGAGTAAGGACATGCCGAACCAGGGTCAGAACCAGGACCAGAATCAAAAACAGCGTCAGGCGGGCGGCCAGCAGCGCCAGGACGAACAACGGCAGCGCCAGGACGATCAGCGCCAGCGCCAGGACCAGCAGCGCCAGAAGCAACGGCAGTAAGGACTTGGGGGCGGAGTTCCGGCTCCGCCCCGCGTCCCCCGAGGAATGACAGCACCGCCCGAAGCCCTCTTCACCCCGCGCGTTCGCCTGAACGGCGAGGTCAACGACGGCATGTTCGCCGCCTTTCAGGACCAGTTTCTGGCCGCGGCGGACGGCCCTGATCCGATTGTCGTGGAATTGACCACGCTCGGCGGCGACGCCGACGTCGGCCGACGCATGGCCGCGGACATCCGCCTGTTCCGCGAGCGCACCGGGCGCAACCCCCTCTTCTTCGGCAAGACCACGGTGTTCTCGGCCGGGGCGACCATCATGGCCGGCTTCCGGCGTGAGGATCGCTGGCTGGATCGGCACGGGGTGCTGATGGTCCATTGCCGGAAGCTGAACAAGACGCTGGAACTGTCCAACTTCCTGAAAGCCGAGCGCCCGCGCGTCGAAGCCCTGCTCTCCGAGATCGATATCGGCATCAAGGTGCAGACCTGGGGCTTCGAGGAGCTGATCGCGGGGAGCGACATCAGCCTGGACGAACTGGAGGAGAAGGCGGCGGAGAACTGGTATCTGACCGCCGAACAGGCGCTCCAGAGGGGCCTGATCGCCGGGGTGGTCTGAGCCCATGGACCCCCACCTTCCGATCAGTCCGCCCGTCGAGGCCGGCCCGCGCGGCGAGTCGCTGCCGGCCTATGTGTCCAATGGCCTAGTCGGACTGCGGGTCCGCGAGAACCCGCTCTCGGCCGGCGTTTGCATCGTTTCAGGGTTCGTCGGCGAGCACCACGAAAAGCGGGTCGAGGCGGCCGTCGCCGGTCCGTATCCGCTGGGCGGCGACATCGCCATCGACGGCCTGTGGGCCGCCGACCAGCCGCAGTCCGTTCAGCCGGTGGAACAGGCCTACGACTTCTCGACGGGCGAACTGACCAGCCGCCTGATGGTGCGCATTGGCGAACGCCGCGCGGACGTGGAGATCGTCACCTTCGCCAGCCGCACCCATCCGACGGTGGTCTGCCAGCAGGTGACGGTGGAGGTCGACGCCGCCTGCGATCTGATGGTCCGCTCGCGTGTCGACACCAACGACCTGCGCGGCTCCATGCTGGAACGGCGGGTCGATACGGCGGGTGAGCCCGAGCCGGTCTGCGACGGGTCGATCCTGTGGGAGTCGGAGGGGGCGCTCGGCCGACTGGGCGTCGCCACCCTGACCGCCGTGGCTCACGAGGCGCAGCGCACCCAGGAGCCGTGGGATTCGCTCGGACCGCTGTCGACCACCTATGCGCAACGGGCCGCCAAGGGCCGGCGGCTGCGCTTCCAGACCCTCACCAGCCTCGTCCCTTCGGTGACCCACAGCCAGCCGCACCGGCAGGCGGTCCGGCTGATCGCCATGGCCGGTCAGCTCGGCTTCGATGAACTTCGGCGGCGCAATCGCGACGCCTGGCGCGATCTGTGGAAGGGCCGCATCCGTCTGGTCGGGGCCGAGCACCGCTGGCAGGCCATGGCCGACGCCGCCTTCTTCTATCTGAACAGCTCGGTCCACCACGCCTCGCCGTCGTCGACCTCGATCTACGGCCTCGCTACATGGCGGAATTATCACTACTATTTCGGTCATGTGATGTGGGACGTGGACGCGTTTGCGATCCCGCCGATCAGTGTGCTGCAGCCGGATGCGGCGCATTCGATGCTGGAGTTCCGCAAGCGGGGCCTGAGGGCGGCGCGGGACAATGCGCGGATGCTGGGCCGGCGTGGCGCGCAGTTCCCGTGGGAGGCCGGGCCTTCGAGGGGCGAGGAGGCGACGCCCGGCGGGGCCTCGGCGGCGGGGCGGGAGGATCACATCAACCTGCACGTGGCGCGGGCCTTCCTGCACCACGTCGACGCCACCGGCGACGTGCGCTTCATGCATGAGGCGGCCTGGCCGGTGGTTTCGGATATCGCCGAATGGCTGTGCGATCGCGTCGAACCGACCTGGGACGGCTATTCGGTGCGCGAGGGCGGCGGCCCGGCCGAACGCCCGGAGCCCGAGGACGACGACGCCCTGACCCTGATGGCCGGGCGGGTCGTGCTGGAGCAGGCGATTGAACTGGCCGGGCGGGTCGGCCTGCCGCCCGACCCGGCCTGGGCCGGAGTGGCGCGGGGGCTGCATCCGCCGATGCGCGACGACGGGGTCATCGCCCAGCACGCCGGGTACCGAAAGGACGAGGAGAAGGGGGCCACGCCCTCGCCGCTGATGGGCTTCTTTCCCTATTGGGCCGACACGGACGAGGAGACGATGCGGCGCACCCTGGCCTTCTACCTGGGCCTTTGGGACGGCTACGTCGGCGCGCCCATGCTGTCGGCCCTGTACGGCGTCTGGGCCGCCTGGGCCGGCGACCGCAAGCTGTCCCTGAAACTGTTCAAGGAGGGCTACGGCAAGTTCCAGTACGGCCGCTTTCAGCAGACCCTCGAGTACCGGCTGGACACGGCGCCCGACCCGATCGCCTCCGGGCCCTTCTTCGCCAACATGGGCGGACTGATCACCGGCCTGCTGTTCGGCCTGCCCGGCCTGAAGGTGTCCTCCGCCCCTCCGGAGGACTGGCCGCAGCGGCCGGTGGTCCTGCCGGAAGGCTGGCGGGCGATCGAATGCGACCGCCTGTGGGTGCGCGGCCGCCCCTGCCGTCTCGCGGCGCGGCAGGGAGCGGAGCGGGCGGAGCTGACCTTCGTCTAGCGGCCGGTGAACTCCGGTTTCCGCTTTTCCACGAACGCCGCCATCCCCTCCTTCTGGTCCTCGAAGGCGAAGAGGCTGTGGAACAGGCGGCGTTCGAACTGGACGCCCTGGGTCAGGGTGGTCTCCAGCGCGGCGTTGACCATCTCCTTGTTGGCCATGACCGCCAGCGGGCTTTGCGAGGCGATCTTCGCCGCGATCTTGCGGACTTCGTCGAGCAGGGTCTCGTGCGGAACGACGCGGCTGGCGAGGCCGGCGCGTTCGGCCTCGGCGGCGTCCATCATCCGGGCGGTCAGAACCATGTCCATCGCCTTGGCCTTGCCGACCAGACGGGTCAGGCGCTGCGAGCCGCCGATGCCGGGGGCGACGCCGAGGTTGATCTCGGGCTGGCCGAATTTCGCCTTCTCGGACGCGACGATGAAGTCGCACAGCATGGCCAGTTCGCAGCCGCCGCCGAGGGCGAAGCCGTTGACCGCGGCGATGATCGGCTTGCGGAAGCGGGTGATCCGGTCGTGGCCCAGCGAGAAGAAATTGGCCTTGTACATGTCGGCGTAGGACTGGTCGGACATCTCCTTGATGTCGGCGCCGGCGGCGAAAGCCTTGTCGCCCGAGCCGGTCAGGATCAGGCAGCGGACGCTGTCGTCGTGCTCGACGGCGTCGAGGAAGTCAGCGAGATCCTTGAACAGGGCGGAGTTGAGGGCGTTCAGCGCCTCGGGCCGATTCAGGGTCACCACCGCATAGCCGTCGGCGTGGCGTTCGATCAGAAGGGTGGAATAGCTGTCGGCCATGGGGGTCTCCTCAGTCTTCAGCCTGCATAGCGAGCCGGTCAGCGCGACGGAAGGCCGACCATCTCCGCGAGCTTCAGCACCGTGTTCCAGTTGCGGCCGGTGCCGACGCCGATCAGGCGCGGCTGGGCCTTCCCGGCCATCTTCGATTGGCCGATCCCGTCGGGATGCCAGAAATAGAGCACGCCGCCGACCGCCTCGACCCGTTCGTCGCCGGCGGCGAAGGCGCGGACCGCGTCCACGCCCCCATCCCGGATGCCGTCCTTCATGACCATGGCCAGCAGCTTGGCGGGGTGGGCGGCCGCCTCCTTTGCGAACGGATTGTCCGCGATCAGCTTCGACCACTGCTCCGGGGTTCGGACCATGGCGGCGATCTTCAGGCCGAAGCGCCTCTCCATCTCCGCCTCAA
Organism: Brevundimonas sp.; assembly: GCF_035627055.1. Classification (GTDB taxonomy): domain Bacteria; phylum Pseudomonadota; class Alphaproteobacteria; order Caulobacterales; family Caulobacteraceae; genus Brevundimonas. Next base: position 102,727 of record NZ_DASPMM010000018.1, on the reverse strand, counting down.
TGTCCCGCTCAAGTGCGTCGGTCGCCTTGCCGCTCTCGACCACAAGGTTGCCGCTGGCCGCGAGCGTCCGCGGGTTCTTCAGCCCCATCGCTTCGGCCATGGCGCGCTGCCCGGCGACGGGCGCGCGGACGCCGCCGGTGTTCATGCCGCGAAACAGGATGATGCGGTGGTCGGTCATGGCGTCACCGCTTCTGGCAGGCCGGACACCAGAACGTCGAGCGGCCGGCCTGGACCGTGCGCTTGACCACGCCGGTGCAGCCCTCGCCGAAGCAGGGGTTGCCCTCGCGGCCGTAGACGTCGAAGCGGTGCTGGAAATAACCTTGGCCGCCTTCCGCATTGGCGAAGTCGCGCAGGGTCGAGCCGCCCGCCTCGATGGCGTCGTTGAGCACGTCGCGGACCACTGCGGCGAGGGTTTCGAGGCGCGGCTTCGAGACCTTGCCGGCGGCGACGAGCGGCGAGATACGGGCGCGGTAGAGGGCCTCGCAGACATAGATGTTGCCGAGGCCGGCGACGATGCGCTGGTCCAGCAGGCTGACCTTGATGTTCTGCGTCTTGCCGGCGAAGGCCGCGGCCAGATGCGCCCCGGAGAAGCCGTTGCCAAGCGGTTCCGGCCCGAGACCGGCGAACCATGGATGCGCCTCGACCGCGTCCGTCGGAATCAGGCCCATGAAGCCGAAGCGGCGGGCGTCTGTGAAACCCACCCGCGTCGTGGTCCCGCTGCTCGCCGCGCAGAAGCTGACGTGCTCGTGCTTGCCGGTCGCGGGAGCATTCTCCTCGAACTCGCCGACTTGTTCGCCGTCCAGGGTGAAGCGGCCGGTCATGCCCAGATGGGTCACCCAGGTCTCGCCCGTCGACAGGGGCATCAGCAGGTATTTGGCGCGGCGGTCGATCCGTTCGACGGTGGCGCCCTCGAGCCGTTCGGTGAAGCGCTCCGGGAACGGGAAGCGCAGGTCCGGCCGGTTCTGGCGCACGCGGGTCAGGCGGGCGCCGGTCAGGACAGGCTCAAGGCCGCGCCGGACCGTCTCGACCTCGGGAAGTTCGGGCATGGGAGAGGTCTAGAGGAGCCGAGACCGGCTGGCGAGCGGCCTAGTTGGCCTTGTAGGCGTCGTGGCAGGATTGGCAGCTCGAACGCACGACGGTCCACTGGGCGCTGAAGGCGGCCGCGTCGTCGCCCGCGGCCAGTTCCGCGAGCCGGTCGGCGGCGGCGGCGTAGGCGGCGGCCCTGGTCTCGAAGCCGGCGCGGTCGCTCCACACCTCGGGCCTGGCGTGGGTCTCGACTCCCGAGTCGGGGCCGCTGCCCGCCGGGAACATGCCCGGCACCGCGTGGGCCCAGCGGGCCAGGGCGCAGCTGTTGAACCGCTGGGTGGAGGGGGCCTGGCCGGCGTCGATCGCCGCCTTCATCGCGCCCATGGCCACGCCGGACAGCATCATCCCCGCCTTGCGGCCGTTGACCACGTCCTCGGGTCCCTCGCCCCGGGCGTTGGCGGCTCCGCCCACGCACAGCAGGCCCACCACCGTCGCGATCAGGATCTTGCGCATCGTCGTCTCTCCCCGCCGCGGTCAAGCTCCGCCCCGACGACGTCCGAGTCAATCGGGTGGAGACAAGGCTTGCACGCTCCCTCTCGACGTATGCCGCGTTTCCGGCTTACCTCCGCCCAACAAGGGAGAGGGCCTTCAATGACCGACACACCCGCGAGCGCGCCGATCAGCGGCGGCAAGCGCATCGAGCTGACGCTCCGCGCACTCGTTCTGGGCTGCATTCTGGCGGTGATCTTCACCGCAGCGAACACCTATCTGGGCCTCAAGGTCGGCCTGACCTTCGCCTCGGCCATCCCGGCGGCGGTCATCTCCATGGCCATCCTGCGGATGTTCCGGAACTCGACCATCTGGGAGAACATGACCGTCCAGACCGTGGCTTCGGTCGGCGGAGCGATGAGCTCGATCATCTTCGTCCTGCCGGGCCTGGTGATGGTCGGCTGGTGGACGGTCTTCCCCTTCTGGGAGTCGGTGCTGATCTGCATCTTCGGCGGCGTCCTGGGCGTGACCTTCTCCATTCCGCTGCGCCGCGCCCTCGTGGTCGAGGCCAACCTGCCGTATCCCGAGGGCGTCGCGGCCGCCGAAGTGCTGACCGTCGGCTCGCGCGGCGCTGAACAGACCGAGAGCGCGGTGCGCGAGAACGCCGCCGGCCTGTGGGTGGTGATCACCGGGGCCGTGGTCTCGGCCGGCTATGCCTTGCTGGTCGCGGGGCGGGTGTTCGCCGGCGAGGCGGCGCGGTTCATCAAGCTGCCAGCGTCCCTGGGCGGCGGCGCGACCGGCATCGGCTTCGGCATGCAGTTCGCCCTGCTGGGCGCGGGTCACCTGATCGGCCTCAGCGTCGGTCTCGCGCAGCTGTTCGGCCTGATCCTGGCCTGGTGCATCGCCGTGCCGATCCTGACCTCGCCCGACACGATCGCCTGGCTGACCGCGCATGGCATTCCGTCGATCGCGACGACCCTGCCCGCGGGCGTGGGGGCCGAGGAACTGGCCGGGACGGTGTGGAGCCGGGAAGTCCGCTTCATGGGCGCCGGCGTCATCGGCGTCGCCGCCATCTGGACCCTGATCAAGCTGTCCGGCCCGCTGGTCGGCGGCCTGACCTCGGCCCTGGCCGCCAACCGCCGCCGCCAGAGCGGCGAAGTGCTGGACCGGACCGAGCAGGACATCCCGATCAACCTCGTCGCCGGCCTGTCGGTCGCCTGCCTGATCGGCATCGGCCTGATCCTGGCCTGGTTCGCCCAGGCCAATCCGACCCTGGCCAGCTCCACCGGCCTGCTGGTCGCCGGAGGCCTGATCTATGTGGTCTTCATCGGCTTCGCGGTGGCGGCGATCTGCGGCTACATGGCGGGGCTGATCGGCTCGTCGAACAGCCCGGTTTCGGGCGTCGGCATCCTCGCCATCGTCATCGCCTCGGTGTTGATGCTGGGCGTTCTGGCCCTGGCCGGCCTGCCCGCCGATCCGTCGGTGGTGGCCTTCGCCCTGATCGTTACGGCGGTGGTCTTCGCGGTGGCGGTGATCGCCAACGACAACCTGCAGGACCTCAAGACCGGCCAGCTCGTCGCCGCCACGCCGTGGCGCCAGCAGACGGCCCTGATCGTCGGCGTCGTCGCCGGCGCCCTCGTCATCCCGCTGATCCTCAACCTGCTCAACAGCGCCTTCGGCTTCGAGGGGGGGCCGGCCGGGATCGCCGACGAGCCTCTCGCCGCGCCGCAGGCCACCCTGATCTCGGCTCTGGCCCGCGGCGTGATCGGCGGCGATCTGCGCTGGGACCTGATCGGCCTCGGCGCCGCCATCGGCGTGGTCATCATCGTGCTGGACGCGGTGCTGAGCGGCGCCACCAGGGGCAAGATGAAGCTGCCGCCGCTGGCCGTCGGCATCGGCTTCTACCTGCCCGCCGCCGTGACCACGATGCTGGTCATCGGCGCGATCATCGGCTGGGTCTACGACAAGGTTATCAAGGAGACCCGGTTCGCCGACGTCGGCCGCCGCATGGGCGTGCTGCTGGCGTCGGGCCTGATCGTCGGCGAGAGCCTCTTCCTGGTCATGACCGCGGGCGTGATCGTCGGGACGCGGAACGACGCGCCCTTCGCCATGCTCCCCGAGGGATCGACATGGCCGGCCATGCTGGCGGGGGTGGTGGCCTTCGCCGTGCTCACCCTCGTCCTGTACGGCTGGGTGCGGAGCCGGTCGGCGAAGGTCTGATCCCGCCCTCAGCCCGCCGTTTTCATCGGCCATAACGGGCGTCGTTACGCCAGTGCGTGTTTCCCGCGCACTGGCGTTTCCGCGTTCGCCCCTGTAAGAGGCGCGCGCCTTCCCGCCATCACGCCCCTTTGCAGCGGCCCGGACCTTCCGGGGCCGAACACAGTCCGCCCGAGTCCGAAATGAACCTGCGCAACGTCGCCATCATCGCCCACGTCGACCACGGCAAGACCACCCTGGTGGATCAGCTGCTCGCCCAGTCCGGCGTGTTCCGAGCCAATGAGGCGACCACCGAGCGCGCCATGGACTCCAACGACCAGGAGCGCGAGCGCGGCATCACCATTCTGGCGAAGTGCACCAGCGTGCTGTGGAACGGCAAGGCAGGCGAGACGCGCATCAACATCATCGACACCCCCGGCCACGCCGACTTCGGCGGCGAGGTGGAGCGCATCCTCGGCATGGTGGACGGCTGCGTGCTGCTGGTCGACGCCGAGGAAGGCGTCATGCCGCAGACCAAATTCGTGCTGACCAAGGCGCTGAAGATGGGCCTGCGCCCGATCCTTTGCATCAACAAGGTGGACCGCGCCCACGCCGATCCGGACAAGGTCCACAACGCCGCCTTCGATCTGTTCGCCGCCATCGGCGCGACCGACGAGCAACTGGACTTCCCGCACATCTACGCCTCGGGCCGGGCCGGCTGGGCGACGCTGGACCTGAACCAGCCGAGCGACAATCTGGCCCCGCTGTTCGACCTGATCGTCGACCACGTGCCGGCGCCGAAGCAGGTCGAGAACAAGGACAAGCCGTTCCAGATCCTGAACGTTCTGATCGAGAGCGATCCGTTCCTGGGCCGTCTGCTGACCGGCCGGATCGAGAGCGGCAAGGCCGTTCCCGGCATGGCCATCAAGGCCCTGTCGCGCGACGGCAAGACCATCGAACAGGGCCGCATCACCAAGGTGCTGGCCTTCCGCGGCCTGAAGCGCCAACCGGTGGATGACGCCGAGGCCGGCGACATCGTCGCCATCGCCGGCATGTCCAAGGCCACCGTGGCCGACACCCTGTGCGCCCTCGAAGTCACCGAGGCCCTGCCGGCCCAGCCGATCGATCCGCCGACCATCTCGATGACCGTTTCGGTCAACGACAGCCCGCTGGCCGGCCGCGAGGGCGACAAGGTCCAGTCGCGCGTCATCCGCGACCGCCTGCTCAAGGAAGCCGAGGCCAACGTCGCCATCCGCGTCACCGAGACGGGCGGCAAGGACGCCTTCGAGGTCGCCGGCCGTGGCGAACTGCAGCTGGGCGTCCTGATCGAGAACATGCGCCGCGAAGGCTTCGAGCTGTCGATCAGCCGTCCGCGCGTGGTCTATCAGACCGGCGAGAACGGCGAGCGGCTGGAGCCGATCGAGGACGTCGTCATCGACGTCGACGACGAATACACCGGCGTGGTCATCGAGAAGCTGTCGGCCCGCAAGGCCGAGCTGAAGGACATGGGCCCGTCGGGCGCCGGCAAGACCCGTCTGGTGCTGAAGTCGCCGTCGCGCTCGCTGATCGGCTACCAGGGCGAGTTCCTGACCGACACGCGCGGTTCGGGCGTGCTGAACCGGGTGTTCAGCCACTACGAGCCGCACAAGGGCGCGATCGAGGGCCGCCTGAAAGGGGTTCTGGTCTCGAACGGCGACGGCGAGACCGCCGCCTTCGCCCTGTGGAACCTGGAAGAACGCGGCGTGATGTTCGTCGGCGCCGGCGAGAAGACCTACCAGGGCATGATCATCGGCGAGAACAGCCGCTGGGATGACCTCGACGTCAATCCGATGAAGGCCAAGCAGCTGAACAACATCCGGGCCGCCGGCAAGGATGAGGCCGTGCGCCTGACCCCGCCGCGCCGTCCCTCGCTGGAACAGGCCATCGCCTACATCGAGGAAGACGAGCTGGTCGAGGTGACGCCGAAGTCGATCCGCCTGCGCAAACAGGTGCTGAACCCGTCGTTCCGCAAGAAGCGCGTCCGCGAAGAATAGGACGCGCCCTTCGGCTCATGGAATTTGGCCAATCCGGGCCATCCCGGGGCCATTTCGGGGCTGACGCAACAAACCGTTCCGCCTCCGTGTTGACCTTGCGGTGCGAGCCGTTTCGCTCGCTTAACGCAAGGCTGACCATCATGCGAAAGACCGCGCTCTTGACAGGGGTCGCCGGCCTGTTCCTCGTGACCGCTCCGGCGATCGGCCAGGACACGGCTCCGCAGACCCCGCCCGCGACCACCCCGCCGGCCGCGACTCCGCCGGCCACGACGCCGCCCGCACAGTCGACCCAGGCGCCGACCCTGACGCTGCAGCCCGGCATGACCGTGCGCGGCGGCGACGGCGATCTCGGCGTCCTCGTCGGGGCCCGCCTGAACGGCGGACGCCAGCAGCTGACGGTGCGAGGCGCCGACGGCACCGTCCGCGCGGTGCCGATCGACGGCATCCGTCAGGAAGGCGAGGTGGTGATCGTCGACTTCACTCTCGAACAGTTCGGCTCCGCCGAGGCCGTAACGGCGCCGGCGACCCCCGCCACTCCGGCCCAGCCCGGCGTCGCGCCGGCGACTCCGGCCACGCCCGCGGTTCCGGGCAACCGGACCACCGACGACGCGGAGGACGAAGAGGACGCCGATGACGATAGCGCCCCCGCTCCGGCGACGCCCGCCGTCCCGGCGACTCCGGCCCAACCGGGCGTGAGCCCGGCGACGCCGGCTACGCCAGCTCAACAGGCGGCGCCCCCGGCGACCGAGACGGTTCCCCCGGCGGTCACTCCGCCGACCCTGCCGCCGGAAAATCCGGCCAATCCCGCTCCCGGCGACGGCGACGACAAGCCCGATCCGGCCAAGCCCGACGCCTGACCGGCACGGGACCAAGAAGAAGGGCGGCTCCTCGCGGAGCCGCCCTTTTCCGTCTCGAACGCGGAACCCTCAGGCCCGTCGTTTCACGAGTCCCAGCAGGAACAGCAGGATGATGGCGCCCAGCGTGGCGACGATCAGCCCGATGATCCAGTTGCCCCCGGCGTCCCCACCGAGGGTGTTGAACAGGAAACCGCCGATCAGCGCGCCGACGACGCCGACGACCAGATTGGTCAGGAGGCCGTGATTGCGCCCCATGATCTGCTCAGCCAGCCAGCCGGCGATGATGCCGATGACAATCCACGCTACCCATCCAAAACCGCTCATAGTCCGCTCCTTCCAAGCATGATCGATGGCGGTTTAATGCGCTGGAAGCGCAACGGTTGCCCCGGACGCTTCCGGGCCCGGTGAACCGGGTTCATCCATTCTCCCCCCTCGCGGGAAGGCGGCACGGGCCTTGCCCCCCGAAGGGCGAGCCGTCCCGCATCGGGACAGGTTGGGAACAAGGGGAATTGGGGCCATGGCCACCGACATCGACCTTCACCTCGGACGCCGCCTGCGTCGCCGCCGCCGCCTGCTGGGCCTGACCCAACAGCAGTTGGCCACCCAGGTCGGCATCCGCTTCCAGCAGATCCAGAAATACGAATGCGGCGCCAACCGCATCTCGGCCGCCCGCCTGTGGCAGCTGTCCGAGGCGCTGGAATCGCCGGTCAGCTATTTCTACGACGGTCTCGAAGAGGCCATCGAGCGCCGGGAGGCGGCCAACCAGGGCGGCGAGATGTTTTCCCGCAAGGAAACGCTCGACCTGATCCAGGCCTACTACCAGCTCGGAGAGCGCCCCCGCCGGCGCCTGCTCGACCTCGCCAAGTCGCTGCACACCGAGGGCGAAGCGGCCTGACAGGAGGGGAAGAGGGGCCCGCGCCGCTTGACTCGCCGCCCGCCCCTCGTCACTCGCCCCTGTCATGACCGAGTATGAACTGTTCGCCGTCGAACTGGCCCGCGAGGCCGCCCGCGTGTCGCTCCCGTATTTCCGCGGGGCCTGCGAGGAAGAGGACAAGGGCGGGGCCGCCGGTTTCGATCCGGTCACCCAGGCGGACCGCGAGGCCGAGGCGGCGATCCGGCGGCTGATCGCCGGTCGCTATCCCAGGCACGGCGTCATCGGCGAGGAGTATGGCGAAGATCGGCCGGACGCCGAACACGTCTGGATTCTCGACCCCATCGACGGGACGCGCGCCTTCATCGCCGGCCTGCCGCTGTGGACCAACCTGATCGCCCTGAGAACCGCCGGTCGTCCGGCCGTCGGCGTCATCGGCCAGCCTTATCTGGACGAGATTTTCATCGGCGGGCCCTCGGGCGCGCGGCTGCTGAAGGGTGCTCGCCACACGCCGCTGCGCGTGCGCGCCTGCGCCCATCTCAACGAAGCCCTGATCGCCACCACCGACCCCGATCTGTTCACCGGCGCCGAGCTGGGCGCCTGGACGCAGGTGCGCGCCGCCGCCCGGCTGGCCCGGCTGGGCTGCGACGCCTACGCCTACGCCATGCTCGCGGCGGGACGGATCGATCTCGTGGCCGAGAGCGCGCTGAAGGTCTGGGACTGGTCGGCCCTCGTGCCGGTCATCGAGGCGGCCGGAGGCGAGGTCACCAACTGGCGGGGCGAAGTTCCGGACGGGTCGGGCCAGATTCTCGCCGTGGGCGACGCCCGGCTGCGCGATCAGGCGCTGGTGGCGTTGCGGCGAGCGGCCGCCTAGGCCGCCTCCGTCGGTTCGCGGTCCACGACGGGTCCGGGGATCGGCGACAGGTCCTCGATCGGCGAGACATAGGCGCCCATGGCGTCGAACTCGTCGAGGAAGACGGCGCGCAGTTCGTCGGTCTCCATGACGACCTCGTGCTTCGCGCCGGGAATTTCGACATAGCGCCCGCGGCCGAGGCGGCGCGCGGCCCATTTGTTGGTCTGTTTCCAGACCCGGTCGTCCTCGGCGGCCTGCACGATGGCGACGGGAATGCGAACGGACTTCAGCGCCTTGGGCTTGAGCGCGCGTTCGCCCGCGTCGAGCGCAAAGGCCAGCCAGCCCCAGGTCGGGCCGCCGACCGCCAGGTGCGGGCAGGCGTAGAGCTGCTGACGCCACTGCTCGTAGCGGCTCTCGTCGGTGGTCAGGGCGTCCTTGTCGAAGGTGTGGTCGAACGGGTCGTCCGGATTATCCAGCACATAGTCGCCCGCCTTGCCGTGGCGCAGGTTCCAGCGCACCGCCAGCTTGACCGACCACATCGACCGCTTGCCGGTCTTGATGCGCAGCATCGGGCTGGTCAGCAAGGCGCCCGAAAACCGCTCCTCGCCCCCCTCCAGCGTCATCAGGTTCAGCACCGCCCCCATCGAATGGCCGACCATGATCCACGGCTTGGGCGCGCGGGCCTCATAGGCGTCGAGGAGGCGGGCGTAGTCGTCGAGGAATTCCTCGACCGCCCGCGCATGGCCCTTGAGGCGATCCGGCAGCAACCGGGCCGACAGCCCTTGGCCGCGCCAGTCGTGGGCGAGCACGCACCAGCCGCGGGCCAGGAAATTGCCGATCACCTCGAAATATTTCTCGATCGGCTCGGTGCGGCCGGGGCTGACGATGACGGTTCCGCGCGGCTTCCGCGCCGCCAGGGTTGATGGCGTCCAGAAGGCGGCGCGCAGGCGCAGACCGCCGGCGCCGCGGAACCATTCACCGGTTCCGCCCGGAGGCGCTGAAGCGCCCGGAACCCCCATCAACGGGGCATTGGCGGCGTAGGCGGCGGCTCGGCTCACTCGGGTTTCCTGAATCTCAAGGTCATGCGGTCGCTCTCGCCGATCTCGTCGTATTTCGACCGCTCGAAGGTCGGGTCCGGCGGCGATCCGCGCGGCGCCGTCAGCCCCATGGGAGGCAGGGTCTCGACGCCGAACGGATGATCCTTGGTATCCCTTTCATTCGCGTTGATTTCGGAGGAGGCGACAAAGGCGAAGCCGGCCTCGGCGGCCAGCTGTTTGACGAACGCTTCCTGGACGTATCCGTTCGCCGCGGTGGGATCCTGATCCTTGTCGGGGCCAAGCCGGTGCTGCTCGATGCCGAGCACGCCGCCCGGCCGAAGCGCGGCATAGGCGTCGGCGAAGGCCTTCTCGGCCACCCCGGCCGCCATCCAGGCGTGGATGTTGCGCATGAACAGCACCAGATCGACGGTGGCGGCGGGAGCCACCGGGCCGGAGGTCGGTCCGAACTCTGACAGTTCGATCTCGCCGTACAGCCGCCGGTCGTTGGTGAACCGTTTCTGGAAGGCCGCCGCCAGGGCGGTCTGGGCCGGGTCGGCGCCGGGGCCGGTCTGGAAGCCGGCGGCGACGTAGTGGCCGCCGCCCTCCGCCAGATACGGCGCCAGTATCTCCGTCCACCAGCCGCTGCCGGGCCAGAACTCGACCACCGTCATGCGGGGCTGCAACCCGAAGAAGCGGAGCGTCTCCATCGGATGGCGCCAGGCGTCGCGGGCGCGGTCCTGGGCTCGCCAGGGGCCGCTGACGGCCCATTCCAGAGATCCCTTGGGCGGGCCGTCCGGCTGAGGCGGCGGCTCGGCGGTCTTCTCCCGGGTGCAGCCGGCCAAGGCCAGCAGGCCAAGGGCGCCGGAAAGGACGCTCCGACGCGACGCAAGCGGTCGCCAGACCTCGGTTGATTCAGCCATTCACGTCCCCCGCGACGCCTTCGCGCCGTACGGTTCGTCCCCGTTCGCCAAGGGCTTAACCCTGTTCCCGTGGTCGGTCAAAGGCGTTGCGGCGGGCCTCGGCATCAGGCCGGCTTGCGGAAACGGAGGGTCATCCGGTCGCTCTCGCCGACGGCGTCGAACGCCGCACGTTCGGCCTCTGTGAGCGGCGTCGGACGGTCGGCGGCCACACCGTCGCGCGGGGCGCTGACCCGGGTCGGGGGCAGGGTCCAGACGCCGTAGGGATGGTCGTGGTCGTCCTTCGGATTGGCGTTCAGTTCGCTGCGGGCGTCGAGCTCGAACCCGGCGGCCAGGGCTGCCTGGATGACATAGCTCTCAGGCACATAGCCGCTCGGCGCGGTCTGGTCGGGGTTGAGGCCGTCGACGCTGCGGTGCTGCTCGATCGCCAGCACGCCGCCCGGCTTCAGGGCCTTGAAGAAGGCGGCGAGGTAGGGCTCCGTCCGACCGGCTCGATGCCAGTTATGAAACGCCCGGGCGACCACTACGAGGTCGGCGGTTCCGTCGGCGACGCCCATTCCTTCCAGCGGCCGGTTTACGGCGTGATAGCTCCCTCCGGTGGCGTTGGCGTAGGGCTCGAGGATGTTCCTCCACCATCCGGCGCGGCCGGGCTCGATCTCGACGATCGTCGCCCCGGGCGTCAGGCCCCAGAAGGTCAGGGTTTCGAACGGGTGGCGATAAACGTCGCGGGCCACGTCGGCGGCCGGGCGGGCGGAGGATCCGATAACTGCCTGAAGGGCCGTGTCCTCCTGCGGAACCGGCGGCGCCATGGCGGCGCGGCGGGCGGTGCGCTGGGCGGGTGTTTCGGCCAGAACGGGAAGGTCGGGAAGGGTCTGGGCGGCGGCCATCGCCGGAAGGGCGAGCGCCGTGGTCACGGCGAGGGCGAGCAGGCGCATCGGTCGTCTCCAAAAGGGGAACTCCAACCCTGCTGGGTTCGGACGCGCCGGGCAAGCCATGAAGGCGAGCGGCGACACATTGAAGCGCCGCTGAAGCGCCCGATCCGCCCCTTGACGGTCTTCGCAGGCATCCCACATCTGCGGGCGAGGACGCCGACATCGGGTCCTCCAGACCTGACGGGGCCGCAAGCCGGACCGCCGGGGCTGATCTCCCATCGCCGTCCCGGGCTCAAAACGCAGGGGCGGCTCAACCTTGCTGATCCTCAGGAGGATGACATGCGTACTTATGATTTCACCCCGCTCTACCGTTCGGCCGTCGGCTTCGACCGTCTGGCCGGCCTGCTGGAAAGCGCCGCGCGCACCAGCCAGGAGAACGGCTGGCCGCCCTACAACATCGAGACCACTGGCGAGAACGCCTACCGCATCGAGATCGCCGTCGCCGGCTTCAAGCCCGACGAGCTGAACATCGAGGTGAAGGAGAACCTGCTCACCGTCACCGGCCGCAAGACGGCGAACGACGACGGCAGTGAGCGGACTTTCCTGCACCGCGGCCTCGCCGAGCGCGATTTCGAGCGCCGCTTCCAGCTGGCCGACTACGTCGTCGTGAAGACCGCCGACCTCGTCAACGGCCTGCTCTCGATTGATCTGGTGCGTGAACTGCCGGAAGCCCTGAAGCCCCGCCGAATCGAGATCGGCTCGGGTCAGGCGCTGATCGAAGGCAAGAAGGGCAAGGCCGCCGCGTAACGACGGCCCTGGCCTGTCCCTGAAGGGGCGGCGCTCGCGCCGTCCCTTTTTCGTGTCAGGCGGCGGCGTCGACGTCCATGCCGCGGGCGCCTGTCGTGATCGCCCCGGCCAGCTCGGCCTGGCGCAGGCAGGCGCCGCGCAGGGTCGCGCGGGTCAGATCGGCCCCGGTCAGGTTGGCGCGCTTCAGGTCCGCTCCGGAAAGGTCGGCGCCCTTCAGGCAGGCCCGGGTCAGATCGGCGGGCAGCAGCCGGTCCTCGGCGATCATCAGCGGACCCAGCTGGGCCTGACGCAGGTCGGCGCCGTTGAGCCGCGCCCGCGCCAGCCGCGCCCCGCGCAGATCGGCGCCCTTCAGATTGACGGAGCGCAGGTCGGCGTCCTCAAGATGGGCCCCCTGAAGCTGCACGCCCTCCATGTCGAGGCCGTAGAAGACCGCGCCCTTGGCCGAGAGGGCCGTCAGATTGTAGCCGGTAATGGATCGCAGCGCCCTCAGGTCGACCCCGTCGAACACCGAGGGCTGGCCCTCGCCGCCGCCGGTCTCGCACCAGCGGGCGTGCTCGGCCAGCATTTCGGCGGCAGGCATCTTGTCGACCGGGCTGCCGACCGAGCGATGGTCGGTCAGGGCGCCGGTCATGTCGGCGCCGTCGGTGCGCCACATGGCCATCTTGGCCCCGACCAGCACGGCGTCGCGCAGGTCCGCGCCCGACAGGTCGGCGCCGGACAGGTCGGCGCCGGCCATGTCCGCGCCGCGGAAGCTGGCCTGCTTCAGGTTGGCCCGGACCAGCTTGCAGTCCTTCATGATGGCGTCCGAGAAGTCGGCGGCGACGGCGACCACGCCGGTCAGCTTGGAGCGTTCAAGGTTGGCGCCGACGAGGCAGGCGCCCGAGGCCTGGGTGTCGTTGCGCTGCTTGGCCTCGACGACGCGGAAGCCCAGCTTGGAGTCCGCCGCCGCGATGGTGCCCTCGCGCAGATCGGCCTCGAACAGGTCGGCCCCGGTCAGGTCCGCGCCGCGCAGGCAGGCGCCGCGCAGGTCGGCCCGGCGCATGCTCGCGTCGACGAGGATCACGTCCTGCATGTCCGCGCCGAAGAAGGTGGCGTTGTCGAGCTTGGTCCCGGTCAGATCGGTCCCGATCAGGCAGGCGGCGGCGAAATCCGCATCGGCCAGGTTGCGGCCGGCCAGCGACAGCCCCGACAGGTCCAGCCACGCGAACACCGCGCGGGCGCCGCCGGGCTTGGCCTGCCACAGGCGGTCGTGGCGGGCGCAGATGGCGTCCAGCTCCTGCTGGTCGATGCGCCGTCTGGCGGCGGAGGGGGAGGTGGTTCCCGACATTGCCCCAGAATGGCACGTCCTCGCTTAAGAAAGCGTGAGGAATCAGGGCGGTGTCAGCGGGGTCAGGCGGTCAGCAGCCCTTGGGCCGCGAGCGCGTCGGCGAGTTCGCCGGGGCTGACCCAGACGCGGGTGTAGCCGGCCTCGCCGAGGCGCTTCAGTTCGGTGGCCAGGTCGGCCTTGGGCGAGGCGGCGAAACGGGCGTCGAAGCCGTCGCCGGCGGCGCTGATGCGGACCATCGGCCGGCCGGTCTCGACGCGGTGGAGGTAACCCTCGTAGAGCACGGCCGCGTCCTGGGCGAGCAGGCCGGTCTCCACCTGCAGGCCCGCCTTCCTGAGCCGTTCCACGCCGCGGCCGGAGGCGAACGGCGAGGGGTCGACGGCGGCGACCACGACCCGGCTGACGCCCGCGTCCATCAGGAAGTTCGAGCAGGAGGTGCGGCCCGAGGAGCGCGCGCCGCAGGGCTCCATGGTCACATAGGCGGTGGAGCCCTTCGCCCTGTCGCCGGCGGCGGGGACGGCCTGTTCCTCGGCGTGCGGCCGTCCACCGGGGGCGGTGGCTGCCTCAGACAAGACCTCGCCGTCCTTGACGATGACACAGCCGACCGCGGGATTGGGCCAGGTCTGGCCCATCCGCGCCTTGGCCAGGGCGATGGCCCGGCCCATGAAGCGGATATCGTCGGAGGCCTGCTGCGCATCGGTCATGGTTCAGGCTCCCGGCAGGGGCGGCAGTTCGGTCGCCCGGGCCTCGTCGAGATAACGGGCGGCGGTCGGCTTGAGGTCCGCGTCGAGGGTGATGTCCAGCGGATTGCCGGTGGGAATCTCGACCCCCACGATGCGGTCGTCGGGCACGGCGAACAGGTGTTTGACGATGGCGCGCAGCGAGTTGCCGTGGGCGGCGATCAGCACGTCCTCGCCGGCCCGCAGCCGCGGCGCGATGGCCTCGTTCCAGTAGGGCAGGACGCGGTCCAGGGTGGTCTTGAGGCTCTCGGTGTCGGGGATGGTCTGGCCGGCGTAGCGGGGGTCGGAAGCGAAGTCATATTCGCCGCCGGGCGCCAGCGGCGGGGGCGGCACGTCGTAGCTGCGCCGCCAGATCTTCACCTGGTCCTCGCCGTGTTTCGCCGCGGTCTCGGCCTTGTCCAGACCGGTGAGGCCGCCGTAGTGGCGCTCGTTCAGCCGCCAGTCCTCGACGACCGGGACGTCCTTCAGGCTGGCGGAGTCCAGCGCCAGGGCGCCGGTGCGCTTCGCCCGCTTGAGCACCGAGGTGAACATCACGTCCGGAGTGAAGCCCGCGTCCGCGATCAGCTCGCCGCCGCGCCGCGCCTGGGCCTCGCCCTCGGCGGTCAGATCGACGTCGACCCAGCCGGTGAAGCGGTTCTCGAGGTTCCACTGGCTCTGGCCATGGCGCAGCAGGATCAGGCGGGGCATTCAGGTCTCCAAAGGCGTCGTGCGGGGGGTAGGCCGGGGCTTCCGACCGGTCAAGCTTGGCGGCTCTGACGGCAACGCCGCACCCATACCGCTGTTCCCGCGTTGTTGTGACCCTCCGGCCGCCTGTCTATACCGGGCGCCGCTCAGCCAGGGACCCGATCATGATCAAGCCTCGCCAGGACCTTCGCCCGAACACGGCCGACTACGAGACCGTGCCGCTGGTGAAGCCGACGGGCTTCCGCGAATACGACGCCCGCTGGATCCTCGAGAAGGAGATCAACCTCCTTGGAATTCAGGCGCTGGGCCTCGGCCTGGCGACCTATGTGCACGAGATCGGGCAGCGCCCGCGGATCGTGGTGGGGCACGACTACCGCTCTTATTCGCTGAGCGTGAAACAGGCTCTGACGCTGGGCCTGCTGGAGGGCGGGATGGAGGTGGTCGACGTCGGCCTGGCCCTGTCGCCGATGGCCTATTTCGCCCAGTTCGAGCTGGACTGCCCGTGCGTGGCCATGGTCACCGCCAGCCACAACGAGAACGGCTGGACAGGGGTCAAGATGGGGGCCCAGCCGCCGCTGACCTTCGGCCCCGACGAGATCGGCCGGCTGAAGGACATCGTGCTGAAGGGCGAGGGCGTGGCGCGCGGCGGCGGCCTGCTGACCCGGGTCGAGGACTTCCGCGAACGCTACATCGCCGACATTGTGGCCAAGACGAAGCTGACGCGGCCGATCAAGGTGGTGGCGGCCTGCGGCAACGGCACGGCGGGCGCGTTCGCGCCGGAAGCCCTGCGCCGGATGGGGGCCGAGGTGATCGAGATGGACACCGAGCTCGACTACGCCTTCCCGAAATACAATCCGAACCCCGAGGACCACGCCATGCTGATGCAGATGGCGGCGAAGATCCGCGAGACCGGGGCCGATCTGGCGCTTGGCTTCGACGGCGACGGCGACCGCTGCGGGGTGGTCGACGACGCGGGCGAGGAGATCTTCGCCGACAAGATCGGCCTGATGCTGGGCCGCGACCTGTCGGCCCTGCATCCGAACGCGACCTTCGTCGTCGATGTGAAGTCGACGGGCCTGTACAAGACCGATGAGGTGCTGAAGGCCAACGGGGCGGAGACGGTCTACTGGAAGACCGGACACAGCTACATCAAGCGCAAGACGGCGGAGCTGGGCGCCTTGGCCGGGTTCGAGAAGTCGGGCCACTTCTTCTTCAACGCCCCGCTGGGCCACGGCTATGACGACGGCATCGTCGCGGCGGGGGCGGTGCTGGCCATGCTGGACCGCAATCCCGGCAAGAAACTGAGCCAGCTGAAGGCGGCCCTGCCGGACGCCTGGACCAGCCTGACCATGTCGCCGCATTGCGACGACGAGCTGAAGTACGAGGTGCTGTCGCGCATCGTCGCCGAATACGAGGCCCTGGCGGCGGCGGGCGGCTCGATCCTGGGGCGGAAGATCGTCGAGGCGATCACCGTCAACGGGGTGCGGGTGCATCTGGAGGACGGCAGCTGGGTGCTGGTGCGGGCCTCATCCAACAAGCCGGAGCTGGTGGTGGTGGTCGAGAGCATGCGCTCGGAAGACGACATGCGCGCCCTGTTCCGCGACGAGGTGAAGCCGCGGCTGGCGAAGTACGGCGAGATTGGCGCCTACAATCAGGAAATCTGACAGGGTCGGCGAAAAATCGCGAAACCCGGTCATCCCGACACTTCGGTGCGGGGAACTTGCCGGGACGCCGGCTCGGGCCGAGGCTGAAATGGAGCCGTTTCCTCGGCGGAGGCGGGAGCGATAAGGTTGTCAAAGACCGTCCCTTTCGGGATGCGGAGATTCAAGCATGCCGCCACGTCAAAGGCGGACGCAGGCGAATGGCGGCTGCGGGGCGCCACGTCCGGGATGACAGGGTTTGGCGCGAATTGGCCGGGATGGCAGGGTATCGGAGGGTCGGGGTTCCGGCGCCCGAAGGGAACGGTTAGGATTGGCGGCCCCGCCCGTCGGGTGAAGATGACGGAGCGGACTTGGGCGAACGAATCTGGAAGGTGGCGATCGTCGGCGGCGGTTTCTCCGGCGCCATGCTGGCCGCAAGGCTGGCCGAGCGGGATGTGGCGTCCGTCCTGATCGATCGCAGCGGCGCGTTCGGGCCGGGACTGGCCTATTCGACACCGACCGACGAACACATACTGAACGTGCGCGCCAACAGGATGAGCGCCGTCGAGGGGCGACCGGACGATTTCGTGCGCTGGCTTGAGGCGCATCACCCGGACCGCGCTGACCCCGAAGGCTTTGCGCCGCGGCGGTTGTACGGCCGCTACCTGATGGAACGGCTGGCGCAGGTGGAAGCCGCCTATCCGGGCCGGATCGAGCGGGTGACGGGCGAGGCCGCGGTCATCGAGGACACCATGGTCCGGCTGTCGGACGGCCGCATCGCCGAGGCGGACGCGGTGGTGCTCGCAACCGGCAATCCCGCGCCGCGCACGACGGGCGCCGACCACGCCGGCCGCGTCCTCAGCGATCCGTGGGCGGCCGGCGCGCTGGACCGGATCGGAGACGACGACGACGTGATCATCGTCGGCAGCGGCCTGACCATGGTCGACATGGTGCTGGGCCTTGAGGCGCGCGGCTGGCGCGGCAGGGCCGTGGCGGTGAGCCGGCGGGGTCTGAGGCCACGCGCACACGGCGACGCCCACGACGCGCCGGTCAAACCGACGCCGGAGCTGACGGGAGGGAGGCTGTCCGCGCGGCTGGCCGAGGCTCGCCGGCTGGCGACGACGCGCGGCTGGCGCAGCGTCATGGAGGGGTTGCGGCCGATCACCGCCGATCTGTGGTGCGAGGCTGACGACGCCGTAAGGGCCCGCTTCCTGCGTCACCTGAGACCCTGGTGGGACGTCCATCGCCATCGCATCTCTCCCCGCGTCGCTTCAAGGCTCGATGCGCTGGAGGGAGACGGGCGGCTGGAGATCGTCGCGGGGCGCGTCGGACCGGTCGATACGTCAGCCGTCGGGCTGGCCCTGAACTGGACGCCGCGGGGCGGTCGCCGGGCGCCCCCGCTTGCGAGCGCCTGGCTGATCGACTGCAGCGGCCCCGGGCATGATCCGGCGGCGGATCCTCTGTTCGGGCCCCTCATCAGGTCCGGCCGGGCGAGGCTGGACGCCGCGGGGTTGGGGCTGGATCTGGATGCCGAGGGGCGCGTCATCGGCGCCGGGGGCGGGACCGACGAGCGCCTGTCGGTTCTGGGGCCGCCGGCGCGCGCCGCGTTCTGGGAGACGGTGGCCGTACCGGACATCCGCAAGCGTATCGAGGCGCTGGTGGAGAGGCTGGCGATCCAGCCGCCCGGCGTTCAGACCATGGCCAGCAGGTAGATCAGGCCGAGCGCGAGGCCGACAATGGCCAGCAGCGACAGGACGACCACGGCGGCGATGCGCATGCCGGAGCGGGCCACCGCCCTGGCGTCGGTGCTGAGGCCCAGGGCGGCCATGGCGATCACGGTCAGGGCGGCGGTCAGTCCGTGCAGCACCGGCAGGGCCGCGGCGGGGATCAGCTCCAGCGAGCGCGCGCCCATCATCAACAGAAAGCCGACGATGAACCACGGCAGCAGGTGGCCCAGCGGCACGCGGCGGGACGGCGCGTCCGTTTTCGTCGGGTCGGAGTCCGAGCGGCGGCGGAGGGCCACGGCGACGGCCAGGCCAAGACAGACCGGGCCGAGCATCAACACGCGGACCAGCTTGATCAGGGCGCCGGCCTGGGCGGCGACTGGACCGACCGGCAGGGTGGCGGCGAGCACCTGCGGCACGGCGTAAACGGTCAGGCCCGCCAGCACGCCGTACTGGACGCCGCTCATCTCGAGCGCGGCGCCGAGCAGGGGCAGGGTCAGGACGACAACGATGCCGAGCACGGCGGTGAAGGCGATGGCGGCCGACACGTCCTCGGGGTCGGCCTCGATCACCGGGGCCACGGCGGCGATGGCCGAGTTGCCGCAGATGGCGTTGCCGCAGGCGATCAGCACCGCCATCCGGCGCGGCAGGCGCAGCATGCGTCCGAGGCCGTAGCTGACGCCGATGGCGGCGACTACGATCACCGCCGTGCCCGCCAGCAGACCGGGCCCGATGGCGATGACCGTCGCGGCGCTGACCGAGGCGCCGAGCAGGACCACGGCGATCTCCAGCAGGGTGCGGGCGCTGAAGTCGACGCCCGGACGCAGGGCGGCCGGCGGCGTCCACAGCGATCGGACCACGGCGCCGATCAGGATGGCGAGCACGATGGCGTCGATCCAGGCCCGGCCGAACAGCCGCAGCTCCAGCACCTGCACGGCGAGCGCCGCCGCGGTCACCGCCCCGCAGGCGGCGAGGCCTGGGATCAGGCGGAGAATCAGGGCGGTCGCGCCGCGGGCGGGAATCATCGCGGCAGACTGCGCCAGGCGCGGACGGCTTTCCATCCCGCCCCGTCCCGGGCTCGACAAGCCGTCGGGGCGCGTGGGAGGAACCGAACAATGAGCCGATCCCTCCTGCTCCTCCCGCTCCTGCTTCTGGCCGCCTGCGACGGCCACGCCGACCGCGCCCCGGTCGTCGCGGCCGCGACGGAGACCTGCGTCCTGCCGGAGCGTCTGCCGCCGGCGGAGATGGAGCGGGTCGCGCCGGAAGAGGTGGTGGCGGACCGCACTATCCTGTTCCACATGCTGGCGGTGACCTGGATGCCCGAGACCTGCCGGTCGGGCGGGGACGGGCAGGGGGACCTGGCCTGCGACAGCGCGAACCGCTTCGGCTGGACCCTGCACGGCCTGTGGCCGAACGCCGACGGCAAGCCCTATCCGCGCTACTGCCGTCCGGCCACGCGGGTCGGCGAGGCGACGATCCGGGCCAATCTGTGCCGCACGCCCTCGGTCGATCTGGTCCAGCACGAGTGGGCCGCACACGGCACCTGCGGCTGGGATGCGCCGGAGGCCTATTTCGCCCGTTCGGCGGCCCTCTACGACGCGCTCAACAAGCCCGATCCGACCGCGCCGGGCCTGATGTCGGGCGGGCAAGGTCTGACCGCAGGCGAATTGCGCGGCGCCTTCGCGGCCGCCAATCCGGGGCTGCCGCGCGAGGCGATCCACGTCGCCACGGGGCCCGACGACCGGCTGCGCGAGGTGCGCATCTGCCATGATCTGGCGTTCAGGCCGGCCCCCTGTCCCGCGGGCGGTCTCGGGGCCCCGGACGAGGTGCGGCTGACGGTCGAGCCGATCGACTGATGCAGCCTGGCTGAACGGCACGGAAACCGCTGTTCCGCGTTCCCCTTTCATGCCCGCCGTTCCCGCCGCTTTTGCAGCCAAAATCATCGAAAACATGAAGGGTTACGCCATCGTCGCCCTGAGGGAAGATGGGACGGTGACGGAATGGCTGGCCGATGCGGAACGCATCACCGGACTCAGCCGCGAGGAGGCGGTCGGCACGAACATCGGCCGGTTGTTCACCGAGGCGGACCTGGCCGCGGGGGCGCATCTGGAGGAGATCCGCAAGGCGCTGGACGAGGGACGCTGCGAAGATTCCCGCTGGCACCTGTGCAAGAACGGCAACCGCTTCTGGGCCAATGGGCTGACGCTGCCCCTGCCGTACGGCGACGCCGTGGTCATGAAGGTGTTCCGGGACGAGACCCCGCTGAAGCGGGCCGACGACCAGCGCGTCCTGCTGCTGAACGAACTGAATCACCGCGTGAAGAACTCGCTGGCCACGGTGCAGTCGGTAGTCGACCAGACTCTGCGCTCGGCGGGCGTCGACGCGCGGGTGCGGACGGATCTGACGGCGCGGATCATGGCCCTGTCGAGCGCCCACAATGTGCTGGTCGACCAGAACTGGGCCGGCGCCGATCTGGAGGCGATCATCCGCGACGTCACGCGGGCGTTCGAGGGACCCCACTCGCGCTTCGACCTCGACGGGGCGCCGGTGCAACTTCATCCGTCGCAGGCGGTGACGCTGTCGCTGGTGCTGCACGAACTGGTGACCAACGCGGCCAAATACGGCGCGCTGTCGGTCGCGGAGGGCCGGGTCGAGGTGCGCTGGAACCTGTCGCTGGACGCCGAGGGGATGCGGTTCCTGACCCTGCTGTGGCGCGAGCAGGGCGGTCCTCCCGTCACCCCGCCGACGCGGTTCGGTTTCGGCTCGCGCCTGCTGGCCAGCGCCCTGAACCACCAGCACGGCGGCGCCCGGGTTCGCTACGACCCCGAGGGCGTCAGCGCGGTGCTGTCATGCCGGCTGGTGGACAGGGGGCCGGCCGTGGCCATGGCCCCGGCTGGCGCAGCGGCCGCGGCTAGCCCGCCGATCTGACGGCGGCGGCGACGTCGGCGACCACGGCCTTGACCAGTTTCGCGTCGTCGCCTTCGGCCATGACGCGGATCAGCTTCTCGGTGCCCGAGGGGCGGACCAGAAGGCGGCCCTGGCCGGCGAGGCGGGCCTCGGCCTCGGCGATGGCGGCCTTGACCGAGGCCGCCTCCAGCGGCTTGCCGGCGGAGAAGCGGACGTTCTCCAGCTTCTGCGGCACCGGTTCGAACTGGCGCGCCAGCTCGCTCATCGGCCGGCCGCTCTCGGCGAGGATGGCGAGCACCTGCAGGGCGGACATCAGGCCATCGCCGGTGGTGGCGTGGTCGTGCAGAATGATGTGCCCGGACTGTTCGCCGCCCAGGTTGAAGCCGCCCTCGCGCATCCGCTCCATGACGTAGCGGTCCCCGACCCTGGTGCGCTCCAGGGTCAGGCCCTCGGCCTGCAGCCGGCGCTCGAGGCCGAGGTTGGACATGACAGTGGCGACCAGGCCGCCGCCCTTGAGCAGTCCGCGGCGGGCCCAGTCCAGCGCCACCATGGCCATGATCTGGTCGCCGTCGACGACGCGGCCGTTCTCGTCGCAGATGATGACCCGATCCGCGTCGCCGTCGAGGGCGATGCCGATGTCGGCGCGGTAGGTGCGCACGGCCTCGGCGATGGTCTGCGGATGGGTCGAGCCGCAGTCGGCGTTGATGTTCAGCCCGTTCGGCTCGACGCCGACGGCGCAGACCTCGGCCCCCAGTTCGTAGAGGGTGGTCGGGGCCACCTTGTAGCCGGCCCCGTTGGCGCAATCGACGGCGATGCGCAGGCCCTGCAGGGAGAGGCCCTTGGGGAAGCTGGCCTTGGCGATCTCGACGTAGCGGGCCTGGGAGTCGTCGATGCGCTTGACCCGGCCGAGCTGGTCGGCGGCGGCGAGACCCGAGCCGAGCGCCTCGTCCATCATCGACTCGATCTTCAGCTCGACCTCGTCGGAAAGCTTGTAGCCGTCCGGACCGAACAGCTTGATGCCGTTGTCGAGATAGGCGTTGTGAGAGGCCGAGATCATCACCCCGATGTCGGCGCGCATCGAGCGGGTCATCATGGCCACGCCCGGCGTGGGCAGGGGGCCGAAGGTGCGCACGTCCATGCCCGCGGCCGAGAAGCCGGCCACCAGGGCCGGTTCGATCATGTAGCCAGACAGGCGGGTGTCCTTGCCGATGACGACGAGGTGGCGGCGGTCGTCCGACGACATGAACATCCGTCCCGCCGCCAGGCCGACGCGCAGGGCGACCTCGGGCGTCATCGGGTGGGTGTTGGCGCGGCCGCGGATGCCGTCGGTGCCGAAATAGCGTCTCTCGCCCAAGTCCAGTCTTCCTTGTGTCCACGCTGAGAGGTTGCGCAGAAATGTTGCGAAACCGGTTTTCAGGTGCAATTCCCGCGCCATGTCGCCTAAACCGGCGGCCACAGCAGGGGTCGGCTTAGACCGTCCCGGGGTCGCGCGCAAAGCGGGGCCGACAACTTCTCCGGGGGGCATTGTTCATGTGCGGCATCATCGGCGTGACCGGTACGGGCCCGGCGGTTCCCCGTCTGATCGACAGCCTGAAGCGTCTGGAATACCGCGGCTATGACTCCGCCGGGGTGGCGGCTCTGGTCGACGGGCGGATCGAGCGGCGCCGCGCCAAGGGCAAGATTCGCGAACTGGAGGCGGTGCTGGCGGCCGAACCGCTGAACGCCACGGTCGGCATCGGCCACACCCGCTGGGCCACCCACGGCGCCCCGACCACGACCAACGCCCATCCGCACAAGGCGGGACGGGTGACGCTGGTCCACAACGGCATCATCGAGAATTTCGCCGAGCTGAAGGCCGAGCTTAGCGCCGAGGGCCATGTCTTCGAGAGCCAGACGGACACCGAGGTGGTGGCCCACCTGCTGGACCGCGAACTGGGCAAGGCCAACGACCCGCTCGTGGCCTTCAAGAGCGTGCTGGACCGGCTGACCGGGGCCTATGCCCTGGCGGTGCTGGTCGAGGGCGAGGAGGGGCTGATCATGGGAGCCCGGCGCGGCAGCCCGCTGGTGGTCGGTTGGGGCGAAGGCGAGATGTACCTCGGCTCCGACGCTCTGGCGGTCGGCCCTTTCACCCAGCAGATCTCGTATCTGGAGGAGGGCGACTACGTCGGGATCAACCGCGCCGGTGCGCGGATGTTCGACGTCGACGGACAGGCCGTCGACCGGCCGGTGGTGCAGGTCTCGGCCTCCTCGGCCTTGGTCGAGAAGGGCGAGTACCGGCACTTCATGGAGAAGGAAATCCACGAGCAGCCGGACAGCGTGCAGCACACCCTGTCGGAATACCTCGACTTCGTGAACGGGCGGGCCAAGCCGGGCGGGACCGATTTCACCGCCATAGACCGCATTCAGATCGTCGCCTGCGGCACCGCCTTCTACGCCGGCCAGATCGGCCGCTATGCGTTCGAGAAGCTGGCCGGTCTGCCGTGCGACGTCGAGATCGCCTCCGAGTTCCGCTATCGCCAGCCGGCGCTGACGCCGGGGACGCTGGCGGTGGCGGTCAGCCAGTCGGGCGAGACGGCCGACACCCTGGCCAGCCTGTCATGGTGCAAGGCCAACGGACTCAAGACGGCGGCGCTGGTCAATGTCCATTCGTCGTCGATGGCGCGCGAGGCCGGGGTGCTGTGGCCGACCCACGCCGGACCGGAGATCGGCGTCGCTTCGACCAAGGCCTTCACCGCCCAGGTCGCCGCCCTGCTGGCGCTGGCGGTGTCGGCGGGGGTGCAGCGCGGCCGGATCGATGCGGTGCGCGAGGCCGAGCTGGTCAAGGCCCTGTTCGAGGCCCCGCGCCTGATCGCCGAGGCCATGCTGATGGAGGACGCGCTGAAGGCGGTGGCGCACGACGTCGCCAAGGCCACGGATGTGCTGTTCCTCGGCCGCGGGGCGATGTTCCCTCTGGCCATGGAAGGCGCGTTGAAGCTGAAGGAGATCAGCTACATCCACGCCGAGGGCTACGCCGCCGGCGAGCTGAAGCACGGGCCGATCGCCCTCGTCGACGAACTGACGCCGATCGTGGCCCTCGCCCCGCTGGACGAGGTCTTCGAAAAGACCGCCTCCAACCTGCAGGAGGTCGCGGCTCGCGGCGGGCCGGTGATCATGATCGCGCCGAAGACCGCCCCCGACCCGCACGGCGCCGGCATCCGCCGCGTCGATGCGCCGGAGTGCCACTCGCTGATCGCGCCGCTGGTCTACGCCGTGCCGGTGCAGCTGCTGGCCTACTATGTGGCGGTGCAGAAGGGCACGGACGTCGACCAGCCGCGCAACCTGGCCAAGTCCGTCACCGTCGAGTGACGAACCTGGCCTGGAGGCCGGGTCAATGCGGGTCGCGCGGGTCGCGCGGGCCCTGGGTGGCGTAGCCGCCCGAGACCGGCACGGCCGTGCCGGGAGGCACCGGTCCGGGGCGCGGCTGGGCGCTGTCATTGACCGGGCCCGTGGTCGCCGACGACGTCGGCTGGGCGCCGCCGGTCGAGCCGCCGCCCGACGCGCCGCCAGCCGAAGCCCCGCCGCTCATCGAGCCGCCGCCAGAGCCGGAGCCGCCCGCCGTGGCGCGCGAGCCGCCCGAACTTCCGCCCGCAGCGGCCGCCGAGCCGCCTCCGCCTTCGGCGCCGGTCATCGCACCGTCGGCCGACATGGCGCCGCCGGCGGCGTCGGTCGTGGCGCTGGTCTCGGCCCCCATGTCGGCGGCGGAGTCGGCGGCGTCCTCGGTGCGGTTGCAGGCGGCGAGCGCCAGCAGGGCCGAACCGGCCACGGCGGTGATCAGGATGGAGCGTTTCATGCCTGGGTATCCCTTGTTCAACCTTCCGTGAGAGCGCGTCTTCGCGACTTCGGTTCCGCCGACCGGCGTTCGCGTGGCCGGGCCTGGCCGAGGGGGTTTGGCCCGCCGTGCGACGCCCGCTATGAACCATCGGCGACCGTCGTCGTTTGAGAGCGCCATGACCCTTACCGCCCGCCGCCTCCGCAAGGCCGTCCTTCCCGTCGCCGGCCTCGGCACCCGTGTGCTGCCCGGCACCAAGACCACGCCGAAGGAGCTCCTTAACGTCGTCGACCGGCCGATCCTGAGCTATATCGTCGAGGAGGCGCGCGAGGCCGGCATCGAGCATATCGTCTTCGTCACCGGCCGTTCGAAGGGCGCGATCGAGGACTATTTCGACCACCAGATCGAGCTCGAGGCCCAGCTGCTGGCCAAGGGCAAGACCGACATCCTCGACATGATGAACGCCGAACTGGCCAGCGCCGGCGAGATGAGCTTCACCCGCCAGATGCAGCCGCTGGGGCTCGGCCACGCGGTCTGGTGCGCGCGCGACATCATCGGCGACGAGCCCTTCGCCGTGCTGCTGCCGGATGTGATCGTCGACGCCGCGCCCGGGGCGCTGAAGCAGCTGGCGGATGTTTACGCCGAGGTGGGCGGCAACGTCATCGGCGTCGAGGCGGTACCCGAGAGCGAGACCCACAAATACGGCATCGTCGATCCGGAAAACCGGGACGGGCGGCATATCCGCATGAAGGGGATGGTCGAAAAGCCGCCGCGGGGCGAGGCGCCCTCGAACCTGTCCATCTCGGGTCGTTACATCCTGCAGCCGGAAATATTCGGCATTCTCGAGAACCAGCCCCGCGGAGCCGGCGGTGAAATCCAGCTGACCGACGGCATGGCGCGGCTGATGAAGGACCAGACCTTCACGGCGGTCGAGTACGAGGGGGTCACCCATGACTGCGGCGACAAGATCGGCCTGCTGCGAGCCAATGTGGCGCTGGCGCTGAAGCGGCCGGACCTGGGCGAACAGGCCCGCGCGGCCATAGCCGCGCTCCTCTAGACAGGGCCGGAGCGCAGGCGCGGCGGGGGCGCCGCGATCACGGCCCTGTTCTGAGCCGTCAGTGGCTCGGCTGGGCGGTGATCTTGCAGACGTTGTCGAGCTGCGGACGGCCGCTCTGCTGGCCGGTCGGCGAGAGGATGCCGCCGCGGGCCTCGCAGTCCGCCGCGAGCCGCTGAAGCTCGCTGCCGTACTGGTCCGCGCCGGCGCCGGAAGCGCAGGCCGAAAGGGTCAGGGCAAGGGCCGCGGGAGCGGCCAGAAGGACGATACGCATGGCGATCTCCGGGTTGATCTCAGGACAATGTAGAGCTTGAACCGCGGTTCCGTTCAACGGCCTCGATCAGCCGATCGAGATCGGCGGGCCCCGACAGGCGGTGGTCGCCGCCATCGATCAGGTCCAGCCGCACATCGGCCCCCTGCAGCCGCTCGAGCAAGGTCGACTGGCGCCGCCACGGCACCACGTCGTCATCGCGCCCCTGCAGGATGTGGACGGGGGCGGTAACCGGCAGCGGCCCGCGCAGGACCAGCCAGTCACGCGCCTCCTCAAACATTTCGCGGGTCAGGACGTAGGCTCCCAGCCCCGCCTCGACCACGACCGTCTCGCCGTCGCGCAGGATGGCCTGGCGCTCATGGTCGGCGAGGCCCGGCCACATCAGATCCTCGGTGAAGTCCGGCGCGGGATTGACCAGCACCAGGCCGGACAGTCGTTCCGGCCTCGCCAGCGCCAGCAGCAGGGCGACCCAGCCGCCCATCGATGAGCCGACCGGCACGACCGGCCCCTCAAGGCTGTCGACGACGGCGATGGCGTCCTCGCGCCAGCGCCCGATGGTCGCCTGGCGCCAGTCTCCCGACGAGCGGCCGTGGGCGAAATGATCGTAGCGGACGTAGTTCCAGCCGCGCTCGCGGGCCGCCGCGTCCAGCGCCAGCGCCTTGGTCCCGTCCATGTCCGAGCGGAAGCCGCCGATCCAGACCACGGTCGGCCCTGAGCCCCGCACGCGCTTCAGGGCGAGGGTTTCACCGTCGGGCCGGGTCAGCTGTTCCAGGTCGTCCATCATCGTCCTCTCGCGCAATTCCTCGCGGACTGATAGCGAACCCCCGAAAACGAAGCGAAGGCCAATCCGCGTGTCCGAACCCAGGGTCCTGTTCGTCACCTCGAACCGCATCGGCGACTGCGTCATCTCCTCCGGCGTGATCCGCGAGATCGGCCGCCAGGTGCCGGGCGCGAGGATCACGGTCGCCTGCGGCCGTCCGCCGGCGCCCTTCTTCCGCGCGGCGCCGGGGGTGGAGCGGACCATCATTCTCGACAAGAAGAAGCTGGCCGGACACTGGGTCGAGCTGTGGAAGCAGGTGGTCGGGACGCGCTGGGACCTGGTCGTGGACATCCGCGGCTCGGCGCTGAGCTACCTGATCCCGGCGAAACGGCGCGTCATCTACAACCGGTCGTGGGAGACCGGAGTGCGCAAGGTCGAGATGGTGTCGCGGCTGATGGTCGCCGATCACCCGCTGGACCCGGAAATCTTCTTCGACCAGCGGGCGCGGGACGAGGCGGCGGCGGTGATCGAGCCGCAACTGGCCGGCGGCGCCGGGCCGGGTCCGATCCTCGCCCTGGCCCCGATCGCGCATCAGCCGGGCAAGAGCTGGCCCGCCGACCGCTGGGGCGCCCTGGTCGAGAGGCTGAAGGCGGAGCCGCGCTTCGACGGCTGGCGCTTCATGGCGGTGGGCGGCCCTGGCGACCGGCCGCCGGCGACGCCGGCGCTACGGGCGGCGGGTGCGCGCGGTCTCGACTTCGTCGGCAAGGGTGACATCCTCGCCTCAGCCGCGGCGATCGACCGGGCGGCGCTGTTCGTCGGCAACGATTCCGGTCTGATGCACGTGTCCGCCGCGGCCGGCCGCCCCACGCTGGGCCTGTTCGGCCCGACGGAGTGGTGGCTGTACGGTCCCTGGGGCCCGAAGACCCGCACCGTCGCCTCCAACGAGACCCGCGGCGAGTTCGCCCCGATCGAGGCCCTCACCGTCGACCACGTCTTCGAGGCCGTGCTGGGTCTGCACGACGCCTTCATCGGCGCTCCCACGCCGGTCGAACCTTGAAGAGACTGGCATTCGCGGTCATATAGGCCGCTTGAGGGGAAGACCGCGATCCGTCGCGCGCTTCGCCTCGTCAGACCTTCGTCCACAATAAGGAAACGACGCCCATTCGCCGTCCTATGAACCAGCCGCCCGTCAAGGACGGGCCGCCCATGAACCAAGACATCCGCGCGCCGCGCGTTCTGCTGATTGATCAGAACGGCGAAAAGCAGGGCGTCATGCCCACCTCCGCCGCGCTGGAAGCCGCCGAAGAGGCCGGCATGGACCTGGTTCAGATCGTCTCCACCTCCGAACCGCCGGTGGCGAAGATCCTCGACTACGGCAAGTTCCGTTTCCAGGAGCAGAAGAAGAAGGCCGAGGCCCGCAAGCGCCAGAAGGTCGTCGAGCTCAAGGAAATCAAGCTGCGCCCGAACATCGACGTCCACGACTATGAGGTGAAGGCCAAGGCCATGCACCGCTTCTTCGACGAGGGCGACAAGGTCAAGGTGACGCTGCGCTTCCGCGGCCGCGAGATGGCCCACCCCGAACTGGGCATGAAGCTGCTCAACAAGGTCCAGGCCGACTTCGACGAGATCGCCAAGGTCGAATACGCGCCCCGGATGGAAGGCCGCCAGATGATCATGATCCTGGCTCCGAAATAGCCGGGTCGACCGATCCCGAGTTCAACGCCCCGGCCGCAGCGGCCGGGGCGTTTTTCGTTGGCCGCCGCGCGGCCGTCATCGCCCCTTGCGCGGCTGTGTCGACTGACGGACACATCGCTTCCCGCTTCTCCCGGATCTCGCCGTGACCCCGACGCCCGCCGCTCCCGCAACCTCGAAATCCGCCCTCGCCGTGCTGTTCGGGGTCGTGTTCATCAACCTGGTCGGCTTCGGCATCGTCATTCCGCTGCTGCCCTTCTACGGCCAGACGCTGGACGCGCCGCCGTGGCAGGTGGCGCTGATGTTCTCGGCCTATTCGCTGGGCCAGTTCGTCGCCGAGCCGTTCTGGGGCCGGCTGTCGGACCGGATCGGGCGCAAGCCGGTCCTGCTGATCACCATCCTCGCCAACGCCGCCGGCTATCTGGCCCTGGCCTTCGTGCCCAACATCTGGCTGGCCATAGCCGTGCGGCTGTTCACCGGCCTGGGCGCGGGCAACATCTCGACCGTGCAGGGCTATGTCGCCGACGTGACGCCGCCGGAGCAGAGAGCCGGGCGGATGGGGATGATCGGCGCCGCCTTCGGCCTCGGCTTCATCTTCGGGCCCGGCCTGGGCGGGGTGCTGACCCGGCCGGACCTCGGAACGCTGGGCTATCAGCTGCCGATCTTCGTGGCCGCGGGCCTGTGCCTGCTGGCGGCGCTGGGCGTGGTGCTGCTGCTGAAGGAGAGCCGGGCCCCGGCCGACCCCGCGGCGGCGCGGCCGCCGTTCCTCGGCGGGGTGCATGATGCGGTGCGCAATCCGGTGGTGTCGCGGGTGCTGCTGGTCACCCTGATCTACATGGCCGGCTTCTCCGGCATGGAGTCGACCTTCGGCTTCTGGACCGAGGCCCGCTACGGCTGGGGCGCCCGCGAGGTCGGCCTCAGCTTCATGGCGGTGGGGGTGGTCTCGGTCGTCTGCCAGGGGTTCCTGGCGGGGCGGCTGGCCCGCCGCTTCGGCGAGGCGCGGGTGCTGGCGGTCGGCTGCCTGATCTTCGGATCGGGGCTGGTCGGCCAGGTCGCGGCCAGCCGGCTGCTGCCGGACGCCGACGTGCTGGTGCCGGTGATCATGGCCTTCGGCGCCTTCGGCATGGCGGTGACCATGCCGAACATCTCGGCCCTGATCTCCCGTTCGGTCGACCCCGACCGGCAGGGGGCGATGCTGGGCCTGAACATGGCGGCCAGTTCGAGCGCGCGGATCTTCGGCCCGATGGCGGCGGGGGCGATCTTCTCGGGCGTCGGACACGACTGGCCCTTCCTGATCGGCGCCGCCCTGACGGTTCCGGCCGCGGTGATGGCCATCAACGCCGGCCGGGCCTTCCGCCGCCGCGACGCGGCTGCGCCGGTTTCTCGCCCCGCTTGCCCGTGAGGCGACGGGCAGCCTAAGGTCTCTGCGGGATCGGGGGTCCAGGAGCGTGGCGCGCTGCTTCGCGGCCGGACGCGGGGATCGCCGGGGCGTTGGACCATGTTGCGCATTCTTCTGGCCGTGATGGCCTCGTTCGTCCTGCTGGCGTCGAGCGCGCGCGCCCAGACGCCGCCGATCGAAGCCTATGCGGCCCTGCCGGCCATCTCGATGGTCGAGGTGTCGCCCGACGGCTCCACCCTGGCCTATCTGCGCCGCGACGGAGCCTCGACCAAGGTGGTGGTCCAGACGCGAACCGGCGAATTGCTGGCGGCGGTCGAGACCGGGGCCCTGCGCGTCTCGGAACTGGCCTGGGCCTCGCCGGACCATGTGGTGGTCGGCTGGCTGACCAGCGAGCATTTCCCCCTCGGCGGCTACAAGGGCCGCTTCATGATCCTCGACGTGCTGAACGTCCGCACGCAGTCCTATGAGCGGGTGCTGAAGCGGGCGGACCACAACGCCTACACCAGCATCTTCGACTGGCGGGCGGGGACCTATCGCGACAGGCCCGCCCTCTTCGTCACGGCGCCGACGTACGAGGAGGGCGATCTGACGTTCGACGTCTATCGCGTGGACCTCGACACCGGCCGCGGGTTCCGGATGCACCGCGGCGACAGCGACACGCGCGGCTACGTGCTGGCTCAGACGGGCGAGGCGGTGGCGCGCACGGCCTACCAGGCCGATTCCGGTTTCTGGCGGCTGTCCTCGCGGACCGGCGCGGGGTGGCGGGAAATCTACACCGAGACGGCGCTGCTGGACGGCCCGGGACTGGGCGGCCTCGGCCGGACGCCGGACACCCTGGTGCTGGCCCGCAAGGAGGGCGACCGCGGCTACATCTATTCCGAGATCGCCCTGGCCGATGGTTCGGTCCGCGAGACCTTCGATTTCGCCGCCCAGCCCGACGGGTTCTTCCACGATTCCTCGGGCAAGCTGGTCGCCGTCGGCTGGACGGACACCTACCGCCAGTACCGCTTCTTCGAACCGGCGCTGCAGACCGCCTTCGACACCCTCAGCGAGG
Source organism: Brevundimonas sp. (assembly GCF_035627055.1). Taxonomy (GTDB): domain Bacteria; phylum Pseudomonadota; class Alphaproteobacteria; order Caulobacterales; family Caulobacteraceae; genus Brevundimonas. Next base: position 71,712 of record NZ_DASPMM010000018.1, on the reverse strand, counting down.
TGCTGCCGGGGCGGCAGCTGCAGCTGGTTTCCTTCAGCGACGACTATTCCGTGGTCGCCTTCTATGTCGAAGGGTCCGGCGAATCCGGCGGCTATTATGTGTACGACGCCGCCCGGCAGCGGGTGTCGGTGGTCGGGCGCTCGTATCCGGGCGTGCCGGGCGAGGCCATGGCCGAGGTGCGGGCGGTTCGCTACGCCGCCGCTGACGGGCGCCAGCTGATGGGCTACCTGACCCTGCCGCCCGGCCGCGAGTCGCGCGACCTGCCCGTCGTGGTGATGCCGCACGGCGGCCCGGCCGCGCGCGACTACGCCGGCTACGACTGGATGGCCCAGGCCTTCGCCTCGCGCGGCTATGCGGTGTTCCAGCCCCAGTTCCGCGGCTCCGACGGCTTCGGCCTCGACCTGCTGGAGGCCGGTTACGGCGAGTGGGGCCGCAAGATGCAGTCGGACGTGTCGGACGGGCTGCGCTACCTGGTCGAGCAGGACGTCGTCGACGCCGACCGGGCCTGCATCGTCGGCTGGAGCTACGGCGGTTACGCGGCCCTCGCCGGCATGACGCTGGAGGCGGGCGCCTACCGCTGCGGCGTGTCGATCGCGGGGGTCTCGGACCTGCGCGAAATGCTGCGCGAGGAAGAGCGGCAGGGCGACAACGAGGATCGCAATCCGGCCGTCCGCTATTGGAAGCGGTTCATGGGCGCGAGCAGCACCAGCGACAGCAGCCTGGACGAACGGTCGCCGGCGCGACTGGCGGCCCGGGCCAGGGGCCCGATCCTGCTGATCCACGGCCGCGACGACCTGACCGTGCCGTTCCGCCAAAGCCAGATGATGCTGGAGGCGCTGGGAGGCGAGAGCGAACGGGCCCGGCTGATCGCCCTTCCGGGCCAGGACCACTCGGTGCTGCAGAACCAGGCGGAACGCACCCGGCTGCTGCGCGAGACCGTCGCCTTCCTCGAGGCGCACAACCCGCCGCGGTAGGAGAAACCTTGCCATCGGGCCGCGCTTCGACTAGAAGCCGCGCCTTCGCGTACCGAACCGCCGGGCTAACAGGCATGCCTGGGCGGTTCTCATCAGGGTTTCTGTTTCCAAGGGCTCACTGGGCCTGAAGGGCGGTAACCCACTCAAAACAGAGAGTGAAAATGCCGAAACTGAAGACGAAGTCGGGCGCCAAGAAGCGCTTCAAATTCACGGCGACTGGCAAGGTGAAGGCCGGCGTGGCGGGCAAGCGGCACCGCTTGATCAGCCACAACAGCAAATACATCCGCCAGAACCGCGGCACCTCGGTCATGGCCGACGCCGACGCCAAGAAGATCAAGTCCTACATGCCGTACGCCTGATCGGCGCGCGCTGTTTCGACTGATCTCCACACCGAATTTGAAAGGATAGCGACATGGCTCGCGTCAAACGGGGCGTAACGTCCCACGCCAAGCACAAGAAGGTTCTGAAGCAGGCCAAGGGCTTCTACGGCCGCCGCAAGAACACGATCCGCACCGCCAAGGCCGCCGTCGACCGCGCCGGGCAGTACGCCTACCGCGACCGCCGCACCAAGAAGCGCAATTTCCGCGCCCTGTGGATCCAGCGCATCAACGCCGCCGCCCGTCTGGAAGGCTTCACCTACAGCCAGTTCATCCACGGCCTCGGCCTGGCCGGCATCGAATTGGACCGCAAGGTCCTGGCCGACATGGCCGCCGACGAGACCGCCTTCAAGGCGATCGCCGACAAGGTCCGCGGCGCGCTGGCCTAAGCTTTTCCGGCGACGGAAGACGCAAAAGCCCTCCGGCCCGCGCCGGGGGGCTTTTTGCCTTGCGCCTTAGCGGCTAGACGACAGCGACCATGACCGACCTGAACCAGCTCGAACTCGACCTGATCAACGCCATCGGCGGCGCGGAAACCGCCGCGGCGGTCGAGGAACTGCGCGTCGCGGCTCTGGGCAAGTCCGGCTCGATCTCGGGCCTGCTCAAGGGCATGGGGGCGATGAGCCCGGAGGAACGCCGCGAGAAGGGGCCGATGATCAACGGCCTGCGCGACCGCGTCTCGGCCGCGCTGGCGGCCCGCAAGGCCGAGCTGGAGGCCGCCGAACTGGACGCCCGGCTGCAGGCCGAGCATGTCGACCTGACCCTGCCGCCGCGCCCGCGCCGCAAGGGCAGCGTCCATCCGACCATGCAGGTGATGGACGAGATGATCGCCCTGTTCGCCGACATGGGCTTCGCGGTGGCGGAAGGCCCCGACATCGAGGACGACTTCCACAATTTCACCGCCCTGAACTTCCCGCCCAAACATCCGGCGCGGGAAATGCACGACACCTTCTTCCTGACTCCTGATCCCGAGACCGGCGAGCGCAAGGTGCTGCGGACCCACACCAGCCCGGTGCAGGTGCGCACCATGATGACCCAGAAGCCGCCGATCCGGATCATCGCCCCGGGCCGGACCTTCCGGAAGGACAGCGACGCGACCCACACGCCGATGTTCCATCAGGTCGAGGGTCTGGTGATCGACAAGGCCATCCACATGGGCCACCTGAAGTGGACGCTGGAGACCTTTGTGGCGCGGTTCTTCGAGGTCGACGACGTCGACGCCCGGTTCCGCCCGCACCACTTCCCCTTCACCGAGCCGTCGGCCGAGATGGACATCCGCTGCGACCGCTCGGGCGGCGAGCTGAAGCTCAACCAGGGCGACAGCTGGATGGAGATCCTCGGCTGCGGGATGGTGCACCCGAACGTGCTGCGCAACTGCGGCATCGACCCCGATGAGTACCAGGGCTTCGCCTTCGGCATGGGCGTCGACCGCCTCGCCATGCTGAAATACGGCATCCCCGACCTTCGCCCCATGTTTGAAGCCGACACCCGCTGGCTGTCGCACTACGGCTTCTCCGCCTTCGCCGCGCCAAACCCGGCCAGCGGCCTGAGCTGAACGAGATCGTCATGACCGATATTATGTCCGAAGCCTTCGGCCGCGAGATCGTCGCGCGCGACACGTTTGAGAAGGAGGGCGTGTGGTTGCCGCTACTCGCCGCCCATGTGCTGAACGCCGGCGAGGCGGTCATAAAGGGCAAGACCTTCACCGACTGCGTCATCCAGGGGCCGGCCCTCGTGGCGGTGCTGGACGGCACGACCTTCGACGGCTGCAACATGGGCGCCGCGTCGGATCCCGACTCCATGCTGTTCACGCCGCGGGGGCCGCATCTGGTCGGAGCGATCGGCCTGCAGGATTGCCGCTTCGTGCGCTGCCGCTTCGTGCAGATCGGCTACACGGGCTCGCCCCAGTTCCTCGAAGACATGGGCAAGAGCCTGGCCCGGGTGGGACGTCCCAGCTGATGGCCTACATCCCGATCAACCGCCCCGTCCGCGTCGCCACCGACCTGAAGGCCATGGTCTTCGAGGACCTGGACATCAATCTGTTCGAACTCTACGCGGCCGTCGTCGGCGGGTCGCAGCCCGGCCTGATCGAGGGACGGACGTTCCGCCGCTGCCGCCTGCAGGGGCCGGCGATCATGCTGGTCTCGGCCGGCGTCACCTTCGACGACACCAATTTCGGCGACAGCGGCGGCGACATCCGCAACCTGCTGCTCCAGCCGATGGGAACGCGCGCGCTGGGCACGATCCCGATGCGCAGCTGCGCCTTCGAGAACTGCGAGTTCTACAACGTCGGCTTCACCGGCCCGCAGCCGGTGCTCGACATGATGGCCGGCGTGCCGACGGGGCCGGGAGCGGCGCTGTGAAATTCACCCTCTCCTGGCTGAAGGAGCATCTCGACACAGAGGCCGACGTCGCCGCGGTGGCCGACGCCATGACCATGGCCGGTCTCGAGGTCGAGGAGGTCCACGACCCCGTCGCGGCCCTGGCCCCCTTCACCGTGGCGAGGATCGTCTCAGCCGAGCGCCACCCCAACGCCGACCGCCTGCAGGTCTGCCAGGTGGACACCGTCGACGGCCCGAAGGAGATCGTCTGCGGGGCGCCCAATGCGCGGGCGGGCCTGACCACCATCTACGCCCCCATCGGCGCCTATGTGCCGGGCCTCGGCGTGACGCTGGTCGAGAAGCCCGTGCGCGGCGTGGTCTCCAACGGCATGCTATGCTCGGCCTCCGAACTGGAACTGGCCGACGAGAGCGACGGCATCCTCGAACTGGCTGACGACCTGACGGTCGGGACGCCTGCCGCGGGGGTGTTCGGGGCCGAGCCGGTGATCGATTTCGAGGTCACCCCCAACCGGCCCGACTGGCTGGGCGTAGCGGGCATCGCGCGCGACCTCGCCGCCGCCAGCCTGGGGCAGCTGAAGACGCCGTCGGTCACCCCCGTGTCCGGAGCCTTCCCGTCGCCGATCTCGGTGCGGATCGAAGCGCCCGGGATGTGCCCGGTGTTCGCGGGCCGCCTGATCCGCGGCGTCAGCAACGGCCCGTCGCCCAAGTGGCTGCAGCGCCGTCTTCTCGCCATCGGCCTGAGGCCCATCAACCGGCTGGTCGATGTCACCAACCTGATCGCTTACGACCGCTGCCGGCCGCTGCACGTCTATGACGCGGCCAAGCTGGTGGGGTCGCAGATCGTCGTGCGCGGCGGCCAGCAGTCCGAAGGCGCAGAGCATATCGCGGCGGGCACTCGGGAGCATCTGATCGCCCTGGACGGCAAGACCTATCCCGTCGACCCGACTATGTGCGTCATCGCCGACGCCGCCGGCGAACGGCCCATCGGCCTCGGCGGCGTCATGGGCGGCGAGTCGACCGGCTGTTCGGACGGGACCACGGACGTCTTCGTCGAGAGCGCCTGGTTCGATCCGCTGGTCACGGCCCAGACCGGCCGAACCCTGACGATCAATTCCGACGCCCAGTACCGCTTCGCCCGCGGCGTCGATCCCGCCTTCGTGGTCCCCGGCCTCGAGCTGGCGACGCAGCTGATCCTCGACCTTTGCGGCGGCGAGCCGTCGGAGATCGTGGTGGCGGGACAGGCTCCGGCGGTTCCGGCCGCGTTCGGGTTCGACCCGGCCCGCGTCGGCGCCCTGACCGGGCTGTCGCTCGACGACGACCGCATCGCCGAAATCCTCACCCGGCTGGGCTTCGAGGTTGCGCGCGGAACCCCGTGGAGCGTGACGCCGCCCTCCTGGCGCCTCGACGTCGAGGGCCCTGCCGATCTGGTCGAGGAAGTCGCCCGCATCGAGGGCTACGGCGAACTGCCCTCCACCCCGCTGCCCGACCTCGGCGCGCCGTCGAAGGGGGTGCTCAACCCGCGGCAGGCGCGGGTGCGCACGGCCCGTCGCGCGCTGGCGGCCATGGGCTACGCCGAGGCGGTCACCTGGTCCTTCACCAAACAGTCGACCGCAGCCCTGTTCGGCGGCGGCGACCAGCGGTTGATGGTCGAGAACCCCATCGCCGCCGACCTCGACTGCATGCGGCCCTCGGCCCTGCCCAACCTGATCGAGGCGGCCGCGCGCAACGCCGACCGCGGCCATCCCGACGCGGCCCTGTTCGAGATCGGCCCGATCTATCTGGACGACAGCCCGACCGGCCAGCGCACCGTCATCGCCGGCCTGGTGGCGCCCCGCTCCGCCCGCCACTGGGGCGGCGCGGCCGAGGACGCCCTGTTCGCGCTCAAGGGCGACCTGATGGCGCTGCTGGAGGAGCTGGGCGCGCCCGTCGCCTCGCTGCAGCTGGCGCAGGGCCAGAACCGCGACTGGTGGCATCCCGGCCGCTCGGCCCGGCTGCAGCTCGGTCCCAAGAACGTCATGGCCGAATTCGGCGCCCTGCACCCGCGCGTGCTCAAGGCGCTGGACGCCGACGGACCCATGCTGGCCTTCGAGATCGTGCTCGACGCCGTGCCCGAGCCGCGTGGCAAGGGGACCAAGGCGCGCGGCGCCGCGTCCCTGGCTCCGCTGATGCCGCTGACCCGGGATTTCGCCTTCCTGCTGGAGGAGGGCCGGGCCACTGGCGACCTCGTCCGCGCCGTGGCCGGCGCCGACAAGGCGCTGATCGCCGATGTGAGGGTGTTCGACGTCTACCGCGGCGCCGGCGTGGCCGAGGGGATGAAGTCGGTGGCGCTGGAAGTCGTCATCCAGCCGCGCGAGGCGACCCTGACCGAAGCCGAGATCGAGGCCCTGTCGGCCAAGGTGGTGGCGGCGGCGGGCAAGGCGGGCGGGACGCTCAGAGGCTGACGGCAACCCCTCGTTAACCTTGCCGCCGCAAGGCTGACTCAAAGAGCGGTGACGGTGTGGTCAAGCGCCCGGTCGAGTCGGGCGAACCGTCCCGCCTTCGGAGCCATCGCCATGCACCGCCGCCAGCTGATCCTTTCCGGTCTCGCCGCCACCGCCGGGGTCTCGGGCCTGTCGGCCTGCGCCACCGCGCCCGCGTCGGATCCCAACTACCCGATCCGCTCGGACCAGACGGCGCCGGCCTACACCTCCGAGGAGCTGATCGCCGCCGGCTCGCGCGAACTGGGCATCGCCGCCGAGGCCATCGGGGCCGCCATCGAGCGCATCTTCGCCGACCAGGGCGACCGTCCGACCGCCTACGTCGCGGGCGAGGAGGCGGCCGGGGCCGCCGGCGTCGGCCTGCGCTATGGCCGCGGCGCGCTGCACATGAAGGACCTGTCGGCCTCGCAGGAAGTGTTCTGGCAGGGCATCTCGATCGGCTGGGACGTCGGCGGAAACGCCAGCCGCGTCTTCACCCTGGTCTACGGCCTGTACCACCCGGACATGATCTACCGCCGCTACCCGGGCGTGGAGGGCTCGGCCTATCTGGTGGGCGGCGTCGGCGTGAACTACCAGGCCGCCGACGGCATCGTCCTGGCCCCGATCCGCACCGGCGTGGGCCTGCGGCTCGGCGCCAACGTCGGCACCATGGCCTACAGCCGTCAGCGCAACCTGCTGCCGTTCTGACGAAGCCGCCGCCGTCTTCGCCTTCGCTACGGATTTTCAGTCCTGGATCGCGCCCGGCCTGCGCTGGGCGATGTGCCACAGCACGCCGGCGGGATCGTAGAGATAGGCCACCCGAAGGCCCCAAGGCTGAAGGGCCGGCGGCTTGGGCGGTTGCACGTCGAAGGTCGACGGGAGATCCAGCGCCTCCAGATGCGCCCACCACGCGTCCAGATCATCGACCATCAGCTGCATCATGCAGTTTTCGGCCCATTCCTTCTGATAGTAGCGCTGGAGAATGAAGGACCCGCGGCCGGCCCGGAAGATGGCCACCTCGCCGTCCAGCAGCGTTTCAAAGCCGAGCCGCTGGTAGAAGGCGCGGCTGACAGCGAAATCGCGCGCGGGCAGGAAGGGGCGGGGTTCGTCGGTGTCCGTCGGCGCCATGCGGTTCTCCTGGTCAGCACGCCGCCGCAATCTAGCATGTCGGGCCGCCCGCTCCCGTCCGGCCGGGCTGGACAATTCCCGGACATTCCCGGGGGCGATGTCCGGCAATTAGCCGGTCTGGGCCCCGGCGTCGGCGATCACCGCCTCAAGCCCCTCGCGCCAACTTGGATAGCGGGGCCGCCAGCCGAGCTCGGCCTTGGCGCGGGCGTTCGAGAGCCGCTTGGAGTCGAGATAGAAGCGCCGCATGGCGTCTGACACCGACGGGTCGTCGAGATCGATCTCGGGCGGGCGCGGCAGGTCCAGCCGGGCCGCAGTCCACTCCATGACCACGTCGGCGGCGGCCGGCTCGTCGTCGCACAGGGTGTAGGCCGCGCCGGGGCGGGGTTGCGCCATGGAGGCGAACAGGCCCGCGACGGCGTCGTCGACATGCACCCGGTTGAACACCTGTCCGGGCTTGCGGACGATGCGGGCCGAGCCGTCGCGCAGCCGGTCGACCGGCGAGCGGCCGGGGCCGTACAGGGCCGGCAGGCGGAAGATCTGCACCGTCAGCCCCATGCCCTGTCCCGCGTCGAGCCAGTCGCGCTCGGCCCGCACCCGGCGGGCCCCCTCCAGTGAAGCGGCGTTGAGCGGGTCGTCCTCGAAGGCCCAGCCGCCCGCGCGGTCGCCGTAGACCGCGGTGGAGGAAATGTAGCCGATCCAGTCCGGGAAGGCGCCGGTGCGGGTGAGGGCGGGGAGCAGGCCCTTCAAACCGGGGCAGCCGTCGCTCTCCGGCGGGGCGGTGATCAGGATCGCCGAGGCTCGTGAGACGGCGCCGTCGAGGGCCGCGGCGTCGGCCGGGTCGAGGGCCTCGAAACCGTCCGCAGCCAGGGCCGCGCGCCGCTGCCCATCCCGGCTGGTCAGGATGGCGCGGCCGCCGCGGCGCACCGCCTCGCGGGCGGCGGCCCGGCCCAGCCAGCCGCCGCCGAAGACCAGCAATGTCAGGGGCGACCCGTCCGCGGCCATGCCTGTCGCGATCAGGCCGAGCGGGCGTGAGGGCCGGCCGCGGGGGCCACGGTGACCGGCTCCACCTTCACCGCCTCGGCCCGCTTGCTGTTCCAGGTGGAGACGCAGGGCACCTTGGTCAGGTCGGCGCGGTGGGCGTAGCGGCGGGCGATTTCGGTGACGTCCTGCATCAGCCCTTCGGCGAGGGTGATCGGCTTCAGGCCCAGTTCGCGGAACTGGTCGTTGGCCACCACCAGCTCGTTCTCGTCGGCCTCCTGGCGCGGGTTCGGCACGTTGTGGACCTCGGCGCCGGTCATGTCGGCGATCATGGCCGCGAGGTCACGCACGCGGCGGCTCTCGGTCATCTGGTTGAGGATCTTGACCCGCTCCCCGGCCTTGGGCGGGTTCTTCAGGGCCAGTTCGACGCAGCGCACCGTGTCCTGGATGTGGATGAAGGCCCGCGTCTGGCCGCCGGTGCCGTGCACCGTCAGCGGATAGCCAACCGCCGCCTGCATCAGGAAGCGGTTCAGCACCGTGCCGTAATCGCCATCGTAGTCGAAGCGGTTGATCAGCCGCTCGTCCTGGCGGGTCTCCTCCGTCTGGGCCCCCCAGACGATGCCCTGGTGCAGGTCGGTGATCCGGACGCCGTCGTTCTTGGCGTAGAACTGGAACAGCAGAGCGTCCTGGGTCTTGGTCATGTGGTAGATCGAGCCCGGGTTCGGCGGGAACAGGATCTCCTGCTCGGCCGGGCCGAAGTCGGTGTCGACGGTGACCTTCAGATAACCCTCGGGGATGCGCAGGCCGGCGGTGGTGTAGCCGTACACCCCCATGGTCCCCAGGTGGGCCAGATGCACGTCCAGCCCGCTCTCCACGATCGCCGCCAGCAGGTGGTTGGTGGCGTTCAGGTTGTTATCGACGGTGTAGAGCTTGTGCCGCGCGCTCTTCATCGAATACGGCGCCGCCCGCTGCTCGGCGAAGTGGACGACGCTGTCGGGCTTCCAGTCGCGGATCAGGGCCACGAGGCGGTCGAACTCCTTGCCGACGGTCATGTTGACGAACTCGATGGTCCGGCCCGAGACCTCTTTCCACGCGGCGATGCGCTCGCCCATGGTGCGGATCGGGGTCAGCGACTGGACTTCCAGTTCATTGTCGATGTTGCGCCGGCTCAGGTTGTCGACGACCAGAACGTCCCAGCCCCTCGCCGACAGGTGCAGGGCCGTCGGCCAGCCGCAGAATCCATCGCCGCCCAGAACCAGAACCCGCATGCCAGACTCCCTCATCATGACTGCCTCCTGCCTAGCCGATGGCGGCGGCGGGTCAAAGCTTGAGCGTTGAACGCGCGAAACCGCCGCACGGGTTCAGCGCCGGCGGGCGCGCCACTGCTCGCGGCTCTGGCCCCAGCGATCGACGCGGACGGCGTCGAACGGCGGGGGCAGGCGGGTCGGGCCGAGATTGCGCGAGCCCAGCCGCTCGGCGAGCCGCTGCGACGGCGTGTTCTCGGGGTCGATGCAGTGGATGACCTCGGTCCAACCGAGCGCGTCGAAGGCGTAGTCGATCGCGGCCGTCGCCGCCTCGCCGCCATAGCCCTTGCCCTGGGCGTCCGGATGAAGGCCCCAGCCGACCTCGGTGCCCGGCCAGCCCAGCGGCGTCCAGGGCCCGATGCGGCCCAGCCACCGGCCAGTGTCGCGCTCGACCAGCGAGAACATGGCCACGCCGGTCAGGCTCCACGCCCCGGCCATGGTCATGAAGCCGCGCCACGCCGCTTCCGCCGGCATGGGTCCGCCGATGAATTTGGCGGCTTCCGGATCGGCCATCATCTCGGCCCATCGCGGGAAGTCCTCCATCGCCGGTGGGCGCAGGGTCAGGCGCGTCGTCTCGATCACCGGTCCGGTCAAAGCCAGTACTCCTGTTCGACCTGGTAGCGGCTGCCGTCGTGGGTCAGGACGCTGGACCACAGCCCGAAGCGGTCCACGCGGATCGGCGGCGAATGCATCAGATTGTGACCGGCGATCCAGGCCCCGATCCGGTCGGGATTGGTCTGCGGCTTCAGATAGGCGAGGGTGACGTGCGGGCGGTACTCGCGGCGCTCCATCGCCACCCCGGCCCGTTCCGCGGCCGCCCGGCAGCGGCCGGCGAGCACCGAGAGCCGCTCGTTCGCCTCGACGCCGGCCCACAGGGTGTGGCTGCGATGATTGTCGCCGAAGGCGCCGACCCCCTTCAGGGTGAACTCGAACGGTCCGCCCGTGGCCGCGCGGCTGAGTTCAGCGGCGAGGTCGTCGGCGCGGCGCTCCTCGATCTCGCCGTAGAAGGCCAGGGTCAGGTGCAACTGGTCCCGCGTGCGCCATTTGGCCCCGGGCAGGCCGGACTGGCGCCGCTCGAGCGTGTCGGCCACGTCGTCTGGGATCGGCAGGGCGGTGAAGAGCCGGATCATGCGACCGTTCGTAGCGGTTGAAACCCGCCCGCCCAAGTCCGGTTTTCCTTGCGGAAGGGCGGGGCCGACCTGATATTCAAGCAAAGGTCGGCGCACGCCCGGCCCAATGGAGGATCACATCGCCATGAGCGATATGGGAAATTATACGACGGCGGGCGCCCGGGCTGACGCAGCCCTGGATCCCGGCCTGAAGAAATTCATGCTTGGCGTCTATCAGAAGATGGGGCTGGGTCTGGTCGTGTCGGCGGCGCTGGCCTGGCTGACGTCCAGCTATGCGCCCGTTTCCGACCTGATGTTCGTCAAGACGCCGACGGGCGGGCTCGCCGGCTTCACCCTGCTGGGCATGATCGTCAGCTTCGCGCCGCTGGTCATCCTGCTGGGTTCGAACTTCCTGATGAAGAGCGCCAGCGCCCGCTCCGCGAGCATCCTCTACTGGGTGATCGTCGCCCTGGTGGGCGCCTCGCTCGGCACCGTGGTGCTGATGTATGCCGGCGCCAGCGTGGTCACGACCTTCCTGATCACGGCGGCGGCGTTCGGCGGCCTCAGCCTGGCGGGCTACACCACCAAGCGCGACCTGTCGGGCCTGCGCAGCTTCGTCTTCTTCGCCATGTGGGGCTTCGTCTTCGCCGGCATCGCCTTCTCGATCGGATCGGCCTTCGGCCTGTTCAGCGTCGGGCCGATCTTCATGATCATGAACGCCGTCGGCATCCTGCTGATGGCGGGCCTGATCGCCTCCGAGACGCAACACCTGAAGATGATCTACTACAGCGTCCGCGGCGACGGCGAGAGCATGTCGGTGGCCACCAGCTTCGGCGCCCTGAACCTGTACATCGCCTTCGTGAACCTGTTCCGCTTCCTGCTCTACTTCATGGGAGTGCGTCGCGACTGATCCGTCGAGAGGCTGAACGCGTCGAAGGGCCCGGAGCGATCCGGGCCCTTGTTCTATTCGACGACGCTGAAGCGGCGGCTGTCGAAGACGCGCAGGACCTGGGCCAGCTCCCGGCCGCGGCGCAACACCACGCCGCCGTCGCCGATGACCGCCCACTGACCTTGCCGAAGGCGCAGGGCCGGCCGCTTCTCGATCCGGTAGGCGGGGGCGTCGCCCGAGCGGCGGAAGACGGCGAACTCGGCCACGTCGCGGTGGCCGACCATGGCGTAGTCGCGCCATTCCCCGGCCGCGACCATCCGCCCGTAGACCCTCAGGATCAGCTCCAGTTCGCGCCGGTCAAAGAAGACCGGGCCCGACTCCGGGTGCAAATCGGCGGCGTCGCTCATGGGTCGAAGGTAGGCCGCCCGCGCGGAAACGCCAGACCCCATGAAGGCCGGCGGTCCCGGCGACCGGCGTGTCGCGAACGCCACTCGGCGAAGAAATTGTCGGGAACACGAAATAGCCGCCGTTCCGCCCATCCACCGCCCCCTTGGGGGGCGACACCGGAGACATCGGCTCGTCGGAGTTCGGAGCGGTCCCGGATCCTGAACAGCCCCCCCAGCCCCCCTGGATCACTCCATCAAGGGCTCCGGCGGGTCGATGCTTCCTCCAAGCGAGACGCCCGCTCCGCCACCCCTCCCCCTTACGGCCGAGCGGGCGTTTTGCTGTCCGGCGCGGGCAGGTTCAGGGCAGGATGACGTCGACCGGCTCGCCATCCCGCATGACCGACAGGATGCGCTGACCCTCCCCCTCCAGCGCCCGGGCGAGACCGTTCAGATCGGCGACGGCGCTGTCATCGACGAGGCGGATCAGGTCGCCCGCCTGCAGGTCCGCGCCAGCGGAGACGGAGCCACCCTCGACCGCGAACACCTGAAGTCCATCGGTCGCCATGCGCGCGCTCAGGCCGCGCGCCATCACCACCTCGGACCCGATCACGACCGAGCGGGTCCCGGGGGTCTCGACCGTCAAGGTGGCCCGACCTTCGCGGCCGCCGCGCAGGTAGACGACCTCGACCTGGGTTCCGGGCTGGGCGATGCCGATGGTCGCCGCCACGGTGCCGGCGTTCGAGACCGGGCGGTTCTGGATGCGGGTGACCACGTCGCCGCGCTGCAGCCCCGCGGCCTCGGCCGACGAACCCGGGGCGACGTTCTCGACCACCGCGCCGCGCACGATGCCGAGGCCGAAGTCGCGCGAACGCTCGGCGTTCAGCGAGCCGAGGATGGCCCCGGTGGAGCCGCGTTTGACCTCTCCGACCGTGCGCAGCTGGCCGACCACATACATCAGGATTCGGCTGGGCACGGCGAAGGCGATGCCGTCGTTGCCGCCGCCGCCGCCCGACAGGATCGAGGTGTTGATGCCGATCAGCCGGCCGCGGCTGTCGAGCAGCGGACCGCCCGAATTGCCCGAGTTCACCGCCGCGTCGGTCTGGATGTAGTCCTCGATCCGGTCGCCCATGCCCGAGCGGCCGAGGCCCGAGATCACCCCCATGGTCAGGGTCTGGTCGAGGCCGAGGGGATAGCCCACGGCGAAGGCCAGGTCGCCGGTGCGCAGCTGGTCGGAATCGACCACCTCGATCTCCGACAGGCCGGTGGCGTCGAACTGGAGCACGGCCAGGTCGGTGGCCTTGTCGGTGCCGATCAGCACCGCGTCGAAGATGCGCCCGTCGGTCAGGTCGACGGTGAATTTCCGCCCGCCCTCGACCACGTGATTGTTGGTGACGACGATGCCCTCGCGGGCGTCGATGATGGCGCCGGAGCCGCTGGAGATCGGGCGGGGTTCATTCTCGCCCGAACTGGGGCCTTCGGACTGGCCCAGGGTGGTGACCTGCACCACCGCCGGCAGGGCCTGCTCCAGGCCGCTGGCGAAGGTGAACACCCCGCGCCGGGCGTCATAGGGGATGGGGCCCTGGGGCGTGGATTGCGCCGCCGCCGCCGTCGCCGCCAGCAGGGGGACCGCCGCGACCAGCGCCAGTATCGACAGGCCGTGTGGCCGGTTGGTGGAACGCCGCATCGCCAATCCCCTGTTCTTGACCGGACCCTAGCGCGAGAAACGCGCCGTGACGACAGCCCCCGGATGGCCGTCATCAACCGTCATGACCGCGCCATGCCGTTTCAGGATCGCCCTCACGAAGGCCAGCCCCATGCCATGGCTTTCGCGCCCGTCTCCGGCGGCGGATGCCGCCAGCCCCGTCGCCTCCGCAAAGCCGGGCCCCTGATCCGCGACCGACAGCATCGGCCGCCCGTCCGCCATGCCGGCGCTCAGGGTCACCATCCCGCCCTCGGGCGAGAATTTGACGGCGTTGTCGACCAGGTTGGTCACCGCCCGCTGCAACAGCGAACGCACCCCCAGCACCGAGACCGGCCCGGCCTCGACCCGGATGGAGACCTCACGCTCCTCGGCCAGCGGCTGGTAGAGGTCGGCCGCCTGCGCCGCCAGCTGGTCCAGCCGCACGCTCTCGAACACCCAGGCCTCGCCGTCGCGCAGGGCCATGGCCTCGTTCATCGAGCGGGTGATCTGGGCCAGGTCCGAGCGCGCCTCATTGACCAGCTTGCGCGCCTCGGGCGTGGTCGCGCTTGCCCGCAGCCGCTCGAGACGGACCGAGGCGCGCGCCAGCGGCGTGCGGAAATCATGGGCCAGCTGGTCGGCCGAGTCCCTGAGCCAGCTCAGCAGTTCGTCGAGCCGGTCGAGGGTGCGGTTCACATGGCCGGTCAGTTCGGTCAGTTCCGGCGCCAGGGCCGTCTCCGGCGCGCGCAGGGAGAAGTCGCCGACGGCGGCCCGGTCGAGGGCCCGGCTGACCTCGGCCACGGCGCTGGTCAGGCGGCGGCGCGCCACGGCGGCGGCGGCCAGGCCGATGACGAGAAGCAGCAGGCCGGCCCCCATCACCGCCGCCACCGCCCAGCCCCAGGCCTCGCCCGAGCGGTCGACGACCCGGCCGACGGCGATGTCCAGCGCCCCGAACGTCCGCCGCACCACGACCACCTCGACGGCCCGCGACGGGCACAGCGTGCCCGGGTTCAGCCGCACGACATAGACGTCCTCGCCAAGCCGCCCGGCCCGTTCGCCGCGCACCTCGTCCAGCGCGGCCAGGCCGGCGGGCTTGCCAACCGGCGCGCGGATGAAGCGGACGCCGGCGCCCCCGCGGCCGGTGCGGCAGGTCTCCTCCAGCGTACGGGCGTCCCGGGCCGGTCCGCTCTGAAAGGCGCTGAGCCAGGCGGACAGCCAGGTTGCGTCGGCCTCGGTGAGCCGCTCGGCCGAGAGGGAGGTCTCCGAGCCGAGCTTGGTGACCATGGTGCTGTAGTCGTCCAGCGCCGCCAGGGCCGCCTTCTCGCGCTGGTCCATGCGCACGGCCGCGCCGGTGACCAGCAGCGAACCGGACAGCGCCAGGGCCGACAACACGCCCATGGCCGCCGCCAGCTGGGTCGACGTCCGCCGGGCCAGCCAGCCGGTCAGTCCCGAGGATCGGCCGGCCATCCCCGGCTCAGCCCGACGGCGCCGACAGGTCGCGGAAGACCAGGCTCTGGCTGCGCGCCGAGACGATCAGCGGATGCAGGTCGTCGCCGAGTTCCGGCGCCTGTTCCTTGAGCCGGCGGCGCAGGGCGCTGATCCGGGCGTCGATGACGTTGACGAAATTGTCGGGCAGGAATTTCCACTCCACCCAGCAGCGGTCCCACAACATGGTCTTGGTCACCGGCTGGCCCCGGGCCGCCATCAGTTCCGCGACGATGGCGAACTCCAGCGGCGACAGGTCGATCAGCCGGCTCTCGCCGTCGCCGATGTCGAGTCGCAGGGTGCGGGCGCCCGGCGACAGGCGGAAGGGGCCGTTGACGAGCTCCGCGCCGGCCGGGCGGGCGCGTCGCGCCGCCCTGCGCAACTGGGCTGCGATGCGCGCCAGCAGTTCCTCGTCGCCGACGGGCTTGGCCAGATAGTCGTCCGCCCCGCCCAGCAGGCCCTCGACCTTCTGCCGCTCGCCGCCGAGCGCGGTCAACATCAGGGCCGGCGCGTCCGCCGAGGCGCCGGCCCCGGCGCGCAGCCGCTTCAGCATCTCCAGTCCGTCAAGACCCGCGGTCAGGCGGTCGAGGATCAGGATGTCGTAGGGCGCGCGCCCGGCCGCCTCCAGCGCGGCCTCGCCCGCCTCGAACCGGTCCACCGCCTCGAAGCCGGCGGCCACCAGCCGTTCCGCGACGTGGTCGGACAGGGCCGGATCGTCCTCGAGCAGCAGGGCGCGGCGGCCCGCAAACACCGGCCCCAGCCGGGCGAAGGGGTCGTCTCCGTGCGTCGCCATGTCCCCGTCCACGCTGATCTCCACGCCAGTCCGCACGATAGGGCGTCGAGACCGAATGACAACGCTCGACGCCGTCCCTGCTCTAGGCCGGGCGGAGGGGGAAGGGGGCTGACCGTTCCTGACGGTCGGCCCCGATCCGCGTCAGTCGCCCCCGTGGCCGTGGGCGTCCGCCTCCGTCGCGCCGGCGGCCCAGGCCTCGCCGCCCGCCTCGGCGAACCAGAACGGCGCGCGCGGCCGCTGGCGCGGCGCGACCTCGTTCATGCCGGAATCGTAAACCCGCCCGTTGGCGATGGTGTAGGCGATCGAGGTGGTGTTGCGGATGTTCTCCAGCGGGTTCTGGTCCAGCACGACCATGTCGGCGAGCTTGCCGACCTCGAGCGAGCCGATGTCGCGGTCCATGCCCAGCGCCCTGGCCCCGTTCAGGGTGCCGGCCCGCAGGATGTCCAGCGGCGCCATGCCGCCCTGGGCGAGACTCCACAGCTCCCAGTGCGCGCCCAGGCCCTCGCGCTGGCCGTGGGCGCCGATCTGGACGTTGATGCCCTCCGCCGCCAGGCTCACCGCCTCGCGGGCGACCGACATGTGGTTCCACTCGTTGTCCGGGGCGGTGACCGGCCGGCGGGCCCGCGAATCGAGAATCCGCCTCGGCACGTACCGGGTCAGGATCGGATGGTTCCAGACCTCGCTCTCCTGGTACCAGTAATTCTCGCCGTAGCTGCCGCCGTAGGCCACCACCAGGGTCGGGTTGTAGGCGACATTGGTCTGGCGCCAGAGCTGGTGGACGTCGTCGTACAGGCGCGCCAGCGGGATCGAGTGCTCGATCGTGGTGTGGCCGTCGACCACCATCGACATGTTGTGGTGGAACAGCGAGCCGCCCTCGGGCACCACCATCATGTTCAGCTCGCGGGCCGCCTCGATGATCTGCTGGCGCTGCTCGCGGCGCGGCTGGTTGTAGCTCTTGACGCTCCACGCCCCGGCCGCCTGCATCCGGCGCAGGGTCGAGCGCGCGTCGTCGAGGTCGTCGATCTGCGCCGTGAAGGCGGTCGTGGCCCCGTAGAGGATGGTGCCGGTCGAGAAGATGCGCGGGCCGACCACCCGGCCGGTCCGGACCAGGTCGCTGTGGGCGAAGATCTCGCTGGTGTCGTTGGAGGGGTCGTGGATCGTGGTCACGCCGAAGCCGAGCGCCGCGTAGTTGACCCAGCTCTGCTCGGGGATGATCTCGTCCGAACCCATCGAGCCGTGCCAGTGGGTGTCGACGAGGCCGGGCATGATGGTCTTGCCGCTCATGTCCAGCGTCGGAAGCCCGGCCGGGAGGGTCATGCTGGCGGTCGGACCGATGGCCTCGATGCGGTTGCCGTTGAGGACGATCGTGCCGTTCTCGATCACCTCGGCGCCGTTCATGGTGATCAGACGGGCGCCGGTCAGGACCATCCGGCCTTCGGGCTTGTCGGCCGCGACGCTGAAGCCGAGATCGATGCCGTGCTCGTCCGGCTTTGGCAGTTCCTCCGGCGCGCCCTCCACGAAGGTGAAGGACTGGTTCAGGTCGCGGGTGAACAGTTCGGGGCCAAGCGACCATTGCAGGCGGCGCGAGTCGCCCGACCAGCTCAGCCATTCGCCGGCGTCGCGCGTCACGCGGGCCTGCGGCAGGGACTTGCCGTCGGCGCTGACGGTGATCGGCCGCCCCGCCGCCACGAACGGCGCGACATAGGCGTTGAACCGCTCGGTCCAGCCGATCCAGCGGCCGTCGGGCGAGACGGCGAACTCGCTGGCCCACTCCGAGGTCAGGTGAGTGCGTTCGTCCTGGCCGTTCATATCGACCGAGATCAGGGTGCGCTTGTCGCCGTCCTGGCCGGTCAGGAACAGGCGCTCGCCGTCGGCGCCGAACTGGGGCTGGCCGCCCTCGTCTGTGATCAGCACCGGCTCTCCGCCCGCCGCGGGGATGCGGTAGACGCCGGGGTCGCGGCTCCACAGGGCGGTGGTCAGGAAGCCGTCGCTGACGGTGCGGTAGACGATGGTCCGGCCGTCCGGCGAGAAGGTCGGCTCGATGTAGTGGCCGGGGTGCGGGGTCACCACGCGTCCCACGCCTCCCGAGGCGGGGACGACGCGGATCGTCCCCAGCTCCTGGTCGTCCCAGGTGGTGTAGACGATCGAACGGCCGTCCCGCGACCAGGCCGGATACAGTTCGAAATGGTCGCTCTGGCGGGTCAGGCGGCGCGCCGTCCCGGTCGGCAGGTCGCGGATCCACAGGCTGCCCAGCGCCTCGAACACGACCCTGGAGCCATCGGGCGAGGGCCGGGCCCAGCGGATCATCTTCACGTCGACGGCGTCCGGCGCGACCTCGACCGGGAAGCGCACCGCGTCGGTCACCCGCCGGGTGTCGGCGACGTGGAACGGGATGTCGGAGACGGTTCCGGTCGCGACCTCGACCGTCTGGATGCGGCCGTCGGCCCAGAACACGATCGAGCGGTTGTCGGGCGTCCAGCTGATCGCCGGATAGACGCCGTGAATGGCCCAGGTTTCCTGCAGATCGCGGTCGAGGCCGGAGAAGATCGGCGTCTCGCGGCCGGATTCGATGTCCAGCACATAGAGCACCGACTGGTAGCGGACCCGCCGGATGAAGGCGAGCGACTTGCCGTCCGGCGACGGGGTCGGCCGGATCGAACCGCCCGGCCCGGTGACATAGGGATCGATCTCGCCCGTCTCGCGGTCCAGCCGGCGGATGATGTAGATCTGGTCGTTGACGTCCTTGGAGTATTCGAAGGTGTTCCCCGGCGTCGCGTCATCGCTGAAATACAGATAGCGGCCGTCGGGCGAGAAGGCCGGTTCGCCGGTGTCCTTCTGGGGCGTGCGCCGCTCTGTCATCTGCACGCCGCCGCCGCCGCCCGAGCGGTGATACATCCACAGCTCTCCGGCCCCGAGCGAGCGGGACGAGGTGAAATGTTTGCGCCCGACGATGAACTGGCCGTCCGGGGTCCACTCCGGCTGGTTCAGCAGCCGGAACGACTCCTTCGATATCTGGATCGGGTTGGAGCCGTCGGCGTCCATCACCCAGAGGTTGTCGCCGCCGGCGCGGTCCGAGGTGAAGGCGATCTGGCGGCCGTCGGGGGACCATTTGGGCTGCATGTCCCAGGCGACGCCCGAGGCGATGGCGCGCGCCTCGCCGCCGGAGATCGGCATGACATAGATGTCGCCCAGCATGTCGAAGACGAGGGTCTGGCCGTCCGGGCTGACATCCAGCGACATCCAGGTGCCGCGGGTGACGTCGATCGGGATGTCATGTGAGGGGCCGGGCGGGTTCTGGACGTCCCACTTGGGCTCTTCCGGCGCGGCCGGGGCGGCGGCGATCTCCTGGGTCTCGAGCGGCGCCGGCTGTGAGGTCTGGGCGGCCGCGGGGCAGGCGAGCGCCAGCAGGGCGGCCGTGGCCAGGAGTTCGCGCTTCATGTTTCTGATCCCCGATATCCGGGCGTCTTGCGCCGACCGTCGGCTGTTGCGCCCTTCCCGAGCGCCCAATGAGCCTCGTCGGCGGCCGGAAGTCCAGACGGCGGGGGTGCGTCAGGCCGCCTCGTGGATGTAGTCGCGGGTCAGGGGCAGGGCGTCGACCCGCTTCGACAGCTGGATCTGAAACACCATGCAGCCGCGATGGCGGAAGGCCACCTCGCTGAGGCATAGGTAGAACTCCCACATCCGGCAGAAGCGTTCGTCGTAGAGGGCGGCGATCTCGGCGCGATTGGCCAGGAATCGTTCGCGCCACGCCCGCAGCGTCTCGGCGTAGTGCAGGCGCAGGATCTCGATGTCGGTGACCCACAGCCCGGCCCGCTCGATGGCCGGCAGGATCTCCGACAGGGCCGGTGTGTAGCCGCCGGGAAAGATGTATTTGCCGATCCACGGCTGGTTGCTGACCGAAACGTGGTTCTGGCCGATGGCATGGAGGACGGCGACGCCGTCGTCCTTGAGCAGCCGCGCGACGGTGTCGAAGAAGGCCTGGTAGTTCGGCACGCCGACGTGCTCGAACATGCCGACGGATACGATCCGGTCGAAGGTCCCCTCGACGTCGCGGTAGTCCTGTTTGCGGAACTCCACCCGATCGGCCAGGTCCCGGGCCTTCGCCCGGGATTGCGCGACCGCGAGCTGTTCGTCCGACAGGGTGATGCCGGTGACCCGGGCGCCGGCGTCTTCCGCCAGCGTCATCCCCAGACCGCCCCAGCCGCAGCCGATGTCGAGCACGCTGTGCCCCGGCTGCAGCAGCAGTTTGGCGGCGAGGTGGCGCTTCTTGGCGGCCTGGGCTTCGTCCAGACTCATGTCCGGCCGCCCGAAATAGGCGCAGGAATACTGCATGTCGGCGTCGAGGAAGCGCCGGTAGAGGTCCACCGAGAGGTCGTAGTGATGCGCCACATTGCGACGGGCGGCGGCCCTGTCGTTGGCCTGTTCGACGCGCCGCCAAAGCCGCGCCAGCCGTCCTCGCCGCGGCGGCGGCCGCAGCGACAGGTTGCGCCCGGCCAGGTCCAGCAGATCCCACAGCGTCCCCCGCTCCAGGGTCACGCCGCCGTCCATATAGGCCTCGCCCAGCGCCAGGCCGGGGTAGGTCGCGAGCCGCCACATAGTCCGATAGTCGCCGATCCGGATGCGGACCGCGTCCGGGGCGTCCGCGTCTCCCGCTCTCAGAATCTCGCCCGAGGGCAGGACCACGCTCAGCGATCCGACACGGATCAGACGGTTGAGCAGCCGGCCGAGCGCGGCCTTGGCCAGCACCGCGACCGGGTTGGCCGCCCGGCCCGCGCGGGCGCGGGGCGGCTCCGGGTGATCGAGGACGAATGAAGCCTGTGAGCTCATGTCGGTCTCTGCGGTGAGGTCGAGGGGCCCCGGTCTGGGTTAACCTGAGCCATGGCCGGTCGGTTCCCGAGCTTGTGTTCGGCGCCAGGCCGCGGCGCCGGAACCCGGGTCGGGCGTCGGCGGTTCGCTCCGGCAGGGATCATCTCGTCTGACGCAGGAGCTCCCATGTTCGGCCCCGTCCTTCTTGTGTTCGCCTCCGCCGCAGCGTTCAGCGGTTCGCCCGCAGCGCAGGATCCGACCAGCCCGCCGCCGCCGATCCATGTTCCGGCGGCGGTGCAACCGGCGGGGCAGGTCTTCCCGCCGGGCGCGGAGGTGCTGAGCGTCGAGGGCGAGCCGCTGGGCGTGCTGACCCGGGTGGAGACCCGGCCCGCCGGCGAACGTATCCTGCATATCCGCCGGCCCGACGGCTCGATGACCGCCGCGCCGGCCAGCGTCGCCTCGCGCGGCGAGCGCGCCGTCGTGCTCGACTGGACCCGGTCCGAGTTCGAGGCCTCGGCCGCGACGCCCACGGCTGAGTCCGCTTCGGCCGCGCCGGCCCCGCCCCTGAGCTGAGGTTCACAGCCCGAACGGCCAGGTGTCGTCGACGCCCTCCCGCCGGGCCGTCGGCAGGGGCGTGACCGCCGTGGTCTCGTCGAACCACACCCAGGCGTCGAACTGCTGGGGCAGGGAGCAGCCGGAATAGTGGCTCCAGCGCTCGGTCTCGGGCCGGTAGATGACGCCGATGAACCGCTCCAGTTTCGGATCGAGCAGCCGCGTCCTCAGCGGCTCATGCACGCCCTCGCGCAGGTCCAGCAGGAAGCGCCCGACGCCGCTGTCGTGGGCCAGCCGCTCATAGCTGTCGGGCCGTGAGGGATTGATGCGCTTGACCTGCATCGGTTCGTCCCAGTCGGAGGCGCAGGCGACCGTGCCGCCGTGCGTGCCGAAGCCGATCAGGGCGGCGTCCCGCCCGAAGCGTTCGCGACACAGCTGCCCGATGTTCAGCTCTTCGCGGACCAGACCCATCTCGGTCTTGGAGGCGTCGCCGATGTGCGAATTGTGGGCCCAGACCACGGCCTTAGCTTCGGGTCCGCGCGCCTCCAGCACGGCGCAGAGGGTTTCGAACATGTGCGTGTCGCGCCGGTTCCAGCTTTCCGCGGCGCCGTAGTAGACGGCGCGATAGTAGGCTTCGGCGCTCTTCACCAGGCGGGCGTTGGCGCTGGCGTCGAGGAAGCTGTCGCCGTCGTCCGCCGCGTATTCGAGTTGCTTTTCCAGCAGGTCGGTCAGCGTCTTCACCACGGCCCGTTCGCAGCGCGAATAGCCCCGGGTCAGCGCCATCCGGCCATAGGCCTGCGGCTCGCTGGCCCACGGTGTCAGGCAGCCGTAGCGCTCGCGCGCCACCGCCGCCGCCTCCGGATCGACCCGGTCGAGGTAGTCGAGCACGCCCCGGATCGACGCCGACAGGTTGTAGAGGTCGAGCCCGTGGAAGCTCACGCGGGCGTGGGTCGGCCGATCCTCGTTCCAGCCGCGCAGCCATTCGATGAAGGTCTCGACATCGGTGTTGCGCCACATCCAGGTCGGGAAGCGGCGGAACGGCGGCTCGGCGTGGGCGGGGGACGGCCGCCGGCGGACGTAGCGGTCGAGGCTGGCGGCGTCGGGCCAGTCGGCCTCCACCGCCACGAGGGTGAATCCGTGCTGCTCGATCAGCCGGCGGGTGATGGCCGCCCTGGCCTGGTAGAATTCCGACGTCCCGTGGCTGGCCTCGCCCAGCAGCACCACCCGGGCGCCCGCGAACCGGTCGAACAGGGCTCCGAAGGCCGGATCGTCCAGCCCCGGAAGCGGCTCGGCGGCGTCGCGGATCAGGGTGGCGATCGAAACGTCGGCGAACGTCTGTTCCCGGGCCTGGGCCTGTTCGGGCATGACGGCTTCCCGGCCTATCGTCCGAAGGTCGGCGGCGGCGGCGAGTCCGGCGGGGTTTCGTCAGGCGTGGGCTGTCCCGGCGGGTCCGGCCGGGTGTCGGGCGGGCCGGAGTCGGGCGGCGTGTCCTCGGGCGGGATGGGCGGTGACGCCGACTCCGGCGCTTCCTCCGGCGCGGCTGGTTCCGGCGGCGTGGCTTCGTCCGGCGGCTCCGGCGCCTGATCGGAGAGGGCGGCGGCGTCGGTCGTCCGATCCACCGTTCCGTGGCAGCCCGCCAGCGCGGCTCCGGCGAAAAGCACGGACAGCACACCCGTCATCGTTCGCATGATCGTCTCCTGCGCCCCGGGTTCCCGATCAACCGGCGGCCTGGCCGCTGGTTCCGCCGGCTGCGCCGTGCATTCCGGCGCGGGCCCGGCTATCTGGTGCGAACCATCGCTTCAGGACCGGCCATGACCGACACGCTCGAACTGTCCCACTGGATCAACGGCGACAAGGTCGCCGCCGCGCGTCCGTCGGAGAGCCTCAACCCGTCCGACACCCGCGATCTGGTGGCCCGCATCCCCGACGGCGGCGAGGCCGAGGTCGATGCGGCGGTGACGGCGGCGAAGACGGCTTATCCGGCCTGGTCCGAGGCCTCGCCCGAGGTGCGCTCGGACATCCTCGACCGCGCGGGGACGCTGGTCATGGAGCGGCGAGACCATCTGGGCCGTCTGCTGTCGCGCGAGGAGGGCAAGACCCTGGCCGAGGGCGTCGGCGAGACGGTGCGGGCCGGACGCATCCTCAAATATTTCGCCGGCGAGGCGCTGCGCGTCCATGGCCAGAACCTCGCCTCGGTGCGGCCGGGGGTGGAGATCCAGACCTATCGCCAGGCGGTCGGCGTCTTCGGCCTGATCACCCCATGGAACTTCCCCATCGCCATCCCGGCGTGGAAGGCGGCGCCCGCGCTGGCCTTCGGCAATACGGTGGTGATGAAGCCCGCGGGGCCGACCCCGGCGACGGCGGAGGCGCTGGTGGCCATACTGCACGAGGCGGGCCTGCCCAAGGGCGTGCTGAACCTGGTGATCGGCCGCGGCCGCGTCGGCCAGGCGATCGTCGACCATCGCGACGTCGACGGCGTCTCCTTCACCGGCTCGCAGGGCGTCGGCGCGGGCGTGGCGGCGGGCGCCGTCAAGCGGCAGGCCCGGGTGCAGCTCGAGATGGGCGGCAAGAATCCGCTGATCGTGCTGGATGACGCCGATCTGGAGCGGGCTGTGATGATCGCGCTGGACGGCTCCTACTACGCCACCGGCCAGCGCTGCACCGCCTCCAGCCGGCTGATCGTGCAGGACGGCATCCACGACCGCTTCGTGCAGGCGCTGGGCGAGAGGGTCGCGGCCCTGCGCGTCGGCGCGGCGCTCGACCCCAATACCCAGATCGGCCCGGCGGTCAGCGAGGACCAGCGCGAGACCTCCTACCGCTACATCGACATCGCGAAGGGCGAGGGCGGCCGCGTCGTCGCCGGCGGCGAGCGGCTGTCGCTGGAGACGCCCGGCTGGTACGTCCAGCCGACCCTGATCGCCGACACCGATCCGGCCGGCCGGATCAATAACGAGGAGGTCTTCGGCCCCGTGGCCTCGACCATCCGCGTCAAGGACTACGAGGAGGCGCTGGCGATCGCCAACGGGGTCGAGTTCGGCCTGTCAGCGGGCCTGGTGACCAGCTCACTGAAGCACGCCCGCGACTTCCAGCGCCGCGCCAGGGCGGGAATGACCATGGTCAACCTGCCCACCGCCGGGGTCGACTATCACGTGCCGTTCGGAGGCACGAAGTCGTCCAGCTACGGCGCCCGCGAACAGGGCTTTGCGGCCGTGGAGTTCTTCACCCAGACCAAGACCTCCTACTCCGCCGGCTGAACTGCGCCGTGAACCGCTCGGCGCCCGCGGCGTTGAACGGGAAAGGAGACCGCCATGGGCATGACAGAACAGGTGACCCGCGACGTCGAAGGAACGACGCGGCAGGACGACGACCTCGCCGATGTCGAACTGATCATTCGCCGCGCCCGCGCCGGCGACCTGACCGAGAACGAGGCGTTCGAGGACATCGATCGCATCGTGCGCCGCCGCGACCCGATCGAAATCTACCAGAAGTCCTGGGGCTAGGACGCGGTCAGCACCGCTCCGACCGCGGCGATACGCTCGACGTCCTTGTAGGCGTTCTGACCCAAGGTGCCGCCGAACACGTCGGGATCGATCTCCTCGTAGAACAGGGCGAGGCCGCGCTCTTCCGCGACCCGGGCCAGGGCCTCGCGCACGCCGTCGCGTCCCCGGACGATGGCGCTGCCGGTGTAGAGCAGGAACCGCCCGCCGGGGGCGAGCCGCCGCACGCCCTCGCGCACCCACTCAAGCGCCACCGCCGCGCCCAGCTGGTCGCCGCCGTCGCGGTAGACCCGGTCCCCCTCGCCGGCGATGTAGGGCGGATTGGCCGCGACGACGTCGAACCGCTCCGGCCGGGCGGGAAGACCGCTGCATTGGGCGAGTTCGACTCCCGCGCCGGCGTGGGCGACGTTGATGCGGGCGAAGGCCAGGGCCTTGTCGTTGATGTCGCTGCCGAGGACCCGCGCGGCCGGGTTGATGTCGGCCAGCGCCACGGCGCCCACGCCCGCGCCGGTTCCGATGTCCAGCGCCGTTCCCCAGCCGACTGTCCCGGTCAGCTGCTGGCGCAGGAACCGCACGTAGCGATAGCTGTCCGGGCCGAGGAAGACGGCGTCCCGGTCGTCCGTCGGGGCCGAGTGTACGAACAGCCGCGCCCCGACCGTGCTGACCCGGATGGTGAGCGTCAGGCCCTCCGGCCCCCGCCGCACCACGCCCGCCAGCCACACCAGGTCGAGAAGCGCGGAATCGAGAAGCTCGGGCGAGAACGGGCGCGACCAGCCGAAGATGTCGCGCAGGGCGTTGTCCGGCGTCGCCGGCCTACGCTTCCTGACCCGCGTGTGCGTGCCCGGCGTCGGCATGACGAAGGCGTAGCCCGCGGCCTCGAGGTGCGACAGCAGCGCCATGAGGGCGCCCGCGGCGTCCGCCCCGGCGTGGTGAGAGGTGATCGCGTCCATCAGGCGGACTGCAGGACCTGCTCCGGCTCCCACAGGTGCTCGCGGTAGGCGGCGAAGCAGCGCTCGCCGGCCCGAAGCCGCATCACCGCGCCCTCGGCCAGACTGCGGATCACCTCCGGCCGTTGGGCGGCGAGGGGGCGCAGCACCTCCTCGTTCCACGTGCGGGAGTGTTCGACGTCGAGCGTGGCGTGCAGGGCGAAATATTTCCGCTCGGCGCCGACGCCCAGCCGCTTCAGCCCCGCCGCCACATGGGCCGCGCGCCAGGGCGCCGTCAGCTCCACGGCCCCCAGCGCGCCCAGGGCGTGATAGGCGTACCGCCGTGTGGTGGAGAAGGCGACCAGGGTGTTGCCCAGCGCCAGCGACGGCCACACCGTGCCTTCGATCGTCGGGTGAAGGTCCAGGGCCAGGGCCAGTTTTTCCAGCATCGGCCCGTGCATGCCGCCCTCGTTGCCGCGGCCCATCTCGTCCCAGTAGTTGCGCGCCAGTTCGAGCTTGGGCCGGGTCGGCATCTTGACCTGGGCATAGGCGACGAGGTCCTCGAAGCCCGCCTCGCCGGCGACCTCCTGCAGCAGGAACCAGCGCATTTCGTCCAGCGTCGCCTGTTCGGCCAGCCAAGGGAACAGCGGGTCGTTCTCGCCAGGCCCCGAACCCTTCAGGGCCTCGAACCAGGCGATGAAACCCTCCACGTCCTCAGGCAGGTCGCGCAGGTAAGGCGCGGCGTCGGCGCGCATCCGCTCCACGAAGCCGCCCTCCAGCAGGATCATCTCGGCGTCCTCGCGCGCGTCGGCGATCCAGCCGGCATGGGGCACGCCCGGAGCCAGACGCCGGTTGTTCCAGCGCGACAGTTTCCGGTGGAAGGCGGCCGGATCGGCGACCTCGTGGACGGGCAGACTGGTCAAGGACTCGACACTCACGACAAGACTCCCTCGGGAAGGGACACGGGTCAGGAATACGCGCCGGTATCGCAGCGGTTCCATCCGCAACGGGTTGTTTGTGCGGCACAATCTGTCGGGTTTTGGACTTTGGAACCCGTTGTTCGGCTTGGCATTTCCCGAGTCCCTGATCCGAGGAAGGACGATGCAGCACAGCGGTTATCACTGGACCATACGGCCCTCGGGCGAGGACTGGGTGTGGGAGATACGCGACCACGACGACGGCGGTCTCGTGCTCGAAGGCCTTGCGCCCTCGCGCGCCGTCGCGGCCGCCCTGGTCATCCGCGCCCTGGCGCGCGGCGTCAGCGAGCCGGTCCGGCTCCAGGACCTCGCCGCATGAGTGTGGCGACCGCACCCCGGCCGATGCGCATCCTCGAACACGGCGTCTACCGCGGCCCGCACCTGTACAGCGCCCGACCCATGGTCCGGATCCAGGCCGATCTGGGCGATCTCGAGGCCTGGCCGACGGACCGGCTGCCCGGCTTTCGCGAAGCGCTGGTCGGGGCCATCCCGACCCTGCGCAGCCATGGCTGCTGCTACGGCGAGGCGGGCGGTTTCCTCAAGCGCCTCGACGAAGGCACCTGGCTGGGCCATGTGGTCGAACATGTGGCCCTCGAGCTCCAGTCGCTGGCGGGGGCGGCGACGACGCGTGGCAAGACCCGCTCGGTCAAGGGCAGGCCCGGCGTCTACAACGTCATGTTCGCCTATGAGGACGAGGACACCGGCCTGCTCGCGGGCCGGCTCGCCTTCCAGATCGTCGACGCCCTTCTGCCGCCGGAGCATCGCGGGGTGGAAGGGCTGGAGACCCTGACGCGCGGCGGCCCCGACCTGTCGCAGGTCACCACGGTCGAGGCGGCGCTGCCCTTGCTGAAAGACTCGCGCCGGCGCGCTCAGTTCGGGCCGAGCACCCAGGCCCTGGTCGACGCCGCGCGCCGTCGCGGCATCCCGGTGACGCGGCTCAACGGTCACAGCCTGGTTCAGCTCGGCTGGGGCGCCAACCAGCGACGGCTGCGCGCCAGCGTCACCGGCCGCACCGGCCTGATCGCCTCCGAGCTGGCCGGCGACAAGGCCGAGGCCAAGGCGCTGCTGGCGGCGATCGGCTGCCCCGTCGCCCGCGGGACTGTGGTCAGGACGGCGGAACAGGCCGTGGCCGGCGCCAAGGGTCTCAAGCGCCCGCTGGTGGTCAAGCCGCTGGACGGCAACCACGGGCGCGGCGTCACCACCGGCCTGCGCAGCGACGCCGAGATTACGGCCGCGTTCGAGCTCGCCGTCCGGCACAGCCGCCATGTCATCGTCGAGGAGGAGCTGCCCGGCCGCGATCATCGGATTCTGGTCGTCGACGGCCAGGTCGTCGCCGTCGCCGAGCGGGTGCCGGCCCAGGTGATCGGCGACGGCGTCCGCACGATCACCGAGCTTGTCGCCGAAGCCAACGCCGATCCGCGGCGCGGCGACGGGCACGAGAACCTGCTCACCCGCATCCGGCTGGACGACCAGGCGGCGCGTGACATCCTTGAACGACAGGGACTGACCGTCGACAGCGTGCCAGCGGCCGGCCAGGTCGTGGCCCTGCGCACGACCGCCAACCTGTCGTCGGGCGGCGTCGCCATCGACCGCACGGACGTCATCCATCCGGACAACGCCGCCATCGCCCGCCGCGCCGCCCTCGCCGTCGGACTGGACGTCGCCGGCATCGACCTGCTGGCCCCGGACATCAGCCGATCGGTGCGCGAGACCGGCGGCGGCATCGTGGAAGTCAACGCCGCGCCCGGCCTGCGCATGCATCTGGCCCCCTCGGAGGGCCGGCCGCGCGACGTCGCCGAACCGATCGTGCGGATGATGTTCCCGCGCGGCTCCCGCGCCCGCATCCCGATCCTCGCCGTCACGGGCACCAACGGCAAGTCGACCGTCGGCCGGATGGTGGCTCATGTGTTCCGCTACACCGGCCGCACCGTCGGCCTGACCAACACCAGCGGCGTCTATATCAACGACGAACGCATCCTCGCCGCCGACGCCAGCGGTCCGAAGAGCGCCCGCATGCTGCTGCGCGACCCGACGGTCGAGGTGGCGGTGCTGGAGTGCGCCCGCGGCGGCATCCTGCGTGAAGGTCTGGCCTTCGACTCCTGCGACGTCGGCGCGGTGCTCAACGTCCAGCCCGACCACCTCGGCCTCAAGGGCATCGACACCCTCGAGGATCTCGCCGCCGTCAAATCCGTCGTGGCCGAGAGCGTGTCGCGTCGTGGCGTCAGCGTCCTCAACGCCGACGACCCCCTGACCCTGCGCATGGCCCGCCACGCCGGCGGACGGGTGTGCTGGTTCTCGATGCGCGGCGGCCACGAGACGCCCGGCTTCCTGCTCAAGCACATCGGCGAGGGCGGCCTGGCCGTGCTGCACGATCCCGCCGGCGGCGAGATCACCCTGCACGACGGCGGCGTGGCCAGGCCGGTCTGCAACGCCCGGGCCATCCCGGCGACGCTGGACGGGGCCGCCCTGTTCAACGTCCAGAACGCCCTCGCCGCCGCCGGCATGGCCTATGGGGCCGGGGTCGAGCCGGCGACGATCGGCGCGGCCCTGTCCGGCTTCGCCTCGACCTTCGAGCAGAACCCCGGCCGCCTCAACGTCCACGACGGCCACGGCTTCCGGGTGATCCTCGACTACGCCCATAATCCGGAGGGGGTTCGCGCCCTCGGCCGTCTGGTCTCCGCCATCCGGCCCATCTCGGGACGGACCATCGGCATGCTCAGCGTCCCGGGCGACCGGCGCGAGGAGGAGATCCTCGCCGTCGGCGAGATCGGCGCCGAATATTTCGACCAGCTGGTCTTCCGCGAGACTCCCGACAACCGCGGGCGCCCCGCCGGCGACGTCATTCGCCTGATGACCGAAGGGGCCACGGCCGCCGGCGCCGACCCGGCGCGGATTCACGGCTATCATCGCGAGGAGGACGCCGTCGAAGCCTGCCTGCGGATGGCGCGACCGGGCGATCTCGTCGTCCTTCTCCCCACCCGCGTCGAGGCCGTGTGGCGCCAGATGCTGGACTTCCGCCCCGCTCCGGCGGCCGACGGCGCCCCCGCCGGCGCGATTCTGGAGCCGCCGCATGGCTGAGCCCGGTCCCCTGATCGTCATCGGCGGCCACGAGGACAAGGAGCACGACCGCGTCATCCTCAAGGAGGTCGCCCGCCGGCTGAAGGGCGGAAAGCTCGTCATCGCCACCGTCGCCTCCCACGAGCCCGACGGCTATTTCGAAAGCTACCAGAAGGCCTTCTCCGGCATCGGCGTCGATAACCTGGTCGAGCTCTATGTCGAGGAACGGTCCCAGAGCCTGGAGGGCCCGGCTCTCGAGGCGCTCGACGGCGCCGGCGGGGTGTTCTTCAGCGGCGGCGACCAGCTGCGCATCTCCAGCCAGATCGGCGACACGCCCATAGAGCGCCGCATCCGCGAGTTGCACGAAGCCGGGGCGGTCATCGCCGGCACCTCCGCCGGCGCCTCGGTGATGAGCGAGACCATGCTGGTCAAGGGCGCGAGTTCCGAGTCGTACCGGATCGGCGACCTTCACATGGCCCCGGGCCTCGGCCTGATCCGCGACCTGATCATCGACCAGCATTTCGCCGAGCGCGGCCGCTACGGCCGGCTGCTCGGCGCGGTGGCGCACAATCCGCGCCTGCTCGGCGTCGGCATCGACGAGGACACCGCGATCGTCGTCGAGGGCCGGCGGTTCCGCGTCATCGGCAGCGGCGCGGCCTATGTCGTGGACGGCGAGGAGGCGACCCACTCCAACATCGCCGAGGCCCGGGCCGAACGCGCCCTGTCGATGTTCAACGTGCGCATGCACGTCCTGTCCAGCGGCGACCGCTTCGACCTCGACGCCCGCTCGCCGACCGCCGGCAAGCACGAGGAAGGCGCCGCCGCCCGCAGGGACCGCGACTAGCGCCGGGGGGCATGCGGCTGTCGGCGATGTCAGGAAAGAAAATGGCGCGCCCGGAACGATTCGAACGTCCGACCCTCAGATTCGTAGTCTGATGCTCTATCCAGCTGAGCTACGGGCGCGCTTGGCCGCGAACGGCGAGGGCGGGTCTTTAGCGGACGAGGGGCAGGGGGGCAAGACCCGGTTGGCGGCTTTCCTGGGGTGATTTCGCGACCCGGGGGTTTCGCCGCGGCCAAGGGCGCGCCAAGTTGCAGACCTCCCCGCTCCCGCCGCTCCGGACCCCTCATGCGCCCACGCTTCCCGCTCCTCGCGCCGACCCTCCGGTGGGGGGCGCTGCGGCCGTTGATCGCCCTCGCCGTCGGCGCGAGCCTGGTCCTGGCCGGATGCGCGGGCGGAGCCGGAAGCGCCCCGCCTGAACCGGCGCCCTCGCCCGTCGCCGCCCCGCCGGCGCGCGGCCCGTTCGTGGCGGCGGCCAATCCGCTGGCGGTCGAGGCCGGCCTGAAGGTGCTGCGCGCGGGCGGCTCGGCCGCCGACGCCGCCGTCGCCGTGCAGGCGGTGCTGGGGCTGGTCGAGCCGCAGTCGTCCGGCCTCGGCGGCGGGGCCTTCATGATGCTCTACGACGCCTCGACCGGCGAGGTCACCAGCTACGACGGGCGCGAGACCGCGCCGGCCGCGGCGACCCCCGAGCTGTTCTACGAGAACGGCCGGCCGCTGCCCTTCAACGAGGCCGTGCTGAGCGGCCGCTCGACCGGCGCGCCCGGGGCGGTGGCCCTGCTGGCCATGGTCCAGGCGGAACACGGGCGGCTGGCCTGGCGCGACCTGTTCGGCGACGCCGAGCGGCTGGCCCGCGACGGCTTCCTGGTCAGTCCGCGGCTGGCCGGCTATATCGCCGGCCGCTCCGGTCAGGCCCGCACCCGCTGGGCCGAAGCCTATTTCACGAAGGCCGACGGGACCCGCTACGCCGCTGGCGACCGGCTGCGCAATCCGGCCTACGCCGACAGCCTCGCCGAAATCGCGGCGGGCGGCGCCGACGCCTTCTACCGGGGCCGGATCGCCCGCGAGATCGCCGCGACCGTCGCCGAGGGGCCGCGGCCCGGCGCCCTGAGCGAGGCGGACATCGCCGGCTACGAGGCGATCGAACGCGGCGCCCTGTGCCGCCCCTATCGCCTCTATGTCGTCTGCGTGCCGCCGCCGCCCTCCAGCGGCGTGGCGGTGCTGCAGCTGCTGGCCATGGCCGAGCTGACCCCCGACATCCTCCAGGGGCCGGCCAGCGCCGGCGCCTGGACGGCCTTCGCCCAGCTGCAGCGGCTGATGTACGCCGACCGGGACCGCTACGTCGGCGACCCGGCCTTCGTCGGCGTGCCGGTGCAGGGCCTGCTCGATCCCGAATACGTGGCGGCCCGCGCGGCCCAGGCCCCGACCCTGATCGGGGCGGCCGAGCCCGGCTTTCCGCCCGGCGGGGTCTTCGCCGGCCCCGACGCGACGCTGGAGCCGGCCGGCACCTCCCACTTCGTCGTCGTCGACGCCGAAGGAAACGCCGTCAGCATGACCACCACGGTCGAGAGCGTGTTCGGCTCGGGCCGGATGGCCGCGGGCTTCTTCCTCAACAACCAGCTGACCGACTTCTCGTTCGAGCCCCTGCGCGCGGACGGCCGGCCGGCCGCCAACGCCGTCGCTCCCGGCAAGCGGCCGCGCTCGTCGATGTCGCCGATCATCATCCTCGACCGTCAGGGCCGGCTGGTCGGCGCGCTCGGCTCGCCCGGCGGGCCCTCGATCCTGGCCTACAACGCCAAGGCCCTGATCGCCGTGCTCGACTGGGATCTGCCGATGGCCGACGCCTTCGCCCTGCCCAATCTCGTCGCCAAGGGCGACGGCTTCGGTGCGGACACGGAGCGCTTCTCCGAGGCGCTGCGGACCGCCCTCGCCGCCCGCGGCGTCCCGCTGCGGCCCAATGCGAGCGAGAACTCGGGCCTGCACGGCGCGATCTGGCGGCGGGGCGCGGACGGAGTCTGGGCCTGGGACGGCGCCGCGGACGACCGCCGCGAGGGCGTGGCGCGGACGCAGTGATCAGGCAGCACGCAGCGGGCAGCAGAAGCGGCTTCGGCGCAGGCCCCCCTGCTGCCTGCTGCCTGCTGCCTGCCGCCTGAGTCCTACTCCGGCTTGATCGACAGCTGGAAGGCCAGCAGCCCCTCCGACACGTCCGTGTCGATGCCGTTTCCGGCCCGCAGCCCCTCCGCCTCGATCTCGCGGTAGACCAGGCCGATCGAGCTGTGCACCGCCCCGCGGCGCATGGCCACGCCCAGCGAGGCGTCGCCGAGGAAGGCCCCGGAGTCGTGGCTGACGCCCGACCGGGCGTAGTCGCCGTCGCGGTTGCGGGCCCAGTTGTAGCCCACCGCCCGGCCCGAGCCCGCCGCGTAGACATACCAGCGCGCCCGGTCGCCGAACTCGTCCTCGCCGTCGGGCACCAGGCGGCCGAGATTGCGGCCGATCCTCAGGGTGGCGCCCGCCTCGGTGACGTCGCCCCGGCTGCCGACGCCGACGCCGACATGCGGCGTCAGGGTGACGTCGAGGCCGTTCTCGGTCTGGCCCAGGGTCTCGGTCCAGCCCCGGGTATAGGTCAGGTCGTAGTGTTCGGCGTCCAGTGCGGCCGGATCGTGCGGCCCGGGCGGCAGCGGCGAACCGTCGGCGCGGCGAAGGCGCCCTTCCGTCCGCAGCCGCAGCCGGTCGCTGTAGGCTTCGCCCTCATACCAGATGTCGCGGTTCGAGGCGGCCCAGCTCGAGGAGACGTTCCGCGCCGGGTCGTAGCCCATCCAGCCCTCGCCGCCTGCGAACGACGTCTCGCCGGCGTCGAATCGGGCGTCGCGGTCGAGGCGGGTCAAAAGGTCTGAGACGGTGACGGGCGGCTCGCGCTCGACTCGCCAGGGGTCGGCGACGGCCTGCCGGGGCGCCGGCGATTCCATGGCCAGGCCGGGGCCCGCAAGGGCCGCCGCCACCACTCCCGCACTGAACGCCACAAGACGCATCAACGGTCCCCTCAGTCCGTTAACGTCCCTGAGCCTGCACGATCAAAGCCCGAACGCCAACTGACATTTTCCTGTCCGTCGAACGTCCGCCCCGGTGGCGCGGTTCCGCTTCAGCCCCAGGGGCGGAAATGCTTGGACAGCTTCAGCCCCTGCCGCTGGTAGTGGCTGCCGCCCTCGCCGTAGAGGCGCGAGGGCCGTTCGGTCAGCGGCTCATAGACCAGCCGGGCGACGATCTGGCCGTGCTCCAGCAGGAAGGGCGTGTCGTGGGTGCGCACCTCCAGCACTCCCTTCGAGCCCTTGCCGTGCGCCTCGTGGGTGCCGAAGCCCGGGTCGAAGAAGCCGGCGTAATGGACCCGGAACTCGCCCACGGAGGGATCGATCGGGGTCATTTCGGCGGCCTGCATGACCGGGATCTCGACCGCCTCGCGCGAGGCCAGGATGTAGAATTCGCCCGGATCGAGCAGCAGTTCGCCGCGCCGCACGCTCAGCGGCTCCCAGAAGTCGCGCGGATCATGGCCGTCGATGCGGTCGAGATCGACCACGCCGGCATGCCGCCGCCCGCGGAAGCCGACGATGGTGCCGTCGGCGCCTTCCAGATCGACGCCGACGCTGCGGGTCTCCAGCTTGGGCGGCTCGCCGGCCTTGAGCCGCAGCTGGTTCAGCCGCGTGCCCGGCCGCACCAGGATGGAGAAGGTCTGCGGCGCGATCTCGAGGTACAGCGGCCCGTCGTAGTTCTCGTCGACGTCGTCGAAGCTGGCGCCGCGGTCGGTCAGCAGGCGCACGAACACGTCCACCCGGCCGGTGGAACTCTTGGGGTTGGCCCGCGCGATCAGCCCCTTCGGCAGCGTCAGCCGCTCCTGCAGCCGGGCGATGTAGACGCAGCCCTTCTCCATCACATAGCCGGCCGACAGGTCGATCGAATGCATGGCCACGTCGGCGATGCGATCCTCGACCTTGCGCTGGCCGGGCAGGAAGGAGGCCCGAACCCGCCAGGCCCGGTCCGACAGCCGCAGGTCGAGGCTGGCCGGCTGCACCTGGTCGGCGTCGAACGGCGTCTCCGAAGCGATCGCGCCGCCGGCGATCAGCGCCTCGATGGACTGCGACGGCAGAATGCCGGGAAGGGAGGTCGAAAAGCTCTGCATCGCTTCCGATTACACGATTCCACGTCCCGTCTCCTGCATAGTGTCGGCGGCGAACCCGCTTGACCTGTCGCCTGCTTCCGCGACCATGGCCGGATGCACGACACGCCCGCCTATGAAGCCGAGACAGAAGGCGTCCTCGTCCGCGTCCGCCCCAGCTATCTGGCCGGCCAGTCGGATCCCGACGGCGGGCGCTGGGTCTGGGCCTACCAGGTCGAAATCGTCAACCTGGGGACGGAGCCGGTGCAGCTGATGGCCCGCCGCTGGGTCATCACCGACGGACAGGGCCGGGTCGAGGAAGTGCGCGGCGCCGGCGTCGTCGGCGAGCAGCCGGTGATCAAGCCGGGCGACAGCTATTCCTACGCCTCGGGCTGCCCGCTCGGCACCCCGACCGGCTCCATGGTCGGCGGCTACTACATGACCGACGCCTCGGGCCGCTCGTTCGAGGCGGCCATCCCGGCCTTCAGCCTCGACGTGCCGGGCGAGCGGCGGGTGCTGAACTAGGCGCGGCCCCGTCCTGTTGGGCCGTCCTTGTCTCCGTCATCCTCGGGCGTGACTCGAGGATCAGACCGTCCGGTGCTCGGTGGTGCGGATCACGGTCCTGGTCGCAGCGCCGTCGCGGCGGCACAGCCAAGCTTTGCCTCTGATCCTCGGGTCAAGCCCGAGGATGACGGTGGTGCGAGGAGGCGAGGGGGCTGCGTCAACCCGGAGAACCGCAGCCCCGCCCCTGACTCACCGCCGCGTGCGGGTGCGGCGGGAGGCGGACGGCGGCTCCACTAGGAGCCATTCGTGTCGGTCGTTCGAC
The DNA here is from genome assembly GCF_035627055.1 of Brevundimonas sp. Taxonomy (GTDB): domain Bacteria; phylum Pseudomonadota; class Alphaproteobacteria; order Caulobacterales; family Caulobacteraceae; genus Brevundimonas. Next base: position 36,190 of record NZ_DASPMM010000018.1, on the reverse strand, counting down.
CGAAAAGCGACGGGCGCGCGAAACAATGTCCACGCGCCCAAAACCGCGCTCAAGCAGCGAGCCGCCGCGCGGCGAGCGAGCGCCCTTCCTAGATGTACCGCCGCAGCGACCGGGCCAGCTCCGACGCGCCGTCCTTGCCGCCCTTGCGGACCTGCGGCTGGTAGGCGACGCGGGCGTGCTCGACGCAGTAGACGCCTTCCGACGAGCGGCGGCCGCAGAAGCTGAACTCGTTCGAGGACGGGTCGCCGATCGGCCATTTGCACATGTGGGCGCCGAGGGTCATGACCGTGGCCGTGCCGGGCAGGTCGGGCATCGGCGCCGGAACCGAGGCCTGGACCGGACGCGGCTGCACCGCCTCGATGCGGCGCGGGGCCGACGGCGCCTGGGTCGGCTGGGCCGCCGGGCGCGGACGCGACGGGCGGAAGGTGGCGCGGGCGGGTTGCGACGGCGCGGCCCGGCCCGACAGGCCGAGGCGGTGCACCTTGCCGATGACGGCGTTGCGGGTGACGCCGCCGCCGAGCTGTTTGGCGATCTGGCTCGCCGACTGTCCTTCAAGCCAGAGCTTCTTCAGCGCGCCGACGCGGTCTTCAGTCCAGCCTGCGGTCATAGCCACCCTCCGGGGTCTCGGATTCAATATATGGGGTCCAGAGGTCCCTCCCGGGCTCTCGACCTACCACTAATCGTAAACGAGGCCCTAACGGACGCAAGATGTGCGAATCAGTCCGTCCACAGAAACCAGATGTGGGGGGGTAATCTGCGGAGGCGCGATTTGGTTCTGGGTGACAGTGCTAGTGAGCGAGAGGTGAGCCGCCACGGCCGCCGCGCCCTCAGCTCACCCCTTGCTCACCAGCACTGTCACTCCTCAGCCCTTGCGCGGTCGCCCCCGCCAGCGCATCTCCCCGCCCATGACCGACCTCGCCTCCACCCGCCCCTCCGGCCTGCCGCAGCCGCGCCGTTACGACGGCGTCAACTGGGTCGGGGTGAAGACCCTCTACCTGCGCGAGGTGCGCCGCTTCTGGAAGGTCGGGGCCCAGACCGTCGCCGCCCCGGTGGTCACCACCCTGCTCTACATGCTGGTTTTCGTGGTCGCCCTGCAGGGCGCTCGGCCGCCGCTGCACGGCACGCCCTTCGCCGAGTTCGTGGCCCCCGGCCTGATCATGATGGCGGTGCTGAACAACGCCTTCGCCAACGCCTCGTCCAGCCTGATCCAGGCCAAGATCATGGGCACCTCCACCGACTTCCTGACCCCGCCGCTCAGCCCGCTGGAGCTGACCATCGGCTTCTCGCTGGGCGCCGCGACGCGCGGCATCGTCGTCGGCCTGGTGACGGCGGTCTGCGTGCTGCCGTTCGCGCGGCTCGGCGTCGCCAACCTCGCGGCCATCGTCTGGTTCAGCCTGACCGCCTCGCTGATGATGGGCATGATCGGCGTCTTCGCCGGCCTCTGGGCCGAGAAATTCGATCAGCTGGCGGCGGTGCAGAACTTCCTCATCATGCCGATGACGTTCCTCAGCGGCACCTTCTACCTGGTCGACAACCTGCCCGAGCCGTTCGCGACCATCAGCCACTTCAACCCGATCTTCTACCTGATCGACGGCTTCCGTTACGGCTTCATCGGCCAGGCCGAGGGCGACCTGCGCATCGGCGTGACGATGAGCGCTGTCCTGACCCTGGTCATGGCCTGGGCCTGCTGGCGCGTGTTCCGCTCGGGCTGGCGGCTGAAGAGCTAGCGGCGTCAGGCGTTGTGACGGCCCCGGTCGTCGGGATCGATCGCGCCGCCGGGTCCGGCGTTGTTCTCGACGTCGCCCTCAACGGTGCTGTCGCCCTCGATCTCGTCGAGCCCCTCGCGGCGGTTCAGCCCCGCCGACTGACCGATGCCGGGATTCCGCTTCAGGTCGTCCGGGCCCTTGACCGGTTGGTGCTGCGGGTCGGGGTGATGGGACATGGCGAACTCCTTTCGTGCCGGGTCAACCGGCGGCCCGGCGGCGGGTTCCGGCCCCGGTGTTGACTAACCCCGCCCCCCGTCCGACAAGGCCTGACCCTTTTTCAAGCGGTCCCGACGCTCTCCGGCGCCGGGGCCGTCTCGCTTTTGGAGGCCTTCGCCGTGTCCACTGACCATCTGATGGGTGTCTACAACCGCGCGCCGCTGGAGGTGGATCGTGGTCAGGGCGCGCGTCTGTGGGGCAAGGACGGGACCGAATACCTCGACTGCGTCATGGGCATCTCGACCAACGCCCTCGGACACGCCAATCCGATCCTCGTCCAGGCGGTTAAGGATCAGGCCGAAAAGCTCTGGCACGTCTCCAACATCTTCAAGATTCCCGGCCAGGAAGCCCTCGCCGACGCGCTGTGCGAGAAGTCGTTCGCCGACGTCGTCTTCTTCACCAACTCCGGCACCGAAGCCGTCGAGTGCGCCCTGAAGACGGCGCGCAAATACCACTCGGCCAACGGCCAGCCGGAGCGGATCGACATCTACGGCTTCGACGGCTCCTTCCACGGCCGCACCTACGGCGCCATCAACGCCGCCGCCAACCCGAACTACACCAACGGCTTCGGCCCGCCGATGGAAGGCTTCCACCAGCTGATCTGGGGCGACCGCGAGGCCCTGACCGCCGCCTTCCAGAACCCCAACACCGCCGCCGTCATCCTCGAGCCGGTGCAGGGCGAGGGCGGCTGCCGCGCCACGCCGGACGAGGACCTGCGCTGGATGCGCCAGATGGCCGACGACAACGGCGTGCTGATCATCTTCGACGAGGTCCAGTGCGGCATGGGCCGGACCGGCAAGCTGTGGGCCCACGAATGGGCCGGCATGACCCCTGACATCATGGCCATCGCCAAGGCGCTGGGCGGCGGCTTCCCCATCGGCGCCTGCCTCGCCACCTCGAAGGCGGCCTCGGGCATGACGGTGGGCGTGCACGGCTCCACCTTCGGCGGCAACCCGCTGGCCATGGCCGTCGGCCAGGCCGCCTTCGCCGAGATCTCGAAGCCGGAGACCCTGGCCAACGTCAACGAGATCGCCGGCTATCTGAAGCAGCAGCTGCACGGCCTCGCCCAGCGCTTCCCGGACGTCATCGTCGAGGTCCGCGGCAAGGGCCTGCTGATGGGCATGAAGCTGATCCCCAACAACCGCGAATTCATGGGCTGGGCCCGCGACGAGGCTCGCCTGCTGGTCGCCGGCGGCGGCGACAATCTGGTCCGCATCCTGCCGCCCCTCAACCTCACCCTCGAAGAGGCCCGCGAGGCCGTCGAACGGTTGGAAAAGACCTGCGAGTTCGCGCGCGGCAAGCTGGCCGCGGCCTGATTTCTCCGGAGGGGCCGATGGTCCGCCAGTTCCTCGACATCCATCGTCTCGAAGCGGCCGAGCTGCGCGCCATCCTCGACGACGCCCACGCCCGCAAACAGGCCCGCAAGGGCTGGCCGCAGGGCCGCCCCGACGCCGACGCCCCGGCGAAGGACCGCGTCCTGGCCATGGTGTTCGAGAAGAACTCGACCCGCACCCGCTTCAGCTTCGACGCCGCCATCCGCCAGCTCGGCGGGGCCTCGATCATCGCCAACGCCGGCGACATGCAGCTGGGCCGCGGCGAGCCGGTCGAGGACACCGCCCGCGTCCTGTCGCGCATGGTCGACGCCGTGATGATCCGCGCCAACGACCACGAGGACGTCGAGCGCTTCGCCCGCGTCTCGACGGTGCCGGTGATCAACGGCCTGACCGACCGGTCGCACCCGTGCCAGATCCTCGCCGACCTGCTGACCATCGAGGAGCATCGCGGCCCGGTCGCCGGCAAGACGATCGCCTGGGTCGGCGACGGCAACAACGTCTGCCACAGCTTCATGCACGCGGCGCCGAAGTTCGGCTTCCACCTCAACGTCGCCTGCCCGGCCGACTACCATCCCGACCTGCACGACCTCGCCCGCGGCGGCGACCACGTCAGCCTGACCGGCGACCCGCGCGAGGCCGTGGCCGGCGCCGACGTCGTGGTCACCGACACCTGGGTGTCGATGGGTGACCAGGACTACGAGGAGCGGCTGGAGGCCTTCGAGGGCTACGGCGTCGACGAGGGCCTGATGGACGTCGCCGCCTCCGACGCCGTCTTCCTGCACTGCCTCCCCGCCCACCGCGGCGAGGAAGTCACCGACGCCGTCATCGACGGCCCCCGCTCCCTCGTCTGGGACGAGGCCGAAAACCGCATCCACGCCCAGAAGGCGGTGCTGGCCTGGTGTTTCGCGGGGTAGGCAGCAGGCAGCAGGGGCTGCCCGTGGCCGCCGAACTCGCTCTTCCTGCTGCCTGTTGCCTGTTGCCTGCTGCCTGGTCCCTACTGCAGATTCACATCCGCCACCCCGCCCGCATCCGGCAGGGTCTTGGTGGCGTTGGCCTTGGCGATCTCGAAGGCGAACTTCATGAGGCCGCCATCGCTGACCCAGATCCGGCCGTCCCCCGCGTCGAAGCGAAGGATGGTCAGCCTGGGGTCGTCCTTGCCGTCCGGATACCAGGCCGCCAGCACCGGGTTCCAGTAGCGGTCGATGATCTCGCGATCGTGCCCGTGCACCGACAGCTCGCCGGCGATGCAGGCCCAGACCTTCTGGTCCTTCGAGCCGTAGTGGAACATGGCGCTCTGCCCGGACCCGACGGCCGCATCCTTCGCCAGATCGGTGTCGTCGCGGGTGAAGAACCAGATCGTCCCGCTCTCCTCGTCCCGGAAGGCCGTCATCGGCTGGGCGTGGTAGCCGGGCTGGTCGAGGCCCAGCATGCCGGTGTTGGACTTTTTCAGGCTGTCCCAGAAAGCCTCTTCGGCTTCGGCGGCGGTCAGAGTCTTGTCGGCCATGGCGGCGTCTCCTGATCATTGCGGGGTCGATCAGGAAAGGCTCGCCGGCCGGCGCGGTTCCCTAGACCGCCGGCCGCTGCGGCAGGCCGAGCAGGGCGGCGAGGTGGACGATCAGCAGGAAGCCCGCGGCCGCGGCCAGGATCATGATGAAGCGCCACGGGACCATGCGGACGCCCCGGTGCGGCTGCGACGGCCGGCTGCCGCGCCAGCCGGCGAAGACCGCCAGGGCGAGAACCGCGGCGAGCAGGGCGAGGGTGACGGTCAGACTCATTCGCGCCAAGTGGCCCGGCAGGCCCTCCCGCGCAAGCGCCCAACTCCTTTCCGAGCCGTTAATCTTCACGAGGTGTTAACGGCTCCGGCCCGACAGTCTGCGCCGGTGTTCGGGCTTTCCACAGGAAGATGGTCGGCCCCTACATCTTGGGGTTAACGCGCGTTTACACCCCTGATCTGGATGAGTAGCCTTGAGTCAAAGGTCGGGAGGCGAATCAGTGAGCGCAGCCGCGCCGTGGAGCGTAAAGGGCATCGAGCCCCGGGCGCGCGAGATCGCCAAGGACCTCGCCCGCCGCTCCGGCATGACGCTGGGCGAGTGGCTGAACACCATGATCATGGAGGACGGCGACGACGAGGAGGGCGTGGTGCCCCTGTCGCGCCGGGCCCATGCCGCCGAAAGCTTCGACCGCCGCTCGCGCAGCCGCCGCGTCGATGACGCCTACGGCGGCGGCGGCGGCGACGAGCCGTGGCAGCGGCTGAGCGCCTCGATCGACGCCATCGCCGGCCGCCTCGAGGCCGCCGAGCGCCGCTCGACCGTCGCCATCCAGGGGGTCGACCAGGCCGTCTCCGGCCTCGTCCGCCGCCTCGACGGCCAGGACGAGGCGGGCCGCTCATACGGCCGCCGCATCGACGACATCTCCGAGGAGCTGCGCGAGGGCCATCGCCGCCTGCGCAAATTCGAGCAGGAGGTCGGCCCGAAGACGGCCGAGACCTTCGGCAAGGTCGAGACCACGCTCGGCGCGCTCGCCGGCCGCCTCTACGACATCGAGGAGCGCCAGCGCGGCAGCGTCAACGAACTGCGCCAGCGCATGGACGCGGTCGAGAAGATCGCCGGTCCCGGCGCCGGGGCCGACCTGCTGGCCCAGGTGGGTCAGAGGCTCGACCAGGCGCAGGGCCGCACCACCGAGGCGCTGCGCGGTCTCGAACGCTCCTTCGCCGATCTCGACCAGCGGCTGCGCGCCGCGGAATCCCGGGTCGAGCCCGAGAGCGTGCGCGAGGCGGCGCGGTTCGAGAAGCTGGCCGAGACCCTCAGCCGCCAGGTCGAGGCCAATCGCGCCGAGATGATGCGCCGGATGGACACGGCCGAGACCGAAGGCCGGATGGACCGCATCGAGCGCGCCGTTCTCGCCATCGGCGACCAGGTCAAGGCCTCGGAGGAACGCTCCGCCCGCGCCGTCGAGGCCATGGGCCGCGAGGTCCTGCGCATCGCCCAGAACCTCAACGGCCGCGTCGCCCAGATCGAGACCGAGGGCCCGGCCCGTCTCGAGAAGCTCGGCGAGACCCTGACCCGCAAGGTCGAGACCGACATGGGCCGCTTCGCCCAGGGGCTGGAGCAGCGCCTCGTCGCCGCCGACGACCGGCATGCCCTCGCGCTCGAGAAGCTGGGCGGCGAGATCACCCGCATCTCCGACCGGCTCAGCGAGCGCATCGCCCAGTCCGAGCGCCGCTCGCAGCAGGCGCTGGAAGACATCGGCCGCCGCCTCGTCGACAGCTCCAGCCGGATCGAGCAGCACTACGACCGCGCCTCGGGCGAACTGGCCGAGCGCATGCGCCTGTCGGAGGAGCGCACCGCCGCCCTGATCGCCGAAGCCCGCCAGAACATCGGCCGTCGCGCCGAACCGGCCCCCGAGGCGAGCGCCGACCTCGCCCAGCCCGACTGGCGCGCCGCGGCCTTCCCTGACGCGGCCTTCCCCGACGCCGCCTTCCCCGACGCTCCGTTCGCCGACGCCGGCTATGACGATCCCGTCTTCGCCGAGCAGCAGGCCTGGTCCGCCGATCTCGCCCCGCCCGAACCCGACGCCGGACGCACAGGCCGCGCCGGCGGCGAAGTGCTGACCGCCGACACCGTCTTCGACGCCGTCATGCGCGGCCCGATCGCCGAACCCGCTCCGTCCGCGCCCTTCGGCAGCCGTGCGCCGGAGCCGCCGGTGACCGAGGCCGCCGGCCTCGCGCCGCAGGCCCAGGCCGCTCCAGCGGCGGCCCAGCCGGTTCAGCCGCAGGCCTTGGCGCCGCAGCCCGCGCCCGCCGCCCCGGCCTCCTTCGGCCAGGGCTTTGGCGGCGCCGACGTGTCGGATGCCCTGGCCGCGACGGCGCCCGAGGCGTTCGACGCCGGTCCGGACGAGTTCGCCGCGGAGACCGATTTCGTCGATCCGCGGGCGTTGCGCGCCGCCGCCGCCCAGGGCCGGGCCTCCTCGACCCGCCAGGCCATCGACGCCGCCCGCGCCGCCATGGCCGCGCCCGAGGAAGCCCCGACCCGTTCGGGCTTCGGCCTCAAGCGCGGCGGCAAGTCGAAGCTGCAGGAACGTCTCGACAAACAGGCCTCCAAGGGCGGCGACACCGTGCGCAAGGCGCTCGGCGCCTCCGCCGTGGCGGTCCTGCTGACGGCCGGGGGAGCCGCCGCCTTCGGCGAACTGACCGGCGCCGGCGTGAAGATTCCGGGCCTCGACATTCCGGGTCTGGGCGGCCCCGCGTCGGGCGCCGCGGCCCAGCCGATCGCGGCCCTGGCGACGACGCCGATGGACGCGGTTCCGGCCGATCCGGAGCGCGCGGCCCAGCTGTACGGCCAGGCAATCGAACTGATCGACGCCAGCGACGCGACGGGCCTCGAGGTGCTCAGGCAGGCGGCCGACCTCGGCAGCGCCCAGGCCCAGCTGCATCTGGCCGGCCTCTACCAGGAAGGCTCGGCGGGACTGACCGCCGATCCGGCCGCCGCCCGCGCCTGGGCGCGCCGGGCCGCAGACGCCGGCGACGCGCGCGGCATGCACGCCTACGGCATGTATCTGTTCGACGGCGTCGGCGGACCGCAGGATCGGGCCGAGGCCCTGACCTGGCTGCGCAAGGCGGCCGAGCGCGGCCTGGTCGACAGCCAGTTCAACGTCGCCAAGCTGTACGAGAGCGGCGACGAGGGCATCGCGCGCGACGCGGCCGAGGCCTACAAATGGTACCTGATCGCGGCGCGCGCCGGCGACGGCGACGCCCAGGCGGCGGTCGAGCGGCTGCGCGGCGGCCTGCCGGCCTCGGAGCGCGGCTCCGCCCGGGCGGCGGCCGACGCTTTCCAGGTCGAGCCGCTCGCCTGAGGCGCGAGGCTAGCCTTTCTGGCGCATGCGGTGGCGGTGGCCGCGGCTTGCGTCTAGGACACTCTCACCGTCGCCTTTCCGGCGCCTAGCCTCAGTTCCAGCCGAAGGCGCGTCCTTTGGATATCTATCTGCCGATCGCCGAGGTTTCGGTGAACTGGCCGCTCCTGGTCCTGCTGGGAGCGACGGTCGGATTCGTGTCCGGACTGTTCGGCATCGGCGGCGGCTTCCTGATGGCCCCGATCCTGATCTTCCTCGGCATTCCGCCCGCGGTCGCGGTGGCCAGCCAGGCCAGCCACGTCGTGGCCTCCTCCACCTCCGGCGTGATCAGCTACACCCGCCAGAAGGCCGTCGACTACCGCATCGGCGGGGTCATGGCGCTCGGCGGCGTGCTCGGGGCGCTGCTCGGCGTCGAACTGTTCCGCTACCTGCGCCTGCTCGGCCAGGCCGACCTCGCCGTCGCCCTGTCCTACCTCGTCTTCCTCGGCGTCATCGGCACCCTGATGCTCTACGAGAGCCTCGGCCAGATCCTGCGCCGGGTCCGGGGCGAGATCACACCGCACAAGGACCGCCGCCGTCCGCTGTGGCTGTACGGCCTGCCGCTGAGGATGAAATTCCCGCGCTCGGGGCTCTACATCAGCGCCATTCCGCCCTTCGCGCTCGGGACGTTCGCGGGGGTGCTGTCGGCGATCATGGGCGTCGGCGGCGGCTTCATCCTCGTCCCCGCCATGCTCTATGTGCTGCGCATGCGGGCCAGCGTGGTGGTCGGCACCAGCCTGTTCCAGATCATCATCACCACCGCCATCACCACCATACTGCAGTCGGGACGCAACCAGACCGTCGACATCGTCCTGTCGACCATCCTGCTGCTCGGCGGCGTCGTCGGCGCCCAGTACGGCGCCCGCTGGTCCGGCCGCTTCCGGGCCGAGGAGCTCCGCGCCGTGCTTGGTCTCATCGTCCTGCTGGTCGGCATCCAGATGGGGCTTGAGCTGTTCGTGCGGCCGTCCGACCTGTTCGCCTTCGCGCCGGGGGTGGCGGAATGATCGCCGCCCTGCCGCCGCCGCCGCCGCCGATCGAGGCCCCGGCGCCGGAACGCTCGACCGCGACCACCGAACAGGTGCGCGTCGCCGCCGCCATGACCGACGCCCGCGTACGGGTCGACTCGAGCTTCCGCGGCGCCTCCATCGTGCTGTACGGCGCCGTGTTCAATCCCACCGACGCCCCCACCGACGTCGTGGTCGTCGTGCGCGGACCCGACAGTCCCGTCCGCCTGGTCAAGAAGACCCGCAACATGGGCGTCTGGCTGAACAGCCGGCCGGTGCTGTTCGAGGGCGCTCCCGGCTTCTACATGACCGCCTCGACCCGTCCGCTGGGGGACATCGCGGACTTCGGCCAGCTGCGGCGGTTGGGCGTCGGCGTCGATCACCTGCGCATCAACGCGCCGCAGGAAAGCCGCACCGTGACCCGCTACGGGGTGCGGGACGTCGTCGTCAGCCGGCTGGGCGAGGACTATCTCGACTGGCGCCGCGCCGTCATCCGGCTGCGCGAGGCGGCCGCCCTCTACGACACCGACTCCGACGGCGTCGAGTTCGTCGACCGCGGCCTGTTCCGGGCCGAGATCGACCTGCCCGCGGTCGCTCCCACGGGCCAGTATTTCGCCGAGGTCTGGCTGTTCCAGGACGGTGAGCCGGTCTCGGTCTCCAACCTCACCCTGACCGTCGAAAAGGTCGGCATCGAGCGCGACATCTTCGAGTTCGCCCACAACCGCCCGTGGAGCTACGGCGTGCTGTGCGTGATCCTGGCGGCCTTCACCGGCCTGCTGGCCAGCCGGATTTTCCGCCGCGAGTGAGTTAACCACCTTTGTCCGGGAACCCGTTGGCCGAAGCTTGGCTTACAGCCAGGCATGGAGGGTTTTCGAATGCGCAAGCTGTTCAGCGTCACACTCGCCGCCGCCGCCATGGCGACGGCTTCCGCGGCCCAGGGTCCCGGCGGGCCGCTCCAGCGGAGCGACCTCTGCTACCTGGAATGCCAGTACCGTTGCTTCTACCAGCACCCCGGCGGCGGACCGGCCTGGACCCAGTGCTACGTCACCTGCGGCCAGACCAACTGCCAGTCCGGCTGAGGCGGCTCAGGTCGCGGCGAACTCGCTCAGGGCGTCCAGCACCGCGCGGTTCTGGTCCTCGGTGCCGATGGTGATGCGCAGGCATTCCGGCAGGCCGTAGCCGCCGACCGGCCGCACGATCACGCCCTTCGAGTTCAGATAGTCGTTGGCGCCCTGCGCCTGCTCCGCGTCGCGGAACCGCACCAGCACGAAATTGCCGGCGCTGGGCAGGACCTCGAAGCCGAAGCCGCGGATGGCCTGGGTCAGGCGCGGCCGCCAGGTGTGGATCAGCTCCCGCGAGGCCTGCTGGTGCGCCTCGTCGCCCAGCGCCGCCACCGCCGCCTCGATGGCCGGCACGGAGACGTTGAACGGCAGGCGGATGCGGTCGACCGCCTCGGCCACCTTCAACGGCGCATAGCCGAAGCCGATGCGCAGCCCGCCCAGGCCGTGGATCTTCGAGAAGGTGCGGGTGACCACGATGTTCTGGCTGTCGCGCGCGAGCCCCAGGCTGGTCTCCCAGTCCGGCTCCGCGACATATTCGGCGTAGGCCTCGTCGATCACCAGCAGGATGTCCGGGCGCAGCCCCTCGTGCAGCCGGCGGATTTCCTCGCCGGTGTTGTAGCTGCCGGTCGGGTTCGACGGGCTCGACACATAGACGATCCGGGTGCGCTCATCGACCTGCTCCAGCAGCGCCTCCGGCGTCGCCTTGAACTGCGGCTCCGGGGCCAGCCTGACCTCGGCCTGGTTGGCCCGGGCCGAGATGCGGTAGGCGAGGAAGCCGTACTGGCCGGTGACGATGTTGTCGCCCGGGGTCAGATAGGTCTGGTTCAGCAGGGCGAAGACCTCGTCCGAGCCGTTGCCGAAGATCAGCCGCTCCGGCTCCAGCCCGTGGTGGTCGGCCACCGCCTGGCGCAGCTTGCTCGCCCGCCCGTCCGGGTAAATGTGGATGTTGCGCACCGCCGCCTCGAACGCCTCGCGCGCTTTCGGACCGGCGCCCAGCATGTTCTCGTTCGACGACAGCTTCATCGGCTCGGCCACGCCCTCGATGCGCGACTTGCCGCCGACGTAGGGCGCGATATCGAGGATGCCGGGCTTGGGCGCGGGGGCGTCGGTCATGGATATCCTCGAGATCAGAATACGGGCGCGGCGCCGATGACGCCCTTCAGCGAGCCGGGGGCGTCGTCCAGCCGCCCGTCCCGGGCCTGCACATAGCCCGCCAGGGCGAACAGCTTCAACCCGCCCGCCTCGATCAGCGGACTCGCCGCCAGCCCGGCCGCGCCCAGGGCCGCGACGATCTTCCCCGGCGCCAGCGCCGCGTCGGTGACCCAGAAGGTCCGGTCGTCCCCGGTCGGCCCGGACGTCGCGCGCTCGACCAGCAGGGCCCGCGGCTGGCCGGCGCCGTGGTCGGGCAGGGCGGCCGTCACCCGCAGCTCCGGCTCGGCCAGCAGCCGTCCCCACCAGGCGGAGGCCGCGGTCAGGTCCATCAGCGCCCGCGCCCCCTCCCGCGCCGCCGCCAGCCCGGCCTCCGGCTTCGCCGCCATCCGGGCCACCAGCCCGTACCGGTCCGCGGCCAGCACCTGGCTGGCGGGGCCCCAGACGATCAGCGGCGCGCCCTGGGCCACGTCGATCCGCCCCAGCACCGAACGGACCGCGGCGGTCTCGGCCGGCGACAGGCCCTTCAGCAGCGCCCGCAGGGCGATCGCCTCCGCATCCGGCGTGGCGCGGCGTCCGCCCGCCATCCGGGTCCTGACGGCCTTGATCAGCGCCCGGTCCTGCGCCAGCCGGGCCGGGTCCTCGGGGGGCTCGACCAGCATCAGAACAGCTTCGGCGCCGGCGCCAGGGCGAAGGGCCCCAGCCAGGTGCGGCCGTCGCTGAAGCGCAGCACCAGATCCATCGGCCGGTCGCCCTGGGCCCGCGCGGCGGCGGCGGCCCCGGCGGCGGCGACCCGGTTGACCGCCCCCGAGCGCGAGCCCGCCAGCCCGGCCATGGCCTCGCCCGGCCGCTCGGCGGTCAGGGCGAGCCGGCCCTCCAGCCGGCCGTCCTCGCGCGCCGACAGGGCCTCGCTGGAGAGGCGCGCGCTGCTCTCGCCCGCCCTCAGCCGTCCGCGCACGGCGGTGAACCGTCCGCCCGCGGCGCTCCAGTTGGAGAACACCCCCGCGCTGTCGACGCCGCGCAGCCGGCTGGCCTGCTCGATGGTCGCCTCGATCTCCACGCTCAGATGGCCGGACCGGGCCGCCCCCTCGACCGGACCGCCGGGCCGCCCGCGCGCCTCGATCAGGGCGAACAGCACGTCCAGCTCGTCGGTCGCGGCGACGCCATCCGTCAGGTGCGGCCGCATCTCGAACTGGACATGCTCGGCCGAGGCGATCGGGAAGGGCTCGGCCCCCTCGCGCGGGGTGAAGGTCGGCCGGATCAGCTCGGCCCTCAGGTCGGGAAACCGGTCGCGCAGCCGGTTGACGCTCATCCGCGCCCCATCGCCGCCGATGTCGATCCGGCCCTTGCCGGCGCGGGTCAGGGTCAGGCCGTCGGCGGCGATCACCACCCAGTGGCCCGGGTTCCAGGCATTGGCCTCGGCGACCAGCTCCGGCGCCGACACCCCGTGTCCGGACGGCGCGATGATCTCCGCCTGCGGGAAGGCGACCCGGGTGCGGAAAGGCCAGCCCCCGACGGACACTGGCTGATGGGCGATGCGCCAGCCGTCGTCCCGCAGGACCTGCTCCTGCGCCGCGATCCGGGTCTCGACCTGATCCGCCAGGTAGAACCACCATCCGGTCCACAGCGCCAGCGCAAGGCCAACGATCAGGAACGGGATCAGGAGGCCGCGTCGGGAGTGGCGGGGAGAGGTCATCGAGGCTCCGGAGAGTTGGCCTGAGGCTGTGAAGCGGCGAAGGCCGGCCGCGTCAAGCCGATCGCCCGCCCGGAACGCCTGCGCAACCGGTTCGTTCGAGTCCTGCGCACGGGAGAGCCCGCATGGAAGCCCAACGCCTGCACCGCGGCCGCCTGATCGACCACATCCAGCTGGTGGTCCGCGACCTTCAGGCCAGCCGCACGTTCTACACCGCCCTGTTCGAGGTGCTCCAACTCCCCCTCGGCGGCGAGGGCGACGACTATTTCTGGATCGACGAGCTGTTCATTTCCACCGCCGACAGCGAGGCGGCGGTGGGCAAGCTGACCGGCCGCCATCACCTCGCCTTCCAGGCTCGCGACCGCGCCACGGTCGACGCTTGGCACAAGGCGGGTCTGCGGGCCGGCGGCGTCGACAACGGCGCCCCGGGCGAACGGCCCTACCACCCCGGCTACTACGCCGCCTTCATGCTCGATCCCGACGGCAACAACGTCGAGGCGGTCTATCACGGCGAGGGCCGCAGGAGCGCCGACAGCGTCGAGATCACCTTCGAGGCCTGACGCCTCAGCCCAGAAACTCGCGCACCAGTTCCACGGCCTCGGCCAGCCCCATCCGCTGCACCTCGGTCCCCGGCGGCAGGCTGGCGAACAGCCGGGTCGGCGCCGCCGCATCCAGCATCACGAACACCCCCTTGTCGTCGGCCCGCCGGATCAGCCGCCCGAACGCCTGCGCCATCCGCGCCCGCGCCAGCGCGTCGTCGAAATTGCGGCCGCCCGCGCCCTCGCCGCCGAACCGCGCCCGCCGCGCCTTGTGCAGCAGGTCCGGCCGCGGCCACGGCACGCGGTCGAAGGCCAGGATGCGCAAGCTCCGTCCCGGCACGTCGACGCCGTCGCGCACCGCATCGGTGCCCAGCAGACAAGAGTCCTGCTCGGCCCGGAACACATCGACCAGCGCCCCGACCTCCAGCGGATCGACGTGCTGGGCGTAGAGCGGAATTCCCGCCTTCGCCAAATCAGGGCCCAGCCGCTCATAGACCGCCTTCAGCCGCCGGATGGCCGTGAACAGCCCCAGCCCGCCGCCGCCCGCCGCCAGGAACAGCTCGCGCATCGCCGCCGCCGTCTGGCGCGCATCGTCCTTGACCAGATCGTTGACCACGATGACCCGCGCATTGGCCGCATAGTCGAACGGGCTCTCGACCTTCAGCGTCCGCGCCGGCTCGATCAGCCGCGCCGAGCCGGTCCTCAGCCGGGCCATGTCGAACGGGTCGTCGCTGTTCGGATCGGACAGGGTCGCGCTGGTCACCAGCACGCCGTGCGCCGGCATGATCACCGCCGCCTCCAGCGGCACCGTCGGATCGATCCAGTGGCGCCGCAGCGCCACGTCCATGATCCGCCCGAACGCCGCCTCGGCCGACAGCCAGTCGACGAAGTCCGGGTCCGGCTCGTCCGACGAAACCTCCAGCGCCGCCAGCATCGATCGCCAGCCGGGCAGGGTCATCCGCGCCCGCCGGTCCAGCCCGCGCAGCGCCCCCTCGATCCGCGACCGCTGCGACCCGTCCAGCTCCGCCGCCTCGTCGTCGAGGATGTCCTCCAGATGCCGCGCCAGCGCCAGCAGCGGCGCCTCGACCGCGGCCAGCGCCTGGGCCGCCTCCCGCGCCGTCTCCAGCACCGGATCGGTCACCGGCCTGAGGGCGCACTCCATGCCGAACTCGACGCCCGACCCGGAGGCGTTCTCCGATGTCCGCGCCCGCAGCTGCTCCAGCCCCGCCAGCAGGAATCGCTCGATCGGCCCCACCGGATTGACCTCGCCCGAGGCCGGTGCGATCCGCCCCGACACCCCTTCGCCCGGCAGCTGGGCCGCCGCCCGCACCGCGTCCTGCAGCGCCTTTGTCGCCGCCTCGTTGTCGGCGCACAGGTCGCCCAGTCGCTGCTCCAGCCCGCGCCCGCGCCGCCCGCGTCCCTCCGGCCCCCGGATCCAGCGCCGCAGCTCCGCCGCCTCCTGTCCCGACAGACAGGCCGAGAAGGCGCTGTCCGCCGCGTCGAACAGATGGTGGCCCTCGTCGAAGACGATCCGCTTCAGCGCCGCCGTCTCGCCGTCCTG
This sequence comes from Brevundimonas sp., assembly GCF_035627055.1. Taxonomy (GTDB): domain Bacteria; phylum Pseudomonadota; class Alphaproteobacteria; order Caulobacterales; family Caulobacteraceae; genus Brevundimonas. The sequence continues at coordinate 20,980 of NZ_DASPMM010000018.1, read as the reverse complement.
CTTCAGCCCGCGCGCCGACCGCGCCCCGTCGAAGGCCGCCTGGGTCATCACCAGCGCATGGTTGGCCACCACCAGATCGGCCCGGCGGCTGGCCCGGATGGTCTTCTCGACGAAACAGGTGCGGTAGTGCGGGCAGGCGGCGTGGACGCATTCGCCGCGCCGGTCCACCAGATTGGCCGCGCTGGCCTGCTGGCTCGACCCCACCGCGAACAGCCCGGGCAGCCAGCCGGGATAGTCGCCGCCGGTCATGTCGCCGTCGCGCGTGTGCATCGCCCAGCGGCTGGCCAGGGCCATGCCGACCAGGTCGCCGTTCCCCAGCTGCGCCGCCTGCACCATGTCCTGCAGGTTCAGCAGGCACAGGTAGTTCTCCCGCCCCTTGCGCACGACCGTCTTGCGTTTGCGCTCGACCGGATCGGGCCACAGCGCCGCGCTCTCGCGGTCGATCTGCCGCTGCAGGGCCCGGGTGTAGGTCGACACCCACGCCGCCCCCGCATTGCGCTCGGCCCATAGCGACGCCGGCGCCAGATAGCCCAGCGTCTTGCCCGTTCCGGTGCCCGCCTCGGCCAGCAGCACCCGCGGCCGCCCCTCCTCGTTGCGCGGCGAAAAGGCGAAGGCGGCCTCGGCGGCGTAGTCGCTCTGCGTCGGCCGCGTCTCGTCCAGCCCGGACGCCTGCAACAGTTTCTCCAGCCGGATGCGCGCGCTCTCGGAATCCACGGGGGCCGACCCCGCCTCGCCCCGCGGCGCCTCTTCCTCCCACTCCGGCAGACGCGACCAAGCGTCCAGTCCGGAGCCGCGATGCTGCCGCTCCCGCACCGGCTGATGCTGCAGCGCCCCCAGCACCCGCCAGCCCCACGCCCAGCCCGCGCGCCCGAGCGTCTCGGCCAGGGTGAAGGCGTCCTCCCGGTGCGGATAGCCCGGGTCCGCCAGTTCCCGCAGCAGCCCGTCCGCCGCCTTGCGCAACGCCTCCGCCTGCGCCTCGGCCCCCTTCGGCTCGCTCTGTCCCATGGCCAGCGCCAGCCCGCTCGGCGACGGCGCGCAGAACCGCGCCGGCCGCACGAAGGCGAACAGCTCCAGCACATCCAGCAGATCGTTCGACCGCGGCGGCGGCGCCAGCCCCAGCCGCCGCGCCGTCAGCGACGCATGCGCGACCAGCACCGGCCCGGTCGTGAACGCCCCCTCGGCCGCCCCCCGCCCGATCTTCCTCGGACCCTCGTCATCGCAGATCGCGCCCGCTCCCGGCGGCACGGCCAGCGCCGCCGGCAGCGCCAGCCACGGCTCGGCCCCGGTCAGGCCTGCGGAGGAGGGGAGGGTGGTGGTGGACACGGGTTGTAGATAGCGGTTCCGGGGCGGAAACGGAACGGGAACATTCCTTGACGCGCGCCGCTGCTGGAGATATAGCCATTACTGATAGCCATAAAGGTCACCGATCATGAGCTGGAGCGTTGCCAAGGCCAGGGACAACCTTTCGGAGGTGATCCGGCGCTCGCGAACCGAGGGACCGCAGGAAATCTCCCTTCACGGCGAAGCGGCGGCGGTGGTTCTGTCGGCCGAGGACTTCCGGCGTCTGAAGGATTCCCGGGCGTCCCGGGATTTCCGCGAGTGGCTTCTCCGGGGGCCGTCGCTTGAAGGTGTCGATCTGGAGCGCGACCGGCGTCCCGCGAGAGAAATCGATCCGTTCTGATGTTTCTGCTGGATACCAATGTGATCAGCGAGCCGAAGCGGTCCCGCCCGGACGCCGGCGTCATGGGCTGGCTGGGCGATCAGCTGCTATCCGACCTGCATCTGAGCGTCCTCACCGTAGGCGAGTTGCGACGTGGGATCGTGCGGCTCGAACCCGGCCGGCGGCGGGATGATCTCGACTTCTGGCTTGCCGATCTGCTGCTGCAATACGGAGACCGCATCCTGCCCGTCGACCTGGAGGTCACCGAACGCTGGGCGGCGCTGGCCGAAGCCAATCGCGCGGCGGGCCGGGCCTCGGAAATGGCCGACGAACTGATCGCCGCTACGGCCCACGTCCATGGGCTGACGGTGGTGACCCGCAATGTCCGGCATTTCGAACCCAGCGGTTGCCGGGTGCTGTCGCCGTGGAGCGCGGCGGCATGAAGCGAACGGGCGGACTGATCGGTCTCGTCATTCTCGGCGTGGTTATGGCCGTCTGGCTCATTGCGCGGAGCGATTTCGTCGCCCGGGATGATTGTCTGGATGCCGGCGGTCGGTGGGCTGACGGCGAATGCGAGGGCGCGCGGCCGGGCGGCTGACACCTTGCGACGTCAGTTCATCGCCCCCGCCCGGATGTTCGCTCTCAGCGCCGGCTCCAGCAGCTTCGGCGGCGGCAGCGTCGCGTCGCGGGCCTGCCGCATGGCCACGAACGCCGCCTCCGTCGCCCCGCCGCCGACATGGACATTCCCCTCCCGCTCCGCCGCCACGGTCGTCTCCCAGCAGAAGTCCCCCCGTCCATCCTTCGGCAGATAGTCGTGACCGACGAACACCCGCGTCTCCGGCGGCAGGCTCAACAGCCGCTGGATCGAGCGGTACAGCGTCGTCGCGTCCCCGCCCGGAAAGTCCGCCCGCGCCGTGCCGAAGTCCGGCATGAACAGGGTGTCGCCGACGAATACCGCGTCGCCGATCCTGTAGCTGACGCAGGCCGGGGTGTGGCCCGGCGTGTGCAGCACCTCCACCTCCAGCTCGCCCAGCCGGAACCGGTCGCCGTCTTCGAACAGCTGATCGAACACCGTGAGCGGCGGCGTCGCCATCCCGAACCGTTCGGCGAACGTCTTCTGGGTCTCGACAATCCGGTCGCCGACGCCGATCGGCGCTCCGGTCAGCTCGCGCAGGTAATTTCCCGCCGACAGGTGATCGGCGTGGGCGTGGGTCTCCAGCAGCCAGACCACCTCCAGCCCCCGCGCCCGCGCCTCGGCCAGCACGGCGTCGGCGGACTCCGTCGTGGCTCGCCCGCTCCCGGCGTCATAGTCCAGCACCGGATCGATGATCGCCGCCGCCCGCGTCGCCGGATCGCTGACCAGATAGGTCACCGTGTTGGTGGCGTCGTCGAAGAAGGCCTGCACGGTCGGGTTCATCGCTCACCTCCGGCCGGGACCATACCGGCCGCGCCGGACGCGGACCAGCACACCTCGGGAGGTGAAACGGAAGGGGAACATGCTATAGGCGCGCTGTGACGCCGCCGCCCGCTCCCGCAACGCTTCCGCCCCTCTTCGCCGACTGGTTCGCCAGCCGGGGCTGGGCTCCGCGCCGTCACCAGCTGGAGATGATCTCGGCCGCCGAGGCCGGTTCCCACGCCCTGCTCGTCGCCCCGACCGGCGGCGGCAAGACCCTGGCCGGCTTCCTGCCCTCGCTTATCGACCTCGCCGAGCGCGGCCCCAGGCCGGAGACCGGCCCCGGCTCCGGCGTCCACACCCTCTACCTGTCGCCGCTCAAGGCCCTGACCACCGACGTCGAGCGCAACCTGATGACCCCGATCCGCGAGATCGGCCTCAACATCCACGTCGAAAGCCGCACCGGCGACACCAAACAGTCCAAACGCCAGCGCCAGCGCGACTTCCCGCCCGACATCCTCCTCACCACCCCCGAACAGCTCGCCCTGTTCTGCGCCTGGGACGGCGCGCGGAGCTATTTCGCCGACCTGAAATGCGTCGTCCTCGACGAGGTCCACGCCATCTGGAGCGGCAAGCGGGGGGACCTGCTCAGCCTCGGTCTGGGCCGGCTGCAGAAATATGCGCCGCAGATGCGCCGCGTGGCCCTGTCGGCCACTGTCGACGACCCGGACATGATCGCGGACTGGCTGAGGCCCGGGATTGTGAGCGCGTCGGACCCCTCCACCCCTTCGGGGTCCCCCTCCCCATTGCATGGGGAGGAGACGGATGTGTCCGGCGTCTCCTCCCTGTCGCGCAGCGATGGGGAGGGGGACCGCGAAGCGGTGGAGGGGTGCCCGGCCTCAAGCCCGGTCACCATCGTCCGCGGCGACCCCGGCGCCCCGCCCGTCGTCGATGTCCTGATCTCCGAAGGCCACGTCCCGTGGGCGGGCCACACCGGCCAGCACGCCATCCCCGAGGTCTACGACGCCCTGCGCCGCTCGGGCATGAGCCTGATCTTCGTCAACACCCGCTGGCAGGCCGAGTTCGTCTTCCAGCAGCTGTGGGCCATCAACGACGACAACCTCGCTATCGGCCTCCATCACGGCTCCCTCGCCGCCGAACAGCGCCGCAAGGTCGAAGCGGCCATGGCGCGGGGCGACCTGCGCGCCGTGGTCTGCACCTCGACGCTCGACCTCGGCATCGACTGGGGCGACGTCGACCTCGTCATCCAGCTCGCCGCCCCCAAGGGCGCCAGCCGCCTCGTGCAGCGCATCGGCCGCGCCAACCACCGGCTCGACGAGCCGTCCCGCGCCCTGATGGTCCCCGCCAGCCGCTTCGAGATGCTGGAGTGCCAGGCCGCCCGCGAGGCGGTGGCCGAGAACGCCTTCGACTGGGAGCCGGTCCACACCGGCACCCTCGACACCCTGGCCCAGCACATCATGGGCGTGGCCTGTTCCGAGCCCTTCACCATGGAGGACCTCTACGCCGAGATCACCGCCTGCGGTCCCTACCGCGGCCTGACGTACGAACAGTTCGAGGAGGTGGTCGATCTGGTCGCCACCGGCGGCTATGCGCTGCGCACCTACGAGCGCTTCGCCCGCATCGTCCGTGACCGCCAGGGCCGCTGGAAGGTGCGCAACGCCCAGACGGCCCAGCGCCACCGCATGAACGTCGGCGCTATCGTCACCGCCGCCACCCTGAATGTCCGCATCGCCTCGCGCCGGGGCCAGCGCCTGATCGGCGGCCGCAAGGTCGGCGAGGCCGAGGAGAGCTATTTCGAGCCGATGGTCCCCGGCGACACCTTCGTCTTCGCCGGCCAGGTCTGGGCCTTCCAGGCCATCGCCGGCATGGACGCCCTGGTCACCCCCGCCCAGCACAGCGATCCGAAGATCCCCTCCTGGGGCGGCTCGAAATTCCCCATGTCGCGCTCGCTGGCCGACCGCGTCCGCGCCATGATCGAGGATCGCGACCACTGGCGCGTCCTGCCCCCCGACGTGCAGGAGTGGCTGGAGCTGCAGGCGGAAAAATCCGCCATCCCGACTGCGGCTGCCATGCTGGTCGAGACCTTCCCGCGCGGCAGCCGCCACTTCCTCGTCGCCTACCCCTTCGCCGGCGGGCTGGCCCACGGGACGCTGTGCATGCTGCTGACCCGCCGGCTCGACCGGCTCGGCGTCGGTCCGCTCGGCTTCGTCTGCACCGACTATTCGCTGGCCATCTGGTCGATCAAGCCGATGGACGGCCTCGACCTCGACGCCCTGTTCGAGCCCGACATGCTGGGCGACGACCTCGAATCCTGGCTGGAGGAGAGCTTCATGATGAAGCGCAGCTTCCGCAATTGCGCCCTGATCTCCGGCTTGATCGAGAAACGCCAGCCGGGCAACGAGAAGACCGGCCGGCAGGTGACCTTCTCGACCGACCTGATCTACGACGTGCTCCGCCGCCATCAGCCCGATCATCTGCTGCTCAAGACCGCGCGCGCCGACGCGGCCGCCGGCCTGCTCGACGTCGCCCGTCTCGGCCAGCTGCTGCAGCGCATCCACGGCCAGATCCGCCACGTCCATCTGGAGCGCCCCTCGCCCTTCTGCGTCCCCGTGCTGGTCCAGATCGGCCGCGAGCGCGTCGGCGGCGGCCAGGCGGCCGAGATGATCCTCGACGCCAGCGCCTACGGATTCGACGAGGCCGACCTGATCGCCGAGGTCATGGGTGACGCGCCCGCCGCCCTCGCCGGAGCGGCCCAATGAACGCCGCCCTGCGTCAGGCCCTGTCCCCCGCCCGCTGCCCCAGCGGCGGCCTGCGCGTCTCCATCGAGGGCGAGCCCTGCGTGCTGCGCTGCTCCGGCGCCCTGTGGGTGCTCGAGCACCGCACCCTGATCGCCGCCGACCTGCACCTCGAGAAGGGCTCCGCCTTCGCCGCCCGCGGCCAGATGCTGCCCCCCTACGACAGCCGCGCCACCCTCGACCGGCTGGAAGCCGAGATCGACGCCCTCCAGCCGGCGACCGTCGTCCTCCTCGGCGACAGCTTCCACGACTCCAAATCCATCGCCCGCATGGCCCCCGACGACGCGGCCCGCCTGCACCGCCTCGCCGCCGGCCGCGACTGGATCTGGCTGGAAGGCAACCACGACATCCGCGCCCTCGCCGGCGCCCTCGACCAGCTCCCCGGCGAGGTCATCGAGACCCTCGCCCTCGGCGCCCTGCGCCTGATCCACGAACCGCAGCCCGGCGATCAGCCCGGCGAGATCGCCGGCCACCTCCACCCCGCCGCCCGCGTCGCCGCCCACGGCCGCGGCGTCCGCCGTCCCGCCTTCGTCACCGACGGCCGCCGCGCGGTGCTCCCCGCCTTCGGCGCCTTCACCGGCGGACTGGATGTGAGAGACCCGGCCATCGCGGGGCTGTTCGCCGAGCCGCCCCTCGCCGCCGCCCTCGGCAGGGACAAGGTGCATGCGCTGGCGTGGGAGACGCTGCGCTAGTCCGTGATCTAGGGCGCGGCTTCGAACGTCACCTCGGTCAGGCGCGGCCGGAATCGCCGCCCGGTCGGCGAGCGGTCGTCCGCCGTTGCGGCGCCGGAGGCGACCCGGCCCGTGACCCGCACCTTGTCGCGGATCGAATGCGCCGCCCCCGCCAAATCCCGGAAGCGCGCGTTCGTCACATCCACCGTCAGTATCTCGCCCGCGGCCGGAAACCCGGGGATGCCCTCGCGGCCGAGGACGGGCAGATCGATCTGGTTCGGCCCCGTCCCGATCTCCGCCGCGAACAGGATCAGGTCGTCGCCCTGTCCCCGCGGCCGGCTGGTCAGGGTGTAGAGCATCGCCGCGCCCCCGCTGCCCTCAGGCCCGTCGTTGATGTGGACGTAGCCGTCGACCGCGACCCGCTGCCCGTTCAGCTCGTCCGAGAACTGCAGCAGGGGCTGGACCTGCGAGGCTTCGATCAGGACCGGCGGCGCCTCGGGCGCTCCGCAGCCGGAAAGCGCCAGGACCACCGCTGCAACCGCCCATCCGATGCGCATGCCGCGCCTCCCTCGCCAGAAGCCGCAGCATGCCTCCGGATGATGAAGCGTTCACGAACGGAGGTCGGCAGCCCCTGAAGCCAGGGCCGGCCGGACCTCCGCCGCCAACAACGCCCCCGACGCCCCCTCGATCCGCGCCTCGAGCGCCCCCATGAACTCCGCCCGCTTCAGCCCCGCCGGCACCGCCGGCAGAAACTCATACACCACCGTCCCCGGATGCCGCCGGAACCCGTGCGCCGGCCAGTGCACGCCGGAATTCGTCGCCATCGGCGTGCACGGACACTCCAGGTCGCGGTACAGCGCCGCGATCCCCGGCTTGTAATCCGGCGCCGCCCCGACCGGCGTTCGCGTGCCCTCCGGGAAGATCAGTATCTGCCGTCCCTCGGCGAACCGCGTCCGCGCCTGTTTGACCATGTCCTTCAGCGCCTTCGAATGCGCCGAGCGGTCGACCGCGATCATCCCGGTCTTCCACGCGAACCAGCCGAAGAAGGGCAGGGGCCGCAGCTCCTTCTTCATGATGAAACAGTTGTCCGGCAGCACCGCGAACGGCGCGATCACGTCCAGCATGCTCTGGTGCTTGCCGGCGATCAGGGCCGAGCCGGTCGGCCGGTGCTCCAGCCCGCGGAACTCCACCTTCACCCCGGCGATCCAGCGCAGGCCGAACAGCACGAAGCGCGACCAGCCGCGGATCACCCCCATCGCATAGCGGTGCGGCAGCAGCAGCGCCGGCGACAGGCCGACCGCGAACAGGGCCATCGACAGATAGAGCCAGGCGACGAACAGCAGCGAACGCAGGGTGGTCACCTCAGGCGGCCTTTTCCGCCGGGGCCGTCCCGGTCGCCGGGCGCACATATTCGCCGCCGCCGACCAGGGCCCGGCCCAGGGCGGCGAGATATTTCATGTATTCCAGCGTCATCCGCCGAGCCGTCACCGCCGCCCGCCACCAGCGCGAATTGTCCAGCGACGGCGTCTCGACCGCATAGGGCGTCAGCGCCAGCTCCGGCGCCGCCGCCCGGATTTCGGTCAGGGCCCGCGGCATGTGGTAATCCGAGGTCACCACGATCAGGCTGTCATAACCCTTGGCGTCGGCCCAGGCGGCGATCTCCTGGGCGTTGCCGACGGTGTCCTCGGCCTCGAAGCCGAGGTCGACGCAGCAGTTGAACAGCTTGTTGGAGCCCGGCGTCAGCGCCCGCAGCTCCTGGCGCCGCACCTCGCGGTTGACGCCCGAGATCAGCACCCGCTTGCCCTTGTCCTGCTCCAGCAGGCGGATGGCGGCGTTGACCCGCTCGGCCGAGGGACCGGTCAGGGCCACGATGGCGTCGGCCCGCGCCGGCTCGGCGGCGGGGGTGAAGCCGCGCACCCGGTCGGCGAAGGCGAACAGGCCGACCAGCCAGATCAGAACAATGATGGCGATGAAGGTGAGAAACTTCATGGCGTTAACTTAACGACCGCCCCGCAATCGCGCCAGCGCGGTCATCCGCGCCGCGCCAAGCGCCACCGTAGCCGCCAGCAGCGGGCATGGCGAGAGCATCAGCACATCGCTCCACGCCAGCGGCATGGCGGGGGTCACCCCCTCCGCGCCCCCGAGGAACCTCAGCCCGGCCGTCAGCGCCATGGCCGCCACGGCCCCCGCCGCGCCCGCGCCCGCCGCCAGAAGGCCGTAGCGCGCCTGATACAGGCCCGCGATGCGGCCGTCGGACGCCCCGTTCAGGCTCAGCGTCTCGATGATGGTCCGCTGCGCCGCCATCCCCGCCTGGGTCGCATAGACGATGGCCGCCCCCGCCCCGCCCGCGGTCAGCAGGAAGGCGGCCACGGCCAGGGCCGTGATCAGCGCCGCCGACCGCTCGACCTCGCCGCGCCACAGGCTGTGGTCGTCCACCGTGGCGTCCACGCCCGCCTCGGCCAGGGCCCGGCTCAGGCTGACCGCGCTGGCCGGGGCCCGCCGGTCCAGACGCACGGTGACCAGATGGGGCAGCGGCAGGTCCGGCAGCACCGCGTCCCCGACCCACGGCCGCAGCAGGGCCTCGGCGGTCCGGCGATCCATGGCCTCGGCCTCCTCGACGCCGTCCACGCCGGCCAGGGTCTGGGCCGCCCGCGCCGCGGCCTCGGCCCCGGTCTCGTTGACGCGCGGCCGCACCTGTACGGTCGCCTCGGCGCGCAGCTGCCGGGCCCAGCCATGCGCCGCCCGGTCGGCCGCCACGGCTCCGACCGCCGACAGGCAGGCGAGGAAGCACAGCACCGCGATCACCGCCGCCAGCCACGGCTCCCCGCCCCCGTCGCGCGGCAGGATCGTCGTCCGTCCGGATGGAAACAGCCGCATCACGCCCCGCCCCCGCTCAGCCGGCCGCCCTCGAGCCGCAGCACGGTCGCCCCGGACTCCGCCGCCAGCGCTTCGTCATGGCTGGCGATCAGCACCGTCGTGCCCAGCCGGTTCAGCGACTGGAACAGCTTCAGCAGCCGCTCGCCCATGGCCGCGTCGACGCTGCCGGTCGGCTCGTCGGCCAGGATCAGCTCCGGCCGGTTGACCACGGCCCGGGCGATGGCCAGCCGCTGCTTCTCCCCGCCCGACAGGGTCGGCGGCCGGTCGTCCATGCGCTCGCCCAGCCCGACCCAGTCCAGCATCTCCTCCACGTCCGCGGCGTAGCTCTCGCGCTTCGCCCCGGCCAGACGCAGCGGCAGGGCGACGTTGTCGAAGGCCGACAGATGGTCCAGCAGCCGGAAATCCTGGAACACCACCCCCATGCGCCGCCGGAAGCCGGGCAGGGCCGAGCGCGGCGCCTGGCCCGCCGCCTCCCCGAACAGCTCCAGCTCGCCCGCCGTCGGCCGCTCGGCCAGGGTCAGAAGCTTCAGCAGCGTCGACTTGCCCGCCCCCGAGGGGCCGGTAAGGAAGTGGAAAGAGCCCGCTGTCAGGATGAGGTTAACGTCCCTCAGCACGTCCGGGCCGTCCGCATAGCCGAAGCCAACGCCCGAAAGGCGGACGGTCTCGGACGCGGAGTCGGTCAAGGCGGCGCGGCGGGGCTGAACGGGCATCGATTTTGGGTCAGGACGCGGCCGTGAAGCCGCGACGGGAGGGGGCGGAACGCCTCTCAGTCAGCGCACATGATACTGACCTGCCCGTCCTGCGCCACCAGCTATTTCACCCCTGACGAGGCGATCGGTCCGTCCGGCCGCACGGTGCGCTGCAAGACCTGCAAACACACCTGGCGCGCCACTTTGGAAGAGCCGCTGGAACTGTCGGTCTCGCCCCCGGGCCTGGAGCCGTCCGCCTTCGCGCGCCGCGACGACTCCGCTGAAGCCGCCGAATCACTGGCCGAGACGCCGGCCCCCGAACTGCCCCGGGCCTTCCGCGCCCGCGCCGAACAGCAGCGCCGCCTGCGCCGGGCCGCCGCCCATGGCGTCGTCTGGGCGGGCATCGCCTCCGGTTTCGCCGCCCTCCTCGGCGCGGCCTGGCTGTTCCGCGTCGAGGTCGTCGAGATGGCCCCCCGCGCAGCCGCGGCCTACGCCGCCGTCGGCCTGACCGTGAATCCGACCGGACTGGAATTCGAGGCCGTGCAGGCCCGCGCGGCGCCCAACGATCCCGGCAAGGTGCTGGTCTCGGGCGCGCTCCGCAACGTCCGCGAGGACGAACGCATCGCCCCGCCGGTCCGCGTCGCCCTGCTGGACAACTCGGGGGCCGAGATCGGCCACGCCGTGGTCCGCATCGACGCCGCCCCGGTCCTGCCTGGCAAGGTGCAGGGTTTCGCCGCCGTCATCGCCGATCCCGGCGGCAAGGGTCAGGGCGTCGGGGTCGCCTTCGTTCTCGATGAGGCGGCGCCGGCCCGGCGTCGCGCCGCGTCCGCCCCCGCGCCGCGCCCTGCGCCTGCGGTCCAGCGCCCCCTGCCCACGGCCGACGTCGGCGGCCTGCGTCCGGCGCTTTCGCCCGGCCCCGCCGCCCCGCTCGACATGCAGCCGATCGATGCCGTGCCCGTCCCTGCGTCCCTGGCTATCGACTCGCAAGGCTCCGAGGCGGTATCCGCCTCGCATGGCTGACACCCCGACACCCACCGTCCTGCTGCCCGAGGCGGAGGTCGCCCGCATCGTCGCCGACCTGGCCCGTCAGATCGCCCCCGTCACCGATGACGAGACCGTGGCGGCGGTGCTTCTCACCGGCGGCCTGTGGTTCGCCGCCGACCTGACCCGCGCCCTGTCGCGCCTGGGCCGCAACCTGCGCTTCGACGCCCTGTGGCTGGCCTCCTACGGCGACGAACAGTCCAGCCGCGGCAAGATCGACGTCTACGCCCCCTTCCAGCGCCCCATCGCCGGCCGCAAGGTCCTGATCGTCGACGACGTCTTCGACACCGGCCTGTCTCTGGCCGAGGCGGTGCGCCTCGCCCGCGAGGCCGGGGCCGCCGAGGTCCTCACCGTCGTCTTCGCCAAGAAGCCCTGGCCGCTGCCCCGCGCCCCCGAACCCGACTTCGTCGGCTGGGACGCCCCCAACCGCTTCCTCGTCGGCTACGGCCTCGACCACGCCGGCGCCCTGCGCGGCCTGCCGGACATCTGCGCGCTGGATTGAGGGGACGGAGCGCCGTCTCCTCCCCGTTCGCTTCGCGAATGGGGAGGGGGACCACCCGAAGGGTGGTGGAGGGGCGAAACCGCACCTCGGTCTGGCGCCCCTCCACCGCTTCGGTCCCTGTCCCCGTCGCCGCGCGACAGGAAGGAGACAAGACGTCATGACGCTGTGCTGGCGATCCGCGGAATTATAGTCGGGTTGCGCGGAAACTCTCCCGCAACATCAAGCCCATCGCCTTTTCTCGAACCGATCTTCCCGCCGCAGAAGGCCGGGGGCGCATAATGCCTCGTTTCGCCGCCCGCGGTCTTTGACACCTGAATCCTGCCGCGCCACGCTACGGACGCTACGGACGCTACGGACGCTACGGACTGTATTTTTGGGTTTTACCCGGGTGAAACCCTTCACCCCAGCCAGCCGGCCCTCGGCTCCCGCGCCCAAAGCTCCTCATAGGATGGCCGCGCCCGCACCACCGCCCAGCGCTCGCCGTCGACCAGCACCTCGGGAACCAGCGGCCGCGAATTGTACTCGCTGGCCAGCACCGCGCCATAGGCGCCGGCGCTCATGAAGGCGACCAGGTCCCCCGCTTGCAGCGGCGGCAGGGCGCGGCCCCGGGCGAACACGTCCGTCGACTCGCAGATCGGCCCGACCAGATCGTAGGCCACGGCGCCTCCCGCCCGCTCCCGAATGGGCGCGACCGCGTGGAAGGCGTCGTACAGCGCCGGCCGCATCAGGTCGTTCATGCCGGCGTCCAGCACCAGGAAGGTCCGCCCGTCGCTGCGGGCGTTGACCTGGATGACCCGGCTCAGCAGCACCCCGGCGTTGGCCGCCAGCAGCCGCCCCGGCTCGAACGCCGCCTCGACCTCCAGCCCGTCCAGCACCCCGGCGGCCATGGCGACATAGTCGGCGATCGATGGCAGGTCGGATTGGCCGTGGTAGGGCACGGCCAGTCCGCCGCCGAGGTCCAGCCGGCTGACCGTCAGGCCCTCGGCCCGCAGCGCCAGCGTCATCTCGCGCAGGGCCCGGAACGCCGCCTCCAGCGGCGTCAGCGTGGTGATCTGGCTGCCGATGTGACAGGCCAGCCCCACCGGCGTCACATGCGGCGAGGCCGCCGCCCGGGCGTACAGCGCGGGCGCCGCCTCGGCCGGCACCCCGAACTTGTCGGTCGCCCCGCCGGTGGTGATCCGGGCATGGCCGCCGGCGCCGATCTTCGGATTGACCCGGATGGCGATCTCCGGCGCCGCGCCCTTCGCCGCGGCGACCGCGATCAGCCGCTCCAGCTCGACCGCGCTCTCGACGTTGATCTGGCGCACCCCGGCCTCGATGGCGAAGGCCAGCTCGGCGTCGGTCTTGCCCACGCCCGAGAAGACGATGCGCTCCGCGGGCATCCCGGCCGTCAGCGCCCGCCGGATTTCGCCCTCCGACACGGTGTCCGCGCCGCAGCCCAGCTTCGCCAGCGTCGCCAGCACCGACAGGTTGGAGTTGGCCTTGACCGCAAAGGCGATCAGGGCCTCCCCCAGCGCCGGCCGATGGGCGTCCACCGCCTCGCGCAGCAGCCGGTAGTGCCGCGTCAGGGTCGCGGTCGAATAGACATAGACCGGCGTGCCCACGGCCTCGGCAATGGCTTCGAGCGGCGTCCCCTCCGCGTGCAGGGCGCCGTCGATCCGATCGAAATGGTGCAAGGCTCTAGCGGGGGCTGGAACCCGAACCGCCGTACGGGTTCGAGCTGGGCCCGCCGTCGATCGGCGCCTGGCTGGGCGGGCGGTAGACGGTCGCCGGCTCCACCGGTCCGGGGCCCCGCTCGTCGGGCAGGGCGCGCTCGGTGCGCTTGGCCGGCGGGGCGTCGAGGTCGGCCATCCGGCCGCATCCCGCGGCGGAGACGGCGATCAGGGCGGCGGCGCCCAGGACAATGAGTTTCTTCATGCCATCTACCCCAGTCGCGCCTTCCACTCGGCGATCCGCGCCCGGACCTGTTCCGGCGCCGTGCCCCCGAAGCTCTGGCGGCTGGCGCAGGAAGCCTCGGGAGTGAGCACCTTGTAAACCGCTTCCGTCACGCCCGCCTCAAGCGATTGCAGTTCCGCCAGCGGCAGTTGCGACAAATCCACGCCCAGCGCCTCGGCCCGCTTCACCGCCGCCCCCGTGACATGGTGCGCCTTGCGGAACGGCAGGTTCAGCTCGCGCACCAGCCAGTCGGCCAGATCGGTCGCCGTCGAGAAGCCCGACCCCGCCGCCGCCGCCATCCGCTCCGTATCCGGCTTCAGCGCCGCCACCATGGCCGTCATCGCCCCCAGCGCCAGCGTCAGGGCGTCAAAGGCCTCGAACACCGGCGGCTTGTCCTCCTGCATGTCCTTCGAATAGGCCAGCGGCAGCCCCTTCATCACCGTCGACAGGGCCACCAGCGAGCCCATGATCCGGCCCGTCTTGGCCCGCACCAATTCGGCGGCGTCGGGATTGCGCTTCTGCGGCATGATCGAAGAGCCGGTGGTCAGGTCGTCCGGCAGGCTGACGAAACCGAACTGCGGCGTCATCCAGACGACGATCTCCTCGGCCAGCCGCGACAGGTGCCCCGCGCAGATCGACGCCGCCGCCAGGCTCTCCAGCGCGAAGTCCCGGTCCGACACCGCATCCAGCGAATTGCCCATCGGCCGGTCGAAGCCCAGTTCCGCCGCCGTCATGTGCCGGTCGATGGGGAAGGGCGACCCCGCCAGCGCCGCCGCGCCCAGCGGGTTCTCGTTCATCCGGCGCCGCGCATCCGCGAACCGCCCCGCGTCCCGCCCGAACATCTCGACATAGGCCATCAGGTGATGCCCGAACGCCACCGGCTGGGCCGGCTGCAGATGGGTGAAGCCGGGCATCAGGTCCCCCGCATGCTCATCCGCTCGCGCCAGCAGCGCCCGCTGCAGCCCCTGCAGCTGCGCTGCCGCCGCGTCGCAGGCGTCCCGCACCCACAGACGGAAGTCGGTCGCCACCTGATCGTTGCGGCTCCGCGCCGTGTGCAGCCGTCCCGACGGCTCGCCGATCAGCTCTGCCAGCCGCGCCTCCACATTCATGTGGATGTCCTCGAACTGGTCGCGGAACGGGAAGGAGCCGTCGCGGATCTCCGCCTCGATCGCCTCCAGCCCGCCGAGGATCGCCTCCGCATCCGCCTGCGACACGATTCCCTGCGCCGCCAGCATCCGGCAGTGGGCCCGCGATCCCGCCAGATCCTGCGCCCACAGCCGCCGGTCGACGCCGATCGAGACGTTGATCGCCTGCATGATGTCGGCCGGCCGCGCCGAGAAGCGCCCGCCCCACATGTCTTGACCTTCCGCGTTCGGAGAAGGCTTAACTGTGGGACCGGGTTGGAAAGGCTGTGTCATGAAGGGCTCGAAGGCGGCGGGGATGGCGATCGCGGGCGCCCTGGTGATCGGCATGATCGTCGGCGCCGGGCTGCTATACGCCAATCGCGACGCCTTCTTCAAAGCCGCCGCGCCCGCGCCGCCCGCCAGGAGCGAACTGGCCCGCTTCGCCAAGGGCTCCCTGACGCGGCTGGAGACCCCGGCGGCCCTCGCCACGGCTCCCGACTACGTCTTCAAGACCCGCGACGGCGCCGACGCCCGCTTCGCCGACTTCCGAGGCAAGGTGGTGGTGGTCAACCTCTGGGCCATGTGGTGCGCGCCCTGCCGCACCGAGATGCCCACCCTGGCCCGCCTCGCCGAAGCCTATGTCGGCACGGACCTGGTCGTGCTCCCGATCAATGTGGACGCCACCGAGGACGGCCTCGCCGATGCGCGCAGCTTCATCGACGTCCATGAGCCCCTGCCGCTCTACAGCGACATGAAGTTCCAGCTGCCGTTCGAACTGCCCGGCGAGGGCAAGATGCCCCAGACCGTGCTGCTGGACCGCCAGGGCCGCATCCGGGCGCACTTCTCCGGCGAGGCCGACTGGGCCAGCCCCGAGGCTCGGGCCCTGATCGACGCCCTGCTCGCCGAACCCGCCGGAACGCCGGCGGCCTAGTTGCCCTTGGTGTCCGCCTTGGTCTCGGCCTCCTGCTCGTCGGCCTCCTGGGCGAGGCGGTCGGTGCCCTCGTCGATCTCCTGAGCCACCTCGCTGGCTCCCGCCTTCACGGCGGTGCCGATCTGGGCGGCTTCTTCCTGGATGGCGGAACCGGTGTCTTCGGCCGCCGCGTTGGTTTCGGTCTGGGTCTTGTCCTGCTCGGCTTCGGTGCAGGCGGCGGCGCCCAGCGCGAGAGCGGCGACGGCGGTGAGTGCGGCGATACGGATGCGCATGGGAAGTCCCCTTCGGCGTTGAACCTTTGCCGTGAACGCGGGGAATGCCGGCGGGTTGCGGAATGGTGGCTGGGGGCGGGCTCGAACCGCCGACCTGTGGGTTATGAATCCACCGCTCTAACCAGCTGAGCTACCCAGCCCCGGGCTCCGGGGTCCGGCGGGAACTGGTCTGTCCGCCGGAAGAGGCGTGCCTATAGAGGGGGGCGCAGGCGGTTTCAAGTCGTCCTGGAGGCCTTCCCGCCCCCGCGGGCTTGCGCTGGGCGCAAGGAACCGCAAGGTCCCCAGCTTCGCTTCCCGATCGACCAGTTCAAAGGGGTTTCCGCATGCGCCTCCTCGTCCTCGCCGTTTCCGTGTCCGCCGTGGCCCTCGCCGCCGCCTGCGGGGCCGATGGCCAGAGCCGGCCCGCCACGGGTCCGGGGGCCCCTGTCGAGACCCGCCCCGCCAACGGCGCCGGCCAGCAGCCGGCCTTCGCGGGCCAGACCCGCGCGCCCGGCGTCCGCACCGAAGCGGCCCTGGAGCATATGGTGGTCGCCTCGGGTCTGGAGGAGCCGTGGGGTCTGGCCCTGCTGCCGGACGGCCGCTGGCTGGTCACGGAACGCCCGGGCCGGATGCGCATCATCACCGGCCAGGGCGGGGTGGGCGAACCGATCGCCGGCCTTCCCGCCGTCGATGCGCGAGGGCAGGGCGGCCTGCTCGATGTCGTGGTCGGCCCGACCTTCTCGACTGACCGCCTGATCTACTGGAGCTACGCCGAACCCCGCGAGGGCGGCAACGCCACCTCCGTCGCGCGCGGTCGCCTGTCGGACGACGGCTCCCGCGTAGAGGTCGTGCAGGTCATCTTCCGGGCCATGCCCGCCTACGACGGCGGCGCCCACTTCGGCTCCTCGCTGGCTTTCGACGGGGCGGGCCATCTGTTCATCACCCTCGGCGACCGCTCCGACGCGCCGATGCGGCCGCAGGCCCAGGACCTCGGCTCGCACATGGGCAAGACCATCCGCATCAACGCCGACGGCTCGGTCCCGTCGGACAATCCCTTCGTCGGCCGTGAGGGCGCCCGCCCGGAAATCTGGTCTCTGGGGCACCGCAATGTGCAGGGCGTCGCCGTCGCCCCCAACGGCGACGTCTGGACCGTCGAGCACGGCACCCGCGGCGGTGACGAGGTCAACCTCGACCGCGCCGGGATCAACTACGGCTGGCCAATCATCGCCTATGGCGTCGAGTACCGCGGCGGCCCGATCAACGAGGGGATCACCGCCCGCGAGGGCCTGGAGCAGCCCGTCTACTACTGGGACCCGGTCATCGCGCCGGGCGGCGTCGCGATCTACGACGGAGCCATGTTCCCCGGCTGGCGCGGCGACCTGCTGGTGGCGGGGCTGAAGGAAAAGCACATCGCCCGGCTGGTCCTGGACGGAAACCGCGTCGTCGGCGAGGAGCGGTTGCTGACCGACCTCGGCGAGCGCGTCCGCGACATCGCCGTGGCCCCGGACGGCGCCGTCTGGGCCATCACCGACGAGAGCAACGGCAAGCTGGTGCGGCTGGCGAAGGCCAGCTAGCGCGCCGTCTGGCCCCGGCGTCGGAGACCGGCAAGCCAGCCGGCTCCGATCATGGCGGCCGCTTGGAGAAACACCGCGAAGCCAACCAGTGCGGGCAAGTCCCAGCTGCCCTTCCAGACCAGCAGGCAATAGGCGGTCAAGGCGGCCAACTGCAGGCCGCCGCTTGTCATCGCCGCCGCCGCCGCTCGCCTCCAGCCGCCCGAGAACAGACCGGTCGCCAGCCCAGTCGGCAGGGCTGACACGCACAGGCCGAGCGCCATCGCCAGGGCGCGCCCGATCGGCTCGGGATTGCCGAAAAAGGTCAGGGCATAGGCCGCCGCGCCTGTGGCAAGAGCGCTCGTGGCGCCGAGGATCACGGCGCGGCCCATCCTCAGTCCCGCAGCAATTCGTTGACGCCGGTCTTGGCCCGCGTCTGGGCGTCGACCCGCTTGACGATCACCGCGCAGTACAGCGACGGGCCGCCGTTCGGGTCGGGCAGGGCGCCCGGCACCACCACCGAATACGCCGGCACCTCGCCGCGGAACACTTCGCCGGTGGCGCGGTCGACGATCTTCGTCGAGCCCGACAGATAGACCCCCATGGCCAGCACCGCGCCCTCGCGGACGATCACCCCCTCGGCCACCTCGGCCCGGGCCCCGATGAAACAGCCGTCCTCGATGATGGTGGGATTGGCCTGCAGCGGCTCCAGTACGCCGCCGATCCCCGCCCCGCCGGACAGGTGCACGTTCCTGCCGATCTGGGCGCAGGAGCCGACCGTCGCCCAGGCGTCGACCATCGAGCCTTCGTCGACATAGGCCCCGATGTTCACGAACGACGGCATCAGCACGACGTTGCGGCCGATGAAGGCGCCCCGCCGCACGATCGCGCCGGGCACGGAGCGGAAGCCGGCGTCCTCGTAGTGGTTGGCGGTCCAGTCGCCGAACTTGTTCGGAACCTTGTCCCACCAGGGCCCCACGCCGGGGGCGTGGCTCGCTGCGCCGCGGTCGCCGCCCCGGACCAGGGCGTTGTCGTTCAGCCGGAAGGACAGCAGCACCGCCTTCTTCAGCCACTGGTGCGTGGTCCAGACCCCGTCGGCGTCGCGCGAGGCGACCCGCGCCTCGCCCGCATCCAGCAGGCCGACGGCCTGTTCGACCGCCTTGCGGACCTCGCCGTGGGTCGAGACCGAGATGTTGGCCCGATCCTCCCATGCCGCCTCGATCACGGCTTCCAGATCGGCGCGATCGGTCATGTGGGGTCTCCCGGCAGAAGGGCGGTGGCGAGGAAGGGGCCGAGCGCGGCCGCCCGGTGGTCGACGAACGGGGCCTCGGCGTCGAAGGCGTGTGGGCCGACGAGGATGGTGGTCATGCCCAGTTGCTTGGCGTGGTCCAGATTGCGCACGGTGTCCTCGAAGAAGGCGGCCGTCGCCGGATCGAGGCCGAACCTGTCCAGCATGCGGGCGAAGGTGTCGGGATGCGGCTTGGGCGTCAGGTCTGCATGCTCGATGGCGAACAGGCCGTCGAACAGGTCGGCGATCCCCAGCTGCTCCAGCACGCGCTCGCCGTGCCGGGTCGAGCCGTTGGTGAAGACGTATCGGGGCCCATTCAGACGCTCCAACCCGGCCCTGAGGCCCTCGTCCGCATGCAGGTCGTCCAGCGGCACGTCATGCACATCGGCCAGGAACTCTTCCGGATCGATGGTGTAGTCCTTCATCAGCCCGCCCAGCGCCGCGCCGTGATCCATCAGATAACGTTTCTGCAGCGCCCGCGCCTCGTCCAGCGGCAGGCCGGTGGTGCGCACCATGAAGTGGCCGATCCGCTCGCTGACCCGCTTCAGGATCTGCCGCTCGGGCGGATAGAGGGTGTCGTCCAGGTCGAAGATCCAGCTGCGCACATGGCGCAGATCGGCGCCGATCTCGGTCGGCTGCACCGGTTCGGCGGTCATCCTTCGGCCTTCACCAGCGTGCCCGCGCCGTGTTCGGTGAATAGCTCCACCAGCATGGCGTGAGGTCTCCGGCCGTCGAGGATGACCACGGCCTCGACGCCGTCCCGCACCGCCGCGATGGCGGTCTGCAGTTTGGGAATCATGCCGCCGGTGGCGACGCCGTCGTCGATCAGCCTCGACGCCTCGCCGACAGTCATCTGGCGGATGATCTCGCCGTCTGGCCCCCTGACCCCGGCCACGTCGGTCAGCAGCAGCATGCGCTTGGCGCTCAGCGACCCGGCCAGCGCTCCCGCCACGGTGTCGGCGTTGACATTGAAGGTCTGGCCGTCCTCGGCCACCCCGATCGGGGCGATGACCGGCACCCAGTCGGCGTCGGATTCGAGCAGCCGGGTGACCAGCTTGGGATCGACCCGGGTCGGTTCGCCAACGAAGCCGAGATCGACCTCGTGCTCGATCATGCTGTCGGGATCGCGCTTGGTCCGGCGGGTCTTCTCGACCGTCAGGAGGCCGGCGTCCTTGCCGGACAGGCCGATGCCGCGGACGTCCGCCTTGCGCCCGGCCATGGTGATCCAGTGGGCGATCTCCTTGTTGACCGCGCCGGACAGGACCATCTCGGCCACCTGCATGGTGTCGGCGTCGGTGACCCGCAGCCCGTCGACAAAGCTGGACTTGACCCCGGCCTTTTCAAGCATGGCGCTGATCTGCGGCCCGCCGCCGTGAACCACCACGGGGTTCACCCCCATCAGCTTCAGCAGCACCACGTCGGCGGCGAACTGCTTCGCCACCGCGCTCTCGCCCATGGCGTGGCCGCCGTACTTGATGACGACGGTCTTGCGATCGTAGATCTGGATGTACGGCAGGGCTTCGGCCAGCGTCTTCGCCGTGTCCCAGCCCTGCGCATCCGCGGCGCGATCTCCGGTTTGTGTCTCGTCCATTACCAGCGGGTCCGTAATGCCAAGCCAGCGTCGTGTCATCATGAAACCGGACCTTCGTCCGGCCGTTCCGTCCGGATGAACGAGCACGAAATCGACGACCGGGATCTGACCCCTTCCGATCCGGTCGATCCCGCCTCGCAGCAGCACCCGGATCCGACGCTCTGTCCCGAATGCCTGGGCGCCGGAGCCCTGACCTCCGGCGAGATCTGCCCGGTCTGCGAGGGGAAGGGCAAGGCGACCAACCGCACCGGCGGCGGATGACCGCCATTCTCGTCGTGACGGCCGCCTCGCAGCGGTTCGCCTGGGAGCCCGCTGCTGAGCGGCCGCTGTAGCGGAATGGCCACGCTTGCTCCTGTTCGGGGGTTCTTCATCTCGACCTGAGCCAGCGGGGCTGTTATGAGGGTGCAAGCGGCGGCTCGTGCGCCGCCTTGAGAAAATTCACCTGGGCTGCGGAGGGCATCCACCCATGCGCGTTAAAACACTCATTCTGGCGACCAGCGCCGTCGGGGCTCTGGCCCTGTCGGCCGGCGCTGCGTCTGCCGATCCGAACGGCTGGTACGGCGCGATTGACGCCGGCTGGCATACGACGGAAGTCGAAACCAACCGTTCGATCGTCGACGAGATCGAGGTCGACGATGACTGGGCCGGGTTCGCCCGTCTC
>NZ_DASPMM010000017.1:0-56671 GCF_035627055.1 Brevundimonas sp. | reverse complement strand
GCCGACCAGCACGACCTCGTCGATCGCATCGGCCTTGAGGCCGGCATCGGCGAGCGCCTTCTTCATCGGCTCGATCGTGCGCTGGATGAGGCCATCGACGAGGCGCTCAAGATCCGCGCGGCTGATCGCCTTGACGAGGTGCTTGGGCCCCGTCGCATCGGCCGTGATGAAGGGCAGGTTGACCTCGGTCGTGGCGGCCGAGCTGAGTTCAATCTTCGCCTTCTCCGCGGCTTCCTTCAGGCGCTGGAGGGCGAGGCGATCCTTGGTGAGATCGATGCCTTCCTGCTTCTTGAACTCGTCCGCCAGATAGTCGACGATCTTGGCGTCGAAATCCTCGCCGCCGAGGAAGGTGTCGCCATTGGTCGACTTCACCTCGAACACGCCGTCGCCGATCTCGAGGATCGAGACGTCGAAGGTGCCGCCGCCGAGGTCATAGACCGCGATCTTCTGGCCTTCACCCTTGTCGAGGCCGTAGGCCAGCGCCGCCGCGGTCGGCTCGTTGATGATGCGCAGGACTTCCAGGCCGGCGATCTTGCCGGCGTCCTTGGTGGCCTGACGCTGGGCGTCGTTGAAATAGGCGGGGACGGTGATGACGGCCTGGGTGACGGTCTCGCCGAGGTAGGCCTCCGCGGCCTCCTTCATCTTGCCGAGGGTGTAGGCCGAGACCTGCTGGGGCGAATAGTCCTTGCCGTGGGCCTTCACCCAGGCGTCGCCGTTCGGACCCTTGGTGATCTCATAGGGCACCATGCCCTTGTCCTTGGCCACCACGGGATCGGTGAAGTTGCGGCCGATCAGGCGCTTGATGGCGAAGAAGGTGTTGGTCGGGTTGGTCACGGCCTGACGCTTGGCGGGCTGGCCGACCAGCACCTCGCCATTGTCCTGGATGGCGACGACCGACGGGGTCGTGCGGTTGCCTTCCGCGTTCTCGATGACCTTGGGGTTCTTGCCGTCCATGACGGCCACGCACGAGTTGGTGGTGCCCAGGTCGATGCCGATGATCTTGGCCATTGGTTGGTCTTTCACTCCATTTCAGCGGGCGGTGCGGCGGCCTTTTAGAGCGAAGCGCCGCGCGTGACCGCCCCCGGTGTCAGGGTCTTGGGTCAAATTGTACGGTTCCGGCGCAAAGCCCCACGGTCTGCGGGGTTTTCCGGCGGTTGTCGCCGATATGGGAAACTGGCCCCCGCCCGCAAGGCCTGATCGCGATTCAGCGTCAGTCTCCGTCAGGTGTGTCACGAAGCGCGCAACGGCATATACTGGCGTTAACGACGTGCCGCATCGGCAGGTCAGGAGGAGGGGCCATGCTCGCCCGCAGACTGTTCACCGCCGCCGTGATCGCCGCCTCGCTCGGCGCCGCGGGGTTCGCCGGCCTCCCGGGGCCCGAAGGCCAGTCCCGCGACGGCCAGAACCGCCGCGTCCGGGTCCACAACCAGACCGGGGCGATCCTGCAGAAGCTTCAGGCCGCCGACGTGCGCACCGGAGCGTTCGGGGCCGATCTGCTGGGCGGCGCGGCCGTGGCCACCGGCGCGAGCGCGCCGGTGACCATCGACGACGGCCAGGGCGGCTGCCTCTACGACCTGCGGGCCGAACTGGCCGACGGCCAGGTCCTGGTGCGCGAGAACATCAACGTCTGCCGGATCGCGGACTACTATCTGACGCGATGAGGAATGAGGGACTAGGGACTAGGGTCTAGGGTCTAGGGGCTAAGCGGCCAGGACGTCCCGGGGTCGGCCTAGACCCTAGCCCCTGGCCCCTAGCCCCTGGCCCCTAGCCCCTAGCCTTTGGCCCTTGGCCCCTGGCCCCTGGCCCTCCCATCACTCCCCCGTGACTCGACCCTCGCCGTCGCACGCGCCACTGTCCCGCTTTGCCGCGATGGAGTCGCCGATGCCTGACCTCGTCCGTCCAGAAGGGCCCGAGCCCGACGATTTCCGCTTCAGCCGCCGCGCACTCGCCGCCGGCGGACTCGGCGGCCTGTTCTTCGCCGGCTACGCGCCCGCGGCCCTGGCGGCCCAGGCCGCGCCGATCGCGACCGGTTCCGAGGGCCTGATCCTCGAGACGGTCTCCTATCCGGCGCCGGACGGCTTCGACCTGCCCGCCTATGTGGCGCGGCCAGCGGGCGACGGGCCGTTCCCGCTGGTGGTCGTCGTGTCCGAGATCTTCGGCGTCCACGAATACATCCGCGACGTCTGCCGGCGGCTGGCCGGGGCGGGCTACGCCGCCATCGCGCCGGCCTTCTTCGTCCGCGTCGCCGATCCGGCCGGGGCCGAGATGGCGCGGGTGCAGGAGATCGTCGCCGCAGCCGGCTACGAACAGGTCATGGGCGACATCGCCGCCACCCTCGACTGGGCCAGCCAGCAGCTGTGGGCCAATGCGGAGAAGGTCGGGATCACCGGCTGGTGCTGGGGCGGCAAGGTCGTGTGGCAGGCGGCGGCGCGCTTCGCGGCGATCGACGCCGGGGTGGCCTGGTACGGCCGTCTGGCCCCGCCCGCCGACGCCACGCCGGAACAGATGGCGGCCGGGGCGCCATGGCCGGTCGATCTGGCCGACGACCTCAAGGCGCCGGTGCTGGGCCTCTACGGCGGGGCGGACCGGGGCATACCGCTGGCCAGCGTCGAGGCCATGCGCAGCGCCCTGCAGCGCGCCGGCCAGACCGAGAGCGGGATCGAGGTCTATCCGGAGGCGCCGCACGGCTTCCACGCCGACTATCGCGACAGCTATCGCGCCGGGGCGGCCGCCGACGGCTGGGCGAAGCTGCTGGCCCTGTTCGAGCGGCGGCTGCGCTGACTGTCTCCTCCCTGTCGCGCAGCGATGGGGAGGTGGCGCGGCGCGCCTTCGCGCCGTGACGGAGGGGTCGGAAGACCGGGGCGCGGTCGAACCCCTCCACCGCTTCGCGGTCCCCCTCCCCATTCGCGAAGGCGAACGGGGAGGGGACGGTCAGGCCGTGCCGTCGAAATTGCCGCCGTCCGAGGCCTCGGCCTTCGCATAGGCCGCAGTGCCGGCCGCGGCGCCGGAGCCCTTGGCGGCGACCACCACCATGGCCGGGCGCACGGTGCGGCCGAACAGGGCGTAGCCGGCCTGCAGGGTCTGGATCACCTGACCGCCCTGAACCGTGTCCGACGGCTGCTCCATCATCGCCTGATGCAGGTGCGGATCGAAGGTCTCGCCTGGCTCGGGGGCGACGCGCCGCAGGTTGTTGGCCTCGAAGGCCTGCAGCAGCGACTTCTGGGTCAGCTCAAGGCCGGTGACGAGGCCCGCCTCGCCAGCGTCGGCGTTCTGGGGCGCAGCCTGCAGGGCCCGCTCCAGATTGTCGGCCACGCCCAGCAGGTCGCGGGCGAATTTCTGGATGGCGTAGGCGCGGGCGTCGTTGTTCTGGGCCTCGGCGCGCTTCCTGGTGTTCTCGGCCTCGGCGACGGCGCGCAGGGCGCGGTCCTTCCACTGGTCGCGCTCGGCGATCAGGGCGTCGATCGGGCCAAGCCCATCGTCGGGCTCGCCCTCGAAACCCTCCGTCTCGCCGATGTCGGCGGCCAGTTCCTCGGAGGTCGGGGTGTCGTCGTGAATGTCGCTCAAGTCTCTTGTCCGTCCAGAATCCGGCCCAGCACCCGGGCGGTGTAGTCCACCAACGGGATGACACGGGCGTAGTTCAGTCTTGCGGGGCCGATGACGCCGATGGCGCCCAGCACCCGCTGGCGGCCCGTCATATAGGGCGCCGCGATGACGGCGGAACCCGAAAGCGAAAAGAGTCTGGTTTCGGCGCCGATGAAGATGCGCACCCCCTGGGCCGTGGAGACGCCGTCCAGCAGGCCGATCAGCTGTTCCTTCTGCTCCAGATCGTCGAACAGGACGCGGACGCGTTCGAGGTCCTCGACCGTCTCCCGGTCCTGCAGCAGGTTGGCGCGGCCGCGCACGATCAGCGACCGCTCGCGCTCGGCCCCGCCGGACCAGGCGGCCAGTCCGTCCTCGACCAGCCGGGCGGCGGCGGCGTCCAGCTCACGGCGGGCGGCGTCCAGTTCGGTCCGCATCTCGGTGCGCGCCTCGTGGAGCGGGCGGCCCTTGAGTCGGGCGTTGAGGAAGTTGGAGGCCTCCTGCAGCGTCGAGGGCGTCACCCCGGCCTTGAGCGGCATCAGCCGGTTCTCGACCGAGCCGTCGTCGCCGACCAGCACCGCCAGCGCCTGGTCGTGGCCGAGGGCGACGAACTCGACGTGCTTGACCCCGGCTTCGCGCACCGGGCTGGCGACGATGCTGGCCCCGCCGGCCAGACCCGAGAGCAGGGAGGAGGCCTCGTTCAGCGCCTCGTCAAAGCTGCGGCCGTGGCCGGCCAGGCGGGCGTCGATCTCGCGCCGCTCCTCGCGGCTGACGTCGCCGATCTCGAGCAGGCCGTCGACGAACAGGCGCAGGCCGGCATGCGTGGGGATGCGCCCCGCCGAGGTGTGCGGCGAGCCCAGCAGGCCGGCCAGGGTCAGGTCCTGCATGGTGTTGCGGATCGAGGCCGGGGACAGGGCCACGCCGGTCAGCGACAGGGTCCGCGAACCCACAGGCTCCCCGGTCTGCAGATAGGTCTCGACGATGCGGCGGAAGATGTCGCGGGCGCGCTCGTCGAGGGCCACGAGGCCGCCGGATTCCATCGCGGTGGAGGTCAGCAGGGGCGACTTCATCGGATGTCTGCCATCGAGGAGGCGGGGGACAGGCTCACGGTTTCAGGATAAGCAGCCCCGCCGTCCCGTCCAAGGAAATCGCCTCATGTCTTCGCCGCGCCCCTCCGACCGTCTTCCCGAACAGCTCCGCGCCGTGACTTTGGAGACCGGCGTCAACCGCTACGCCGAGGGTTCCTGCCTCGTGACCTTCGGGCATACGAAGGTGCTGGTCACCGCCTCGGTCGAGGAGAACGTGCCCGGCTGGATGCGCGGCAAGGGGCAGGGCTGGGTGACGGCAGAATACGGCATGCTGCCCCGCGCCACCCACACCCGCGGCCGGCGCGAGGCCGCCTCGGGCAAGCAGACCGGCCGGACGCAGGAGATCCAGCGGCTGATCGGCCGCTCGCTGCGGGCGGTGGTCGATCTCAAGGCGCTGGGCGAGCGGCAGGTGGTGCTGGACTGCGACGTGGTCCAGGCCGACGGCGGCACCCGCACGGCGGCGATCACCGGGGCCTGGGTGGCCATGGCCAGCGCCTTCGACTACCTGCGCGCCGAAGGGGTGCTGAAGGCCGATCCGATCCTCGACCAGGTCGCGGCCGTGTCGTGCGGCGTGTGCAGCGACCAGCCGGTGCTGGACCTCGACTATGAGGAGGACTCGACCGCCGAGGCCGATTCCAACTTCGTCCTCACCGGCTCGGGGACCATCGTCGAGATCCAGGCGACGGGCGAGAAGCGCGGCTTCACCCGCGCCGAGTTCGACCGCCTGTTCCAGCTGGCCGAGGGCGGCTGCGCCGAACTGTTCGCCATGCAGCGGGCCGCGCTGGGGCGGTAACGGAGGGCCTCAGCCCTCCTCCCCGTCCGGCAGGCCCATCATGTGGAAGCCGGCGTCGACGTGGATGATCTCGCCGGTGGTCGACAGGCCGAGGTCGGAACACAACCACAGGGCGCAGCCGGCGACGCCCTCCATGGAGGTGTCTTCCTTCATCGCCGACATGGCGCGGCCCTGGGCGATCATGCCGCGGCCGCCCGAGATGCCGGCCAGCGACAGGGTGCGCATGGCGCCGGCCGAGATGGCGTTGCAGCGGATGCCCTTCGGCCCCAGGTCGCGGGCGATGTAGCGGGTCGCCGCCTCCAGAGCCGCCTTGGCCACGCCCATGGTGTTGTAGTTGGGGATGGCCCGCTCGGAGCCGAGGTAGGTCATGGTGACCAGCGAACCGCCGTTGGGCATCAGCTTCGAGGCGCGCTTGGCCACGTCGACGAAGCTGAAGGCCGAGATGTTCATGGCCAGCAGGAAGCTGTCGCGGCTGGTGTTGTCGACGAAGGAGCCCTTGAGCTCGTCCTTGTTGGCGAAGGCGACCGAGTGGACCACGAAGTCGAGGGTGCCGAACTCGCGCTCCAGCTCGGCGAAGGCGGCGTCCATCGAGGCGTCGTCGGTGACGTCGGCCTGGATCAGCAGTTTCGCGCCGACGCTCTCGGCCAGCGGCCGCACGCGGCGCTCCAGCCCCTCGCCGAGGTAGGTGAAGGCCAGCTCCGCGCCCTGGGCCGCCAGCTGGGAGGCGATGCCCCAGGCGATGGAGTTGCTGTTCGCGACCCCCATGATCAGGCCCTTCTTGCCCTTCATGAGGTTGCCCGTGGGCATGTTCCAGCCGCTCTCGCTCGCCATGGTCAGTCTCCGTCTATCGAGCCGGGAGGGTTAGCAGGGGCGGAGGCGGCGGGGAAGCTCCCGCGCCGCCGGGCCAGCCGCTCGAGCAGGGGCGCGGCGGTCACGCCGTGGACGACGATGGAGACGAGGATGATGAAGCCGACCACGGCCCATAGCCGCTCGCTGTCGCCGAAGTCGCCGTGGTTGAGGCCCCAGGCGATGTAATAGACCGAGCCGACGCCGCGGATGCCGAGGAAGGCCAGCAGCAGCCGCTCGCGCATAGGCTGGCGCGCGCCGAGCAGGGCGATCAGGCCGGCGAGCGGGCGAACCACGAAGACCACCGCCAGGCCGATCAGGGCGTCGGTCCAGGTCAGCGCCGAGAGCAGGCCATTGGCCAGCGCGCCGCCGAACAGCACCAGCAGCAGCATCATCAGCAGCCGTTCGATCTGGTCGGAGAAGTCGTGCATCTCCTGATGGAAGTCGTGATCCCGCTCGCCGGCGCGTATGGTCAGGGCGCAGATGAAGACGGCGAGAAAGCCGTAGCCGTGGGCCAGCTCGGCGGCCGTATAGGCGATCAGGGTCGCGGCCAGCGCCACGAGACCGTCTCCGAAGCGGGCGCCGCCGGCCCGGGCGTTGTGGAACAGCAGGAAGGCGAAGACCCGCCCGACGACGAACCCCACGCCCGCGCCCGCCAGCAGCTTCCAGACGATCGAGACGGCCAGCCATTCGGTCAGCGCCGTGGTCGAGGTCAGAGCGCCGGCCGCGGCGAGCACGGCCAGATGGACGAAGGGGAAGGCCAGGCCGTCGTTGAGACCCGCCTCCGAGGTCAGGCCAAAGCGGACCTCGTCCTCATCGCCCGATCGCGGCGGCCCGACCTGGACATCGGCGGCGAGCACCGGGTCGGTCGGGGCCATGGCCGCGCCGAACAGCAGGGCCATGGCCAGGCTGAATCCGAGGCCGGCGACGCCCAGCCAGGCCGTCGCCGCTATGGTCAGCGGCATGGCGATCGCCAGCAGCCGCCAGGTCGAGGCCCATCGCCGCCAGCCGATCGGCCGGTCCAGCTTCAGCCCCGCGCCCATCAGGGCGATGATGACCACCAGTTCGGTCAACCGCTCGGTCACCGTGTCCCAGGTGCGCGGATCGGGATCGAAGCCCAGCAGGCCGGTGCTGAACACCAGCACGCCCAGCGCCAAGCAGAGGATGGCCAGCGTCAGCGGCAGCCGCTTCAGCCCGACCGGCGCCCATGAGACCAGCAGGATCACGGCGCCGAGACCGAACAGGAACAGGATGTAGGGGTCGAGGGTCAGGCCGGCTCCGGCGTCAGGTTCGGGAGGCTTTTCATCGCCCGCAATGTCGGGTCACCATCACTGGAACGCCCCTCGGAGCCTTTCGGATGCGGATTGCGGCCCTTCTCCTCGCCTTCGCCCTGACGGGACTCGCGACTCCGGCGGTTTGCCAGACGCGCGAAACCGCCCCCCGGGTGGCGGTGGTGGTGGTCACCCTGGACCAGGTCCGCCAGATCCAGGCCGGGTACGGACGTTCGACCTTGGCCTCTCTGGGCGACGCACGATGGGGCCGGTTCACCTTCGATGAGCCCACGGTCGAGGCGGCCCTGTTCGGCTCCTGTGTCGACGACCGGCCGGCCGGCCGGCTGGACTACTGCATCCGCTACTATCTGACCCGCGCCGAACTGGCGGCTGACGCAGCGCCGACGGTGGTCGTGGTCTTCGACGACCATCCGTCCGGCGAGCGGCCGGCCAAGGGACCGGGCGAAATGCGCGTGGCCTGCTTCGGCCGTGGCGTCGTCCCCGCCGATCCGGCCGCTCAGCACACATGGCTTTGGCCGGACGCCGCAAGGGTGCATGGGGTCCGGGACTGGCAACGGGATCAGGACGCCCTCGCCGCCTGCATCGCGGCGGCGGCGTCCGAGCCGTGGACGGGCCTGCGCGAGCCCGACGTCGACTGACCTCAGACCTTGCTGAGGATCAGCGTGCCGTTGGTGCCGCCGAAGCCGAAGCTGTTGGACATCACGTGCTTCAGCTCGCCGTCGTGGCGCTGGCGCAGGATCGGCATGCCCTCGAACTCGGGGTCGAGGTTTTCGATGTGGGCGCTCTCGGCGGCGAAGCCGTGCTTCATCATTAGCAGGCAGTAGATCGCCTCCTGCGCCCCCGCCGCGCCCAGCGAATGGCCGGTCAGGGACTTGGTCGAGGAGATCATCGGAAGGTCGTCGCCGAAGACGTTGCGGACCGCGCCCATCTCCTTGGAGTCCCCGACCGGCGTCGAGGTGCCGTGCGGGTTGAGGTAGTCGATGCGCGGATTGCCGGCCATTTCCAGGGCGATGCGCATGCAGCGTTCGGCGCCCTCGCCCGAGGGGGCGACCATGTCATAGCCGTCGGAGTTGGCCCCGTAGCCGGTGACCTCGGCGTAGATGGTCGCGCCGCGCGCCACGGCCCGCTCGTATTCCTCGAGCACCACGATGCCCGCGCCGCCGGCGATGACGAAGCCGTCGCGGTCCTTGTCATAGGCGCGGCTGGCCTTGGCGGGATTGTCGTTGAAGTTGGACGACATGGCGCCCATGGCGTCGAACATGTTGGACATCGACCAGTCGATGTCCTCGACGCCGCCGGCGAAGACCACGTCCTGCTTGCCCCAGGCGATCTGTTCGGCGGCCGCGCCGATGCAGTGGGCGCTGGTCGCGCAGGCCGAGCTGATCGAATAGTTGACGCCCTTCAGCTCGAACCAGGTGGCCAGCACCGCCGAGGGGCCCGAGGCCATGGCCTTGGGCACGGCGAACGGCCCGATGCGCTTGGGCGAGCCCTTGTCGATGGTGGTCTGGGCCGCCTGCAGGATGACCTGGGTCGAGGGGCCGCCCTCGCCGACGATGACGCCGATGCGGTCCGACTTGATCTCATCCGGAGTCAGGCCGGAGTCCTTCAGCGCCTCCTCGAAGGCGATGTGACCCCAGGCGGTGCCGTTGGCGAGGAAGCGGGCGGCGCGCCGGTCGACGTGCGGGGCCCAGTCCTCGGCCGTCACGCCGAGCGCCGGCGGGGCCCAGACCTGCGAGCGGAAGCCGTGGGCGGCGTGGTCGGCGGCGTGCTGCACGCCCGATTTCGCCTCGCGCAGGGAGGCGGTGACCTCGTCCTGGCCCGTGCCGATGGAGGAGACGATACCCAGTCCGGTGACGACGACACGCCGCATGGTGACTTCCTTCTTGAACTCTGACGCCGCGTTGCCCCGCGGTCTTGAAACGGCTCAGCCGCCGACGGGTTCGGTGGCGCCGAACAGGCCGACGCGCATATCCGTGGCCGTATAGATGGGGACGCCGTCGGCTTCGAGAACCCCGTCGGCGATGCCCATGACCAGGCGGCGGTTGATGACCCGCTTGAGGTCGATCTTGTAGACCACCTTCTTGATGTCCGGGGTGACCTGGCCGGTGAATTTGACCTCGCCGACGCCGAGGGCGCGGCCGCGGCCCGGTCCGCCGATCCAGCCGAGGTAGAAGCCGACCAGCTGCCACATGGCGTCGAGGCCCAGGCAGCCCGGCATCACCGGATCGCCGATGAAATGGCACTGGAAGAACCACAGGTCGGGATGGATATCGAGCTCGGCCTCGACATAGCCCTTGCCGTGGGCACCGCCGTCGCCGTTGATCGTGGTGATGCGGTCGAACATCAGCATCGGCGGGGCCGGCAGCTTGGCGTTGCCCTCGCCGAAGACCTCGCCGCGGCCGGCGGCCAGCAGGGCCTCGTAGTCGAACGAAGACGGACGATCGGGTTGGGTCACGGGCGCTCGCATCTCAGGGGCCGGCGGCGCGGTCGCCGCTCATGGCCGGTGTGGCCGCCGGGTTACACGAGCGCGCGAGCGGGCTCAACCACTGCTGTCAGGACCGGCAGGTCAGTCCCGGCCGGTTCCCGCCGACCGGGCCGCGTTGCAGAGCGGGCGTTCCTGGGCCCCGAACACGGCCGACTGGCGCACCCAGCCGCGCAGGCGACGGGACCGGACGCGGCACCAGCCGTCCTCGCACTCGTCCATCGGGACCAGGGAATGCGGCGCCAGCCGGGCGCGGACGGGCGAGGCGGCCGAGCGGCCGGAATGAATCGGAATTTCCTCGTCGGAGGCGTTCAGGACGCTGCGCCGGCTGGAGACGACGCTGCGGTGGACCCAGGCCACGGCCCCCTCGGGATCGCAGATCTTGCGCCATTCGGTGGTCTCGGCGATCACCTGCACCGGGAGGCCCGAGACGCGGTATTCCCACAGGATGCGGTAATCGAGGCCGGGACCGTAGCGGGCGTGGACTTCCGACGACTTCAGCGACAGCCAGCGCGGCACCGGCTGGCCGCTGGGGGTGGGGCGGCCGTCGGGCATGGTCTGGGCCGCGCCCGCGAGCAGGGCCGCGAAGACGGCCGCGGTCGTGGCGCCGAGTCTTTGGAGGCGGCGACGGGCTTTGCTAGACAATGGGGCGTCCGTACCTTGGGGCGTCCGTGAAATCGAAGGCTACGAATGTCCGCCCCCAGGCTTAAGGTCGTATTAACCAGACGCCTGCCGGACGCGGTCGAGACGCGCATGCGCGAACTGTTCGACGCCGAACTGAACCTGACCGACACGCCGATGGACCGGGCGATGCTCGAGGCGGCGGCGAACCGCGCCGACGTGCTGGTCCCGACCATCACCGACGCCATCGACGCCGCCCTGATCGCGGGCGCCGGCGAGCGGCTGAAAATGATCGCCAATTTCGGCGCAGGGGTGGATCACATCGACGTCGAGGCGGCGGTGGCCAAGGGGCTGATCGTCACCAATACGCCCGGCGTCCTGACCGAGGACACGGCCGACCTGACCATGGGGCTGATTCTCGCCGTCAGCCGCCGTATCGTCGAGGGCGCCCAGGTGGTGGCGGAGGGACGTTTCGAGGGCTGGACCCCGACCTGGATGACCGGGCGCAAGCTGTGGGGCAAGCGGCTGGGCATCGTCGGCATGGGGCGGATCGGCCAGGCGCTGGCGCGGCGGGCCAAGGCCTTCGGGATGCAGGTCCATTACCACAACCGCAAGCCCGTGCCTGAGATGGTCGCCGAGGAACTGGGCGCGACCTGGTGGGACGACCTCGACCAGATGCTGGCGCGGATGGACATCATCTCGCTGAACTGCCCGGCGACCCGCGAGACCCACCACCTGCTGTCGGCGGAAAGGCTGGCGAAGCTCCAGCCGCACGCCCTGCTGGTCAACACCGCCCGCGGCGAACTGATCGACGAGGCGGCGCTGGCCGACGCGGTGGCGCGGCGCGCCATCGCCGGCGTCGGGCTGGACGTCTACGAGCACGAGCCGGCGGTGCATCCGGGCCTGCTGGGCCACGCCAACGTCGTGCTGCTGCCCCATCTCGGCTCCGCGACGCTGGAGGCGCGGCAGGACATGGGCGACCGGGTCATCGCCAACATCCTGACCTTCCAGAACGGTCACCGGCCCCCGGACCGGGTGATCCCGGCGATGCTCTGATCCGAGCTTGACCGTCTGCTCAACGACGAGTTGAGTACGGGCGGGGTTGTTTGTGGGGGCGTAGAGTCATGACCAGACTTTCGGACGCGGCGCGGGCCGCGGTGTCGCGGCGCGGCCTGCTGGCCGGAGCGGCGGCGCTGACGGGACTCGGCGTCCTGACGCCGGGGCTGGCGCGGGCCCAGGGTGCAGCCTATCCGCTGAGCGAATTCTTCAAACCGACAATGAGCAGCGGCGCGGCCCTGTCGCCGTCGGGCGCCCGGATCGCCGTGGCGGAGAACCTCGGCACGGACGAGAACCCGCGCAGCGCCGTCGACTTCATCGACGCCGCGGACCCGGAAGGCCAGCGTCGCCGGGTCGAACTGGGCCCGGTCATGGTCAGCGCGATCTCCTGGGCCAATGACAACCGCGTCCTGGCCAGCGTGATCCTGAAGGGCGAGACGGAAGCCCGTTCGATCGCCGGCTCCAACCGGAAGGCGGAGGGCGTCGAATACTACATGCGCCGGGTGGTGTCGGTCGACGCCACGACGGGCGACGTGGTCCTGCTGTTCAACGACCAGCGCACCCGCATGCGCAACACCTTCGACATGGGCCGCATCATCGATCTGCTGCCGAGCGATCCGGACAACGTCCTGATGGCCGCGTGGGAGGCCGACGGGGTGATGGCCCTGCACCGGGTCAATGTGAACACGGGCTCGGCGGACCGGATCGAACGCGGCGGCTCGGGCACCTATCACTGGCGGACCGTCAACGGCGTCGCCGTCCTGCGTCACGACATGAACAGCCGCGGCACGGTCGAGACCATCATGGTCCGGGCGCCCGGCGAGACCGAGTGGCGGATGGCGCGCCGGACCCGCGTGCGCGAGGCCCCGGATTTCTCGTGGGTCGGCGCCGGCGACACGCCCGGCAAGGTGCTGGTCATCGCCCGTCTGGACAGCGAGGACGTGCAGAGCGTGCGTGAGATGGACCTCACCACGACCGCACTGGGCGCGCCGCTGAACCCCCGTCCGGGCCGCGACGTCCTTTACGGCCTGGCGGACTCGGCGGGCAATTATCTGGGCGCCGCCTACTACGGCGAGCGGCTGGAGTACGAGCTCGTCGATCCCGCCCTGGCGGTTCACCACCGGGCCCTGACCCGCTTCTTCGACAATAGCTGCGACGTGCATTTCACCGACGTCGATCAGGCGCGGAACCGCTTCATCGCCTATGTGAACGGGCCGTCGGAGCCGGGCGCGTGGTTCTTCTACGACAAGGCGGCGCGGGCGATCGTCAACCTCGGCCAGGCCCGCGACCTCGACCCGGCGCGGCTGGGCACCAGCGAGGTGGTGCAGGTCCGGACCCGCGACGGCGCGGCCATCGAGGCCTATCTGACCGCGCCTCCCGGCGGGGCGGCGGGGCCGCTGGTGGTGCTGCCGCACGGCGGACCCGAGGTGCGGGACACGCCCAGCTGGGACCGGCAGGTGCAGGTGCTGGCGGCGCAGGGCTGGTGGGTGCTGCGGCCGAATTTCCGCGGCTCGGGCGGCTATGGCCAGGACTTCGCCCGGCAGGGCTGGACCCGCTGGGGCGACCGCATGCAGGAGGATGTCGAGGACGCCGTCGCCCACGTCATCGCCGCCAGGGGACTCGATGCGTCCCGGGTCGCAATCATGGGCACCAGCTATGGCGCCTACGCCGCCCTGATGGGGGCGGTGAAGCGGCCGGATCTGTACAAGGCCGCGATCGGCATCTGCGGCGTCTACGACCTGCCCGACGTGCTGACCTGGGAAGACCGCACGGACGACACGCCCGGTCAGCCGATCTTCGAATTCTGGACCAAGCGGATCGGCGACCAGTCGGTGATGGGTCCGGCGCTGGAAGCGGGTTCCCCGCGCCGCCGCGCCGGCGAGATCGCCTGCCCGGTGCTGCTGGTGCACGGCGTCGACGACCCGGTCCTGCCGGTGATCCAGTCGCGCCGCATGCGCGACGCCCTGCGCTCGGCCGGCAAGTCGGTCGATCTGATCGAGGTGGCGGACGCCGGGCACGCGGACTGGGAGGACGCCAGGGAGCAGGAGTTGATGACCCGCTACGTCGCCCTGTTGCGAGGCGCCTTCGCCTGATCCGGCAGAGGTTTGAACCACCGCCCGCCCGCGGAAGACCTGGGCGAGACAGGGGCGTCTTCGATGCATATTCTCCGGACCATGGCCGCCGCCTGCGCGGTCTTCTGCCTGCTGGCGGCGGCCGCGCCCGCGCGCGCCGACCCGCTGACGGTGGAGGACTTCGTCGACGGGCCCACCCTCGGCTCCGCCAGCCTGTCGCCGACGGGCCGGTACCTGGTCTGGACGGTCCGCGTCGGCGAGCAGAGCGCCGTCCATATCCGCGACCTGCAGGAGGGCACGGTCTCGGTCATGGGGGCCGGCTCGGCCAATGAGAATTTCGGCGGCGTCTTCGTGGAGTGGATCCGCTGGAAGACGGACGACCGGCTGCTGATCGGCCTGACCCGGTTCGAACTGCGCCGCTCCGGCGGACGCGAGGACGGGCGGATCAGAGGCTGGACCTTCGGCCAGTCGGTGCTGTCCGTGGCGCGCGACGGCTCCGGCATGGTTCCGCTCCAGGCGCCGGGCACGCGGGAGGCGCTTCCCGGCGAGGTGCTCGACACGCTGCGCGACGATCCCGACCACATCCTGATGAGCTATCGCGACCGCTCCGGCGGGCTGAACGTGGCCCGCGTCAACATCCTGTCGGGCGAGGCCGTGAAGGTCCTCGACGGCCATGCGCGGGTGCTGGACTACCTCACCGACCGCGGCGGCGCGGTGGTGGGACGGATCGCCTACCGCGGCTCGACCGGCCGGATCCTGCTGATGGAGGCGCTGAACGCCGACGGCGGCTGGAGCGAGGTCTATCGCCTGCGCCGCGACGAAATCCGCAACCTGCCCGACTACGACTTCCTCGGGGCCACCAGCGAGCCGGGCAAGATCTATGTGTCGATCCGGCCCGAAGCGGTCGGGGGCGAGAGCACGGCCGGGGTGCATGTGTTCGACTTCGCCACCCGCACCATGGGGCCGACGATCTGGCGGCATCCGGAGTATGACGTCTCCGGCATCGTGCTCGACGCGGATTCGGCGGAGCTGCTGGCCGGGTGCTACTGGGCCGACATCTACCGCTGCGACTTCACCGACCGACGCGACGACGCGGTGATGACCGGCATCCGCCGCTTCTTCGGCGACGCCTGGAGCGTCCAGGTGGTGTCCCAGGCCCGCGACGGCTCGCGCTGGCTGGTCCAGGCCTCGGCCCCCAACAATCCCGGCGAATACTACATCTTCAATGTCGCCGAGCGGCACATGGATTTCGTCGGTTCCATCTATCCGCGCCTGCCCGAGCCCGAACTGGGCGTGATGCAGCGGGTCGACTACGCGGCCGCCGACGGCCAGGCCCTGTTCGGCTACCTGACCCGCCCGCCGGGGGACGCCGCGGAGGCGCCGCTGCCGCTGGTGGTCATGCCGCACGGCGGCCCCGAGATGCGCGACTACCTGACCTATGACCGGTGGGCCCAGTTCCTGGCGACACGGGGCTATCAGGTGTTCCAGCCCAATTTCCGCGGCTCATCCGGCATGGGCAAGGCCTTCGCCGAGGCCGGCTATCGCGAGTGGGGCGGACGCATGCAGGACGATGTGACCGCGGGGGTGGAGCACCTGATCGCGCAGGGGCTGGCGGAGCGCGACCAGGTCTGCGTCGTGGGCGCCAGCTACGGCGGCTATGCAGCGCTGCAGGCCGGCGCGACCCAGGCCGACCTCTACCGCTGCGTGATCGCCGTCGCGGGGCCGAGCGACCTCGTCTCGATGATGCGTTGGGAACGGTCGCAGGCGGGCGCGGATTCCGACGCCTACGACTACTGGCTCAAGTCCATCGGCGACCCGCGAACCGATCGCGAACGGCTGGAGGCGGTGTCGCCGCTGCGGCGCGCGGCCGACTGGACCCTGCCCGTGCTGCTCATTCATGGCGAGGACGACGACGTGGTGCCGGTCAGCCAGTCGCGCGACATGCAGCGCGCTCTGAGGCGGGCCGGCAAGGACGTCAGGCTGATCGTGCTGGAGGGCACGGGGCATTCGGACTGGTCGACCCGCAACGACATCACGGTCCTGACCGAGGTCGAGGCCTTCCTCGCCCGCCACCTTCCGGCCTCGCCCGTCGCCCCCGCCGTCGAGGCCGCGGCGCCGGCGCCGGCGGAGGCCGCCCTGGCCGACTAGCCGCAGACCGGACAGGCCGGATCGGCGGCGACCCCCACGGTCCGCGCCGTGCCGGCCAGGCCGTCGTAGATCAGCAGCCGGCCCGACAGCGCCCGGCCGGCGCCGGTGATCAGCTTGATCGCCTCCAGCGCCGCCATGGAGCCGACCACCCCGGCCAGGGCTCCGACGACGCCGACCCGGGCGCAGGTCTCGGCGTCGGGGGGCGTATCGGGCACGAGGCAGCGATAGCAGGGCCGGCCCCCGAAGACGCCGACCTGCCCGCTCCAGCGGCCCAGGGCCCCGGACACCAGCGGAATCCCGGCCGCGACGCAGGCGGCGTTGACCGCGAAACGGGTCGCGAAATCATCCGTGCCGTCGAGCGCGAGATCGCAGCCGTCCAGCAGCCGGCCGGCGCTGGCGTCGGTCAGGCGTTCGGGCGCCGCCTCGATCGTCACGTGCGGATTGAGGGCCGTCAGCCGCCCGGCCCCGGCCGCCACCTTGGCGCTCCCGATGTCGGCGCCGGCGAAGAGGATCTGGCGCTGCAGGTTGGCCAGGCTCACCGCATCGTCGTCGATCAGGCGCAGCGTCCCGACCCCCGCCGCGGCGAGGTACAGGGCCGCCGGCGCGCCGACTCCGCCGACGCCGACGAGGGCCACGCGCGCGGCCCTCAGCCGCTGCTGCCCCGGCCCGCCGATCTCGGCCAGGACCAGGTGGCGGGCGTAGCGCTCGATCTCGTCGTCGGAAAAGCTCACCGGACCCAGTTAGGGTGTCCGGAGCGGAAGGTCACGCGGCCTGGCGGATATCCAGCAGCGCCTCGGCCTCGTTGGCGGTGACGCGGGACAGGCAGTTGAGCCCGACCCGGTCCAGCAGGGCGGCGGGGTTTCCGCACAGGCCCATCGGCTCGTCGATGCGGCGGGCGTTGATCGGCGTGTCGATCAGGATGCGCAGGCCGGAATGGCGGGGATCATCGAGCAGGCGGCGGATCAGCCGGTCGACGTCGGCGCGCGCGCCCTCGATGGCCTGCAGGATGTGGCCCTGGTGGAACATCACGCAACTGGTCAGGTGGTCGCGGCGGTTGTTGCGCTCCGACACCCCCAGAATCTGGGCGATGGACAGGGTCGAAGTCCCGGTGACGCCGACGGCTTCGCTGGCGTAGATCACGCGATGAAGCACGACGGCTCCCTCATAAGGCGAGTTTTGGGGTATAGAATGTCCTTGTAAGGGCTTACATTGGTCAGAATATGGCTTAGCGTAGCCATTGGAATCGCGCCGCAAACGGCTTGCCGCGCCGCATTTTCGTCGCCATCTGCAATGGATGATGAACGCGAACGACACCTCCTCTCCCGGCTGGCACGGCACGACCATCCTCGCCGTGCGCAAGGACGGCCGCACGGTGATCGCCGGCGACGGCCAGGTCTCCATGGGCCCGACCATCGTCAAGGGCGCGGCGCGCAAGGTGCGAACCCTGGCCGGCGGCAAGGTGCTGGCCGGATTCGCCGGGGCGACCGCCGACGCCTTCACCCTGATCGAACGGCTGGAAGCCAAGCTGGAGCAGTATCCGGACCAGCTGGCCCGCGCCTGCGTCGACCTGGCCAAGGACTGGCGCACCGACCGCTATCTGCGCCGGCTTGAGGCCATGCTGCTGGTCGCCGACCGGCACTCGATCTTCACCGTCACCGGGGTCGGCGACGTGCTGGAGCCCGAACACGGCGTGGCGGCGGTCGGCTCCGGCGGCAATTTCGCCCTCGCCGCGGCCCGGGCCCTGCTGGACCACTCCGACATGGACGCCGAGACCATCGCCCGCCGCGCCATGGCCATCGCCGCCGACATCTGCGTCTACACCAACGGCAACCTGACGGTGGAGACGCTGGACTGACCCTGACAGCGATTTAACGGGACAGCCCCGCTTCGCTGGCGTTCCATGCGCGGCGGAGGATCCCATGCGCCATCTCGCCATTTTCGCCCTGCCCCTCGCCCTGCTGGCTTCGCCGGCGCTCGCCCAGACCCCGGACGTGGCGGAGGTCGTCGCGGCCGAACGCGCCTTCGCGGCCGATGCGCCGTCGATGGGCATCGCCGGCAGCTTCAACAAATGGTCGGTCCCGGAAGCGATCGTCATCGGCGGCGGCCAGGCGCAGCGGGTCGGCGAGGCCTATCCCGACGGCCCGAAACCCGCCGGCGAGCCGTTGCTGGAGTGGTGGCCGAATTTCGCGGGCGTCTCCCGCTCCGGCGACATGGGCTTCACCACCGGCGGCGTGGCCCTGAATGGTCAGCGGACGGGGCATTACTTCACCATCTGGAAGCGCCAGTCCGACGGCTCGTGGAAATGGGTCTACGACGGCGGCTCCGGCGCCAGCGCGGCCGATGTGCCGGGGCCGGAGACGGAGCCGGTGATCCTGCCGGCGGGGCCGGAACTCATGGAGGTGGCGTATGCGGACGGATCGACCAGTCCTCGTCCGCGCTCCGAGCGGGCGATGCACGCTGTTCGGGAACAGGAGGCCCTCCTCGCCGAAGCCGCCGCCGTCGACCAGAAGGCCGCCCATCTCGCCGTCATGGCCGACAACGGGCGGCTCTATGTCGCGCCGCGCCCGCCGGCGATCGGGCGCGAGGCCTTCGCCGAGGCCCTGTCCGGCTGGCCCGCTGCGTTCCGGTTCGGCCCGACCGAGGGCGGCGGCGCCTCGAACTACGGCGATCTGGTCTGGACCTATGGTCCGGCGGCGTGGATCCGGGACGACCAGCTCCGCGCCGGCCACTACGTCCGGCTGTGGCAACGGCAGGAGGCGGGCTGGAAGATCGTCCTCGCCCAGCTGATCCCGGCCCCGCCTCCTCCGCCCCCGCCGCCGACCCCCGCTCCGCCCCCGTCGCCGCCACCCCCTCCCGCCGGGAGCTGAGTCGCCCTATCTCCACCCCATGACCGACCTCTCTCCCCGCGAAATCGTTTCGGAACTCGACCGCTTCATCGTCGGACAGGACGACGCCAAGCGCGCCGTGGCCGTGGCGCTGAGGAACCGTTGGCGCCGCAAGCGCGTGCCCGAGGACCTGCGCGACGAGGTGACGCCCAAGAACATCCTGATGATCGGCCCCACCGGCGTCGGCAAGACCGAGATCGCCCGGCGGCTGGCGAAGCTGGCCGGCTCCCCCTTCCTCAAGGTCGAGGCGACCAAATTCACCGAGGTCGGCTATGTCGGCCGCGACGTCGACCAGATCATGCGCGACCTCGTCGAGGCGGCGCTGGTCATGGTGCGCGACAAGCGCCGCACCGGCGTCAAGGCCAGGGCCGAGGCCGCGGCTGAGGAGCGCCTCCTCGACGCGCTGGTCGGGCCCGGCTCGCAGCCCGCCACCCGCGAGAGCTTCCGCAAGAAGCTGCGCGCCGGCGAGCTGGACGACAAGGAGGTCGAACTGTCGCTGGCCGACACCGGCTCCCCGATCCAGGGCCTCGACCTGCCCGGCGGCGGCAATGTCGGCATGATCAATCTGTCCGAGATGCTGGGCAAGCTGGGCGGCGGCCGCACCAAGACGGTCAAGCTGCCGGTGCGCGACGCGGTCGGCCCTCTCGTCACCGAAGAGAGCGACAAGCTGCTGGATCAGGATAGCCTGACCCGCGAGGCGCTGCTGCTGGCCGAGAACGAGGGAATCGTCTTCCTCGACGAGATCGACAAGGTGGCGGCGCGGCAGGGCGCCTCGGGCGCCGACGTCAGCCGCGAGGGCGTGCAGCGCGACCTGCTGCCGCTGATCGAGGGCACCACGGTGTCGACCAAGTACGGGCCGGTGAAGTCGGACCATGTGCTGTTCATCGCCTCGGGCGCCTTCCATGTCGCCAAGCCGTCGGACCTGCTGCCCGAGCTGCAGGGACGGCTGCCGATCCGTGTCGAGCTCAAGGCCCTGACCCGCGACGACTTCGTCCGCATCCTGACCGAGCCCGAGGCCAATCTGATCCGCCAGAACCAGGCCCTGCTGGCCACCGAAGACGTCACCCTGACCTTCACCGACGACGCCATCGCGGCCCTGGCCGACGCGGCGGTGGCGGCCAATTCGACGGTGGAGAACATCGGCGCCCGGCGGTTGCAGACGGTGCTGGAGCGCGTGCTGGAGGAGACCAGCTTCAAGGCCTCCGACCTGGCCGGCCAGACCATCGCCTTCGACGGCGATCAGGTGCGCGACAAGGTCGCCGACCTGGCGCGCGACGCGGATCTGAGCCGGTTCATCCTGTAGGATCCTCGGCCGTCTTCCATCCGCCCCCGTCCCGCAGGTGGAGGCGCTCGTGATTGGCGTGCAGGGGGCGATCGCGGAACATGCCCGGGTCCGGATCGCCGATGCCGATCCAGTAGATGTGATCCTCGAAGCACGGGCCGATCTCCCGCCGCGCTCCGAACCGCCCGTTCCATCGGACGCGGCCGATCTGGCCCGGCTTCAGCGTGAACAGCCAGTTGGGCGAGTGGAAGCCGGTGTCCCAATGAGATCGTAGCCCTCCCGGCCGATGGAGTCCGACCTGTATCTCCATCGCGCCGCCCCGCCATTCGAGCGGCCGCCACTGGTCGCCCGGCCTCTGCTCCAGACGGGCCCCACTGCAGACCACGACCTCCCCGGAGTGGTCGAACGACTTCCCCCAGCCGAAGACCCGTTCAGGCGTCAGCCGAACGTCACGGGCCGTCGGCAGCGGCCTTTGCTGATCCGGCGCCGTCCACCGCCGCCAATGGTGCTGCACGACAAGCACGCCCCTGCCTCCTCAATGGCCCCGGACGCTAGGGGCCGGTCTACTCAAGGTCGAGCGGACGGTTCCTGACGAGAATGACGGCCGTCTTCTGTGCGCCCCCCTGTTGAAACCGGAACGAAAGCCGAACATAACGTGCCTATGCCTGCCGCCGCCCTCCACATCGACCTCGTCTTCAGCCGACCCGCGACCACCCTGTCGGTCACCCGCGGGGCCGCGCGGCTGATGGCCGACATGGGCTATGCGCCCCTGCTCGAAGTCGGCCTGCCCAACGGCCGGCGCGCCGACGTCATGGCGCTGGGGCCGCGCGGCGAGATCGCCATCTGCGAGGTCAAGTCGGGGCTGGAGGACTTCCGCGTCGACCGCAAATGGGGCGAATACCGGCCGTACTGCGATCTGTTCTACTTCGCCGTCGCGCCCGAATTTCCGTCTGACATCCTGCCGGACGAGCCGGGGCTGATCGTCGCCGACGCCTTCGGCGGGGCGGTGGTGCGCGAAGCCGTGTCGATTCCGCTGGCCCCCGCCCGCCGCAAGGTCCTGACCATCGCCTTCGCCCGGCTGGGGGCGCTCAGGACCCTGCGGGATCAGCCGGCCGGCTGAGGCCCGTCGACGACCCGGCCGCTTTCGCCGGTCGCGCTGATGGCGCTGACCGTCGCGGCGCAGCCCATCAGCGTCTCGCCGCCGATCTTGACCATGGCGGTCAGGGGCCAGGTGCGGTTGCTCATGCCGTCGCTGCAGTCGGTCGCCGTGAGGGTGACGGTCAGTGGATTGCCGGCG
The DNA here is from genome assembly GCF_035627055.1 of Brevundimonas sp. Classification (GTDB taxonomy): domain Bacteria; phylum Pseudomonadota; class Alphaproteobacteria; order Caulobacterales; family Caulobacteraceae; genus Brevundimonas. The sequence goes on along the minus strand of NZ_DASPMM010000017.1, from coordinate 35,230 downwards.
GAGGTGGTCGACTCCCAGACCGCCATGGTGCCCCGGACGACGGGCGCCGTCTGGGGGGCCCGCTGCTCGGGCCGGTCCGCGCCGCTGTAGACCAGCTCGGTCCCGGTGAGTTCGACGGCCCAGAAGGGCTCGGTGCCGATGGCCCGCAGCGGTCGGGTCAGGTCGACGCCGGCCAGCGTCGTCGGCTGGGCGGGCGCGGGCTCCGGCTCGCCCGGCGCTTCCGCGGGCGGCGAACAGGCGGACAGGGCGAGAAGGGCGACGGCGGTCACGGCGAAGGCGCGCATGGGATGATCTCCGGTTTCGGGCATGGAGCGCGGCGCGACGGCTGCGGTCAAGCGCGGCCTTACAGCCAGCCCTTCCGCTTGAACCACGCCAGCGGCAGCAGGGCCGAGACGACCATGGCTGCGAGCGCCGCCGGATAGCCCCAGACCTGCGGCAGTTCAGGCATGTGGTCGAAATTCATCCCGTAGATCGAGGCGATCAGCGTCGGCGGCAGGAAGGCGACCGCCGCCACCGAGAAGATCTTGATGATCGAGGACTGCTCGATGTTGATCAGCCCCAGCGCCGCCGACAGCTGGAAATCGATCGAGGCGGCCACGGCCTGGTTGTGGCTGGTCAGGCTCTGGGCGTCGCGGGTCAGCGAGTTGAGGTGCTCGCGGGCCTCCGCCCGCCGCTCGATCCGCTCGTCGAGGGCGGCGAAGGCGAAGATGCGCGCCAGCCCCGCCAGGCTCTGCTCGATGCGGGCGTTGGCGATATGGGCGCGGCCCAGCTGGGTGATCAGCTTCTCGAAGCCGACCGTCTTGCGCCCGCTGAAGACGTGGTTCGAAACGGCCTCGACCTTGGCCGCATTGGTCGAGAGCACGTCGGAGGCCCGGTCGATGATCTGCTCCATCAGGTGCAGGAACACGTCCGCGCCGGCGCCGCACAGGGCCGGATTGCGCTCCAGCTTGTCCAGCAGCATGGCGAACGGCTTGGGATCGAAATAGCGCACCGTGATCAGCGGCCCCGCCGTCAGCACGAAGGTCACCGGCTCGAGGCCGGGCATGTCGGCGTCGCCATGCTGGATGATGTCGGCCGTGACATAGGTGGCGCCGTTGTCGCGATACAGGCGGCTGGACGCCTCCAGCTCGGCCATTTCCGCCCGGGTCGGCACCGAAAGGCCGAGCGCCCTTTCCACGGCCCGGTCCTCCTCGGGCGTCGGATTGACCAGATCGATCCAGACCGCGTCCGGCGGCAGGGTCCAGGCGGCAGGATCGCCGGCCGGGGCCTCGCTGACCTCGCGGCCGGGGCTGTAGGCGCGGATCATCGGCGGACCCTCCGGTCGAGGGTCAGGGGATCAGGGCTGGCCGTCTGCGGCCGCGACCGAGGCCATGAGCAGGCCGTCCGAGGGCTCGGCCGGGGCTTTGTAGATGAAGCCGTAGGTCGGATAGACGGTCGTGCCCAGGTCATTGATCGGGTTGTACCAGACCTTGACCGCGCTCCAATCGCCATTGTCCGAGACGTCGACGACGGTGACGTTCTCCTCGACCTTGCCGCGGCTGCCGCCCCAGTTGGCGTGGGTGATGCGGATGACGCGGTCGGTCAGCACCTCCGAGACCACGGCGACGTGGCCGCGGCTCATCCGGCCGTTGGGCTGGAAGGTCAGCACCGCGCCGGTGCGCGGGCGATGGCCGGTCTGGAAGCGGCTCTGGGCCTGCGACCACCAGGTGTGGGCGTCGCCGAAGATCTCAATGCCGGAGAACATCCGGGCGAAGGTCACGCACTGCCAGTACGGCTCGTCGGCCTTCGCGGCGGGGGCCAGGCCGGCCAGCGCGAAAAATCCGAGGGTCGCCGCAACCGCGGCGGCTGTGAGCCGTTTCATCATGCTGGCGTGTTTCCCGACCTGCCTGTGGAATCAGCCTTAGACGATAGTTTTCGAGGGTTGAAGAACCCTTTCGGGCGAATTCGTCTGCGCCGTCGCCCCCTCTTGACCTGAGCCGTAGCGAGTCGCGAGGCCGCGCAAAGCCTTGCGCGACGGACGTTCGACCAAGTGATAGGTCAGGGCCGCCGCGACCGGGATCAGCGCCAGAACGCCCAGCCACACAATGATGTGAAGCTTCTTGTCGTCCGCCCCGGTCAGCCGCGCCGCGACGTTGACGCCCAGCAGCAGGACCGGCGCGCAGACCATGTAGATCGAATAGGAGATCTCGCCCAGATAGACCCCCGCCCGGGACGCGAAGACGCCGGCGCGGGCGTTGTCGACGCCGGCGAGGCCGAGGATCAGGCCCCCGGCGCACAGCACCACCAGCGGATCCCATAGGCCCATCGCGGCGCAGCCCAGCAGCGCGGCGCCGCTGACGAGGGCGACCACGGCCCCGTGGCGCACCGGGGCGCGGCGGTGGACCAGATAGAGGGCGCAGCCGAGGGCGAAGCACGGCACGATCCTCAGCGCGCCCCAGCGGAAGGTCGCCTCGGTCAGGGAGAAGCCCGCCGCCCGCTCGAAGACTGCGTAGAGGGCCAGCGCCGCTCCGGCGGCGATCGCCGTGGCCAGCACCGGCCGTTCGCGCATCCTCCAGGCCGCGAAGGCGAAGGCGGGGAAGCTGAGATAGGCGAACCACTCCGCCGAGATCGACCACGACGGGTGGTTGAAGGCGGCGCTGGAGGCCAGGCCCCAGGCGTGGGTCAGGGTCAGGTGGGCGGGCAGGGAGCGCCAGTCGAGCAGGCTCTCGCTGACCGTCAGGCCCGCGACCGTGGCGCCGGCGCCGAGCGCGATCATCCCGGCGAGGGTGACGAGGTGCAGCGGGAAGACCCGCGCGATCCGGGCCCACAGGAAGCCGCGGTAGCTGAAGCCCTCGCGCGGTCCCGCCGCCTCCAGATAGACATGGCTGAGGATGAAGCCGGACAGGACGAAGAACACCTCGACGCCCAGATAGCCCCGGGTCACGGCCACCGGAACGAAACCCACGTCGAGGTGCGGCCAGGCTGCGAACAGCACCACCCACAGCGCGGCGAGGAATCGCAGCGTGGTCAGGGCGCGCAGATCGGGCGGCGTCTGGACGGGCGTCATGGCCGTCCAGGCTAGGGGTTCAGGCTCTAGGAACCGTTAAGCGCCGCATTCCGCCGGTTTCGCCTCGCCCGGGCCGTACATCTCGCAGGCGCGGTCGATCTCGCCCTGGATCATCTCGCACGGATTGGCGGCGTTGCACGGCGGATGGGTGGCGGGACTGACGGCGATGCAGCGCTCGACCAGCCGGGCCGACGCCGCCGCGCCGACCTCGCCGAGGCAGGAGCCGGGCTCGCCCGCCGGAGCGGCCGCGAGCACGGTCGGATCGACCTCCTCCTGCGGCGGGGCGTTGGCGGGCATTTCCGGGGCTGGCGCGGCGGCGTCGGCGGACTGCGCAGCGGGCGTCTCGGCCGGCGGCTGACAGGCCGCCGCGAGGGCGGCGACGCTCAAGAGGGCGAGAACGGTCCGGCGCATCGCGTCACTCCGATCGGTCACGGAGCGTCACCATAGGCACGGTTCGCCGCCAGACAAAAGCGCGGCCGGGCGCGCCTCAGCCCGCGCGCAGACCCCGCTCGACCCGCCGGCAGGGGTAGCGGTCGCGGATGTGGGGGCCGAAGAACCGGCCCTTGGAAAAGGCTTCGCGGAAGGCGGCGTTCACCTCCGGCGGCACCCCGTCGTACTCGTAGACGTCGCCGCTGGTGAAGGTGACGCGCAGCCGCCGCTGCGTTTCGTCATAGCTGAAGCGGCGGATGACGCTCGAGGGCATGGACGGAAAACGCCGGAGCGAACCGGCGGCTCCCTGTCAGTCGCGCAGGGAGTCCGGCACAAGCCCGCCGTTCTCCGCCAGCTTGCGCCACACCGCCCTGGACAGGGCGATGTTCTGTTCGGCGCTGCCGTGGGGACCGGCGTTGACGCCCAGCTCCTGGGCCAGCTCCTTGCGCGCCTCCAGGCTGGAATCCAGCCCCAGCAGCTTGAGCAGGTCGACGATCGAGGTGCGCCAGTTGCCGGCGGCCTGTTCGCCCTTCAGTTCGGCCATGGAGACCAGCACCGCCTCGACATCGACCGGCGCGGCGGCGGCGGGGGCGGCGGTCGCCGCCGGAGTCGGCGCGGCCTGCGCAGCGGGGGCGGCGGGCGCGGCCTTCGGCCGATGGCCCCGGATCCGGTCCCAGATCGAGCTGAAGATTCCCATGACGCACGCCTCCTTGTGATTGAGGCGGGCTAACGCCCGGCAGCGGCCGAGGTTCAGTCCGGTTCGCGCTCGCCGACCTCTGCCGGGCGCACCGCCAGCAGCCAGCCGGCGGCGATGTGCAGTTCCGGCACGGCTTCCCGCGTGAACGGCAGGTACCAGGTCGGCCCGCCCGCCGCCGGGGCGATCTCCAGCATGTCGTCGGCCCCGAAATTCTGCACCGACTTCACCGTGCCCAGCCCCGCCCCTTCGGGATCGCGCGCCTCCAGCCCGACCAGGTCGGTCAGGTAGAATTCGTCCTCGTCCGGTTCCGGCAGGCGGTCGCGCGGGATGTGCAGCTTGAGGCCGCGCAGGGCGTCGGCCTGCTCCTTGGTGGCGATCTCCTTCGCCCGCCCGACCACGCCGTTCTTGTCGGGCCGCGCCGAGGTCAGGGTCAGGCCGACCGAGCCGTCCGCGCGCAGCAGCGGTCCGTAGGACAGCAGGGCCATGGGGTCGGCGGTGTACGCCGTCACCCGCACCTCGCCCTTGACCCCGAAGCCGCCGGCGACCTGGGCCACGAGGATGAGTTTGCTGTCCGTGGTCACGAAACCCTCTCCCATTGGGAGAGGGCCTGAGCGCACGGCCGCGGAGCGGTCGTTCTGGCGCGAAGGGGAGCGGGGTTACGGTGTTTCATTCGGACGCACCATAACCCCTCACCCTCCCACCCGCGGGCGCGGGCGGGCCCCTCCCTCTCCCATCGGGAGAGGGACATCACCTCAGGCCTCGGTCTTCTCTTCTTCGGTCGCTTCGGCGGCCGGGGCCTCTTCGGCGGCGGCTTCGGCCGGCGCTTCCTCGGTCACTTCAGCAGCCGGAGCGTCTTCCGCGGCGGCTTCGGCGGCCGGAGCCTCTTCAGCGGCGGCTTCGGGCTCGGGCGCCGGAGCGTTCTTGGCGGCTTCGGCGGCGGCCTTGGCTTCTTCCTTGGCGCGGGCGGCGGCTTCGGCGGCTTCGGCCTTGGCGGCGGCTTCAGCCTCGGCGCGGTCGGCTTCGCGCTGGGCGCGCTCGGCGGCGCGTTCCTGGGCCTTCTTGCCCGGCTGGGCCTTGTTCGGGTTGTTCGACTGGGTCCACTTGACCTGGCCGGCCAGGGCTTCGTCCTGGCTCAGGAAGCGGGCCACGCGGTCGGTCGGCTGGGCGCCCTTGCCGAGCCATTCGGCGATGCGGTCGGCCTTCAGGGTGACGCGCTTCTGCTCGCCGTCACGCGGCAGCATCGGATTGTAGGTGCCGACGCGCTCGATGAATTTGCCGTCGCGCGGGGAATGGGAGTCGGCGACGACGATGTAGTAGTACGGGCGCTTCTTGGCGCCGCCACGGGCCAGACGAATCTTCAGCATTTTCAGTCTCTTTCTTTGAGCGAAATCATTTCTTGGTGGGGAGTCCCGGCAGGCCGGGAAGGCCTCCCGGCAGGTGTCCGCCGCCCAGGCCGGCGAGCCGGTTCTGGATGGCTTTCAGATCTTCGGCCGTGGGTTCCGGCATCTTGCCGCCGCCCAGCGCCTTGAGGCGGGCCATGTCGCCGGCGCCGCCGCCGCCCATTCCGGGCATGCCCATGGCGGCGGCCATCTGCTTCAGGCCCTTGCCGCCGCCCTTGGACATCGACTTGACCATGTCGGCCATCTGCCGGTGCTGCTTGAGCAGGCGGTTGATCTCCTGGACCTCGACCCCGGCGCCGGCGGCGATGCGCTTCTTGCGGCTGGCGTTGAGCAGGTCCGGCTTCTTGCGCTCGACCTTCGTCATCGAGCTGATGATGGCTTCCTGACGCGCGATCATGCGGTCGTCGACGTTGGCGCTGGCCATCTGGGCCTTCATCTTGGCCACGCCGGGCAGCAGGCCCATGATGCCCTGCAGGCCGCCCATCCGCTTCATCTGCTGAAGCTGGGCGGCGAGGTCGTTCAGGTCGAACTGGCCCTTGGCCAGCTTGCGCGCCATGGCCTCGGCCTTGGACTGGTCGAGCTCCTGCGACGCCTTCTCGACGAGGGCGACGATGTCCCCCTGGCCGAGGATGCGGCCGGCGACGCGGCGGGCGTCGAACACCTCCAGCGCATCGACCTTCTCGCCGGCGCCGAGATATTTGATCGGCAGGCCGGTGACGGCCCGCATCGACAGCATGGCCCCGCCGCGACCGTCGCCGTCGGCCCGGGTCAGCACCAGGCCGGTCAGCGGCAGACGCTCGTGGAAGGCCTTGGCGGTGCGCACCGCGTCCTGGCCGGTCAGGCTGTCGGCGACCAGCAGGGTCTCGACCGGCCTGGCGACGGCGGCGACCTCGGCCACCTCCGCCATCAGCGCCTCGTCGAGGGTGATCCGGCCGGCGGTGTCGAGGATCAGGACGTCGAAGCCCTGCAGCTTGGCGGATTGCAGCGCGCGGCGGGTGATCTGCACCGGGCTCTCGCCGGCCACGATCGGCAGGGTGGCGACCTCGACCTGCTTGCCCAGCGTGGCCAGCTGCTCCATCGCCGCCGGACGGCGGGTGTCGAGCGAGGCCATCATGACCTTCTTGCGGTCGAACTTGGTCAGCCGCAGCGCCAGCTTGGCCGAGGTCGTGGTCTTGCCCGAGCCCTGCAGGCCGGACATCAGGATGACGGCCGGCGGCGTGGCGTTCAGGTTGATCGGGACCGGCTCCTCGCCGCCCAGCATCTCGACCAGGCCGTCATAGACGATCTTGACCACCTGATCGGCCGGCTTGACCGAGCGGATGACCTCTTCGCCGGTGGCGCGCTCGGTGGCGAAGGCGATGAAGTCCTTGACGACGGGCAGGGCGACGTCGGCCTCGAGCAGGGCCACGCGCACCTCGCGCATCGCCTCGGCCACGTCCTTTTCGGACAGGGCGCCGCGCCCGGTGATCCGGTCGAAGACGCCTGTCAGCCGCTCGTTCAGAGCCTCGAACATTCACTACCTCGTCGGCCCGCGGGCCCTTCGATCCGACGGGTGAGACGGTCTCCATAGCGAAATCGCCTCCGGCGACGATCACGTCGGCGGAGGGTTCTCGCCCACCTCGTCCCGACGGATCGGGGGTCGTGTGGGTGGAGACGCGAGGTTCACTTGCGTCGGAAGCGGCGGCTTATGGCGGAAAAGGCGGGCGAAGACAAGGCGGCCGCGGGGGCGGGGCCGTTGGGGGGCCCTACATCCCCTTCGACGGATCGTCGGAAGGCGTATCCGGGTCCGCCTGCCGCGTGGCCTTGCCGCCACGCATCTTGGCCCACACCAGGGCGAGGCCGAGCAGCACGGGGCCGCCGATGATCACGATGCCCCACGGGAAAGCGTCCATGTCGAGGTCTCCTTTCCCGCGACTAACCGCGGCCGGCCCGTTTTGCTCCCCGGCGCCTGATCAACGGTAAGTTTTCCGCGAATTCACCCAGCGTCGCTATTCCGCCGCGAAATTCACATCAGGCCGCAACAGCGTGGCCATACCTCCTGCAGGGTCGCCGCCAAGGAGCGACGCAGCTCTCCACAGGAGATCGCCATGAAAACTCTCGCTTCTCTCGCCGCCGTCCTGATCGTCGCCGCCACCGCCGGGTCCGCTTCGGCCCGCGAGGCCCGCGTCGCCTGGGGCGACCTCGACCTGTCCACCGCCGCCGGGGCCGAGGCCTTCGACGCGCGCGTCCGCGCCGCGGCCCGCCAGATGTGCCGCGGCGTGCCGATGACCGGCGGCCGCGCCGCCTGCCACGCCGCCGTCCGCGAGGAGGCGGTCAGCCTGCTCCCCGGCGCCGCCCAGGTCGACTACGCCCTCAGCCGCGTGCCCCTGGTCGCCTGACGCCGCCCCGAAAAAGGCCCGGCGGATCGCTCCGCCGGGCCCTCATTCTCGGCGCGCTCAGGCAGTGAGCCGCCGCGCGGCGACCGGTAGCGCCCTTGCTTCCACTAGGAAGTCGGGAAGCCCCGCACCTTCAGCAGGGCGCGGACGTCCGGGTCGCGGCCGCGGAAGGCGCGGTAGGCCTCGCCGCGATCGACCGTGTTGCCGGGCGCCAGCATGATCGACTTGAAGCGGGCCGCGATGTCCGGATTGAAGACGTCGCCGGACTCCTCGAAATAGGCCCAGGTGTCGGCGTCCATGGTCTCGGACCAGAGGTACGAATAGTACCCGGCCGAATAGGCGTCCGACGTGAACAGGTGATTGAACTGCGGCAGGCGGTGCCGCATCACGATCTCCTTGGGCATGCCGTAGCGCTCAAGCGACGCCTTCTCGAAGGCGTCGATATCGGTCGGCGGCGTCGCCTGGGTGTGCAGGTCCATGTCGACCAGCGCCGACGACAGATAGCTGACCGTCGCATAGCCCTGGTTGAAGGTGGACGCCGCCTCGATCTTGTCGACCAGCGACTGCGGCATCGGCTGGCCGGTCTCCACGTGCTTCATGTAGCCGTTCAGGATCGGCCGGCTCAGCACCCAGTGCTCGTGCACCTGCGACGGATACTCGACGAAGTCGCGCGGCGTGCCGCCCAGGGCCGGATAGACCACGGTCGACGAATAGGCGTGCAGGGTGTGGCCGAACTCGTGGAACAGGGTCTCGGCGTCGTCCAGGGAGATCAGGATCGGCGCGCCGCCCTCGGCCTTGATGAAGTTGTTGTTGTTCGAGCCGAGGGTGTTCTTGTCGCCGTCGAAGGTCGAATGCGACCGGTAGGTGGTCATCCAGGCGCCCGACCGCTTGCCGGGGCGGGCGTAGTCGTCGGTGTAGTACAGGCCGACGTGCCGGCCCGCGTCCTTGACCTCATAGACCACCACGTCCGGATGCCAGACCGGCACCGCGCCGGTCGGCAGCTTGTCGAAGGTGAAGCCGTACAGGCGGTGGGCCATCTCGAACGAGCCGGCCCGGACGTTGTTCAGCTCGAAATACGGCTTCAGCTCGTTCTGGTCGAGGTCGTACTTCTGCTTCCGGACCTTCTCGGCGTAGTACAGATAGTCCCACGGTTCGATGTCGTGGCCGGCGATGGCGCGCATGTCGGCGACCTCTTCGGCCACCCGCGCCTTGGCCGGGGCCCACACCCGGTTCATCAGGTCGAAGGCCGCGGCCGGGGTCTTGGCCATGGTGTCCTGCATGCGCAGTTCGGCGTGGTTCTGGTAGCCGAGCAGCCGCGCCCGCTGGTGACGCAGGCGGACGATCTCGGCGATCGTCGCATTGGTGTCGTTGGCGTCGCCGTTGTCGCCGCGGTTGACGAATTTGCGCCAGACCTGCTCGCGCAGGGCCCGGTCGTCGGCGAAGGACAGGAAGGGATCGACGCTCGAGCGAGTGTTGACGATGGCCCAGCCCTGCACGTTGCGGGCCCGCGCCGCGGCGGCGGCCGCCGCCTTGTTGTCTGCGGGCACGCCGGCCATGCCGGCCTCGTTCGGGATCACCGTCCAGGTGTTCTCGTCGGCCACGACCTTCTGGCTGAAGGCGGTGAAGGCGTTGGCCAGGGCCGTATTGATCCGGCCCAGTTCCGCCTTGCCCTCGGGGCTCAGCGCAGCGCCGCTGCGGATGAAGGCGTCGCGGCTGCGCTCGGCGATCCGCTTCTGCTGGGCGTTCAGACCCATGGCGTCGGCGTTGTCGGCGACCGTCTTGACCCGCCGAAACAGCTTTTCATTGAAGCTGATCTCGTCCGAGGCGGCGGACAGCAGGGGCGACACCTCGGTGTCGACCTCATTGTAGTCGTCCGAGCCGATGTTCGAGGTCATCACGCCGTAGATGGACCCGGCCAGATCCAGCGGTTCCCCGGCCATCTGCATCGCCGCCAGGGTGTTGGCGAAGGTGGGCGGCTCGGGGTTGTTCGCGATGGCGTTGTAGTCGTTGCGCTGCAGCTCGATGCCCTCGATCAGGGCGGCGCGCAGCTTGGCGGCGGTCACCTTGTCCCACGGCGGCACGCCCCCGTACGGGCCGGTCCAGGGTTGCAGCAGCTCGGCGCGCGGGGTCTGCACCGGCAGGACCGCGCGCGCGATCCGCGCCTCCTCGGCCAGCGAAGCCGGGTCGGGCGCGGCGCCGCCGCCCATCATTCCAGCGCCCGCCGAGGCGCAGCCCGAGAGGGCCATGAAGCTGCCTCCCGCGATGAGAAGGTGTCGTCTGTGCATCAGGAAGCTCCATCCATGCCGATCGTTCCGCGGCAACCTAGGCCCGGACGGCGCTGACTGTCACCTGAACCAGCCGTAATCTTGCCCGGCGGCGGATGGACGCAGCGGGACCACCCGTCTAAAGGCCGCCGCATGGCGATTGGCGTATTCGACTCCGGCGTGGGCGGGCTGACGGTCCACCGCGAACTGACGCGGCGCTTTCCGGAGCGGGACTTCGTCTACCTGGCCGACCAGGCCAACGCCCCCTACGGCGGGCGCGGCGGCGAGGACATCGTCGACCTGACCCGGGCCGGCTGCGAGCGGCTGTTCGAGGCCGGGACCAATGTCATCGTGCTGGCCTGCAACACCGCCAGCGCCATCGCCCTGCGCCGCCTGCAGCAGACCTGGGTGCCCGAGGCGCGGGCGCGTCACGGACGTCCGATCAATGTGCTGGGCATCATCGTGCCGACCATCGAGGCGGCCACCGGCCTGCCGTGGACCTATGAGGCCGAGCGGCTCGGCGACAAGATCGAGGCGCTGGAGATCACCGGCGTCTTCTGCACCGCCGCCACGGCCATGAGCCGGGTCTATGAGATCGAGATCGACAAGCGGCGCGAGGATCTCGCCGTCTTCTCCGAACCCTGCCCCGGCCTCGCCGGCCTGATCGAGCTGGGCGCGCCGGCCGAGGAGCTGGAGGTGGTGGTGCGCGACCACGTCGACGCCCTGCGCCGCCGCATCGGCCGCCACCCGGACAAGGCCATCCTCGGCTGCACCCACTATGAGATCGTCGCCGACCTGTTCGCGGCCGCCCTGCCCGACGGCACGCCGCTGATCCACCAGCCGACCGCCGTCGCCGACGCCCTCGACCGCTATTTCGCGCGCCATCCGGAGTATGCGCTGGGCGGCTCCGGCCGGCGCGACTTCCTGACCACGGGAACGCCGGGGCCGCAGTCGGACCTGGTCAGCCAGTTCTGGGGCGCGCCCCTGGGCTTCACGGCCGCCTGAGCCGCGGGCGCTTGACGCCGTCCCCGGCATGGGCGCGGATGGGCGCGGGAGGAAATCGCATGACCCGTCTGCTGCTCGCTGCGCTGTCGGCCGCCTCGCTGGCCTCGCTCGCCGGCCCCGCGGCCGCCGAGGTGGCGTCCCGGTCCGAGAACGCCTTCCGCCTCACCTTCGAGCGCCCCGTGACCGCCTCGCCCGAGGCGATCCTCGCGGCGGCGGGACGTCCGGCCGCCTGGTGGAGCGACGCCCACACCTATTCCGGCAGCGCCGCCAACATCACCGTCGACCTGCAGCCCGGCGGCTGCTGGTGCGAGGCCCTTCCCGGCGGCGGCGTCAAGCACGCCGAGACCGTTCTGGTCTGGCCCGGAGAGCGGATGGTGATGTTCGAGGCGCCGTTCGGCCCCCTCCGCGGCATCGGCGCCGACGCCGTCCTGACCATGAGCTGGGCTGACCCGGAGGGCGGTGCGGCGCGGACGCTGAAGTGGACCTTCGTGGTCAACGGGCCCGGCGCCGGGGCCATGGCCGACGTCATCGACGGGGTGACGGCGGAACAATTCGGCCGGCTGGTCGACCACCTCGGCGGAGCCGCCGGCTCGTGAAGGAACTCGCCGACGCCGCCGACGCCCTGCGCGCCTTCGGCCTGACCTATCCCGAGGCGCATCTGAAGAGCCCGTGGCCGGGCCACGCCGACCTCGCCGTGCGCGACAAGACCTTCGCCTATCTGAGCGTCGCCGGGGAGCCGTTCAGCCTGTCCTGCAAGCTCCCCTTCTCGGCCGCAGAGGCGCGCGAGATGCCGTTCGTCCAGCCCACCGGCTACGGCCTCGGCAAGAGCGGCTGGGTCACGGCGAGATGGCCCGCGGACGTCGACGATCCGATGGCCCTGTTCCGGTCATGGATCGACGAGAGCTACCGCGCCCAGGCTCCGAAGAAGCTCAGCGCCCTCGCGCCCGCGCCCTAGCCGGCCAGCGTCCTAGGCCGCCAGCGCCGTCTCCGAGGCGATCACCCGGCTGGCGGCGTGGACCACGGCGCCGATGCGCAGCGCCGCCTGCACCTGGGTGGCCGGCACGCCGTGCTTGCGCAGTTCGCCCTCGTGGGCGTCGAGGCAGGCGCCGCAGCCGTTGATGGCCGACACCGCCGTCGACCACAGCTCGAAATCCATCTTGTCGACGCCCGGGTTGGCGATGACGTTCATGCGCAGCCGGGCGGGGATGGTCGTGTACTCCTGGTTCTTCATCAGGTGCAGCGACCGGTAGTAGATGTTGTTCATGCCCATGATGGCGGCCGCGGACTTGGCCGCGTTCAACGCCTCGGGCGACAGCACCGTCGCGGCCTGGGCCTCGATCGCCTTCACCACCGGCGCGACGCCGATGGCATGGGCCGAGGCCAGGAAGGCGCCCCATTTCTGCTGGTCGTTCAGCACCGTCTCGGAGGCGAGCGATCCGAGGTTCAGGGAAATGTCCTTGGCGTAGGCCGGGATGAGGTCGCGGAGCGTGTCGATCGACATGGGGAAGCTCTCAGGGTCGAGGGGCGAGGGTCGAGGGAGGAAGAGGGAGGGCAGGGTCGAGACGTCGGAGCTCTCGCCCCTCGCCCCTCGACCCTCGCCCCTGCGGCGCTTACGCCGCCAGCGTTTCCCCGCCCACCGGGCGGTTGCAGGCGCACAGCTCGTCGGTCTGCAGCGCATCGACGACGCGCAGGGTGTCCGCCGGCGCGCGGCCGACGTTCAGGTTGGTGACGTAGACGTGCTGCACGACGTTGTGCGGGTCGACCACGAAGGTGGCGCGCAGGGCGACGCCCTCGGCCTCGTCGAGCACGCCCAGGGCGCGGGCCAGCTTGCCGCCGTTGTCGGCGAACTGCCAGATCGGCAGCTTGCTCAGGTCGGCGTGGTCACGCCGCCAGGCCAGCTTGACGAACTCGTTGTCGGTCGAGCCGCCCAGCACGACGGTGTCCCGGTCGTCGAAATCCTTCGCCAGCGAGGCGAATTCGGCGATCTCGGTCGGGCACACGAAGGTGAAGTCCTTCGGATAGAAGAAGATGACCTTCCACTTGCCCTCGAAGCTGTCCTGCGTGATCGGCTCGAAGGCCGAGACGCCGTTCTCCTCGTGGCTGTTGAAGCCCGGCTTCACGCCCGTGATCTTGAAGTCCGGCAGTTTTTCACCGACGCCCAGCATGGCAGTTCTCCTGATGGTTCCTGGAAACGAAAATAGCTCGGAGCGCCGGAGGAGCGGCGCCGCGGCTCGGGAATTGGGCCTCGGGCAGCACAAAGTCAATCGTTACTAATCGATTGTTCGATCAATAATATCTATGATCAGCATAGGCGTGCGTCGGCCTGACAGAACCCGACGGCCGCTTGCGGGGCCGCAGGCTGGACGGCAAGGTCGGCGGCGAACAGGGAGTCCTCTCATGCGCCGTCTCACGTTCCTCCTGCTGACCGCCGCCCTCGCCGGTCCCGCGGGTCTCGCGCCGGCCGCGGCCGCCCAGACGCCGCCGGCCACGGTCGGAGAGCGTTATGTGCCGGCGCCGTGGTGGATGCGGGATCCGGTGATCGCCTCCATCGGTCACGTCCGGGCCGAGGTGCCGGCCAACCGGGCGACCTTCTCGGCCACCTTCCAGACCATCGAACGCACCGCGGCCGAGGCCTCGCGCAAGGCGGCCGATCAGGTGCGGGCGCTGAGCCAGTCCCTCGCCGCCTACGGCGTGGACGCCGTGCGCGTCGAGACGTCGCTGGTCACCCGGCCGCTCTACGACCAGTACCGCGACTCCGACGGGGTGCTGCGCGAGAACACCCGGGCCGACCGCATCGAGCGCTACCAGGTCGACGCGGTGATCAACGTCACGGTCCGCGACGTCGCCGTGATCGAGCGCGTCTACGCCGCCGTGATGGCCGCCCAGCCGACCAGCATCGGTCAGGTCGGCTTCCGTCTGGAGCCGGACAACGACGTCCTGACCTGGCTGGCCGATCAGGCGGTCCGGGACGCCGCCGCCCGGGCCCGCGGCGCGGCCGAGGCGGCGGGCGCGCGGCTGGGGCCGGTGCGGGTCATCGATCCCTCGGGCCGCGCCTGCCAGACCGATGTTCTGGCTGGATGGCCGTCCTACGGATCGGGCGCGCCCGCGCCCACGACGGTCGAGCTGACCGGCAGCCGGAGGGCGCGCGAGCCCGCCAACTCGCCGACGCCGCTGGTGGAGGTGGGGCGGGAGGACCTGATGAGCGCCGGCCAGGCTGACGCGGTCGACTATCTGGCCACGGTTCCGGCCCTGTCCAACAGCACGGTTCCGCAGGACATCCAGGCCCTGGCCCTGCAGCCGCCGATGCAATGGCTCTCGTCCCGCGCCTGCGTCGTCTATTCCCTGGGCTGAGGACGGCTCCGGTTGACGCGGCCGGCCCGCCGCGCCACCGAAGGCGCATGACGCTCCGCTTCAGAGCCGACCCGGCCTTCGACTCCGGTTCGATCATGGTCTGCGACTGGCCCCTGTGCCAGGTGCGGCTGCAGGACGACGCCCGCTTCCCCTGGCTGATCCTGATCCCCCGCCTCGTCGGCCGTCACGAGCTCGAGGACCTGACCCCGCCCGAGCGGATCACCCTGATGGACGAGATCGTCCGCGCCGGCGCGGTCGTGCGGATGCTGGGCGAGTCCGCCCTGCGGCCGGTGCAGAAGCTCAACGTCGCCGCCCTCGGCAATGTCACGGCCCAGCTGCACGTGCATGTGGTGGGGCGGCGTCACGACGACGGCCTGTGGCCCGATCCGGTCTGGGGCCGCGGCGGCGCGACGCCTTACGGGGCCGAGGCCCTGCAGGCCGCCGCCTCGCGGATACGGCTCAATCAGGCCGGGTGAGCGTCACCGCGACGGTCCGCCCGTCGCGCGTCAACTGGCCGCGCCAGCTGGTCCCGCTGCGCTCCAGGGCGATGACGCCGTCGCCTTCCAGCCTCAAGCTGGACCCGTCCGCCGTGGCCGCCCCGATCCCGTCCGCGCCGCCGAGCGCCCGCCAGCCGCCCTCCGCCGGCCCCACGCCAGGATCCATCAGCACGATCTCGTACAGGGCCCGCCCGGCCGCGTCGCGGACGCGCCAGAGCCCGTCGAGCGGCCCGGCGGTCTGGTCGGTGCGGATTTCCGCCGAGGCGACGCCCTGCTGGTAGGCGATCTCCAGGTCCGACGGCGAAACCTCGTAGGAGCCGTTGTAGGCGTCGACCGTGACCGGCGTCAGGGGCGGCCTGTGCGCCGCCGCCGCCTCGTCGCCCTCGGCCAGCTCGCTGCCGAAATCGTCGTCCGGCTCGAACGGGCGGATGACGGGGGCCTCGTAGAGTTGCTGCGTCGAGGGGGGCGGCGCAGCCTGCTGGGCCAGCAGGCCGGCCAAGGCGGCAAGAATGATCCCGGACATGGCGCCAGTGTGCCGGGTTCGCTCCGCGCTGGCAAAGCGGCGCCCCGCGGCGCGCGAATTCGTGATCGAACCTGCCACGACGGACCGTCCCTTCGTTGACCCCCGCCGCGCCGCTGGACTAAAGCCTGATCACCGATTTCGAGCGGCTGATTTCGCTCAGGTTTCTGAGAACCATTCGCATATGTCGATCTCCCCCTTGCCGGGCGACTCTTCGAACGATCCGACCGACGACCAGTCCGGCCGCTTCGTGCGCCAGCCCAACGGCCGCGTCCGCCCCCTGTCGCCGCACCTGCAGGTGTGGCGCTGGCACGTCACCATGCTGGGATCCATCCTTCACCGGATCACCGGCGGCGCGCTCGCCGGCGGCGCCGTGCTGGTCGTCCTGTGGCTGCTGGCCCTGGCCTTCGGAGCGGACGCCTATGCGACCTTCACCGGCTGGATGGGCTCGCCGCTGGGCCTGCTGATCTGGTTCGGCCTGACCCTGTGCCTGGCCTACCACCTCGCCGCCGGCGTCCGGCACCTGATCTGGGACATGGGCGAGGGCCTGACGCCGAAATCCGCCAATGCGCTGGCCACCGGCTCGATCGTCTTCGGCGTGATCGTCTCGGTCGCCTTCTGGGCCGGATTGTTCATGACCGGGAGGGTGTCGCTGTGAGCCACGGGACCCGAAGCTACATCAAGGGCGTGAAGGTCTCCGAGCGTCACGGCGCCGGCGAATGGATGCAGGAGCGGCTCTCGTCGCTGATCCTCGTTCCCCTGACCCTGTGGGGCCTGTGGAGCGGCTGGACCCTGTCCGGCGCCGGCTACGACGGGGCGCTGGCGTGGTTCCGTTCCCCGTTCAACGTCACCCTGCTGGCCGTGACGCTGCTGGTCAGCCTCTGGCACATGAACATGGGCCTGAAGGTCATCGTCGACGACTACATCCACAAGCCCGTGTCGCGGAACGCCCTGGTCGGCCTGATCGGCCTGCTGTGCGTCGTCCTCGCCGCCGCGGGCGCCTTCTTCATCGTGCGTCTGGCGCTGGGCTCGGCCCCGCTCCCGGCCGGCTTCGGAGCCTGATCGCGTGGCTGCCTACGAATTCGTCGACCATGAATACGACGTCGTTGTGGTGGGAGCCGGCGGCTCCGGCCTGCGCGCCGCCCTCGGCGCCGCCCAGCAGGGGCTCAAGGTCGCCTGCGTCACCAAGGTCTTCCCGACCCGCTCCCACACCGTGGCGGCCCAGGGCGGCATCTCCGCCTCGCTCGGCAACATGGGCGAGGATTCGTGGCAGTGGCACATGTACGACACCGTCAAGGGGTCGGACTGGTTGGGCGACCAGGACGCCATCGAATACCTGGTCCGCAACGCGCCCAAGGCCGTCTACGAGCTCGAGCACTGGGGCGTGCCGTTCAGCCGCACCGACGAGGGCAAGATCTACCAGCGCGCCTTCGGCGGCATGACCCGCAATTTCGGCGAGGGCCCGGTGCAGCGCACCTGCGCCGCCGCCGACCGCACCGGCCACGCCATCCTGCACACCCTCTACGGCCAGTCCGTGCGCCGCGAGGTGAAATTCTTCGTCGAATATTTCGCCCTCGATCTGATTATGCAGGACGGCGCCTGCACCGGCCTGACCGCGCTCCAGCTCGACACCGGCGAACTGCACCGCTTCCGCGCCAAGATGGTCATCCTGGCCACCGGCGGTTACGGCCGCGCCTATTTCTCCGCCACCTCGGCCCACACCTGCACCGGCGACGGCAACGCCATGGTGCTGCGCGCCGGCCTGCCGCTGCAGGACATGGAGTTCGTCCAGTTCCACCCGACCGGCATCTACGGCGCCGGCTGCCTGATCACCGAGGGCGCGCGCGGCGAGGGCGGCTACCTGACCAATTCCGAGGGCGAGCGCTTCATGGAACGCTATGCGCCGACCGTGAAGGACCTCGCCCCGCGCGACATGGTCAGCCGCTCCATGACCATTGAAATCCGTGAAGGCCGCGGCGTGGGTCCGAACAAGGACCACATCCACCTGCACCTCGACCACCTCGACCCGAAGATCCTGCACGAGCGCCTGCCCGGCATCTCGGAAAGCGCCAAGATCTTCGCCGGCGTCGACGTGACGAAGCAGCCGATCCCGGTGCTGCCGACGGTCCACTACAACATGGGCGGCATCCCCACGAACTATCACGGCGAGGTCCTGACCAAGGTCGGCGACAATGCCGATACCGTCGTCCCCGGCCTGATGGCGGTGGGCGAGGCGGCCTGCGTCTCGGTGCACGGGGCCAACCGTCTCGGCTCCAACAGCCTGACCGACCTGGTGGTGTTCGGCCGCGCCGCCGGCCTGCGCTGCGGCGAAACCGTGGACAAGGCCTCGGCCGTGCCGTCCGCCCCCGCCTCGGCCACCGACGCCCACCTGGCCCGTCTCGACCGCTTCCGCCACGCCGACGGCTCGACCCCGACGGCCAGGCTGCGCGTCGAGATGCAGCGCGCCATGCAGTCCGACGCCGCCGTGTTCCGCACCGGCAAGACGCTGGAGGAGGGGGTCGCCAAGCTGCGCGCCATCCACGCCGCCGGCGCCGACATCCGCACCACCGACCGCGGCCTGATCTGGAACACCGACCTGGTCGAGACCCTCGAATACGACAACCTGATCGACCAGGCCCTGGTCACCATCGAGGGCGCGCTGAACCGCACCGAGTCACGAGGGGCCCACGCCCGCGAGGACTATCCGGACCGCGACGACGCGAACTGGATGAAGCACACCCTCGCCTGGAAGACCCCCGGCGACGCGGTGAAGATCGACTACCGCCCGGTGCACACCTACACGATGTCGAAGGACATCGACTACATCGAGCCCAAGGCGCGGGTGTACTGACCGTGCTGACCGGCGGCTGTCATTGCGGGGCGTTGCGCTACCAGGCGGAGGGCGAGCCGTTCGAGCGCGCCCTGTGCCACTGCGAGCTCTGCCGCCGCACCACCGGCGCGCCCGCGGTCGCCTGGTTCACCGTCCGGGAGAGCGGCTTCCGCCTGACCGGCGAGCCGGTCCGCTACGCCTCGTCGGAGCACGCCGAGCGGGGCTTCTGCGGCCGCTGCGGGACGCAGATCACCTTCCGGGACGCCGCCTACGGCGACCGCATCGACATCACCACCGCCAGCCTGGACGATCCCGACGCCGTCCCGCCCGCCGAGCAGATCTGGGTGCGCAGCCGCCTCGGCTGGATGGCCGACGCCCACGCCCTGCCCGACGACCTCGAACGCCGACCCACAGAAGTCTGATCCCATGGTCCAGCTCACCCTCCCCCGCGGTTCGAAGCCCACCTCCGGCAAGGTCCACAAGGCCCCGACCGGGGCGAAGAACGTCAAGACCTACAAGGTCTACCGCTACGACCCCGAGGTCGACGCCGACCCGCGCTGGGACGTCTACGAGGTCTCGGCCGACGACCACGGCCCGATGCTGCTGGACGCCCTGATCCACATCAAGAACGAGATCGACCCGACCCTGTCGTTCCGCCGCTCGTGCCGCGAGGGCATCTGCGGCTCCTGCTCGATGAACATCGACGGGCGCAACACCCTGGCCTGCACCAAGGGCTGGGACGAGTGCTCGTCCTCGACCATCTCGATCGCCCCCCTGCCGCACCAGCCGGTGGTCAAGGACCTGGTCACCGACCTGACCCTGTTCTACGCCCAGTACGACTCCATCCAGCCCTACCTCCAGTCCGACGATCCGGACCCCGAGACCGAACGGCTGCAGACGCCGGAAGAGCGCGCCAAGCTGGACGGCCTCTACGAATGCATCCTGTGCGCCTGCTGCTCGACCTCCTGCCCGAGCTACTGGTGGAACCAGACGGAGTACCTGGGGCCCGCCGCCCTGCTGCAGTCCTACCGCTGGATCGCCGACAGCCGCGACGACGCCACCGACAAGCGCCTCGACGACCTCGAGGACCCGTTCAAGCTCTACCGCTGTCACACCATCATGAACTGCGCCCAGGTCTGCCCCAAGGGCCTGAACCCGGCCAAGGCCATCGCCGAGACCAAGAAGCTGATGGTGTCGCCGTCGCGGAAAAAGACCGAGGCCGCCTGACTTGGCCAAGGTGACCTACATCGAGCACGACGGCCGCGAGCATATGGTCGAGGTGAAGAACGGCCTCTCCGTCATGGAGGGGGCGATCCGCAACAACGTCCCCGGCATCGACGCCGACTGCGGCGGGGCCTGCGCCTGCGCCACCTGCCACGTCTATGTCGACGAGGCCTTCCAGGCCGAGACCGGCCGCGCCTCGGCGATGGAGGAGTCGATGCTGGACTTCGCCGAGAACGTCCAGCCGAACAGCCGCCTGTCGTGCCAGATCCGGGTCAGCGACGATCTCGACGGCCTGATCGTCCGCCTGCCCGAATCCCAGCACTGAGCCGGCCGTGGGCCGCGCCCATCCGGACCTGGTCGCCCTCGTCGGCGGGCTGATCGACGCCGGACCGACAGACCGGCCCCCGCTGATCGCCATCGTCGGCGCCCAGGGCTCCGGCAAGACCACCCTCGCCCGCGAAGCCGCCGACCGCTTCGGCGCGGCCCAGATCTCGATCGACGACGTCTATCTGACCCGGGCCGGGCGCGAGGCCCTGGCCCGCGACGTCCACCCCCTGTTCGTCCATCGCGGCCCGCCGGGAACCCACGACCTGGAGCTCCTCCAAGGCCTGATCGACGACCTGTCCGCAGCCGGCCCCGCCGACGAGACCCTGATCCCCGACTTCGACAAGCGCGGCGACGACCGCTGGCCGATCGAACGCTGGCGCCGTTTCCGCGGCCGGCCGTCCGCCATCCTGATCGACGCCTGGTGTCTCGCCGCCCTGCCGGAGGACGAGGCCGCCCTGGCCGCACCGGTCAATGATCTCGAGCGCGACGACGACCCCGACGGGCGCTGGCGCCGCGCCGTCAACGGCTTCGTCGCCGGCCCCTACGCCGCCTTCGCCGCCCGTTTCGACGCCGTCCTGTTCCTGCAGGCGCCGGGCTTCGACGTCGTCCTCGACTGGCGCGCCCAGCAGGAGGCCGACCTGCTCGGCCTCGCCCCCGCCGATCTGCCGCCGGAGGAGCGCGCCCGCCTCGCCGGCTTCATCCGGTATTTCGAGCGTATCACCCGGCGTATGCTGTCGGGCGGCGTGCGTCCCAGCGTCACAGTGAAACTGGATCGAAACCGTCAGCCGCTATCGGTCGACCGATGACCCGTCCCGAAGACCGCCGACTGGAGCCCCGCTCGCCCGCCAATGGGCGCGGCCTCGTCGTCTCGCCCGGTCTCGAACTGCCCTGCCTGATCGTCGACCAGTCCGGCTCCGGCGTGCGCCTGCGCATGGACCGCAACCTCGCCCTGCCCAACCGCATCCTGCTGATCGACATGGCCCAGGCCACCGCCGTCGAGGCCGAGGTGGTCTGGCGCAAGGGCATGGAGGCC
This sequence comes from Brevundimonas sp., assembly GCF_035627055.1. GTDB lineage: Bacteria > Pseudomonadota > Alphaproteobacteria > Caulobacterales > Caulobacteraceae > Brevundimonas. The sequence continues at coordinate 14,232 of NZ_DASPMM010000017.1, read as the reverse complement.
GGCGTCAAGCGCAGCGGCGCGGCGTCCTCGCTGCGCGGCCTCGTCCCCTCCCGCCTCGCCGCCGCCCGCGCCGCCTTCCTCCGCGCCGGCGGCCGCTAGGGCGAATCGACAAGGCCTGCCGCCCGGCATCCCCGGCGCAGCCGGGCTTCCAACCTGTTCGGCGGAGGCGAACGACTTAGGTTCATCACGACGAACACAACGGGGATCACGACGAGCACAACGGGTTTGGAGCCAGGTGCAGGCCCCGTCGTGTCCGTTGTGAGTTCGTGGTGTCCGTCGTGATGAACCTTCCAGCCGTCGGAACCGGACGCCGGCTTCGCCGGAAGACCGCCTAGACCCCGTCCGGCATGGTCCCGGCAGTGATGGCGATCCGACCGATCAGTCCCTTGACGATCAGGTCCAGCGCCGAACCCTCGCGGTAGTCGGCGGCGGCGACGAAATTGACCCGGTCCTCCGAGATCAGCCCGTAGATCTTCTGCTGGTCGCGTTCGGAGTTGCGCGGGTCATAGACAGCGATCGAATAGCCGCCCTTGGTGTGCATCATCTTCATGGTCGGCACGTCGGTGTCGCCGTCGCCGAGGAAGATCATCCGCTCGAACGGCACCGGCCGGTCGTCGTCGGCCATGAAGCGGTTGATCTTCTCGTGCTCCCAGTGGTTCAGCACGCCCTTGTTGATGCGGAACAGATACTGGGTCTTGGTCGTGTAGTTGACGCCGACCGCCGGCCAGATGGCCACGCCGTGCTCGTCGTAGACGAATTTGGACGCGAACACGTGCCGGAACTCCGGCCGGATCGGGCAGCCCTCGATCATCTCCTCCAGGCCGGCCGAGATGATGTAGTGCTCGATCTCCAGCCCGTATTTCGCCCCGACCTCGTTGATGCGGTCGAACCAGCCCGGGCCGGTCAGGTCCGACTTCAGACCGTCGAACAGCTTCACGTCCTCGCCGTGCTCGGCCAGCAGCTTGCGGGTGATCGGGTGGTCGTTCTCCCGCGCCCGCTGCAGCATCAGCTGCATGTACATCAGGATGTTGTCGCCGTCGGCCTCGCGGGTCAGCGTGTCCGCCGCGCCCCAGAAGTCGCCGATCCCCATCCCCACCGACGGGATGAAGGTGACCTCCTGCATGTTGCCCCGCGCCAGCGTGCCGTCGAAGTCGTAGATCAGGGCGGTTTTCAGCGGCTTGGTCATGGTGAGGAGTGCTAGTGCTAGTGAGCCTTTACGGCGCAGCGTTCGGACGCAGACCGTCCCTGAGCCTGCTCACTAGCACTAGCACTCTTCACTTGGACAGCCCGGGCTAACGGCCGGCGTCCAGCCTCAACTCCGGCGCCGCCGCCACGCTCGTCGCCTCCAGCGGCAGGTGCAGGATGAAGGCCGCGCCCTTGCCCGGCTCGCTTTCCACCTCGGCCCAGCCGCCGTGCAGCTCGACCAGCGCCTTGACCAGGGCCAGCCCGACGCCCGGCCCGCCCCGCTCGCGCTTGACGAAACGGTCGAAGACATGGGCCTGCAGGTGGTAGGGAATGCCCCGTCCGGTGTCCTCGACGCGGATGCGCACCTCGGCCGGCGCCGCCTCGGCGGTCAGGGTCACGGCCCCGCCCTCCGACACGGCCCGGGCGGCGTTGTCGAGCAGATATTCCAGCGCCTGACCGACCCGCTGGGCGTCGGCCCGGATCGGCTTCAGCGTCGTCGGGCAGGTCACCGTCAGCGTCGCGCCCCGACCCTCGATGCGCTCGCGCACCTTGGCCGCCGCCTCGTCCAGCACGTCGCAGACCCGTACGTCGCCGAGCGTCAGCTCCATCTCGCCGGCGTCGATCTGGGCCATGTCCAGCACGTCGTCGATCGAGCCGGCCAGCTGGCTGGCCGCGACGCGGATGGCCCCCGCGTGCTGGCGGCTGCGCTCGGGCAGGTCGGCCTGGGTCTCCAGCAGTTCCGAATAGCCGACGATGGTGGTCAGCGGCGTGCGCAGCTCATAGCTGACGCTGCCGACGAACTCGCGCTTCAGGGCCGTCGATTCCTCCAGCGCCTGCGCCTTTGCGGCCAGCGCCTGTTCCAGGCCGCGCCGGGCCGTGACGTCGGAAAAGGCCACCAGGGTCGCGCCGTCGGGCAGGGGCCGGGTCTGCCAGGAGGCGATGCGACCGTCGGCGGTGCGGCCCTCGCCCGAGATCGGCACCCGGCTTTCCGGGTCGGGATCGGCCACCCTCGCCTTCAGCCCCAGCCACAGGGCCGGATCGGGCATGGTCTGGTGGCACAGGGCGGCCACGGCGTCGAAATCGCTCGCCGCGTCCAGCGCGTCCGGCGCCACGCCCCAGAAGGTGTCGAACGCCTCGTTGTGCAGGCGGATGCGGCCGTCCGATCCGAACACGGCGACGGCGTCGTTCAGCTTGTCCAGCGTCGCTTTCTGCACCTGAATCTGGGCGTTGAACCGGCTGCGCAGCTGCAGCTCGTCGGTGATGTCCGAGAACAGCAGCAGCACGCCGCCCAGCGGGTGCGGCTGGCGCACCACCCGCAGGGTGCGGCCGTCGGGCAGGGACCAGCTGTCGTCCGGCGCGGCTTCGGAGGCGCCGTAGAACTCCAGCTCATTGGCCTTCCAGCCGGCGTAGTCGATGACCTCGGGCAGCAGCCGGCGCTGGCGCAGCCGGTCCAGCAGTTCGGCGTGCGTCGGCCGTTCGTCCAGCCAGGCCGGATCGATGTTGAACAGCTGCTGGAAGGCGGTGTTGTGGAAGGCCAGACGCTTCGACGGGCCGAAGATGGCCACCGCGTCGGCGAGGTGGTTCAGCGTCTCGTCATGGGCCTCGACGTGGCGGCGCAGGGTGTCGCGCGTCTCCTCGGCCTCGGTCATGTCGAGGGCGAAGGCCAGCACCGCCCCGGCCCCGCCGGGCGCCGGTTCGGCCACGATCCGCCAGGCCCGCCGCCGTCCGCCGCCGGTGGTCCAGCGGAAACCTTCCTGGCGCTGGTGCAACCGTCCGGCCTCGGCCACGATGGCGTCCGCCCCCCGGTCGAAGGTCAGGCCCTTGTCGCGCGCCGCATCGACGCTGTCGGCCTTCATCTCGGCCAGCCAGGCCTTGTTGGCCCAGGCCAGCCGCCCGGCCGCGTCGGTGATCCAGGTCGGGGCCGGATAGGCGTCGGCCAGCAGTCCCAGCCCGCTCTCGGCCGCCGTGCCGACCAGCCCCAGCCGCGAAAGCCGCAGCCAGGCCGCCCCGGCCGAGGACCGGCCCTCGACCGCCCACGCTCCGCCGGCGCCGTCCAGCACCGCGTCGAACGGCTCGCCCTGGTCGATCAGGGCGTCGAGCCGCGGCCCCGCCGCCGCACGCACGGCGTCCAGCACCACCAGCGCCGGATCGGCCCCGTCCTCGTCCGCGCCGGCCAGTTCCCGGGTGATGGCGTTCCACGCCGCCGCCGACCCCAGCCGCCGGGTCTGTCCGTCCGGGGTCAGGGCCAGCCGCGCGTCCTCGAACGCCGCCAGCGCCCCGTCGCGGTCGGCCAGGGCGACGCGGGCCGCCGCCAGCTCCCTCTCGGCCGCCTGCGCCTTTTCGGCCAGCCGCCCACGCAGCCGCGCAGCCCAGGCGCTGAGCGCCAGCGCCAGCCCCGCGGCGCCCGCGGTCGCGACATAGGCGATGTCGGCCTCGGCCATTTGGTCTGGTCAGCTCCCCGGCGTGATTCGGTAACCATAACGCATGAAGGGCTAGGGACTAGGGACTAGGGAGGAAGGTGAACAGTGCTAGTGCTAGTGAGCGAGGGGGCCGCCACGGCGCCGGCCCGGCTCACCCCTCGCTCACTAGCACTGTCACTCAAACGCCCGATGCCTTCCTGGACTGACCAACCCGCCCCTTCCCTCGACGACTTCGCCCGGCTGGCGCGCGAGGCGTTCGACGCCCTGCCCGAGCCGTTCCGTTCGCTGGCCGGCGACGTGGTCATCCGCATCGACGACTTCGCCGACGACGAGACCCTGGCGATGATGGAGATGGAGGACCCGTTCGAGCTGACCGGCCTCTATCACGGCGTCGACATCGGCCTGCGTGACGGCATGGGCCCGGCGCCGGAGGCCAGCCGCATCTTCCTCTATCGCCGCCCCATCCTCGACGAATGGTGCGAACGCGGCGACGTCGGCCTCGCCGAGATCATCGCCCACGTCCTGATCCACGAAATCGGCCACCACTTCGGCCTCGACGACGACCAGATCCACCACATCGAGGACGCGGCGGATTAGGCGAGCCGTCTCATCCCCGTCGCGCGGCGATGGGGAGGGGGACCACCCGCAGGGTGGTGGAGGGGTGCAGCCGGTGCGCCATCCTTCACCCCTCCACCGCTTCGCGGTCCCCCTCCCCATTCGCAAGCGGCGAACGGGGAGGAGACAGGCGATTGCTGCGCTGCAAATCCGCCGCCAGTCTCCACATTCCGGCTGGCCAACCCACTGTTTTCGCGAGACCTGCTTGCGGCGCCAGCGTCATGAACACGCCCCATCGGACCGGGGCCCTATACTGATCGCGTTGGCTTCGCCGGGTCTTTGACAATCGAACCGCAGCCCGCGCCCCGTCCGCACGCTGTGCACGCTTCGGACGCTTTGCACTCTTCGGACGCTTCGGACGGTGTTTTCCGGTTTTTATCCGGGTAAAATTCCGCCGGCGCGAAGGCGCGCCGCCCGCCTTAAAACCAGCCCGATCTGTGGTATAAGGCGCGCCTCCCGCCACCCAAGGATGTCCCTTGAGCCTCACGCTCGACCTTTCGCGCACGTCCACGCCCGCCCCGGCGGCGCCCGTCAACCTGTCCGGTCTGACGCGCGCCGAACTGCGTCAGGCGCTGATCGACGCAGACATCTGTCCGCCCGAGAAGGCGAAGATGCGGGCCTCGCAGGTGTGGGGCTGGATCCACCACTACGGCGTCACCGACTTCTCGCTGATGACCAACATCGGCAAGGACGTGCAGGCGAAGCTGGCCGGGGCCTTCACCCTCGCCCGGCCCGAGATCGTCGAGCGCCAGGTGTCGAAGGACGGCACCCGCAAATGGCTGATCCGCACCGCCCCGGGCATCGAGATCGAGACCGTCTACATCCCCGACGTCGGCCGCGCCGGCGCCCTGTGCGTCTCGTCCCAGGTCGGCTGCACCCTGAACTGCACCTTCTGTCACACCGGCACCCAGAAGCTGGTCCGCAACCTGACCGCCGCCGAGATCGTGGCCCAGGTCCAGGTCGCCCGCGACGACCTCGGCGAATGGCCGTCGCCCAAGGAAGACCGCCGCCTGTCCAACATCGTCTTCATGGGCATGGGCGAGCCGCTCTACAATCTCGACCACGTCGCCAACGCCATCGACATCATCAGCGACAACGAGGGCATCGCCCTGTCGCGCCGCCGGATCACCGTTTCGACCTCCGGCGTGGTGCCGCAGCTGGACGCGCTGGGAACCCGCACCCAGGCCATGCTGGCCATCAGCCTGCACGCCACCAACGACGCCCTGCGCGACGTGCTGGTGCCGCTGAACAAGAAGTACAACCTCGAACAGCTGATGGCCGCCATCCGCGCCTATCCGGGCCTGTCCAACGCCCGTCGCGTGACCTTCGAATACGTCATGCTGAAGGGCGTCAACGACAGCCCCGAAGAGGCCCGCGCCCTGCTCAAACTGATCGAGGGCATTCCGGCCAAGGTGAACCTGATCCCGTTCAATCCCTGGCCCGGCACGGACTACGAGTGCTCGGACTGGAAGACGATCGAGCGGTTCGCGGCCATCCTCAACAAGGCCGGCTACGCCTCGCCGATCCGCACCCCGCGCGGCCGCGACATCCTCGCGGCCTGCGGCCAGCTCAAGTCCGAGAGCGAGAAGGTCCGGGCCAGCGTGCGCCGCGCTGAACAGGCCGTCGCCGCCGGAACCGTCGAGGCGGCCTGATCCGCGACACAGACGGACACTAATCTTGACCACCTGTGGCGCCGCCGCGCTTGCGGAATGGGGCGGCATTGGGGCAAGCCTCGGGGGTCTCAGCCGCCGGACCGTCATGGACTCTCCGTCTCTCAGCCAGGTTCTTGAAAGCCCCGAGGTCCAGGCCTTCGCCTCGGGCTTCCCGACCACCGTGGCCCATCTCGGCGTCACCCTCGGCCTGCTCGTCGCCGGCGCGATCATCTACGCCCTGCTAACGCCGTGGAAGGAAATCACCCTCATCCGCGAGGGCAACGCCGCCGCCGCCGTGGCCTTCGCCGGCGTGCTGGTCGGGCTCGCCGTGCCGCTGGCCGTCAGCCTCAGCGTCTCGAGCTCGGTGCGCGACATCGTCATCTGGGGTGTGGCCACGGTCGTGCTCCAGCTGCTCGCCTTCCGCCTCGTCGACCTGCTGCTGACCGGCCTGCCCCAGCGCATCCGCGAGGGCGAGGTTTCCGCCGCCGTACTGCTGGTCGGCGCCAAGCTGTCGACGGCCCTGATCCTCGCCGCCGCCCTGACCGGCTGAGGCCATGGCCCGTCCGCCCGACTGGGTGATCTACACCCTCGTCCTCGCCGCCCTGATCGGCCTTTCCCTCGGCCAGCGCGAGAACGCCGACGCGCCGCCGGCTCCTCCGCCGCCCGACGAGATGGAAGGCGCCCTGCTGGGGCCGATCACGCCATTCGATCCCGCCGTCACCGTCAACGCCCCCGACATCCCGTTCCAGCCCGCCTCGGGCACGGCCTTCTCGATCGCCGGGGAGGGCCTCTGGGTCACCGCGCGGCACGTGGTCGACGGGTGTCGCCGTCCCGCCATCATGGTCGGCGGCGGTCGGGCCGTGGCCGCCGACGTGCGTCTCGCGCCGCGCGCGGACATCGCGGTGTTGCAGACCGCCGGTGGATCGGAGGCGATTCCTCTCGTCACCGGCCAGTCCCTGCGCAAGGGCCAGCGCGCCTTCCATCCCGGTTATCCGCAGGGCCGCGCCGGCGAGGTCACCTCGCGGCTGCTGGGTCGGGAGACCTTGCGCGTGCGCGGCCGCGGGCAGCGTGAGGAGCCGGTGCTCGCCTGGGCGGAGGTGGGCCGCACCGATCGGCTGGGCGGGACGCTCGCCGGTCTGTCAGGCGCGCCCGTGCTGGATCGCCAGGGCCGCGCCGTCGGCGTGACCATCGCCGAAAGTCCGCGCCGCGGCCGCATCTACACCACGGCGCCCGACACCTTCGGCGAGGCCGTGCGGGGCCTGCAGAAGGCCGACGAGCCCCTGACCGGCCGCACCGTCACGGTCGACAACTACGGCCTCGTCGCCGACGACCTGCGCCGCGACCTGCGCGTCGCGCAGGTGGTCTGCCTGTCGGCCTAGCGCAGGGTCGCCGAGTCCAGGTTCAGCTCGCTGAGCGGGATGATCTCGACGTTCGGATATTTCGCCCGCAGCGCCTCGATGAACTGGGCCGCGTCGCCGACGACCACCAGGCTGGCTTCGGAGCCCGGCAGATGGCGCGCGAAGGCGGCCTGGATCTGCTCCGGCGTGACCTCCCGGACATGGCTCGCATAGGCCGCCAGTTCGCTCATCGGCAGGTCATAGAGAGCCAGGTTGGCGACGAAGCCGCCGAGGCCGTCCACGGTCTCCAGCGAACGGCCGAAGCCGCCCAGCATGACGGCCCGGCGCGGTCCCAGCTCGGCTTCGCTGATCGCCTCCGTCCCCATGCGGCCGATCTCCGACAGGATCAGCTCGGCTACGGCGGGCACCGCGTCGTTGCGGGTCTGGGCCGAGGCGGTGAACACGCCCTCGTCGGCGCGGACTCCAAGGCTGGAGCCGGCCCCGTAGCTGAGGCCGCGCTTGATCCGCACCTCCTGGTTCAGGCGCGAGGAATAGCCGCCGCCCAGCACGGTGTTGCCGAGCGACAGGGGGAAGTAGTCGGCGTCGGTGCGCGACACGCCGCGCACGGCCACGACCACCGCCGCCTGACCGGCGCCCGGCTGGTCGATGACCACGACGCGCGGCGCCAGCTGGGGTCCGGCCGGCCGGTCATCGCCAGCGGCCGCGCGGGCTGCGGCCACGGCCGGGGTGGCGGTCCAGTCGCCGAACGCCTCCTCGGCCAGGGCGCGGGCCGCTTCGGGCGTGATCGCGCCCGAGAAGGTCAGGATCGCCTCGGCGGGGTTGAAATGGGCGGCGTGGAACCCGACCACGTCGTCGCGGGTGATCGTCGGAACCGAATTGACCGTGCCGGAACCCGGCGCGCCATAGGGCGCCGCGCCGTAGATGACGCGGCCGACCGACTGGGAGGCCACCGGACCGGGCTGGCTGAGCTGGACGCGCAGGCCATCCAGGATCTGGTCCTGCTGGCGCGACAGCTCCTCGGCCGCGAAGGTCGGGTTGCGCACCACATCGGCCATCAGGGCGAGCGTCTTGGGGAAGACGTTGGCGGGCGCGTTGGCGAAGACACTGGTGAAGTCGACGCCGGCGCCGGCGCCGACCGTGGCGCCCAGGCCTTCGATTTCGGCGGCGATCTGGGGCGCGGTGCGGCTGGTGGTGCCTTGGGTCAGGAGACCGGCGGTCATGGTGGCCACGCCGGGCTTCGGACCGTCGTTGCGGGTCCCTGCGTCGAAGCTGAGGCGCGCCGAGACCAGCGGCACGCCTTCGGTCGGGGCGACCAGCACGCGCATGCCGTTGGCGAGGCGGAAGTCGGCGACCGCGGGGGTGGCGAGATCGCCCTCGGGGCCGGCGGCCGGGATCGCGGCGCGCTGACCTTCCGGCAGCAAGACGGTCGGCGGCCCCGCAGGGGCGAGGTCGGCGATGTGCACCGGCGCGTCCACGTCCTTGTTCTGCTCGGTCGGCGGGTGGGCCTCGTCGGCGGGCAGGTAGCGCATGGTGATCATGCGCTGCTCGGTCAGGTAGCGGCGGGCCACCCGCTGGATGTCGGCGGACGTGACGGCCTGGATGGCGGCGACCTCGCGGTCGGCCTCGGCGGGGTCGCCGTCCCACATCAGGGCGAAGCCCAGGGCGTTGGCGCGGTCGTCCACGCCCTCGCGGTTGCGCAGAATGTTGGCGATCAGCTCGTTCTTGGCCTCGGCCAGTTCGCTGTCTGAGACGGGCTCGTCGCGGAAGCGGGCGACCTCGGCGCGCAGGGCCGCCAGGCCGGTGTCGACGGTCTCGCCCTCGGCCATGATGGCGTAGGCGGTCAGATGGCCGGCCTGCTGCGCGAAGTCGGGGCTGGAGCTGGCCTGGGCGGCGATCTGCTTGTCATAGACCAGCGAGCGGTACAGCCGGCTGCTCTCGCCGGTGGACAGGATGCCGTCCAGAACGGTCAGGGCGGCGCGGTCCGCGTCGCCGTAGGGCGTGGTGCGCCAGGCCAGCAGCGCGACCGGCAGGGGCACATTGGCGCCGTAGAAGGTGGCCTCGCGCGGCCCGGCCGGCTCCGCCTCAACCACATTGTTGGCCGGCAGGGCCGTGGTGGGATTGGTCAGGCCGCCGAAATACTGGTCGATCCAGCTATCCAGCCGGGCCTGGTCGAAATTACCCGCCACGATCAGCACGGCGTTGTCGGGCCGGTAGTAGGTGGCGTGGAAGCGCCGCACGTCCTCGATCGTCGCGGCGTTCAGCTCCTCGATCGAGCCGATGCCCGGACGGCGGTACGGGTGGTTCTCATAGACCGTCTGCGGCACGAACAGGCCGAAGAAGCGGCTGTAGGGGTTGGCCTGGTAGCTCTGGCGGTATTCCTCCTTCACCACGTCGCGCTCGGAGGCGAAGACATCGGCGTCGACGACCAGCGAGCCCATGCGGTCCGCCTCGGCGAAGATCAGCCGCTCCAGGTGATTGGCGGGCACCACTTCATAGTAGTTGGTGAAGTCGTCCCAGGTGGAGGCGTTGTTGAACCCGCCGACGTCCTCGGTCAGGCGATCGAAGGTCTCGGTCGGCAGGTTCTTGGTCGATTTGAACATCAGGTGTTCGAACAGGTGGGCGAACCCGGAGCGCCCGGCGGGATCGTCCTTGGAGCCGACGCGGTACCAGACCTGGACCGTCACGTTCGAGGTCGAGGCGTCGCGGGAGGTGTAGACCTGAAGTCCATTCGGCAGCACTCGATGGGCGAACCCCAGCGGCGGCACCTCGACGCCCTGCGGCGCAGCCGCCGCGGCCCCGACCGGAGGCGTCACAGTCGCGGTGTCGACGGTGGCGGCGCAGGCGGCGAGGCCCAGCATCAGGGCGGAGATCGAGGCGGCGGCGAACAGGCGGGACTTCATGGGACACGGCTCCGGACGCCCGGCCAACGCGGGCGCGCGAACCCTATCAGGGCCGGAATCCGGCGCACCTTACGGAGTCGTAATGAAGCGGCGGGCTCAGTCCAGCCGCAAGGCGTCGGCGAGCAGCCGGGCCTCGGCGGCGCGACTGGAGCCGGCCCGCCACGCCACCACGATCTCGCGCCGCGGAGCCTTGGCCGTGATCGGCCGCACCACCACCCCGGGCAGATCCGCCAGCCCCGCCCGCACCGCCATCTCGGGCAGGAAGCTGACCCCCAGCCCGGCCGAAACCATCTGCACCAGCGTATGCAGGCTGGTGGCGGCGAAGACGTCCTCGCCCTTTGGCGGATCGATGTGAAAGGCGGCCAGGGCCTGGTCACGCAGACAGTGGCCGTCCTCCAGCAGGATCAGGTCATCGGCCTTCAGCGACCCGGCCGGGATCGGTCCAGCGCCGGCAAGGGCGTGACCCGCCGGGGCGGCGGCGAGAATCTCGTCATCGCCGATGCGGGCGTGATCGATGCCGGGGGCCGAATAGGGCAGGGCGATCACCGCGGCGTCGAGCTGGCCGGCCTTCAGTCCCGCCACCAGCCGGGGCGTCAGGTCCTCGCGAATGAACAGCCGCAGCGCGGGATAGGCGTCCTTCAGGCCCGGCAGTTTGGCCGGGAGCAGGAACGGAGCCACGGTCGGGATGATCCCGAGCCGGAAGCGGCCGGACAGCGGTTTGCCGGCGTTCTGCGCCGCCTCCACGAGATCCTCGGTGCGGGCCAGCACGTCTTCCGCGCGCCGCACCGCCTCGGCGCCGACGGCGGTCAGCTGCACATTGCCGCGCGTGCGTTCCACCACCGGCGCGCCGAGGATACGCTCCAGCTCCTGGACTCCCGCCGACAGGGCCGGCTGGCTGACATGCGCGGCCTCGGCCGCGCGGCTGAACGAGGCGTGCTCGGCGAGCAGTTTCAGATACTGGAGCTGGCGCAGGGTCGGGAGCATTCGCCCTAGATAGGCTCCCGCTATCCGACCGCCAAAGACAATCGACTGACCTTTGCGCGCGACCGCATCAGACCGAGCCGAACCAACGCATCCTGCAGGCCATCATCGCCGTCTCGCCGAGGCGATCCACCAGACGCCAGTTGACCACCGCGCCGATGGGGGCGCCGACGACCGGGATCAGCTGCGCCATCTTGGCCAGGTCGATATAGTCCCGGTACTCCTGCTGGAAGCGCCGCCAGTCGTAGTCGGCGGTGGTCGCCTCGCGGCCCGCCCCGGCGATCCAGTCCTCCAGCGCCGCCAGCGCTTCCGGCCGCCGCTTCGGGCTGGCGAAGGCGAGATGGAAGATGTGCAGCAGGAACAGCCGCTCCGCGGGCGCGCCGCCGCCCCAGCCGTAAACCGAGACGATGTCGGCCAGCATCCGCACCTTGATCGCCATCAGGGCCGGGAACTCGGCGGCGGCCAGCACAAAGCCGCCGGCGCCGGCGACACCCCCCTCGACGCCCGCCGTCGTGCGGTAGGCGCGGATCATCGCCCGCGCCTTCACCTCGCGCGCGGCCAGCGAACCCCCCGCCGGCGGACGCGCTTTCAGCACCTCCGAGCCGGTGAGAATGCCCCGGGTCATCGCCTCGACTCCCGAGGTGACAATGGCGTGCACCCGCTCGGGGATCATCCTGTTGATCCGGTCCTGCGTGGCGCGGGAGGCCTTGTCGAGCAGGCCGGGCCGCTTCAGCACCCGCGCCCGCCACGCCTCAAGTTCGGCGCGGATCGCGGCCTCGTCCGTGATCATGACGAGGTTGGCCGGGACTTCGTCGGCGGGGATCAACTCGGGGACCGTTTCGGGCGGGCGGGCCATGCTCTCTCCGTGACGCGGCGTCACGGTTGCAGGCCTGCGCCGCCGGGTCTAGACCCCGCCCGACAGCGGTCCTGCGACCGCACCACCTTCCTCCCGGAGACAGACAGTATGGCTCGCGCGAAGATCGCCCTTATCGGCGCCGGCATGATCGGCGGCACCCTGGCCCACGTGGCGGCGCGCGAGGCGCTGGGCGACATCGTCCTGTTCGACATCGCCGAGGGCACGCCGCAGGGCAAGGCGCTGGACATCGCCGAGGCCTCCGCCGTCTTCGGCCAGGACGTCGCGCTGAAGGGCGCCAACGACTATGCCGATATCGCGGGCGCAGACGTCTGCATCGTCACCGCCGGCGTGCCGCGCAAGCCGGGCATGAGCCGCGACGACCTGATCGGCATCAACCTCAAGGTCATGAAGGCCGTCGGCGAGGGCATCAAGCAGCACGCCCCGAACGCCTTCGTCATCTGCATCACCAACCCGCTCGACGCCATGGTCTGGGCGCTGCAGAAATTCTCGGGCCTGCCCAAGGAGAAGGTCGTCGGCATGGCCGGCGTGCTCGACTCGGCGCGGTTCGCTTACTTCCTCGCCGAGAAGACCGGGGTGTCGATCCAGGACATCAACGCCTGGACGCTGGGCGGCCACGGCGACGACATGGTGCCGATGGTGCGCCACTCGACCGTCGGCGGTCTGCCTCTGCCCGACGCGGTGAAGGCCGGCTTCCTGTCGCAGGCCGAGCTGGACGCCATCGTCGACCGCACCCGCAAGGGCGGCGGCGAGATCGTCGCCCTGCTCAAGACCGGCTCGGCCTTCTACGCCCCGGCCGAGAGCGCCATCGCCATGGCCCGCTCCTATCTGCTGGACCAGAAGCGCGTCCTGCCCTGCGCCGTCTGGCTGTCGGGCGAGTACGGCCTGTCGGACCTTTACGTCGGCGTCCCCGCCCTGATCGGCGCCGGCGGCGTCGAGAAGGTCATCGAGTTCACCACCAACGACGACGAAAAGGCCATGTTCAAGAAGTCGGTCGAGTCGGTGCAGGGCCTGATTCAGGCGTGCAAGGACATCGACGGCTCGCTGGCCTGACGACCCCTTCGGCGACGGCGCGCGAGCCGCCGTCGCCGCCCACGGGGCGCGCGGTTCCGGAACCCCGGGACAGCGCCGGTTTCGCTCGCAATTCTCCCGGAAAATCCTATATGTTGACGGCTCCGGCGCGGACGAGATTCGCGGTCCGGGAACAGCTGATTCCGGACGGCCCGATCGCCGTCCTTTCCGGCCCGAACCGGGCGATGATCCGACCGAATATATGACCGACCAGAACCCGACCGCGCGCAACGAAGACACCGCCGAAGAAGCCGCCTACGGCGCCGATTCCATCAAGGTCCTCAAGGGCCTCGACGCGGTGCGCAAACGGCCCGGCATGTACATCGGCGACACCGACGACGGCTCGGGCCTGCACCACATGGTCTATGAGGTGGTCGACAACGCCATCGACGAGGCCCTGGCCGGCCATGCCGACCTGGTCCAGGTCATCCTCAACGCCGACGGCTCGGTGACCGTGACCGACAACGGCCGCGGCATCCCCACCGACATTCACGAGGGCGAGGGCGTCTCGGCGGCCGAGGTCATCATGACCCAGCTGCACGCCGGCGGTAAGTTCGACCAGAACTCCTACAAGGTGTCGGGCGGCCTGCACGGCGTCGGCGTGTCGGTGGTCAATGCGCTCTCCGAGACGCTCGATCTGCGCATCTGGCGCGGCGGCAAGGAGCACTGGATGCGCTTCCGCCACGGCGAGCCGGAATCGCCGCTGAAGATCGTCGGCGATGCCGGCGGCAAGACCGGCACGCAGGTCCGGTTCGTCGCCTCCAAGCAGACCTTCACCAGGACCGAGTACGATTTCGCCACCCTGGAACACAGGCTTCGCGAGCTCGCGTTCCTGAATTCGGGCGTGCGCATCGTGCTGTCGGACGAACGGGCGGCCGAACCTAAGGTCTCAGAGCTGTTCTACGAGGGCGGCGTCGAGGCCTTCGCCAAGTATCTCGACCGCAATAAGGCCGTGCTGCACAACCCTCCGGTTTCGATCCGGGGCGAGAAGGAAGGCATCGCTGTCGAGGTCGCGATGCAGTGGAACGACAGCTATCACGAGACGATGCTGTGCTTCACCAACAACATCCCGCAGCGCGACGGCGGCACCCATCTGGCGGGCTTCCGCGGCGCCCTGACCCGCACCCTGAACAAGTACGCCGACGAAAGCGGTCTCTCCAAGAAGGAGAAGGTGAA
>NZ_DASPMM010000016.1:0-40963 GCF_035627055.1 Brevundimonas sp. | reverse complement strand
GAGTGCGAAGGTCGGGAAATACACCGTCTCGGCCCGCTATGCCGATTACGATGCGGACCTGTTCGCGACGGATACGCGGAAGTTCTGGCTGACGGTCGATTGGGTGTTCTGAACCCCGCCACATCCGTCATGCTGAACTCGTTTCAGCATCCATCGTGCCGCACGCCCGGACGTGCTGGCCAACGCCACCGTGCGGTTGGGCTGGTGCCTGAACCGAGCGCTCGGCGAAGGCGGTGAAATGGACCCTGAAACAAGTTCAGGGTGACGAATGGAGGGTTGTGAGGGCGGCGGCCTAAGCCGCCTTCCTCAGCTTCTCGAGCTTCTTGAGCGCCATGGTCCGCTTGAGGCGGCTCAGGTGGTCGATGAACAGCACGCCCTCGAGGTGGTCCATCTCATGCTGGATGCAGACCGCGTAGAGACCGTCGCACTCTTCCTCGACGGTCTGGCCGGCGTAGTCCATGTAGCGGATGCGGACGCGGGCCGGGCGCTCGACGGCGTCATAGACGTCCGGCACCGACAGGCAGCCTTCCTCGTACTGGAACAGCTCGTCCGAGGCCCACAGGATCTCGGGATTGACGAAATAGCGGGGGTTGCGGCGGGCCTGCTCGTCGGCGGCGCGCGCCTCGTCCGTGGCGTCTTCCGGGAGATCGCCGCCGGCGACCTCGCGATCAGCCAGGTCCATGACGATGACCCGGCGCACATCACCGATCTGCACGGCGGCCAGGCCGATGCCGGGGGCGGCGTACATGGTCTCCAGCATGTCGTCCATCAGGGCGCGCAGCTCGTCCGTCACCGGGCCTTCGACCGGGCGGGAAACCTGTTTCAGCACCGCCAGGTCGGCGGGGTTGTCGATGGTGAGGATGCGACGGACGGTCATGGCCGGGAGGTAGGGGGAGACAGGCCGCAGGTCAAGATTTCCCAGTGCGGGAGTAGGTTATGCCGCGGCCCCGGGCAGCACGCCGGGCAGCACTCTGGGCTTCTTGTCGTCGCCGATGGCGACATAGGTGAAGACGCCCTCGGTGACGCGCACCGCTTCGGCGTGGGCGGCGTTGCGCGAACGCTTCCAGGCCTCGACGTGGACGCGGATCGAGGTGCGGCCCGACTTGACCACGGTGGCGTAGAGCGAGACCTCGTCGCCGACCGACACCGGCTGGTGGAAGACCATGGCGTCGACGGCGATGGTCACGCAGCGGCCCTGGGCCATCTCGAAGGCCGGGGTGGCGCCGGCGAGGTCCATATGGGCCAGCAGCCAGCCGCCGAAGATGTCGCCCTCGGGATTGGTGTCGGCCGGCATGGCGATGACCCGGCCGACGAGGCGGCCTTCCGGCTCGCTCATCAGAAGGCGCTTTCGCCCGTGATCGCCCGGCCGAGGATCAGGGCGTGGACGTCGTGGGCGCCCTCGTAGGTGTTGACCGTCTCAAGGTTCATGGCGTGGCGCATGACGTGCATTTCGCCGGTGATGCCGGCCCCGCCGTGCATGTCGCGGGCCTCGCGGGCGATGGCCAGCGCCTTGCCGCAGTTGTTGCGCTTCATCATCGAGATGGCCTCGGGGACCCAGGCCCCCTGATCGAGCAGCCGGCCGAGCGCCAGCGCGCCCTCGAAGCCGAGGAAGATCTCGGTCTGCATGTCGGCCAGCTTCTTCTGCACCAGCTGGCGCGACGACAGCGGGCGGCCGAACAGCATGCGCTCGCCGACGTAGTCGCGGGTCAGGTGGAAACAGGCCTCGGCCGCGCCCATGGCGCCCCAGGCGATGCCGTAGCGCGCCTTGTTGAGGCAGGAGAACGGACCGCGCAGGCCCTTCACGCCCGGCAGCAGGTTCTCTTCCGGCACGAAGACGTCGTTGAGGCCGATGTCGCCGGTGATGGAGGCGCGCAGGGAAAGCTTGTCGCCGATCTTGTCGGTCGTGAAGCCTTCGGAGCCGCGCTCGACGATGAAGCCGCGGATCGTGTCGTCCAGCTTGGCCCAGACCACGGCGAGGTCGCTGATCGGGCTGTTGGTGATCCAGTATTTGGCGCCGTTCAGGCGGTAGCCGCCCTCGACGGCGACAGCCTTGGTCTTCATCGAGGCCGGGTCGGAGCCGCCGTCGGCCTCGGTCAGGCCGAAGCAGCCGATCAGTTCGCCAGCGGCCATGCGCGGCAGGAAACGCATCTTCTGCTCTTCCGAGCCGAAGGCGTAGATGGGGTACATGGCCAGCGACGACTGCACCGACATGGCCGAGCGGTAGCCGCTGTCGACCGCCTCGATCTCGCGCGCGATCAGCCCGTAGGCGACATGGCTGACCGAGGAGCCGCCGTACTGCTCCGGCAGCATGGCGCCGAGGAAGCCCATTTCGCCCAACTCGGTCATGATCGACTTGTCGAACACCTCGTCGCGGAAGGCGGCGATGACACGCGGCAGCAGCTTTTCGCGAGCGTAGGACCGGGCCGCGTCCTGGATCATCCGCTCGTCGTCGGTCAGCCGCCCCGACAGGTCCAGCGGGTCGTCCCAGCGGAAGGTCTTGTGCGGAGCGGAGGCGCCGTCGGCCATGGAGGGTCTTTCGTGAGCGTGGCAGAGGCGCGCGGTTTAGGCCAAAATGCGCAGGTCGGGTAGAGGCACGGCCCGACGCAGGCTAGGCTGTCACCATGATCCGCACCTGGAATCGCCTGTTCGTCGAGCACCCGCGCGAGGTGGAGGAGAGCTATCTCCATCACATGGCGGCGTCGTCGCGCTTCGGCTTCCGCCTGCTGAAGCTGGCCGGATGCGCCTTCATGCACGCGCTGGTGCCGGGGGTGCACAAGGCGACGGTGTCGAAGGCGGTCTGCTGCATGGCCGAGGAGCTGGACGGCCGGGCGAAGGAAGCGCGCGAGTGCCGCATGCGCGACGCCGGCGTGTGGGACCCGGGGCTCTGATCATCCCTCTCCCCTTGCGGGAGAGGGTGGCAGCCGAAGGCTGACGGGTGAGGGGTCGCGCCAGCCCGTGAGATTCGTCGCCGCGCCCTGATGCTTCGGCGACCTGTGCGACCCCTCATCCGACCCGCTGCGCGGGCCACCTTCTCCCGCAAGGGGAGAAGGGCTAGTTACGCTTCATGACCCAGGGCCCCCTCTCCGACGTTCGCGTCCTCGACCTGTCCCGGGTCCTCGCCGGGCCGTGGGCGACGCAGACGCTGGCCGATCTCGGGGCCGAGGTGATCAAGATCGAGCGGCCGGGCGCCGGCGACGACACCCGCCACTGGGGGCCGCCCTTCACGACCAAGGCGGACGGCTCGAAGGGCGACGCGGCCTATTTCCTGTGCGCCAACCGCGGCAAGAAGTCGGTCGAGCTGGACATCGCCACGTCCGAGGGGGCGGCCGTCGTGCGAGAACTGGCGAAGACCTGCGACGTCGTGGTCGAAAATTTCAAGACGGGCGGGCTGAAGAAGTACGGCCTGGATTTCGCCTCCCTGGCGGCGGTCAATCCGAAGCTGGTCTACTGCTCGATCACCGGCTTCGGCCAGGACGGGCCGGACGCGCACCGGGCCGGCTACGACTACATGATCCAGGCCATGGGCGGGCTGATGTCGATCACCGGCCAGCCGGACGGCGCGCCCGGGGCCGAGCCGATGAAGGTCGGCGTGGCCGTGGTCGACCTGTTCACCGGCCTGTACGCCTCCAACGCCATCCTCGCCGCCCTGCTGCACGCGCGGGCGACAAGGCAGGGCCAGCATATCGACATCGCCCTGTTCGACGTGCAGGCGGCCATGCTGGCCAATCAGGCGACCAACTACTTCGTCAGCGGCAAGGCGCCGACGCGGATGGGCAACGCCCACCCCAACCTGGCGCCGTATCAGCCCTTCCCCTGCACCGACGGCATGGTGGTCATCGCGGTCGGAAACGACGGCCAGTTCGGGGCGCTGGCGCAGGCGCTGAGCGCCCCGGGCCTCGGCGCCGATCCCCGCTTCGCCAGCAACGCCCTGCGCATCGAGCACCGCGCCGTCCTGACCGCCGAGCTCTCGGCCCTGACCGCCGGCCAGAGCATGAAGGCGCTGATGAAGACGCTGGAGGCGGCGGGCGTGCCGTGTGGCCCGGTCAACACCATCGATCAGGTGTTCGAGGAGCCGCAGGCGAAGCACCGCGGGCTGGAGGTGTCCCAGGCCCGCCCCGACCTGTCCGCCCCGGTCCGCACCGTGGGCTCGCCGATCCGGATGTCGGCCACGCCCGTGGCCTATGACCTGCCGCCACCCGCGCTGGGCGAGCATACGGACGAGGTGCTGGGAGCGCTGGTCCGCGATCGCGGATAGGGAAGGCCTCAGCGGCCGACGAGAAAGCCCAGCCCGATGATCGTCAGGAGGGCCACAAATCCAGCCTTTCGGGCGGGTTTCGTAACCACAGGATCAGCGTCCTCGATCCGCTCGGCGCCGTCCCGAAGCGCCTCGAGCAGGGAGCGGGCGGCGTCCGCCTGATTGTCCGGCACTGACAGGTTGACGCCGCCGAGCGCCTGCAGGACGAGGAAATTGACCTTGGCGTGTTCGGCCCCGCCCAGCACGGCGACATAGCCCGCGGCTCTCAGCCTGGACGCTACGATCTCGGCCTCGTAGACGTCGGCGAAGCGGGCGATCTCGATCATCGCCCGCGCGCCCCTACAGGTCCAGCAGCGCCCGCGCCGGGTCCTCGAGCAGTTCCTTGACGCGAACGAGGAAGGTCACGGCTTCCTTGCCGTCGACGATGCGGTGGTCGTAGCTCAGCGCCAGGTACATCATCGGGCGGATCTTCACCTCGCCGTTCACCGCCATCGGGCGCTGGACGATGTTGTGCATGCCCAGGATGCCCGACTGCGGCGCGTTCAGGATCGGCGTCGACATCAGCGAGCCGTAGGTGCCGCCGTTGGTGATGGTGAAGGTGCCGCCCTGCAGGTTCTCCAGCGTCAGGTCACCGTCGCGGGCGGCCTTGCCCAGGGCGGCGATGCCCTTCTCGATGCCCGCCAGCGTCAGCTGGTCGGCGTCGCGCAGCACCGGCACGACAAGGCCTTTCTCGGTGCCGACGGCGATGCCGATGTCGTAGTGGTTCTTGTAGATGATGTCCGTACCGTCGATCTCGGCGTTGACCGCCGGGATCTCGTGCAGGGCCTGGACCACGGCGCGGGTGAAGAAGCTCATGAAGCCCAGCTTGACGCCGTGACGCTTCTCGAAGGCTTCCTTGTACTGGCTGCGCAGGGCCATGACGTTGGTCATGTCCACCTCGTTGAAGGTGGTCAGCTGGGCGGCGGTGTTCTGCGATTCCTTCAGCCGGCGGGCGATGGTCTGGCGCAGCCGGGTCATCTTGACCCGCTCCTCGCGCGGCTGGTCGGCGCGCGGCGCGGCGGGGGCGGCGGCGGCCGGCGCGGCGGCGGCCTTGGGCGCGGCGTTGATGGCGTTCAGGGCGTCGCCCTTGGTGATGTTGCCCTTGGGTCCGGTCGGTTCGATGGCCTTCGGGTCGAGGTTGTTTTCGCTGACCACGCGCTGCACGGCGGGCGACAGGTGCGGGGCGTCCGCCTTGACCTGGGCCGAGCCGGCGTTGGCGGGCGCGGCCGGCGTCGGAGCGGCCGGAGCCGCGGCGGCGCCCGAGGCGGCGATGCTGCCGATCTGCTGTCCGGGCGTGACGGTCGAGCCGGCCTCGGCGTCGATGGTCAGCACGCCGGCGGCGGGGGCCGACACCTCGACGGCCACCTTGTCGGTCTCGATCTCGACCAGCAGCTCGTCCTTGGCGACCGTGTCGCCGGACTTCTTCAGCCAGGTCCCCATCGAACCCTCGGCGACGCTCTCGCCCATGGTCGGGGTCATGATCGCGACCGATCCGGCGGAAGCGGCAGGGGCAGGGGCAGGGGCGGCGGCCGGAGCGGGCTCGGCGGCCGCGGTCGGAGCGGCGGGCGCGGCTTTCGCTTCGGCCTTGGGAGCCTCGGCGGCCGGCGCGGCGCTCGCCCCTTCGCTGACCACGCCCAGCACGGCGCCCGGGGCCACGGTCTCGCCGTCGGCGGCCTTGATCTCGGACAGCACCCCGTCGGCGGGCGACACCACCTCCAGCGACACCTTGTCGGTCTCCAGCTCGACCAGGACCTCGTCCTTCTTCACCGGGTCGCCGGCCTTCTTCGTCCACTTGCCGATAGTGGCTTCGGTGACGGATTCGCCGAGGGCGGGGGTCAGGATGTCGGCCATGGTCGGGTCCAGGTCTCGTTCAGGTCAGGATATCGCTTATCAGGCGAAGGCGTCGGTCAGGAAGGCGTCGAGTTCTTTCAGGTGCCGGCTCATCAGGCCCGCGGCGGTCGAGGCCGAGGCCGGGCGGCCGACGTAGCGGGCCCGCTTCGACTTCACCGAAAGCTTCTCCAGCGTCAGTTCGATCCATGGATCGACGAAGGTCCAGCCGCCCATGTTCTTCGGCTCCTCCTGACACCAGACCAGTTCGGCGTCGGGGAAGCGGGCCAGTTCGGTCATCAGCGACTTCATCGGCCACGGATAGAACTGCTCCAGCCGCATCAGATAGACGTCGTCGACTCCGTCCTTCTCGCGGCGGTCCAGCAGGTCGTAATAGACCTTGCCCGAGCACAGCACGACGCGGCGGATGTCCTTGTCGGCCCGGATCTTGATGCCCGCCACGTCCGGCCGCGTCTGGGCGTCGTCGTGCAGCACCCGGTGGAACGAGCTGCCCTCGGCCATGTCGGCGATCGTCGACACCGCCTTCTTGTGCCGCAGCAGCGACTTGGGCGTCATGATGATCAGCGGCTTGCGGAACGGCCGGTGCATCTGGCGGCGCAGGATGTGGAAATAGTTGGCCGGGGTGGTGCAGTTGGCGACCTGGATATTGTCCTCGGCGCACTGCTGCAGGAAGCGCTCCAGACGGGCCGAGGAGTGTTCCGGCCCCTGCCCCTCGTAGCCGTGCGGCAGCAGCATGGTCAGGCCGCACATGCGCAGCCATTTGCGCTCGCCCGAGGTGATGAACTGGTCGATGACCACCTGGGCCCCGTTCACGAAGTCGCCGAACTGGGCTTCCCACATGACCAGCGTATTGGGGTCGGTCAGGGCGTAGCCGTATTCGAAGCCGAGCACCGCCTCTTCCGACAGGGCCGAGTCGATCACCTCGAACTCGGCCTGGCCCTCGCGCAGGTTGTTGAGCGGGACGTAGCGGGCCTCGGTGGTCTGGTCGACGATGCCCGAGTGGCGCTGGCTGAAGGTGCCGCGCACCGAGTCCTGGCCGGACAGGCGGACCGGGAAGCCCTCGTCCAGCAGCGAGGCGAAGGCCAGGCTCTCGGCCGTGGCCCAGTCGATGTTCTCGCCGGTCGTGATCATCTCGCGCCGGCCGTCCATGACGCGCTTCAGCGTCTTGTGCATGTCGACGTCGTTCGGAATGGTCGTCAGCCGATGGCCGAGGTCGGTCAGCTTCGCCGCCGGCACGGAGGTCTCGCCGCGGCGCTCCTCGCCGTCGGGCTGGCCGATGCCCTGCCACTGGCCGTCCATCCAGTCGGCCTTCCTGGCGACGAAGCTCTTGCCGGCCTCGAACTCGGCGTCGAGGAAGGCCTCGAAGCGCGCCACCTCGGCGTCGACCGCGGCCTGGTCGATGACGCCCTCGGCGATCAGCCGCTCGGTGTAGATCTCGCGCGTCGAGGGCAGGGCGCGGATCTTCGAATACATCACCGGCTGGGTGAAGGTCGGATCGTCGCCCTCGTTGTGGCCGAAGCGGCGGTAGCAGAACATGTCCACCACCACGTCCTTGTGGAATTTCTGGCGGAACTCGGTGGCCACCTTGGCGGCGAAGACCACCGCCTCCGGATCGTCGCCGTTGACGTGGAAGATCGGCGCCTGGACCATCAGGGCGACGTCCGACGGATAGGGGCTGGACCGGCTGTTGCGCGGGCTGGTCGTGAAGCCGATCTGGTTGTTGACGACGAAATGGATGGTGCCGCCGGTGCGGTAGCCCTTCAGCCCCATCAGGGCGAAGCATTCGGCGACCACGCCCTGACCGGCGAAGGCGGCGTCGCCGTGGATCAGCAGCGGCACGACCTTGGAGCGGTCCAGGGCCCACTGCTCTTCCGGCTGGCCGGCATTGGCCTCGCGGATGTCGAAGGCCTGCTTCGCCCGCGCCTTGCCCAGCACCACCGGATTGACGATCTCGAGGTGCGACGGGTTGGCGGTCAGCGACAGGTGGACCCTGTTGCCGTCGAACTCGCGGTCCGAGCTGGCGCCCATGTGGTATTTGACGTCGCCCGATCCCTCGATGTCCGAGGGGACGGTCGAGCCCCCCTGGAACTCATGGAAGATGGCGCGGTAGGGCTTGCCCATCACCGCCGCCAGGGTGTTCAGCCGCCCGCGGTGGGCCATGCCCAGCACGATCTCGTCGACGCCCAGGGCGCCGCCGCGCTTGATGATCTGCTCCAGCGCCGGGACCATGGCCTCGCCGCCGTCCAGGCCGAACCGCTTGGTGCCGGGGAAGCGCTTGTGCAGGAAGCGCTCGAAGCCCTCGGCCTCGATCAGCTTGTTGAGGATGGCCAGCTTGCCTTCGCGGGTGAAGGCGTTGGTTTCGAACTTGTCCGGCCCCTCGAAGCGCGCCTGCAGCCAGTTCTTCTCGTCCGGTTCCGCGATGTGCATGAACTGGATGCCGATGTGGCCGCAGTAGGTGCGCTTGAGGATGGCCAGCACCTCGCGGATGGTGCCGGTCTGCAGGCCCAGCACGCCGTCGAGGAAGATCGGCCGGTCGAGGTCGGCCTCGCTGAAGCCGTAGAATTCGGGGGTCAGCTCGGGGTTCTCGGTCGGCTGCTCAATGCCCAGCGGGTCCAGCGTCGCCTGCAGGTGACCGCGCACGCGGTAGCTGCGGATCAGCATCAGGGCGCGGATCGAATCGTGCGCGGCGGCGCGGATGGCCTCGGCGGAGACGCCGGCCTCCTTCGCGGGCGCGGCCCAGGCCTTCTTCGGGTCGGGCTTCGGGGTCGGCCAGCGGCCGTCGAACACGGCGGCCTCCTCGGTCGGTTCCGATGCCGGCGAGCGGCCCCAGCCGGCCGCGGCGCCGGCGGCCTTCACCGTTTCGGCGTTGTCCCTCAGCTGGTCGAAGAAGGCGCGCCATTCGCCCGAGACGGACGCCGGATCGGCGGCCCATTTCTCGTGCAGGTCCTCGATGAACGAGGCGTTGGAGCCATACAGGAAGCTGGTCTCGGCAAAGACCTGATTCAGCCGACCGGCATCGTCCGCCATTGTTCTCGTCGCATCCCTTCGGCGGTGCGCGCACGCCTGCGCGAACCGGCGCCGTTGATATAGGCGCTGTTTCCTGATCGGTCATGACCGAATGGAGGCGCCGCGGGTGAATTTGTCCCTAATTTCGGGAATTTCGACCCTCGGCTGCCCCACTACCGGGACAAGGCGTCAGCCCTTGAGGACCTCGACCAGGGTCGAGCCCAGCCGCGCCGGCGACGGGGAAACCCGGATACCGGCGGCCTCCATGGCGGCGATCTTGGACTCCGCGTCGCCCTTGCCGCCCGAGACGACAGCGCCGGCGTGGCCCATGGTGCGGCCCTTGGGCGCGGTGCGGCCGGCGATGAAGCCGACCATCGGCTTCTTGCGGCCCTTCTTGGCCTCGTCGATCAGGAACTGGGCCGCGTCCTCCTCGGCCCCGCCGCCGATCTCGCCGATCATGACGATGGATTTCGTTTCCTCGTCGGCGAGGAACAGCTCCAGCACGTCGATGAATTCGGTGCCCTTGACCGGGTCGCCGCCGATGCCGACGGCCGTGGTCTGGCCGAGGCCCTCGTTGGTGGTCTGGAACACCGCCTCATAGGTCAGGGTGCCGGAACGCGAGACGATGCCGACATTGCCCTTCTTGAAGATGGAGCCCGGCATGATGCCGATCTTGCACTCTTCCGGGGTCAGGATGCCGGGGCAGTTCGGGCCCAGCAGGCGGGACTTCGACCGGTCCAGCCGCGCCTTGACCCGCACCATGTCCAGCACCGGGATGCCCTCGGTGATGCAGGTGATGAACGGCACCTCGGCCTCGATGGCCTCGATGATGGCGTCTGCGGCGCCCGCCGGCGGGACATAGATCACCGACGCGTCGGCGCCGGTGGCCTCTTTGGCCTCGGCCACGGTCGCATAGATCGGCAGGGTCTCGCCCTCCGACCCGTGCCACAGTTCGCCGCCCTTCTTCGGGTGTACGCCGCCGACCATCTTCGTGCCGTAGTAGCGAAGCGCCTGTTCGGTGTGGAAGGTGCCGGTCTTGCCGGTCAGGCCCTGGACGATGACCTTGGTGTTCTTGTCGACGAGGATGGACATTCTAGTTTCCCGGGGGAGAGGCAGGCAGGGTCGAGACGACCTGGCGCGAGAGTGAGACGACCGCGCGCCCGTCGGGGGCGGCGGCGTAGGTCAAGGTCTTGTCGCCGAAGCGGGACCAGATGCGCATGGGGGCCGCGCCGGGGGGCTGGTCGACGAAAGGCGACTCGTCGCCAAGCCCGAGGCTGGCGGCGAGAGACGCCATCTCGTCCGCCAGACCCGGCGCTGCGCGGTCGACCGAGACCGAACAGACTGACCCAACCGAAAGGTCGCTTGCACCGGATCTCGGATCGTAACTGAGCATCACGAGACCGCCATCAATCCGGAAGGCGAGAGTCCAGCTTTCCGGCGCGCTGCTATCTGACGTGAGACGAGCCTGCCGCCAGCGGCGCTCGCGCCCCAGCGTCTCAAAGGCGTTCCGGCGCATACCGGTCTCTACACACGCCTGCCGGACAAGCTCACCCACATCCGCGCTCTGCGGAGCGACGTGAGCCGGGCTCGCCGAGCCGAAGGAGATCGCGATGGCGAGCGTCGAGAGCATCAGCCGACCGCCGCGACGATCTTCTGGGCGGCGTCGTCGAGGTCGTCGGCGGCGGTGATGGCCAAACCCGACTCGTTCAGGATGCGCTTGCCCTCGGCGACATTGGTGCCTTCCAGACGAACGACCAGCGGCACCTTCAGCCCGACTTCCTTGACCGCCGCGACCACGCCCTCGGCGATGACGTCGCAGCGCATGATGCCGCCGAAGATGTTGACCAGGATGCCCTGCACGGCCGGGTCGGCGGTGATGATCTTGAAGGCCGCCGCGACCTTTTCCTTCGAGGCGCCGCCGCCGACGTCGCAGAAGTTGGCGGGTTCCTTGCCGTACAGCTTGATGATGTCCATCGTCGCCATCGCCAGGCCGGCGCCGTTGACCATGCAGCCGATGTTGCCGTCCAGGGCGACGTAGGCGAGGTCCCATTCCGAGGCCTCGATCTCCTTGGCGTCTTCCTCGGTCTCGTCGCGCAGCGCCTTCATGTCCTCGTGGCGGAACAGGGCGTTGCCGTCGAAGCTGACCTTGGCGTCCAGCACACGCAGGCGGCCGTTCTCCATGACGATGAGGGGATTGACCTCCAGCATCGACATGTCCTTCTCGACGAAGGCCCGGTACAGCGTCGGGAACAGGGTCTCGCCGTCCTGGGCGGCCGCGCCGGTCAGGCCGTAGGCGGTGTTGATCTCGGCCACATTGGCGGGGGTGACGCCGGCTTCCGGGTCGATGTCGATGGTGACGATCTTCTCGGGCGTGTCGTGGGCGACCGCCTCGATGTCCATGCCGCCCTCGGTCGAGACGACGAAGGAGACGCGGCCGGTCGAACGGTCGACCAGCAGTGAGCAGTACAGCTCGCGGGCGATGTCGGCGCCGTCCTCGATGTAGAGGCGGTTGACCTGTTTGCCGGCCGGGCCGGTCTGGGCGGTCACCAGGGTGTTGCCGAGCATCTCTTTGGCGTTCTTGACCACGTCCTCGATCGAGAAGGCGAGGCGCACGCCGCCCTTGGCGTCGGCCGGCAGTTCCTTGAACTTGCCCTTGCCGCGCCCGCCGGCATGGATCTGCGACTTCACGACGTACAGGGGTCCCGGCAGCTGCTTCGCCGCCGCTTCGGCCTGATCGGCCGAGGTGATGGCCACGCCGGCCGCGACCGGAGCGCCGAAGCCCTTCAGGACCTGTTTGGCCTGGTACTCGTGAATGTTCATGGATGCCGCCTTGGGGGAGAAGTCGGCGTGCTTATAGGACCCGCGCCTTCGCGGGTGCAACCGCCGGGGACGCCTCAAACAGCGAAACGCCCTCCGCCGCGGGGCGAAGGGCGCAAGGCGTGCCGGTGGGAGCCCGGCTTAGCGGATCGGCCGGATGGCGGTCAGGCTGGTGCTGTCCGCCTCGGAGGTGACCTGGACGAAGGTCACGTCGCCGGCGCGGTAGGTGTCCTGGTCCGGCGCATAGGCGTAGAGGCCGGCGTTGGCGTCGACGGGCATCGACACGCCGCCGAGCACGCCGGTGATCCCGGCGACCAGGTCCGGCTGGGCGGGCTGGCTGGTCAGCATGCAGGCCTGGCGCTTGCCGTCGGGGGCGGACTGCTCGCCGACCACCAGGTTGCGCGACACGCCTTCGCCGTTGTGGGTCCAGACGGTCATGCCGTCCTGCTGCGTCGGGGCGGACCAGGAGCCCTGGGCGGCGACGGCGGCGGTCACGGCGGCGACATCGCCCTTGGTGGCGACGCACAGAGCCTTGAAGTCGTCGGCCGGAGCCGGGGCGGCGGTCACGGCGGCGGCGAACAGAAGCGTGGCGATCATGTAGGCGAACTCTCGATGAAGGGGGAGGACCGGGCCTCGGGCCCGGCTTCCGCTCAGTGTGCGGTGAAAAACAGCGTCAATATGGCGTGCGGCGCAAGCCCCGCGTCAGTCGACCCAGTCCCGCTTCAGCGTGCGCGAGGCGGCGATCAGCAGGGCCGAGGCCAGCAGGTAGAACCCCATGCCGGTGTAGATGGCCCAGCGCAGGCTTTCGTCGCCGAACTGCGGCCTCAGCAGGTCGCTCATCCAGCCGAAATAATAGAAGCCCACGGCCAGGCCGAACAGATTGTTGATCAGCAGGAACAGGGCCGAGGCGGTGGAGCGCATGGCCGCCGGAACCAGATGCTGCACCGCCGCCGTGATCGGCCCCAGCCAGGCCAGGTTCAGGCCGGTCGGGATCAGGAAGATCAGGAAGGCGAGGATCAGCTGCTGGGCGTTGGTGCCGCCGCCCGGCAGCACCAGGCCGATCAGCCACGGCGAGTTCATGGCGAGGATGAAGCACGGCGCCGAGATCAGGAAGGCGATGGCCGGGGTCAGCGGATAGGCGCCCTTGCCGCGCTTCGACAGCCGGTCGGCGATGGCGCCGCCCATCCAGATGCCGAGGGTGCCGCCGACCAGGGCGATGCCCGCATAGTACCAGGCGGTCTGCTGCAGGGTCAGGCCGAAGCTGCGCATGAAGAACAGCGGCAGCCAGCCGGCCACGCCATAGCCGCAGATCGAGGACGAGGCGGCGCCGAGCGACAGCAGCCAGAAGCTCGGCTTGGGGATCACCACCGAGGCGGTGCTGCGGGCGATCCGCAGCGACACGCCGATGACCAGCGCCAGCAGGCCGCCGAAGCCCCAGGTCAGGCCCGTGTCCCGCTGGTCCATCGACAGATAGATCACCGCCCCGACGGCCAGGGCGATCGCTCCGACCCCCAGCATTATCACCGAGGCGAGGCTTCCGACCCGGCTCGGGAGCGCCGCGATCGGCGCGGGTTGCGGGGCCGGGGTCGGGGTCGGGGCCGTGCGCGCCGCCGCGTCCGAGTCGCCCCGCTTCAGGTCGCGCACCGTCAGGCGCAGCAGCGGGGCGAGCAGCAGGCCCAGCAGGCCGACCACGATGAACGCCGTCTGCCAGCCCCAGCGCGCCGCCAGCAGGCCGCCGACCAGGGTGCCGGCCGCCGTGCCGATCGGGATGCCGAAGGCGAACACCGCCAGCGCCCTGGCCCGCTGCGACGGCGGGAAATAGTCCGAGATCAGCGAATAGGCCGGGGCCACGCCGCCGGCCTCGCCGACGCCCACGCCCATCCGGCACAGAAACAGCTGGGTGAACGACCCCGCCATGCCGCACAGGGCGGTGAAGCCGCTCCACACCGCCAGCGCCCCGGTCATGATCCACACCCGGCTGAACCGGTCGGCCAGCCAGGCCAGCGGGATGGCCAGGGTCGAATAGACGCTGGCGAAGGCGATGCCGCCCAGCAGACCGAACTGGGAGTCGGTCAGCTCGAAATGCGCCTTCAGCGGCGCGGCGAGGATGCCGATGATCTGCCGGTCAAGGAAGTTCAGCGCATAGATCAGGACCAGCACCGCCAGCACATAGTGGCGGTAGCCCGTGCGGACGGGCGCGGCGGCGGCCGTGTCGGTCATGGCGTGTCCCCTCGACGTGGTCTTCGTGAACGGTAGCGGGGCCGCGGCGCCGCGTAAAAGAAAAAGGGCGGCGGCTCAGGTGAACCGCCGCCCGTGATCAGATGCGATCAGGCTTCAGGAGTCCGTGGATCAGAACTTGACCTGCAGCGACGCGGTGACCGTCTGCGGCGGGCCGTAGTAGCCGATCATCGAGTCGTTGAAGAGCGCGCCGGCGAAGGCGTAGGCGCCCACGCGGTACTCTTCGTCGGTCAGGTTCTTGCCGTACAGGCCGACGGTGTAGCGGTCGCTCGGGTCCGTCCAGACGATCGACAGGTCGACCAGGGCATAGGCCTCCTGGTCGAGGACCGGGTTCGGGAACTCGAACTGGCTGTAGTCGTCGCGGTACGACACCGACGGGGTGACGGCGATCTCGCCGCCCGCCAGCTCGCCGCGCCAGGTCAGGCCGAGGTAGCCCGTCCACGTCGGCGCGTTCTGCAGGACCACCAGGTCGGAGATGTCCTCGTAGACGCCCAGCGCCAGATTGTAGCGCAGGAACTCGTCGAACTCGGACTTGAGGTAACCGACGGCGAAGTTGGCCGTCAGGTTGTCGGTCATGAACAGGGCGCCTTCGAACTCGGCCCCGTAGAGGGTCGACTGCCCGACGTTGTCGACGAAGCTGGCCACGTTGGCGCCCGCCGGCACCTGGGTCGTGACCTGCTGGTCCTCGTAGGTGTTGTGGAACAGGGCCGAGCTGAACGACAGCCGGTTGTCGAACACCGAGCCCTTGAGGCCCAGTTCCCACGACTCCACCGTTTCCGGGTCATAGCCGTTGACCGTGTCGGGGGTCAGGCTGGCGTCGCCGCGCATGTCGAAGCCGCCCGACTTGAAGCCGTTCGACCACGACACATAGCCGGTCAGCTCGTCCGAGAGGTCATAGGACAGGGCCGCCCGCGGCGAGAAGTCGGTGAAGTCCTTCTCGTTGGTATAGAGGGTGTTCTGCACCAGCGGGACAGCGGCCGGGCCGCCGGTCAGCGGCGTGCGGCCCGCTCCGAGGAAGGTGGCGCGGTTGACGTGGCCGGTCTTGGTGTCCTGCGTGAAGCGCGCGCCCAGGCCCAGGTGCAGACGCTCCGTCAGGTCCAGGTTGACGTCGCCGAAGGCCGCGAAGCTGGTGGTGTCGACATAGCCGCCGGTGCCGATGGTGATGCCCGCCGCGCCCAGCACGGTGTCGAACGCGCCCTCGGCGTGGCCGTCCAGGAAGTAGGCCCCGATGACGCCCTGCATGCGGTCGTAGTCGAACAGGAATTGGAACTCCTGCGTCAGCTGGTCGTCGGCGTAGTAGGCCGGGATGTCCAGCGTCGCCGCCGGGGTGTTGTCGAAGTCGATGACCGTGTCGGTGTCGCCTTCGCGCCAGGCGGTGATCGACTTGAAGGTCCAGTGCTCGTTCAGGTCCAGCTGGACCGTGGCCGAGAAGCCCTGGTTCATCACCGAGTTCTCGTCGCCGACGCCCGCGTAGGTGTCATAGACGCTGTCCGGCACCCCGGCGCCCGGTCCGACGCCCGCGATCTCGCGGTGGCCGTGGCGGGGGTTCGAGTCGTCCTCGACCCGGTCGTAGGCCAGGCGGATCGACATGTCCTCGCGCGGTTCCCATTCGGCGCTGATGCGGCCGGCCAGGACGTCCTTGTTGTAGTGCTCGGCGCCGGTGTTCAGGTTGGAGCCGTAGCCGTCGCGCTGATAGCTGGCGATGGCGCCGCCGAGGCGGAAATTGTCGGCCAGCGGCATGCTGCCCGAGGCCAGCAGATCGACCTGGTTGTAGCTGCCGTAGGCCCCGCGCAGGGTCAGTTCGGGATCCTGCGACAGGCGCGAGGTGACGTATTTGATCGCGCCGCCGACCGTGTTGCGGCCGTACAGCGAGCCCTGCGGCCCGCGCAGCACCTCGATGCGCTCCACGTCATAGATGTCCAGCACCGCGCCTTGCGGACGGGCCACATAGACGTCGTCGACATACAGGCCCACGCCGGGCTCGAAGCCCCACAGCGGATCCTGCTGGCCGACGCCGCGGATGAAGGAGATCAGGGTCGAGTTCGAGCCGCGGGCCACCTGCACCGTGGCGTTCGGCGTCTGCTGCTGCAGGGCGGTGATGTCGCTCGCGCCGGTTTCCTCCAGCCGTTCCGCGCCAAGGGCGGAGACCGAGATCGGCACGTCCTTCAGCGCCTCGTCGCGGCGGCGGGCGGTGACGATGACGTCGCCGACGCTGGTCGCGGCCTCGCCCTGCTGCGGCGCGGCGTCCTGCGCCAGCACGGCGGTCGACAGCGCGCTCCAGGCGGCCCCCGCGAGCAAGGCGGTCTTTACGTAGCGGTTCATGTGAAGCCCCATTCCTGTGTGTTTCCGGCCGTGACGCTTTTTATTCAGCGTTCAATGATTTTCCGGGACCGTAACCGTTTTCCCCCCGCTGTCAAACGGCGGCGCTTGGAGGGGGCGGTCCGCGGCGGACCTGTGGCGCCGTTGCCATGACGCCCTGACGGAGCCTAGCTTGACCGGATGACCGAACCCGCCGCCCCCGCTCCCCGGCCCGCCGCCGCCCCTGCGCGTCGCGGCCGGCCGCCGAAGGCCAGGGCGGAGGGCGCCGCCGACACCCGTGAATCCATCCTCGACGCCGCCGAGGACCTGTTCTCGAAACACGGCTTCTACGGCGTCACCATCCGCGAGGTGGCGCGCGAGGCCGGCGTCGACACCGCCCTGGTGCACTATTATTTCGGGGCCAAGCGGGCCCTGTTCGACGCGGTGTTCCTGCGCCGGGCCGAGGTCTGGAACAGCGACCGGGTCAACGCCATCAACCGCTACGCCGAGGCGGCCGGGGCGGACATGACGCTGGAGGGGCTGCTCGCGGCCTTCCTGCATTCCCCGTTCGAATGGGCGCTGAAGGGCGGGCCGGGGTGGAAGCACTACGCCGCCCTCGTGGCCCAGACCAACGCCAACCCGATGTTCGGCGGCGAGATCATGACCCGCTATTTCGATCCCACCGCCCGGCGCCTCATCGAACTGATCAAGCGGGTCCTGCCCGAGGCGCGCGAGGAAGACCTGTACTGGGGCTACCACAACCTGTCGGGCGCCCTGACCCTGACGCTGGGCGAGACCGGCCGCCTCGACCGGCTTTCCGGCGGCCTGTGCCGCTCGGGCGACCTGGAGACGGCCGGCGAATACATGGTCCGCTTCGCCGCCGCCGGTTTTCGCGCGGTGTGCGGATCCGGCGGCGCCGATCCTAGCCGAACACCATAGCCCACATCATCCGCCCTGGCAGGAAGGTCAGGGCGCCGGCGACCAGCAGGCCGCCCACGAACATGCCGGTCATGGCCCGGCGATGGTTCGCCACCCTGTGGCGGCGCGCGGCGTACACCGCCATCGGCAGGGCCACGATCGTCCAGCCGCTGATCAGGTGGATGAAGGAAAAGCCGCCGGCGTTGATCTGACGGATGAACAGGGAGCTGACCGCCGTCGTCGCCATCGCGACCACCCACGCCCAGCCGAGCGAGCGGTGCAGGCGGTCGCCCTTCACCCCGGCCAGCAGCACGGTCCCGATGACCAGCGCCACAACGGCGGCGGCGACATGCAGCTGAATGGCGACGGGAGCGTGCATCAGCAGCGACAGATCCGGCGCGTGCGGCCGCGGCAGCGCCGCCGGCCCCGATCGCAGCAGGAGCCAGCCGGCGATCCCCGCCGCGGTTGATCCGCCGACAAGGCTGGCGGCGTGGCGGCGCAGGAAGGGCGCGTGGACGAGGGTGGGGTCGGACATGTTTCCTCCGGATCGAACGATGCCTGACCCTGGCCCGCCGCCGGGCCTTGGGCTCGACAATCTGCGCGAACGGCCACTGGAATTCCGCCGGCGGCCGGCGGCGGTCGTTCACGAAGCGCCGGCGCCCGCCGCCTTCAACAGCCCGGCGATTCATGGTCTCAAGGACGGGCCATGACCGCCGCGAGCCGCCCGACCCGAACTGACTTCCTGCGCGGCCTCGCCGTGGCCGCGGCCGCCGGCCTCTTCCTCGCGCTCAGCGGCGCCTTCGGCACGGGAGAGGCCGGGCTCGCCCGGCGGCTGCCCTACTGGGTCGCGGTGATGATCGCCGGCGGGCTGTGGGGCCAGCTGTGCGCCCTGGCCGTCGGACGGGTCATCGACCTGGAGCGGCGCCCATGGCTGGCGTCCGCCGCGATAAGCTTGGCTATAGCCCTCCCCGGCACGCTGCTGGTCTGGGCCGCGACCGGCCTGTTCTTCTTCGGCGCCCTGCCGCCGGCCGGCCGTATCGCCGGCTTCCTGCTGCCGGTGCTGCTGGTCACCGCGGCCATGACCACCCTCAACCTGTTCCTCGCCCGCGGCCGCCCGATGATCACCCACGCCGCGCCGCCGGGGCGGCCGCCGGCCCGCTTTCCGCAGCGCCTGCCGGCCCGCCTGCGCGGCGCGGCCATCCACGCGGTCCAGGCCGAGGACCATTATCTGCGCGTCCACACCGACCGCGGGTCCGACCTGATCCTGATGCGGCTGACCGACGCGCTGGAGGAGCTGGAGGGACTGGACGGAGCCCGCACCCACCGCAGCTGGTGGGTGGCGCGCGAGGCGGTGACCGGCGTCAGCCGCGGCGACGGCCGGGCCCTGCTGACGCTGACCGGCGGCCTGCAGGTCCCGGTCAGCCGCCGCCACGCCCGCGGGCTGCGCGCGGCCGGCTGGTATTAGGTCCTGGGCTCGCCGTCCGCCCCGGGTTCCGGCGCCTCGCCCGGCTCGGACTCAGCGGGAACGGCGGCCGCGGCCGGGTCGCCGCCGAGCCCGCCGGGCTCGTAGCTTGCGCGCGCCGCCGAGCTGAACTCGCCGCCCTTCTTGCCGCCGAACAGGGTGCTCAGCCAGCGCCAAGCCGCGGCCCCGCCAATCGCCAGGACGATCCAACCCTTCTTCAGCACCAGGAACAGGATGCCCAGCAACCCGACCTTCTTGGCAACGGCAAGCGCCGCGCCGCCGGCGATCAGGCCGCCGACCCCATAGGCCGCCTTCTTGTCGACGCCCTCGCGATAGTCGGCGTACTGCGCCCCCGGCTGGAACGAGGCCGTGTTCATCAGCTTCGACGCCTCGGGTCCGATGGCGGCCAGGTCGCTCATCTGCGCCACGATGTTCATGCTCAGCACGCCCTCCCGGCCGAGCACCCGGACGTCGTAGTTCAGCGTGTTGTCGGAGCTGTCGGCGAAGGCGATGTTCTTGGCCCAGATCAGATTGTGGCGCGCGGCGTCATAGCTCGGCTGCTGCGCCCACCCGACGATCGTGGAGGCCGGATAGCCCTCGGCGGCCAGCGCGCGGTTCTGCTCTTCTTCGCCGGCCTTCAGTTGCCGCAACAGGTCGGCGTAGTCGATGCTCGCGGCATCGGCGTCAGAGACATAGCCGTCGCCGAGGTAGGTGATCACCGCGCCCCAAGTATCATCGAGCGGGCTCTTGCCGGCCGGAAAGACCATGCCGAGCACGCCATCGACCACCGACGGCGGGTTGCCCCAGGCGTCGATCAGCACCCGCCGGGCGTCATCGGCGCCGAGAAAATAATAGTCTTCGCCCAGGGACAATGTCGCCTTCGCCGCGGGCAGTGTGATCTCGCCTCCCTGCGGATCGAGGCTCTCGAGCAGGGCTTCCAGCCGGCGGAGTTCCGCCTGCTGTTCGGCGGTCGGCGGCGCCGCCGCCGGAGAGGCCGCGGCGGGCATGGCGGTCAGAAAGCCGAGAGCCAGCAGCAGCGCGGCGAATGCTTTGCGGATCATTGTGAACTCCCCCGCGGCCAGATTGCACCAAGGGTTGCAATCTGGCCAGGGGCTCGCTCAGGGCTCGGGCGGCGCCTGCCGGATGCGCCGCTTCAGAAGCCGGTCGGACAGCGCCTCGGCGTGTTTCAGCGTGAAGGCCAGCGCCGCCAGGTTGCCCCGCCGCGGCCCGACCGTATCGGCGACCACCGCGCCCCGCTCGCCCAGCGCGACCGGCTCGCCAGTGGTGGTGTCGATCGCCGTCTGGTGCTCGACCTCGGCGTTCAGCTCGGCCCCCATCAGGATGATCTGGACGCTCAGCCAGGTCCACAGCAGGAAGCCCATCATCGCCGCCAGCGGGCCGTAGGAGTCGACCTTGACGAAGGTCTGCAGATACCAGCTGAAGCCCAGCGACAGGCCGACGCTCAGCAGCGAGGCGAACAGGGCGCCCGGCGTCAGCCAGCGCCACCGCGCCCGCTGCCGGCACGGCCCGAGCCGATAGACCACGGTCAGCGAGGCGATGTAGACGAACAGCAGCAGCGGCCAGCGCAGCGGCGCCAGATAGGCCCACTCGTCCGCCAGGCCCAGATACCCCAGGGCCAGCGGCACGCCGACGACGAGGCCGGCCGTGACCAGGATGGCCGCCAGCCCCGACACCGTGAAGGCCAGGCACAGCAGGTTGTAGGTGAAGAAATTGCGCCGCTCGACCTCGTGGTAGGCGATGTTCAGACCGTAGAAGAGCACCTTGATCGCCCCGTTGGCCGTCCACAGCGACAGGGCCAGGGTCCACACCAGGGTGAAGGTCAGCTGGGTGTTGGAGTTGTCGGCCAGCCGCTGCATCTCGCCGGAGACGAAGCCGGCCACCCCCGAGGGCATCACCGAATAGAGGAAATACAGCCGCGCCACGACGTCGCTGGGATCGGAGAACAGGCCGTAGATGGTCACGAAGGCGGCCAGGGTCGGGAACAGCGACAGCACCACGAAGAAGGTCACGCCGCCGGAAATGAAGCCGACCCGGTCCCCGAAATAGGACATGCCCACGCGCCAGAAGATGTCGATCCAGCCCTTGTGCGGGATGTGTTCGGGCCGCCGCGCCAGCCGTCCGCGGCCGGGCTCCTTCTCCTCGAAATCCTCGGGCAGGGGCGGGCGCGGCGCCACCGGCTCCGGTCTCGGGCGGCGCAACTCCAGGCCGTACCGGTGACCGTGGCGATACAGCAGATGCGCCGCCCCGGCGCCGACCGCCAGACCGCCGGCGACGGCCCCGACAATACCCCACAGCCCGAGGCCGCCCCCGTCCTTAGACTGCCGGTTGAACTGAGGCCCGCGATTCTTCAGCATGGAGCGGCAAACGGCCGGGCGATGGCCTGTGTTCCGGTCGGCTCTGCGGGGAGAAGCGCCATGCGTCGAGCATTGGTAGTCGCGGTCGCCTTGGCAACCGCTTTCGCCGAAACGGCGGGGGCGAGCCCGGCCGTGGCCGCTTCGCCGCAGACCGCGGCCGCCCCGGTGGCCGACGACCCGTTCGCCGGCGCCTGGGCCGAGGAAGAGCTGGAGCGGGCCGTGAAGGGGCCCCTTGAGGCCCTCGACAAGGGAGACATCACTGTCGCCGAACAGCGGGTTGAACAGCTTCTGACCGCCGCGGCGTCGGAGCCCGCGGAGCGGGTTCGGCTGATGACCGCATGGGCCATCGCGCTGATGATCCACGCGGACAAGGGCGATCCCCTGCCCTGGCTTCGGCGTGCGGCGGCGGAAGCCAGGACCGCCTGGCCAGCCGACAGCCGGCTGCGGGCGATGGCGCTGAGCGACTATGGGACGTTCGAGGTCGAACAGCTGGGCGCGGCCGCCTCGGCGGAAGCGGAAGCCGCCCTCGTCGAGGCGCTGGAGATCAACCGCGCCCGATTGGGGCCGGGCCACGTCGAGGCGCTCGCCACCTCAATCGCCCTCGGCGAACTCCGTGGTCAGCCCGGCCGAACCGGGGGGAACCCGGAGCGGATTGCCGAAGCGGCCCGGCTCTTCGAGGTCCTTCTGACGGCCGATCCGGTGACCGGCGAAGACGATCTGGCCCCCTTCTTCCTCGACTGGACTCGCATGCTGATCGCCAACGGTCAGCCTGACGCGGCCTGCGCCGTCCTCGACAAGCTCCCGGCGCTGGAGGGCCGGTTGAAGCTAAACCTGCGCTTCATCGCCCTCCGGACGGGTCTGGCGCTGCGTGACGCCGGATATGCGCGGCAGGCCGCCAGCCTGATCTCCGATGAGATTCCGGCGCCCGGAAAGCCGGACCCCCGGCAGCAGTGCAGCGGCTGACCCCGACGAGGCCGTCCGTGCGGCGGCGGGAGGAGACGCGCTGGTCGAACCGCCCGGCTTGAAATCGCCGGCGTCCCGCGCCAAGCCGTCGCCATGACCGACGCCGCTTCCGCCCCCACCCTGCTCACCGCCTGGAAGGCCGCCGCCGCGCGGCTCAAGGCCGGGCGCATCGACAGCCCTTCGATCGACGCCCGCCTGCTGCTCGAGGTCGCCGCCGGCTGTTCGCGCACCGACATCCTGACCGACCCCTATCGCGTGGTGACCGCCGACCAGCAGGGCGCGCTGGACGGCTTCGTCGAGCGCCGCCTGCGCCGCGAGCCGGTGTCGCGCATCCTCGGCAGGAAGGGTTTCTGGAAGATCATGCTGAACGTCACCCCCGACGTGCTCAGTCCCCGCCCCGACACCGAGGCCATCCTCGACGTGGTGCTGCTCGCCTATCCGCCCAACCGGGCGTTCGAGATGATCGACCTGGGCACCGGCTCCGGGGCCATCCTGCTGGCCACCCTGGCCGAGCGCTTCGGCGCGCGCGGCGTCGGCACCGACATCTCGTTCGAGGCCCTGGCCGTGGCGAAGGAAAACGCCACCAACCTCGAGCTCGACAACCGGGCGACCTTCCTGCGCACCGAATGGGCCGCCGGCTTCGGCGACCACAGCTTCGACGTCGTCGTCTCCAACCCGCCCTACATCCCCTCCGGCGACATCCCCGGCCTCGATCCCGAGGTGCGCGACCACGATCCGCACCTCGCCCTCGACGGCGGCCCCGACGGCCTGCAGGCCTATCGCGAACTCGCCCCCGAGATCCGGCGCATCCTGAAGCCGGACGGCCTGTTCGCGGTCGAGATCGGCTGGGACCAGGGCCCGCAGGTCAAGGCCCTGTTCGAGGCCGCGGGCTTCGCTGACGTCATCGTGGTCAAGGACCTGTCCGACCGCGACCGTGTCGTCACCAACGGTCCCGACCCGCGCACCAACCCGGTTCCGAAGATGTGAGACCCCCCGGCCCGGGGTCGGCGGGGTGCGTCGAACAAACCCCTTGGAAACAGCGCCATCCCGCGCTAAGTCTTGCCTGTCTCCCACCCAATCGCACGACTTGGACCGCTTCAGGCCCATCCGCGCGCGCTCAGGGCAGTGACGGTCGGGCCGGTCGCCCGGCGGACCACGGGGCGGCGACGGATTTCCGATCACATCGTCAGCGGGGATTGGCCTCGCGCGAAGCGGAACGACGAAACGGACGGCGACAGGCTGCATCTCGCAGGCCCGCCCGTCCCCTCACAAAGCACGGTAGCGTCC
Source organism: Brevundimonas sp. (assembly GCF_035627055.1). Taxonomy (GTDB): domain Bacteria; phylum Pseudomonadota; class Alphaproteobacteria; order Caulobacterales; family Caulobacteraceae; genus Brevundimonas. The sequence goes on along the minus strand of NZ_DASPMM010000016.1, from coordinate 17,457 downwards.
GATGAGAGATTTCAAGGGCATGAAGCGTCAGCGCGGACGCAACAGGAAGCCCGGCGGCGGCGGGGGCGGCAACGCCAACGCCACCAACCCGAACCGGTCCTGGGACTCGCAGGGGCCCGAGAACATCAAGGTCCGCGGCAACGCCCAGACCGTCTACGAACGCTACATGCAGCTGGCGCGCGACGCCTCGGCCGCCGGCGATCGCGTCCTGGCCGAGAACTACACCCAGCACGCCGAACACTATTTCCGCGTCCTGCGCGCCCTGCAGCCCTCGCGTCCCGTGTCCGAGATCGCCCAGCGCGAATTGGCCGGCCAGGGCTTCGACATCGATTTCGAGGACGAGACCGGGGCCCAGGCCGCCGCCATCATGGCCGCCGAGAAGGCCGAGGCCGACCGCGTCGCCGCCGCCGAAGCCCGCCAGCGCGAGCAGGACGAGCGCCAGAACGACCGCTCCTACGACCGCGACCGGCCCAACGACCGCCAGTCCGAACAGCCGCGCCGCGAATGGCGCGACCGCGACGACCAGCCGCGCGAACCCCGCGAGCCCCGCGCCGAGGGCGAAGGCCCCGCCGGCGAGGGCGGCCGCCGCGAAACCCGCCGCGAACGCTGGGAACGCCGCCAGCAGGAGCGCAACCAGCGCTTCCAGACCGAGCGTGGCGAAGGCGAACAAGCCGCCGCCGCGTCCGGCGACGAAGGCGAATCCGCCCCGGCCCCGGAAAGCCGCGACGCCGAGCCCGCGCCCGCCCGCGCCGAACGGCCGCAACGCGAGCGTCGTCCGCGCCGTGATGAGGCGGCCGCGGGCGATGACGCCCCGACCGCCCTGCCGGGTTTCCTGACCCGCTCGGCCGCGCCGGCCGCGTCCGCGCCGGAGGGTCCGCCTGAGGGCGGCGAGGCCGAGGCGCCCGCGCCCAAGCGCCGCGCCCCGCGCCGCAAGGCCGAGGCTCCGGCCGACGAAGGCTGACGAAACCACGCCCGGCGGGCGAGGGCGCTTGACGTCTCCGGCCCGCTCCGGTCAAGGAGCCTCGTACGGTCGCGGACCTCTCACGCCCCAGGCTGAGGCCGGTCCGCGAAACCACGGGAGCGCCGCATGCTTCGCCTGATCCGGCCTTCGGTCCTGGCCGTCCTCGCCGCCGCCTCGATCTCCGCCTGCGCCGGCACGCCGCCGCCGCCGCCAATTCCCGAGGGCCCCGGCGCCGGCCCCGTGCTGCGCGACTGGCGCGGCATCGTCACCGCCGGCGACCGCGACCGCTACAGCCGCCTCGACGCCGCCTGGTCGCTCGCCCTCCAGCAGGCCCGCCGCCAGCGCGGCTCCGGCGACCTCGCCTCGACCGGCGACCTGATCGACCCGGACGCCGCCCGCCCCTCGGTCGAGCCGCCGCCCGGCGCCTACCGCTGCCGCACCGTCAAGCTCGGCTCGCAGGGCGGCGAGGAGGGCCTCGGCTACGTCGTCTACGACTGGTTCGCCTGCCGCATCGAACAGACTCCCAACGGCCTGAAATTCTCCAAGCTGACCGGCAGTCAGCGCCCCTCCGGCCTGCTGTTCCCCGAGAACGACCGCCGCATGGTGATGCTCGGCTCCCTCGCCCTCGCCGACGAGCCGCCGGCCAACTCCTATGGCCAGCGCCCCGCCCGCGACCTCGTCGCCGTGCTCGAGCGCATCGGCGAACGCCGCTGGCGTCTGGCCATCCCGTGGCCCCAGGCCGAGTCCAACCTCGACCTCATCGAACTGGTCCCGGGCTGAGCCCTCACATCGGCCAGGTCGCCGTCGTCGGAGCCGGTCCCTCGGGTCTCGCGGCCGCCCTGATGCTCGCGCGCCAAGGTCGCGACGTCGTCGTCTTCGAGCGTTTCGAACAGGCGGCCCCGGTCGGCGCGGGCTTCATGCTCCAGCCCACCGGCCTCGCCGTCCTCGACGATCTCGGCCTCATCCCGCGGGTCGAGGCCATGGCCCAGCCGATCGACCACATCTTCGGCCGCGAGGCCCGCCGCGGCCGCGTGGTGCTGGACGTCCGCTACGCCGATCTGCATCGGCCGCGCCCGGCCCTCGGCGTCCATCGCGCCGCCCTGTTCGAGGTCCTGCACAACGCCTGCGTCGAGGCCGGCGTCCGGTTCGAGACGGGCCGCGAGATCGTCGCCGCCGACGCCGGCAGGCTGACCGACGCGCGCGGCGTCTCCACCCCCGCCTTCGACCTGGTCGTCGACGCCTCGGGGGCCCGATCGCCGATCGCCGCCGCCCTCGGGGCGCGACCGCGCCCGCTGGCCTACGGCGCCCTGTGGGCGACCACGCCCTGGCCCGGCCCGCCCTTCGACCCGCGGGCCCTGCAGCAGGTCTACAGCGGCGCGGCCAGGATGATCGGCGTCCTGCCCGTCGGGGCCCGGCCCGGATCTCCCGCCCGGCTGGCCACCTTCTTCTGGAGCCTGAAGACCGCCGACCACCCCGCCTGGCGCGCCGCCGGCCTCGAGCCGTGGAAGGCCGAGGTCCGCGCCCTGTGGCCGGAGACCGCCGGACTGCTCGAAACCCTGACCGATCCGGACCAGCTGACCCTGGCCCGCTACGGCCACCACACCCTGGCCCGGCCCGTCGCCGACCGGCTGGCGGTGATCGGCGACGCGGCCCATTCGACGAGTCCGCAACTGGGGCAGGGGGTCAACATGGGCCTGCTCGATGCGTGGAGCCTTGCGGACGCCCTCGCGACCCGCTCCGAGCTTCACGACGCCCTGTCCGCCTACGCCCGCGTCCGCCGCTGGCACGTGCGCCTCTATCAGGCGCTCAGCCTCGGCTTCACCCCCTTCTACCAGGCCGACGGCCGCCTGCTGCCCTGGGTCCGCGACCACGTCCTCGGCAAGGTTTCGCGCCTGCCGCTGTCGCCCCGGCTGCTGGCGGCGACCGTCTCCGGCCTGCTGCTCGACCCGCGTCCGCACGACCGCCGCTGAACCCCGCGCCGCCTCAGCCGTTCGGACGGCTCAGCCGAATGGAGTCTCCGCATGCGCCTCGCCGCCGCCCTGCTCGCCGCCGCCGTCGCGCTCCTGCCCGGCGCCTGCGGGCGCCAGTCCGCCGAGACGCCGCCGCCGGCCCCCGCTGAACCCGGCGCTCCCCCCCAGCCCGCCCCTCCCCAGGATGCGGTCCCGCCGGCCGCGGGCGAACAGGGCGGGACGGCCGACTGGCGCGAGGTCGCCTCGGCCGCCGACGCCTCCGCCCTGGGGCGGCTGGATCAGGCCTGGCGTCTCGCCCGCGCCGAGGCCGAGGATGCGGGCTTCGCGGAACAGGTCGAGGCGCTCGGTCCGCTTGTCGATCCCAACGCCGGCCTGACAGGCGGCCTCCGACCCGCCCCCGGCGCCTACCGTTGCCGGACGGTCAAGCTGGGCTCCAACAGGCCCGGCGGGCTGGGCTATCTCGAATATCCGTTCTTCCGCTGCACCATTGAGCTGACGCCCGGCGGCGACCTGATCCTGACCAAGACCACCGGCTCGCAGCGTACGCGCGGTCTGCTCTATCCCGACACCGACCGCCGCCTCGTCTTCATCGGGGCCCAGGCTTGGGGCGCGGACGAGACCACCTTCCCCCGCTACGGCGAGCAGCGCATCCGCGACCAGATCGGCGTCTTCGAGCGCATCGGCTCTGACCGCTGGCGCCTCGTGCTCCCGTGGCCGAAGGTCGATTCCAAGCTGGAGATCCTCGAACTGGTGCGCTGACCGCCCTTGACCCCGGGACCGGCCACCGCGAGTCTGGACCCGGCGGGGATCGGTCCCGCCAGTGTTTCAGGGGGCTCACATGCGCGGCTTCAGCATCACCATCGGCGCGGTCATCGCCATCGTCATCGTCGGCGTTCTCGTCCTCATCGGCCTGCCCACCTACAACGTCTATTCGAAGCAGATGCAGGGCAAGGCGGCCTACGAACAGGCCGTGCAGGATCGCCGCATCCGGGTGCTGGAGGCCCAGGCGGCCCTCGACTCGGCCACGCTCACCGCCCAGGCCGAGATCGCCCGCGCCCGCGGCGCCAACGAGGCCAACCGCATCATGGCCGAGGCCCTGGGCGGCCCCGACAACTATCTCCGCTGGTCCTATATCCACATGCTGGAAGAGACCGCCGGCAAGCCGGGCCGCGAGATCATCTACATCCCCACCGAGGCCGGCATGCCCATCCTCGAGGCTGGACGGCGCCCGGCGCAGTAGGGCGGCCGCCGGACCAGCCCGCGGCGGACGGGACGGGCCGAGGGGCCTCGCCTCCGGTGAATCCCGTAGGTGGAATCCCCGAATTTCGCCGGCCGGGGGCGACCGGTAGACAGCGGGACATCGGGCCCCGGCCCCTGTCTTCACCTGTCCACGGAAGCCGCCATGACCGCTCCCCTCGTCGATCTCTCCGTCCATCACAATCCCAAGGGCGTGTCCGACCGCGTCGCCTGGGGCTTCGTCAAGGCGCTGCGTTTCTTCGCCGACACCTTCTTCGCCAAGCGCTACGGCCACCGCGCCGTGGTGCTGGAGACCGTGGCCGCCGTGCCCGGCATGGTCGGCGCCACGCTCAACCACCTGAAGGCGCTGCGCCGCATGAAGGACGACAACGGCTGGATTCGCACCCTGATGGACGAGGCCGAGAACGAGCGGATGCACCTGATGACCTTCATCGAGGTGTGCAAGCCGACCCTGTTCGAACGCTTCGTCGTCATCGCCGTGCAGTGGGTCTTCTACCTGTTCTTCTTCGGCCTCTACCTGGTGTCCGCGAAGACCGCCCACCGCGTGGTCGGCTATTTCGAGGAGGAGGCGGTGATCAGCTACACCCACTACCTCGCCGAGATCGACGAGGGCCGCAGCGAGAACGTCCCCGCACCCGAGATCGCCCTGCGCTACTGGAACCTGCCCGCCGGGGCGACCCTGCGCGACGTGGTGCTGGTGGTCCGCGCCGACGAGGCCCACCACCGCGACGTCAACCACGGCTTCGCCAACGAGCTGTGCGGCGCCGAGCCGGTCGCGGTCGCTCCCTGCCCGACCCACGTCGAGCTGCAGCCCAACTGGAAGGCGGCGGCCTGACCGCAGGCCCTCGGGTCCGCAGGTCCCACCGATCTCTCGGCCTCGTCCGGTCGTCGTCCTCACGGGCGGCGGCCGGAGCCGTTTTGGACCGGCTTCCGACTGACCGGTCAGCCGGGCGTGCAGGCCAGCGGCTGCTGGTACAGCACCGTCGCCGGCTCCAGCCGGCGGGCTTCGGCGAGAGCCGCCCCGGACTCGGCGCAGCGTCCCGCCCCGGCCAGGGCCGCGGCCAGGCTGTGCTGCAGCGGCGCGAGCTCCGGCGCCCCCTGCACCGCCTTTTCGCAGAACGGCAGGCCCTCGGCGGCGCGACCGGCCCGGACGAGGATGTAGCAGTGGTTGTTCAGGTAGCCGAAATTGGCCGGCTCCGCCTTCACCGCCATCAGGCTGGCTGCCAGCGCCCCGTCGAAATCGCCCAGCTGCTCCAGCACCATGGCCAGGGTGGCGTAGCCGTCGACGTCCTTGACCGGCAGGGCGCGGAAGGCCGCGAAGGCCTCGTCGAAAGCGGGATCGCGGCCGGTCTTCAGGATCGGCAGGATCAGGCTCAACAGGAAGCGGCGCCGCTCCGTCTCGGCCGTCGCCTCGGCCTCCGGCCCCTCCACCTCCGGCGCTCCGGCCAGCAGCAGCCACGCGGCCCGTGCGTCGGCGGTCGCATCCTTGTCGCGGCCGACGTGCTGGCGGGTGTCGGCGCGGAAGGCGTAGAGGACGTCGGACGAGAACGGGTCCAGCGCTCCGGCCTGGTCGAACAGCTGCTCGGCCGCCTCATAGTCGCGGTTCAGATAGGCCTCGGCCGCCTGGTTGACGCGCGCGAACCGCTGCTGCGGCGATCCCTCAGGCAGGGCCTGCGCGCAGGCGGCCCAGTCCGGCGCGACCCCGATGGCCGGCTCGCAGACGGCGGGGACCTCCTGCGGCCCGGCCATCGGCGCGGCGGTCAGCAACAGGGCGAACGCGATCCCGATCATCGGCTCAGACCTTGCTCAGGCGCAGGTCGTGGAAGTCGTAGCTGAAGTCCGCGTCCGGCGAGACCGCCTTCATCGTCGCCGACACGGGCGCGCCGTTCTCGATCTTGAAGGTCACGAACGTGTCCTCCTCCCTCTTGTCGGGGAATCGGGTCCGGAAGGTGTCACCGTCGTAGGCCTCCAGCGGCCCCTTCAGCGCGGGCGTGTGGGTGAAGTCCAGCCACAGGGTGGTGTAGGTCGACCCCTCACGCCTGATGGTCCGGGTCTCGATGACGATGTCGCCATACCAAGGGTCCCGCCACGTGCCGGCATAGGCGTGCGGGGGCAAGGACGGCGGGGCCCCCGCGGCCTGTTTGGCGTCGATCTCGGCCGCCGCGGCGATCGATTTGGCGTCGCCCTCGTCGCGCAGCCGCACGCTGTCGGCGATCCAGTCGAAGCCGGTCTTGCCCATGACGATGTCGGAAATGCCCGAGCGCAGCGCCCGCAGCAGGAAGCTCTCCTCGGCGTTGGAGAAGATCGAGAAGCCGGCGTCTCGCCCGGGGATCAGCACCGTCGCGGAAATGCCGCCCGGCGAGCCGCCGCCATGGGTGATCATCCGCTCGCCGCGATAGTCCTGCACCTGGAAGCCCATGGCGTAGGTCGAGGCGATGGCCCGTCCCGGCAGCTCCGCCGTCGGCCCCTCGGAGGCGCTGATGATGACGTTCGGGCGCCACATCTCCTTCGCCGTCGCTTCCGAGAACAGCCGCGTGCCGTCCGGCAGCTCGCCCATGGCCAGCCGCACGCCGATCCACTTGGCCCAGTCGGTCGCGGTGGTGCAGAGGCCGCCCGCCGCCGCCGCCGAATCCCAGTTCCACACCTCGGCGATGGAGTCGGCGATCTGCACCATCTCGCCCTGGTAGCGCAGCGGCGGCCCGACCCGCGCATGGGGCAGGGCCGACCTGGCCGCATCGGCCAGGCTCGCCATCGGCACGGTCTCGGTCATGCCGACGCGGTCGAGGATGCGGGTCTGGACGAACCGCTCCCACGGCATCCCCGAGACCGCCTCCAGCACCGCCCCGGCGACCACGAACATCAGGTTGTTGTAGTGGTACTGCCCGCGGAACTGGTCCTCGATCGGCACGAACGGCACGGCCGCCAGCACCTCGGCGCGGCTGCGGTCGCTGTTGGGCCAGAACAGCAGGTCGCCGGCGCCGAGGCCGAAGCCGGCGCGGTGGCTGATCGTGTCCCGCACCGTGATCCGCTCGCCGATCACCGGGTCCGACAGGGTGAAGCCGGGCAGGTAGGTCTTCACCGGCTCGTCCCACTCCACCTTGCCCTCGTCGACCATGATGGCCAGGGCCGCGGCGGTGACGTTCTTGGTGTTCGAGGCGATGGCGAACAGGGTGTGCTCGTCCGCCGGCGCCGCCTCGCCCTGCACCCGCACGCCATAGCCCCGGGTCAGCACCGGCGCCCCGTCCTTGACTACCGCAACCGACAGCGCCGGCTGGTCCGGGAAGGCCGCCATGCACCGTCTGACATAGGCGTCGACCGCCTCCGCCAGCGCCTCGCCCGCCGGCGCCGGACCGGTCTGGGCGTGCGACAGCGAGGGCAGGGCGACCCCGGCGGCGACCGACGAAACCAGCGCCGCGCGGCGCGTGAGGCGGATGGACATGGAGACGCTCCCGACTGAACCGGCCGGGACGCTAGCCCGCCCCCGCCGATCCTGTCCACGCCCGACCCGCGGCCTCTTGTGTGCCCCGGCCGCCACACCCACCTGATCCGCAACCGGACGGCGCGTTGCTTGCTTGATGAGGGCGCGCGGCCCGGACTCCGCCTCACGAGGGGACTCTATGAATCTCGACCTCTATTCCGACCGCGCCAAACAGGCCGTCCAGTCGGCCCAGTCGCTGGCCCTCGCCCGCCGGCACCAGCAGTTCGCCCCCGAACACCTGCTCAAGGTGTTGCTCGAGGAGCGCGACGGCCTCGCCCGCACCCTGATCACCGCCGCCGGCGGCGATCCCGCAAAAGCCGAGTCCGCCACCGAAACCGCCCTGTCCAAGCGCGCGCAGGTCTCCGGCGGCTCGGGCCAGCTCTATCTCGACGGCGACACTGCGCGCGTCTTCGCCGCCGCCGAACAGGCCTCGAAAAAGGCCGGCGACGCCTTCGTCACCACCGAACGCCTGCTCAGCGCCATCGCCCGCGAGGGCGGGGTCGCCGCCACCGTGCTCGCCTCCGTCGGCGCCACGCCGGAAAAACTCGACGAGGCCATCGCCGAAATCCGCAAGGGCAAGACCGCCGACAGCGCCGGGGCCGAGGACGCCTATGACGCTCTGAAGCGCTACGCCCGCGACCTGACCCTGGCCGCCCGCGACGGCAAGATCGACCCGGTCATCGGCCGCGACGAGGAGATCCGCCGCACCATCCAGGTCCTCGCCCGCCGCACCAAGAACAACCCCGTCCTGATCGGCGAGCCCGGCGTCGGCAAGACCGCCATCGTCGAGGGCCTGGCCCTGCGCATCGTCAACGGCGACGTGCCCGAGAGCCTCAAGGACAAGAAGGTCATGGCCCTCGACATGGGCAGCCTCATCGCCGGCGCCAAATACCGCGGCGAGTTCGAGGAACGGCTCAAGGCCGTCCTCAACGAGGTCTCGGCCGCCGAGGGCCAGATCATCCTGTTCATCGACGAGATGCACACCCTCGTCGGGGCCGGCAAGGGCGACGGGGCCATGGACGCCTCCAATCTGCTCAAGCCGGCCCTGGCCCGCGGCGAGCTGCACTGCGTCGGCGCCACCACCCTCGACGAGTACCGCAAGCACGTCGAGAAGGACGCCGCCCTCGCCCGCCGCTTCCAGCCGGTGTTCGTGGAGGAGCCCTCGGTCGAGGACACCGTCTCGATCCTGCGCGGCCTCAAGGAGAAGTACGAGGTCCACCACGGCGTGCGCATCGCCGACGGCGCCATCGTCGCCGCCGCCACCCTGTCGAACCGCTACATCACCGACCGCTTCCTGCCCGACAAGGCCATCGACCTGATCGACGAGGCCGCCAGCCGGGTGCGCATGGCCGTCGACTCCAAGCCCGAGGCGCTCGACGAGATCGACCGCCGCGCCGTCCAGCTCAAGATCGAGCGCGAGGCCCTGAAGAAGGAGACCGACAAGGCCTCGGTCGCCCGCCTCGAAAAGCTCGAGGACGAGATCGCCGACCTCGACGCCCAGTCTGAAGACCTGACCGCCCGCTGGAAGGCCGAGAAGGAAAAGGTCGGCGCCGGCGCCCAGCTGCGCGAAACCCTCGACCGCCTGCGCGCCGAACTGGCCGCCGCCCAGCGCGCCGGCGACCTCGCCCGCGCCTCCGAGATCGCCTACGGCCAGATCCCCGGCATCGAGAAACAGCTCGCCGAAGCCGAGGCCAACGAGGCCGACAAGTCCGGCCCCCTGACCCCCGAGGTCGTCGACGCCGAACAGATCGCCCAGGTCGTCTCGCGCTGGACCGGCGTCCCGGTCGACAAGATGCTGGAGGGCGAGCGCGAGAAGCTGCTCTCCATGGAGGCCGCCCTGGCCCGCCGCGTGGTCGGCCAGGACGAGGCCCTCGCCGCCGTCGCCGACGCCGTGCGCCGCGCCCGCGCCGGCCTCAACGACCCCAACCGCCCGCTGGGCAGCTTCCTCTTCCTCGGCCCGACCGGCGTCGGCAAGACCGAGCTGACCAAGGCCCTGGCCGAATTCCTGTTCGACGACGAGGCCGCCATCACCCGCATGGACATGTCGGAGTACATGGAGAAGCACAGCGTCTCCCGCCTGATCGGCGCCCCCCCCGGCTACGTCGGCTACGACGAGGGCGGCGCCCTGACCGAGGCCGTGCGCCGCCGCCCCTATCAGGTCGTGCTGTTCGACGAGGTCGAAAAGGCCCACCCCGACGTCTTCAACGTCCTGCTGCAGGTGCTGGACGACGGCCGCCTGACCGACGGCCAGGGCCGGGTCGTCGACTTCCGCAACACCCTGATCATCATGACCAGCAACCTCGGCTCCGAGGCCCTCGCCGGCCAGGGCGAAGGCGACGACGTCGAGACGGTCCGTCCCTACGTCATGGAGCAGGTCCGCGCCCACTTCCGCCCCGAATTCCTCAACCGCATCGACGAGATCATCCTCTTCCGCCGCCTCGGCCGAGGCCAGATGGCCGGCATCGTCCGCATCCAGCTGGCGCGGTTCGAGAAGCTGCTGGCCGACCGGCGGCTGACCCTGGCGCTGGACGACACCGCCGCCGCCTGGCTCGCCGACAAGGGCTACGACCCGGTCTACGGCGCGCGGCCGCTCAAGCGCGTCATCCAGAAGGAGCTTGTCGACCCGATCGCGCGGAAGCTTCTGGCGGGGGAGATCGAGGACGGGTCGGTGATCGGGGTGTCAGCCGGCGAGGGCGGGCTGGAGATCGGGAAGGCGCGGGTGCATTGAGTGGGAGAGGCACAGACAAGGGGAAAGAGGCACAGACGGATATTTGAGGCACAGCCCCATTGCATTTACTGCGGAGGGGTTACCCGAGCTTCGACTGTCGATCACATCCCGCCAACGAGCTTTTTCCCTCTGGGGCAGCGCCCAAAAGGGCTTGAGTTTCCAAGCTGTGCCCCATGCAATCATGGTGCGCGCCTTTCCGACCTCGTCGTCGCTATTGTGGGCAGGTGCTGGCCTGACTCGACGACGTCGGAGGAGCTCGGCCACTTCAACTCACTGCTGGGGATAGCGAACCGAAAGCTGCCGGGAATTTTGGAGGAGATGCAGCCGGCGAAGGCTGCCGAACGACGGACAATCCGCGATCTGAACCTGCCGTCGGACATAGGGATCATGTGCCTCTCTGGCCCAATCGTGTCCAGCCATATGGAGGCATTCGCGGTTCGGCTTGCGCTAGCTCTGCATTATGATCACACGGGTCAAATCATTGGCCCCGACGGCGGAGTGGCAGTTCGCCTCTATTCAAATGTGGACGCCATAGCGGGCGACTTGCCCCAGTTCGCTTTCTTGGATTCGCCAAAGACGTTAAGCCAAGGCCGCAAGTCGGCTGCCAATGAGTTCTTGTATGAGATCAAGGCCGTTGCCGACAAATCAAAGTCTTTTGCCTACGCCACGTTTAGACAGTCATTCGCCGCAGCGATGATTTCCGCCCAAGAGCGAAGTTTCTTGGAGGATCGGGCAGACGGTCCCACCACTGTGTACAGCCCAGGGATGCTCGCCGGCAACATCCCAGTATCATTTCGGATGCGTGCAAATTTCTCGAATTAAACAGTGAACGCTGCTCAATCGAGATCTTCCAGCCAATCATCAGGCAACCCCAAGATTGCTCCGAACGACACGCCTTGAACCTTTCGAAGCTCTTCGCCCTCCACCTCCATTCGGTCGACGGCGAGCGGAAACGCACCTAGCGGCTGCCGGGCCCATGGATTTGGAACGTATAGGCCTCTTCGCTTGGGAGCAGACCAAATGCCGAGGTCGTTGAACGCCAACACACCTGCAAGTCCCTGTCGGCGTGTAGTACCATCCGGCCTCACCCAAACCCCGTCTCCGTCACGATCCCAGTACGCGTCGTCTTGTCGGAGCCCTCGCGGACCATATGGAATTCGGACCACCTCCTGCCCCAGAAGGGCGGCAAACACATCATGCTCCTCAGCATTGTGATCGGTCCCATTGACCGCCACGACAAATGGAAGGTCCAACTCACCGTATCGGTTCACCTTGCCTTCGATGGCTTGCCGAAGTGCTGAGCCGACCGTTCTGCTCCAAGCTTCCCCACCTTGGATAGCGATGGCCCTCCCCGGCGGCGCTTGACGGTTCGGACGTGGTATCGGGCGTAGCTCTACAGTAAAGTCAGACTCTTGGTGCCGAAAAGGTGCAGGGGTCCCGATCTGACTCTGCCAAGTCTCTGTAACGGTGTTGTAGTCGAGCGTTTGCAGCCACCGTTCGATCCTCTCGCGCAGTTGGCGGAGTCGGATGGGGTGAGCTGGGGTTCCATGAAAGGTAGCGTCAAGAACGTAGTCCTGCGATCGAACGCTATTCACCGCCTCGATTGCTGTATTCAAACGCTTTCTTGCACGCCGATCAGCGTCACTTAGACCCGTGGCCAATGTGGCCTCTAGATAGAATCGCTCTCCGTTGGGAGTGCGGACAAGGAAATCCGGCGATTTGTCGGTATGCCGGAGCGCCGGCTCCACTGCTTCGATGATTGAGCCCGAAGCTAGCAGCGCCTCATGGAGCAACAGCTCAAACAATCCACTTCGGTGAGCAACTTCGTCCCCGGACTTGATCTTCCCGACGAGCGAATTCAGCTCCGTTGTTGGATATCTCGACAGCGCACCATCGATCCATGCTCGTACTGCTGCGAGCGCTGGCCTGCCTGACCGGTTCAAGTACTCGAAATGCCCTTCGTCTTGTCGTGCACCCTCGTCGTGAGCGCGAACGACATCATCAAAAATGGACATTGTACCCCGAGCCAAAATTAGCGGTCTCCGAACGCTAGCCGCTAAGCCTCAGACACAGCAACGGCCGTCCCCTCTCCCATCGGGAGAGGGCTTGAGAGCACGGCGGCGCAGCCGTCGTCCTGGCGCTCAAGGGTGAGGGTCGATCGTCCGGAGGCGGCTTCGCCGCCTCCCCGCTATCCGTTCCTTCTCCCCTTGCGGGTCGAGGAAGGTCGCATGCGACCTGACGAGGGGTGGGCGGCGAAGCCGCTCGGATGAGGGGTGGGACACCCATGCGTCCGGTTCGCCGCTGATCGTCCGGCAGCCATCCCGCGTCGAACAGCCCCCTCATCCGGCCCTCCGGGCCACCTTCTCCCTCGAGGGGAGAAGGCGCGCCCCCTAAGCCGCCGCGACCTTCCGCGGCCGCCCGCCCTTCATCCCGTTTCTTCGCGACGCCGCCGCGCGCGCCTCTGCCCGGGTCCAGTCCATCGGCCCCAGAAAGCCTTCCAGCAGCCGCGCCACCGAGAAATCGGCGTCCAGCCGGGGCAGATGCAGCACCGTGCCGCCGCCCTCGATGACCGCGCCGGCGAAATCCTCCTCCCGCGCCGCTTCCAGCCCATGGGCGTCGCGCGGATCGAACATCACGTCCAGGCCGGTGTCGAGCCGCAGCTTGATGCGGCGCGTGCGCTTGTCGAACCGTGCCTCCAGCGCGCGTGGCGTGGTCTTTTTGCGCTTCGCCCAGGCGAAGGCCTTTTCGTCGGGGACAAGAAACTCAGCCATGAATCGCACCATAGGCCGAACCTAAACCGTGTCTAGGTTCCTGCGCCGCCCTACGCCCCCAGCAGCGGCATCACCTCCACCGCGTCGCACGGAAAGATCGTGCAGTGCGGATGCCCCACGAACAGCTGCGCCGCCGCCTCGTGCGACTCCGCCCGCACCACCATGAACACCGTCAGTTCGTTGACGACGTCGGTGACCCCGTCCTCCGTCGCCCGCTTGGTCGGCCCCAGCGGCCCGCCCTGGTAGACGATGACGTCCCGGTGCGCCTCGTCCCACGCCTTGACCGCCGGGACGCCGATCGCGTCGACGGCGTCCTGTTCCGCCTTCGTCATCGCGTACCAGGCCCGCCATTTCGGGCTGGTCTTGTTCGAGGTGAAGACCGCGAGATAGTGGCCGGTGGCGGGCATGGGCGGGGCTCCTGTTGGAGGGAAGCCTAACCCCCGACGCGCCCTCCGGGCCAGCGTCCTCCTTCGGCGATCCGGCCGGGTCCGGGGCCCCTTGCCCCTTCGGCCATGCGCCCGGCACACTCCCCTGATGGATGACCCGCTTGAGCCCTTCCGGCCCTCGGCCCTGAGCCGCGCCACCGACGGCGGGGCCGACCGGGCCTCGCTCTTCTCCCCCGCGAGCTGGCGCGACGAGTACGGCCCCGGCGCCGCGGCCGGGATCGGACCGGCCGTGCTGCTGGGCCTCGTCTTCGCCGGCCAGTGGTTCGTCGGCGGGCCCGGGGCCTGGGGGCTGTCGGCCCAGGCCCTGGCGGAGGGGCGGTGGCACACGCCCCTGAGCCACATGCTGGTCCACGCCAACCTCGCCCACGTCTGGATGAACATCGGCGGGGTGCTGGCGCTGACGCCGCCGGCGCTGAACCGGCTCGGCGGCCCCCGGCCCGCCGGCTGGGGCCGCTACGGTCTCCTGTTCCTCGCCTCCGGCCTGTGCGGCGCGGCCCTCTACCTGGCCCTGCATCCCTTCGGCGTCGTGCCCATGGTCGGCGCCTCGGGGGCGCTGTGCGGCCTGTGGGGCGTGGCCGCCCGCCTGCCCCCCGAAGGCGGCGTCGCGGCCCTGACCTCGCGGCCCGTGCGCCAACAGGTCGTGGCCTTCCTCAAGATGAACGTCGTCCTGTTCGTGATCCTGTTCGTCCTCGTCCGCCTCAGCGGCGGCGTCGGCGGCCTGGCGTGGGAGGCCCACCTCGGCGGCTTCCTGTTCGGCCTGCTCGCCGGCCCCCGTCTGGCCCCCCGCGCCTGATGTCGCGCCGACGTCGCCTCCCCTTCGCAAGCGGCGAAGGGGGAGGTGACCAGACCCCGTGACGCTGTGCTGACGATCCGGGGATTCATAGTCGGATTCAGCGGACGATCTTCCGCCTTTTCAGGCAGATGGCGGATTCCCGAGCCGATCTTCCCGCCCAGGGAACCGGCCGGCGCATAATGTCGCCCGTCACATCGCGTGAAGGTCCAGGTGTCGAGATTGAACCGCTTCCACTCCCCGCACTCTGCGACCTCTACGCACTCAGTGCACTCTGTGCACTCTACGCACTCTGTGCACTCTACGGACGCTACGGACGCGTTTTTCAGTGCAGGCGCAGCCCCTCCCGCGCCCGCTTTCCCACCTCTCGAGCAATGCACTTTACAACACAAAGTGCTTGGTGCATGATCGGGGCACGTTGAACGCGGCCGCCCCGGCCGCTCCTGACAGGGACCCCCGCCGATGATGACCGAGAAAGTCGAAGACCCCGCCGCCGACATCGCCTGGATGCGCCGCCTCGCCGAGGAGGGCCATCGCGCGCCGATGCAGGGCGCCTCCATCCTGTTCGGCGCCGGCCTGATCTACGGCGCCGCCAGCGTGGCGCACTGGGCCATCGTGCGCGGGCTGACAGGGCTGGACTATTCCGCCCTCAACTACGTCTGGCTGGGCGCGACGGTGCTGTTCTTCGCCCTGCTGATCCTGGCCATCCGCGCCATCAAGCGGGCCGGCGGGGTCGAGACGGCGGCCAATCGCGCCTCGGGCACGGCCTGGGCCTCGGTCGGCTGGGGCATCTTCGCCCTGTCGGCGTCCATGGCCGTGCTGGTGTGGAAGACGGGCGAGGAGGAGGCCACGGTGCTGTTCGCCCTGATGCCGTCGATGATCATGGTCTTCTACGGCAGCGGCTGGGCGGTCACGGCCGCCATGCAGCGCTCGAAGGCCCTGTGGGGGCTGGCCATCGCCTCCTTCGCCGCCGCCCCGCTGATCGCCGCCCTGACCGGCTCGCCCGACCAGTACCTGGCCTATGCGGGGGCCCTGTTCCTGCTGATGGGCCTGCCGGGCTTCCTGCTGATGCGGGCGGCGAGGGGCTGAGCGTGGCGGACGATTTCGACATCAACCGCCTCGACGAGGTCATCCACGGCCGCGTCCGGCTCGGCATCATGGCCGTGCTCTCCGGGGTCGAGAGCGCCGACTTCAACACCCTCAAGGCCCGGCTCCAGACCACCGACGGCAACCTCTCGGTCCATCTGAGGAAGCTCGAGGACGCCGGCTTCGTCGCCGTGACCAAGCGGTTCGAGGGCCGCAAGCCCCTGACCGAGGCTGCGATGACGCCCGAGGGCCGGCGCGCCTTCGTCGCCTATCTCGACGCCATGCAGGGCCTGGTCGGCCAAGCGGGCGACGGGGGCGGCGCGGGAGGCTGACGCGGGCGGTGGGAAGCGCCGCGCCCGTGGGCTAGAGAGGCGGCATGAGCGGCCGCCTCCAGCCCTTCCAGGCCACCGAGTCCCGGGTCAGGCCGTGGCGCGATCCCCTCGCCGCCGCGGCCGGCCTGCGTCACCGGGACGGCGCCCTGGCCCTGCTCTCCGACGGCGGGCCGCTGGGCCGCTGGTCCTTCGTCGCCGCCGAGCCGGACTGGACCGGCGGGGAGGGGGGGCTCGACCAGCTCCGCGACCCGGCCCTGTCGCGGGGCGTGGTGGGCCTCTACGCCTACGACGCCGGGGCCCGGCCCGCCACCGGGCCGCGCCCGCCGGTCTGGCCCGACCTGATGCTGGCCCGCTACCCCGCCATGCTGGCCTTCGACCACGCGGCGCGGACCGTCACCGTCGCCGGCCGCGGCCCGGACGCCGCCGCCGCGGCCACGGCCGCCGACCGCGCCGAGGCCTGGCTGGTCCAGGCCGCCGACCCTGGCGCGCCGCCGCCGCCCGCGCCGGAGATGCGCCCCGAAGCGGCGCCCGAAGCCTATCTCGCCGCCGTCGCCGACGTCGTCGCCCGCATCGCCGCCGGCGAGCTGTTCCAGGCCAATATCGCCCGCGCCTGGTCCGGCGTCCTCAACCCCGGCGCCGATCCCTTCGACATCATGCTGCGCCTGGCCGGCCGCGCCGCCGCCTACGGCGCCTTCTGGCGGCTCGGCGACCGCGCCCTGGTCTCCAACTCGCCCGAGCTGTTCCTCACCTTCGATCCCGCCGGCGGCCGCATCGAGACCCGTCCCATCAAGGGCACCCGGCCGCGCCATCCGGATCCCGCCCGCGACGCCGCCCTCGCCGCCGAACTCCAGGCCAGCGCCAAGGACCGGGCCGAGAACCTGATGATCGTCGACCTGATGCGCAACGACCTGGCGCGGGTGTCCGCCGTGGGCTCGGTGCGGGTGCCCGAGTTGGCCGGGCTGGAGAGCTTCGCCTCCGTCCACCACCTGGTGTCGGCGGTGACGGCGCGGCTGCGGCCGGGGGTGGGGCCGGTGGATCTGCTGCGCGCCGCCTTCCCCGGCGGTTCGGTCACCGGGGCGCCCAAGGTGCGCGCCATGGAGATCATCGACGAGATGGAGGAGTCGCGCCGCGGCGCCTATTGCGGCAGCGTGGTGTGGATCGGCTTCGACGGCGCCATGGACAGCAGCATCGTCATCCGCACGCTGTCGCTGACGCCGGACGCGGTGGTCGCCCAGGCCGGCGGCGGCATCGTCGCCGATTCCGACCCGGCGGCGGAGTGGGAAGAGATGCTGGTCAAGATCCGGCCGCTGCTGGCCGTGCTGGGAGGGTATGGCGAATGAGCGTGGTCTGGCTGAACGGCGCCCTGGTGGACGAGGGCGCCGCGCGCATCGCCCCCACCGACCGCGGCCTGCTGCTGGGCGACGGCGTGTTCGAGACGCTGCGCGTGGAGGCGGGGGCGCCGTGCCGCCTGGAGCGCCATCTGGCGCGGCTGCGGGCCGGTGCGGCGCTGCTGGACTTGGCCGTGCCGCTGGACGACGGCGCCATCGCCGCGGCCATGGCGGCGCTGCTGGAGGCGCACGGGCTGGCGGCCGCGTCGCTGCGGCTGACGCTGACCCGCGGCTCCGGGCCGCGCGGCCT